>CAWGRU010000004.1:0-902222 GCA_963825065.1 uncultured Gemmatimonadales bacterium
AGGCGGGCTTGTGGCCGAGCAGCTTCGGCCTGGGGCGCGATCTTACGGATTGCCTGAGCGGCTCTCGACGCTCCCTTGCGGCTCATCGCTGGAGCGACGGCTGGGCCTGTCGCTGAAGCAACGTGAGGGGACCGACCTGCGATGACCCCACCACTCCCAATGGGACCGGAGCCGGAGCCATCCGATGACGCGGGTCAGGTCAGTTCACTGACCCGGCCGGCCGTGGCTTCAGCCAGGCGTTCTCGAACGTGGCGCGCACCCTCAGCGCGACCAGCGACCAGCTGCTCGGCTGGAAGCCCGTGCACCGACAAGCCGTCACCATTTTACGGCTTCTGAAGCGGCTAAGAAGATTGACCACCTTGCCGCCGCCGTCTCGCGCACCGTCCTCAGCTCCTCGACGCGCTCGCCGATCCCCGTCAGCGGACGGCGGGCCCCGCTCGAAGGCCCGCGCTGCCAGCTCGATACCGGTCCGGCCGATGCATCGAAGAAGGGCGTCCCACGAAGGGCGCCTCTCTACATCTGCTGACGTTGCGGCAGACCTTTCCCCAAGTTCATTTGTCGCCTCTTCGTCGAGCGACAAGCCGCTTCAGCTCGCCGCGTTTCGACTTGATTGTCGCCCTTGTTCGCCCTCTCGTTCGGCAAGGACTTCGGCATTCCGATCTGAGCTTCGCTGGAACGCATAAATGCCGCTTCGGCCTTGCAGAGGCGGACCCTCGGCTTAGCTCCCCACGCCCCTCAAGCATGCTGCAGCTCTTCGACTTCTGCCGACGGCGTCCTGCACCGTCTGTAGGGGTACGATTCTCATGGGACGTGGCCAGGGAAGAAGTCTATTCTGACACCACCCGATGGGACCACGATCTCCAAGGCACCGCCGGCATTCGCACCGACTGCCGGGGCGGTCCTAAGTCAGCAAAGCTTGCGTCCGCGGCTACCGTGCCTCCAAGCATGAATTGCGGGGTGCCTTGCCCAAGCGTGGCGGCCCCGACCCGGCCGGCGTAACCAGCCCCGAGCGGGCTCTCGGCCGACCAGACTCTGGCCTTCGGCTGCGGTGGACGATCCGAAGTTCCCGCCTCGATATATTTGCCGGCCTCCTGCTACCTCGGCGCGGAGTCCTTGTGCTGCAGCCGAGCCCTCCTGTACCGCTGCCCCATACGGCGTCGACACGCTCGCGAGGCGGGCAACTCCATATCGTAGCGCGCCCCACCCCGCCTGCAGTGCTGAGAAGCCAGCGATGACCAGATTCGCATTGCTCTCTGCCTTCGCGACAACCCGCTCACGAGTCCAACCAGTTATCTCTCCAGAGCCAACACCTGATTGCGTGCAGTTGCCAGCCTTCTTGTCCTCCGCAGTACAAAGCCCAAATGGGTCACTAAAACCGATCGGGTTGTTCCCCGCATACGCATACAGATTGACGCCGCCCGCCAGGCCGATCGGATCCTGGGTGAGGAACCTCCCCGTCTGTGGATCATACCAACGATTTCTGAGGTAGGTAAGTCCACCCGGCGCCGCGGTCGGAGTGCTGGCGCCGGTGAACCCCGTTTCGGTGCTCGAGGTGCCGGGGGTGACCGACTGGTAGGCCGATCCGAACGCCGTCAGGGAGTATCCGATGACATCTGTCGCCGCCAGGCCGTCGGCACGCACCGCCCCGATAGTCGATCCCTGGCGGTCGGCGATCAATGCCAGACTCGTGCCGTTCCCGTACCTCACCGCAATCTGGTGGTCAAGGCCGCCGTTCAGGAACCGGTGCCTGATCTCGAAGATGGTCGTGCCAGTATTCCGGGACAACGTGAGTGCGACGTCGCTTCCGTCATAGGAGTAATAGGTACGGATCCCGCTCCCCGGCACCGCCACCAGATAGGCGTTCGGATTGAAGGTGGTTTGAACCTCGGTGATCTCCCGCATCCCGTCCGCGCCGTACCAGTTCCAGTCGATGTCGTACTTCCCGGGAATCGTGTAGCCCAGCGAGTTGGTGAACGACCAGGCGAGCTGATTGGCAGCAGTGTACGACATGCGAGTGTTCACCGCGCCGACGCCTGCCACGGAATCCGTGGCACCGATCCGGTTCCCGGTGTGGTCGCTCCAGTACCAGTGATAGTTCTGGCAGAAGGGCTGGCGCCTGGAGAGCAGCCGGTTGTCCGGGCCGAAGGTCGAGGTGTCGTTGGTGGCGCAATCGGGTTGGCCGAGGACCCGGATCTGATTGCCGAACACGTCATAGTTCCAACTGGAGGAAGTTCCCGCCGAGCTGGCCTGGCCGCTGAGCCGCCGGGTCCCGTCTGTGGCATAAGTCAGAGTGATGTCACCATTGCCCCCCGCCGCCATCGAACGCTGCTTGTAGAAGAGCAGTTCCCCGGCCTTGTTGTAGACATGGAGCCGCTCCCGATACCAGGCGGAGGAATCGTTCGGATTGGTGGTGTAGTTGAACACCCGGAGCGAGTCGACCTGGCCCTTGTTGTCGTAGCTATACGTCGTGGTGACCCGATTGGGTGAATTCCCCGTCGAATCGAGGATCACCGCCCGCGTGACGAGGCGGTTGCCGGCCCCGTAGGTGTAGTCCGCCCGCGCGAACTCCACCATGTTCGGGAGGGAGTCGCCGGTCTCCGCCCTGACCTGCGTCAGCAGGCCGCCGCGGGTGCTGTCGTAGACGAAGGTGGTCCTGGCCATCGGCTTGCCTACCAGGGTGTGCCCAGCCTGGGCCCGTACCGTCTCGATCGAGAGGATCCGCTGGCCTCGGCGGTTGTACTGGTGGGTGCGCTTGATGGACACGCCATCCGCAAACGATTGCGAGTCGCTGATCACCTGCCCCGTCGCCGAGTAGATCATGCTCCGGGTGCTGACGTTACCGACGCCGCCGGGGAAGATGGCGTCGTTGTGTGCGACCCAGGTCACCTCTCCCTTGTTGTCGTAGGTGTAGTTGTAGTTCTGGCCCGTGCTCATCTGGGCGTCGCTGAGCACGGCCAGGTTCCAGCGGCTCTGGGAGTAGCTGTCGCCGAAATACCCTTCTCCATCCCAGGAGAGCGAGGGTTTCACCGGCGTGTAACTGACGGCCTCCGGCCTCCCTTGCCAGTCGAGGACCTTGGCGATCATGCCGCCATTGCCGGGATACTCGCGGGTGAGCGAGCTGTAGGGGCCCTTGCCCCTATTCCAGACCCGTCGGGAGGTGGGGCGGGTACCCGGATACAGCACCGAATCCACTTCACCGAGCCGGCTATAGAAGGTCTTGGTGACCTGGATGGTGCCCTGTGGCGTGGTGAGGTCCTCCGCCTCAGAGGCATAGACCTCGACCTGCTTGGTGAGCCCGCCGGGCAGGTAGGTGGTACGGGTCACCGGGGCGAAACTCCCGGTACCGGTCTTCTGGTGGGTGACCCGTCCCAGGGAGTCGCGGATGAACCTGGTCCGGGCCCCCACCGGATCCACGATCGAGTCTACCCAGCCGTAGCCGTTGTAGAACATCGTGGTCGTCGCCGTGTCGACCGAACGGATGACCTTCTGGGTGTTCCATGTCCCCGCATGGTAGACGACGCTGTCCACCAGGCCGACTGGGTCGGTCGTGCTGACCGGCCGTGCACCGGCGGCGTTCCCCACCGTCAGCGGACCGTAGCGGAAGAGCGTCGAGTCCTTTGAGGCATCCTTCACTTTGACCGGCAGACACTGCGCCGGACCAGTTCCCGCCCCGAAGGCGACGGTATCCACCCCTCCCATCGCGTCGGTCGACCGGAGCATCCGGTTGCACCAGCCCCCCGTCGTCGCGACGCTCACCGAGTCGAAGGTGAAATTGAAAGTGTCCAGGCTGACCGGCGCATTTGGATAGTAGGCCTTGGTGGGCCGGATCATGCGATCGAGCCGGTTCTTCGCGTCGTAGTGGTAGAGCACCGAGTCGGGCTGATCGCTGGCCCGCCACCCCTGGACGATCTTCGTCACCCGGCCTAGCGTGTCCCGTTCGATCCGTCGGATGTCGTCGCCACCAAAGTCATCCTGAGTCACGATCGTGAGCCAGACCGGAGTGGGGGCGATACGGCGGACCCAGGTGGTCGCCAGGAACTTGTCGATGGTGAAATCGGTCGGCCGGGCATCGCCGTTGACCGACGTCCCGAGCATCTGATTGGGTGTGATGAGCCGATCCGCTGGTTGCAGCGTCGAAGGGGTGGTGGATCGGCCGTAGCCGACCCGCGGCGACACCCGCCTGAGCGGGTCCCGGAAGTACAGGGTGTCAGTGCGCAACTGGCCATTCGGCGGCAGGATTACCGACGACGGGCTGAACAGGGCGTTGTCGTAGGTGAACGTGGTGATCACCGGAAGGGGGGCAGTGCTTCGGGGATCGGTGATGCTCGTCAGGTAGGCCCCGAAGGTCGTGGTGCCGTTGTAGGCAAATGTGGTGGTGTCCCTGGCTCCGGCCGGTGTCCCGTTCACGGCGGCCCATGATGCGCCAAGCCGGCCGTTCGAATCATAGGTCAGGGAATCGACCAGTCGGGTCGACCCAGCACCATTGGCCCGCACCCGGATGCTGGTCACCTTGGCCAACGCGTTGCCACTCGATCCGTACGCGAACTCGAACGCGACTCCGGTCGGATCCTTGATCTTGAGTAGTCGTTTGGCGCCGGTGCCGAGGGTGGAATAGCTGTAGTTGGTGCGATTGCCGATCAGGTCCTGGGTCCACGCCTGCCAGCCATCGGCCCGAAAGCCGACGATCGCACCGTTGTCCATCTTGAGCAGGTAGGAGGCGCTGTCGGCGTTGATGCTGCCGGTGAGCTGGACCAGTTGTGCGGTCTCCCCCGGCGGCGCCACCCAGGTGGATGCAGGCTTCGTGTAAATGGTGTACGAGCCATCACCGCTGACCCAGATTGCCGCAGCGACCCCCTGCCAGTTCTGCCCCAGCACCAGTCGACCGAGCTCGGCGAGCTGCCAGCCGGCGCCAAATCGGGTCGAGGTCGTGTCGGTGAGGTAGAGCTGGACGACCGGCTGGGTGAGGGTGTCTGCCCGAATCCCGCCCCCGGCATAGTATTGCTTGAGTTCCGCGGAGATCGTCCGGATCGCGGCTACGGACCGTCAACTAGCCCGTGTCTGCCGCGCGGGGGACCCGATCCGTCCGCCCTGGGACCTGCCCGGCCACGCAAGGGTCCCGCCGGAGCCCGCACGGGACCTACCGCTGCGCGCACGGGAGCTGACCATCCGTGCGAGGGACCTGCCGGTGCGCGCAAGCGACCTGCCGGTGCGCGCAAGGGACCTGCCGGCGCGCGCGAGGCAGCTGCCGGCGCGCGCAAGCGACCTGCCGGTGCGCGCAAGGGAGCTGCCCGGCCGCGCGAGGGACCTGCCGGCGCGTGCACGGGACCTGCCGGTGCGCGCGAGGGATCTGCCGGCGCACGCACGGGCCCTGCCGGTGTGCGCGAGGGCCCTGCCGGTGCGCGCAAGGGAGCTGCCGGTGCGCGCAAGCGACCTGCCGGTGTGCGCGAGGGTCCTGCCGGTGCGCGCGAGGGCCCTGATCGGCTGCGCGAGGGAGCTGCCGGTGCACGCAAGGGACCTGCCCGCGCGTGCACGGCTCCTGCCGGCGCGCGCGAGGGAGCAAGTCGGGCGAGGATGAAACCTGATGTCTCGCGCAAACGGGGACAGGCGCACTGCCTTCCCGCCGCTTCCTCGCACCCGGGTCGCGCTGTCGCGCTCCCAAGGGGCGCTCGGTCGCCGCCTTCCCGCCCTCCCGCCCTACCGCCCGTCCGCCCCCTGTCCCCAAAGAGGACACTTCCGCGGAACAGTGTCCCGGTTCGGGAACACGCGCCCGATCGCGGCATCTCCCGCGCACTGCTCCAGACAAGTGCCGCGGCGCGGTAGGGACACCGCGGATCACTCATGGGTGCGTTAGGCAACTTTCCATCCGGCTTCACCTTACCTGCATAATCATGCGCCTCGCACGCGGTGCGTCGGCAGCCGCCCCGTCAGCCCTTCGGCGCACGTCCCGTCGACCCCTCGGCCTCTGGCACCCCCATTGCCCTTGCCCCCGCCGATCGCGCATGGCCGGGGCGGCGCGGTGCACCATCTCGATTGCAGCAGCGGAGCGGCGCCCCCGCCGCCGACTCCACACATTTAGTTGGGAAGGAGAGTCGTATGAACGACGGTATTCGGCGCAAGCTGGAGCGGATCGCGGCGGTCCTGGGCTTCATTCGGGCCAACCCGGATCCGAGCGCGGGATTCGCCACCGCGCAGGCAGGTCTGGAGACAGGAATGGCCCGCGCCGAGGAGCTCGCCAGGCAGCAGCGGGCGGGGCTGAACGCGGAGCGGGCGGCGACCAGTCGCCGGAAGGAGATCAAGGGCGTCGTGCTTCCCCCGATCCTGGACCACGTGCATCAGGCAGCCGTGGCCGCCTCGAAGGAAGTACCGGAGCTGGCCCGCAAGTTCCGTCTGCCGCAGAGTGACGGCAGCTATCGCGCCTTTCGGACTGCGGTCGGTGCGATGGGGGACGATGCCCAGTCGCACAAGGAGCTGCTGGTGCGGCATGGCCTCGCGGAGCCACTGCTCGCGGGCCTGACGCAGGGCATCCAGGAGCTGGACGCGGCGACGCAGCAGGCCGGGGAGGGTCGCCGGGCGCATGTGGGGGCCGGGGCCGAGCTGGAGGCGGTGGTGCAGGAGCTGCAGCAGGTGGTGAATGTGATGGACGGTCTCAACCGGTTCCGGTTCGCGAATGACGCCGAGAAGCTGGCGGCGTGGGAGAGTGCGAGCACGCTGATCGTGCGGGGCCGGGGCAAGAGCGCCGAGTCGAAGCCGGTGGGTGGCACCACGCCGGCCGTGACGGAACACTCGACGCCGGCGCTGTGAGATGGACCGGAACGCGGTGGGCGGGAGCGGCGGACGCCGGCTGGCCAATACGGCACCCTGGGTGATGCGTTACGTGCTCCCGTTCCTGCGGCGGGAGGGCGGCTACCGAGTGGCCCTTGGGAGCGCGACAGCACGACCCGGACGCGAGGAAGTCCTTCAGGGCTCGGCCCTGTCGCTGAAGCGACGAGCGCACGAGGAAGTCCTTCTCTGCACGGCCACGCGAGCCCGCGGCTGAAGCCGCGGCTCGGCTCGGGCCAGTAAACTGGCCCACCCCGCGTCGATTGGATGGCAACGCCTCCGCCACCGCCGGGTACCGTGCGGCCATGCGCCATCGGCTCTACGTGCATCTCACCTGGACCACCCGGGACCGTGCGCCGCTGATCACGGCTGCCCTGGCCCGCTTTCTTTCCGGATTTCTCCCCGCCATCGCCGCCAAGGAGAGGGCCACCCTGCTCGCCCTGGGCATGGTCACGACGCACGTGCACCTGCTCCTCCGGCTGGACCCGGCGACCGATATCGCCCGACTGGTGCAGCGGCTCAAGGGAGGGAGTGCGCTGCTGGCCAACCGCGATGGCCACGCGGGAGAACACCGGGCGCTCCGCTGGGCCAAGGGTTACAATCTCGAGTCGGTGAGTCCCCGCGTGGTGCCGGATGTCGGAAACTATGTCCTGCGACAGGCTCTACGGCACCCGGATCAGGCGATCGCTGGGTGGCCCAGAGATGGTCCGTGAACGCTCCGCCGAGGCAGGGGTCGCTTCAGCGACCGCTCCAGCCGAGCCGCGGCTTCAGCCGCGGGTCGCGGCGGTCCGATCGATCCGCCCGTTCCTGATCTTCACGCCGATGATCGACCAGGGAATGGCAATGCACCAGAGGACCGGCACTGCCACCCTGTACACCATGGGCAAGCCACCGTGAGAGGCCACCGCAATCATGAACGCAATCCTCCGCACCAGGGGCGGGACAATGATCAGTGCCGTCACGCCGCTCAGGAAGTTCACATAGAAGAGGCCGAGCGGACCCAGGACCGTTGCGAGTAGAACGGCAAGAATCACCGAGCGCTTCGGCCGGACGTATGGCCCGATCGGGCCACTCCACCCGCCGGCGTACCCGGGGGCGCCGGCAGCAGGGGCCCCATGAGAAGGGGCACCGTATGCCGGCGCGTCCCAGCCTCCCATGCCGCCGAGGGAGCTTGAGGGCGTGGGGTTATGCGGCGCGTGGTCGGGGGCATGCTGCGGGGCGTGATCGGGAATGCCGAAACGTTCACTCATACCACCTCCCCCGGAGGTTCTCGGCCTATAAGGAGAAGGCGCCCGTACGGAGCGGCCTGGTACCAGCAGCTGTTGTGGCTGAGCGCGCCCGGGTGGACTCGAACCACCGACCCACAGCTTAGAAGGCTGTTGCTCTATCCATCTGAGCTACGGGCGCTGGAAGGACCTGGCTCACGACGTGGCATGCGGCGACGCTCCGGAAGATAGCGCGGCACCGCCGAGTGACGAAACCCGCCCCGCCCCCATGGCGTAGGAGCCCCATCGCTTCGCTCCCCCCTGCCCTCTGGAGGTCCCGTGCCCGTCCGGTCGCTGGTCGCCGCCGCGCTCATCCTCGCCGCCCCCGGCGGCGCCCCCCTCACCCGCTCCGCACCCTCCGACGGCGAGGCCCTCATCCGGGCCATGCACGACCGCTACCAGGGGAAGTGGTACCAGACCCTGACCTTCGTGCAGACGACCACCCTGGCCAAGCCGACGCCCCGCACCGAGACCTGGTACGAGGCGGCCCGCATCCCGGGAATGCTCCGGATCGACATCGCACCGCTCGACAGCGCCAACACCCTCTACTTCCGGATGGACTCGGTCTACCGCATCGCCAACGGCAAGCTCAAGATCAGCCGCCCCTTCGTGCACCCGCTCATGGTGCTCGGCTTCGATGTCTACGCCGATGCGCCGGAGACGACAATCGGGAAGCTCAAGGCCCTGAACTTCGATCTGTCGAAGCTTCACGAGGAGAAGTGGCAGGGCCGCCCGGCCTATGTGGTCGGCGCCGCGGCCGGCGACACCACCACCGCGCAGTTCTGGGTCGACAAGGAACGGCTGGTCTTCGTCCGGATGATCGAACCGGCCAAGGACGGCAAGGGGGGCGTGGAGGAGACCCAGTTCAACCGCTACCAGAAGCTGGGCAAGGGCTGGATCGCCATCGAGGTGACCTTCACCGTGAACGGCGAGCTGCTGCAGAAGGAGGAGTACGCCGACCCCAGGGCCGACGTGAAGCTGCCGGAGGGGCTCTTCGATCCGGCGAACTACCAGGCGGCGAGGTGGATGAAGTAGGGCGGGAGGGCGGGGAGGGCGGGATGTGAGGGATCAGAAGTTCAGGGACTGCTCGCGCGGATCGGTGGCGACGAAGTAGAGGGTCTGCCGCTGGTCCTCGGGGAGTCGAAGCAGCAATAGAATGTTCTGCTGGTCCTTGAAGCGCTCGAACAGCAGCCCGTCCAGCACCGTCAGCTTCCGCACCGGCTGCTCCAGGCCGCCCTCGAGGACGTACCACACGACCTCCTGGGCGGCCTCGTCCTGCTCGGTGCCGGAGCCGGTGAGATGCAGCACCACCGGCCGGCCATCCGCCACCAGCTTCATCCCGCTCGCGAAGTAGCCGCGAAGACCGAGTCGGCCCGATCGGTGTCGGTGATCTTGAGCTCCGCCCTGCCGGTGCTGGCCTGCAGGGCATGCTCCAGGTCGTCCTTGAAGAGCCGCACCCGACAGGCGAGAGTCTTTCCCTCCAGCACCATCCTCGTGTGTGACACGTGAGTATCGTGAAGTACCGAGTACCGAGTTCCGAGTTCCGAGTGGTCGCGTCTGGGCAGTTCACTCGGGACTCGGAACTCGGAACTCGGAACTATCAACGCTAACCCGACCACTAGGCGCAGGGTCATGACGTCGGCGCCGGTCCCTTGGTCCAGACGTTGTTGTCCCGATTCACGTCGGCGAAGACCTCGTCGGGATCGATGACCACCTTGGCGACGGTCTTGTTGGTGAAGAAGCCGTAGATGTAGGTCAGCTCGTTGCGGCGCCAGACGTCGGCGCCGAGCTTCAGCTTCTGGCTGCTGCCGTCGTCGAAGGTGATCTCCATCTGCACCGGCATCAGCAGCCCGCCCTTGTTCTCCACGGTGATGCGATAGTAGTTCTTGCCCCGGTCGGTGTTGCCGACCAGCGACTCCGCCGGCTGCGCCTCCACGCCGGTGACCGCCTGGTCGTTGGCGTAGGTGGAGAAGAACCACCCCCGCCAGAACCAGTTGAGCAGCTCGCCCGAGCCGTTGTCCATCGAGCGGAAGAAGTCGGCCGGCTGCGGGTGCTTGAAGGCCCAGCGTTTGGCGTACCCGCCGAAGGCCTCGTCGAACAGCTTGGGGCCGACCACCTGCTCCCTGAGCATCACCAGCCCCGCGGCCGGCTTGCCGTAGCCGTTGTTGCCGAACTGGCGGTGGATGTAATCCGACTCGGTCATGATCGGGACCTGGTCCGCATCCTTCATGTAGGGGACGATGTTTTTGGCCGGGCCGCGGTTGCTCGGATACTGCGGATCCCAGTCCTGCTCGGCGTAGTACTGCAGGAAGCTGTTCAGCCCCTCGTCCATCCAGGTCCACTTCCGCTCGTCCGAGGCGACGATCATCGGGAACCAGTTGTGGCCCACCTCGTGGATGGTCACGCTGATCAGCGCATGAGCAAGCTGCGGGGTGTAGCTGCCGTCGGCCGCCGGCCGGGCGCCGCAGAAGGCGATCATCGGGTACTCCATCCCGAACACCGGCCCGTGGATGTTGGAGGCCTTGGGATAGGGGAACTCGAAGGCCAGCCGGCCATAGGTGCGCATGGTCTGCGCAATGGCCCTGGTGGAGACGCTGTCCCAGAGCGGCATGGCGTCGCGCGGATAGAGCGAGTGCAGCTCGATCACCCGCCCGCCCGGCCGATAGCGGAATCCGGCGGCGTCCCACACCAGGGTCTTGGAGGAGACCCAGGCGAAGTCGCGCACGCTGTCGGCGTGGAACTTCCAGGTGATGGGCGCGGTGCCGGCGGGCCGAGTGGCCGGGGTCATCACCTCGTCCTTGGTGATGATGAACTTCGGGGTCTCGGAGGTGAGCGCCTGCGCCAGCCGCTGCCGCTGGGTGGCGGTGAGCACCACCAGCGGGTTCTGCAGCACCCCCGTGGCCTGCACGATGTGATCGTGCGGCACGGTGAGCTCGACGTCATAGGTGCCGAAGTTGAGGTAGAACTCGCCCTGGCCATAGAACTGGTCGGTCTGCCAGCCATTCACGTCGTCGTACACCGAGGCGCGGGGGAACCACTGCGCCATCTCGTACAGCCAGCCGTCCTTCACCAGCTCCCGGGCGCCTCGGCCGTTGCGGCTGGTCTCGGGGACGATGAAGTGCCAGTCGATCTCGATCATCGCCTTCTCCCCGCTGGCGAGCGGCGCCGGCAGGGTGACCTTCATCTCGGTGCCGTTGACGGTGTACGGCACGTCGCTCTTCCGGGCCAGCGCCCCCCGCATGGTGACGAGCTGCACCCGGGTGATCTTGTGCCCGCCGTCGAAGGGCTCGGGCACGAGGAAGCGGCGCGCCTGCTCCGAGAGCGTCTTCGGCAGCGCGGGGGAGTCCCTGATGGTCCGGCTGACGGTGGAGTCGTCGATGTTCTGGTCGAGTTGGAACCAGAGATACTCGAGCCGGTCGGGGGAGTTGTTGTGGTAGGTGACCCGCTCGCTGCCACTGACGGTGTGGGTCACGGTGTCCAGCGAGGCCTTGATGGTGTAGTCCACCCGCTGCTGCCAGTACTTGGGGCCCGGCGCGCCGGCAGCGTTCCGCATCTCGTTGGGCGAGGGGAGCTGCTCCAGCTCGCGGAAGTTCGACTTGTTGGTCCTGGGATTGGGCTCGGCGTTGAGCCACTGCTGCGCGTGAGCCGGCGCCGTGAAGAGGGCCACCGCGGCCAGCGCCACGATCGTACGAGAGAGTGCCGCCATCAGAATTCCCGGGTGAGTGTTAGAGACGTTCCGCCACCATGGTCGCGCCGACCGCCGCAATGGCGCCCGACGCGACCAGAACCCAGTCGCGCCGCGCCAGTCTGAGGCCCCGCTCGACCACGACGCCGGTGAACATGACCAGTACAACGATAACCAGCTGCCCGACCTCGAGACCGACGTTGAAGCTGAGCAGCGGCAGCACGATCGACTCCTCCCCGCCGAGCAGGCTCCGGAGGAAGGTCGAGAAGCCGAGTCCGTGAATGAGCCCGAAGCCGGAGGCCAGGCCGTAGCGGAGCAGTTGGCCCCGGGCCGACACCGGCGCAGTGGAGCCCGGATCCATCCGGGCGGTAGTGGCGATGGCCACCAGGCTGGTGATCACGATGGTCCCGGCGATCGCCACTTCCACCGGGTGGGCGCTGACGTGAACCAGGTTCAGGGTGGCCAGCGCCAGGGTGATCGAGTGCCCCAGCGTGAAGGCCGTCACCAGCCACACCAGCCGCCGCCAGTCGCCGGGCCGGTAGGACACCGTTAGCGCCGCGATGAACAGGATGTGATCGTACCCCCGCAGATCGGCGATGTGTCGCAGTCCGAGACGGAGGTAGGTGAGAATTTCAGAGCCCATCGGCGGGGACCATACGGAGCGGGCAGGCCATGGTTTCGGGCCCCTGGAAGGGGCTACTTGACCCCGGTGGATTCGGGGCGACCCAACTGGCCCAGCAGCCCCTCCGCCGCCGCCAGGTATTCCTGGATGTTGAAGTGCTCCGGATCGATCATCGCCTGGACCGCGCAACCCTTGATGAAGCTCACCGCGACTGCGGCCAGACCGTCGGGGGTGACATGGGTGAAGCGCTCGGGTTCGGCCTCCAGGACCGCTTCGGCCATGGGACGGAAGGCCTCCCGATACCGGGAGAGCTCACCCCGCATCTTGGTGCCGACTTCGGTGTGACGTCCACCCAGCACCCAGAACTCGAAGAACAGCCGGAGCCGCTCCGGCTCGCGGGAGAGGCGGTCCATCTCCTGGCGCAGCAGCGCCAGCAGCCGGTCGAGCGGAGCGGCAATCGCCTGGATCTCCGGGCCGATGTGCAGCACCGTGGTGGTCGCCAGCAACCAGTCCAGCAGGGCCACGACCAGCTGGTCCCTGGACTTGAAGTGAAAGAGCACCAGGCCCGTGCTCAACCGGGCCTTCGAGGCCACCAGCCGGACGGTGAGTCCATCCAGCCCCTTGTGCATGGCCACGGCGCAGGTGGCTTTGACGATCTGTTCGCGCCGAGTCTCTTCCGACGCCTTGCGTCCGGGCATGTGACCCTCGAGAGTGAGTTGCGGCGCCTGAACCCAGGCGCCGCCTCGCGCGGCCTCGCTAGCGCCGTTTCGCTTCCAGCTGGCCGAGCAGTCGCAGCAGTCCGTCGAGTACCGTCAGGGGGTGCGGCGGACAGCCGGGGATCCAGAGATCCACCGGCAGGTCCTCCGGAACGCCGTTGCCCACCTCCGGGCTGTCGCGGAAGGGTCCCCCGTTGATGGCGCAGGCTCCCACGGCGATCACCAGCCGCGGCTCCGGGGTCGCCTCGTAGACCCGGTACACGGCGTCCCGCATGTTCTGACTCACCGCTCCACTGATCACCACTCCGTCGGCGTGCCGGGGCGAGGCGACGAACTGGACGCCGAAGCGGGCCATGTCGAAGACCACATTGCCCATCGCCGTGAGCTCCGCTTCGCAGCCGTTGCAGCTTCCGGCCGCGACCGACCGCAGCCGCAGCGAACGGCCGAAGAGCCGCTGGGTGGCGGCATCGAGCGCCCGGAGGGCCGGAAGCTCCCCGGTGTCCGTCACCAGATCGGAGCGCCCCCGTCCGGCCAGCCGGTGGTCCGTCGTGTAGGAGATCGAACCGTGATGGCAGGCGGCAGCCTCTTCGGGCGAAAAGAGGCAGGCGCCGATATCGAGCGAGGCCCGGCCATCGGTCCCCGTCAACAGCAGCGACGATGGCATCTCCGCCCGGCACTCCTCGCAGTCGTCGAGGCACCGGGCGGCATCGCGCACCGGGCGACCGCGAAAGCGTTCGGGAAATTCCGGTACCTGGTCCGGAAAGGAGGAGGTCTTCGTGCCCTGGGCCCATCGGGTCAGGAGGAAGTCCAGCATCAGAGGTCGTGCCCCGCGTAGGAGAGGTTGAAGCTCTTGTTGCACAGCGGGAAGTCGGAGATCTGGTTGCCGGGCAGCGCCGCCGCCACCGCACTCCAGTTGTGGAACGAGGGATCCACCACCTTGTGTCGGCGGACGCGTCCCGTGTCATCGGTGATGACCACGTGGGCGATCTCCCCGCGCCACCCTTCCTCCAGCGCCACCACCAGCTGCGCCGCCCCGAGCGCCCCGCACTCCACCTGGGTGCGGCCCCGCGGGAGCGCGGCCACCTGCTCGATGACGAACTCCAGCGAGCGCTGCACCTCGAGCCAGCGCACCAGGGTCCGGGCCAGGACGTCGCCCGCCCAGGCGGTGGCGACGGGGATGTGCGCGAAGCGAAACACCCCATATGGATGATCGTGGCGTACGTCCCGCGGGACCTCGCAGGCCCGCGCCGCCACCCCGACCAGACCGAGGTCGGCGCACATCTTCTTGGAGACGACACCCACGCCTTCGAGTCGCGCCTGGACCGAGGCGTTCTTGAGCATGAGATGGCCCACCGGCTGCAGCTCGTCGCGGAGCACCGTGAGGCGGCTGCGCATCTCCTCCGCCATGGGTCCGGAGATGTCGAAGAGCACCCCACCGGGCCGGACCAGCCCTCGGCCATACCGGTTGCCTGACAGGGTCATCAACAGATTGAGGCACTCGCCCCGCATCCGCCCGAAGTAGGCCGCGGCGGGTTGATAGGCGATGTCCCCGGCGATGGCGCCGAGATCACCGATATGGTTTGCCAGACGCTCCAGCTCGAGCGCGATGCCGCGAATGCTCTGGGCCCTGGGCGTCTTCCGGCTCCGGGCCAGCGCCTCGATGGCTCCGCAGGCCGCGCTCGCGTGGCCGATCACGGTGTCACCGGCGATCGACTCCGCGATCAGCACATTCTCCGGCCAGGTTCGGGTCTCGAGCAGCCGTTCCACGCCGCGATGCTGATAGCCGAGCATGATCTCGAGGAACAGCACCTCCTCCCCGTGGGCCTGGAACCGGAAGTGGCCGGGTTCGATGATGCCGGCATGCACCGGCCCCACCGCGACCTCATGGACCTCCTCGCCCTCGATCTGGAAGAACGGATACTGCTCCCGATCCATCGCGCCGCCCGCTGGCGGATGGGCGGCGTGATCCGCGGGGTGGCGGCGCACCGGCTTGAGCCATGGATGCCCCTCGGGCACCACCCCGCACTGCTCGGCGATCTCCCGCTCGAAGAGGTGGGCCTCCGGGCACTCCGGTGTGAGCGCGGGGTAGCTGCCCTGCACCGTCGTCGTGAGTGCGCCCAGTTCACCCCGTTCGTCCTGGCCGAGCACCGCGAAGAGGCGGGTCTGCCCGAAGGTGTCGGGGCAGCCGAAGAGTGCCACGAGTCGCCATCCGTCCCGGATCGCCTGCAGCACCGTGTCCCGGAATCCGGTCGCCGACTCGCGCGGGATGGTCGCCAGCGGAATCGCGCGGCGGTTGCGCAGCCCGAGACTGTCGAAGGTCGTCATGGCGCGGTGATCCCGAGCCCGCTGGCCGCGGCGACCAGGACCCGCTGCAGTTGCGGAGGGACGTAGAGCCCCAGCACCAGAACCGCCACCAGCAGCAGCACCGGCCCGCCCACCAGCAGCAGGCTCTCGGGCTGGGCCGGTGTCGGCACCTCGGAGGGGCTGTACACGACCTCGAGCAGCACGGCGGCCATGCCGACGAAGATGACGGCCAGCAGGAAGACGACGACGAGCGCGATCCAGGGATGACCCTGCGCGAGCGCCGCGTTGAGCAGGGTGAACTCGCTCAGGAACAGTCCGAAGGGGGGAGACCCGGTCACCGCGAAGAGCCCGAGCAGCAGGACCACCCCCGAGACCGGCAGCCGGCGGAGGATGCCCCGCGCCGCGCCGGAGGACGCCGATCCGGTGGCGAGGACCACGTTCCCGACCACCAGGAACATCACGCCCTTGGTGAGCGCGTTGTTGACCAGGTGCAGCACCGTTCCGTACGGTCCGGCGCCTCCGAGTCCGAGGCCGAGCACCAGGAGGCCCATGTGCTCGACACTCGAATACGCCAGCAATCGCTTCAGGTCCGTCTGCCCGATCATGAACGCCGCGGCGACGACCAGGGAGACGACGCCGAAGGCGAGCAGCAGCGGTTGAACGAACTCCGCCTGCCCCGCCGCCATGGTGATCTCGGTGATGCGGGCAACCCCGAGGAAAGCGCAGCTGGTCAGGCCACCCGCCATCAACCCGGCCACCAGGCTGGGCGCCTCGCCGTAGGTGTCCGGCTTCCAGGCGTGCAGCGGCGCCAGACCCATCTTGGTGCCGTAGCCAACCAGCAGGAAGATGAACGCGGTGCGCAGCAGCGCCGGCTGCAGGCTGGCATGTCCGGCGATCAGGTCCTCGAGCAGCAGCGGGTATCCCGTGGTCTGCGATGCGGCCAGGAAGAAGGTCCCCAGCAGCGCCAGCGCGATTCCCACCGAGGACAGCAGCAGGTACTTCCACACCGCCTCGAGCGAACGCCGGTCGTGCCGGTGGTACACCAGGGGCGCGAGCGCGAGGGTAGTCGTCTCCATTCCAACCCAGAGGAGCGCCAGGTGGTGACTCAGCGCGACGAGCGTTGCCGCTGCGAGGAAGCTGAGCAGCCCGCTTACGAACACCCGGCCACCGCGGGGAGGCTCGGTGCGGAGGAAGCCCACGGCGTAGACGGCTATTACGAGAAAGAGGATGCTGACCAGCGAGAGCACCAGCAGACCGAGCGGGTCCACCGCCAGCCAGCCGCCGAGCTGCGGAGCTGCCGGAGCGAGCCACAGCTTGCCGACCAGGGCACAGTGGGTCAGGGCCGTACCCACCAGGAACCAGAGGCGAGCGGGAGGCCGCCGCATCAGATAGGCGGCGGCGGCCGTCGCGGCCGGGAGCAGAATCAGGAGGAGGAGCATCAGTCCTTGAGCTCCGACAGGCGGGTGGAATCCAGCGAGTCGAATGCCCGGTTGATGTGGAAGACCACGATGCCCATGATGAAGATGCCCACGAAGATGTCCAGCAGGACGCCGAGCTCCACCAGGAAGGGGACCCGCTCGGCCTGACTCATGCCGAACACATAGATCCCATTCTCCAGCACCAGATAGCCGACGACTTGCGACAGCGCCTTATTGCGGGTGGTCAGCACCAGCAGGCCGACGATGACCGTCGACAGGGCGACCGGGATCAGGAGCGCCGTCGCCGACTCCGGCAGGGGAATCCGCTGCGCGATGCCGAAGGAGATGGCGACCGCCACCGCGCCCAGCGCGAGGGAGACCGAGAACCCGACCAGCGGCTCGATCTCCCGGCGCACCGCCGCCTCGCGGATCGCCCACGACAGGAAGGTCGGCAGCAGGACCGCCTTGACCAGGAAGGTGCCGCCGGCGAGCCCGAGGGTGTGCAGCGACCACCCCGGGTGCAGCGCAATCGGCAGCAGCGCCAGCAGGCCGCCCTGGATCGCGGTGGCTCGAATAGTCGAGCTCAGCCGAGTCGTGCCCAGCACCCAGAAGTTGGTGAGCACCACGCAGAGCAGCAGGAGCTCGGAGAGTTCGGGCATCGATCACCTCAGCAGCAGAATTAGGCCGAAGACGGCCAGCGCTCCGGCCGCGACCAGGAACTGGGGAACCCGGCTCATGCGCAGCCGCGCCATGCTCGCCTCGACCACGCCGACGCCGATCGCGACCACCGCCAGTCCTCCCAGCAGCACCAGCACCGCCGCCCACGGCGGGAGCAGGCCGCGGGGCACCAGCACGCTGACCACCAGCGCGCCGAAAAGCGCGAGCTTGACCGCGTTTCCGAAGAGGATCATGGCCAGCTCCGGCCCGCTGTGATCGAGGACGATCACTTCGTGGATCATCGTCAGCTCCAGGTGGGTCCCGGGGTCGTCGACGGGGACCCGGGAGGTCTCTGCCAGCGTCAGAATGAAGAGGGCGGCCGCGGCGAGGACGAGCGACGGCGCCGCCGTCGTCCACGTCGAAGCCAGCCGCTCGCCGAGCATGCCGGCGAGCGACAGCTCACCGGTGGCGAGCACCAGTACCGTGAAGCACAGGAACAGCGCCGGCTCCGCGAACGCCGAGATGGTGACCTCCCGGCTGGCTCCCATCCCCTCGAAGCTCGAACCGGTGTCGAGACCGGCCAGCACCAGCGCGAACCGACCGAGGCCGAGCAGCCCTGCGAAGGCCACCAGGTCGCCGCTGAAGCTGTAGAGCGCCCGGTGTCCGTCCAGCGGGAGCAGGGTGGCCGCAACGACCGCCGTGGCCATCACCACGACCGGCCCGACCCGGAATACCGACGTGGTCGTCCGACTGTACACCACGTTCTTCCGCACCAGCCGGGCGAGATCGCGGTAGAGCTGCAGGACCGGGGCGCCCCGGCGGCCGGTCAGCAAGCCGCGGGTCCGGGTGGCGATGCCCGGGAGCAGCGGCGCGACCAGGAGGAGCAGCAGCAGGGTGAAGAGGGGACCGAGGATCACGGTGCGTGCCTCGCAGTCGTCAGGTAGTAGAGCAGCGCCACCAGCGTGAAGATCACGGAGAGGAGGTACCAGCGCAGGCGGCCACCCTTGATGCCCCGCAGCCGGATGCTCAGCCGCTCCAGCGCGCGCCAGGCGGGCACCACCGCGATGTCCTGCACCAGGTCTAGCGGGCTGGTGTGGAACGCCGATGCTCCCAGCTCCCGGTGGATTCCGCCCAGCGGGCTGAAGGCGGCGAGCAGGGGCGCGGCGTAGCTCGAGGCGGTGTACTGCGCGCGAGGGGTCGGGAGGCCCACGGCGCAGCCCCAGGTCGGCGCGAATCGCGGCTGAGAGAGCAGCATGCGGCGCAGCAGCAGCGCGATCCCGACCACTGCCAGCAGGCCGAGCCCCAGGCCGGTGATGCGCGCCGCAGCGCCACCCCAATCCCCATCCAGCGCGGCGACACCCTCCGTGGCGCGGGCGACGCCGACGGCAATGACTCGAGCGGGAGCAAGCACCATACTCGGCAGCAGGCCGATCGCCGCACAGCACCCCGCCAGCGTCAGCATCGGCACCATCATGCTCGACGACGGGTCAGCCACGCGGGGAGCATGACCGTGCCGGGATCGGGAGTGGCCGAGGAACACGACCCCGATCAGCTTGGTGAAGCAGGCCAGCGCCAGACCACCGATGAGGGCCAGGCCAGCCGCCCCGACCACCGCGAAGCGAAGCGCACCCGGGGCGGTGCCGGCGGTGAGCAGACCGCGGAACACCACCCACTCGCTGACGAAGCCGTTGAGCGGCGGCAGGCCCACGATCGCCACCGCTCCCACCCCGAAGGTGAGCGCCGTCCACGGCATGCCCCGCCCCAATCCGCCCAGCTCGTCGAGGGCCCGGGTGCCGGTGGCCCGCACCACCGCGCCCGCCCCGAGAAACAGCAGACTCTTGAACAGCGCATGGTTCAGCGAGTGGAGCAGCGCGCCGGTGAAGCCCAGTACGGCCAGCACCGGGTGGCCGTAGGTCAGCCCCAGCGACCCCACCCCCATGCCGAGCAGGATGATCCCGACATTCTCCACGCTGTGATAGGCGAGCAGCCGCTTCAGGTCGTGCTGTGCCAGCGCCCACAGCACGCCCAGTACCCCGGAGGCGAGCCCCAGCGCGAACAGCGCCCACCCGAACCAGGACGGTGGGGTCCCGAGCAGACTCAGCACCCGCAGCAGCCCGTAGATCCCCATCTTGAGCATCACCCCCGACAGCACCGCCGAAACGTGGGACGGTGCCGCGGCATGCGCGCCCGGCAGCCAGAAATGCAGCGGGACCGCGCCGGCCTTGAGCCCGAACCCCAGCAGCGCGAAGACCAGGCCGAAGGTCCGCGCCGGGCCGGGGGTCTGCATGACCATGCCCAATCCGGCGAACGACCGGTCCGGCGCGTCGACGCTGAAGGCCGCGAACATCCCGATCAGCGCGAGGGTGCTCAGATGGGTGAGCAGGATGTAGATCAACCCGGCGCGACGCACTTCGGCCTGCTCGTGCTCGAACATGATCAGCAGATAGGCGCTCAGCGCCATGACCTCCCAGGCGGCCAGGAACGGCACCATCGCCTGCGCGGTCACCACCCCGACCAGCGCTGCCAGCAGCAGCGCGAACAGGGCGTGCGCGACGGCCACGCTGCGATGGGCCCGCTCAGCCGCCAGATAGCCGACGCCGAACACCCCGGCGCAGCCCCCGACGCCGAGCACCGCGAGAAGAAACCAGGCCGAAAGCGGGTCCAGCCCGAAGACCCACGGCCCCCCCGGCAGCGACCCGGGCAGCCGCGTCAGCAGCCCCGGCCCGCCGCCCAGCACCGCGAGCGCCGGGACCAGCCCCAGCAGGCAGCCGCCGCCCAGCAGCACGGCGTACGCGCGATCCGCGAGCCGGGGTCGATGTCGAAGGAGCACGGCGCTGGCGGCGCCGCCGAAGATGAGGCACGCTGCCAGGAGGAGGATCCTCATGGCAGCCGGATCGAGAGAAAGAGAGCCGCCAGCAGCAGGAGGACCGTCACCACGACATACTGCAGGTACCGGGTGACCGGGCCCTGCTGCAGGGGACGAAAGGCGGTCGCGATGGCCCTCGTCCTCACCCAGAGGGGCCGGACCAGGCGGTAGAGCACTCGGTCGTCCGAATGGGTGCGGAACGAGGTGGCGGTTCGCTCGATGGCCGGCGCCGCGATCTGCCCGAACGCGGCTAACAGGGGCGTCACGAAGGACCCGGCGGTGTACTGCATCCGGGGCATCGGGCGGGCGTAGGCGCAACCCCAGGTCGGCCCGGCCGCCGGGAGCCGGTTGCTGGTGACCCTGCGCCGCATCGCCCAGGCGAACAGCGCGATCCCCAACAGCAGACCCCAGAGTCCGCTCAGCCCGACCGCGGCGCCTGACACAGCGACCACGACCGCGCCCGGGGCCACCCCGGCCGCGCTCACGACCAGTCCGGCCACTGCCAGGGCGGGGTCGACGGCGACAGCCGGAATCGCTCCGATGATGGCGCACGACCCGGCGAGCACCAGCATCGGGCCGACGAGGCCCCAGTCATCCCGCACGGCAGGGTGCGGCCGGCGCGGCTGTCCCAGGAACACGACTCCTGCGGCCCGGCTGAAGCAGGCCAGCGCCAGCGCGCCGATCAGGCCCAGCCCCGCCAGTCCCAGCACCAGCAGCGCCAGCGGACCGGGCTGCAGCACCCCCTCGAGCAACCCCTGCACCGCGACCCACTCGCTGACGAAGCCGTTGAGCGGCGGCAGGCCCACGACCGCCACCGCCCCCACCCCGAAGGCCAGCGCCGTCCACGGCATGTCCCGTCCCAGCCCGCCCAGCTCGTCGAGGACCCGGGTGCCCGTCGCCCGCACTACGGCGCCCGCCCCCAGGAACAGCAGGCTCTTGAACAGCGCGTGATTGAGCGCGTGCAGCAGCGCCCCGGTGAAGCCCAGCAGCGCCAGCGCCGGGTGCCCATAGGCCAGCCCCAGCACTCCCACGCCCATGCCCAGCAGGATGATCCCGACGTTCTCCACGCTGCTGTAGGCCAGCACCCGCTTGAGATCCCGCTCCCCCAGCGCCCACAGCACTCCGAGTATCCCGGAGCCGAGCCCGACTCCGAACAGCGCCCATCCGAACCAGGCCGGCGGGGCGCCGAGCAGGAGCAGCACCCGCAGCAGCCCGTAGATCCCCATCTTGAGCATCACGCCCGACAGAATCGCCGAGACGTGGGAGGGCGCGGCGGCATGCGCGCCCGGCAGCCAGAAGTGCAGCGGGACCGCGCCGGCCTTGAGCCCGAAGCCGACCAGCGCGAACAGCAGAGCGAGTGTCCGGGCGCTGCTGGCGAGCTGGTTCCCGGCCCCGAGAGAGGCAAACGACCGGCTCTCGGAGTGCACGCTCAACGCCGCGAACATCGCCAGCAGGGCAAGCGTGCTGACGTGGGTCAGGGCGATGTAGATGAACCCCGCCCGGCGCACCTCGGCCTGATGGTGCTCGAACATGACCAGCAGATAGGCGCTGACCGCCATCACTTCCCAGGAAGCCAGGAACGGCGCCATCGCCTGTGCCGTCACCACGCCGATCAGGGCCACCTGCAGCAGCGCGAACAGCGCGTGGGCAGCGGCGATGCTCCGGTGGGCCCGCTCCGCCGCCAGGTAGCCGATGCCGAACACCCCCGCGCAGGCCCCGACGCCGAGCACCGGGAGGAGGAACCAGGCCGAAAGCGCGTCGAGGCCGAACAGCCACGGCCCTCCCGGCAGCGACCCGGACAGCCGGGTCTGCAGGTCCGGCCCACCGCTCAGCACCGCAAGCACGGGGACCAGCCCCAGCGCACAACCGCCCGCGAGCAGCACGGCATACAGGCGGTCCGCGAGCCGCGCCCATCGACCCAGGAGCAGCTGACCGATGCCGGCGGCGAGGATCAGGCCGCAGCCGAGGAGTAACTCGGTCACCGAGGTTTCGCCCGGGGGGCCGGAAACGACCCGGTGCTCCGCGATTCGATCTCCCGCACCCGGCTGAGGATCTGCTCGGTCGGCGCGCGCCGCGCCAGCAGACCGCGCAACTCCTCGTCCCGCAGGATGAAGCCGAGCTGGGCCAGGATCTTGAGATGGGAGGGTACGCTCGGGCTGACCACCAGGAAGACTGCGTGCACCGGCTGATTGTCGATGGCGCCGAACTCCACCGGATGCGCCAGCAGGCAGAGGCTCACGAAGGGGTGGTCCACGTGCAGCAGAATGGGATTGCGCACATGGGGGATCGCGATCCCGTCACCGATGCCGGTCGAGCCCATGGCTTCGCGCGCATCGAGCACCGTCAGCAGGAAGTCACGGTCGACCTCGGGCGAGAGCGGCAGACGCCTGACGATTGCGGCCAGCACCGCGCTCTTGTCGTCCCCCTCGACGTCCCGGTGGATCCCTCCGGTCGCCAGCAGCACCGACAGCGGTGGGACCTCCTCGGGCGACCGTCGCGCCTCTTCGAGCAGACCGCGCGAGGCGGGGACGCCATGCTCCATGGCCCACTCCCAGACCTCGATGGCATTCAGATGGAGGCGTTCGTTGACGCGGTGCACCGGCAATCCGCGCTCCTTGATCCAGCGGCGCAGCTGCGACTCGTCGACGCCGAGGTAGGTTGCGGCCTGACGAAGGGTGATCTGCATGGGTTTACGAAGGATCCGATGACAGGAGGCCTGCGAAGAGCACTCGCTCGGCGTTGCGCACGAGCGTCACCACGGCGGCGGCGGAAGCGGCGGAGCGCACCCGGGAGATGAATCCGGGAACGCGGCAGAGCTGCGCCGCCTTGGCGAGGAGGACCAGCTGCTGCCGGGTATCACGGGCGAGGAGCAGCAGGAACAGGTCGGTCGGTCCGCCCTCGATGGCACCGAAGTCCACGGGGGCGGCGCGTCTGCCGATGGCGAAGAGATCGTTGCCGTGGAGGGCCCGAAGATCCCACCGCGCGGTGTGCAGGAAGGCGATGCCTTCGCCGGTCGCGGTACTCGAGAGTTGCTCCCGCTCCCACACCCGCGCCACAACCTGGTCCGCGTCGACCGGCTCGGGAAAGGTGACGGCGTCCACCAGTTCACGGACGATGTCGTGCGGAGAATCGCACGCGATCGGAAGCAGCGCATTCGCCGCGAGGAGCGCATCGCTGAGCGGGAGCGCCTGCGCCGGCCAGCTCACTTCCATCTCGCGCAGCTCCGCGGGGCTCAACCGACCCATCCGCAGATCCAGCCAGTAATCCACGACCGCTCGGCGGAACCGCCAATGCCCTCCGACCTTGAAGCCGGGAAGCTGCCCGCGACCGAGCAACCGGTAGATGGTGCGCTCGGAGAGCTGGAGATGCTCGGCAAGTTGTCTCAATGTCAGGACATCAGGCATGAACGCGATTCGTTGTTGAACCACCGTTCAACGTAGGAAGGCTGCCAAACCCTGTCAACTCTTGCCAGCAGGCGCTCAAGTGAGCCCGGCTTCAGGACAGGAACGCGGCTTCGCCCCCCGGGGGGGCGAATCGCTGGCGGGCCGAGTTGAAAGGGAGAGGCTACAAGGTTGCTGCAGAACTGCTTGCTGACGGATCGGGGCGCCGGGATTCGAACCCGGGACCTCCTGCTCCCAAAGCAGGCGCGCTACCGGACTGCGCCACACCCCGTAGGGACGCGAAAAGGTAATTCAGCCCGGGGGTCAAGGCGAGAGTGGCAGTGCGCGTGATCCCGCTGTCAGGGGGACTTCATGCGGACTTTACCGGTCGCGTGCTATGCTGCCCGGTGAGCGAAACGAGACCGCAGAGGCGCACCATCCGAAGGAGGCGCAGCATGCCGGGCACCCTGAGAGCCCCCGCACGAGAGCTGGTTCACTCCCGTCCCCCGACCATGAAGGCTGCGGTGTTCCGCGAGCCGGGGCGGATCGAGCTCATTTACAAGCCGATTCCGGTCGTCGGCCCCACCGATGCATTGGTGCGGGTGACGCTGACGACCATCTGCGGCACCGACGTGCACATCCTGAAGGGCGAGTATCCGGTCGGCCGGGCCTCACCATCGGCCACGAGCCGGTCGGGATGATCGACGAGCTGGGCGCGCGGTCGACCGGCTTCACGGTGGGCCAGCGCGTCATCGTCGGCGCGATCACCCCCTGCGGCCAGTGCGATCCCTGCCTCGAGCGGAACCCAGGCGCAGTGCGGCGGCAAGGCGATGGGCGGCTGGCGCTTCGGCAACACCATCGACGGGTGTCAGGCGGAGTACGTGCTGGTCCCCAACGCGATGGCGAACCTCGGCGCCGATTCCCGACGCGCTGACCGACGAGCAGGTGCTGATGTGCCCCGACATCATGAGCACCGGGATTGGGCGGCGCCGAGAGCGGGCATCAGGATCGGGGACACGGTGGTCGTCTTCGCCCAGGGACCGATCGGGCTCTGCGCCACCGCGGGCGCCCGGCTGTGTGGCGCGACGCCGGATCATCGTGGTCGACGCCGTTCCCTCCGGCTGGCGATGGCCAGGCGGCTCGGCGCCGATGAGACGGTGAACTTCCATGAGACCGATCCGGTGGAGGCGATCCGCAGCCTCACCGGCGGGCGCGGCGCCGACGTGGCGATCGAGGCGCTGGGGACCCAGGAGACCTTCGAGTCCTGCCTGCGGCTGCTCCGGCCAGGCGGCACCCTCTCCAGCCTCGGTGTCTACTCGGGCAAGCTCACCCTGCCGCTCGATGCCTTTGCCGCGGGGCTGGGTGACCATCGGATCATCACCACCCTCTGCCCCGGCGGGCACGAGCGGATGCGGCGGCTCATGAACGTGGTCGCATCGGGCCGGGTGGACCTGAGCGGGCTGGTGACCCATCGTTTCCCGCTCGACGAGATCGTGGAGGCGTACGATCTGTTCGGAAATCAGCGCGACGGGGTGCTGAAGGTCGCGATCCGGCCGTAGGGGGAATCGGAAGGGCGGAGAGGCGGGATGGCGGGAGGACGCAACGACGGGGCCGACGGGACGAGGGGAGGATTCTACTCTCGGCTCGCCGGCCCGAGCTTTGCGATCAGCGCGGCCAGCGCCCGGCCCCGGTGACTCACCGGGTCCTTCTCCTCGCCGGTCGCTTCGCCGAAGGTCTTGCCGAGGTCGTCGCTCAGGAAGAGCGGATCGTAGCCGAAGCCGCCGGTGCCCCGCGGCTGCTCCAGAATGACACCGGCGCAGCTCCCCTCGAAGACCTCCGGAAAGGCGCTGGCCTTCCTCAGCAGGACCAGGACGCAGCGATAGCGGGCCCGGCGGCGGTTCTCGGTGGCACCGCTCAACCGGCGCAGCAACTCGGCGTTGTTGGCTTCGTCGACCTGCTTCGGGGTGCCGTTGGCGTTGGCCCAGCGCTTGGAGCGGACGCCGGGGAGGCCACCGAGGGAGAAGACCTCGAGCCCCGAATCATCGGCGATGGTCGGCAGCCCGGTCTTCTTGAGGAAGTACTCCGCCTTCATCCGCGCGTTGGTCTCGAAGCTGTCCGAGACCTCGAGAGTCTCCTCGAACATCGTCTCGGAGACCCCCGCGTCGTCCGGAAAGAGCACCTCGTGGCCGGCGGCCTCCAGCACCCGGCGGATCTCCTTCTGCTTGCCCGCGCTGCGGGTGGCGAAGAGCAGCTTCACCGGCCCAGGGCCGCCTGCTGCGCCTGGAAGAGCTGCAGGATTCCCGACTCGGCCAGGCCCACGATCCGGTCGAGGTCACCCCGCGCGAAGGTGCCCTGCTCCCCGGTGCCCTGCACCTCCACGAACTGATCGGGGTGAACCATCACGATGTTGGCGTCGACCCCGGCGACCTTGTCCTCGAGATAGGCGAGGTCGAGCCGGGTCTCGCCGTCGATCACGCCGACCGAGACGGCCGCCACCAGTTGCCCGAAGGGGTTGGGGATCTTGGCGCGCTCGGCCAGCCAGATGCAGGCATCCGCGAGCGCCACGCAGCCGCCGGTGATGCTGGCGGTGCGGGTGCCGCCGTCGGCGGTGAGCACGTCGCAATCGACCTTGATGGTCCATTCCCCGAAGGCCATCGTCTTCATCGCGGCGCGGAGCGAGCGGCCGATCAGCCGCTGGATCTCCTGGGTTCGGCCTCCCGGCCCGCGACGCTCGCGGTCGGTCCGCTCCGAGGTGGCGCGCGGCAGCATGGCGTACTCGGCCGTCACCCAGCCTTCACCGGTCCCCTTCTTCCAGCCGGGCGCCCCCTGCTCGACCGTAGCGGTGCAGTGCACCAGGGTGCCGCCCATGCGGATCAGACAGGATCCTTCGGCGTAGGGGTTCACCTTGCGCTCCAGGACGACCGGCCGAAGCTGGTCATTGGCACGGCCGTCAGGACGAGGCACGCATCCGCTCCACGATTGAGGTTGTCGAGTAGCCATCCTGCAGTTCCACATGCTTCACCCGACCGCCGCGGGCGACCACGATGTCGGCCCCCACGGTGGTGGCGTGGGTGTAGTCGCCGCCCTTCACCAGCACGTCCGGCTCCAGCGCCTGGATGAGTTCCAGCGGCGTGTCCTCGTCGAAGATCACCACGCAGTCCACCGCCTCGAGCGCGGCCAGCACCCGGGCCCGCGCCAGCGCCGGGTTGATGGGGCGCTCGGGGCCCTTGCCGAGCCGGCGCACCGAGTCGTCGCTGTTCACTCCGACGAGGAGCGCATCGCCCTCGCGACGCGCCGCCTCGAGCAGGGTGATGTGCCCCGGGTGCAGCAGGTCGAAGACGCCGTTGGTGAAGACCACGATGCCCGCGACCCCTTCCCGCCAGGCCACCGCGTCCCGCCGGCCACGGATCTTCGCCGAGGTATCGGTGGCAGTCATCGGCCGGCCGCGCGTTCGCCGAAGAGCAGCTTGAGACCGATCGGCGCCACGAAGGTAGTGGCCATCACCATCAGGAGCACCGCGCTGAAGGTGGCGTCGCCCAGCAGCCCCGCCCGCCGTCCGACGTCGGCGAAGATCAGGCCGACCTCACCTCGCGGGATCATGCCGACCCCGACCGCGAGCCGCCGGA
The DNA here is from genome assembly GCA_963825065.1 of uncultured Gemmatimonadales bacterium. Taxonomy (GTDB): domain Bacteria; phylum Gemmatimonadota; class Gemmatimonadetes; order Gemmatimonadales; family GWC2-71-9; genus JADJOM01. The sequence continues at coordinate 27,359 of CAWGRU010000004.1, forward strand.
ACTTCATCCAGGGCGCGGCCCACCCGGCGACGAGCTTTCCGACGATGGCCAGCACCGTAAGCACCCCCGCGACCATCAGCACGGCGCCGGCACCCGGCTGCCGTGGATCGAGGAGGGAGAGATTGGCGGCGGCGCCGACGTTGACGAAGAAGATCGGGGCGAGCACCGCCGCCACCGGTTTGATCTGCTCCTCGACGGTGTGGCTCTGCCGGGTGCCGGCGAGCACCAGCCCCGCGGCAAAGGCGCCGATGATCAGGGCGGAGCCTGCCTTGGCCGCGAAGGCGGAGAGGGCCAGCGCAAAGGCGAGCGAAAGCACCACCACCACGCCGCGGGCCCGCATCCGCCCTACCCGGTCGGCCAGCCGGGGCACCAGCAGGTTTCCGAGCAGGACCACGGCCACCAGGAAGCCGACCGCTGCGCCGAGGGTCGAGGCAATTCCCCCAGCAGTCACCTCGCCACCCGCCGCGAGCCCGGTCACCACGCCGAGGATGACCAGCCCAATGATGTCGTCGATCACCGCGGCGCCGAGGATGATGCGCGCCTCGGCGGTCTCCATCGCGCCGAGATCCCCGAGCACCCGCGCGGTGATGCCGACGGAGGTGGCCGTGAGGGTCGCACCGACGAAGATGGCGATGGTGCCGATGTCACCGCCATCTCCGATGAGGGGATGGGGCACGCGCGACCAGTAGAGGTAGCCGAGCAGGAAGGGCGTGGCCACGCCCACGGCTGCCACCGCCAGGGAGGCCGGCCCGACCTTGAACATCGCCTTGAGGTTGGTCTCGAGGCCGACCTCGAACAGCAGCAGGATCACACCCAGCTCGGCGAGCAGCGCCACCATGTCCGCGCCGGGCTCGGTGCCGACCGGGACGATGCGCAGCAGGCCGGGACCGAGCAGCACGCCGGCGACCAGCTCGCCCAGCACCGACGGCAGGCCGATCCGCTCCGCGACTTCGCCGAGCAGCTTGCCGACGGCGAGCATGGCGGCGAACACCAGCAGCAGATCGGGGAGGTGGGTATCGCCTCCCGCGGCCCAGAGGGCGGGAGGGACGAGCAGTGCGAGGAAGAGGAGCTGCCAGGGCCGCGGCGCGACCCGGCCGCGGCGCAGGGTCACAGCGGCTCTTCCGTCATCGGCGTGAAGTAGAAGGTGTGGGTGAGCAGCGGCACTGTCACCGTCTCGCTGTACTGGGTGGTAATGGTGATCTTGCGCGGCTTCCCGGAGCGGGTGATCTGGAACTTCTTGGCGTCGGCGGGCAGCACCAGCTCGTCGACCTTCTGTTCCAGCCGGCGGCGGATCACGGCGTCGCTCAGCGTCGGCGCGAGCCGGGCGGAGACCCGCATCTCGTCGAGCAGCTGGTAGTACCGCACCCAGGGCTGGCCGAGGTGGATGCCGTAGTAGACGGCGGCGATGAAGAGGACGAGGGAGATGAGGCATCCCGACGTGCTGCTGCCGCGTCGCGACCGTACGTTAGGCGTCACCATTGTGACTGCGCTCCGTCCACGATGTTGGTCACGAGCTTGCTCAGGGCCCGACCGCGGCCCAGGGTTTCGGCTTCCCGGGGCGGTTCGTACTCGCCGTCGAGCGGCTGCCCGCTGCGCGAGTAGAGCGTCTTCCCGTCCTTCGTCACGATCTCCACCGTCACCGTCACCTGCACCGCCCGCTTGGGCACGTTCACGTTGCCGTTGCCGGCGCCGCTGTAGGCGACGACCACGTCGGGCTCGTACCGGGTGATCGTCCCGCGGACGATCGCGTCGGCCGTCGCCTCTCCTGACTGGCGCAGCCCCAACCGGCCCTGCACCGCGGCGCGCACCGAATCGGACACCTCCTGGGTGAGGGTCGGTTCGGCGGTGAGATTGTCGAAGGGCAGGATCGCGACCGTCTTGATTTCGGGGGGGAAGCCCCCACCCGTGAAGCCGTACAGGCACCCGGCGAGCGCGAGGGTGCTAAGGCTCGGCAGGAGGAGCCCAGGTTGCAGCGGGAAATGCCGGCGAGGGAACCGTGGCGTAAAATGTGATCTCCAGTTTGGCCGGAACGCTCGGCACTGTAAGCTTCGCCTTCACCGGCGATCCATCCCCGCGGGCGGTCATCTGCGTCCGTCCAACCACCTTGCCCGCGTGCCGCACCTCGGCGTAAAACGTGACGGGCTCGCCTGCCACCCTGAGATAGTTGACCGTATCCGCGCCATCGGCGTATTGCCAGGCGACCCGCCCACCCTGCTCGAGTCCGGCGAGGCGGTCCGAGGTTCCGGGGGCCCGTGCAGTTCCGAACATGGCCCACAAGAGCGGAAAGCTCGGCACCAGGTCCTGCACCGAACGCTCCGGCACCACCCACAGGGCGCTGTCGCCGACCACGAACGCCGACCCCTTGCCGATGCCCAGCGAGCCCGCGATGTCGAAGCGAAGCGTGTCCGGCGCCGCAATCCGGGCGCTGCCTCGACCGCCCTTGCTCGCCTTCTCGTCCTGGTAGAGCCAGGTGAAGCGGTGCAGCATCCCCGCGCGAGGGGTCGTCGCAGCGACCCATGCACTCACCTGCTCTCCCGCGACCGTCCCCATCCCGGCGGGAACCAGCGACGGCACAGTCTTGGTGCACCCGACCAGCCCGAGGGCAAGATAGGCCAGCCCGATCGGCCGGTCAAGCCGAAACCATTGCGGCATCAGTAGTTATACCCGAAGAAGAACTGCAAGAAGCTGCGCCGGGTCTGCTGCGGGCTCAGGGCGTATCCCTGGAACCCGTTGTTGCTGAAGCGCCGACCCCAATCCAGCCGCGTGACCAGCCCCGGAAAGAGCGGCCAGCGGAAGCTCACCCCATAGCTGCCGAGCACCGCTCGCTGCTCGGTGCTGGAGAACCACGACTTGCCCGCGTCGAAGAACAGCGCCCCCTGAATCTCCGGGAACCGGATCGGTCCCACCTGGGTGCCGAGGGTAAAGTAATCGAGGAGCGGCACCCGGAGTTCGGCGTTGAACATCCAGGCGCGGGACCCGATGATGTAGCCGTAGTTCGGATAGCCCCGCAACCCGACCGTCCCGCCGATATTCACCCGCTCGGGCCGGTCGCCGCCGCTGTAGAACCCGAGCCCGCGGAGCGCGAAGGCGGTGTTGCCACCGAGCCGGAAATACTTGCGGCCGTCCACGATCGTGGTGTAGGAGTCGAAGCGCGAGTTGCTGAAGTCGCTGCCGAGGCCACCGGTAATCGAGAGGGTGTGCCCGTCGATCGGGCCGGTGTTGGCCCACAGGGCGTTGTCGTGAGTGAAGGTGAGATACTGGGTGGCGATCCACCCGACCCTCCGCGGCTGATCCACGGGGAGGGTGAAGTCGAAGCGGTCGGAGTGTTCGACCTTCGCCTGGGCTTCGATGCGGGTGAACTTCGACAGCGGGTAGCGCAGCAGCCCGAAGACGCCTGTCGAACTCTCGGTGTACGCCACCGAGAAGTCGCCGACGTACTGGTTGCCCTTGAAGCGGTAGGCGCCGACGCCCCAGTTGAGGCGCCGGGTCTGGTTCACGTACAGGCCCAGGATGCTGATGTTCTCGAGCACCGAGCGGAACTTGCGGCCCTGGAAGGTGGTGAGGTTGAAGTAGAAGAGATTGTCGCTGAGCAGGTCGCTCACCAGGAAGGTGGCCCCCTGCCCCGTGCCGAAGCGCGGGACGTAGTTGAACGACCCCGCGGCGAAGTCGAGGGTGTATTTGCGCCGGTAGGGCTGCCGGCCGGCCTGGGCGATCGCGGGGGTCCCGTCCAGCGGCCACTCCCACTGACTGTGGGGCGGCGGCTCGGCGAGGCCGAAGCGCTCCAGCCGGGCGGCCGAATCGGCGGGATAGAGATAGACGCCGAGGCTGAGATTCTGGAATCCGCCGACCAACAGCGCGTCGCGGTCTCCGGCGGGCGCCGCGTCGAAGGCGCCGGTCCAGGAGGACGTCTCGCGGTTCCCCTCTCCCAGGGTGTCCATCGAGAAGGCGTTGAGCACCCCATCCCGGCTGGAGCTGAAGATGATCCGGTTGGACGCCACCCAGCGCGGCGTCTCGTCCACCCAGTGGCCGTAGGTGAGCTGGCGGATCTGCCGAGTCTCCAGGTTCATCACGAACAGGTTGACCGCATCCTCGAGCCCGCCCGCGGTACGGTCCGACGCGAACACCAGTTCGGTCCCCTCGGGATTGAGACTGGGATCGAGGTCCTGATAGGTATCGTCGGTGAGCCGCTCCAGCTCGCCGCTCGGCAGCTGCACCCGGTAGAGATCCGAGACCCCGCTCTCGGCGAGGCCACTGAAGATCACCGACGTCCCGCCCGGGCCCCACACGGGGGAGAGCACCGACACGAGCGAGGGGAACTGGTAGCGGCCGACCACCCGCCGGCGCACGCGATCGTACACCACCAGTGCGTCCCGCTCCTGGTACCGGGTGCTGAGGAGCAGGAGGCCGCGCTTCGAGGCATCGATCCGCGATTCGAACTCGTGCAGATTCTCGAACGCGACGCTCCGTCCCGCGGTGATGATCGGGATCGCACGCCCGCCGTCGAGCGGGCGTTCCATGACGGTGATCAACCCGTTCCGCCCGGAGGTGAAGATCACCGCGCCACCGCCGGAATCCCCCGCCGCGTACGAGGGCTTGATCGCCGCCTCGGCGAGCAGCGTGGCGATCGACGGCAGCGAGGCGTGTCCCTCCGTCGCCGGGTAGTAGGCGCGGCGCATCGCCACCTGGAATTCCTCGTTGAGCTGCGCCAGGTTGCGCCCGTAGGTGCCCTCCACCGCGTCCTCGAACGACTCGTAGCGCCAGAGGTCGTGGTAGAGCTGCGCGACCCGCCAGTCGCCGTAACTCTCGGCCAGCCAGCGATGGATGCGGCCCCCCAGCGGATACACGATGCCGCTGGTGACGTAGCCGAGATCCTGCAGCCTCGGCAGCCGCCCGCTGATGACCAGGTCGCGGAGAATCATCTCGTCGCGGGCGTCCTCCCCGCCCGACCAGAGTTCGGCCAGCCCCTCGGTCCACCAGAGCGGCATCGGGATCTGCGCCGCCCGGGGCGAGCGGACGTAGCGGTCGCTCATCAGGCTGAGCTGGAAGACGTGGACCATCTCGTGCCGCAGGGTGTGCCGGAACTCGGCCATGTTGCCGCGGAACGGGAGGGTGACCCGGCGCTTGAGGAAGTCGGTGACGCCGAGCAGCCCCTCGGGCGGTGTGAACGGCAGGATGTTGGTCTGCTCGAAGTCGGCGTGCGAGGCATAGATGACGAGCGGCACCCGGGCCACGACCGTGTGCCCGAACTTCGGCGCCAGCGCATCGTAGGTCTCTTCCGCGTACGCGAGCGCCACGGGCGCGAGTCGGGCCTCGGCCGGGTAGTAGTACACATCGACCCGCGGGCCCTTGAGGACCTGCCAGTCGAGTCGCCGATACTGGACCTTGTTCTCGAACTGCGCCGCCACCGGACGGACGCCGAGCAGCGCGCCCGCAATCAGCAGCAGGGAGGCGGGGCGGCGCATCACCGGCGGATCGTCCGGATCAGGTCGCCCTGGGTCACCCGGATGAGCAGCGCCGCCCCGCTCGCCACCGCGCCGAAGACGGTGTAGCCACCGTCCAGATGGGGCTGCGCGCTGAGGGTGATGAACCACTGACTCCCGCCGGTGTCGGGACCGGAGAGCGCCATGCCCACGACGAAGGCGGCGTAGCGGCGGGGATTGATCTCATCGCGAATGGCGCTGCCGGGCCCGCCCCACCCATCGCCCCGTGGATCCCCCGCCTGCACCACGAAGTTCGGCACCACCCGATGGAAGCGCTGGCCGTCGAAGTAACGCCGGTCCACCAGCGAGAGAAAGTTCGCGACGGTCAGCGGGGCATCGGCGCCATAGAGCTGGAGTTCGACGATGCCTACCCCGTCGACATCGATCTTCACATGCGGGGAGGCGGTCGTGTCGTTGCCCAGCAGATAGCGGCGGGCGATCTCCCGGTAGTCAGCCATCGTCCGGCGGGTCTCGATCGGATAGGCGGCGCCCCACATCTGTGCCGCGGCGGGCCAGTTGTTCTCGGCCCAGCGCCGAACGAGATACGACTCAGGCCGGGGAATCGTGGTGAGCGCCTGGTGCTCGAGGGCGTCACGTTCGGTCGGGTGCGCCTCGCCGATGGCGACGATCGCGCCGAGGGCCGAGAGCGCCGCCTCCGGGAAGGAATCCCGGGCCGCGCGGGTGTAGGCGGCCGCGAGCGCCGGGATGTCCGCCGGTGCGCCGCCCGCGCCGACGCCATCGGCGGCGAGACTCCGCACGGCGGCATCGGGCCTGGTGAGCAGCCGGCGGCACGCCGTCACGAAGCCGGGATCGGGATCCTTGCGGCGATCGGTCCAGGCCTGCAGCGCGGCCGCGACGACCCGCGGATCGCGGTCGTCGAGGAAGAGGGCGAGGTGCGCCAGATCGACCCACGACCACCCCTCTGCCGCCGCCCCCCGCTGACGCCAGTCGGGGGAGGTGGTCCAGGTCCCGACCCGCGCGGCGAACCCCGCCGAATCGACGCGGGCGAGACTCAGCAGCGCCTCGCGCCGCCGCGCGAAGGTTCCCTTGCCGCTCGCGAGGACCCCGACCAGATCCTCGACCGCGCCGGTACCGCCCAGTTCGCCGAGGGCGCGGGCCGCCTCCACCTGCACATTCAGATTCGGATCATCGAGCAACGCGCTCACCTTGCCGGCCAGCCGGGCGAGGTGGAACCCGCTCAGGGTGCGGATCGCGGTGGTACGCACGCCCGCGTCGGGGTCGCGCACCGCCCTCGCGAGCAGATCGGCGACGGCGTCGGCGCCGAGGCCGGCGCTGTCGGCATAGGACTTGGTAAGTGCGCGAACGGCCGCGGCGCGCACCAGGGGCGCATCGTTGTCGGAGAGGGCGTCGATGAGCCGATTGGCCGCGGCGGGAACGCGGAGCCGGCCCAGCGAGTAGGTGGCCGCGAAGCGGGTGTCGGCCGAGGTCGACCGCATCAGTCCGAGCAACTGGTCGACCGGCGCGAGCTTGCCGAGTCGCCACGACTCGAGCGCGGCGCGCTGGAGCAGCGCGGGCTGGTCATCCCGATCGGCCCAGATGGTCCGCTCGAGCACCGAGCGGACGAACTGGGCCCCATCGGCGCCGCCGAGGCGGGCCGCCGCGGTGATGAGCTCGAGGGCCGCTGCACCGGGAAGTGGCAACGGATCCCGGGCCCGGGCGGTGAGGAGGGGCACCGCGGAGCTGTCCCCCAGGATGCCGAGGGCGAAGATCGTGGTCCCCTCGACCAGCGGATCGGGATCGAGCAGCAGCGGGGCGAGCAGGGGTACGCCGCGGGGATCCCGGATCCGGCCGACGGCCATCGCCGCCGCGCGGCGCACGGTGCTGTCCGGATCGGCCAGCGCCCGGCTGAACACCGCCTGGTCGAATCGGCGGGCGTCCTCGGCCGCGAGCAGATTCGCGAACATCTCCACCGAGGCCTCGCCCCCCTGGGCGTGCAGCGCGGCCGGGAGCAGCAGCAGGGCGAGTCCCACCAGCTGCGCGCGACTCATCGGCCGTGCCCCCCGGCGCGCCCGCCGAGCGCAACCACGACGGCCTGGGGGAGGCGGGAGAGCTGGTGCTGGCGGTCCAGGCAGAGCAAGGTCGTCTCCGCATCGGCGATGGTGGTGCCCTGAGTGGCCTCTTCGAGATCGTACGCGAAGATCACCCGCCGCGAGGCCACTTCGGTGATCCGGCTGCGAATCCGGACCAGATCATCGTACCGGGCCGGGCGGCGGTAGCGGACCCGCAGGTCGGTGACGACCAGGCGGACGCCCTGCTCCTCGAGGTCGCGGTAGCTGAAACCCGCCTGCCGGAGGTGCTCCGTGCGGGCGATATCCAGCCAAACGACATGCCGGGCGTGGTACACCACGCCCATCTGATCGGTCTCGGAGTAGTTCACTCGGACGGTGGTGACGGCTTCGGTGACGGGCGGGTGCACAGGGATCCAGTCGCAGGGGGTTCGGATGGGGTCAACGTTCTCCGTCGACCGGCCGAAAGTCAAAGTCCGCATGCTTGCTCCCCCTCCGGGGCCGCCCTATCTTGGCCCCGTGAACTGCCAGCGACTCGTGCTGGTCGGGGATGCCCACCTCGGCCGCGGCTCCCCGGAGACGGAACAGGCCCTCCTCGCCTTTCTCGACGCCGTGCCCTCCCTGGGTGACGGTCTCGTCGTCACCGGTGATCTCTTCGAATTCTGGTTCACCTACCGGCGCGCGATCCCGCGCGAGGGCGCACGCATCGTCGCCGCGCTCGCCCAGCTTCGGCGGCGGCTGCCGATCCTGATGGTCGGCGGGAACCACGATCGCTGGGGCGGCAACTTCTGGCAGGAAGATCTCGATATCGATTTCTCCGGACATGAGGCGCGACTCGAAGTCGCGGGGCGGCAGGCGCTGGTGGTGCACGGTGACGGAATCACCGAGACCCACTGGACGGCGCGGGTGCTGCATCGGCTGCTGCGCCACGACGCCACGGTCGCTTTGTACCGCGCCTTGCATCCCGACCTGGGGATGTGGCTGGTGGACGGGCTGAGCCACTATCTCGGCGACCGGGAGCGCACGGTCGCCGAAGTCGACGCCTCCGCGGCGCGGCAGGAGCGCTGGGCCCGAGGGCGGCTGGCATCGGAGCCGGCGCTGGGGCTGCTGGTGATGGGACACACCCACCGGGCCGCCGTCGCGCAGACCACCGGGGGACAGACCTACCTGAATCCCGGCGCCTGGTTCGATGGCTACCGCTACGCCACCTTCGGCGTCGCGGGCGCCGCGTTGCACCAGTTCTCCCCCTAGAGCTGTCCGATGCCCCCGATCGCCAGCGACGATCCCATCGTTCGCGACCTCGAGCAGGCCGTGGCCGGGCGCTACGCGCTCGAGCGGGAGCTGGGCCGCGGCGGGATGGGTGCGGTGTTCCTGGCGCGGGATCTCAAGAGGGACGGCTGACGCTGGAACCGCTGGAAGGCGAGGTCGAGCGGCTGGAGCGTCGGGAGAAGGAACTCGACGCCGCGATGACCGAGGCGAAGGTCAGTTCCCCCACCCTCCCCGCCACCGCGAGCGGCCGGCAGCAGGCGCTGCTCGACGATCTCGATCGGGCCCGCCGCGAGGTGGTGGAGCGCCGAGTCGCGATCCTCGGCGCACTGGAGAACATCCGGCTGTCGCTGGTCCGGGTGAAGAGCCGGATCGGCAGCGCCGACGGTGCCGAACGCGAGCTGGCCGAGGCGGCCCGGCTGCTGGAGGCCCCAACCCCATGAGCGACCCCGCGCTCTTCGCCGAGGCTACCGCGCTCATCCGTGGCCGCGAGTACGACGCGGAGGTGGATCACCAGGGGCAGGCGACTTGCACGGAGCTCAAGTCGGTGTACCAGCCCGGGTAGGGATGGAGCCCCGCTCCGCCCCTGCGCGGTCGGCGGACCAACCGCCCACCCTATTCCAGCCTATCCGAGCGGTACCACCTCGGCGGTGGCAAGCTTCTCCCCGATGAAGCGCGAGCCCACCTGCCTGAACCGGGGCTCGTCGTCGCTCACCACGAATCGGTGAATGACCCGCTGGCCGGTGGGGGCCTCGAGGCCCTGCTCGCGCAGCGTCTCCGAAACCGCACGGGCCGTCTCCTCCGCGCTGTCGATGAGCTGCACCGAGGACCCCATCACCCGTCCAAGCAGCGGCTTGAGCAGCGGGTAGTGGGTGCATCCGAGCACCAGCACATCGACCCCGGCCGCGCGCAGCGGCGTCAGGTACTCCTCCGCCACCAGCGCCGTCGCGGGGTGATCGAACCAGCCCTCCTCGGCCAGCGGCACGAAGAGCGGGCAGGCGACCTGTTCCACCCGCAGCGCCGGACTCAGCGCATGGATGGCGCGGGCGTAGGCGTTGCTCGCGATGGTCCCGGCCGTCCCGATCACTCCGACCGGCCCGCCCCGGGTCGCCGCCACGGCGGCCCGCGCCCCGGGCTCAATCACCCCGATGACCGGCACCGGCGATTCCTCCCTGAGCACAGTGAGCGCGTGCGCCGTGCTGGTATTGCAGGCGATCACGACCGCCTTCACTCCCTGGCCGACCAGCCACTGCAGGATTTCGCGGCTGTAGCGGCGCACCGTCTCCGGACTCTTGGGCCCATAGGGCACGCGGGCGGTGTCGCCGAAGTAGATCGTCGATTCGCCGGGCAGGCGCTCGTAGATCGCGCGGGCCACGGTGAGCCCGCCGATGCCGGAGTCGAAGATGCCGATGGGTGCGGAGTTCACGGGATGTGGATGGGGACCCGGATCGACGCCCCGAAACTCCCATCGGGGAGCGGTGCGGCGCTCACCTCGAGGTCGTCGGGGAAGTCCCAGAGGTGGGCGGAGACGTAGGCTTCGATGCCGGAGAAGAGGTGATTGAACGCCAGCAGGACCAGCCAGTCCTGCTTTTCCTGGGACTTCGCCTTGACGCTGCCGGAGCCGGTGCGCCGCAGGTACTGGAGTTCGTGCGAGGTCTTGATCGCCATGCCGAGGGTGACGCCCTCCCAGGCAACGAAGAGGGCGCCGGTGAGCTTCCGCTGCGACTTGGCCTGGCCCCACCCGGGCACCAGAATGGAGCGGAAGAGCGCGCCCATCGGAGAGACCGGCGCCTTGGGGTAGATCGTGTCGGGACGCGCGGCCGGCGGAATGGAATCGGGGGCGACGGCGGTATCCGGCCGAGTGACCGCCGAGTCGCGGACGACCGCCGCCGAATCCTGGGCCGCGAGCGGGGTGCGGGCCGCGACGCTGAGCAGGAGGAGGAGTCCGCCGGCGAGGAGCGGACGGTTCACCGCACGATCTCCCGCACCGCTGCCACGAATCGCCGCACGTCATCCTCCGTGGTATCCCAGGCCGTCATCCAGCGCACTTCGGAAAGCGCGGCGTTCCACACGTAGAAGAACGCCCGCTCCTGCAGAGCGGGAATATGCTCGGGTGGGACCTGCGCGAACACCCCGTTCGCCTCGACCGGCTGAGTGATGGTGATGCCGGGCACGTCGGCCACACCGGCGGCCAGCAGCCGGGCCATGCGGTTCGCCTGCTCGGCGTTGCGGCGCCAGAGGTCGGTGCCGAGCAGCGCAATGATCTGCGCCGCCATGAAGCGCATCTTGCTGTGCAGTTGCATTCCCTGCTTGCGGATGAAGGGCATCTGCGCATCCATCCCCTCGCGCAGCAGCACCACCGCCTCCGCCCCCATCAGCCCGTTCTTGGTCCCGCCGAAGGAGAGCAGGTCGACCCCGGCGTCGGTGGTAAAGGCGCGGAAGGGGAGCCCGAGCGCGACCGCCGCGTTGGCGATCCGCGCCCCGTCCATGTGCAGCAGCAGGTTGTGGCGATGAGCCATCTCGGCCAGCGCCGCGATCTCCTGGACGGTGTACACCGTCCCCAGCTCGGTGGACTGGCTGATCGAGACGACCCGCGGCTGGACCCGGTGTTCGTCGCCGACGGCGCCCAGCAGCCGAGGGATGTCGCCCGGCCGGAGCTTCCCGTCCGGGGCCGCGACCGGAAGCAGTTTGCATCCGGTGAACCGCTCCGGAGCGCCGCACTCGTCGACGTTGATGTGGGCACCGTCGGCGCAGATCACGGCCTCGTGCGGCCGCGTCACCGCCTGCAGCCCGAGCACGTTGGCGGCGGTGCCGTTGAATACCAGCCAGGCACTGGCTGCGGGACCGAAGTGTTGCTTGAAGAGCGGCCAGGGCGCGCTCGGTGTACTCATCGTGGCCGTAGCTGCGGAGATGCCCGGCGCCGTTCGCCTCGGTGATGGCGGCCAGCACCTCGGGGTGCATGCCGGCGTTGTTGTCGCTCGCGAAGTGACGCCGAGGGGTCATGCCGATACCATCAGCGGAAGGGCCCGCGCCTCGAGCCGGATATCCATGCGGGTGGAGACCTGACGGAGCTCGCCGTCGAATTGTGCGTGCAGCGGTCCGCCTCGGCCTTCGACGGAGAGCGCCGTAGTGCGGAAGTGGCGGACCTGGCGGAGTCGGGTGTGCCGGCCCAGCATCGCGAGCGGCAATCGGCTGACGATCCCCGGCACCGACATGTGCTGGAAGGCGCAGATGTCGAGCAGACCGTCGTCGGGCACGGCGAACGGCGTCAGCCGGAATCCGCCCCCGACACACGGCCCGATACCGATCTCGAGCAGCAGCAGTCGATCGGTGAAATCACGGTCGTCGGCCCGGACCTCGACCTCGATGGGCTCGAAGCGAAAGAGCACCCGCGCCACCGCGGCCAGGTAGGCAGGAATCCCGCTGCCGTGCTTCGAGGCGTTCACCACCCGGGCGACCTCGGCGTCGAACCCGATGCCGATCGAGTTCAGGAAGTACTCGTCCCAGGCGGCACCCACGTCCATCCGCCGGATGGCCCCGCCAGCCAGCCGCCTGATCGCCACCGCAGGGCTGCAACCGGCGGTTCCCGCCATCTTCGCGTAGTCGTTGCCGGTCCCGGCCGGCAGGATGCCGATGGGAGGCCGCTGCGCGACCTTCGCCTGCAACAGGCCGTTGGCCGCCTCGTGCATGGTACCGTCCCCGCCCAGCACCAGAACCCGTTCCGCGCCGGCTTCGACCGCCGAGCGGACCAGGGAAGTGGCGGCACGGGGCTCGGTCGTCTCCAGCCGGGTCACTCTGCCCCAGGCGGCGCGCGCCGCACTCTCGGCCTCTCCGGCCAGCCGTGCGGCGCGGCCCCGCCCTGCGGTCGGATTGACGAGAAGGAGTGTGGTCACGGTGGAAGCGAAAGGTGGAAAAGGTGGCGGGAGCGTGTGGGAATCGAACCCACCGGAGCCACCGAAGGTGCCTCCATCGCGGTTTTGAAGACCGGCCGGACCACCAGGCCCGATCCACCCCCAAACTGGTGCGCGGCGACGATCGGGGAGAGGCGGGCCCGAAGGCACGCCTCTGCCTCACACCATCGTCACGACTTCAAGCTTCATGCGGGACGGACAGCGGCGCCCGCCCCGGCGCGTCAGGTCGTCGCGACGACGTCGATCTCCACCCGGACGCCGCGGGGCAGCCCTGCCACGGCCACGGTGGAACGCGCCGGCTTGTGCTCGCCAAAGGCGTGCGCGTACACCTCGTTCATCGCCGTGAAGTCCGCCATGTCCACCAGGTAGACCGTCGTCTTCACCACCTTGGAGAGGTCGGACCCGGCCGACTCGAGCACCGCCTTGAGGTTGGCGAGCACCCGTTCGGTCTGCTCCTTGATGCCCCCGCCGACGATTTCCATCGTGGCGGGGTTGAAGGCGATCTGGCCGGCGGTGAAGATGAGCCCGTTGACGATGGTCGCCTGGCTGTAGGGTCCGATCGCCCTGGGGGCGCTATCGCACGCGATGAACTGGATGGCCATTAGAAGAGTCCCTCGATTCGCCCGTCCGAGTGCACCTTGATCGCCTCCGCCGAGGGGACCTTGGCGAGGCCGGGCATCGTCATGATTTCACCGGCCAGGGCGACCACGAAGCCGGCGCCGGCCGAAGGGTACACATCCCGGATGTTGATCTTGAAGCCTTTCGGCCGTCCCAGCTTGGTGGCGTCGTCGGTGAAGGAGTACTGGGTCTTGGCGATGCAGACCGGTGTGCCGCCGAGACCCAGCTCCTCGCAGAGCGCGATGGACTTCTCCGCGGTGGCGGTGAAGGTCACGCCATCCGCACCGTAGATCTGGGTCGCGATGGTCTCGATCTTCTGCTTGATCGGCAGGCCGGCGTCGTAGATGGGCTTGAAGTTGGCCTTCCCCTCGTCGAGCGTCGCCAGACCTCGTGGCCCAGCTCCGCGCCGCCTTCCCCGCCCCGCGCCCACACGTCCGAGAGCGCCGCGCGGGCGCCCCAGCTCCGGGCAGCGGTGAGCACCGCCTCCTGCTCTTCGCTTGGAGTCGGAGAGGAAGCGGTTGAGCGCCACCACGACCGGCACCCCGAACTTCTGCACGTTCTTGACGTGCGCCTCGAGGTTCACGATGCCGCGCAGCAGGGCGGGCACATCGGGGGTGCCCAGGAGGTCCTTCTTCACGCCGCCGTGCATCTTGAGCGCCCGGATCGTGGCGACCACCACCGCGGCTTCCGGCTTCAGATCGCCGAAGCGGCACTTGATATCGAAGAACTTCTCGGCACCCAGGTCCGCCCCGAATCCCGCCTCGGTCAGCACGATGTCGCCGAGCCCGAGGCCCAGCCGGGTCGCGACGATCGAGTTGCAGCCGTGGGCGATGTTGCCGAACGGTCCGCCGTGCACCAGCGCCGGCCCGCCTTCCAGGGTCTGCACCAGGTTGGGCAGCAACGCGTCCTTGAGCAGCAGGGTCATCGCGCCGCTCGCCTTGAGCTGGCCGGCGGTCACCGGCTTTCTGTCGCGGGTCAGGCCGACGATGATCCGGGCGAGCCGCGCCTCCAGGTCGGGGAGGTCGGTGGCCAGGCAGAGGATCGCCATGATCTCGCTGCCGGGTACGATGACGAACCGCTCCTCGCGGGTGGGACCGCCGTTCAGGCCGCCGAGCCCGATGATGATCGAGCGGAGCGCCCGGTCGTTCATGTCGATGGTCCGCGGCCAGGTGATCCGCCGGCTGTCGAGCCCCAGCGCGTTGCCGTGATGGATGTGGTTGTCCAGCATCGCGGACAGCAGGTTGTGCGCCGAGGTGATGGCGTGGAAATCCCCGGTGAAGTGCAGGTTGATCTCGTCCATCGGGACGACCTGCGCGTAGCCGCCGCCGGCCGCGCCGCCCTTCACGCCGAAGACCGGGCCGAGGGACGGTTCCCGGATCGCCACCACCACCTTCTTGCCCAGCTTGCGCAGCGCCTGGGCCAGTCCCACCGTGACGGTGGACTTGCCCTCGCCCGCCGGCGTCGGGTTGATGCCGGTCACCAGGACCAGGCGGCCCTTGGGCGAACGCTTGGCGACCGCTTCCGCGCTGATCTTGGCCTTGTAGCGGCCATACGGCAGGATGTCATCCGCGGTGAGCCCCAGTTCGGCGGCGACGTCGGCGATGGGCCGGAGTTTCGCGGCCTGGGCGATTTCGATATCCGACGGTACGGTGGACATGGCGGGCGATCTTCCCCTGGGAGAAGGGTGTGGGTGTCAGGGACGGGCGCCCCGGCTCTGGGCCAAGGGTCATCCGGTGATCAAGCTACGCACACTGCCGTGAACAGGCTGTGAAGCCGGTCGGCTCAGCCCCTCACACGGGCCCCGAATACCCGGATGGCGTTGGCCGCGGTCGCCGCGATCAGGAGCCCGGGATCGAGGCCCCGCACCGCCGCGACCCGCAGCGCCGTGTGCCGTACGAAGGCTGGTTCATTGCGATGGCCCCGCTCGGGGACCGGGGCCAGGTACGGTGCATCGGTCTCCACCAGCAGACGGTCTTCGGGTACGGCCCGTACCACGTCGTCCCGGCCCCAGTTCTTGAAGGTCACCATCCCGCTGAACGACACATAATAGCCCCACTCCAGCGCCGCCTGCAGCAGGACCGGCCCGCTGGAGAAGGAGTGCAGGATGACGTTGGCGCCCGGATGGTTGCGGAGCACGGCGACCACGTCGTCGTCGGCCTCCCGGGCGTGGATCACCGCCGCCCTGCCCGCCGCCGTGGCGATGGCCAGTTGCCGGTCGAACACCTCGCGCTGCGCGGCACGGGGAGCGTAGTCGTAGTGGTAGTCGAGCCCCATCTCGCCGGCCGCCACCACGCGAGGATCCCGCAGGGTGGTTTCCAGCCAGCTCTCGATGTCCGGGGACCAGCTCCCCGCCTCGTGGGGGTGGACCCCTGCCGTCGCGGAGAGCCGGGCATCCCCCCCGGCAATCTCCAGCGCCCGCGCCGCCGCCGCCGGCGACTCACCGATCACGACGATGTGTCCTACCCCCGCCGCCCAGGCCCGCGCCAGCGTCTCGTCCAGATCGGGCGCGAACTGCTCGCTCCCCAGGTGGCAGTGGCTATCGACCAGCATGCGGCTCCGAACGGCGCGAGGGACCCCCGAGCGGATCGCTCGGGGATCCCCCGGACACGGCCCGAGGCCGGGACGAGGGGGACCGCGTCACCCCCGCCGGCTCCCTATACGCCGACCGGTGTCTTGGCCGCGGTGGTGCGGGCCGCCGTCTTCACGCCGCGGGCATCGGCGCCGGGCCACTTGTGCTCGATCCACATGAGCACCGGCGCGGCGATGTAGATCGAGGAGAAGGTGCCGGTGAAGACGCCGAAGAACATGACCAGGGCGAAGGGCCGGATCACCTCGCCGCCAAAGATCGCCAGCGCGAGCAGGGTCGCGAGCGAGGTGCCGTGGGTCAGGATGCTGCGCGGCAGGGTCTCGTTGACCGAGCGGTTCAGGATGTCGGCGAAGTGATCGCGCTTGTACTTGTGGAGGTTCTCGCGGACCCGGTCGAAGATGATGATCGTGTCGTTGAGCGAGTAGCCGACCATCGAGAGCACCGCGCCGACGACGACCAGGCTCACCTCCAGCCGCATGATGGCGATGAAGCCGATCGTCAGGATGATGTCGTGCGCCGTGGCCGCGATGGCCGCCAGCCCGAACCGCCACTCGAACCGGAACGCGAGGTAGGCCAGCACCGCGAGGAAGCTGTAGAAGATCGCGAGGAAGGCCTTGGTGCGCAGTTCACCGCCCACCTTGGGACCGACCGCCTCGGTGCGCTGGATGCTGTAGCTCCCCTTGCCGAGCACCTGGTCGAGGGCGGTGCTCACCACGGCGGCCGTCGCCTGCGTGTTGTCGGCGTCGGTCCCTTCCTTCGCGGTGCGCGCCCGGATGATGAACTCACCGGGGGCGCCGAAGCCCTGGATCTCGGAGCCGCGGATCCCCTGCGCGTCGAGGGCGCTGCGGACCTTGCCGACGTCGATGCCGGGCTGCGCCTTCACCTGCACCAGGGTGCCCCCGGTGAACTCGATGCTGTAGTTCAGGTGCCAGATGGCCAGGGCGACCAGGCCCACGGCGAACAGCGCCCCGGTCACCATGTAGGCGTACCGGCGAACGCCGATGAAGTCGTAGTTGGCGTGTGCGAAGAAGCGGATCATCAGATGCTCAGGGTGTCCATGGCCGGCGACTTGTCCAGCCAGATCATGTAGAAGGTCCGGGTCACGAAGACCGCGGTGATCATCGAAGCGAGGACGCCGATCGTCAGGGTGACCGCGAAGCCCTTCACCGGTCCGGTACCGAACTGGAACAGGAAGAGCGCCGTCATCACCGTGGTGACGTTGGAGTCCACGATGGCGTTCATCGCGTGCTTGAAGCCCTCGTCGATCGAGAGCCGCACCGTCTTGCCCAGCTCCAGCTCCTCCCGGATCCGTTCGAAGATCAGCACGTTCGCGTCCACCGCGATGCCCACCGACAGGATCAGGCCCGCCAGACCCGGCAGGGTGAGCGTGGCACCGAACATCGAGAGCGCGCCGAAGGAGAACAGGATGTAGAACGCGAGCGCGGCCACGGCGAGCGTGCCGCTCAGCCGGTAGATGCCGACCATGATGATCACGACCATCAGGGTACCGACGATGCCGGCCAGCGCGCCCTTGTGGATCGAGTCGGCGCCGAGGCTGGGACCGACCTGTCGCTCTTCGACGATCTTGAGCGGCACCGGCAGTGCGCCCGCGCGCAGCGTCAGCGCCAGGTCGCGGGCCTCCTGGAAGGTCTTGCCCGTCAGGGTGATCTGCCCCCGGCGGTCGATCCGTTCCTGGATGACCGGCGGGCGCCCCTGGACCCGGTCGTCGAGGATGATCGCCATGTAGTTGCCGACGTTCTTCGAAGTCCCCTCGCCGAAGTCGCGGGCGCCCTTGCGGTCGAGCTCGAAGGTGACGATCGGCCCGCTGGTGAGCGGATCGATCTCCTCCTTGGCGTCGACCAGGCTGCTGCCGGTCACGATCGGGCGGTCCTCGAGGACGTACAGCGGCCGGTAGGCCTTGGCGCCGAGACTGATCGGCGCGGCCCCCCAGCGGAATTCGAAGCGCCGGGGGAAGAGCGCCTTCACGTCCGGGAGGTTGAGCAGGCTGTCGGCGCGCGCCCACGCGCCATCCTCGACGAGGTACTCGCCGGGAGACATCTGGGCATCGGCCTGGCCGGCGTTCTGGATCAGGGTTGAGAGCGCCCCGCCGACGACCGGCGTGGTGTCCTGCGCCGCCGAGTCCTTCTTGGTCGTGTCCCCCTGCAGCAGCTGGGTCACCGCCGACGGAGTGGCCGCCGCCGCGCCGGCGGTCGCCTTGACGCCCAGCCGTGCCAGCGCCCGGTCCATCGCGGGCAGCGCCTTGTCCAGCGCGGAAGAGCGGTCGGTGATCCGGAATTCGAGGAAGGCGCTCTTCTGGACCACTGCCTTGGCGCGGCCCGGATCGCTGATGCCGGCGAGCTCCACGACGATCCGGTCCTCGCCCTGCTTCTGGATCAGCGGCTCCTGGGTGCCGAACTCGTCGATGCGCTTGCGCAGCACCGTGAGCGCCAGATCGATGTCCTTGGCCGGATCGGCCGAGACCCGCTTGGACTGATCGAGCTCGAGGCCGAGGTGCATGCCGCCCTGCAGGTCGAGCCCGAGCTTGAGGGGGACCTGGCGGAGGGTGGAATCGTGGATCACGCCGCCGCTGTCCACCCGGATCGTGGTCTCGCGCGGGATCAGCGCGATCACGGAGGTGACAGCCATGGCGGCGATGATGCCGATGCGGGTCTTGAGAGAGGTGACGACCATTCCGTTCTAGACGTTCGACGCGCGACTGATGTCAATCAAGGGCGCATGCCGGGCGAGCGCGTCGAGCGCCGCGGCACGGTCCCGCTCCAGTTGCTCTCTGAACTGCTCCACGGACGCGAACCGGATCACGTCACGCAGCCGTTCCACCCACTCCACCCGCACCCACTGCCCGTAGAGGTCGGCATCCACGCCGAACAGATGCACCTCGATGCCGCGGCGGGTCTCCCCGAAGGTCGGCCTGGGGCCCTGGTTCAGCATCCCCCCGGCCTGTCCGCCGGCCCACTCCACCCTGGCGGCGTAGACCCCGTCGGGCGGGAGCAGCTTCCGCTCCGGGAAGCCCCCCACGTTGATCGTGGGGATGCCGATCGTCCGGCCCCGCCCTTCGCCGCGCTCCACCTGGCCGCTCAGCGTGTAGGGCCGACCCAGCAGCCGGGCCGCGGTCTTGAGATCGCCGCCGGCGACCGCGCGGCGGATCGCCGTGCTGGAAATCGCGTGTCCGCCCAGCTCGACCTGGCTGACCACGTCCACCACGAAGCCGTCGGAGGCGCCCAGCCGCCGCAGGGTGTCGACGCCGCCGCTGCGGCCCCGCCCGAAGCCGTGATCGTGCCCGATCACCAGCTCCTTCATGCCGCAGCGGCCGATCAGGACTTCGCGGACGAACTGTTCCGGCGTGTAGTCCGCGAGCCGCCGGTCGAACCGCAGGAAGACCACGTAGTCGAGCCCGGTCAGCGCCAGTATTTCCCGCCGCTCCGGCCCGCTGGTCAACAGCGGCGGCGCCGCCTGCGGATTCACCACCTCGAGCGGGTGCGGCTCGAAGGTCACCAGCACGCTCTTGCGCCCGGCCGCCCTGGCCCGCTCCACGATCTCGCGCAGCACGGCGAGATGCCCCTGGTGCACCCCGTCGAAGGTGCCGACGGTGACCACCGTGCCTTCGGGGTGGTCGGGGAGGAAGGAACTCACCCGGCGGCCTCCAGCACCACTTCAGGGTGCAGACTCCCCTCCCGAGCCTCGGCGATCGCGATCAGGCGGTCGCCGCAGGTGACCGCGACCGCGCCGCTCCACGAGGCGACGGCCTCCGGGATCGGCACCGCGCGACCGAACCCGATCGCCCGCGCCGCCTCCTCCGTCACCGCGACCTGCGGCAGGTGCCCGAGCACGGCGAGCGGCGGCAGCAGCGGGGTGGCGTCGCTCAGGGTGTCCAGTGCGATCGCATCTTCCACCCGCAGTTCCCCGATCGCTTCCCGGCGGAGCGCCGTCAGGTGGGCCCCGGTGCCGAGGCGTTCCCCGATGTCCCGCGCCATCGCCCGCACGTAGGTCCCGGCACTGACGGTGGTTCGGAAGCGGAGCTCGGGATAGGCGTACTCCACGAGGTCCAGCCGCTGCACCACGATATTCACCTCAGCCAGTTCGACCGACTCGCCCCGGCGGGCCAGCCTGTAACTCCGCTCACCCGCCACCCGCTTCGCCGAGAAGGCCGGCGGCCGCTGCCGCTGGGGACCAAGAAAGCCGGCCAGCGCTGCTTCGACGGCTCGGCGGCTAGGCGGCTCGGGCTTCGTCCCCGGAGCAGAGGGCGTCGTCTGCTCGACGTCATCGCCCGTCAGATCGTCCGTTGTCGTCGCCACGCCGAGGCGGGCGGTGGCAAGATAGGTCTTCGCCTGCTGCTCCACGAACCGGGCGAGGCGCGTGGCCCGTCCCACGAGCACGACCAGCAATCCGGTCGCGAAGGGATCGAGGGTCCCCGTATGGCCGACCGCCCTGGTATGGAGGACGCGCCGGACCCGGGCGACGACATCATGACTGGTGGGCCCCGCGGGCTTGTCCACCAGCAGCGCGCCGTTCAGTCGCCTCGCTCCTCCCGGAGCTCGCCCAGGATGCGATTGATCCTGGCGGCGTGCTCCAGGCCACGGTCCAGCTCGAAGCGGATCTCGGGGACGATGCGGGTGGTGAGCACCTTGCCGATGCGCCCGCGCAGAAAGCCGGCGGCGCTCTGCAGTCCCTCGAGAGCGGTGGCCCGGTCGGTCTCCTCGCCCATCACGCTCACCCGGACGGTGGCGACGGCCAGGTCGTTGGTCACCTGCACGCCGGTGACCGTCACGAACCCGATCCGCGGGTCGCGCAATTCGGTGAGCAGCAGTTCGGCGATGACCTGCCGGACCGTCTCCGCCACCTGGTCGGGCCGGCGTTTGGAGCCTTTCATGCCACCCTCACCGCGGTCTCGATGATCCGGACCCCATCGGCGGTCTCGATCAACCGGTCCGCCTCGCGCAGCGTCTCTTCCGCCACCCGGTGATCACTGGCCACCGTGGCGGCGGCGATGCCTGCCCGCTGCCACAGGTCCTGGTGTTCCACCTCGGCCACCGCGAGGTTCAGCTTGCGGAGCCGGGCCAGCAGCGACTTGAGCACCGAACGCTTGTCCTTCAGCGACTGGCATCCCTCGAGATGCAGCTCCCAGGTCTGGAGGAGGGCGTGCATGCCACTCAGCTGTCCGCCTTGCTGGCGCCGGCGAGCGTGCGCTTGACCTCTTCGACCCGGTAGGCCTCGATCATGTCCCCGACCTTGAGGTCGTTGAAGTTCTCGATGCCGATGCCGCACTCCTGCCCTTCCTTCACTTCCTTGGCGTCGTCCTTGAAGCGCTTCAGGCTCGACATGTTGCCGTCGTAGACCTGGGTGCCGTCGCGCAGCACCCGCACCCTGGCGGTCCGGGTGATGGTGCCGTGGCGGACCTGGCAGCCGGCGATGGTGCCGACCTTGCTGACCTTGAAGAGCTGCAGCACCTCGGCGTCGCCCAGCACGGTCTCCTTCGACTCGGGCTTGAGCAGCCCCTCGAGCGCGTTGCGGACGTCATCCACCGCCTCGTAGATGACCCGGTACATGCGGACGTCGACCGACTCCCGCTCCGCGGCCTGCCGCGCGCCGGCGTCGGGCCGGACGTGGAAGCCGATGATGATCGCGCCCGAGGCCTTGGCGAGCAGCACGTCGCTCTCGCTGATGGAGCCCACGCCGCGATGCACGATGTCCACCCGGACCTCGCCGGTGGAGAGCTGGCCGAGCGCGTCGGCGAGCGCTTCCGCCGGACCGCCCTGGTCGGCCTTGATGATGATGCGCAGCGCGCCCATCTGGCCCTGCGCCAGCGCGCGGGAGATGTCCTCCAGCGAGCCACCCCGCGCGGTGCGCCGGTTCTGCGCCTCGCGCTCCAGCCGCTGCCGCTTCTGGGCGATGTCACGCGCCTCGACGGCATCGGTGGTGACCACGAAGTTGTCGCCCGGCGACGGGGTGCCCTCGAAGCCCAGGATCTGCACCGGGATCGAGGGACCGGCGTCCTTCACGTTCTTGCCGCGCTCGTCGTACAGCGCCCGCACGCGGCCGGAGAACTTGCCGCAGATGAAGTTGTCCCCGACGTGCAGCGTGCCCTTCTGCACCAGGATCGTCGCGACCGGGCCCTTCCCCGGATCGAGCGTCGCCTCGATCACGGCGCCGCTGGCGGCGCGGTCGGGATTGGACTTGAGATCGAGGATCTCCGCCTGCAGCAGGATCTGCTCGAGCAGCTTGTCGACCCCGGTTCCCTTCTTGGCCGAAATCGGCGTGGAGAGCACCTGGCCGCCGAACTCCTCGAGCACCACGTTCTGGCCCAGCAGGTCCTGCTTCACCTTCTGCACGTTGGCGTTCGGCAGGTCGATCTTGTTGATCGCCACGATCAGCGGCACGCCGGCATTCCGGGCGTGGCTGATCGCTTCCACCGTCTGCGGCATGACCGCATCTTCGGCCGATACCACCAGCACCACGATATCCGTCACCTGCGCGCCACGGGCGCGCATCGCCGTGAAGGCCTGGTGACCCGGGGTGTCGAGGAAGGTGATCTTCTTGCCGTTCGGCAGGGTGACGTGATAGGCGCCGATGTGCTGGGTGATGCCACCCGCCTCGCCGGCCACCACGTTCGCCTTGCGGACGTAGTCGAGCAACGAGGTCTTGCCGTGGTCGACGTGGCCCATGATGGTGACCACCGGCGGACGCGACACCTGGTGGCCCTCGTCCGCCACCTCCTCCTCCGGCGTCTCGGCCGGGGCGGCGTACTCCTCCTCCTTCACGGCCTGGAAGCCGAACTCGGAGGCGATCAGCTCGATCTGGTCGAAGTCGAGCCGCTGATTCACCGTGACCATCAGGCCCAGCCCCTTGAAGGCGAGCTGGACGATCTGGGTCGCGGGGACCTTCATGAGGTCGGCGAGTTCGGAGACCGAGATGAACTCGTTGACCCGGATGCGGGTCTTCTCCGCCTCACGCTCGACCTTGGCCCGCTCCAGCGCCTCGCGGTAGCTCGTGGGATCACGACGGGCGCCGCGCTTGACCGTGCCGCGGTGCATGCCGGCGAGGGTCTTCTCGATGTTCGCGAGCACCGCATCCTGGTCCACCGACGACTTGCGGCCCTTCTTCGCCTTCTTCCGCGCGGCGCCCTTCTCCGCGTCCGGTCCGAAGGTGCGCGGCCGCTCGGCCGTGCTCGGGCCCGGCGGAGCGCCGGTGGCAGTGCCGGCGCGCGGCCCGCCCGGGCCCTCCCGGACGCGGACCGCCGGGACGGGGACCGCCGCTGGGACGGTTACCGGAACCGGGGGGCGAGCTGGAGCTGAACACCGGCTTGGGGCGATTGAAGCGCTGCACCTCGCTGCCCGGCGCCACCACGGGCCGCGGGATGCGAGTCGGGATGCGGGGGTTGCCGGAGGGACCGAGCGGAATGGAGGGCCGCGCGGGAATCGCCGCCGGTTCAGCGGGAGCCGAGGGCGCGGCGGCGACCCGTCGCCCCGAACGGCCTCGGCAACCGGCTCGGCCCTGACCTCTTCCGCCGGCGGCGCCGGCGGCAGGTCCTTGAACAGCGCACGGGCCCGCTCCTCGAGCGAGGAGGCGGTCACCATCGGCTCTTCCCGCTTCTCGACCGGACGGGCCAGTTCGATGGCTTCGAGGCGAAGCGTCTCGGCGACGCGCTCCGCTTCGGCCACCGCATCGGCCTCGGCGACCTCGGCGGCGGTGCGACGCCGCTTGATCGGCTTGCCCGCCTCGGCGACCGGCTCCGGCTCCGCCGGCTTCACGGCCTTCTTGGCGCGCTTCTTCGGGGCTGGCTCCTCGGCCGCCTGGGCCGCCTTGCGCTTCTCGCGCTCCCAGCGCACCCGGATGGCGGATACCTGACCATCCTCGAGCGGGGACATGTGGCTGCGCACGAAGATGCTCATGTCCTTGAGCATGTTCATGAGCTGCTCGGCGGACACGCCGAATTCTGCTGCCAGATCGTGCACTCTGGTCTTGACCACTCACGCCTCCGTTTGGGTGCCGCTCTGAGCCGCTTCTGCGAGGCCTCGAGCCAGCGCCCGGTCCAACACGCCGGCGACCATGATGCCCGCCTTGCCCAGCCGGGCCCCGATCGCCTCCGCCGACGGTCCCGCGAGGAGCGGAACGCCCTTCGCGGCCGCCAGCCGCACCACCTTGTCCTGGGCGCGGGGACTGACGTCCGCCGCGACCACCACGCAGCGCACCTTCCCCGCCTGCAACTGGATCCGGAGCTGATCCACCCCCACCACCACCTGCCGGGCCCGATAGCCCAGTCCGAGGAGGCGGAGGATCCGCTCAGCCCTGGCCGGCGGCGTCGTCGCTGCCTTCTTCCGTGGTGAGCTCGGTCAGGAACGCGACCAGCTGGTCGCTCCGCTCCGCGGTCATCCCCGGGATCTTCTCGATGTCCTCGCGCTCGAGGTCGAGCACGTCCTTGAGCTTCTCGTAGCCGGCGCCGTTGAGGATGGCGAGCAGCTCCGGCGACAGCCCCTTCAGCTCGGTCAGCGGCAGGTTCATCACCGCCTCGTCTTCCGGCGGCAGCGGCGCGAACAGCGGGCCCTCACCGCCCCGCTCCAGCCACTCGCGGCTGGAGTAGAGATCGATCTTCCAGCCGGTCAGCTCGGAGGCCAGCCGGACGTTCTGCCCGTTGCGGCCGATGGCCAGCGACAGCTGATCCTCGTCGACTACCGCCTGGATGGTCTTGTTGTCGGGATCGGAGAACACCTTGGCCACCCGGGCCGGGGCCAGCGCCAGCCGGGCGAAGCGCTCCGGGTCCGGCGACCAGGGCACGATGTCGATCCGCTCGCCGCCCAGCTCGTTGACCACCGCCTGTACCCGGGAGCCCTTGAGGCCCACGCAGGCGCCGACCGGATCGATGGCGTCGTCGCGGGAGATCACCGCGATCTTGGTGCGGCTGCCGACTTCGCGGGCCCAGGCGCGGATGTCGACGATCCCCTGCTGGATCTCGGGGACCTCCAGCTTGAACAGCGCCTTCACGAACAGCGGGTCGCCCCGGGACAGGATCAGCCGCGGTCCCTTGGGCGTCTCCTCCAGCCGCTTGAGCACCGCGCGGATGGTATCGCCCTGGTGGAACTTCTCGCGGTGATTCTGCTCCCGGTACGGGATGATGGCTTCCGCCTCGCGAAACTTGTTCAGCATGATGACCAGCTTGCCCCGCTCGATCTGCTGCACCTCGCCCGACAGCAGCTCGCCCACCTTGCTCTGGAACTCGTCCCGGATCCGGGTCCGCTCGCCTTCACGCACCCGCTGGATGATCCGCTGCTTGGCCGCCTGTACCGCCAGCCGGCCGAAGTCGGCGAAGGGCACGTCTTCCTCGAGCATGTCCCCGATCTGGAAGGCCGGGTCTTCGTACTGGGCCTCTTCCAGGGAAATCTGGCAGCTCAGATCCTCGACCGTCTCCACCACCTGGCGGAGCCGCACGATGCGGAGGGAGCCCTTGAGCTCGTCGAATTCGAGCTCGAACCGCACGTTGGGGCCGTAGCGCCGCGCGAGCGCCGCGTGGATCCCGTCCCGGAGCAGGTCGAGCAGCTCGGCGCGATCGAGTTGTTTGGTGGTGGTGAGCTCGTTGATGGCGCTCAGCACTTCTGCGGAACCGGACATCCCTCGTCTCCTGCCCTATGGCTCGCGACGGCCGCCGGCCGCCGGGTGTTCGTCCTGCAGCAGCGCCTGCGTGATGTCAGCCAGGGCCACCATGGTTTCGGCCCCATCGGGGAGCCGGAGCTTCACCTGCCCGTCGTCGGGCACATCGAGGATCACCGCCAGCGGGTGCCCCGAAAGCGATCGGGCCTTCACCCGCACCACCCTCCCCACGTACCGCCGCCAATGCTCGGGGAACCGCACCGGCCGCTCAATGCCGGGCGAGGAGACTTCCAGCGTGAAGCGATCGCCCATGCGGCCACTCCCCTCGAAGAACTCCGCCAGGGCGCGGCTGGTGCGCGCACAATCCTCGGCCGTGACGCCGAACCCCGGCCTGCTGTCGGGGCGATCGATCCGGACTTGGATGACTGGGCGCTGCGGCGGGCCGGACTTCCTGAACTCGACGAGCTCGAATCCAAGGTCGGCTACGTGGCGGCGAACTGCCTCGAGCAGCGAATTGGCATCCATGCGGGACGGGCCAAAAAAAATGTGGGGGAACTCCCCCACATCGACAACCGACCGCGGCTGGAGATCCCCTGACAGCGCGGGAAGTATAGGGATGGGGCGGGGTTTCGTCCAGCCCCACCCACCCCGCCCGGTTCCCGCTAGGCGGGCCTGGGCATCGACCGGGGCAGGCCAAGGTACGCCACCATCCTGCCGTCTCGGCCGGCGGACGCTCGGTGACTATAGAACTCCGGCCGGTCGTGTGCAGAACACCATTGTGATGTGGAAATGGTACTGATGCCGAGCCGCTGCCCCTGTACCAGCAGCACCGCACGCAGGTCCGCGTGCCAGGGGCCGGTCCCTTCGCGCGCCAGCCCGCAGCCGTCCATGACTTCAGAACCCACTTCATAGCATCGGCCACAAATCCCAACACCACAGTGCATTAGCACATCTCGTGGATCGGAGCCAGCATGCTCTCGCAGGCTCTGAAGTCCACGCTCGAGGATCCCGGCTGCTGTGCCCCGCCAGCCGCTATGCAGGAGCCCGATCGCCCGCCGGACTGGATCGACGAGATAGACGGGAATGCAGTCGGCGACCGTCACGGTGAGCAGCAGGCCCGCCGTCCGGGTGGCATGCCCATCGACCCCTTCAATCTGGAGCCAGCCGCGAACGCCCTCATGCCAGGCCACCGCGTCCTGGTGGACCTGATTGCCGAGGACAACCCCGCCGAACCCGGGCTCCGCGCCTCGGAAGGCGCGCCAGCGCGACATGACCTCGCCCGCGGGGGCCTCGGTCCACAGCCCGAGGTCGAAACCCCGACCAGGCAGGTCGCCCCGGCCGGTGATGCCGGCCACCACCCCGAATCGCTCCCGCCAGCCGGGAATCTCGAACCGGGGCACCGGGCCCGGCAACAGCGCCTCGCGGACTCGCGGGCAGTTCCGGGTTCCGAGTTCCGAGTTGTTCACCGGAGAGTTCCGAGGGCTGAGCCTGCCGTGAGCGATGCCTCGCCCCTCGCGACCTGGTACTCGGTACTCGTCACTCGGGACTCCTATTCGAGTCGTTCAATCTTCGCCCCAAGCGCCCGGAGCCGGGCGTCGATCTGCTCGTAGCCCCGCTCGATCTGACCCACGTTGTGGATGGTGCTCTTCCCCTCAGCCGCGAGGGCAGCGAGCAGCATGGCCATGCCGGCGCGGATGTCTGGGGACTCGACCGTACCGCCATGGAGCTGGGACGGCCCCGACGACGACCGCCCGGTGCGGATCGCAGAGCACGATGCGGGCACCCATCCCGATCAGCTTGTCGACAAAGAACAGGCGGGACTCGAACATCTTCTCGAAGATGAGCACCATCCCCTCGCACTGGGTGGCGGTGACCACCGCGATGGACATGGCGTCGGCCGGAAAGGCGGGCCACGGCCCGTCCTCGAGCTTGGGTACGTGCCCCCCCAGGTCGGGACGGACCCGGCGCTCCTGGCCGGCATCGATGATGAGCCGCGACCCGTCCACCCGGGGACGGACCCCGAGCCGTTCGAAGCCGAGCAGGGTGCTGCGCAAGTCGTCGGGCCGCACCCCTTCGATGGTGATCGCGCCGTTGGTCACCGCCGCCAGGCCGATGAAGCTGGCGATCTCGATGTGGTCGGGTCCGATCGCGTAGCTGCAGCCGCCGAGGGGATGTCCCCCTTCGATGGAATAGACGTTGGTGCCGATCCCCTCGATCCGGGCGCCCATCGCCACCAGCAGCCGGGCCACGTCCTGCACGTGGGGCTCTGCCGCCGCGTTGCGGAGCACGGTGCGGCCGCTGGCCGCGACCGAGGCCATAAGGGCATTCTCGGTACCGGTGACGCTGGGCTCATCGAGAAAGATCTCGGTTCCGACGAGCGCCTTGGCTTCGATCTTGTAGCGATCACCGAGGGTGAGCGACGCGCCGAGCTGCTCCAGCGCGAGGAAGTGAGTATCCACCCGTCGCCGGCCGATGACGTCTCCGCCGGGCGGCGGCAGGGTCACCGTGCCGAAGCGTGCCAGCAGCGGTCCGGCGAGCAGAATCGATGCGCGAATCCGGGCGCAGAGATCGGGATCGAGCGGCTTGGGCCTGGCCGGCCGGGCGTCGATCCAGACGGTGTTGGTGGCGGTCCATTCGACCAGTGCGCCGAGATCGGCGACCAGCGCGAGCATGGTCTCGACGTCGCGGATCCTGGGCATGTTGCCCAGCTCTACCGGCCCGTCGGCGAGTAGCGCCGCGGCGATGGCCGGGAGCGCAGCGTTCTTGTTGCCGGCGGGACGGACGGTGCCGCTGAGCGCGCGACCGCCCTCCACGAGGAAGCGAGGAGGCATGGCGCGAAAGGTCGGGGCGCATGGTGCGGGCGTCAAGCGGCGGTGTATCTTCAGTTTGTCTCCCTGCAAGGCGACACACAATGTTTCTGCTACAGGAAGCCGGACCACCCGCCGCATGGGTCGGCCCGACGATGGCCATCTCTCTCGTCATCATCGCCCTCGCCTTCCTGGCGATCGCGGTGGCCCTCGCGCTGACCGCCCGGCAGGCCGCTCATGAGATGCGCCAGCTCTCCGCGGTCATGGAATCGCTGCGGGGAGATCTCGCTCCGGCGCTCGGTGCGGTGGCCACGGTCTCCAACGAGGGCAAGCGCCTCGCCGGCATCGTGGGCGATGAGGCGGAGCAACTGGTGAAGGCGAGCCGGGCGCTCCGGGAGGGGCTGCAGGCCCGGGTCGCCAATCTCGAAGCCATCTATGATGTCCTGGAGGAGGAGGTCGAGGAGACCGCGCTCGACCTCGCGGTGACGCTCCGGACCGTTCGTTCCGGCGCGGGATGGTTCGGCCGGCTGCGCCGGCTGCTGGGCGGCGGGCGCCGCCGTTGAGTCCGCGCCGCGCGATCCTCGCGCTGGCGGGAGTGCTGGTCGTCGCGCTCCTCGTCCCCACCCCGCTGTTCGCCTGGACTCCGGGGACGCACATCTTTCTCGGCGAGACGGTGCTCGGGAACCTCGGCGCCCTCCCGGGGGCCATCGCCGACCTGGTGCGCGCCTTTCCCTTCGACTTCCTGTACGGCAACATCGCCGCCGACAGCTCCATCGCGAAGAAATACGCGCCGGTGGGCCGGCATTGCCATGCCTGGCACGTCGGCCAGGAGATCTACGACCTCGCCCGCAGCGACGCGCTGCGCGCCTTCGGGCTCGGCTACCTGTCGCATCTCGCCGCGGACGTGGTGGCCCACAACTATTTCGTGCCCCGCCAGCTGGTCCTCACCAGCAGCACCACCGGCTTCGGGCATTCCTACTGGGAGAGCCGCTTCGAGACGCCGCTGGGCGATCGCTTCGCCCGCACCGCCAAGGAGGTGATCCTCCTCGATCACACCCCTGCCGACGCCCACCTCGATCAGATCATCGCCCCCACGATTTTCAGCGTGAAGACCAACCGGCGGCTGTTCCGCGGGATGGTCCATCTCACCGAGAACAAGGGATGGCAGCGGGCCTTCCAGGTCGCGGAGAAGACCAGCCGGTGGGATCTGCCCACCGTGGACATCGAAGAGCACATGGCGTTGTCGTTCGAATACGTGATGGAGATGCTGGCCGAGCCGGACTCCATGGCGAGGCGGCTCGATCCCGCGGGGGAACATCCGCTCCGGGTGGCCAAGGGGATGCGGCGCGATGCGCTGCTCGCCGGTGGCTGGCGCGACCCCGAACGGCTGCGTGCCGCGGCGCTGGAGCATTTCGGACTGCCCCGCGGGCGGCATCCGTTCTGGTCCCGCGCCGCCCTGAAGAAGCCATGGCAGGAGTAGAGCCGCTCTTCCTCGAACTCCAGGCCGCGGTCGCCGGACGCTATTCGCTGGAGCGCGAGCTGGGCCGGGGCGGGATGGGGATCGTGTTCCTCGCGCGCGACGTGAGCCTGGATCGCCTCATCGCGATCAAGCTGCTTCCTCCCGAGCTCGCCGAGCGCCCCGCCCTGCGGGCGCGCTTCCTGCGCGAGGCGCGGACCGCCGCCCGGCTCTCTCATCCCAACATCGTGCCGCTCCACGCCGTCGAGGAGGCCGGCGATCTCGTCTGGTTCGTCATGGCCTACATCCCGGGCCAGAGCCTGGGGCAGCGGATTCGGGAACGCGGCGCCCTGGCCCCCGCCGAGGCGAGCCGGATCCTGCGCGACATCGCCTGGGCGCTTGCCCATGCGCACAGCCAGGGGGTGGTGCACCGGGACGTGAAGCCCGACAACATCCTGCTCGAGGCCGGGGGTCGGCGCGCGCTCATCGCCGACTTCGGCATCGCCGCCACTGTTGAGCAGCGCGGCGAGCTGGCGGGCACCGTCGCCTATCTGAGCCCCGAGCAGGCCACCGGTGAGCAGGTGGATGGCCGCTCTGACATCTACGGACTCGGCGTGGTCGGCTACTACGCGCTGTCGGGGAGTCTCCCGTATCCGGTGGCCACGCTGAGCGCGCTGGTCGAGCGCCAGCTGGCCGGGCCGCCACCGCCGCTGTCGCATGCCGCGCCGCACATCCCTCGCGCACTCTGCCGGGCCATCGACCGGTGCCTCGCGCCGCTGGCGACCGCGCGGTTCCAGACCGGCGACGAACTCGCGGGCGCGCTGGAGCAGCTCGGTGCCGGTTCGACCGACCTCCCCGCCCCGTTCCGGGTCTGGATCGCGAAGGGCCAGCAGCGGCGCAGCCCGGCCGTGCTCATCTCCATGGTGTGGGGACTGCCGGTGATCGTGGGCAGCGTCTTCGCCATGACGGGACCCGGCGGGAACAACTACCTCGGCTTCGCGCTGTTCGTCGTCACGCTGCTCACGCTGCCCTGGTCGTTCGTCCTGGGCGCGCGCCTCCTGCACACCCGGAAGCTGCTCGCGGCCGGGTACTCCCACGGCGATCTGGTGCTGGCGCTGGAGCAGCACGTCGAGCGGCGGAGAGAAGAGCTGCTGTTCGAGCACGGCGCCGCGAATACCCGGCTGGGGAACCTGGTGAACGTGGGGATCGTGACGGGGATCGCCGTCCTGGTGCTCGGCGCCGCGATCGGGGTCGCGGTCCCGGGGTCGGTGGAGGCGGTTCCGTACGGGCTGGCCATCGTGGGCGGGGGGCTCTCCCTGGTGCTGCTCGCGATCCGGAACCTGGTGCCGGGGGCTCGCTCGGGCGCGCGGGATCGCTGGGCGGAGTTCGCCCTGCGGTTCTGGAAGGGCCCGATCGGCAAGCGGCTCACCCGCCTGGCCGGCTGGCGGCTGCGGAATCGCGACATCCCCGAGCAGGTCCTGCATCGGCCGACGGAGTTGGCCCTCGGGGACGCGGCCGAGGCGCTGTTCCGCGCTCTGCCGCCGGGTGATCGCCGCGACCTGAAGCAGCTGCCCGAGCAGATCCAGCGGCTCTCCGCCCAGGCGCAGCTGATGCGGAGCCGGCTGGAGGAGCTGGACGACCTGATCGCCCAGGCCGCCCCGACGACGCTCTTCGACGGCGTGAAGTCCGAGGGTGACGGTGGGGCCGGCGCGCTGGGAGAGGCGCGGGCGCTGTGGGCGGAGCGGCTCAAGGCGACCGTCGCCGCGCTGGAATCGCTCCGGCTCGGCCTGCTCAAGCTTCACGCCGGAACCGCCACCCCGGCGACGCTCACCGAGGACCTCGCAGCCGCGCACGAGCTGCGGGAGCGTCTGGACCTGCTCCTCGCCGGGCACGCGGAGGCCGACCAGGCGCTCCGGAGCAGGGACCACTGATGCGCCGCATGCTCGCTTCGCTGCTCCTCTGCCTCGGGCTCTGCCCAGCCGTCGCGCACGCCCAGGTGAGCATCGAAACCACCCCGGCGGCGCCGGTGCGCGGTTCGCTCATCCGGTTGCAGGTCACACCGACGACTCTGCTGCCGGTCAGCGGCCTGGAGGGAGAAGTGGACGAGGAGCCGCTGCATTTCAGTAGCACCGACGGCACCTTCTGGACGGCGCTGGCGCCGGTGCCGGTGGAAGGCGGTGATTCGCTGGAGATCCTGCTCGTGCTGCTCTCCGCGGAGCGCGCCGACACGATCCGCACCGCGATCGCGGTCGCTCACGGCGACTATACCCAGGAGAAGCTCACCGTCGCGCCCACGATGGCGACACCCGACAGCGCGGCCCGGGTGCGAATCGCGCGGGAGATCGCCCGGGCCAGGGCCGTGAGCCGCGCCGCGCACGCCACCTCCAGGCTGTGGGACGGTCCATTCGAGCGGCCGCGGGCCAGCCGGATCACCAGCACCTTCGGCACAGCCAGGGTGTACAACGGCGAGGTGACCAGCCGGCATCTCGGCACCGACTTCGCCGGCAAGGTTGGCGAACCGGTGCGGGCAACCAATCGCGGCCGGGTGGCGCTGGTGGCCGACTTCTATCTGGCGGGGAGAGTCCTGTACCTCGACCACGGCGAGGGTCTCATCTCGGCGTATTTCCATCTGAGCAGGACGTTGGTGAAGCCCGGCGACATCGTGGAGCGGGGCCAGGTGATCGGCGCGGTGGGACGCAGCGGGCGGGTGACGGGCCCGCATCTGCATTGGGTGATGCGCTATGGCGGGGTGACGATCGATCCGATGAGTGTGCTGCGACTGCTTGGTGAAGACGGGACCGGGGAGGAGGCTGGCGGGAAACGGCCATGATCCTCCCCGTTGCCGGCCGGCACAGCGATTACGTTCCCACCCTCCCCGTTCGCGCTCCGGCTACTTCAACTTCTCCTGCAATACCGGCGCGACCTTCCGCGGATCCGCCTTGCCGCCGCTCTTCTTCATCACCTGGCCGGTGAAGAACGCCGATCAGCTTGGTCTCGCCGCTGCGGTAGCGCTCGACTTCCTTCGGATTGGCCGCGAGCACCTCGTCCACCCACTGGCCCAGTGCATCGGCATCGCCCACCTGCAGCAGGCCGAGCCGCTCCGCCACCGCGTGTGGTGCCTCCTCATTGGCGGCCAGCTCCCCGAAGATCCGCTTGGCCGCCTGGTTGCTGACCGTGCCGTCCTTCACCAGTCCGACCAGGGCGGCCAGCCTCCCGGGCGAGACGCCGAACCGACCGTTCTCGTTGAAGCCCCGCATGGCATCGTTGATCACCCAGTTCGAGGCTGTCTTCGGTTCGACGCCTTCCTTTACCACGGCCTCGAAGTAGTCGGCGATCGGCCGTTCGGCGGCGAGCACTCCCGCGTCGTAGGGCGGCAGGCCGTGCACGGTCATGAAGCGATCACGCTTGGCCTCGGGCAGTTCCGGGAGCGCGTGGTGCTGCTGCTGGATCCACATCCGGGAGAGCACCAGCGGCGGCAGGTCGGGATCGGGGAAGTAGCGGTAGTCGTGGCTCTCCTCCTTGGAGCGCATCGGGCGCACTTCGCCGGTCCCCGCGTTGAACAGCATGGTCACCTGCTCCACCCGACCACCGGACTCCACCAGCGCGATCTGCCGGTCCCGCTCCACGATCAGGGCCCGCTCGACGTTGGCAAAGCTGTTCATGTTCTTCACCTCGGTCTTGGTACCGAGCCTGGTGTCGCCGGGCCGGCGGATGGAGATGTTGGCGTCCACCCGGAGGGACCCTTCTTCCATGTTGCAGTCGCTCACCTCGGCAGTACAGCAGGATCTGCTTGAGCACCGTGAGATAGGCGCGGGCCTCCGCCGGGCTCCGCATGTCCGGCTCGCTCACGATCTCCGCGAGGGGGGTGCCCGCGCGGTTCAGATCGATCGCGGTCTTTCCGGGAAGCCGGTCGTGCAGCGACTTGCCGGCGTCCTCCTCGACGTGCAGCCGGGTGACTCCGATTGTCAGGCGGCCCCGTTCCGGCGACTCGATGGTGATCCCGCCGCCCGTCGCGAGCGGCTGGTCGAACTGCGAGATCTGGTATCCCTTGGGGAGATCGGGATAGAAGTAGTTCTTCCGCGCGAAGACGCTGGTGCCGTGCACGGTGCAGTTGAGCGCGAGCGCGGCCCGGGTGGCCAGCTCGATGGCGTGCGCATTCGGCATCGGGAGCGCCCCGGGCAGGCCGAGGCAGACCGGACAGACCTGGGTGTTGGGCTCCGCTCCGAAATGATTGGCGCAGCCGCAGAACATTTTCGAGCGGGTCAGGAGCTGGACGTGGACCTCGAGCCCGATCACGGTTTCCCAGGCCATCAGCGCACCTCCCGCATCGGGTCGATGGCGGCTTCGAGCGCCGCGGCGACGCTCAGCATCTGCGCCTCGCCGAACATCGGCGCGACCAGCTGGGCGCCGATCGGCAGTCCCTCGGAGCGGCCCACGGGAAGGCTCATCGCCGGCAGCGCGGCCAGGCTGATGGCGCAGGTGAAGATGTCGGCCAGGTACATCGCCACCGGGTCCTCGGTCTTCTCGCCGGCCTTGAAGGCCGGGGTCGGCGTGGTCGGGGTGAGCAGCAGGTCCGCCTCCTGCTCCTCGAACGCCCGCCGGAAGTCCTCCGCCAGGAGGGCGCGCACCTGCTGCGCCTTCCGGTAGTAGGCATCGTAGTAGCCGGAGCTCAGCACGTAGGTGCCGATGAGAATGCGGCGCTGCACTTCGGGTCCGAATCCGGTGCCGCGCGTGGCGCGGTAGAGCGAGCCGAGGTCTCCACCCTTGCCGAGATGCCGCGGCCCGTAGCGCACGCCATCGAACCGGGCCAGGTTCGCCGCCGCCTCCGCAGGCGCCACGATGTAGTACGTCGGCACGGCGTATTTCGCGTGAGGGAGCGACACCTCCTTCACCGTGGCGCCGAGCTGCTGCAGCAGGTGGGCGGTGTGGTCGAGCGCGGAACGTACCCCGCCGTCGAGATCGGGCGGGAAGTACTCGCGCGGCATGCCGATGGTGAGGCCGGTGAGATCTTTCCGTGGCGGCTCGAGCACCAGCGCGGACCGGGCGGCGGAGGTGGAGTCATGACGGTCGTGGCCACTGATGACGGCGAGCACCCGCGCGGCATCGTCGACCGTCCGGCCGAAGACGCTGATCTGGTCGAGCGAGGATCCGAAGGCCACCAGTCCGTACCGGCTCACCCGGCCATAGGTGGGCTTGACCCCGACGACGCCGCAGAAGCTGGCCGGCTGCCTGACTGAACCGCCGGTCTCGGAGCCGAGCGCCGCGGGAACGACCCCTGCCGCGACCAGCGCGGCGGAGCCGCCCGAGGAGCCCCCCGGCACCCGGCTCGGGTCGATCGGGTTGTGCACCCGCCCGAAGGCCGAGTTCTCCGTCGACGAGCCCATCGCGAATTCGTCGAGGTTGGTCTTGGAGGCGATGATCGCCCCGGCCTCGCGCAGCCGGGTCACCACCGTGGCATCGTAGGGGGAGACGTAGCCCTCGAGAATCCTGGAGGCGCAGGTGGTGGGCTCGTCGGTGGTGACGATGTTGTCCTTGAGCGCCACCGGCACGCCGGCGAGCAGGAGCGCGTCCCGGTCGCGGACGGGGAGCGCATCCAGCCGAGCGGCGTCCCGGTCGAGCAGCGGCTGCGACCAGTGCAGGGTCGCATTGAGGGGCGCGGCCTTGCGGAGCCGGGCACCCAGCTCCCGCGCCACCGACGCCGCAGAGGTGCGTCCCGCGACAACGGCA
Organism: uncultured Gemmatimonadales bacterium; assembly: GCA_963825065.1. Taxonomy (GTDB): domain Bacteria; phylum Gemmatimonadota; class Gemmatimonadetes; order Gemmatimonadales; family GWC2-71-9; genus JADJOM01. Next base: position 62,838 of record CAWGRU010000004.1, read on the forward strand.
TCCCGGATAAGCGCGACCGCGCTCACTCGCCCTCCATGGCGCCCAGCCTCGGCACCGCGAAGAGTCCGTGGCGGAACTCCGGCGCCATCTCCGCGGGCGTGCGCGCCAGCACCGCCGGACGCACCTCGTCGGGGCGCAGCGGCGCCTCGGTCGGCCCGGCCAGGAAGGGAGGCGCGTGCTCGTCGGAGGGCACCTCGTTGAGCTGATTCACAAAGGCAACGATGCGCGTCATCTGCTCGACCAGCCGGGGCAGATCGGCCTCCGCCACTTCCAGCTCGGCGAGCTTGGCCATGTGCAGCACATCCTCACGCCGGATCGTCATGCGCTCTCCCATTCCCGTTCGAGGCCGGCGTAGGCCACCAGCAGCTGCTTCACGCCGTGCTCCTCATCGTCGAATTTCACCGACACCTTCAGATCCTTTCCCGACCCCGCCAGGCCCTGGATGGTGCCGCTGCCGAAGCGGCGATGCCGGACCCGCTCGCCCTTCACGTAGCGGGGGGTGTCCTGCGACGCTTCTTCCGGAGCTTCGGCGGCTCGGCGGTTCGCCAACTCGAACTCGTCATCAAGAAAGGTCTTTCGAGCCGGCGCACCCGGTCCGGCCGACCCGCCGATCCGCCGGCCGGCGGAGCCACTCCAGTCCGGCGACCACATGCTGCTGGTACGCTTCTCCTCGATGATGCCCGGCGGCAGCGCCTGCAGGAACCGCGAAGCCCGCCCTGGCCGCAGCTCCCCGCCCCGCCGCCGCGCCCGTGCCCAGCTGAGGTAGAGCTTGTCCTTTGCCCGGGTGATACCAACGTAGCAGAGCCGGCGTTCCTCTTCGAGCCCGTGCTCCTGCTCTTCGGCCCGCGCCAGGGGGAACAGGCCGTCCTCGAGACCGGTCAGCGCCACCACCGGCCACTCGAGCCCCTTGGCGGTGTGCAGGGTCATCAGGGTGACCCCTTCGGTGGCGCCTTTGCTCGTGTCGTTGGCGGAGAGCAGCGCCGCCTCCGCCAGGAACCGCTCCAGCGGCGTCGTCGGCTCCTCCGCGTCCGGCTCCACCACCTCCGACCACTCCGCCGCGCTGGCGACGAATTCGCGGGCGTTCTCCCACCGCTCGGCGCCCTCGGGACCTTCGGCCAGCAGGACCTGCTCGTAGTCGATCGCCTGGATGACCTGCTCGAGCACCTGCGCCGGCGGCCAGGTTTCCGACTTCTCCCGCAGGCCATCGATGAGGTCCGCGAACTTCCGCAGCGACTCCCGGACGTTCGGCCGCAGGCCCTGGATCATTTCCGCGGCGCGCGAGGCCGAGAGCAGTGGTTTGCCCCAGGTCGCCGCGGCCTCCTGCAACAGCGCGAGACTCGACTCGCCGAGGCCCCGCCGGGGCACGCTGACGGCGCGCAGGAAGGCCTCGTCATCCGCCGGATTGGCGATCACGCGAAGGTAGGCCAGCAGGTCCTTCACCTCGCGGCGGTCGTAGAAGCTGATCGCCCCGACGATCCGGTACGGAATCCCCGCCCGGCGAAAGGCCTCCTCCAGCGCCCGGGACTGGGAATTGGTCCGGTACAGGATCGCCATCTCGCTGTAGCCCCAGTCGCCCTTCGCGCTCCGGGTCCGGAATTCCCTGACGATCCACTCCGCCTCGTCCCGCTCATCCGCGGCCGCGACCACCGTGACCGCCTCGCCGCCCTTGCGCCGGGTGCGCAGCGTCTTGCCGATCCGGCCCTTGTTCTCCTCGATGACCGCGTTGGCGGCGTCGAGCACCACCTGGGTCGAGCGATAATTGTCCTCCAGCCGCACCAGCGCCGTGCCGGGGAAGTCGGTGAGGAACGATTGCATGTTGCGCACATCGGCGCCGCGCCAGCCGTAGATCGACTGGTCGTCATCGCCGACGGCGCAGACGTTGCCGTGCCTCCCGAGCAGCTTCACCAGCTGGTACTGCGCCGAGTTGGTATCCTGGAATTCGTCGACCAGCAGGAACGCAAAGCGCTCCTGGTAGAACGCCAGCCGGTCGGGCCGCTCGCGGAAGAGGGTGAGCGGGTGGAGCATCAGGTCATCGAAATCCATCGCGTTCTGGCTCTTGAGCGCCGGCCCGAGCGCGCGGTACACATCGGCGGCGACCTGTGCCGGCCGGTCGAAGGGCGAGCCGCTCGCCAGCTCGTCGGGGCCGACCATCCGGTTCTTGGCCGCGGAGATGAGCGACTGCACCAGCTTCGGAGGAAAGAGCTTGGTGGAGTGGCCGCGCTGCTCCATCAGCCGCTTGATCAGCGAGAGGCGGTCATCCTCGTCGTAGATGGTGAACTGGCGGGTGAAGCCGAGCGCCTCCGCCTCGCGGCGCAGCAGCCGCGCCGAAAGCGAGTGGAAGGTGCCGATCCAGAGACCGGCGGGGTCCTGTCCCAGTTGCCGGCCAACCCGCTCCTTCATCTCGCCCGCGGCCTTGTTGGTGAACGTCACCGCGAAGATCCGCTGTGGGGCCACCCCCGCCACATCGATCAGCCGGGCGATCCGCATGGTGAGCACCCGGGTCTTGCCCGATCCGGCGCCGGCGACGACCAGCAGCGGGCCGTGCACGTGCTCGACCGCCTCGCGCTGGGCGGGGTTGAGGCCGTCGAGGCCGAGCAGGGCGGCGCGTTCAGCGGGCATCGAGAGGGATCCGGATGAGAAACGTGGCGCCGGGCTCGGTCTGTTCCAGCATCAATTCCCCGCCGTGCGAGTCTTCCACGACGCGCCGCGCGAGCGCCAGGCCGATGCCCCAGCCGCTCGACTTGGTGGTGAGGCCCGGTTCGAAGATCCTGCGCCGGATGTCGCCGGGAATTCCCGGGCCGTCGTCGGTCACCCGCACGGTCGCGGCGTCCGGCTCCTGACCGACGCGGAGGGTGATGGTCCCCTGCCTTCCCTGCAGTGCGTCGATGGCGTTCTTCACCAGTGACTCGAGGGTCCATTCCAGCAGGATCGGGTCGCCCAGCACCACAGGACTGTCGGTCGGCGCCTCGACCCTGATCTCGATCCGGTTGACGCGGGTCGGCAGCCGGGGCCTGAAATAGGTCGCGATCTTCTCGGCCAGCTCACCGAGCGGAATCGGCTCGCGCCGGATCTTGTGGCCGATGCGCTCGAACCGCTGGGCCACCCGCTCCAGCCGCTCTGCGTCCGCGGCCAGATGGTCGGCGAGACCCGGTGGCGGCTTGGCCCTGGACCGGAGCTGCTCGATCCACCCCTGCAGGCTCATCAGCGGGGTGCCCATCTGGTGCGCCGCCTCCCGCGCCATCGCGACCCAGAGGCGGTCCCGCTGGGCCGCCATCGCATTGCGCCACGCGGCGAAGCCCACACCGACGATGGTGATCAGGATCAGGCTCTGCAGCACGGCCAGCGCCGTCAGCTGCCGCTTGGCGGGCACCGGCCCGAAGTGCAGCGTCCCAAGCGTCGGCGCGGTGATCGGCGGATTCTCGTGGTCGAGCAGCGCCGCGTAGGCGCGGACCCTCGGATCCTCGAGCGGAGCATCGAACGGCAGGTTGGCGGCCGCGGTCACCGAACCAGCGGAGTCGGTCACCACCAGCGGAATGCCGACCTGGCGCACCTGCTCCCCCAGCCGGAGCAAGGCGTTGGTCGCGGCGCCCTCGCGGTCGTCGTTCAGGCCGGCGAAGACCCCGGCGTACAGGCGGCTGATGGAATAGGAGTCGGTCCGGAAGTGCCGCACCACGATCCAGCCCGACCCGGCCGACAACCCCGCGAGCAGCGCGACCAGCAGCACCACCAGCGCCGGCGCGAACCGGCGCAGGCCGCGCCTACGCACGCGGCACGAGCCGGTCGGTGCCCAGGTAGGGAGCGAGCGGCTCCGGGATCCTGACCGAACCGTCTCCCTGCTGATTGTTCTCCAGCAGCGCGATGATCGTCCGCGGGAAGGCGACTCCCGACGCGTTCAGGGTGTGCACGAACTCCGGCTTGGCACCGGTCTCACGGCGGAACCGGATGTTCGCCCGCCGGGCCTGGAAATCGGTGAAGGTGCTGGCGCTCGACGCCTCGAGCCAGGTGCCGACCCCCGCCGCCCACACCTCGAGGTCGACGGTACAGGCGCTCGCGAAGCCGGTGTCGCCCGCGGCCAGCGCCAATCGCCGGTAGGGAATCCCCAGCCGCTCGAGCACCGTCTCCGCATGCCGGGTCAGCGTCTCGTGCTCGGCCTCGCTCTCCTCCGGCCGGCAGAGCCGGACCAGCTCCACCTTGTCGAACTGGTGCACCCGGATCAGTCCCCGGGTGTCCTTCCCCGCCGCGCCCGCCTCGCGCCGGAAGCAGGGCGTGAACGCGCACATCGCCACCGGGAGTTCGGCGCCCTCGAGAATCTCGTCCCGATAGATGTTGGTGACCGGCACCTCGGCGGTGGGGATCAGGAAGAGGTCGTCCTCGGTGCGGTAGAGGTCGTCTTCGAATTTCGGCAGCTGTCCCGTGCCGGTCATGGTGGCGCGATTGACCAGGTAGGGCGTGGCGACCTCGCGGTAGCCGTGCTCCCGGGTGTGCAGATCGAGCATGAAGTTCTGCAGCGCCCGCACCAGTCGCGCCCCCGTCCCGGTGAAGAGCAGGAATCCGGAACCGCTCAGCTTGGCGCCGCGGGCCAGGTCGAACAGCCCGAGCGCCTCCCCCAGTTCCCAGTGCGGCTTCGGGGTGAAGTCGAAGGCCGGCTTGCCGCCGACTTCCTTGAGCACCCGGTTCGCACTCGCATCGCCACTCGGCACGCGCGAGAGGGGAATGTTGGGCAGCGTCATCACCAGCCGGTCGAGTTCGGCCTCGATGTTCCGAACTTCGGCGTCCAGCGCCTTCACCTCATCGCCCGAGCGCTTCAGCTCCGCCAGCAGCTCCTCCGCCGGCTCCTTCGCCTTCTTGCGGCGGGCCACCTCCTCGGTGGCCGCGTTGCGCCCGGCCTTGAGCTGCTCGACCCGGGTCAGCGTGTCCCGCCGCCGCCGGTCGAGGGCGGCGAGCTGGTCGAGCTGGGAATCGAGAGCGGGATCGAGCCGGCGAGCGAGGGCGGCGCGTACACCCTCGGAGTCCTGACGGAGCAGCTTGACGTCAATCACGGGGCATCACGATTTCGGCAGGCTGTTCGCCACCAGTCCCCGGTATCCGCAGTTCTGGTCGGCGACCACGTACAGCAGGACTGTCCCCGCCGCCGAGTCGATATCCGCGACCTCGATCTTGCCGTAGAGCGGAACGCCCAGCAGCGAGCACCTGGACAGGACCTCGGTACGGAGGAAGAAGCGGTCTCCTTCCTGAATGGGGATCGTGTCGGTGGTGAGGTACCCGTTCGCCGGCGCCTTCTTCATCGAATCGAAGGGGAGGCTGCTCCTGAGCAGGCCGGACTTCACCGACCCCGAGGGGCTGAGGCCTAGCGCGGCGAGCGGGATGAACTTCGCGTTGTGGGCCGAGTCCATGGAGAACACGAATTCGAACGCGGTCCCCGCCTCCCAGGTGCGCACCCCGCTCTGCTGATCGAGAGAATAGGCGTTCGGCTTGGACAGCGGACCGCGTTCCAGCGTCCAGAGCTGGAGCGTGTCCTGCAGGTTCTCCAGGCTGGCGTTGGCAAGACCGGTGGAATCGCTGCAGGCCGCCGCGAGCAGGAACGCCAGCAGGGCGGGATATCGGAGGGTGCGTAGCATGGGGGGAACCTAGAGGGGCGGAAAATCGTGGTCAACCCGCAGTCATTGCTTGACTTCGCCCCACTCGCCCCCGTACAATCCGCTGCGGTCGCTTCCCCACCCTGGAGAACCGAGATGGCTGGCTTGCGTGACGTGGTCCTGGGCCTCGCGGCCCGGCCCGACGTGGATGCGGTGGTGGTGGTGAGCAGCGACGGTCTCCCCATCGATTCCGCGGGCCGCACCCTGATGGACGCCGAGGCGGTCGCTGCCCTGGCCGCGACCTTCGCCAACGGCGCCCGGCGGCTCGGTCAGGCGGCCGAATGCGAGGCGCTGCTGGCCACCGTGCTCGAATTCGACGATCGTCTGGCCCTGCTCCGCCCACTTGGCAACGAGGGGCATCTCTTCATCCTCGCCGCGCGAGCCACCAACATCGGCCCCCTGCTGCACGATCTCCGGCGGCAGGCGCCCGAGCTCGCGACGATTCTCTGACCTCGCCCGACTGACATGCGCTGGGCCGTGATCCTGGCGGGTGGCTCCGGCAGCCGTTTCTGGCCGCTGAGCACGCCCTCCATGCCGAAACAGCTGCTGCCGCTCATTGGCGCCGAATCCACCGCGCAGCAGGCCGTCACCCGGCTCGAAGGCCTGGTCCCGCGCGAGCGGATTCTGGTAGTCACCGGTGCCGCGATCGCCGGGCGGCTTCAGGAGGCCCTCAACCTGCCTCCCGAGAATGTCCTGATCGAACCGCGCGCCGCGTCCACCGGGCCCGCCCTCGTCTGGGCGAGCGCCGAAGCCCGGCGTCGCGACCCCGACGCGGAGGTCCTCTCCCTGCACGCCGACTGGGCCATCCGGGAGAGCGACGCCTTTCGGCACACCGCGGCGCAGGCGCTGGCCACCGCCGTGCGACACCGGCGCCTGGTCACCGTGGGCATCGTCCCTTCCCGCCCGGATACCGGTTTCGGCTACATCGTGCCCGGCAATTCGCTCGACGACATCGCCCGCACCGTCTCCCGGTTCGCCGAGAAGCCGAACGCGGCGACGGCCCTCGATCTGATGGCCTCCGGCGCCCTCTGGAACAGCGGGCTCTTCGCCTGGACCGCCGATACGCTGCTGGAAGAGGTGCGTGCCCATACACCCGAGATCGCAGCGGCCCTGCCTCGGCTGGAACAGGGCGACGTGGCCGGCTTCTTCCGTGACGTGGTCGCCGTCTCCATCGATGTCGGAGTCCTCGAACGCAGCGATGCGGTCGCCGTCGTCCACGGACGGTTCACCTGGGACGACGTCGGGACCTGGGACGCCCTGCCCCGCGTCCGCCGCCGCGATGCGGCCGGCAATGTGACCAGCGGCCCGGTCCAGCTCCTCGATGCCGAAGACTGCGTGGTCTGGTCCTCCGGCGAACCAATCGTGGTGAGCGGGGTGAAGGACCTCGTGATCGTGCACGCCAACGGCCGCATCCTGGTGATGCCGCGGCGGCAAGCCGCGGAGCTCAAGTCGCTGCTCGAACGCCTGCCCCCCGAGGTGCGGGACCTGCCGTGAAGCTGTTCCTGCTGGAACCCGCCGCTCCCGGGCCGGAGTGGGCGCCCTTCGCCGGGGTACGGCCGCTCTCCGAACTGCGCGCCGGCGCATGGAAGATCCGCGAGCGCTGGGAAGCGGCCTTGGATCTCGACACGACGGCGATCCTCGGAGGCCCGGCTCCGGACTTTCACGAAGGCTTCGAGCCACCCCTGGCCCCGCTCACGACGATCGTGGGGCCCGCCGTCATCGCGGCAAGCTGGTTCGCACCGACCGGCGGCGCCCTCGACCGGACCGGCAGCTCGCGGCGCCTCACACACGGCGGCGTCACCGTCGCCTGGATCGTTCCGGCGGACGCCACCTGGGCGGGCCCCTCCGACGACGGGCCCTCGCTCGAGATCCCGGGTCGCCTGCTGCACGGCAGCCACGATCTGCTCGCGGCGCTGGAACAGTTTCTTGCGCCGGATTGTCTGGGCTTTGCCGCCGGAGAGGCGGACCCCGTCCCCGATTCGAGTATCGTCCTCGGTGATCCCTCGCTCGTCCTCTGCCGGGGTGCGCTGGTCGAGCCCGGCGTCGTCTTCGACACCCGTGCCGGCGCGATCGTGCTGGAGGCGGGCGTCGAAGTTCGCAGCGGGTCCCGCCTCGAGGGTCCCTTCCACGCCGGGGAGAGGTGCCGCCTCCTCGGCGGCCACCTCCGTGCCTCGGTCATCGGGCCCCGCTGCAGCGTCAAGGGCGAGATCTCGACGAGCCTCTTCCTCGGCTATGCCAACAAGAGCCACGACGGCTTCGTCGGCCACAGCATCGTCGGGCACTGGGTGAACCTGGGCGCCGGGACCACGACCTCCAATCTCAAGAACACCTACGGCACGGTCGCGCTCGAGGTCGCGGGCAAACGCCTCCCGACCGGACGGCAGTTCCTCGGGACGCTCTTCGGCGATCACGCCAAGACCGCCATCGGCACCATGCTCTCCACCGGCACGGTGGTCGGCGCCGGCGCCAACGTCTTCGGGCCGGGCGCGGTTCCGAAATACGTTCCTCCGATGGCGTGGGGAAGCGACGGGCGGGAACGGGTGACGGAGGAGGGTTTCCTCAAGGTGGCCGAACGGGTGTTGCCGCGCCGCGACGTGGCTTTCACGCCGGAGCGGCGGGCTTCGCTGGCCGCCACCTATCGCCGGCTCGTTCGCGCGTGACCACGCTCTTCGTCCTCGGCTCCGGCTCGGCCGGCAACTGCTTCGCCCTCGCGGTCGGTGCGGAAGTCCTGCTGATCGACGCCGGTTTCAGCGCCCGGGAAATCCAGCGTCGTGCCAGCCTGGTGGGACTCGACCTGCGGCGGGTCTGCGGACTCGCGATCACCCACGAGCATGGCGACCATACCGCCGGCGCGGCGCGCATCGCCGAGACCCTGCGCGTCCCGATCCTGACGGCGCCGGGCACCTGGGACCGGCTGCGCCCCCGCATGCCGAAGGCGCAGTATTCCCCGCTCGCCATCATGGGAGGGGTGCAGGTCGGCGGCTTCCACATCGAGGCCTGCCCCACCAGCCATGACGCCGCGGAGCCGGTTGCGCTGTCGGTGCGCACCGCCACCGGCCACCGTATCGGTATCGCCTACGACCTGGGCCGGCCCACCACCGCGGTGCGCTACCTGCTCCGCGACTCCCACGCCATCATCCTCGAAGCCAATCACGACGAAGTGCTGCTGCGCACCAGCGACTACCCGCCGGCCGTACAGGAACGGATCGCGGGATCGGGGGGACACCTGTCGAACCGGGCAGCCGCGGAAGTCCTGGCGGACGTGGTGCACGCGGGGCTGGCGGCGGTGGTGCTGGCCCACATGAGCGAGCGCTGCAACACTGCGGAGCGGGCCCGGGCGGAGGTCGCTCCGCTGCTGCTGGCCCACGGAGTCGCCCTGCACGTCGCCCCGCAGCACGAACCGATGCCGCCGATCAGTCTCGCCATCGCGGCGACTCCCACCAACGCATAAGGGCGACCCACCGGGTCGCCCTTCGGCTGCCTCAACTGCCTGGATCGTCTATGGGGTGTCGGGATCGGGGGGCACCGGGATGCTGTCCGGCCGCGGCGTCGGCGGCCCTACCCGGGTCAGGCTGACGGGCTTCGCCAGATCGCCACCAGACAGCGTCAGCCGGGTGCCCTTGAGCTGCAGCCGATAGGTGACCCATTCTCCACCCAACGCGAGCATGATGCTGTCCGGTTTGAGGCGCCAACGCACCGTCTCGGTGCCGTAGCTCGCGCTCGAGTCCTGCCGCACGATCACGACCCGGGGGGCATCCTTCCGCTGCTGGTCCTTCACGTCGGCCTGCCAGGTGCCGAGCAGCGGGAGCGCCGAGCTTTGCGCCGCGGCGATGGAGGCCGGGAGGGTCATTCCCAACAGCAGCGCGAGAAATCGGGCGCGCAGACGCATTCGGAGCTCCAGATCGGGTGGGACGCAGGGTGCAATTCTAACCGGGCCGACCCCCACCGTCGAGCAAGCGGTGTGCCTCGAGCTAAGTGCTGACTGGCGAACGCGATGGCCGGTGGGCCTGTCCTCGCCAGCAGCAGCGTGGAGCCGCCGCGGAACAGTTGGTACACTGACGACGAAGGCCCCGGGATGCTTTCCGGGGCCCTCGGGTCGGCGCAGGTGGCGCCCGCCGGAGCGGACACCGCCTGAGTCGAGTCGGTTAGTACATCCCGCCCATGCCGCCGCCCGGAGCCGCCGGGGCCGGCTTCTCTTCCTTCCGCTCCACCACGACGCATTCCGTGGTGAGCAGCAGGCCGGCGATGGAGGCCGCGTTCTGCAGCGCGGTACGGGTCACCTTGGTCGGGTCGATGACGCCGGCCTTCACCAGATCCTCGTAGGTGTCGGTCGCGGCATTGTAGCCGAAGCTCTTGTCCTTCGACTCGCGGACCTTGGCCACGATGATGGAGCCCTCGGCGCCCGCATTCTGGGCGATCATCCGGATGGGCTCTTCGAGGGAACGACGGACGATGTCCACACCGATCTTCTCGTCCTCGGTCCCCTTCACCTTGTCGAGCGCGCCCTGGGCGCGGAGCAGCGCAACGCCGCCGCCCGGCACGATCCCCTCTTCGACGGCCGCGCGAGTCGCGTGCAGCGCGTCCTCGACCCGGGCCTTCTTCTCCTTCATCTCGGTCTCGGTCGCGGCGCCGACATGAATGACGGCCACGCCACCGGAAAGCTTCGCCAGACGCTCCTGGAGCTTCTCCCGGTCGTAATCGCTGGTCGACTTGTCGATGGCGACCTTGATCTCGGCGATGCGGCCCTGGATGTCATCCGCCTTGCCGCGGCCGTCGATGATGGTGCTGTTGTCCTTGTCGATCACGACCCGCTTGGCCCGGCCGAGCTGGGTGAGGGCGGTGTTCTCGAGCTTGAAGCCGAGCTCCTCCGCGATCACGGTGCCTCCGGTGAGCTTGGCGATGTCGGTCAGCATCTCCTTGCGGCGGTCACCGAAGCCCGGCGCCTTGACGGCGCAGACCTTGAGCGTGCCCCGGAGCTTGTTGACCACCAGCGTCGCCAGAGCCTCGCCCTCGACATCCTCGGCGACGATGAGCAGGGGCTTACCGGTCTGGGCGATCTTCTCCAGCACCGGGAGCAGCTCCTTCATGGCCGAGATCTTCTTGTCGTGGATGAGCAGGTACGCATCCTCGAGCACCGCTTCCATCTTCTCGGGATCGGTGACGAAGTACGGCGACAGGTAGCCGCGGTCGAACTGCATGCCGTCCACGGTCTCCAGCGTGGTCTCGAGGCCCTTCGCCTCTTCCACCGTGATCACGCCGTCCTTGCCGACCTTCTCCATCGCATCCGCGATCAGCTTGCCGATCTCGGCGTCGTTGTTCGCGGAGATGGTGCCGACCTGGGCGATCTCCTTCTTGCCCGCGGACGGCGTGGAAATCCTCCGAAGCTCCTCGACGATGGCCTCGACCGCACGGTCGATGCCCCGCTTGAGCTCCATCGGGTTGGCGCCGGCGGTGACGTTCTTCAGGCCCTCACGGAAGATCGCCTGGGCCAGCACAGTCGCCGTCGTGGTGCCGTCGCCAGCGAGATCGCTGGTCTTGGTCGCGACTTCCTTCACCATCTGCGCGCCCATGTTCTCGATCGGATCGGCGAGCTCAACCTCCTTCGCCACGGTCACCCCGTCCTTGGTGACGGTCGGCGAACCGAACTTCTTGTCGATCACGACGTTGCGGCCCTTGGGGCCGAGCGTGACCTTCACCGCGTCGGCCAGGGCGTCCACGCCCTTCTTGAGCTTGGCGCGCGCGTCGGTGCTGAACAGCAGGTCCTTGGCAGCCATTGCAGAATTCTCCTATCGGGAAGTCGAACGGCCTCAGCCGATCTTGGCGAGGATATCCGAAGCCTTGATGATGATCACTTCGTCGCCATCAACGGTGTACGGCGTGCCGCTGTACTTGCCGTAGATGACCACGTCGCCGACGGCGACGTCCATCTTGACCCGCTCACCCTTCTCGATCCGGCCAGGACCGACGGCGATGACCTCGCCCTGGGTGGGCTTTTCCTTGGCGGTATCCGGGATGTACAGGCCGCCACGCATCGACTCGGCCTCATCGGAAGGCTGAATCACGACCCGGTCCTCGAGAGGATGGATCTTGATCTTGGCCTTGGCCTTCGTGGTGCTCATGGGAACTCCTCCACGTCGGTGGAATCAGGGAAGTTGTTGAATGACAAGTAATTAGCAGTCATCGAGCGAGCCTGCTATCGACGGGCCTAATTATAGACATCGGCTAGCAGTTGTCAAGCGTGAGTGCCAGACGAAGAGGAGACGATTCATAAAGTATTGAAAAACAGCAGCTTAACTGTTGACAACCGCTCCGGAGGACGGGCATCTTTGATCGCGCGAACTTCCCCCGTCGTTACTCATGCCTGAGTTGGTGACCCACCATTCCCTCCTGGGCGCCTGCATCATCGCTGCAGCGCTGCTTTTCGCTGCCCCGCTCACTGCCCAGGACTCCGCCACCGCAGCCGTCGAGATCCACCCGGAGCACCGTGAGGTGGTGATCACCATCGGCCCGCTCACCATCCCGAACCTGGGCCAGGAGGGCCACGGCGGCCACGGCAGCATGCCCGCCCACGAGACCCGCCTGTATCGCGCCATCTGGCCGCTGACGGGCTGGTTCCGCGGCTTCCGGGTAGAGCTGTACGACAGCGCCGGCCACCGACTGCCGCGCCGACATCTGCACCACGTGAGCATGGTCAATCTTTCGCGGCGACAGCTCCTCTACCCGGCGTTCGAGCGGATCCTCGGGGCAAGTCAGGAGCAATCGAGTTTCCGGGCCCCGGCCACAGTCGGCATTCCCCTGGAACCGGGGATGACCCTCGGCACGTTCATAGGATGGCACAACGACACCGGGCATGAGATCCCCGGCGCGCGCCTCGTGATGCGGATGCAGTACCTGCCGTCGAACTGGATGCCGCAGCCCACGCCGATCTGGATCCTGTGGATGGACGTGTCGTACCGCTCCGGTGCCACGGACGCCTACGATCTGCCGCCCGGGCGATCGAGCAAGACCTATGAGTTCACCCTGCCGATCGGGGGACGGGTGCTGGTCGCCGGCGGGCACCTCCACGACTACGCCAAGTCCCTGCGGCTGGAGGATGCGGAAAGCGGCAGGATCCTGATCGAGCTGAAGGCGCGAACCGACTCGACGGGCCGGCTGAATTCGGTCCCGCGAAAGCTGTATGGGGTGGCCGGGGCCGGGCTGCGCCTGCATGCCAATCGTCGGTATCGACTGCGTGCCGAGTACGACAGCCCCGCCCCGGAGGTGTTGAAGAAGGGTGCGATGGCTCTCATGGTGGCGGCATTCGTTCCGGACGACCCGAGCCGCTGGCCAGTTCTTGACCTCGCCGATACCGGGGTGCAGCGAGATCTGGCCATGTTGGAGAGCCTGGGCTCGCCCCCCAAGCCGGCGGCCCCGCTCCCCGCGCAGGATTCTGCAATGGCGGCGCCCCAACACCATCACGAGTGAGAGACGCCCGGTAACACCGGGCCTGACATCGGGAGCGGGGGCGCCTAGATTTCCCGCCGTCACGGGGCAGAGGCCCCCCGGTCCGAATCGCTCAGGAGATCGTCCGCATGTCTCTGTCGCTTGCCCTGCTCGCGAGCCTGTTGGCTCCCCCCAGCCATCCGCCCCTCCGGTACTCCGATGACGTAACCGTGACGGTCACCGTCGACTCGTCCAAACACGAAGTCCACATCAAGGCGGGGCCGTTCTTCCTGCCCAACATGGCCGCCATGGATCACGCCATGATGGACATGGGGGCCGGCGCCAACACCCCCGTCTACCATTTCATCTGGCCGGTCGAGGGGTGGATGCGCGGCTTCAAGAGCGGGGTGGAAGACGCCCACGGCCGTCCGCTCCCCAAGCGGCTCATGCATCACATGATCGGGATGAACTACAGCCGGCGGCAGGCGCTCTACCCCGCGATCGAACGGCTGTTCGGCGCCGGGCAGGAGACCGCCGACGCGACCATCCCGGCCACCATCGGTGTGCCGATGAAGCCGGGGATGGACCTCGGCTTCTACATCATGTGGCACAACGAGACCGGCCAGGACATCGACAGCGTCTACATGACGATGTCGCTGCTCTATTCCCCCAAGAACCAGAATCCCCGCCCCGTCGAGGTGCTGCCCCTGTACATGGACGCCAACCTCACCGTGGGCGGCAGCAACACCTTCGACCTCCCACCGGGCCGCAGCGAAAAGGCCTATGAGTTCACCTTCCCGCTGGACGGCCGGCTGCTGGGTTACGGCGGTCACCTCCACGACTACGGCGTCAGCGTCCGCCTCGAGGATGTGGCCTCCGGCAAGGTGATCGCGCGGGTCAAGGCGGTCCGCGACAAGGACGGCATGGTGAGCGGAGTGAGTCGCAGCCTGCCCGGCGTGAGCGGCGCCGGGCTGCGGCTGCGCGCGGGCCGGGTCTACCGGGTCGTCGGCGAGTACGACAACACCTCGGGCAAATTCCTCAAGAACGGCGCGATGGCCCACATCACCGGAATCTTCGCGCCGGACGATCCGAGCAAGTGGCCCTCGATCGACGAGTCGGATCCGATGCTGCAGCGGGACCTCGCCTCGCTGGAGATGATGGGCGGCGAGGAAATGGATCACGAACACATGAACATGGATCACATGAACGGCGACGGCGGGCACCAGCACAATCGGTAGTCGCTCCACCCATGCCACAAGATCAATCGACCCTCCGGAAGCCTGCTTCCGGAGGGTCGTTGCCTGCTAGCGAGGTCGAGCAGCCGCCTAACCGTTACGAGATCATGCGCCGCGCACCACGCCAGCGCTTGAACCACCACCGGCCCGACACGTCGTCCGGGCTCAGCACACTGATTTGTACGCCGTTGCGGGCGCTGTGGATGAACTTCCCGTTGCCCAGGTAGAGTCCCACGTGCGAGATCCGGGTGCCGCGGGTCGCGAAGGTGAGCACGTCGCCCGGCCGCAGCGCATCCAGATCGCGGGAGATCTCGTCACCCTGCTTCGCCTGCTCCGCGCTCGAGCGCGGCAGCGAGACGCCGTGCTTGCCGAAGGCATAGCGGATGAGACCGGAGCAATCGAAGCCCTGCTCCCCTTCATCCCCCCAGCGGTAGGGCATTCCCATGACGTCGAGCGCGGTCTGCACCACGTCCCCGATCAAGGCGGCGGACTCCGAGGCCACTCCGCTCCGGTTGAGATCGGTCCGCACGGCTTCGGCCTCGGGGGCAGCATCTCCGACCGGGCTGACGGTCGAGAGGCCGGAACCGGCCGGGGCGGACGGCGCGGGTGCCGGAGTGCGCGACCGCCGATCGAGGCCGAGCCGGAGACCGACCTCGACTCCGTCGTACCCGCCGGCGCCGATGCCCCGGTAGCGTCCTTCGGCGGCCAGTGAGAGACCCCGCAGCGGGAATACTTCGTAGCCGATGCCCACCGACCAGGACCCCCAGAAACTTTCGCTGCCATGGGTCGTGACCCCGCCCTCCACCCCACCCACGGCGTACAGGCCGGGGCGTCCGCTGCGGAAGAACGAGAGGTCCACGCCGACCCCCCAGAGATTGCCCATCGGCCGCCGGCCATCCACCACGACCGCATGCACTCCCGCGCCGAGCGGGCCGTAGATGCGGGCGGTGGAGCCCAGCCGATAGCTGGTCGCGCTGGGGGCGGTGAACAGGTGGCCGAGCTGAAATCCCGGCCCCTGGGCTGCGAGGGGCGCGGCAGCGAGAAGGGCGAGCACCGGAGCCAGGCCCCTCATCTCACTCGACTCTGACCGGCTGGCCGGTGTGCAGGTCCACGTGATAGCGGCTCATCGGTCGGCAATGCAGGTAGAGAAGCGCCTCGATCGTCGAATCGTTCACCAGACTGGGACCGACCCCGGTATAGAGCAGCGGGATCGGGGTAGCCTTGCCGTCCCGCCGGATTTCCATGGTGCGCTCGACGCAGACATTCCCGGCAGAATCCGCCGCCGGTCGAGCCGCGGTGAACCAGACCTGCACACCCTCGGGGGTGCTCAGGACCAGCGAATCGTCCACGCCGTTGACGGAGGCCATGGTGGAGTCGTCCTGGGCGGCGGCGTCCTTCCGCTCACCACCACACGCGCCAAGCGCGAGAAGCAGCAGGGCGGCCCGGCTGGAGATGCGGATCATTTGGTCTGCTCCTCTCCCGGTGGGGTCGTGGGCCCAGGCGCCGGCTCCGGGGTCTCATCGATGACCGGGAGACCTTCGCGATCGACGTGCAAGGAGTGGCGCAGGCGGGGGGAACGCCGCAGCAGCTGCATCCACAGCAGCAGGACGGTGACTCCGGCGACCAGCGACAGTGCGAAGGCGGCGTAGACCGCCCGTCGCGCGGAGGCGAACTGCCCCTCGAGGGTCAACAGCAACCAGGCCCCGTAAAACGAAGCTGCCCACGCCACCAGGGGCGTGAGCAGCCAGCCAATCACCCGTGTCAGGATGCCCAACCAGCGCATCCGGGCCTACTTTCGGCGGGCTCCGAGGACCGACACGACTGTCGCAAGCGCGAGCCCCGGAAGGAATGCGACCCCGAAGGTGGCGACGTTCCATCCCGCCCCAGGAACGCGGAGGATCACGCCAAGGACCGTGGCCACCGCCGTGCATACCACGAGCAGGATCGAGGCCGACGCGAAGCTCGGCGTGCCGCCCTTGGCGGCCTTGGCTGCGAGGATCCAGGCACCGAGCCAGGGCAGGTAGGTCCCGACCATCCAGAAGACGGGGTGATACCACCAGTTGCTGCCGCCGCCGATGTCGCGCCAGCGGTGGGTGTAGAGGCCGAATGGCTGGAAGAAGGCGACGTCGACTGCCAGGAAGACCACGGTCGCGGTGAGCCCGATCCCCGCCGCACCGGCGATCCCTTCGATCGAGCGGGCCCGGGTCCAGATGCCCGGCAGGAAGGTCACCGCGAGCACCGCCACGGTCACCAGCACGCCGAGGAGCGCGGTCTCGAGGATGCCGTCGAGGTACTTGGAGACCAGTCCGATGACCAGCACGGCCGCGGACTCGAGGAGCCCGAGCTTGACGGCGGCGCGCAGGACGTAGGGCAGGTCGGTCAGGTCGGCGCCTGCGTGGGCGTGGACCGCGGCACTCATGGTGGCTCCGGAAGGCTGAATTGTTGGACGGCCTAAGTATAAAGACCCCAGGCGAGGATCACCACCACGTCGGTGACGGCCCAGGCCCGCAGCCCGGCGTACATCCCGGCCTGGTGCTCGGCGGAGTTCATGTCCTCATGACGGGCCAGCCAGGGCAACAGCACCCGGCCCCAGGCGGCGGCGGCGAGGGCCAGCCCCGCCCAGCGCAACAGCCCCGCCCCGCCCCGCGGCCAGCCCGACAGCATCCCCGCAATGGCGAACAGCAGAAAGGCGACCACTGCAGCGAGGATTGCCAGGAGCAGGCTCCGGCGCATTCCGAGAATGAGGGCCAGGGTTCGGTCGCCGCGCTGGCGATCCTCCTCGAATTGATAGAGCTGGGTCAGCGGGTAGAGACTCGCGAACAGCGGACAGAAGGCCAGGAGGACCAGCCCGTGCGGGAGGTCAAGCGAGCGACCGGTCAGGGCGTACCCGGCGAACGGGGTGAGGGTGCCGAAGCCCCACATGTTGATGAGCCAGTCCATGCCGGCCACCGCCTTGAGACGGACGGGCGGGACAGAATAGAGCACGGACATGCCAAGGCAGACGGCGTACGCCCATGCGAACCCGGCGGGCAGCCGGAAGGCCAGCCACTGTCCCACGCCCATCAGCAGCAGCGCGACGAGCGCCAGGTGGCGGGGAACCGGGGGCGGCTGCTTCAGATACCCGATGTCGCCTTCGTCACGATCGAATGCCGAGTTGATGGCGAGCGTCCCGCCGTTGAGGCAGATCACCCAAAGGAAGAGGCCGAGCAGGGCGTTTCCGAGATGGGCGCCCGCCAGCGCCCCGTTGACACCGACGGCCAGCAGGTAGCCGAGGGTGGTATGCGCGGCCATGATGGGCCACTCGGCGGGACGGAGGTGGAGCAGATAGTCGAAGCCCGACCCGAACAGGCGATAGCCGATTCGGCGTGCGGGCGAGACTACCATGAGGCGCCGAGATGGCCGGCGGCGAGGCGGAGGCCGTGCAGGGTGAGGTCGGGATCGACCATCTCGATCGTGGTGGTCAGCGGGACGATCGACGTGGCCAGTCCGCCGGTTGCGACCACCTTCGGAACCCGACCCGTCGGCCACTCACTGAGGATGCGGCGGACGATGCCGTCGACCGCATCGGCGGTCCCGAACAGCACGCCGGCCCGGATACACTCCTCGGTGCGTCGCCCGATCACCCGCTCCGGCGGCCGCAGTTCGGTGGCCGGAAGCTTGGCGGCGCGGCGGGTGAGCTGATCGGCGGAGGTGCGCAGCCCCGGCATGATCACGCCGCCGATGAACCGGCCATCGGCGGTGATGCAGTCGAAGGTCGTCGCGGTGCCGAAGTCCACCACCACGGTATCGGCGCGGTACCGCTCGACGGCGGCGAGGGTATTGATGATCCGGTCGGCACCGACGCTGAGGGGCTCCTCCACATCGAGGCGGATCGGCAGCGGGGAGGCGGCATCGACGACGTGGACCTGGGCGCCGGTGATGGCCCGGACGCCCTTCGACCAGGCTCTGGGTCACCCCCGGCGCCACCGACCCGATAACGGCGGCCCTGATCTCGTTCGGAGAATGCCCCGCGTGCAGCAGGAATCCGCCCAGGGCGGCCCCCCATTCGTCGGGGGTCCGGTCGGGGTTGGTCGTCAGCCGCCAGTGATCGGAGAGCGACTCACCGCGAAAGAGGCCGATGGTGATCTCGGTGTTGCCGACATCGAGGGTCAGGAGCATGGCAGGGAAAGTAGTCCCTCGGTCGTTGGCCGTCAGCCGTGCGCGCCGCTCCCGGGCTATTCGGCCAGGAGTACAGTCCCGGACCGGAAGCGGGTGGTGGACCCATTCGCCGTCCGAACGAGGAGACTGCCGTCGCTCGCGATGCCTTCCACCAGGCCGGGCGCGGGCACGCTGATGCGCTTTCCCCGCAGCCAGTCCCGGGCGCGAAACGACTCCAGCTCTTCTGGGGTGAGCAGCCCCTGGGCGGAGCCGGCCTCGGCTATGGCAGCCGCGAGGGGCGCGGCGAGCGCATCCGGAGCAACTCCCGGGGCTGCGGTGGCGAGGGCGATGGCCGAGTCGGCCAGCGCGTCCGGGATCGGATTGCTCACGTTGATCCCGAGCCCGATCGCCACCCAGCCCAGCGCGGCGCCATGCCAGCGCGCCTCACACAGGATGCCGCCCAGTTTGCGGCCGCCGAGCATGAGATCGTTGGGCCACTTGAGCTGCAGCGCCACGCCGGGCGACAGCCGCTCGATGGTCGCGGCCACGCTCATGGCCACGCGCAGGCTCAGCACCTCCATCGCCGGCTCGCCCTCCGGCCGGCACAGCACGCTCAGCCACAATCCGCCGGGCGGGGAGGCCCACTCCCGCCCACGGCTGCCACGACCAAGCGTCTGGGCCCCGGCCACGACCGCGGTCCCGGCAGGCGAGCCGGCCTGGGCGAGTTCGTGCAACGCATCCTGCGTCGAGGGCAGGACGTCGAAGCGATGCACCATTGGCGCCGACACTGCTCAGAGCGCCGGAAACCCCGCCTGGCCGTAGAGCCAGAGCAGGAATGCACCGAAGCCGATGCGGTACCAGGCGAAGACCGAGAAGCTGTGGTGCGCCACGTAGTGGAGGAAGGCCTTGATCACGACGAAGGCCGCCACGAACGACACCACGAATCCCACCGCGAAGACGGGAATATCCGAGAGGGCCAGCCCATTCAGGCTCTTGAGCAGGTCGAATCCCGCCGCGGCTGCGATCACCGGCACCGCAAGAAAGAAGGAGAACTCCGTGGCGGCGGTGCGGGAGAGCCCGAGGGCATATCCGCCCATGATCGTGGCGCCCGAGCGGGACATCCCGGGCATGAGCGCAAGCACCTGAGCGAGGCCGATCCCCAGCGCGGTCCGGGGCGCGAGGTCGGCGGCGTCGGCGACGACGGGCGCCGGCTTCCAGCGCTCGATCGCCAGGATGGCAACCCCGCCGATGATGAATGCCCAGCCCACGACGACCGGCGTGAAGAGATGGGCCTTGATCCAGTGGTGAGTCAGCACGCCGACGATGGCCGCCGGCAGAAAGCCGAGCGCCAGATTGGTGACGAAGCGACGGCTGGCCGGTTCGCTCGTGGCGTGGCGGACGACGTCGAGGAACCGCTGTCGATAGAGCCAGACGATGGCGAGGATCGCGCCAAACTGAATGAAGATCTCGAAGGTCTTGGCTCGCTCGCCGGTGAAGCCGAGCCAGTCCCCGACCACGATCAGGTGACCGGTGGAACTCACGGGCAGGAACTCGGTGACGCCCTCGACGATTCCCAGGACCGCCGCGCTCAGCAGATCGGGGAGGATCACCCGAGGGCCTCGGCGTACAGCGACTCGTACATCGGCACGATCCGGTCTGCAGAGAAAGTTCCCGCGTGAGCGATCGCGGCCTCGCGCATTGCGTGGAATCGGGCCGGGTCGTGCAGCACTTCGACGGCGCGGCGGGCCATCGCCTCGACCGAGCCCGCCGGCTCGAGGATCCCCGACACGCCGTCCTCGATCACCTCCGGGAGGCCGCCGACCCTGCTCGCGACGGCGGGCGCCCCGCAGGCCATCGCCTCCAGTGCGGCGAGCCCGAAGGACTCCGACTGCGACGGCAGGAGGAAGAGGTCGCTGGCCTGGAGGATCGCCGCGACCCGGTCGAGCCGGCCAAGAAAGCGGACATTCGCGGCGACACCGAGCTGCTCGGCCTCGCGCTCGGCATCGCTGCGCTCGGGGCCGTCGCCCACCATGATGAGCGTGGCGGGCATCGCCTTCTTGATGCGGGCGAAGATCCGCACCACGTCCTTCACCCGCTTCACCTCGCGGAAGTTGGAGACGTGAGCGATCACCTTGTGCCCCGCGGGGGCCAGGGCGCCACCGCAGGCTGCCGGGTCGGGGCGATACTCGTCGAGGTTCACGAAGTTCGGGATCACCCGCACGTTGCAGCTCACGCAGCCGAAGGTGCGGTAGGTCTCGTCCCGCAGGAAGCTGGAGACGGCGGTGACCTCATCCGAGCGCTCGATCGAGAACTTGGTGATGTCGTAGAAGCTCGCCTCCTGCCCGACCAGGGTGATGTCGGTGCCGTGCAGGGTGGTGATCACCTTGAGCGGGCGCTGCGCCTGCAGCATCTCCCGGGCGAGCCACGCGGTGGTCGCGTGGGGAATTGCGTAGTGGACGTGCAGCACGTCGAGCGATTCGCGCCGCGCCACGTCGAACTGCTTGGAGGCCAGCGCCAGGGTATACGGGAAGTGATCGAAGAGCGGGTAGTGGGCGATCGTCGTGTCGACTTCGTGAAAGAATACCCGCTCGGCGAAGCCACGCAGCCGGAAGGGGGAGGCGTACGAGATGAAATGGACCTCGTGCCCGCGGCGGGCGAGGTCGAGGCCCAGCTCGGTGGCGACCGCGCCGGAGCCACCGTAGGTCGGGTAGCAGGTGATGCCGATCTTCATGGGGGCTTTCAGCCGTCAGCCTTCGGCCGTGAGGGGTTGGAGCAGCGCGACTACCTCGTGCTGGCCCTTCTCCCGGGCAAGGGAGAGGGGCGTCGAGCCGTACTGACTCTGTACGGCGGGCAGCGCCCCGCGTTCCAGCAGCAGCGTCACCACCTCCAGATGACCCTTCTGGGCCGCGCCGTGCAGCGGGGTCCACTGCCCCGTCTGCTCGGCGTTGATGTCCGCGCCGGCATCGAGCAGCAGTCGGGCGATCTCGGTGTGGCCGCTGGACGCGGCGGCATGCAGCGGCTGATTGCGCAACGCGTCCATCGAGACCGAGGCGACATCGGCCCCGATGCCGATCAGGTAGCGAGCCGCCTCCACATGGCCGAAGTAGGCGGTGTAGTGGAGCGGTGTGTAGCCGCCCTCATCCGGCATGTTGGCAAAGTCGCGGTTCTGGTCCAGCAGGTCGCGAAGCCGGGCGATGTTCCCGGTCTGCGCGGCGTCGGAGAGTTCGGCGCGGAGGTCCATGCGGGAAAACTAGGGGGAACGGCCAATGGGGAAAGGGGAACGGCCGGACTACGCCCGCTTCGCCCATGCGTCGGCGATGACCGCGGCCACCTCCTCCGGCGGCCGGGTGGCATCGAGAGTGAGCACCGGCCCCTCCAGCTGATGCCGGAACCAGGTCTCCTGCCGCTTGGCGTACTGGCGGCTCGCAATCGCCACCGCCTCCGCGACACTCTCCCGGCTGCGGAGTCCATGCAGATACTCCACCGCCTCGCGCGGGCCGATGGCATCGAGCCCGGGAGCGCCGGCCGGTACCCCTTCGGCGAGCACCGCCGCGACCTCCTCGATCATCCCGCGGCGGACCATCTCCTCCGCCCGGGTCAGGATCCGCTGGTGCAGCACGGCCCTCGGCGCCGTCAGCACGACGTACCAGGGCTCGATCACCCCCTGGGCCCGCGCATGAGCCTGCCAGTACGAGAGCGGCTGGCCGGTGAGCAGCGCCACCTCGACGGCCCGCGAGGCGCGCTGTCGGCCGCCGCCCTTGAATCCCGGGTCGAGCCGTGCAGCCCAGCGTACCAGGTCGATAGGGTCGAGGCTCTGCGCCCAGCGCTCCAGGTCGCGGCGGCGCACCGGGTCGAGCGGCGGCTCGTTGAAGAGCCCGTCCGCCAGCGCCTTCACATAGAGACCGGTGCCGCCGACGATCACCGGAAGCTTGCCGCGCGCGGCGATGTCGCCGATCCAGCCCGGCGCCTCACGGGCGAACCGACCCGCGCTGTAGCGTTCCCCCGGGCGCACCAGGTCGATCCCGTGATGCGGGACCTTCGCGAGCCATTTGCGAGGGGGCTTGGCGGTACCGATATCCAGCAGCCGGTAGACCTGCCGCGAGTCGGCGGAGACGACCTCCAGTGGCCAGTGGGCGGCGAGGGCGTAGGCCACCGCCGTCTTGCCGATGCCGGTTGGTCCCAGGATGAGCGGGGTCCTAACGCCGGCCAAAGCGCCGCTCCAGCTCCTCGCGGGGAAGCTGCACGATCGTCGAGCGGCCGTGGACGTCGTGCGGTGGGAGGGCGCAGGTGAACAGCCGCGCCAGCAGTTCCCGCTGCTCCCGCTCGTCAAGCGGGTCGCCCCCCTTCACCGCCGCCCGGCAGGCATAGGTGGCGGCGAAGCGCTCCAGCCGATTGGCCCAGGCGCCGAAGCGCCCGCGGGCGAGGTCGGCCACGAGTTCCTGAAAGCAGCGGGCGGCGTCGAACTTCGGGTGGGGCGTCGGCACCGCATGGAGCGCCACGGTCCGTCCGCCGAAGGGTTCCACCTCGAACCCCACCCGGCCGATTACATCGGCGAAGCCCTCGACCGCGTCCAGCTCTTCGTCGGTCAACTCCATCGTCACGGGGAGCAGCAACCGTTGGCCCGCCACGCTGCCCCGCTCGATCTGCGCCATCACCGACTCGTACAGGATCCGCTCATGCGCCGAGTGCTGGTCGATGAACACCAGCCCATCGGCCCCCTCGTAGACCAGGTAGGTGTTGAAGAGCTGGAAAAGAGTTCCGAGGTCCGGGTGCCGAGCGGTCTGTGGTCCGGCGTTCGGCTCGCTCGCCCCCTCGAACTCGGCCGCGGGAAAGAGGTCTCCTCCGGACCCGAAGGTCGCCGCCCCGCTCCCGATACTCGGAACTCGGAACTCGGCACCCCGCGGAGCATTCACCAGCGCCGCCGCCTGCAGCCGGCCGAGCGCGTCGCGGACCGCTTCTTCCACGACCCGCTCCGCCCCGATCCGGTCGCGGAAGCGCACCTCGAGCTTGGCCGGGTGCACGTTGACGTCGACATCCTCGTTGGCCGTCTCCAGCTCGAGGAAGAGCGACGGCCGATCGCCGGGGTGGATCGCCGACCGATAGCCCGCTTCGGCGGCGCGGACCAGGAAGTTGTCGCGGAAGGGGCGGCCATTGATGAAGAGCTGAGTGCGACGACCCGTCGGCTGGGCATCGGCGGGCCGCTGAATGAACCCGGCGACCCGAAAGCTGCCGACCGCATAGGCCACCGGGACGAGGGTCCGCGCGATATCGGCACCCCAGACGGCTTCGAGCCGCGCCTGCGGCGTCTGTCCCGCCGGCACCATCAGGCGGGTCCTGCCGTCGAGGTAGAGTTCGAATCCGGCCTCCGGGTGGGCCAGAGCGAGCGTCGCGACGACCTCCCAGGAGGCCCGCGATTCACTCGAGGCCGATCGCAGAAACTTCCGGCGGGCGGGAGTGTTGAAGAAGAGACCACGGACGGTCACCGTGGTGCCACGCTGGCGGGCCACCGCCCCCACCTGCTCCACCCGGCCGCCGTTGACCTCGATCTCGGTCCCCTCGTCGCCGCCCTCGGAGGTGGTAAGGCGGAGCCGCGAGACCGAGGCGATCGCCGGCAGCGCCTCTCCCCGGAACCCGAAGGTCCGGACGCCCACCAGGTCGCCGGCGCTGCGGATCTTGCTCGTGGCGTGACGGTCGAGGGCGAGCACCGCATCCTCCCGCCCCATGCCGTGGCCGTCGTCGCTCACCTCGATCAGGGTCTTGCCGCCCTGTTCGAGGTCGATCCGGATCCGGGTGGCCCCCGCATCGAGCGCATTCTCGGCGAGTTCCTTCACGGCGGAGGCGGGACGTTCGACCACCTCGCCAGCGGCGATCTGATCGGCGACGGTGTCTGGGAGGATCGCGATGCGGCGTGGCATGGCCCCCAAGATAAGGGCAGATGCCGCGGGGGATCAGGGCTCGGCCGCGTCCGCCACGGACTGGAGATCGTCGCGCCGCATCCACCCCTCCTGCCCGCCTGAGGTCTGTACCCGCACCCAGGCGCCCCGCAGCGGGCCCAGTTCGACGGTCCCGAGCCGGGAGACCTCACCTACGGCGGGCGCCAGTTCGTGGGGGGAGAGGCGGAGAGAGCCGTTGGCGTCGACGATCGCCACCGGCCGCTGGTACCAGCCGCCGAGCCCCGCGCCGCAGGCGAAGAGGAGCGCGCCGCCGCCGAGCAGCACCAGCCACCGGCCGCGCAGTTGGCGGGTCCAAAGCACCCCGGCCCATCCCGCGAGCCATGAAATCATGCCGAGCAGCCACAGTTCCGGTGGCGTCACGGGTGACACCCAGAGCAGTCGCCCGGCCCCGGCGTCTGCCGGGGTCACCAGCAGCAGGGCCCGCCGAATACTGCGGTCGCGCGGGCTGAGCCGGGCCGCCCGCACCCACGCCGCGAGCGCCTCGGCGTCGTCTCCGCCGCGATAGGCGGCGTCTCCGAGGTTCAACCAATGGGTCGTGATTTCCGGCGCGAGGACTGCACGGCGGCGGAATCCGTCGGCCGCGGCGCGAAATGCCCCCGCCTCGTACAGCCGCTCCGGCACGCTCTGGGCCGGACTCGCTCGAAAAGCCAGCAGCAGCATGAGGGTCAGCCCGGTACGGCGACGCCAGCGCCGGCCGGCCGAACTCTGCGTGACCTCGGCCCGGGCGAGCGTTTCGGTGACCTCTTTCAGCAGATTGGCGGGGGCACGCGCCCCGGCGGGGGCGAAGCGCGCCGCGGCCACCCGCTCCCCCAGCTCCCGCAGCCGCGCGGCGAGTTCCGGATCGAGGGTGGCGGGAGCCATTGCCCGCGCCAGCCGGCGCTCGGCGGCAGCCAGCGGGTCGGCCTCCGTCACGACCGCAGCCTTCGCCTCGCGTCGCCGCGGGCGCCGCAGGATCGCGAGCCCGAGCAGCGGGAGCAGGGCAACTCCCCACCAGAGCGCATCCGGCAGCGCTTGCCTGACAACAGTGGCCAGCGGCCGCCTGAGATCGAGGCGCATCGGCGGCGGTTCGGCCCGGGTGCTCACCTGCTCTCCGCGGGGGGCGACCACGAACGGCAGCTGAGGTGCGCTCGCCACCAGGTACCGGTCCGACGCCGGGTCGAAGTAGGGATACCGCAACGCGGGGATGGCCAGGGTGCCCGCCGAGTCGGCCACCAGGAGGAAGCGGAAGGTCTTGCTCCCTCCGAGCCGGCCGTCGGTGAGCGCGACCTGCTCGTTGGCCGCCTCGGGGTACACCCGGAGCCCTTCGGGCCAGCGCGCATCGGGCTGGGGCCATAGGGCGACGTTGCCCTCGCCGCGGACGGTCAACTCGACGGAGAACGCCTCACCCTGCCGACCGGAGGCCGGACTCACCGTCTGGCTTACCGCGACTCCGTGTCCCACCGCTCCGGCGAAACCGGGATCGCGGCCGTCGGCCGGCAGGGCCACCGCGGTGAAGCTGGACGCCTCGCTGTTCAGCTTGTAGCGCTCCTCCTGGCTGAAGAACTGGAAGGCGAGCGGCACACTGTACTGGAGCTGGGCCGGGGAAACCTTCACTCGCCCCGGCGTCAGGGCATACACCACCTGGTGCAGCACGAACAGGTCGTACCACTTCCCGTTCACCTGCCGGCTCGCGGCGATACCGCCCGGCACCGGTTGGGGGTAGCTCCACACCCCATCGATCTGCGGGGGGTCCACCGTCGGCGAGCGGCGCAACTGCTGCCGCACCTCGCGATCGAACCAGGCGATCGTGACGACGTCCACCTGCTGCCCGACGACCACCAGCGGATCGGAAATCGCGACCGACACGCCCGCCTGGCCCAGCACCTCGGGGGGCGGCGCGCGCTGCAGGATCGCCGCCAGCCGGCGGCTCAGGCTGGCGGTCACGGGGGCCGGCGATCCCCCCTCGATCGTCACCGTCACCGGGTCACCCATCGCGTAGGCGATCCCCTGGCGGACGTTCACCGGGCCGAGGCGCCACTCGCCGGGGGTGTTGGCGCGGAGCTTGAGTTCGTAGGTGGTGGTACGCGCCGCAGCGGGGCCGGTAGTGACTTCGCTGCGTTCGGAGCGAGACTCGAGCTCGAATCCGCCCAGCGAGGGCAGGATCATGGAGATCGGTTCGGGCAGCCCGCTCGAGACCCGGATGGTCAGGGTGATGACCTCGCCCGGGACGACGCGGTCGCGATCCACCGCCAGCATGACCTGCGGCCCCGAAGTCTGCTGGAGCAGTGCGAGGAACAGCAGCGCGCCGGTCACCAGTCCTTCTCTCCCCTCACTGGGCTGCGGGCCTTGCCGAGCCGGCGGCTCCGGGTGTCACGCTCCTCCCGGGAGACGGAGTTGAGGATCTGCTCCGCCTGGGATGGCGACAGATTGGGCACCCCCTGCCCGGGTGGGGCTTCGCCCTGCTTGGGATTCGGAGGCTGCTGCCCCCCGTCGGCGGCGGCTTCTGCGATCCACCCCCTCCACTCGGCGGAGGAGTCCGGCGGCGCTGGGCGAGTTCGAGGTTCCACTTGGCGCGCTCGCTCGCGGGGGCGAGGCTCAGCGCCTGCTTGAGATGGTCGGAGGCGTCACTCAGCAGCGAATCCCGATGCACCGAATCGCCCGCTGCCTCACGGAGCGCCGCGACCCCAGCATTGTACAGCGCGCGGTACCGGAGGTCAGGATCGAGCGAGCGGGCGGCGCGGGTCAGCGCCCGGGCGGCGGCGGCATTCTGTCCCGTCGCCAGCAGGGCGGTGCCCGCGTTGTACCAGGCGGTATCGGACGAACCGGTTGTGAGTCGCGCCGTCAGCACCGCTGCCGCGGCCTTGACCCGACCGGCGGCGTAGTCGCTCAGGCCCGGCGCCGGGCGCTGCGCCTCGGCGCGCCCCACCAGTACCAGGCCGGCGAGCCCCACCAGCGCGGCGGTGCGGCGGGTGACGGTCTGCACCCCGAGGAGCAGCGCGGCGAGCAGCGCCGGAATCCACACCAGCGGCAGCAGGTCCTGCGTGCTCGAGGCGGAGATCGGCGCCCGCTGAAAGGCGGCGAGCAGCTCCCGCACCGCGCCGGCCTGGTCGGGAAGCTCCGCCGGCACCAGCGCGCCTTCGGCCGCGTCGGCCACCTGCTGCAGCACATCATCCCGCCTGCTGGTCTCCACCGGCTTGCCGTCATCGTCGGTCTTGTACTCGACCAGCGCGCCCGTGCTGTCGCGCAGCGGGATCGGGACCGGCTTGGTGCCCCCTTCCGCCACGAGCACCAGCCGGATCTGCTGTTCCCTGAGGGCGCGCGCGGCGGCCAGCACGTCGGAGAGCGAATCGTGGGTCTCGCCATCGCTGAAGATCACCAGCACCCGGTCCCCCGCCTCACGAGAGGCGTTCAGCAAATCGGCGCCCTGATTCAATACGGAGGCGAGCCCGGTACCGCCCTGGCTGGCGAGTTCGGGCGAGAGCGCATCAAGGAAGAGGGTCACCGCGCCGCCGTCGAGGGTGAGCGGGCTCAGGATGTAGCTCCGCCCCGCGAACGCCACCAATCCGAGCCGGTCCTCCCCCAGGTCCTGGACCAGGCGCTTCGCCTCCCGCACTGCCCGCTGCAGGCGACTCGGCTTGGTGTCCTCGGCCAGCATCGAGCGGCTGATGTCCACGGCGAACACAACGGACAGCGCTTGGACCTGCGCCTTCACCGTGGCGCGTCCGCCCCGCGGTCCCGCGAGTGCGATGGCCGCCGCGAGGGCGGCGAAGCCCAGCAGCAAGGGCGCCCAGCGCCCGGCCGTCCGGGCATGCCGCGCGAGTTCCTCCGACCACGCCGCGGACCGCGCCAGGCGACGCCGCCGGGCCACCAGCGCCACCGCTCCCAGCACCGCCGCGAGGAGCGGTGCGAGCGCGAGCAGAACCGGCGAATCGAAGCTCACGGCGTCCGCACCACCAGGGTGGCGTTGAGCAGCAGTTCGAGCGCCAGCGCCAGCAATCCGACCAGCACCAGCGGCTTGGCGATCTCGTCGTACTTCACGTAACGGGTGACGTGGATCGGGGTCTTCTCGAGCCCGTCGATCTGCTTGAAGATCCGGCTGAGGGCCTCGCTGTCCTTGGCGCGGAAGTAGCGGCCGCCGGTCGTGGCGGCGATGTCGCGCAGCAGCGGCTCGTCGATCCGCACCGGCAGCACTTCGTACCGAAAGCCGGAAAGGCCGCGACCGGTGGGGATCGGCGCTTCCCCCTCGGTGCCGACACCGATGGTGTACACCTTCATCCCCAGCGCCTGCGCCGCGGCGGCGGCGGTACGCGGGTCCACCGTGCCCCGATTGTTCTCGCCGTCGGTGAGCAGCAGGATGACCTTCGATTTCCCCGGCGCCTCGCGCAGCCGGTTGATCGCCGTGGCGAGGCCGGTGCCGATCGCCGTGCCGTCCTCGAGCTGGCCGATCTTGAGGTCGGAGACCGCCTTCTCGAGCACCGGGTAGTCGACCGTGATCGGCACCTGGGTCATCGCCTCGCCGGCAAACGCCACCACCCCGATCCGATCCGCGGTCCGGCCCTTGATGAAGTCGATGGCCTGCTGCTTGGCGACTTCCATCCGGTTCGACGGCGCAAAGTCCTCGGCCAGCATGCTGCTGGAGAGATCGATCGCGATGACGATGGCGATCCCCTCTTTCTTCACCTCGACCTGCGAGCCCCCGAGCCGCGGGCCCGCGGAGGCGACGATCCAGCTTGCGAATGCCAGCAGCCGGCACCAGACCGGCACCCGCACCACCCACTCCGAACCTTTCACCAGGCTCACCAGCCGCAGGTCGCTGTACGGGGTGGCCGCCGAGTGCCGGGCGCGCCGCCACCACCACCACCCCACGGGGAGCAGGAGCAAGAGAAGAAGCAGCGGGCGCGCGAAGCTCATGCAGCACCCTCGAGCTGGCGTCGCAGCTCTCCCGCCCGCGTCGCCAGGGAGGCGACCTCATCCGGTGCCGAGGCAGCGAACTGTGCGGCATCGAGGCCGTGGAGCACCCGGCTGATTTCCGCCGCCGGCCACTTCGGACGCTGTTCCTCGAGGATGCGCACCAGCCTGGTGGTCACCAGACCTGGGCCCGCCCCCGGAAGCAGCCCGGTGATGGCGCCTCGCAGCGACCGGGCCGCCACCGCTGCAACGGCGCGGGCCTCACCGGCCTCGGTCCACTCGACGAGGGGAATCGCCGCCGGCTCCGAAGCCGGCCGCGCCGCGGAGGTTGCCGGACCCCGCCGGCGCCACAACCAGACGATCGGGGCATACAGCAGCGCCGCGGCGAGCAGCGCGGCGAGGGGGGGCCACGGCGAGGTGATGCGTTCGGCGACGATGCCCGCCTGGGGCTGGACCGCGAGCTTCTCCGGCGCTTCCCCGGCCGGCAGAACGCTCGCCACCTGGATGACCCGGGTTTCTGCGGGGAGGGAATCGGTGGAACCGTCATGCCCGATGAGAATCGGCCCGGGCACAGCGATGGAATGGCTGCCGGCGGTCCAGGCCACTGCCGGGTAGGCGACCGTCGCTGTGCCCCCCTCGCGACGGATCACCGGCCTGCCCAGCAGTCCGATATCCCCCTCCGGCTCCCATGGCGCGGCGCGGACCTCCGCCCCGGGGGGAACCGTCACCGACCGCTCCAGCCAGATAGTGTCGCCGACGGTGGGACCAGGCGCCTGCCCCTGCGTCTGCAGCAGCGCGAGCAGCACGAGGATCATCGCTGCAACCGCTTCGCCCGCTGGGCGAACGCCCGGCGGAGCACCGGCGCGTAATCGGTGTGGGTCGCGATCACCACCTGATCCACTCCGGCCGTGGTGAAGGCGCGGCCCCGCTCCTCTCGCCGCTTCACCGCCAGCGCCCGGAGCCGACCCCGGACGTGGCGGTCTCCGGTGTCGACGGTGCGCCGTGCCCCGGTCTCGGCATCCTCGAGATCGAGCCAGCCCGCATCGGGCAGCTCGGTCTCCCGCGGATCCTCGACCGCGACCGCCACCACGTCATGCCGCACAGCGAGCTGGCGAAGCGGCTGCTCCCAGCCGTCGGCGAGAAAGTCGGACAGGACCACGACGATGCTGCGGTGCTTGAGAAGGCCAGTGGCGTAGTTGAGCGCCGCGGCGAGGTTGGTCCGCTTCCCCGACGGCCGGAAGGCGACGAGGTCGCGGATTACCCGGAGGGCGTGGCGCCGGCCCTTCCCCGGAGGAATCACCCGCTCGACCTTGTCGGAGAAGAGCAGCGCGCCCGCGCGGTCGTTGGTGCTCGCCGCCGCGAGAGCGAGGATCGAGGCGACCTCGATCGCGATCGCCGCCTTGCTGCGGGGCACGCCGAAGTGGGTGGAGCCCGACTGATCGACGATCAGCAGGAGGGTGACCTCCCGTTCCTCAACGAAGGTCTTGATGTAGGGATGCCCGAGACGCGCCGAGACGTTCCAGTCGATGGCCCGGAAGTCGTCTCCATGCTCGTACTGGCGGACCTCGGCGAACTCCATCCCCTGCCCGCGGAACACCGAGCGGTACTCGCCGGCGAAGAGCGAGGAGACGATGCCCCGGGAGCGGAGCTCGATCGCCTTGACCTGCTTGAGGATTTCGGGAGAGATGGCGGCCATGGGGCGAGACGTACCTATGCCCGGGTCCGGAGTCCGGAGGGCGACCTCGGCTCAGCCTGCCGCGGCATCCGGTACCCGGGGTTCGGCTCCCGGTTCACGGAACCGGGACCGCATCCAGGATTCGAGTCACGACGTGATCCGAGTCGATCTCCTCGGCCTCCGCCTCGAAGGTGAGCAGCACCCGGTGGCGCATCACGTCGAGCGCCATGGCGCGTACGTCCTCGGGGATCACGTAGCCGCGGCCCCGCAGGTAGGCGTGCGCCTTGGCCGCCTGCGCCAGCGCGATCGACGCCCGTGGCGAGGCGCCAAAGGCGATCAGCGGCTTGAGATTCGAGAGACCCACCACGGAGGGATCGCGGGTGGCCCGGACCAGGTCGACGATGTAGTCCACCACCTTCTGATCGAGGTAGGTGGCGGCGATCGTCTCTCGCAGCGCCAGAATCGTGACCGGGTCGAGAAGCCGGCGCACCGGCGCTTCGGCGATGCCGCTTCGCCGCAGCAGCACTTCCTTTTCCTGTTCCCGGGTGGGGTAGCCCACCTTCACCTTCAGCATGAACCGGTCGAGCTGGGCCTCGGGGAGCGGATAGGTGCCTTCGTTTTCGATCGGATTCTGTGTCGCCAGCACCAGGAACGGCTCCTCCAGCGCGAAGCTGGTGCCGCCGATGGTCACCTGGTGCTCCTGCATCGCCTCCAGCAGCGCCGCCTGGACCTTGGCAGGGGCGCGGTTGATCTCGTCCGCCAGCACGATCTGGGCGAAGATCGGTCCCTGCTTGACCTTGAACTCCTGATTGCGGGGATCGAAGATCATCGTGCCGATGAGATCGGCGGGCAGCAAGTCGGGGGTGAACTGGATGCGGGAGAAGCTGACTTCGACGATCTCGGCAAGGGTCCGCACCGCGAGCGTCTTGGCGAGCCCCGGAACGCCTTCGAGCAGGATGTGGCCTCCAGTGAGGAGGCCGACCATCAGCCGCTCGATCATCGTCTCCTGCCCCACGATCCGGCGGCCGACTTCGGCAACCACCTGCTGGATGGGACCCGCGTCCACTGCACGGGTCGGGACGGACGGGCGAGCGGTCATGGAGAGGGCGCCGTAAGCGGTGAGCGGTGAACGATCAGGTCACCGAGGAGGATAGTGGGCGACGACCGCCTTGTCAGCCCCGTTTCTTCGAGGTGTGACGAGTCTCACGCGCGCCGGGTTTCTTCGGCGCCGGGCGTTTCCCCGGCCCCCTCCCCGGCCGCTGGCTGCCTGCCGCGGGCGGCCGGCGCACCGACCTGGCCACCGGCTTCACCGCCTCGCCTGACGTAGTGAGCCCGATCGCCTCGTAGATCCCCGCCTCTTCCTGCGGCGTGAGCGGCCGGGTGGCCCCGACCGGCAGGTCACCGAGGCGGACCGGGCCGTAGGCGATGCGCGCCAACCTGTCCACCTTGATGCCCATCGCCTCGCACCAGTTGCGGACGATCCGATTGCGGCCCTCATGCAGAGTCACGTCAAGAATGCTCCGGCCGTCCTTTCCGGGACGAACCCGAACCCGAACCGGCACCACGGCCTTGCCATCCACCACCACCCGCTGCTTGACCGCAGCTTCGATCTCCGGGCTCGGCTTGCCATGCACCAGCGCCGTGTAGCTGCGCGGCACCCGGTAGCTCGGATGGGTGAGCCGGTGCACGGCCTCGCCATCGGTGGTGAGCAGCAGCAGCCCGGTGGTGTTCACATCGAGCCGGCCGACGTAGGTGAGCCCGCGCGCATCCTTGATGAAATCGAAGACGGTGCGGCGCCCCTCCTCATCGCTGGCGGTGGTCACCACCCCCATCGGCTTGTGAAAGGCAAGCCAGCGCTGCGCCACCCGGTGAACAACTCGTCCACCCACCGTGATCTTCTGCCGGTCGGGGTCCACCTTCATTCCCAGCGTGGCGACCTCGCCGTCGACCCTGACCCGACCCTCCAGGATCATCTCCTCGGCAGCCCGTCGGCTGGCGATACCGGCTTGCGCGAGCGCCCGCTGCAACCGCATCTCCGTCATGATTCCGCCGGGACCGAGGCGGCTGCCTCTTCGGAATCGGCGGTCGACTCGGCCCTGTGCGAGTGCAGCGCCACGCTGAACTCCTCGGTCCTCGGCAGCTCGCCGATGTCCCGGAGGCCCAGCAGCTCCAGCAACAGGGCCGCCGTGCCGTAGAGCAGCGGCCGGCCCATCGCCTCGGAGCGGCCCACCACCTCGATGAGTCCCCGCTCCTGCAGGCTCCGCAGCACGCCCCCCGCCGAGACCCCACGGATTTCCTCGATCTCGGCGCGCCCCACCGGCTGCCGGTAGGCGATCACCGCCAGCGTCTCCATGGCGGCCACGGTGAGCTTGGGGGTGCGCACCGCGAACTGGGCGCGCTCGATGGCCTCCGCAAAGGCGCGCCGGGTCAGGATCTGATAGCCGCCGGCCAGCTCCATCACCTCCACGGCATGACCGTCGAAGTCATAATTCTCGCGCAGCTCCTCAAGTGCGGTTCGGACGTCGGCAAGCGAGGCATCCGGCTCGAGGGTCTGCAGCTCCTCGATCGTGATGGGGCGATTGGCCGCGAACAGCGCGGCTTCAATCAGCTGGGTGAGCGGGTTCAGCGGCATCGGCAGGTTCCCCAGGAGGAGCGGTGGGATCCGCAGGCAGCGTCTCCCGCCGGATCACGAACGAGGCAAAGGCCTCGGACTGGACCAGGCGGACGCGCCCGCGCTTGGCCAGTTCGAGGATCGCCAGCAGCGTTGACAGGACATCGACGATCGTCGGCCGGGGCCCGAGGGCCTCGAGCCAGGTGAACTCTGCCCGCTCCTCCAGCATCGCCTCCAGCCGGCGCGTGGCCCCCTCGGTATCGAGGGGCCGGGCCACCACCCGGTGCAGCACGGGAGACGGAATCTCCGAGATGACCTTCTCGACCGCCTTGAGCAGCTCGAGCAGATCGAGCGTCAGCGGCGGCGGCGGCAGGTCCGGGGCGGGCGGCAGATAGCCGCGGGGGTGCTGGTCGGCACGGCGATCGGCCGACCGCTCGAGCCACCCGGCCACTTCCTTGATCAGCTGGTACTCGAGCAGCCGGCGCACCAGCTCGTGGCGGGGATCCTCCCAGCCCTCCTCGCCCTCGCGCCGGGGCAGCAGCATCTGCGCCTTGAGCCTGAGCAGCCGGCCCGCCATCTCCAGGTAGTCGGCCGCCTGGTTCAGCCCCAGGTGCTGGATCGCGCCGAGGAACTGGTCGGCGATCCGCGCGATGGGAATGTCGGCGATGTCGATCTGCTCTTCCCGCAGCAGGTGCAGCAGCAGGTCGAGCGGGCCGTTGAACGCGTCCAGTTCGACGACGAACCCGGGCTCGGCGCCGAGTGCGGAGGTCGGGGCGGCGGGCCAGGTCATCCGCGGGTGAAGTCCCAGACGTCCCCGAGGCCGAACCGCTGGAGCACGTCGTAGAAGTGGCTGAAGGTCCAGGTAGCCGGCGTCAGCAGGAAGCCGATCACCGGGCCGAAGAACATGATCAGGATCAGCAGCGGGATGAACCCGAACTGACCAATCTGCCGGAAGCGGGTGCCCCACGCGGGCGGCAGCACGTGGTACAGCAGGTGCGAACCGTCGAGCGGCGGGAGCGGGATCAGGTTGAAGAAGCAGAGCACCAGGTTGAGCCGGATGCCGAGCAGCATCATGCGCTGGAGGATCGCGAGGCCACCTCCCCACTCTGGTAGCGCCCCACCCAGCAGTCCCAGGACGATGAAGAGGCCGGCGCAGGCGAAGCACAGCGCGAAGTTCGTGATGACCCCGGCCGACGAGACGATCAGATCGCCACGAACGTAGTTGCGGTACTTCCTCGGCACCACGGGGACCGGCTTGGCTCCACCGAAGACCAGGCCGCCGCCGGTGGTGAACCACAGCAGAGCCGGCAGCAGCACCGTCATCCAGGGGTCGATGTGCGGCAGCGGATTGAGCGTCACCCGACCCAGCATATAGGCTGTGTCGTCACCCTGCCAGAGGGCGGTCCGGGCGTGGGCGTACTCGTGCGCCACGAAAGAGAACAGCAGGATGGGCAGCGCGAGAATGAAGTCACTCATTGAGGTCGCCCAATCTAACGGGGGCTCTACCCCATGAAAACCCGCCCCCCGCTTGACCTTGCGTGTTCTCCCGTCTAGAATGTCGGCTTCCCGCTGGCCCGGGTCGGGCTGGTTCTGAGGCTCCAACGAGAGGTTGTCCGTGCCCCGTATCAAGTCCGCCAAGAAGGCCATGCGGAAGTCGCTCGCCGCCAACGATCGCAATCGCGCCAAGCGCAGCCAGCTCCGCACCGCCATCAAGAAGGTCCGCTCCGCCGCGACTGCCAAGGACGCCGAGGTCGCGTTCTCCGAGGCGGTGAAGTTGCTGGACCGCGCGGGCCGGAAGAACCTGGTCCATAAGAACACCGCGAACCGGACCAAGAGCCGGCTGGCCAAGTTCGTCGCCGGGAAGAAGTAGTCGACTCGGCGCCAGGATCCCTTGGCGCCATGCGAAAGAGGGTGGGCTCCCCACGGGGAACCCACCCTCTCTCAATTTCGATACCGACCGCCGAGTCGGCTACAGCGCCGCCAACTCCGCCCCGCAGCGCTCGCAGTACCACTCCGTTGGACGGTTCAGCGTCCCGCACTCACCGCACTTCAGCGTCTTCTGCCCCGAGCCGGACGAGCGATCCTTCGGCTCGGCGGCTGGCTGGACCTTTGCCGCCGGGGGCTCGGCCGCGGGGGGCGGCGCCGGAGCTGGCGCCGCTTCGGCCGGCTTGGTGAACCCGCCGCTCGCCCGGGACTTCGGAGCCGGGGTGGAAGCCGGAGCCGGCTGCGGGGCCTGGCCCCCTTCGCCGCCCGTCACGGACTTGAGGAACGCCAACTCGTCGAGTTTGCCGCCACCGGCTCCCTGCTCTGTCTGCTTCCCCGAGGGGAACCAGAGGGTCCTTCCCGGCTGGTCTTCCTTCTTAGCCGGTGCAGCCGGTGGTTTGGGCTGCGGCCGGGGGGGCACCGCCCGGAAGGGGATCTCGGTAGCCCCCGAGGCCGCGGTGGCCGCCGGGCGCGCCGGTTCCACCACCGGGGCTGACGGAGGCGTCAGCGGCTCGGGCTTGATGATCGCCGGCTCGGGCATCGCCGGCCTGGGCGCCGACGCGGTGACCACCGGTCGCGGGGCGGACACTGCCGGCGGGGGGGGCGACGGCGCCACCGGCTCCGGCTCGATCAGGAGCTCCGGCTCGGGTTCCGGTGTAACGGACGCGGGAACCGGTGCTCGGATGGTCGCGAGGACCTCGTTCAGGCGAGCAATCTCGCTGGTCGTGTGGTCGAGCTCGGAACGGATCTGTGCGACCACCTTCAGCAACTCGGCCCGGATCCCATCCCACTTCCCCTCGTCGTACTCCCCCACCAGATGGCGCACCTCCGCCTCCGCGAGCTGCTCCTTGTGCTCGTTCTCGCGGGTCGTGAGCAGCCCGGCACGGGTCGAGAGGTCCCCCACCTGCTCCTCGAGCTGCGACGTATGGCCGCGCAACTCCGCGAGCACCGCATCGAGCCGTCGCTCGTAGTCGGCGCGGACACGGCTGCGCACAGCCTCGGGGACCGCGGGGCTCGCCTCGCCCGTGGCGTTGAGCCGAGTCAGCCAGCTCACGAACTGGGCGCGGTCCTGCAGCAACCGTTCGATGGGATTACCGCTCTCTGGAGTCGGCTTGGTCATGTCCGCGTTTCCCTCTCGGCCGTGCCAACGCTTGATACTGCTCCGGGGTGAGATGAATCACCCGTCCGATGGCGCGCGCGGCGAGCAGGACCTTCGCCGCCGGCCGCTCCTGCTAGACTGGCAGGTGCAAATCTAACTCTGTAGTGGCTTTAGGAAAGTCGCCCCCGGGGGGGGACGCCGTTGCCGCAGCCGCCTGCCGCGGTGCCGGATGACCTGGGCCGCCGGCTGCCGCCTCAGGCCCCCGCGCGGTCGTAGACGACTCGCCCCCGGACAATCGTCAGGTCGGCCCTGCCGAAGAGCTTCCTGCCGGCGAACGGGGTGTTCCGGCTCTTGGAGTAGAACCGGGAGGGTTCCACTGTCCATTCGGCCTCGGGATCGAGGATCACCAGGTCCGCCGGAGCACCGACTGCAAGACTGCCACCCGGAAGCTTGAAGAGCTGCGCCGGGCGGGTACTCATCCGATACAGGAGATCGGGGAGGCTGACGATGCCCGGGCGGACCAGCTCGGTGATGGCGAGGCCGAACGCCGTCTCCAGGCCCAGGATGCCGTTGGGCGCATCGTCGAACTCCCGTTCCTTCGCGTCATAGTGGTGCGGCGCGTGGTCGGTGGCGATCACGTCCACCGTGCCGTCTGCCAGCGCCCCCCGGATCGCCTCGACATCCTCCCACTCGCGCAGCGGCGGATTCATCTTGGCGTTGGTGTTGTACCCGAGGCAGGCCTCGTGCGTCAGGGTGAAATGGTGGGGCGTCACTTCGGCCGTCACGTTGAGCCCCATGTCCTTGGCGCGCCGGATCAGCGAGACCGAGCCCCGGGTGCTCATATGGCAGAGATGAATGTGGCCGCCGGTGAGCTCCGACAGGATGATGTCCCGCGCGACGTGAATTTCCTCGGCCGCGGAGGGTATTCCCTTGAGGCCGAGCTTGGTCGCGACGATTCCCTCGTGCATCGCCCCGGCATGAGCGAGGGTGATCTCCTCGCAGTGATCCGCCACCGGAATGCCGAAGGTCCTGGCGTACTCCATCGCCGTCCGCATCAGGTGGCTCGACATGACCGGCTTGCCGTCGTCGCTCACCGCCACCGCGCCGGCGCTCATCAACTCGCCGAACTCCGAGAGCTTCTCCCCCTTCTGGCCCAGGGAGATGGTACCGATCGGATAGACCCGCGCCTTGCCCGCCTTCTGCGCCTGACTGATGACGAATCCGATCGCGCCCTGGTTGTCCAGCGGCGGATCGGTGTTCGGCATGGCGCAGACCGCGGTGAACCCGCCCGCGGCCGCAGCCATCGCGCCGGTCGCCACCGTTTCGAGGTCCTCGAAGCCCGGCTCGCGCAGGTGGACGTGAAGGTCGATCAGCCCGGGCGTCACCACCCTCCCCCTCGCGTCGACGACCTTGCAGCCGTCCTCGCCCCCGATGTTGAGCCCGACCGATGCCACCCGCCCCTCCGCGAGGTAGACATCGGCCACGCCATCGGTGCGGCGGGAGGGATCGATGACCCGTCCCCCCTTGATGAGTATCGGGCGGGTCACTCGCTGCCTCCGGTTTGCTGCCAGTCCGGCGCCCCGCCGGCGAGCAGGTAGAGCACGGCCATGCGCACCGCGACGCCGTTGGTGACCTGGGGCAGGATCACGCTGAAGGGGCCATCGGCCACGTCGCTGTCGATTTCCACACCGCGGTTCATCGGGCCGGGGTGCATGATCACCAGGTCCTTCTTGGAGCGCTCCAGCCGCTCGCGGGTGACCCCGAAGACCCGGTTGTACTCGCGGAGCGAGGGGATGAATCCACTGGTCATCCGCTCGAGCTGCAGCCGGAGCACGTTCAGGGCATCGGCCCAGGCGATCGCGTCGTCCATGCGCGGGATCATCTGCACGCCCAGCTCGGTGATGTTGCGCGGCATCAGGCTGTGCGGTCCGCACACCGCCACCTGGGCGCCCAGCTTCTTGAGTCCCCAGATGTTGCTCCGCGCCACCCGGCTGTGGAGCACGTCACCGCAGATGGCGACCTTGAGTCCCTCGATCTCGCCGAAGCGGTCGCGCAGGGTGAGGATGTCGAGCAGTCCCTGGGTGGGGTGTTCGTGCTTGCCGTCGCCCGCGTTGATGACGTTGGAACGGATCCGGTTGCCCAGGAACTCGGCCGAGCCGGAGGCGTGGTGGCGAATGACCACCATGTCGATCCGCATCGCCTCGAGGTTGCGCGCCGTATCCACCAGGGTCTCGCCCTTGGAGACGGAGCTGCTGGTGGGGGCGACGTTCACCGTGTCGGCGGAGAGCCGCTTCTCCGCGAACTCGAAGGAGATCCGGGTCCGAGTCGAGGCCTCGAAGAAGAGGTTGACGATGGTCTTGCCGCGCAGGGCCGGCACCTTCTTGATCGGGCGCTCGCTCACTTCCTTGAAGTGCTCGGCAGTGTCGAGAATCAGCCGGAGCTGATCGGCGCTGAGGTGCTCCAGTCCGACGAGGTCCTTGCCCAGCGCGAGGACCGTCATGGGTCACTCCGGACCAGTTCGACCGCGTCCCGGCCGTCGAGCTCGTGGACCAGGACGTCCACCCGCTCCCGCGGGCCGGTGGCCTGCCGGAGGCCGACGATGTCGGGCTGGATGGGGAGTTCCCGCCCGCCCCGGTCGACGAGGACGCAGAGCAGGATGCGCCGCGGCCGGCCGAAGTCGGCGAGCTCGTCCATGGCGGCGCGGATGGTCCGTCCGGTGTAGAGCACGTCGTCGACGATGACCACGGTGCGGCCGTCCAGCGCCACCGGAAGCTGGGTCTCACCGATCACCGGCCGGGGTCCGATGGCCTGGAGGTCGTCG
The DNA here is from genome assembly GCA_963825065.1 of uncultured Gemmatimonadales bacterium. GTDB lineage: Bacteria > Gemmatimonadota > Gemmatimonadetes > Gemmatimonadales > GWC2-71-9 > JADJOM01. The sequence continues at coordinate 102,298 of CAWGRU010000004.1, forward strand.
CGATAGAGTGTGATGTCGAGTTTGCCGGTGGGAATCGGACGGCCTTCCATCCCCTCGACCAGGCCGGCCAGCCGCTGCGCCAGTTCGACCCCACGGCGCTGAATCCCGACCAGCACGACGTCGGTGGTGCCGTGGCACCGTTCCAGAAGCTCGGAAGCCATGCGGGTGAGGGCGCGGGCGATCGCCCGGTCGTCAAGCAGGGTCGAGCGGGAGGGCATGGTGCGGGGAACCTAGCGACTCGCCGCCGGAGAGGGAATGGGCCGTGTGCGCTCCCGGCCTCCGGCGGTGATCAGGCGGTCGGCACCGTTCGTGGCGGGACGCTTCTGCGGGGCGCGAGGATCGGCAGCCGGAGCAGCATCACGGCCGCGAAGACCACCGCGTAGATGATCCCCTTGCTGATATCGAGCTTCTGGACCATGAGATAGTGCAGGATGCCGAGCGCGGTGGCCGCGTACACCAGCTTGTGCAGCCGACCCCAGCGCTTCCCCAGCCGGCGCATCATCCCGTCGGTGGAGGTGGCGGCCAGCGGAATCAGGAAGAGGAAAGCCACGAAGCCAACCGCGATCCGCGGATGCTTCACGGTGTCCGCCCAGATCAGCCCGGGATCGAGCGACTGGTCGAAGACGAAGTAGGTCACCGCGTGCAGCAGAGCGTAGAAGAAGGCGAACACCCCGAGCATGCGGCGCGTCCGGATCAGCTCGCCGTAGTGCAGGAAGCGGCGGATCGGCGTCACCGCGAGCCCACACAAGAGCAGTACCAGCGTCGCGAGACCGGTGGTGACCTGGATGGTCTTGATCGGGTCGGCGCCGAGGTCCCCCCCGCCGAAGGCGGCGTACAGCAGCCAGCCCAGTGGCCCCAGCGCGGCGACGAAGCCGGCGGGCTTGAGGATCCGGGTGGTGAACTGGAGTCGGGTCACGCTCAGTAATTCTTGACCAGATCCATCCCCGAATACATCGACGCCACCTGCTCGGCATACCCGTTGAAGGGCAGCGTCGGGCGCTTGAAGAGCTCGCCGATGCGGCGCTCGCGCGCCTGGCTCCAGCGCGGATGGTCTACCGCGGGGTTCACGTTGGCGTAGAAGCCGTACTCATCGGGCGCGATCAGCTGCCAGGTGTTCATCGGCTGCTGCTCCGTGAAGCGGATCCGGACGATCGACTTGCACCCCTTGAAACCGTACTTCCACGGCGTCACCAGCCGAAGCGGCGCGCCGTTCTGATTGGGCAGCGTCTTGCCGTAGAGGCCGGTGACCAGGATCGCGAGCGGGTTCATCGCCTCATCCATCCGCAAACCCTCCAGATAGGGCCACGGGAGGATGCGGCTCCTCTGCCCCGGCATCTGCTGGGGATCGAACAGGGTGGTGAACTCCACGAACCTGGCCCGGCTGGTCGGCTTGACCCGCGCAATCAGATCGCGGAGGGGGAAGCCCTGCCACGGGATGACCATGCTCCAGGCCTCGACACAGCGGTGCCGGTAGACCCGTTCCTCGAGCTTGTAGGGCTTCACCAGGTCGTCCAGATCGTAATCGGCGGGCCTGGCCACCTCACCGTCGATCTTCACCTTCCAGGGACGGGTCCGAAGACTCCGGGCGTTGGCCGCCGGCTCGTCCTTGTCGGTCCCGAATTCGTAGAAGTTGTTGTAGGTCGTGATCGATTCGTAAGGCGTCAGTTTGTCGTCCTCGCCGGTGAGCCGTCTGGCCCCTTCGCGGGCGACGCTCGCCGCCAGGGCCCGCCGCTCGCCCGCCGACAGCAGGATCCCCGCGCCGGCCAGCCCCGCGAGAAAGGCGCGCCGGTTGAGATACTGGTGTTCGTCGGTGATCTCGGAGGACCGGATATCGGGCGGGCGGCGGATCAGCATGGAGTCCCTGGCAATGGTTTGGACATGAATAGATACGCCAGGAGGGGGAAATTGGTTCTCCGGCGAGGGCCGCGCCGCCGGAATGCAGTGGGGCGGCCGCCCGGGCCGCCCCCACCTGCTTGCATCACGGACAGGGAGGGATTCGAACCCTCGGTACCCCTTGCAAGGTACACACGCTTTCCAGGCGTGCCTCTTAAACCACTCGAGCACCCGTCCTCGCGCGGCGACCGTGCGGAAAGCGGTCATCGGGCGGGGAGCAGTTTTACTCAAGCGCCCGGCGATGTCAATGGCGCTGGCGGCCGCGGCCGGGCATCACCCTGACGGCAATACCCGTCCCGCAGTAGCTTCGTCGCTAATCCCCTCTTGAGGTCGTCATGGGCAAGCTGATCTTCGGAAGCCTCCTCCTCCTGGTCGCCTTCTTCCTGATGGTGGCGCGCTCGGGCGCCGGTCCGGGGGCGAAGAGCGCCGGGCTGCTGCGCGCCTTCTCCCTGGTATTCAGCGCCCTGGGCCTGCTCTCCCTGCTGGCCGCGCTGGTGGTCGTGGTGGAGCCGGGGACGGTCGGAGTGAAGCACGCATTCGGGACCGTCGCCCCCCAGCCGCTGCTCCCGGGGATCCACCTGGTCTCGCCCTGGTCCTCGGTCGAGCGGTACTCCACCCGCGAGGAGCAGTTCCCCCGTGCGGGGGACAACGCCGAGACCATCGCCACCCTCTCCAGCGAGCAGATGGGGATGACCGTGGACGCCGGGCTCCGCTGGCAGATCAACCCCCAGGATGCGCCGCGGATCTTCACCGAGATCGGCACCGAAGAACAGATCCATTCGATCGTGCTCAACGCCATCCGCCAGGGTGTACGTGACGGGATGGGGAAGTTCTCCATCAATGAGATCGCCAAGCGAACCGAGATCGCCAGCTACATGCAGTCGCTGGTCGACTCTGCGCTCATCACCCAGCCCCGTTCCGGCGGGGAGCCGTTCCGCATTGCCGAGGTCACCGCCTTCTTCCTCCGCGATCTGCAACCACCGGAGCAGGTGGTCAACGCGATCAACGGGAAGATCGCCCAGGAGCAGCAGATCCAGACCGAACGGCACCGGGTCGAGGTGGCCAGGCTGCAGAGCGATCAGCAGCGGCTGCTCAATCAGACGCTGACCGCCGAGGCGCTCACCAAGCAGTACCTCGAAGTGCTGCATGACATGAAGGGCAGCAGCAACCTGGTGATTCTGGTGCCGACCGAGGGCGGGATTCCCATGCTGGACGTCGCGAAGCTGAGGCAGAACCTGAAGGATTAGGACCAGCGCTCCGGCATCCGCCGGAACTGCTGATCGTGGTCAGCGAGGAGGACCCGCGCCACTTCTCCGCCGGTCGAGCCGGCTGCAGGGGGCGGGCGGTCTCATCGCGGACCGCCCACGGCAGCCGCCGCGCGGTGCGCCAGCGCCTCCAGCTCCTCCGCCCCCCATGTCCCCGCATCTGAAATCCTGCTGTACCACCTCGCGGGCACGCCGGCTCGGCCGAGCCGTGCGCCGGCAATCGAGCCGGTCATCGCCGCAAGGGTATCGGTGTCTCCGCCGACGGCGATCGCTATGCACACCGCGTCCCAGTAGTCGGCCGGTGCCTGCAGGAAGGCGTACAGGCTCCAGCAGACGCTGCTGGTCACGAAGGATGAGATGCCATGCCACCCCTTCCGGCCCTCCGGTTCGAGCCCCTGCTCCCGGAGGTAGCCGGCGGCCTCGTCGGGCGGCAGCTGCACCCAGTTGGTGAGATCCCGGACCGTGGTGGCGAAGCCCGCGTCGATCGGCTCCACCAGCCGGCTCACCTCGAGCAGGAAGCCGGTGGCGTCGATCGGTTCGCGCCGTGCCGCGATGGCCGCCCCGGCAGCGATCGCCAGCGCCCCGGCGGCGGATCGGGTGTCCTGGTGGGTCACCCGCGACTGATCCGTGACGACGCGGGCGAGCACACGCAGGTCATGCGCGTACAGCACGCCGAGCGGACCGGCGCGCATTGCCGCCCCGTTCCCGGCGTATGGCGCCGGCATCCCCGCCTCATGCCACGGCAGCCCGAGGGCGAGCCGCCGCGCGGCCCCGCTGGCCGCGGGTCCTCCGCCGACCAGGCGTCCGGAGGCGACAAGGTTCAGCAGCCTGGTCGCGAATCGCGCCGGGTCGAATTGCCCGGCCTCGACGATGCTGAGCAGCAGCTCCCGCATGAGCTGGGTATCGTCGGTCACCTGGCCGAACGGCATGGAGCCTCGCCCGCGCGGCGGCCGACCCTCGGAGCGCAGCACCGACTCGACGTAGCTCCGGGCATCCGCCGGCGGGTACGCCTCGACCGGCGCGCCCGAGCGCATCGCCCAGAGCGAGCCCCAGCACCGAGCCCGCGAGTTGGTCCGTTGCAGGCGTCGTCATAGTCGCAGTGACCCCATGCCTGACAATATCGGCAGGTGGACGAAAAACAAGACAGGGGCGCGCCCGGAGGGCGCCCCTGCGATTGTCTTCACGGACAGGGAGGGATTCGAACCCTCGAAACCGTTGCCGGTTTACCGGTTTTCGAGACCGGCTCCTTCAGCCACTCGGACACCTGTCCCTGTTGTCGCACCACGAGTTACGGCATGACCCCGCCACCCCGGCCCTCCGAACGGGCGCCGGCGAATGCGGGGCGAAAAGGTAATCAGCGGCGCTCCCCCAGCCAAGCGGCGCTCTGCTGGCGGTCCGATCCCGTCGGACGCGCCCGCACCCCGCCCGCGGGGCATTCGCCACTATCTTGCCATCCGAGGGAACAAGGCCTCGACGATTACCGGCATCCAACGCCCGAGCCCCTCAGCGGGTCGGCCGCTGCCATCTCCAAGGAACAGTTCCATGCCCCAATCACGCGGTTATGCGGCCAGCCAGGCCAAGGCCCCGCTAGGCCCATTCAGTTTCGTCCGTCGCGATCCCGGCCCCTCCGATGTGCAGCTCGACATAAAATTCTGTGGCGTCTGCCACAGCGACCTCCACCAGGTCCGGGACGAATGGGGCGGAGCCATCTTCCCCATGGTGCCGGGCCACGAGATCGTGGGGACGGTCACGGCCGTCGGCGGCGCGGTGACCAGGTTCAAGCAGGGCGATCGCGCGGCCGTCGGCTGCATGGTCGACTCCTGCCGCACCTGCTTGAGCTGCCGGGATGACGAGGAGCAGTATTGCGAGCCCGGAGCGACCTTCACCTACAACAGCAGGGACGCGAGCGGCGGCGTCAGCTACGGCGGCTATTCGAACAACATCGTGGTGGACCAGGACTTCGTGCTGAAGGTCTCCTCGAAGCTCGACCTGGCCGCGGTCGCCCCCCTGGTCTGCGCCGGCATCACTACCTACTCCCCGTTGCGGCGCTGGAACGTCGGACCGGGCGCCAAGGTCGGTGTGGTCGGCCTGGGTGGCCTCGGCCACATGGCGCTCAAGTTTGCCCACGCATTCGGCGCCCGGGTAGTGCAGTTCACCACCTCGAAGAGCAAGATCGCCGACGCCACGCGCCTCGGCGCGAACGAGGTCGTGATGTCCAACGACCCGAAGGCGATGCAGGCGCACGCGGGGAGTTTCGACTTCATCCTCGATACCGTCTCCGCTCTGCACGACGTGAACCAGTTTGTCGGCATGCTCAAGCGGGGCGCTACCCTCACCCTGGTCGGCGCCCCGGAGAAGCCGCTCATGGTGCCCGCCTCTTCACTGATCGCGGGGCGCCGCTCGCTGGCGGGATCGCTGATCGGCGGCATCCGCGAGACCCAGGAAATGCTCGACTACTGCGCCACCAGGGGCATCGTCTCGGACATCGAAATCATCCCGATGAAGGCGATCAACGAGGCCTACGAGCGGATGCTCAAGGGCGATGTCAAATACCGGTTCGTCATCGACCTCGCGACGCTGTGACCCTGCGATCGCCGCAGGGCGAGCACGAACGGGCCACCCACCTGGGCGGCCCGTTCTCGCGTTGCGCGTACCAATGGCTGCTACCGGCGGTTCACGAAGAACTCCCGCAGCAGCCGCCCGCACTCCTCCGCCAGCACCCCGCCGATCACCTCGGCACGATGATTGAGCCGCGGGTGTCTTAACAGGTCACCAAGCGAACCGGCCATCCCCGCCTTTTCGTCCCAGGCGCCGAAGACCACCCGCCCCACCTTGGCCAGCACGATCGCGCCCGCGCATTGGGCGCACGGCTCCAGCGTCACGTACAGCGTGGCATCGGGGAGCCGGTCGGTGCCCGCCGCAATGAGCGCGCGTTGCAGCGCGAGAAACTCGGCGTGGGCCATCGGATCCTGCCTTACGACCGTCTCGTTGTAGCCCTGGCCCAGCTGGCGGCCCCCCTGCCGCACCACCGCGCCCACCGGCACCTCCCCCGCGCGCGCGGCCGCGCGGGCGAGCGTCAGCGCGACCTGCATCCCCTCCAGATCTTCGGGCGACGGCGGCATCGCCATCAAGCGGGCCGCGCGAAGCTGAGTCCGTCGCCGTCGCGGCGGACTTCGATCGTGTCTCCGTCCGCGAACTTGCCCTGCAGCAGCTCCATCGCGATCGGATTCTGCAGCCGCCGCTGGATGACCCGCTTGAGCGGCCGCGCCCCGAATACCGGGTCGTAGCCCTCATCGGCGAGGAGGTCCCGCGCCTCCGGTGTCACCTTAAGCGTGAGGTGGCGCTCGGCCAGCATCCGGGTCAGTCGATCGAGCTGCAGGGTCACGATCTGCGCCAGGTCGGCCCGTCCGAGCTGCCGGAAGACGATGATGTCATCGACCCGATTCAGGAACTCGGGCCGGAAGTGGTGCCGCAACTGATCCCGGACCTGCGCCTCCACCATTGCCCAACCCGTGCTGTCCTGCTCCCCGGCCTCGAGAATGAGTTGACTCCCGATGTTGGAGGTCATGATGATGACCGTGTTCCGGAAGTCCACCACCCGGCCCTGGCTGTCGGTCAGGCGGCCGTCGTCGAGGATCTGCAGCAGCACGTTGAAGACATCGGGGTGGGCCTTCTCCACCTCGTCGAACAGCACCACGCTGTAGGGACGGCGGCGCACCGCCTCGGTCAGCTGACCGCCCTCGTCATAGCCCACGTACCCCGGCGGCGCGCCGATCATCCGGGACACGGAGTGCTTCTCCATGTACTCCGACATGTCGAGGCGGACCATGGCCCGCTCGTCGTCGAAGAGGAACTCCGCCAGCGCGCGCGCCGTCTCGGTCTTGCCCACACCAGTCGGGCCAAGGAAGATGAACGAGCCCGTCGGGCGATGGGGATCGCTCAAGCCGGCCCGGCTCCGCCGTACCGCGTTGGAGACCGCCTCCACCGCCGGCTGCTGTCCGATCACCCGCCGGCCCAGCTCCGTCTCCAGCCGAGTGAGCCGCTCCCGGTCGGACTCGAGCATCTTGGACACCGGCACGCCGGTCCACTTGGCCACCACCTCGGCGATGTCCTCGGCGTCGACCTCCTCCTTCAGGTACTTGGCCGTCGCCTGGATCTGGGCCAGCCGCTTCTCGTTCTCGGCGATCTCCCGCTCCAGCTTCGGGATGCGCCCGTACTGCAGCTCGGCGGCCTTCTGCAGGTCGCCCCGGCGGGTCGCCAGGTCCATTTCGGTCCGCAGCCCCTCGACCTCCGAGCGCTTCTTCTGGATCTCGGTGATTGCCACCTTCTCCGCCTGCCACTGCGCCTTCATCGAGCCCGACTCTTCCTTGAGCTGGGCCATCTCCTGCTCGAGCGCCGAGCGCCGCTCCTTTCCGGCCTTGTCCTTCTCCTTGAGCAGCGCCTGCCGTTCGATCTCGAGTTGCACGATCTTCCGCTCGACCTCGTCGATCTCCTGCGGCAGGCTGTCGATTTCGATGCGCAGCCGGCTGGCCGCCTCGTCGACGAGATCGATCGCCTTGTCGGGCAGGAAGCGGTCGCCGATGTACCGGTCGGAGAGCGTTGCAGCCGCGACCAGCGCGTTGTCGGTGATCCGGATGCCGTGGTGCACCTCGTACTTCTCCTTGAGTCCGCGGAGAATCGCGATCGTGTCGGTGACGCTCGGCTCGCCCACCATGACCGGCTGAAAGCGCCGCTCCAGCGCGGCATCCTTCTCGATGTGCTTGCGATACTCATCGAGCGTGGTGGCGCCGACCACATGCAGCTCGCCGCGCGCCAGCGCCGGCTTCAGCATGTTGCTCGCATCCACCGCTCCTTCGGCGGCGCCGGCCCCGACGATGGTGTGCAGCTCGTCGATGAACACCACGTAGCGACCCTCGGCCTCGGTGAGCTCCTTCACCACTGCCTTGAGCCGCTCCTCGAATTCACCGCGGTACTTGGCGCCGGCCAGCAGGAGGCCGATGTCGAGGGCCACAATATCCCGGTTGCGCAGCGATTCGGGGACGTCCCCGTTCACGATTCGCTGGGCCAGGCCTTCGACGATCGCCGTCTTGCCAACGCCGGGCTCGCCGATCAGCACCGGGTTGTTCTTGGTCCGGCGTGACAGGACCTGCATCACCCGGCGGACTTCCTCGTCGCGACCGATGACCGGATCGAGCTTTCCCTTCCGCGCCTGGTCGGTGAGGTTGCGGGTATACCGCTCCAGCGCCTGATACTGCCCTTCCGGCGAGTCGCCGGTCACCCTGTGCGAGCCTCGGACATCCTTGAGCGCGGCCCGGAGCTGATCCAGGCCGACGTTGTGGGCGCTCAGGAGCTGTCGGGCGGTGGTCCCCTTCTCCTCGACCAGACCGACCAGCAGGTGCTCCGTCGAGACATAACTGTCGCCCAGCGACTTGGCCTCTGCCTCGGCGCGGTCGAACACCTTGTGCAGCTCCCGGGCGAGCGTCGGCTCGCCGCCCCCCTCCTGCCTGGGGAGGCGATCGAGCTCCCGGGCCGTCTCCGCGGCGAGGGCCGTGACGTTGAGCCCGGCCTTCTGAAGCAGCGGACGGACCACCCCTTCCTCCTGCCCCAGCAATGTCGCAAAGAGGTGGCTGTCATTCACGACGGGGTTGCCGCGCCGAGCCGCCTCGGCGCCCGCATCGCGAAAGGCTTCCTGCGCCTTGATGGTCAATCGTTCAGGCCGGATCATGGAATTCTCGACTCGTTTCTTCGACAATACACGGCCGTCCGCACGCTGGTAAGCGTCCGGGACCGGCGACGGTGTGTGATGCCCTTCGGCAGGAGGGAAAGCAAGGGGCAGGCCGTGAAATACTGCCAGCGAGGCAGGTCGGATGCCGTCGATGTCACGGAGCGGACGGACAGCGACCGAGGGACCCGGCGTAGCCTGTTGCTCGCCGGATCCCTCGATTTGTACGAACTCGCCCCTATCGTCGGGCGATCATCTTCAGCGTGTAGCGCTCGCCATCCACCGCGAGTTGAGCGTAATACACGCCCGGGGTGAGATCCCGGCCGCCGCCATTCTGGAGCTTGCCGTCCCAGTACGCTTCATAGGCGCCGCATCGCAGCCGGAGCCCGTCGAGTCGCTCGCCGTTGGAATTCAGAAGGATCGGCACCGCGACAGCCTGCACGAGAATGTTGTAGATCTTCAGACTGACCAGGGGCTGATGGCCTCGCTCACAGAGTTCAGGGTTGAGGACGAATGGAATCGTCGTCGACGGGAAGAAGGGATTGGGGTAGTTCTCCCGCAGTTCCACCTTCGGCGGCGGCCGCTCCTGCGCGGAGGCGGTCCCGATGAAGCCCAGAAGCAGCGCGAGGACCCACCCCGGCCAGCGACTTCCGACCATGGGTTTCTCCTCTCCGGACATTCGTTGTTCGGTAGCCGTACCTCCTGAAGTGAACTGCCAAGATCGTTGCGGCCGCCGGGGAGCGCAAGCAAGTGCGCCGGGCGTCCAATGATGCGGGGAGGAACGGCCCTTTCGGATCGCCCTCCCCGAACCTTCATCATTGGGAACCCTTCATGGTCCCGGAGAAACTACGCAGCAGCCGCCGAGATGTTACAGGCCGGTAACCAGCTTTGGTCCGGGCACCCGGGCGTCACCCCGGCGAATCGTCAGTCCGCAGCCGTCGGCCCATTCGAGGAGTGGAATCACGAACTTCCGCGACAGCCCGGTCGCCTCCCGTATCGCCCCCGGGGTGATCGGGCCGGCGGCCCCCACCTCCGCGAGGATGGCCGAGAAGCGGCGGAGCGCTTCGCGTCCAGCGTAGCGGTCTCGCTCGATGGCAGTCACCCGGCCGTGGCGGCTCGCGAGGCGCAGCGCATCGGCGACGGCCCGCAAGCGAAGGTCCGCCTCCAGCTCCGCGACGGTCGGGGGACTGAGACCCGCCGCTTCGACGGCGGCTACCAACCGGTCCAGCATGGCCTCCCCACCGCTGGCCGAGGGCCGGAAGCTGGCCTCGCGAATAGTGGCGCCCTCGGCCACCAGCGTGCCTGCCTTCAGCAGCCGAGCGAGCGCCGCCTCCGCAGCAGGCCCGCGGCGAGCCAGCCCCTGGCGCAGCGTCTCGGAAGGAATACCGGGGTCGGTGGGGTGGGCACGCTGCCAGTCCACCACCATCCCGACGGCGGCGTGCCCCGCCTCTGCTACCAGCCCGGCAGCCACCACCACGTCCCCCATCGTGACGAGGCCGAGCCCAGACACCAACGACGCAACGAGGGCGGGAGGGATCCCCAGCAGCAGTGGAAGCTGGTCCATCCGCGTCCCGCGCGGCCGGCGAGCGACGAGTGCGCGCAGCCGGTCGGGCGCCGACTCACTGGCCAGCTCCTCCGGCCATGCGGCCTTGCCCGCCGGCGGACTGGGGTCGACGACGCGTCCGCCGCCGATCACCGACACCGGACTGTAGCTCCGCACCACCAGCCGATCGCCGCCGCGAGCGACGGTGGGCTCCTCCAGCACCAGGCGGACCTGCCCGGTGCTTCCGGGAGTGAGCGGTGAACGCAGCTGCACCCTGGCAAGTACTTCGAGAGTCCCCAGGTGAATCCGCACTCTGCTCTGGTGCACCAGCGGGCGTGGCGCAGCTGGGAGCAACTCCAGGGACACGTCGAGTACCCGGGTGACCTCCCAGGGCGCGTCGCGGTGAACCAGCACCTGCCCGCGCTCGGCGCGCTCCCGGTCCACACCGGCGAGACCCACGGCGATGCGGTCGCGCGGGGTGGAGCGGGCCAGCCTGGCGCCATGCCGCTCCAGCGAACGGATCCGTCCCTCGAGGCCGGCAGGGAGCAGGCGCACGGCGTCGTCAAGGGCAAAGCTGCCCGACCAGGCGGTGCCGGTGACCACCGTGCCTGCCCCGGGCAACGAGAACGCCCGATCGATCGGCAGCCGCGCGAGATCGTCAGGCGCCCCGCCGGGATGGACCGTCAGCGCCAGCCGGTGAATCGCCAGACGGAGCGCCTCGATGCCGGCACCGCTTCGCGCCGAGGTGGCAACTGGCGGGGTGAACCGCACCGGACTCCGGGCCAGCCACTGCGCGACCTCGGCCTCAACCATGGCGAGCCACTCCGGCTCCACCAGGTCGGCCTTGGTGATTACCGGGATGCCGATCGGCACCCGGAGCTGCTCGACCACCGCGAGGTGCTCCCGGGTCTGAGGCATGATTCCTTCGTCAGCCGCGACCACCAGCAGCAGCAGGTCGAGCCCCGCGGCCCCTGCGACCATGGTGCGGATCAGATCTTCGTGGCCAGGCACATCGATCACGCCCGCGAGCCTGCCATCGGGCAGGGCGAACGACGCGAAGTGGAGATCCAGAGTGATCCCCCGGCGGCGCTCCTCCTCCAGCGGATCCATGCGCTGGCCGGTCAGCGCCTCGACCAGCGCCGATTTGCCGTGGTCGATGTGTCCTGCCGTTCCGATGATCATGCCGCCACCCACGCCTGCCCCAGCCAGAACTCCAGCGCGGGGAGCGCGGCACCCTCGGCCATGTGGAAGCGGATGTAGCGGGCGAGCAATCTCCGGTGCGCGGCGGCGTTCCGGTCGTCGAGTGGGGGCAGCCCCGAGCCCGAGACCAGCCGACCGAGGGCCGCGCGGGCATCGGGCGGCAGCACCGAGGTCTCGGTGGTCCGCGCGCAGAGGGTGCAGAGCGCGCCTCCATCGGGGGGACTGAAGGCGACGGCCCCCGGATCGGGCAGCGGGCGGCCGTCGCGGGCACACCGGTCGAGCGCGGGGGCGAAGCCCAGCGCGGCGACCAGTCGCCACAGCGCCCGGAGGCTCACCGCCTGCAGCTCGGCCGGTCCGGCAGATTCGAGTTCCGTCAGCCCCTGGAGCAGCGCGTCGTAGGCCTCCGGGTGCGGCTCCGCCGGGCCAACCCGCAGCACGACTTCGGCCGCCGCGGTCGCCGTCGCGTACCGGCCGACATCGGCCGTCAGCCGGACCGGCAGGCTGGTGAGATCGAAGGCGGTCAGGGTGTGCAGGTCGCTCCGCTCCGACAGCAGCAGGTGTGCCTGCCCGGCGCTGAGCACCTGCAGGCCCGCCCCGAAGCGGCTGCGGGGACGTGAGGCGCCCTTGGCGATGGCGCTCTGCACCCCATGGTCGCGGGTCGCGAGCCGGACAATCCTCGACGTCTCCCCGTAGCGCATGGCAGAGAGGATGATCGCCGGCGTCGAGATGAGTGGCATGGGTACCCGCAGGAAGCGCGGCGGGTCAGGGCGTGAGGGGAGGGACCTCGGTGACGATCGCCCCGACCGGGCAGGCGCCGGTGTCGATCACCCGCGCCTCGCTCAGGTTGCGCCGCAGGACATGCACCCTGCCCCGCGCCGCCCCGCTGCAGGCGCCCGCCTCGACGGCGTAGACCCGATCGCGGCTGTCCACCGCGACGGCGGCGTTGCCGGGAATCGGGATGCCATTCCCCGCCCCGCGTGACACCCGGCGATTGAGCAGGTCGAAGACCATCAGCCCCTCGGTGTAGGAGCTCACGTACAGCCGATCGGTGCCGTTGGTCGCCACCGGTCCGGGCGCGTTCCCGAAGCCGATGAAGTTGCCCAGCTCGCTGCGGCCGACCGGATCGATCAGGGTCAGCCGACCTTCGGTGAAGCCGTCGCGCGGGCCGGCGTTCATCACGTAGAGCACCCCGTCCTGCGCCACGTCGCCCGACAGGGCATTACCCGGTCCCGGCATGGGGATCGAATCGATGCCGGTGGCGGGTCGGTTGGTCGCGGGATCCACCACGCTGATCCAGCTCGGGCCGGGAGGAACGGAGGCGGGGAGGTTGCCATTCAGGACAAAGATTCGCCCGCGGGTGTAGACCACCGCCTGCGGGTGCACGCCGACCGCGAGGCTGCTGGTATCGCCGGTGAGGTAGTTGACCCGGGTGATGGAGTTGAGTCCCGGATTGGCGACGTAGGCGATCGAATCATCCACGATGGCCGACCCGGTGGCGCCCGAATTGGCGGCAAGCGGGATGGTCTGCAGCACGACCCGGTTCTGCAGATCCACCACGGCGACGGCGTCGCCGGCACCGAGCGGCACCAGCGCCACGCCGTCACGTGCACTTACGCCGCTCGGAGATGCGCCGGCCCCCGCCAGTGGGATGGTATCACCCGCGGCGAGCGCGTCGACCGGAATCACCTCGAGCGCCGGCGCGAGACTGTCGACCACCAGCAGGACCTCCTCCGCGGGCGGCAGTGGCTCCTGGGCGCGGGCGCAGGCCAGGACCAGGGCAGCGGCCAGCGATCCGGCAAGGAAGAGACGGCGGGGAGTCATGCCATGAAAGATGTAAAGGTCCCGGCCGTGGCGCGACCGGGGTCCGGCCGACACCCTCATGGATGCAGGACAGACGGGGTACTCAATCAGAAGGTCACCCGCGCGCCGCCGAACAGGCCGCGCGAGCGGCCACCGAATCCGACCACGGTCTGATAGCTCGCGTCGAAGAGGTTCTCGGCCTTGAGCGTCGCGGTGAGACCGACGCGGCCCGCCCCTGACCGGGTAAGGTCGAAGGCCAGGTCCGCGTCCACCAGAGTGTATGCCGGCAGGCTGGTGCGGAACGAGGTGAAGGTGACGCTCGAGAACGCCACATCGTCCCGTTTGCCGACGTAGGTCACGGCGCCGCCCATCGAAAGCCGACCTGCGAGCCGGGCGCGACCATCGATGCGCAGACTGTGCTTCGGCCGCCGGATCAGGCTCCGGCCGTTCTCGAACACTCCTCCCGGCGTGAGACTGACCCCGGGATCGTCGACACGGGTCTTGAGGAAGGTGTAGGACACCCCGACCGTCACCGCCGACAGCGGGCGGGCGTTCGCGGAGAGCTCAAGGCCTTGACTGCTCGCCCGCGCGATGTTCCGGTAGTTCGGGCTCCCGGCGCCACCCCGCCATCGTACTGGATCAGGTCGCGGAAGCGCTGATCGAACCACACCGCGGCGAACGTCGCGCCACCGCCTGCCAGGTTCTGTTCCAGCCCCGCCTCCCAGCTGGTGGATTGCTCCGGCTTCAGGTTCGGGTCGCCAACCTCCCCGATGCTGCTGATGAAGTTCTCCCGCAGTGACGGTTCCTTGAACGCGGTGCCGATGGAACCGCGAGCCCGGAATCCGTGGCCGAGCACGACCACCGTACCCGCCCGCAGGGTGCCATGGGTGCCGAAGTTCTGATTGTCATCGAGGCGGGCGCCCAGATTCAGCAGCACCCGGGTGGTGAGGTCGATGATTCCCTGACCGTAGACACCCACGTTGCGCCTGGTGGCGGAGAAGAGCGGATCTGCGCTCACCGTGGGGCCGCCGCCGAAGTTGAACTCCGAGCGGCTGAGCTGCCGGAGTTCCTCGAACTCCACCGTGCCGCCCAGGGTGACCCGGAGCCCAGCCATGGGCTGCAGGATGCCGCGGAGGTCGGCCGAGCGGCGCTGAAGCCGTGACTGGTCCTGCGAGCTGTAGAAGCCCAGAGTATCGCCGGGGCTGTCGGGCCGGTTGTCGTCGGTCGTCGTCTCCGAGAACGAACCGAGCAGCACCCGGACTTCGGCACGCTCGCCGAAGCGCCGACCGCCGTCGAGACTCAGCGTGGTCCCGTTGTGGACCGCATGCTGGTTGCTGTCCACCGGGACGCCGTCGCTCCCGGTCGGGAAGTGAGTGTCGCTCTCTCCGCTGCGCGCTGCCAGAGTCAGCTCGGTGCGGTCGTCGGGATGCACGGTCAGCGCGCCACTCGCCAGGGTATTGGCATAGCCGCTGTTGAAGCGGTAGATGCCGTCGGTGACGAAGCGACCGAGCGAGGCGCTGTAGCTCAACTGGTCGGTGGCCCCGTGAAGCCCGACGTCCCCGCTGTAGCTCCCGAAGCTGCCGGCCCGCGCCGTGACGTCCGCCGCGAGCGGTCCGGCGCCACGCCGGGTGAAGATCTGTACCACCCCGGTGACCGCATCGGTGCCGTAGAGAACGGAGGTCGGCCCTCGCACCACCTCGATGCGGTCGATGTTGTCGGTGGTCAGCGAGGCGAAGTCGAAGAATCCGCCGCTCTGGTTCTGCGGGACGCCGTCCACCAGAACCTTCACGTAGCTGCTCTGTCCTCCCCGGAGGAAGAGCGAGGTCGCGCCGCCGTACGAACCGGTCGGCACGACCGCCGCACCGGGCACCGCGCGGAGCGCATCATCGAGGAAGTAGACGCCGCGCTGGCGCAGTTCGTCGCCACTGATCACCGTCGTGGAGGCGATGCTCCTGCTGACGGTCATCGGCGCACGATCGGCCGTGACGACGATTTCGTCGAGCAGGGGTACGGTGTCCGTGACCGCGCGCTGCGCGGCGAGCGGTACCGTGATGGCGGCGAGGAGGAGCGGGAGGAGTCGAAGCGTACGCACGGAATGCCTTTCAGGAAGCCGGCTGTTCGCCGGGCTTGAGGGGGACGATCTGGGGGGCACCGTCGCACCAGGTGGTGATGGCGACGGGCCATTCGAAGACCCGGGTGACATGTTCGCGTCCGCAGCACCTCGGCCGGCGTGCCGTCGACCACGCACGCCCCCTGGTGCAGCAGGATCAGGCGATCGGCGTAGCGCGCGGCGAGATTGAGATGGTGGGTGACCAGCAGCGTGGCGATCCCCTGCCCCGCGAGTCCGCGCGCCAGCTCGAACACTTCCATCTCATGCCGGATGTCCAGCGAGGCGGTTGGCTCGTCGAGTACCAGCAGGCGCGGTTCCTGGGCCAGCGCGCGGGCGATGCGCACCCGCTGCCATTCGCCGCCGGAGAGCGTATCGGTGCGCCGATCGGCCAGGGCGGAGACATCCGCCCGCCGCATCGCCTCGGCCACCACTCGCCGATCGGCTTCGCCGGGGGCGGCCACCGGGCCCAGCCGGGCGTAGCGGCCGAGCCCGACCGTTTCCTGCACCGTGAGAGGAAAGAGACTCTCCTCACGCTGGGTCACCACGCCGACCACCTGGGCGAGTTCCTGCGGCCGCCACGAGGCCAGCGGCCGGTCGAGCAGCGTCACCGTCCCGGCGGCCAGCGGCACGGTGCCGAGCAGAGCCCGGAGCAGAGTGGTCTTGCCGCTGCCGTTGGGCCCCACCAGCGCCACCAGCTCTCCTGCGGCCAAGCCGAGGCTCACCATCTCGAGCGGCGCTTCCGGGTGCGCCGGGATACCGCACGGTCACTCCGGTCGCCTGGACGATCATGCGATGTTCCGGCGCAGAAGGACGGCGAACAGCGGAACGCCGACCAGGGCGGTGACGATGCCCACCGGCAGTTCGATCGGCGGAGCGACCGAGCGGGCGAGCGCATCTGCCAGCACCAGGAAAGTGCCCCCCAGCAGAAAGGCGGCGGGCAGGAGCGCCGCGTGCAGCGGGCCCCACAGCCGGCGGATCGCGTGGGGCACCACCAGCCCGACGAACCCGATCATTCCGCAGGTGGCCACCGCGGCGGCCGTGAGACAGCCGGTCGCGAGGTAGGCGGTGCGCCGCAGCCGATGAGGATCGACGCCGAGATGCCGCGCGGAGTCGTCGCCGAGGGCGAGCAGGTCGAACCAGCGCGCGTGCCAGAGGAGGACGGCGAGGGGCAGTAGGCTGTAGGCGGCGAAGATGCCGACCGCCTGCCACGAGGCCGCACTCAGGCCCCCGAGCATCCACAGCATGGCGTTGCGGAGCTGCCCCGCCTCGGAGAGGGTGAGGATCGCGCCGACCAGCGCGCTGGTGAAGGCGCTGACGACCACGCCGGCGAGCAGCAGGATGTGGGCATCCAGCCGCCGCCCCCGCACCAGACTCAGCCGGTACACCAGGGCCAGCGCGATCATCGCCCCGGCGAATGCCGCCAGCGGCAGGCCCCAGGCCCCGCCCATCCCCAGGGCGATGACCAGCACCGCGGCGATCGCGGCGCCGCCCGAAATCCCCAGCAGGTAGGGGTCGGCCAGCGGATTCTGGATGAGCGCCTGCAGCACCGCCCCGCACACCGCGAGGCTCCCGCCGACCAGGAATCCGAGGAGCACCCGCGGCAGGCGCAACTCGCGCACGATGACGCTCCCCGGCGATGCCGCATCCACCAGGCCCGCGAACACTGCGGCGGGCGAGAGCCGCACCGCGCCGAGGCCCAGGCCGGCGACGAGGGCCAAGAAGGCGGCGCCGAGGAGCCAGGGCCAGCGATTGCGGTTCATCGCGGCGCGGCCTCGAGCGCCTGACGGAGCTCGGCGATCACCGCGGGCGCCCTCGGGCTCGGCCGGCCGAACGCCGGCGTCGTCAGATGCACGATCCGCCCCCGGCGCACCGCCTCGATGGCCCGCCATTCGGGACGACCCGCGAACTTGGGCGTGCCGCTGTCACTCACCAGGATGAGCGCGGGATTCCGGGAGGCGATCGCCTCGATGCTGACCGGGGCGGACGGCGCGGCGATGTCGGCGAAGAGATTGCGGCCACCGGCCAGGGCGAGGATCTCGCTCTGGAAGCTCCCCGCCCCGATCGCAATGGGCGGCTGATCCCAGGCGAGGAGCAGCACGCTCGGCGGCGTGGCGCTCTGAACCAGCGTGTCGCGGGCGAGCGCGGCCATGGCGCTGTCGAACGCCGCGGCGAGCGAATCGGCCTCGCGCGCGCGTCCCAGCACGGGACCGAGGAGGCGGGCCAGCCGGGAAACATCGCCGAGGTGATCCGTCGTGAGCTCGGCGGCGGCGATGCCCGCGGCGCGCAGCTGGCGCATCGGCTCGGCGTTCTGAGGCGAGCGGTAGAGCAGGACCAGGTCGGGATGGCGGGCCAGCACCGCCTCGATGTTCGGCGGGATGCCGTCGCCCACGCTGGGGACCGCGAGCGCCGCCGGCGGCCAGTCGCACCAGCGGGTGCGTCCGACGAGCTGGTCGCCGGCACCCATGGCGAAGAGCAGCTCGGTAGTGGCGGGACTCAGCGAAACGACCCGCGCCGCGGTGGCCGCGAGACGCACGGTGTCGCCGACGTCATCGACCAGCACCGGCCCGTGCCGCGGCGAGGCCGCGGGCCGGCAGGCGATGAGCAGCGCACCAGGGATGGCGAATAGAAATCGCCTGTCCCAGGGGCAGCGGAGACAGGCGGACAGAAGCCGAAGCGCGACGGCTGGAGTCGCCACCGAGCCCTCCCCCGAGGGTGTTCGTGGTGGCGCGAGACGAGAGGTCTCCTGGCTTCGGGCTCCCCGCTCGCCTTCCCGGTTTCCCAGTGGCGTGCTTGAGCGGGGTGAATTCTGCCCGTTACAGTGGCGGGGCCGCGCCGGTATTGCACCGGCTTCCGAGCGTCCCGTCTCGCGTGTTGAGTTGCTGACGACGCGCTAACCTAAGACAGCGCGCGCTTCCCGGCAAGCTCCGCGGCGAGCTGCTCTTTGAGTCGCGCGCGGTCGGCCTGGTAGGCCGCCCATTCCTCCGCGGGTACCTCATCCTGCCTCCCGGCGTAGCGCGTGTCGAGCTGCGCCAGCTGTTCCAGCGCCGGCCCGGCGGCCTTGCCGGTGGCGCGAACCGGCGGCCGCCGCAGCGCGCGCATGGCGACGAGGCCGAGGCTCAAGGCCACCGCGCTCACCAGCATCGGCAGCACCCAGCCGGTGGCATTCCCGGGGAAATCGATGCCGATGACGGCGCCGGCGGGCACCGGGCCGGCCCACTGCTGGAAATGCCGGCCCTCGATGGTCTGGCTGTCGGCCTTGGCGATCGCCCCGCCGGTGACGTGCCGGTCGAACTCCTCGAGCAGCACATTCACGACGACGATCGAATCGCTCACCGGCAGTTGTACCCGCCCGGGCGACGCCGGCAGCGAGTAGGTGTACAGCAGCTGCTTCTGTCCCGGCGCGACGGGCGACAGCAGCACCACGCTGTCCCCCCGAAGCAGCAATCCGTCGGGACCGACGTCGCCCTGGCCCACCTGGAAGCCGAGTGCCCCCTTGGGCACCCGCATGCTCCAGGCCGGCGAGAAGCTGTCGGCTGCGACCCGGGTGGACGGTCCATCGTTCTCCAGCACCACGATCTCGAGCACGGCGCGGGTCCCGTCGTTGCCCGGCTTGCTGATCACCAGGTGCCGCGAGGCCACCCGGATCGGCGCGTGCGAGGAGGTGTCGGAGACGAACAGGATCAGCCCCGTGTCGGGCTGGGCGGGATCGGTGTGCACCGGAGTGGAGAAGTACTCGATGCCGGCGAAGCCGGAGCTCAGCAGATAGACCGAGCCGGTGTCCGGGACGAAGCGGAACCGGAAGCTGCCGTCGGGGCCGGCCGTGGTCGAGTCGATCGGCCCCTGCATCTGGCGGCCGACCCGGTGCAGCACCACCTTGGCGCCGGCACGGCCGACGGTGTCGTGCTGCTGCACCTGCATCACCCGTCCCGCCGCGATCACGCGGGATTGCGCGTGGAGCGGTGCCGGCCTGAGACAGCCAGCGACTGCGACGACGGCGCAGCCCAACGCAAGAAGGGATCCCGTCAGGCGGCTGCGCTGGGGGATCCCTCTCGAGGCGTGCCATGCGCGGCACGAATCGACTCTCACGGCTGGAACTTCCCGAAATCCTCCGGATCCATCTTCTCCAGCCACGCCCGCAACCGTTCCGCCTCGGCGTCGGGGTCGGGAGACGGCGTGCCGGACTCCTCGGGCGGCTCCTCGAGCAGATCGGCCTGGGTGAAGATCGGTGCCTGCACCCGGACCGCGAGCGCGATGCTGTCCGACGGCCGCGCATCGAGCTGAAAGACGTGATCCTCGCGGGCGAGCCACAGCTCGGCGAAGTAGGTCTTTTCCTTGAGCGCGCTGATCCGGATCTGGCGCACCGTGGCGCCGAGGCCGGTGATCACCGACTTGAGCAGGTCGTGCGTCATCGGGCGCGGCGGCCGGATCCCCTGCAGCTCCATCGCGATCGCGCTCGCTTCCGCGGGCCCGATCCAGATGGGAAGCACCCGCGTCCCCTCCTTCTCCCGCAGGATCACCACGGGGGAATTGGTCGTGCGGTCGAGCCCCAGCTGGGCGACGGTGACTTCGATCATCCCACCGCGTCGAGCAGCTCTTCCACCCGGTCGGTCAGCTCCCAGGGAAAGAACTGCAGGGCGCCCCTGGTGAAGGGCTTCCGGCCGAAGTGGCCGTAGGCCGCCGTGGGCGAGTAGATCGGCTTGCGCAGGTCGAGCGCCTTGATGATGCCGCGCGGGCGTCAGGTCGAAGACTTCCCGCACCGCATCGCTCGAGGCGGGTGTCGGGCACCACCCCGGTGCCGAAGGTGTGCACCATGACCGAGACGGGATCGCGCACGCCGATGGCGTAGGCCACCTGGACCTCGCAGCGCTGGGCCAGTTTCGCCTCGATGATGTTCTTGGCGACCCAGCGCATCGCATAGGCCGCCGAGCGGTCGACCTTCGAGGGATCCTTGCCGCTGAAGGCGCCGCCGCCGTGGCGCGCCATGCCGCCGTAGGTGTCCACGATGATCTTGCGCCCGGTGAGGCCGGCGTCGCCGTGGGGGCCGCCGATGACGAACCGGCCGGTCGGGTTGATGTGGATCTTGGTGCGGCCCGAATCGAGGTTGATCTTCGCCAGCACCGGCTTGATGACTTCCTCGATTACCCCCTCGCGGATGGCCCGCTGCGACAGCTCGCGTCCCTTCCAGGTGGCGGCGTGCTGGGTGGAGACGACGACCGTCTTCACCGCGACCGGCTTGTCGCCATCGTACTCCACCGAAACCTGGCTCTTGCCGTCGGGCCTGAGCCATTCGAGCTGGGTCGTGCCCTTGTCGCCGCGGCGGACCGCGGCAAGCCGCTCCGCCAGCCGGTGGGCCACCTGGATCGGCAGCGGCATCCGCTCGCGGGTCTCGTCGGAGGCGTAGCCGAACATCATGCCCTGGTCGCCCGCGCCGCCGGTGTCCACGCCCTGGGCGATGTCCGGCGACTGGTTGTCGATCGAGCTCAGCACCGCGCAGGTATCGCCATCGATGCCGTAGTTCGCGTCGGTGTAGCCGATCCGCTTGATCGTGTCCCGGACGATCTTCGGGATGTGGACGTAGGTCTTGGTCGTGATCTCCCCCGCCACGATGGCCATGCCGGTGGTGACCAGCGTCTCGCACGCGACCCGGCCCCGCTCATCCTGCGCCAGGATGGCATCGAGGACGGCATCGGAGATCTGGTCGGCCACCTTGTCGGGGTGGCCTTCGGTCACGGACTCGGAGGTGAAGACGTGGCGGTGCGTCTTGGCCATGGGGAGCTTTGTCGTTGTGGTGAGTGTGGAAGCCAAAGTGGCCGCAGGAATCTTGGCGCAAAGTAGCCGAGCCGCGCGAGCCCGGCAACGGAGACGGGACTAGAAGAGGCGGGGATCGAAGTAGTCGCTCACCGCTTCCCGGAGGATGCGGGTCACTTCCGAGGGACGATCGGCCGCGAGCGCGGGACGGGCGGCCCGCTCGCATACCATCATCGGCACCGTCCGGATCACCCATTTCACCAGGGGGATGGCCGGCGGCCCCACGCTGAGCGTGCGGTAGCCGAGCCCGAGCAGCAGCACCACCGAGAGCGGGTCGGAGGCCATCTCCCCGCACACGCTCACCCCGATGCCGGCGCTGTTGCCGGCATCCACGATGGTCTTGAGCTGGCGCACCACCGCCGGATGATGGGGCGAGAACCGCTCGGCCAGTCTGGCGTTGCCCCGGTCCACGGCCAGGGTGTACTGCACCAGGTCGTTGGTCCCCACGCTGAAGAATGCGCTGTGCTTGGCCAGCTCTTCGGCGAGTATCGCGGCCGCGGGCGTCTCGATCATCACGCCGATGGGCACCGACGCGGCGGCGCGGACTCCCTGCCGGGCGAGGTTGAGCGCCTCCTCCAGCATCATCTCCCGGGATTCGAGCACCTCCTCGACGCGGGTCACCAGCGGCAGCATGAGCTCCAGCCGGCGGTCCGCCGCGGCGCGGAGCACCGCCCGGAGCTGGGGACGGAAGATCTCGGGATGATCGAGGCAGACCCGGATCGAGCGCCAGCCCAGGAACGGATTGGCCTCCTGCGGGGCGCGGAAGGCGGCGGGGAACTTGTCGCCGCCGAGGTCGAAGGAGCGGATGATCACCGGGAGGCCCGGAAAGGCGTCGCTGACCCGGCGGAAGTACTCGGTCTGCTCGTCCTCCGTGGGGAGCACCGCGCGGCCGGTCACCAGGAATTCGGTGCGCAGCAGGCCGACCCCCTGCGCATCCAGCCGCGCCGCCGTGGCGATCTCGTCGGGCAGGTCGACGTTGCCCATGACGGTGAGATGGATGCCATCGGGGGTGATCGCGGCGCGGGTGACCGTGGCTTCCAGCTCGAGCTCGAGCTTCTGCCGGCGGGAGAGCTGAGCCCGTGCCCGTTCGATCTCCGCCCGGCTGGGCTCGACCAGAATGGTGCCGGTCTGACCGTCCAGCAGCACCATGGCACCGTTGGAAATCTTCTCCAGCGCGCCGACCGCTCCCATGACCGCCGGGATGCCCAGCGAGTGGGCAAGAATGGCGGCATGCGAGGTCCGGGTCCCCTCCTCGCTCACCAGCCCGACGACGTGATCGCGGTCGAGCTGCACCGTCAGCCCCGGGGCGAGCTCCCGCGCCACGACGACGACCTGGTCCTCGGACGGCAGCGACCAGAGCTGCTCGTGATCCCGGCCCAGCAGCCGGGAGAGCATCCGATTGTGGATCGCGGAGATGTCGGCGAGACGGTCGCGCAGCAGGGCGTTGCCCGAGCTGGCCCAGGTATTCCGTACCTCCAGCGCCTTGAACTCGTAGGCGGTTTCGGCGCTGAGCAGGTTCTGCCGGATGAGCTGCTCCACGCCGGCCATGAAGTCGCCGTCCTGCGCCATGAGGATCTGGGCATCGAAGATGTGCGACTCCTCGCGCCCGGCGCGCTCCTGCACCCGTTCGCGCAGCCCCTCCAGCAGCTTCACGACGTCATCCACGGCCTCGTGCAGCCGGGCCACTTCGGTGTCCATCTCCTCCGGGCGGATGGCGCGGTTGGGGACGTCCGGCACGTCCAGCCGGACGATCACCGCCGGCCCGAAGGCGACGCCGGGCGAGACCCCGATGCCCTGCAGCAGGGTGCCGTCGCTCATGGCTCGCCGAATCCCCGGGAGACCAGCGCCGCGAGGGCCTCCACCGCCGCCGCCTCGTCGTCGCCGCTGGCACGCAGGGTGATCGAGCTGCCGCACTCGGCGGCCAGCATCATCACTCCCATGATGCTCTTGCCGTTCACCGCCACCCCGTCCTTGACGATCTCGATCTCGGCCTTGTAGGCACTCGCCGTCTTCACGATCTGCGCCGCGGGACGGGCGTGCAGACCGAGCTGATTCACGATCTTCGATTCGCGCTCGATCATGACAGTCCCCACGCGAGGAGAGCGGCGAAGCCGATACTGGCCAGGCCGAAGCGCACAGCGTTGACTCGAGGCCCCATGGTCCAGGCGAGTGCGAGTCCGAGCGTAAACGTTCCCGCGGTCGCCGGCGGCGCCCAGCCGTCGGCCGACTGCAGCAGCCACACCGCGGCCAGCGGCAGCGCCACCCCCATGAGCAGGCCGGCCAGCAGCCCGATCCGCTGGGCCGCGACCGGAAGCCACGAACTCCCGATCGCGGCACCGACCTTCGCGCCATGGGCCAGGCCGGTGCGCAGCGCCCACGCCCCGGTGGCGAGACGGGCAACGTTGTAGACAATCAGCGCCACCACCAGTGCCCAGATCCCGGCGCCCCACACCACCGCCACAATCGCGGCGGCCATCACCGCCGGCACCAGGCCCGCCCAGAAGAACTGATCTCCCAGCGCGCCCAGCGGGCTGGTGAGCGCAGTCCTGAGCCGGACGATCTGCGGGCCTGGCACCAGGTCGTACTCCGCGCGCACCAGCGCGCCCAGCGCAAGACCCGCGAGATACGGGTGCGAATTGAAATACTCGGCCGAGCGGATTTGCGCTTCGGCGTGGCGTCCGGGATCGGCGGACTTCAGATCCTCGAGCAGCGGCTCCGCGGCGTACCCCATCCCCAGGCCGGTCATGCGCTCGTAGTTCCACGCCCCCTGCACGACCAGCAGGCGCAGAAACGCCCGTACCGAGCCCGTGATCATCGCGACACCGCCGCGATCAGGCCGATCCCTGCGCCCACGGCGAGCCAGCGCAGCCGGGCCCCGCGCCCGGCGCTCCGGATGGCGCCGGTGGCCGCCGCGGCGGCGCCGGCCCCGACGGCGACCGCCGTTACCAGGTTGAGCCGATCGTTGAGCGGCAGGTGCTCGTGCGCGAACTGGGCGGCGGCGATCGCCGTGCCGGCCAGGAGCGCGCTGCGGAGGAAGTCACCTGCCAGCCCCCGATACTGCAGCCGTGCGACCGTGGCGGAATCTCCCGCCGCGAGCCCGGCCGCCTGCCGCTGCAGCGCCCGCCCGTTCGACTGCCGCAGCCACCGCAGGCTGGCCCCGCCGATCACCGCGAAGCCCAGGGCGAAGAGCGCGGCCAGGCCGAGAGTCTGCTGCCACGGGCCGGCGAGCGACAGCAGGACCGCGCCGACGGTCCCCGCGCCATAATCGGGGTAGCGAGCGGCGCCGACCGGGAGCACGTCGAGGGCGAAGAGTTCGAGCAGCAGTCCGACCCGGAGTCCCGCTTCCGGATTGCCGAGCAGCAGCCCCGCGCCCGCCCCCGCGATCAGCGGGCGCGAGAGCAGCGCCTGCGGAAAGCTGACGAGGTCCATGCCCACCAGGGTGCCCCACGCAATGAGCGCAGTGACCGCGGCGCCGGGTCCGAGTGTCATCGCAACCGCTCCAGCGGCACCGGCTGGCTGCTGGGGAGATCCTGGGCCGATACCTCGGTCCCTGCGGCCTGCAGCGCCTCCAGCGTCCGGAACTCCTCGTCGGTGAGGTAGACGTACGGCAGCCGGGGGGTCCGGCCAGGCTTGTGATGCACCCCGCCCAGGTTCACCCGCTCCACCCGGGGCGCGGTCTGACACAGCGCGGCCATCGAGGCGACGTCGGCCGTGAGCACCAGACCGTTGCGGCGATCGGTGCGCCAGGCCGGGAGCCGCCGGGCCGCCTCAGCGGTCCCGGTGAAGATGAGCTCGATCTCCGGCGGCACGCCCATGCGGTAGAGATCCTGTTCCCAGTCGCTGGCCGCGACCCCGTCGTCGACCAGCGCGACGAAGCCCAGATTCAGCGGCCTCCCCCAGCCGATGACCACCTGACCGTGCACCAGCCGATCATCGACGCGATAGAGCAGGACCGGCATCAGACCTTGCGGATGGCGTCGCTGCCCTTGTCGGCGGCGCGGGCGGCGCCGTCGGCGGGAGGCAGGGATCGATGGCCCACGAAATCGAGCAGCATCGGCAGGTTCACGCCGGTGACGACCCGGACATCTTCCCGGTTCCGCGCCGTGCGCATCGCCGCGAAGAAGCAGGAGCCGCAGGGCATGTCCACGAACACCACCGCTGGACCGGCGCCGATCGCCTCGGCGACCCGGCGCTCGATCTCCTCGGGTCCGGAGGCGACGTTGGAGACCGCGACCAGGACCGCGCGCTCACCGCTGATCCGCTCGGCCTCGCCGACCAGGGCGGCCGCCAGCGATCCATGCGCCACCACGATCCCCCGCGCCGCCTCACTCATAGTCCTCCTGCAGATACTGCCTGAGCCCCTGCTTGTGCTTCATCTGCCGGATCAGGCGCTCGTTGAACGCCGCCGCGACGTCCACGCCCGAATAGCGCAGCAGGTGCATCATCGCGACGACTTCGGCGATGACGGTGATGTTCTTGCCCGGATTGAGGGGGACGATCACCCGCGGCAGTGCCACGTCGAGCACGATGGTCTCGAGTGTCTGCAGTCCGGTGCGGTCGGCGTCCTGGGCGTTCTCCCAGGCCTCCAGCTGCACGATGACCTCGATCCGCTTCTGCTGCCGCACCGAGCGCACCCCGAACAGCGCCGGGATGTCGATCAGCCCGACCCCGCGGATCTCCATGTGATGCGCCGCGAGCTCATGGCCCTGGCCGATCAGGATGTCGCTGCCGCGCCGGGTGACCTGCACGATGTCGTCTGCGACCAGCCGGTGTCCCCGCTCGATCAGATCGAGCACACACTCGCTCTTGCCGATTCCCGACTTGCCGATGAACAGGAGACCGACGCCGTACACGTCGGCGAGGGAGCCGTGCAGAGTGGTGCGCGGCGCGAACGCCTCTTCGACGATCGGCTTGATGCGGCGATAGAACTCGGCCGTCTTGAGCTTGCTGCGCAGCAGCGGCACCCCGCGCACCCGCGCCAGGTCGAGCAGATCGCTGGGCACGTCCTGCCCCTTGGTGACGAAGATGCAGGGCAGGTCGAACTCGAAGAACTTCTCCAGCCGGGAGCGACGCTCCGCCGCATCGAGCGAATTGAGATAGCTGATCTCGGTCTCGCCCAGGACGTGCAGCCGGCGCGGCATGAATCGGGTGATGTAGCCCGCGAGCGCCAGTCCCGGCGAGGCCACCTCCGGATCCGGCACCGGCCGGTCCAGCCCCAGCTCGCCCGTCAGCGGCTCGAGCTGGAGCGGATCACCCTTGCGGGACAGCAGCTCCCGAAGCGACAGGCTCACGCGACGTCCTTGGCGCCCCGGCCGCGTCTCGCCTGCGCCGACTTGTCGAGCTGGCGCCGGATCTTCTCCTCCGCCCGGTCCAGCGCGGAACGATGATCCTTGTCCTCGCCGGACGCGTTGAAGGTCTCGCCCTTCCCGCCCCGCAGCCGGATCTCCGCCGTCGACGCCGTCGGCGCCACGTCGAAGACCACGGTCCCGTCGACCGGCGCGGTGATCACCCCACTGAGACGGGCGAGGATCGCCTCGGCCCGGGCGCGCAGCTCCTCGGAAATCTCGCAATGGCGGGCGGTGATGCTGGTCGTCATGCCTACCTCCTGTGCGGAAGACAAATGGTCTCGGCGCTCATCGGCGCGCGATCAGTTCCTGCAGCCAGCGCTCCGTCTGGTCGGCGGCGCGGTCCCAGCTCAGCCCTTCCGCGAACCGGCGCGCCTCCTGCCCCAGTCGCTCGACCAGTGCCGGATCGGCGGCGAGCTGCAGCATCCGTCCGGCGAGCGCCGCGGCATCCCCGTGCGGAACCAGGAAGCCCGTCTCGCCATGACGCACCGAGTCGCGGAGCCCCGGACTGTCCGAGGCGAGGGAGGGCGTGCCGCACGCCGCCGCCTCGACGTTGGTGATCCCCCACCCTTCCTTGCAGGAGGGAAAGACGTTCGCCCAGGTGCTGCGCAACAGGCGGAGCTTCTCCGCTTCGGTCACCCGGCCGAGGAAGCGCACTCCCTCGCTCACCCCCAGCTCCGCGGCGAGCGCTTCGAGCCGCGGCCGGTCGTCCCCGGCCCCTGCAATATCCAGCCGGAGGTCGGTACGCTTCCCCCGCGCCACGGCCAGGGCGCGGATCGCAAATTCGACCCCTTTGTAGCGCCGCAGCCGGCCGATGTAAAGGAAAGCCGGCTGGGCTTCCCGCCCGCCCGCCGAGGCGGCGGCCGGTCCCCGGGGGGTGGGAGTAAAGTACTGCGCATCCACCCCGGGGTGGATGACCACGATCCGCTCCCGATCCACCCCGCGCGCCACCAGGTCGTCCCGGGTGCTCTCGCTGATCGCGTGGAAGCCTGCCCGGCGGTAGGCCCACGGGATCGGCCGCTCGAACAGCCAGACCAGCAGCCGCCACGGGCAGCGCCGCCTCCTGAAACACGCTGGAACCGAACAGGTGCGGGACGATCACGCCGACCGGTCCCGCCGGTGAGCCCCGCCACGAACAGCGGAATCTTGTTGATGTCCTCGACGACGACATCGGGGCGTTCCGCCGCGATCGCCCGGCCGACCGCGCCCCGGCCGACGAGCGCGAAGCTGTTGCGGTCCCCGTGCCGGTGGACGTCGATCCCGTCCACCATGGCGCGTGAGGCCCCGCCCTTCCAGCCCTGAAGCAGACCAGGCGGATGCGATGTCCGCGGGCGGCGAGCCGGCCGAAGATCTCGTGGAGATGGATCTCGGCACCGCCGGCCTGCGGATTGTCCCGGTCCTGCCAGTTGACCAGGAGGACGTTCACAGGCGGCCGAGGGAGTGGGCCACGCGATCGAGGACGCCGTTGATGAACCCCGGCGCCTTGGCCCCGCCGAACCAGTGCGCGAGCTGCACCGCCTCGTCGATCACCACCTTGGGCGGCGCCGCCCCGAGCAGCAGCTCGTGGATGCCGATCCGGAGGATGTTGCGCTCCACCGCCGCGATCCGGTCAATCCGCCAGTTGTCCGCGGCGTCGGCTGCGTGCCGATCGAGCTCGTCCTTCTCCCGCAGGACCGCTTCGGCCAGCGCCTCCGCCTGATCGTAGACGGTCGGATCGGGGCCGGTCAGCCGCGCCATCCGGGTGACGGCATCCGTCAGCGCAAGGGAATCGGTCACTTCCATCGAATACAGCACCTGCAGAGCCCGTGCCCGGGCCTTGGTCTCAGCCCGCAGCATGGAGCCGCCGGAGCTGCGCCAGGGCATCGGCCGCGCGGAAGGCTGCCTCCGCCGCCTCGTGACCCTTGTTCCCCGCCGATCCGCCCGCGCGGGCGAGCGCCTGCTCCATGGTCTCGGTGGTCAGCACCCCGAACGCCACCGGCAGCCCGAAGCGCACGGCCACCTCCGAGCAGCCACGCGCCGCCTCCCTGGCCACGAATTCGA
The DNA here is from genome assembly GCA_963825065.1 of uncultured Gemmatimonadales bacterium. GTDB lineage: Bacteria > Gemmatimonadota > Gemmatimonadetes > Gemmatimonadales > GWC2-71-9 > JADJOM01. Next base: position 131,024 of record CAWGRU010000004.1, read on the forward strand.
AGTGGGCGGTCTCGCCCCGAACCACGCACCCCAGCGCCACGATCGCCACGTAACGGCCGGTGGCCGCCGCGGCCGAGGCGGCGCCGCCCATCTCGAACGCCCCCGGCAGCCAGACGACGTCGATATTTCCCTCAGGGCACCCGGCATCGCGACAGCAGGCCAGTGCCCCCTCCAGAAGACGGGAGGTCACGCGCTCGTTGTACTGGCTGACGAGAATGGCGATGCGCCCGGTGGCCCGGAGCTGGCCGCGAATCTCAGGCATGCGGCTAGTGGGCGAGGAGGTGGCCGAGCTTGTCGCGCTTGGTATCGAGATAGGCGCGATTCTCGGAGTTGGGATCGGTGAGGAGAGGTACCCGCTCCACGATTTCGAGGCCGTAACCTTCGAGGCCGACCAGCTTGCGTGGATTGTTGGTCATGATCCTGATGGACGAGAGCCCCAGGTCCCGGAGGATCTGGGCGCCGATGCCGTAGTTGCGAAGGTCCGGCGCGAACCCCAGCCGCTGGTTGGCCTGAACGGTGTCGTCCCCTTCATCCTGCAGGGCGTAGGCCCGGATCTTGTTGAGCAGCCCGATGCCCCGGCCCTCCTGGTCCAGATAGACGATCGCCCCCCGTCCCTCCTCGCGCGATCTTGCGCATCGCCGCCTCGAGCTGGGGACCGCAGTCGCACCGCTGCGACCCGAATACGTCGCCGGTGAGGCATTTGGAGTGCATCCGCACCAGCACGTTGCGCTGCCCCTCCACGTCGCCCATCACCAGGGCCACGTGCTGCGCCCGGTCCACGTCGTTGGAGTAGGCGACCACCCGGAATTCGCCGTGGTCGGTCGGCAGACGGGCCTCGGCCGCGCGATGCACCAGCTGCTCCGTCCGGAGCCGGTAGGCCACGAGCTGCGCGATCGTCACGAAGGTCAGCCCATGCTCGGCGGCGAATGCCTCGAGCTGCGGGCGCCGTGCCGCCGAGCCGTCGGCCTGCAGGATCTCGCAGATCACACCGGCGGGATTGAGCCCCGCCAGGCGCGACAGATCCACCGCGGCCTCGGTGTGTCCGACCCGCTGCAGCACCCCGCCCGGCCGGGCGCGGACCGGCTGGATGTGCCCGGGCCGGCGGAGATCGCCGGGCATGGTGGCCGGATTGATGGCGACGTGAATCGTCTTGGCGCGGTCGGAGGCCGAGATGCCGGTGGTGACGCCGAAGCGGGCGTCGGCATCGATCGTGATTGTGAAGGCGGTGCGCTGGCTCTCGGTGTTCTGCGCCTGCATCTGCTGGAGACTCGAGCTGCTCGCAGCGCTCCGGCGGGAGGGCCAGACACACCCAGCCGCGGGCATGCGTGATCATGAAGTTGACCATCTCCGGCGTCACCAGCTCGGCCGCGCAGATGAGGTCGCCCTCGTTCTCACGGTCCTCGTCATCGGCCACGATGATGAGCTTGCCGTTGCGGAGATCGTCGATCGCCTGCTCGATCGTGCCGAAGGTCATGGTTGCCGCCGGTCGTCAGCGCGGCACCGGCAGCCCGGGCGGGCTGGCGGCGGGCGGACGGCCCTGAAGAAGGCTCTGGACGTACTTGCCGATCGTGTCCCCCTCGAGATGCACGGCGTCATCGGGCCGCTTCTCGCCGAGGGTCGTATGCTGAAAGGTAAACGGGATCAGCGAGACCTGGATGATTCCGGCCGCGGGATGGCGTTGACGGTCAGGCTCACTCCGTCGACCGTGATCGAGCCCAGCGGAATGGAGACCGCCGCCACCTCGGCCGGTACCCGGATGTCCATCAGCCAGGCGTCGCTCTTGCCGGATCATCCCGACCACCTCACCGACCCCGTCGACGTGGCCCTGCACCAGGTGCCCGCCCAGCCGGTCTCCCACCTTCGAGGGCGCGCTCGAGATTCACCGGCCGCCCCCTGGCGTACCGGCCGAAGAGCGTGCGCTCGAGCGAGGTCGTGACGACGTGAACGCCGAACCACCCCTTCCCCACCCGTTCCACGGTGAGGCAGGCGCCGTCGACGGCGATGCTCTCGCCCCGGCGCACGGCGCGGTAGGGCGCGGCGATCTTGAGGCTCAGGCCCTCGGTGCCCTGCGTCGGCTTCGCGGACCCGTCCGACCGCGGTTACGATTCCGGTGAACATGGCTCCCGATCCGCGACGAGAAGGGTGTCCTGGCCCAGCGCCCGCCGCTCGACCACCTGCCAGCGTTCCGCCTCCACCAAGCGAGGTCCCCGGCAGCCCCGAGACCGCCAGGAACCCCGGAGTCGCCCAGCCAGACTGGTGACTGGATCCAGTAGTAGCGATCGACCACTCCCTCGGCCAGCAGTGCGCCGGCCAGCCGCCCGCCCCCTTCCACCAGCAGCGAACCGATGCCGGCGGCATGGCAGCGCCTCCAGCGCCGTCGGTCAGGGTGGTCGAGCGGTGCACCATCGACACCCGCCTCTTCGAGATCGGCCAGCCGGGAGGAGAGCCCGATGGCCTCGGTGATCAGGATGCGTCGGGATCTCGCGTGCGGTCCTGACCAGGGCGAGGGTCTCCGGCAGGTCTCCGCGCCGGTCGAAGACCACCCGTCGCGGGGGCCGCCGGGGTTCGAGATCGCCCCGCACGGTGAGTGACGCGTCGTCGGTCCTGGCGGTGTGGCCGCCGATCCCGATCGCGTCGTACCCGGCCCGGAGCCAGTGCACGAAGTCCCGAGCCTCGTCGCCGGAGATCCAGCGCGACCGGCCGGTGTGGTCCCCGATTCGACCGTCGAGGGTGGTGGCCAGCTTCAGCGCGACGAACGGCCGCTGCACTCCACTCCAGCGGTGGAAGAAGTGGGCGTTCTGAGCCCGAGGCCTCGGCGTCGCGGAGCCCGATATCGACCACGATCCCGGCAGCGCGCAGCCGCGCCGCACCGCCAAGTGCCTCGGGATTGGGATCGGCCACCGCCGCGACTACCCGGCGGACGCCGGCCGCGATCAGCGCCTCGGTGCAGGGCGGCTGCTTGCCCTGATGGGCGCACGGTTCGAGGGTGACGAAGACCGTCGCGCCGCGAGCCCGCTCTCCCGCCTCCTTGAGTGCTGCCGTCTCGGCGTGGAGTCCGCCATATTCGGCGTGCCAGCCCTCACCAACCAGGGCGTCCCCCTGCAGCACGACCGCCCCGACCAGCGGGTTGGGAGCCACCCGGCCCCACCCCCGCCAGGCGAGGTCGAGAGCCCGGCCCATAGCGTCGAAGTCATCCACAGCCGGGAATTTAGGCGGTCGAGTGCGAATGAGAAGATTGGGGTTGCCCTTCGGGATGAAAAGTTGACCGGCTCGCCTCGGATTGCCCCCAAACGGACGGTGCTGGCTCTCTGCCTCTTCGTTCTGGTAACCCGGCTTCCCGCCCTCGCCTATCCGCGGGCGATCGACGATGAACAGGTCTACGCCGTCGTCGCCCAGGTCATGCACCATGGCGGGCTGCCCTACGTGGACGCCGTGGAACGCAAACCTCCGCTGCTCTTCGTGCTCTATCAGGGAATCTTCGCGCTGGCAGGCGAGCGGAACTGGCTCGCCCTGCACCTGGTCGCGGTCGGCTGGACGCTCGCGACGATGGGGATCCTCTACCTCATTGCGCGTCGGCTCTTCGATCGGGAGAGCGGACTCTGGGCGGCCTTCCTCTATGGCTCTCTATCTGGCCTGGGGAGATCATGACAATCTCGCCTTCAACGGCGAGATGCTGATGAACCTGCCGATCACCGCGGCGCTCGCGCTCACCATCCTCCCTGGCCGGGGGCGACTGCGCCCCGAGCTCTTTGCCGCGGGCGGCCTGATCGCCGCGGCGCTGCTGCTCAAGCAACCCGCGGCCATAGCCGGCCTTGCCCTGGGGCTGTACGTGCTCCGACACGACTATCGGGAGGCGCGCGGACTCGGCTGGGCCCACAGCATCCTGCACGGCGGCCTCCTGGCCGCCGGTTTCGCCTCGGTGCTGGGCCTCACGGCCGCACTGCTCTGGCGTGCCGGGATCCTGGCCGAGGCCTGGTTCTGGACCTTCGCCGATCACGGCAGCGCGGAGTCCGCGGCGCTGGAGCTGTTCCTGCGCCATGGGCCGCAATCGATCGCGCTCTTTGTCGTCTCGACGCTGCCACTCCTGATCGCGGCCTGGATCTCGCTGGCCGAGGGGTTCCGCCGCGAGGGGAGTTGGTCGAGAACTTCCGGCGGAGTTCGCCGCGATGGTGGTGCTGCTGCTGGTCTCCGCAATCGGCACGGTCGGTGAACGGCCAGTTCCTCCGCCACTACTTTCTGCAGTTGCTGCCTCCTCTGGTACTGCTTGCCGCCCCGGTCTTCGCGGAGATCTGGCGCGGCAGCCGGAAGTATCGTTTCCCCGGGCTGAAGCCCCGGGGACTGAGCTGGTGGCTCGGGGTGAGCGCCGCCGCGTTTCTCGCGGCCGGCACCATGGGGCTCTCGAAGAACCGTGGGCCGGGCCCCGCCGCCGTCTACGTCAGGGACCACTCCACCATGGAGGACCGGATCTACATGTGGGGTCAGGGGGACCGTCAGACCGGACTCTATCTGGATGCGGAGCGACTGCCCGCCTCACGGTACATCGGGAACTTCCCGCTCACCGGACACGTCTTCGGCCTGCCCGACCACGATCGCAACACCACGGCGCGCATCGCGCCGGGCGCGTGGCAGCACCTGTTCGAGGACTTCGAGCGGCATCCGCCACGGTTTATCATCGATGCCGACCAGGCCCGTCCCGATCATCCCTGGCCGATGGCGCGGTACCCCGCCCTGCAGCGCTACGTGGATGACCACTACCGGTTGGTCCACGTCGCACGGGATGGCCACGTCTACGCGCGGATGGAGGCCGCGCCCAGATGAGTCGGCCACCGTCTCCCGGTATCCCCGTCCTCTCCCGGCTGACGGCCGTCCGCGCGGCGCTCTGGCTGGCGCTGCTCACGGTGCTCACCCGCCTCCCCGCCCTCCTGCACCCCAAGGCGATCGACGACGAGCAGGTCTACTCCGTCGTCGGCATCGAGATGCTGCATGGCGGGAGGCCCTACCTCGATGCCATCGAGCGGAAACCTCCGCTGCTCTTCCTCCTGTACAAGGCGATCTTCGCCGTCGCGGGAGCGTACAACTGGTTCGCCCTCCACTTCACGGCACTGGTGTGGACCCTCGCCACGATGGCGTTGCTCTACCTGATCGCCCGGCGGCTCTTCGACCCCTTCGCCGGACTCGTCGCCGCAATGCTGTACGGGCTATTCCTCGCCTGGGGCGACTACCGCAACCTCGCGCTCAACGGCGAGCTGCTGATGAACCTGCCAGTGAGCGCCGCGCTGGCTCTTACCCTCGGCCCGGCCCGCTCCAAGCTCCGACCGGAGCTGTTCCTCGCGGGAGCACTGATCGCCGCCGCCTTTCTGCTCAAGCAGCCCTCCGGCATCGCCGGCCTCCCGCTCGGCCTCTATCTGTTCCACCCCGCCTACCGAAAGCGGAATGCGCTGGGCTGGGGACAGGCCATCGTGCAGGGCGCAGTCCTCACGCTGGGATTCGTGAGCGCGCTGGCAGCGACCGGAGTGGTGCTGTGGCATGAGGGCATCCTGCAGGAGGCGGTCTACTGGACGGTGCTCTCGCAGGAGGCGGCGTTCGGATTCCGCACCTGGACCTTCTGGGACCGGGCCCTGAGCGACACTGCCTTCTTCCTGCTCACCGCGCTGCCGCTGGTCCTCACCGCCGCGCTCTCGCTGCGTGAACGGGGCCGCGCCGGAGGCCTGTGGCGGGACTGCGAGGCGGAATACATGGCGCTGGCGGTACTGCTGCTGGTCTCGGTCGTTGGGGTGAGCGTCAACGGGCAATTCCTGTATCACTACTACCTGCAGCTGATGCTCCCGCTCGCCCTGCTCGCCGCGCCGCTGGTCGCCGCCATCTGGGAGGGAAGGCGCAGCTACCCTGCTCCATTGCTGCGTTCCCGCGGTCTGGCGGCGTGGCTGGCACTCTCGGCCACAGGGTACCTCGTGGCCGACCTGATCGGCCTCCAGCGGCACCGGGCACCGATGGAGAGCGCTCGCTATGTCGGAGCGCACTCCGAGGTGGAGGACCGTCTGTTCGTCTGGGGTCAGGGCACGAGGCAGACCGGGATGTACCTCGATGCCCGGCGCCGGCCGGCCTCGCGCTACATCGCGTCGTTCCCGCTCACGGGACACATCTTCGGGAGTCCGGTGAGCTGGGATCCGAACTTCGATACCTCGGATCGCATCGTCCCCGGATCGTGGGAACATCTGAAGGAGGACTTCGAGCGGCACCCGCCGCGCTACATCATCGACACCGATGCGGTGCGGGCGACGCCGGTCTACCTGATCGGCAAGTACCCTTTCCTGCGCGACTACCTGGCCGCCGGCTACCGCGAAGTCTACCGTGCCGCAGACGGGATCGTGTACGAGCGCATCGCCGGCCACTGACCGGCGCAACTCGATCAAGCGGAAGTTCAGCTTCCCACCGCCGTCGAGACGGCCCGCACTCGGATCGTTGCGCTGAAATACGGTGGCGAGCTCCGTCTGCTTCCCGACGCGGAAGCCGCCTTCGACCCAGAGCGACACCGGCACCACGTCGTACCCCAGATTCACCAGCGTCATGATGCGCGAGGTGCCCCGCCCCCCGAGCCTGACGGATCCTGGATGATGGGGCGGGGCCCGGGGGCACCGGCTCGTCTGGGTGGCGACCGAGGTCGCGGCGCCCAGAACGAATCCGGGCAGAGGGAGTGCGGTGCGTCGAGTGCGGCTGGCGGTCCGCATGACCGCCAGTGTCGGCAGCGGTGCGCTAGAAGCTGAACCGGAGGCCGGCTCCGGCGAAGAGCCGCTTCTTCGAGGGATCGTTCCCCTGGAAGGTGGTGGCCAGGTTCTGGTTCTTGCCGAACTGATACCCCGCCTCGGCGCCGATCTTGATGATCGGGAGATCGACCGCGGCGGTCAGGAAGGCCATGGTGCGACTGTTGTCGAGCTTGACGCCGTTGATCGTCTGCGCCGGCAGGATGCCGCCAGAGGGCACGAAGCCGATGTCGGCCGAGCCGGTGTACTTGTCCCAGCCGAGGCCGGCGCCGACGTTGAAGACGGCGAGGTGGTAGCCGGCCACTGCGCGCAGGTTGGTCGCGTGCAGGTCGAGGGAGTAGCTGTAATTGTCCCCGCCGGAGGTCACATTGCCGTAGGTGATGCGCGGGATGTCACGGCGCATGACCGAGACGGTCACCGAGGGGATGATGGCCTTGCCACTGAACACGCCCACCCGCGCCCCGTAGCCGAGCCCCAGCGCGATCGAACCGATCTTCCGCGCGTTCTTGTCCACCGTGAGGTTGTCGATCGCCTTGGTCGGCAGCAGCTGGGCCGAGCCGAGCGCGTCCACCGAGAGGAAGCCGTTCACGCCCTTGAAGAGCCCGACGGCGGCCTCCAGCAGCGGGGCCGGCGCGAAGATCTTCTTGTCCTGCCCCACCGTGGTGCTGCTGCCATCGAAGTTGAGGTCGGGCGTGCGCAGCGTCGTCGCGTTCACCCGCGCGGTCAGGGCGAAGTGCCCCAGCCCACCCAGCGTGCCGACGCTACCCAGCACCGGGTTGCCGCCGCTCACCAGCAGGCCGGCCACCGGGTGCAGGATCTGAGTGCCGTCGAGGGCGGCGTTGCAGATGTTGTAGTCCTGGGTCGAATACGGCACCGACTGGTAGGGCGTGCACTGACTGTTCTGGGCGGCGAGCGGCGCGGCACCGACGACGCATCCGGCAACGACGACGACGAAACGCAGAGTACGCATGATCTCCATCCTTCAGGGTTCTAGGAGCTGAAGCGTACCCCCGTCGTCCCTCGGCGGACGTCGCCGAGCACCCAGGTGGATACGCCGTGGGCCCGTGCGCTCTCCTGAGCGGCGGGCACCTGTTCTTTCGGAAGCACGGCTATCAGTCCAACGCCGAGGTTGAAGACATCCCGCATCTCCTCGGTACTGACCTTCCCGGCATCCTGGAGGATCCGGAAGAGCGGAGGCCACTTCCAGCTGGCGGTCTCCACCACGGCCTCGCACCCCTCAGGCAAGACGCGCACCAGATTTCCCGGAATGCCGCCCCCGGTGATGTGTGCGATGCCGTGCAGCCCCGAGATGACCGGCATCACGCATGCCGCATAGCTGCGGTGAACGGCGAGCAGGGCGTCGGCCACCGTCCGGCCGCTATCTCCAAGGCGGTCACCGAGTTGGAGCTTCATGCCCTCGAAGATGATCCGGCGTGCCAGGGTGTAACCGTTGGTGTGCAGACCGGTGGCCTCGTAGGCAAGCAGCACGTCTCCGGGCTGGATGCGATCGCCATGCAGGGCCGCATCCTCCTCGACGACGCCGATGATCGTGCCCGCCAGGTCGAAATGGCCGGGCTGGTAGAGCCCGGGCATCTGGGCGGTCTCACCCCCGGCGAGCGCCATCCGATGATTCCGGCAGCCGCGGGCGACGCCTTCCACGATTCCGGCAATCTGCTGGACCGTGAGCGCCGCGCCCGCGACGTAGTCCATGAAGGCCAGCGGCGAGGCGCCGTGCACCAGGATGTCGTTGACGGAGTGGTTGACCAGGTCCTCCCCCACCGTATCGAAACGACCGGCCTGCAGCGCCACGAGCACCTTGGTGCCGACACCGTCGGTGCTCATGACCAGCACCGGCTTGCGAAGGCCCGCGGGCACCCGGACCATCCCGCCGAACGCGCCGACATGGCCGACGGAGAGCGCGGTCCGGGTGCCCGCGACCAGCTCTCCGATCCGTGCCTTGGCGGCGTCGGCGCTGGTGAGGTCCACGCCGGCGGCGGCATACTGCCGTTCGGTCATGCCAGCGCCTCCGCGATCTCGAAGTGAGTCAGGTCCTTGAAACTGCGGACCCGGTGAGTCAGAGACGCCGGCGTCACCCCGTCGAAGCCGCCGACGCCGAAGCTGGAGACCGCAAAGGAGCCCATCGCGGCACCGTACACCATGGCTCGGCGCAGCCCGTCGCTCGAGGTGTCCCCGGTCCGTGCCACGTAGCCGAGGAAGCCACCCGCAAAGGCATCGCCAGCGCCAGTGGGGTCGAACACCTCCTCGAGCGGATAGGCGGGGCAGTAGAAGCTGCGGCCGGTCTCGATCAGCATGGCGCCGTGCTCGCCGCGTTTCACGATCACCCGTCGGGGTCCGCGCTCCAGCACCCAGCGCGCCGCGCGGTGGACGTTCCAGTCGCCCGAGAGCTGGCGGATTTCCTCATCGTTCACGATCAGCAGGTCGACCCGCTTGAGCACCTCGAGAAAGCGGTCGCGGGCCGAATCGATCCAGAAGTTCATGGTGTCGCAGGCGACCAGCTTGGGGGACGTCATCTGGTCGAGCACGCCGAGCTGCAGATCGGGATGGATGTTCCCGAGGAAGACGTAGGGGGTGTCGGTAAAGGCGGCGGGGATCCGGGGCCTGAAGTTGGCGAAGACGCCGAGCCGGGTCTCCAGCGTCTCGCGGCTGGCCAGGTCGAACGAATACTTCCCCTTCCAGCGGAAGCTCTCTCCCGGGGTCTGCTCGATGCCGCTGATGTCCACGCCGCGGGCGCCGATCTTCTTCAGCTCGCCCATGGGGTAGTCGTCACCGACGACGCCGACGATGCGCACCCCGGTCAGCACCGACGCGGCAACGCTGAAGTACACCGCCGATCCCCCCAGGGCGTCGTCCGTGGTGCCGAAGGGGGTGATGATCGAGTCGAGCGCGACGCTGCCGACGACGAGCAATTTCATCTGGTCACATCCGGTCGGGGGCCGAGAGGCCGAGGAGGCCGAGGCCGTTGGCGAGGACGATACGCGCGGCGCGCGCCAAGGCGAGCCGGGCGGCCTCGGTAGCGGGAGGTTCGCCCAGCACGCGGCACTTGTGGTACCAGCCGTGCGCCACCCGCGCGAGATCCTCGAGGTAGTCGGTGATCCGGTGCGGCTCGCGGACTCGCGCGGCCTTCGCCACGATCTCCGGGAAGACCGCCAGCTTCTTGAGCAGATCCAGATCTTCGGCCGCGGTCAGGGCCTCCAGCGCGACTTCGCCCGACGCGGACTCCGGCGTGCGCCCCGCCACCCGGAAGATGCCGCTCATCCGGGCGTGCGCCATCTGGACGTAGAAGATCGGATTCTCGTCGGTCTGCTTGCGGGCCAGGTCCACGTCGAACGTGAACGGGGACTGGCCGGGGCGCATCAGAAAGAAGTACCGGGTGGCGTCCACGCCGACCCAGTCGATGAGGTCGCGCAGGGTGACGAACTCTCCCGAGCGCTTCGACATCCGCACCTCTTCGCCCTCCTTCACCACCTTCACGAGCTGCACCAGCGCGACCTCGAAGAAGTCCTCGCCGTAGCCGAGGGCCCGGAGCGCCGCGCGCATGCGCGGGATATAGCCGTGATGGTCGGCCCCCCAGACGTCGATGACCCGAGCGAAGCCGCGCTCATGCTTGTCGATGTGGTACGCGATATCGGGCACGAAGTAGGTCAGGGAGCCGTCGCTCTTGCGGAGCACCCGGTCCTTGTCGTCGCCATATTCGCTGGTCCTGAGGTAGAGGGCGCCATCACGCTCCTCGGTCAGTCTCCGTTCGGCGAGCAGCCGGAGCGCCGCGTCCACCTGGCCGGCGTCGCGCACCGCCTGCTCGCTGCTCCACAGGTCGAACCTCACGCGAAGCGAGAGCAGCAGCTCCTCCTGCTCCTGCCGGATGAGGACCGGCGCGACCCGGCAGCGCTCGAGCGCCTGCTCGGGCGGCAGGGTGGCGAGCTCGGGCTGCTCGCCCAGCAGCCGCTCGGCCATCTCGACGAGATAGAAGCCGTGGTAACCGCCCTCGGGGATCTCCGCATGACGCCCCAGTTCCTGCTCGACCCGCACCCAGAGGCTCTGGATGACGCGCTCGATCTGCACACCCGCGTCGTTGATGTAGAACTCGCGGGTGACCGCATGGCCGGTCCACTCGAGCAGCGCCGCGATCCCGTCGCCCATGGCTGCGCCGCGCCCGTGGCCCACGTGCAGCGGCCCGGTCGGATTGGCGGAAACGAACTCGACGTTCACCCGCTGCCCCGCGCCGAAGTCGGCGCGACCGTAGGCCGGCCCGGCGGCGATGATGGTCTGGAGCAGACTGGCGAGCGCATCCTGGGCCAGCCAGAAGTTGACGAAGCCGGGACCGGCGATCTCGGTCTTTGCGACTACCGACTCGGGGATGTTCAGCATGCCGATGATGCGCTCGGCGAGCACGCGGGGGCTCGTGCGGAGCGGCTTGGCCAGCACCATCGCCAGGTTGGTGGAGAGATCGCCGTGCCCTGCGTCCTTGGGGCGCTCGAGCACAAAGGCGGCGCCGTCCGCACCGAGAGCTGCCGCCACGCGCGCGAGTTCCGCGCGAATGACGTCGCTCACTTGGTGCGCTTTCTGGCGCTCTTGCTGGCGACGGGTTTGGGGGCCGGCGGCTCGGGCTTGGCCGGCGCCGCCGCGGGCTTGGCGTCGGCCGCGGGTGCCGGAGTGGATGGGGCCTCGGTCTTGGCGGGCTCCTTGCGCGGCCCCTTGCCGTCCTTGCCGTAGTCGGTGATGTAGAAGCCGCTGCCCTTGAAGTGGAGGCCCGCACCGCCCGAGATCTTGCGCGTGGCAAGTTTGCCGCAGGTGGGACACTTCGCCCGCGGCTTGTCGGACATCTTCTGGAACAGATCGAACTCGTGCCCCGCAGGACAGCGGTACTCGTACGTCGGCATGTCGGCTGAGTCCTAAGAGAAACAGGCGCAATATCTTAGCGGAGCCGAGCCGGCGATTCAAGGCGCGGAGTCAGCCTCCCTCCCGGATCTTGCGCAGTGCCCGAGCGGCGCGATCCACCCGATGGCGTCCCGCCGCAGGTCGGGGATGCAGTGGTCGGTCCGTGCGGTCAAGTCGGCGAGCGACTTGCGCCGGGCGAGCCTCTCCGCAGCGGAGCGTGCCCCCTGCGCAGCGGCCGGCGCGGGTCTGATGATCGAGAGGAGAATCGCCGCGGGGAACAGTGCGAGCGAACAGGCGCCACGGGACCGCATGGCGGGGACTCAAGCTGATGGTCGAGTCCGGTCCCTGGGACTGCCCTGCAAAGACAGCTGAGTGGCGACGCCTCGCCGTGCGCTGCGCAGCGGCCAATCTAGACCCCGGACCCGGACGCGACCAGAGGCGCCCTTGACGCTCACTTGACCGGCCCGGTTATTCTTGGCCCTTCCCCGCCCCGCCGGAGACTCACGTGACGCTGCGCGCCCTGGGCTTGCTCACGCCCCTGACTTTGTTCGCCCTGCCGCTCGTCGCCCAGAACTATCGCGAGGTGAGTTCCGAACCGACGCCCAAGGCGCTGGGCGGCATCAACCTGCAATTGGCGCTGCCGCAGGGGGAGTTCAAGAACTTCGTGGGGACCGGCTACGGGCTTGGCGGCAACGTCACTTTCTTTCTGGACCGGGGCCGGCGGGCGGGCATCCGGATCTGGGCCTCCTGGATCGAGTACGGCCACTCCACCGAGCGGTTGCCGCTCAGCCCCACCCTGCCCGGGCTCTACGTCGACCTGACCACCAGCAACGACATCATCAGCTTCGGGGTGGGCCCCGAGATCCACCTCTCCACCGGGGCGTTTCGGCCCTATCTGCACGCTGCGATCGGCACCTCGGACTTCGTCACCAGCACCGATGTCCGGGGCAGCGACTTCGGCAGCAACCCCTTTGCGAGCAGCACCAACTTCAACGACTGGACCTTCGCCTGGTACGGCGGCGCGGGGGCGATGTACATCGTGTCCCACGGCAACAACCCGGTCTACATCGATGGCGGGGTGCGCTACCAGAGCCACGGCCAGACCCGGTACCTGCGGGAAGGGAGCCTCACGAACAACGGCAGCGGCGGGGTGATCCTCAATCCGATCGAGAGCAAGACCGACCTGCTGGTCATCCACCTCGGCGTGGAGGTGGGGCTGTAGACCCCGCGGCACAACCAGCCGTTCAGCCCGCCACCGCATTCGGGAGGTCAGTCTCCACGTCAGGGCGGCTCGACCATCCGTTCTGCCGGCCCGCGATCCTAATCACACGACCAGTCGCCGCATCTGGACGGATCATCCGGCCGTCCGATCGGGTAGTCACTGAGTTCATCCCGTGAGTCGCACCCGTCGTTCTGTTGGCCGGAAGGTCAGCCCCGTGAATGAGAATGAGTTGTTGGCTGGCCGGCCCGTTGACCCGCGCAGTGTCCACACTGTGGCAGGTCTCCCGTCCGTTCAGTCGGTTCTTCCCGGCGAACATATGCCAGGCAACCACGTTCGCGTCGACCGGCAGGGGGAATTGGCCGGCGCTGCCGGGCTTACCCGTCGCAGATTTCCACATTGTCACGGGTCGTCCGCCAGATCGGCCCCACGGCACTGGATGACAGATGGATCTGCCAGACGCTTGCGGCGGCCGATGTGGATGACGAGACGTCAGTTGTGGTTAACGCGCATGCCGCTGTGGGAAACGTGTGGATATCCCATGCCGGACAGCGCTACGCGCACCCGTAGCCCGGAGCAATTACTCATGCGAAAGGGGGCCCCGCCGTCGGCAGGGACCCCCTCGCTGGTTCCTGCCACCGGGCAGGGGCCTATAGCAGCTTCTTGAGCATTCCCATCGCCCCGCCCAGCAGATCACCCTGCGGCAACTGGCCGTTGGGGGTCATGCCGTCGACCAGGTGGGGTAGGACCTGGGAGAGCTGCTGGGTGAGCACATCCGGCGAGAGGCCCAGCTTGGAGGCGAGGCCCTGGAGCTGACCGCTGCCGAGGACCTGCTGCAGCTGCGCGGGCGAGATCGGGGGATTCGGCCCGGTGGCGATCCATTGCTGGATCATGTTGCCGAGGCCGGCCTTTTCGAACTGCTGGACCAGCCCGCCCAGTCCACCGCCGCTGCCCAGCATCTGGATCACATTCGAGATCAGGTCGGGATGCGCCGTGTTCGCGGCGGGGCCAAGCTGGGATTTCACGTGGCCGAGAACGTCGTCGAGCAGACCCATGGTCGCTCCAATGAGTGGGTTGGCAATGATACCCCATTCTCCCCCCGAGTGGCGGAGCGGCACAGCCCAGCCGCGCGGTCCCAAGACCGTCTTGCATGGTGACGCGAGATTGGCCGGCTACGCCATCGCCCTGCAGGACCGCCACGGTCTCGCCCCTGCCCTGATTGGAGTGATGAACTCCCTACCGCGCGGGATGATAGGTGCCCCAGGCGTCTCGCAGGGTGTCGCTGATCTCGCCCAGCGTAGCCCGCGCCCGGACGGCCTCAATTACCGTCGGCATCAGTGGAGCGGTGCCTCGCGCCGCGACAGCGATGGCCTCCCTCGCCCGGGCAACGGCCACCGAATCCCGCCGCGCCTTCACCTCCGCCAGCCGCGCCTTCTGCCGGATGGCCAGAGAAGAATAGTCAGGCCGGGGCATGGCCGGCGCCGTGGACTGGTCGGTGAAGCGATTTACCCCGACGACGACCTGCGTCCCATTTTCCTGGGCCTGCTGTAGCTCCCAGGCGCTGCGGGCGATGGCCTCCTGGAAGTAGCCGCGGTTGATCGCTGCCGCGGAGCCGCCGAGCGCATCGACGTCGCGGATCAGCGCCAGCGCCTCCGCCTCGATCCGGTCGGTGAGGGACTCGACATACCAGCTCCCGGCGAGCGGATCGACGGTCGCGCCGAGTCCGCTCTCATAGCCCAGGATCTGCTGGGTCCGCAGCGCCAGGGTCGCCGATTCGGCGGTGGGCAGCGCGAGGGCCTCGTCGTAGCCGTTGGTGTGCAGTGACTGGGTGCCGCCGAGCGCGGCGGCGAGCGCCTGCACGGTGACTCGCACCACATTGTTGAGCGGCTGCTGCGCCTGCAGGGTGACGCCTCCGGTCTGGGTGTGAAACCGGAGCCGGCAGGTCTGATCGTCCGCGCCGAAGCGCTCGCGGGCAAGCCGCGCCCATAGCCGCCGTGCGGCCCGGAACTTCGCGACCTCCTCGAAGAGGTCGTTGTGCGCGGCAAAGAAGAACGACAGCCGCGGCCCGAAGCGATTCACCGCGAGTCCGGCGTCCACCGCCCGGCGCACATACTCGAGCGCGTTCGCCAGCGTGAAGCCGACCTCCTGCGCGGCGGTGGCCCCCGCCTCCCGCATGTGATAGCCGCTGATCGAGATCGGGTTGAAGTTCATCTGCTCGTCCGCCACGAACCGGAAGAGGTCGGTGACCAGGCGAAGCGAAGGTTCGGCGGGATAGATGTAGGTGCCGCGCGCGATGTACTCCTTGAGGACGTCGTTCTGCACCGTCCCCTGCAGCTGCCGCCGTGCCACCCCCTGCTCCTCGCCGACCACCACGTACATGGCGAGCAGCATCGCCGCGGTCGCGTTGATGGTCATCGAAGTGGAGACCCGGTCGAGCGGAATCTCGCGGAAGAGGTCGTGCAGGTCCTCCACCGTGTCGATCGCCACGCCGACCCGGCCGACCTCCCCCTCCGCCATCGGGTGATCGGAGTCGTAGCCCATCTGGGTCGGGAGGTCGAAGGCGGTGGAGAGCCCGCTCTGCCCCGCGGCGAGCAGGTGACGGAACCGCGCGTTGGTCTCCTCCGCCGTTCCGAAGCCGGCGTACTGGCGCATGGTCCACAGGCGCTCGGTGTACATCGCGGGGTACACGCCCCGGGTGAAGGGGAACTTCCCCGGCTCGCCGAGGTCGCGCGCTGGATCGCCCGACCAGTCGGCGGGACCGCAGCACGTCTTGCTCACCCTTCCCCCAACTTGCGGAGGGTGTCGGCCACGTAGCCCACGTCCTCCCGGGAGCCGATCACCAGCGGGGTGCGCTCGTGCAGATCGCGGGGCACGATGTCGAGGATGCGCCGGGTGCCGTCGGTGGCGGAGCCGCCGGCCTGTTCCGCGATGAACGCCATCGGCGAGGCCTCGTAGAGCAGCCGCAGCTTGCCCCGGGGGTTCTTGGTATCGGCGGGATAGATGAAGATGCCGCCGGCGATCAGGTTGCGGTGGAAGTCGGCCACCAGCGAGCCGATGTAGCGGAAGTTCTTCCCCTGGATCTCCTCGGGGCGGTCGCCGTGGAAGCCGCGCACCGCCCACTGGGTGCCCCTGGTCCAGCGGGCGAAGTTGGACTCGTTGACGCTGTAGTACCTGCCGACCCGCGGCGTCACGATCCTCGGGTGCGAGAGCAGGAACTCGCCGATGGACGGGTCGAGCGTAAAGCCGGCGACTCCCTGTCCCGTGCTGTAGATGAGCATCGTGCTGGAGCCGTAGATCACGTACCCCGCCGCCACCTGCTTGCATCCCGGCTGCAGCACGTCGGCAAGGCTCCCCTTCCCCTCCACGCTCACCCGGCGGTAGATGCTGAAGATGGTGCCGACCGCACCGTTCACATCGATATTGGACGAGCCATCGAGCGGATCGTACAGCACCGCGTACTTGCCGGCGGGATACTGGTCGGGAACCGGGATGATGGTCTCGTCCTCCTCCGACGCCATGACGCAGACCCGGCCGGTGTGATTGAGGGCGTTGGTCATGGTCTCGTTGGCGAAGACGTCGAGCTTCTGCTGCTCCTCGCCCTGCACGTTGGTGGCGCCCGCGCTGCCGAGGATGTTGACCAGCCCCGCGCGGCGGATGCTTGCCCCGATGATCTTGGCGGCCAGCGCGATATCGTAGAGCAGGTTGGAGAGTTCCCCGGTGGCCTCCGGATATTTCTCTTCCTGGTCAAGGATCAAGCGCTCGATCGTGATGACGCGACTGTTGGGAAGCACCAGGTAGTCCTCTCGTTTCGAACGTCTCTTGGCGGCCGCCGCCCCGGATCGTGCAGGCGTGGCCGTCGGTGGTCACCGTGATCGTGCCGGACTGGTCGGTGCGCCACACGCCAATCCCGTGCCGGGTCAGCCGGTCGATGACCTCGGCGTGCGGATGCCCGTACCGATTGCCGCGACCCAGACTGATGATGGCGGCATGGGGTCGCAACTCCGTCGAGCCAGGGCTCTCCGCTCGCGGATCGCGAGCCGTGGTGCCCCACCTTGAGCAGGTCCACCGCCCCCACCCGCCCTGCGAGCCTCGATTCCGCGTGCAGTCCGCCATCCCCGGGGAAGAGTGCGCGGAAGGTGCGGTACTCGACCAGCAGGACGACGGAGTCCTCGTTGAGATCAACGCGCCACTCCGCCCAGGCGGTGTCGGGATGAAGCACCGTGAAGCGCACACTGTCGAGCTCGAAGGTGAGCCCATCGCGGGCCGCGCGCCACGCCACCGCCGTCGGCCTCGAGCTGATCCAGGAAGCCGGTGTAGAGCGAGTCGGCCAGCAGCTCGGCGGGCTCCAGAACCGACGCCGCGGGATAGCGCTCGAGCACCGCCGGCACGCCGCCGAGATGATCGGCATGCGCGTGAGACACCACCGCCAGTGCGAGTCCGGGAGCACGGTGCCGGGCGAGGAACGGCGCCACGACCCGGCGGCCGGCGTCGTCCCGGTCGGTGCGCGGCCCGGCGTCGATCAGCACCCAGTGTCCCGCGGGGGTCCGGAGCAGCGCCGCGTCCCCCTGACCGACGTCGAGAAAATGTAACGTCAGGCCTGAGTCGGCGTCATGGACCGGACGAATCCCGTCGGCGAGGAGCAGCAGCCAGGCACCCGCGCAGAGGCCCAGCGCCATCCGACGGGCCGCCTCCCACCGCGGAGCGCCCGCACTGATGCTCCACCCTGCGAGGCACAGCAGTGCGAGCCAGGGCAGCGCCGACATGGCCTCCGCCGGCTGGATGACGGCGGCGGCATCCCAGCGGCCGCCCCACCAGGCGACCTGATCCAGCAGCCCCAGCAGGGCACCCGCTCCCGCCGCGAGAGGCGCGGCGAGCGGCGGCAGAACCGCCGCGGCGAGCAGACTCAGCAGCAGCCCCGGCACCGCGAGGGCGGCGAGCGGTATGGCCACGAAGTTGAGCACGATGCCGGCGACGGAGACCATCCCGAACAGCGCCGAGGTTATCGGCGCGGTGGCGAGAGTGGCGCCGACTGACGCCGCCAGCATCCGCCACCACCAGCCGGACCCCAGGGCCTGATCGCTCCAGCGGGCCGCCACCAGGGCACCCAGCAGGGCGCTGGCGGAGAGCCACGCGCCGGCATCGAGCACGGCCCACGGATCGAGGAGGAGCACCAGCAGACAGGTGATCGCGAGCAGGGGAATCGCCTGCGGATTCCGCTGACGCAGGTGCGCTTGCGCCCCGAGCCCGGCGAGCAGGGCGGCGCGCGCCGCCGGCGGCGGCCAGGCGAGAAACAGCACATACCCGAACGCGAGCAATGCGGCGACGAAGGCGCTGCGAGTGCGGGGGACGCCGAGCGCCCGACCGACGAGTACCACCCAGGCGAGAATGACGCCCACGTGGAAACCCGAGATCGAGAGGATGTGCACCAGCCCCGCGCGGGCGTAGCGGTCGCGCAGTTCGGGCGCCATCCCGCCACGCCGGTTGACGACCAGCGCCTCCACCGTGCCGGTGCGGCTGCCGTACAGTCGGCGGACGGTGGCCGCCAGCCAGTTGCGGAGCCGCTCGGCGGCAGAAGGGGCGAAGTCGACCCGCTCGAATCGTCTGACCACCAGGATGCCGTCGGCCCTGCCCCCCCGGTCGGGACGGCGGATCCAGCGGCCCTCGGTCCGCAGTCGGCTGCCGGCGAGGAGTGCTTCCCGGCCTGGCCACCTTGCATCGATGGAACCGTGACAGCCGAGTCCGAGCGGCTCGACCCGCGCCAGGCGGGCATCGGGCTGCACCGGCTCGAGCAGCCGCAATTCCGCTTGCAGCGACGCCTCGGGGAGCCCGCCGCGGCAGGACGATGCCTCCAGCCGGAGCGCTCCCAGCGCGCTCCCGCGGCCGAGCAAAGCGGCCAGGCACCATACCGCCGCGGCGTGACGCCGACACCAGATCGCCGCCATGACCAACCCGGCGGCGGCGGGCGCTGTATCCCCAAAATGCAGGAGGCCGGTCGCGAGACCGGCCCCGAATGACAGTAGAAGGAGTACCGCGGGCTTCATCGCCGCCCCGCAGGCGGAGCGGCGACGTCGTCGATTACTTCGGCTTGTGTCCGCAGCGTGGTGCGAGATTCACTTTCCGGATCCCTTCCATCACCGTGACCTCGATGGCGGCACGACTCTGGTCCTTGTCGAGATTGACGTCGGTCACCACCGACCCCTCCAGCCCGATCACGTACTTGGGCGGCAGCCGGTTGAGCGAGTAGACCATGACGTCCAGGCGGCAGGTTTCGCAGCCGCAGAAGTCCGGGTAGTGGTGCACCAGGTGGGCGTAGGCCTCGGCCACGTGGGTCTCGACGGCGTTGTGGAGCGCATTCCGGTTCATGCGAGCACCGCGAGCTGAGGACGCACCACCTGGCCGGTGAAGGTCGAGCCGGTGGTTCCGGTAAGCTGCACCTGGTGATACTCGCCGATGGCCGCAGGAGGGAGGTCCACCAGCACAAGGAGATTGGTGCGGGTGCGGCCGAGTAGCAAGTCACCCCGTCGGGCGGCGCGCTCGAGGAGCACCTCCACCGTGCTGCCGACCCGGGCCATGCTCCGCCGGCGGGCCTGCGCGCGCACCAGGGCGATGAGGCGCTCCAGCCGCTCCCCTGCAACGGCGTCCTCGACATGATCCTTGAGGCGCACCGCGGGCGTGCCGTCCCGCACCGAATACTTGAAGGTGTAGGCGTCGTCGAAACCGGCTGCTTCCACCAGGGACAGCGTCTCCGAGAACTGTGCTTCCGTCTCTCCGGGAAAGCCGACGATGATGTCGGTCGAGAGGGTGATTCCGGGCATGGCCGCCCGCAGCCGGGCGACGACGTCGAGGAATTCCTCCCGCGTGTAGCGGCGCAGCATCCGCCTGAGCACGGCATTGCTGCCGCTCTGGACCGGCAGGTGGACGTGCTCGCAGACGGCCGGGACGGTGGCCATCGCCTCGATGACCCGGTCGGTGAAGTCGGTGGGATAGGGGCTGGTGAAGCGGACCCGCCGGAGGCCATCCACCGCGCCGACCGCGCGCAGCAGGTCGGCGAAGTCGTGCGCACCGTCGTGGTAGCTGTTGACCGTCTGCCCAAGGAGTGTCACCTCCGTGGTGCCCTGTTCCGCGAGCGTGCGGACCTCGCGCACCACATCCTCGAGCTTACGGCTCCGCTCCGTGCCGCGGGTAAACGGAACGATGCAGAAGGTGCACTTATAATCGCACCCGCGCTGCACGGTGACGAATGCCGTCGCCGCGGTGTCCCGGACCGGCGGCACATCCTCGTAATGTTCCCAGGAGCGGAACTCGGTGTCCGAGAGTCGCTGGCCGGTCTCCGCCTGCGCCACCAGTGCAGCCAGATTGCGGTAGGCATCCGGCCCGGCGACGATGTCGACCCGCGGCACCTGCTCCAGCAGCATCGGTCCCAGCCGCTGGGCCATGCACCCGACCACGCCGAGCACACTGCCCGGGCGCTTGTACTGCTGCAGCTCCCCGAGCCGGCCGATCACCCGCTGTTCCGCATTGTCGCGCACGGCGCAGGTATTGACCAGCATCACGTCGGCGTCCTGCGGCGACTCCGTCTGCACGTAGCCCTCGCGCCCGAAGACCCCGAGCATCAGCTCGGTGTCGGCCACGTTCATCTGGCAGCCGTAGGTCTCGATATAGAGGCGCTTCATCACGGGTCAGCGCTGCCGTTCGCCATAAGGCCGGATGGAGAGACCGAAGATCACCTGGAACGCCCGCTCCTTGAAGGGAGACCCTTCACTCCGCCAGGCGTGTTCCAGCGCCAGATCGAGTCCGGCCCGATCCTGGGCGAACCGGACCCCGGTGCCGGCGGAGATGCTGAACTCCTTCGGGTGCTCTCCGGTCACGACCGGGAAGGGCAGATCGGCGTAGCGGACTCCGAGGCGGAGCGGGAGGTTCGCCGGCCGGCGCAAGTTCTTGCTGTACTCGCCGCCCAGGGAGAGCTCGACGGTGTTGCGCGCCCCCACCCCGCCCTGCGCGATGAGGTCGCTGTTGGCGGAGGACCAGGTCCGGTAGCTCCCCGACGCGGCGAGCGTCAACTTGGGCGAAGCCCGGAACATCGCGCCCGCGCTGACGGTGTAGGGCAGGTCGACCCGATAGGCGCGGGTCGAGTCGCGGTCGACGCTGACGTGGGCGTCGGAGCGCACGGTGGCCGCGAGGAGTATTCCGGGCCTGAGCCGATGGGTGATGCCCAGCGAGAAGCCCACACCCTGATAGGAGAGCTCCGCCAGCTGGCGGAAGGCGACGAAGGTGCTGTCACTGAACGTGCGCCGCGCTTCGAGCCGGCTGGAGCCGGTAATCCAGTACACGGCGCCGCCGACACTGGTCCCCGCGCTGAGCTGATAGCCGGCGGCGAAGCGGATCTCGCTGAGACCGCCGAGGGAGCTGAGGGTATCGAACACTTCGACCGGCACGCCGCGGAGCTGGACAGTATCCCGGGTGGCCAGGCGGAAGTCCCGGTCCGCATAGCTGCCCAGCGAGATCCCGATCGCGAGCTTGCGCCCGGGAATCGGACCGCCCACGAACGCCAGCGGAAACCGGGTGTCGCGCAGGCTGGCGCTGCCAGCGGGTGTTTCCCAGGTCCGCCACGATGGAGCGATGACGAAGCCGGCGGTCACCGCCCGCAGGTTGGCGATGGCGGCGGGGTTGGCGTCGCTTTCCCCGTCGAACAGCCCGAAGCTCCCACCGGTCGCCCGGGCGCGGGGCGCCAGCGGGCGGCCGGGGAGCCCCAGGCCGCGGACGCCGAAGAGCGACGACTGGGCCGACAGCTCGGCCGGACCGGCGGACATCGCCGCGACGACGGCGGCGATGGCGAAGAGGCGAGTCGGCCGCATCAGGGTCTCTCGAAGGGGAACTTGAGCGCGTAGGTCACCCGGAGCCGCGGCGTGAAGCCGGCGGTGCGGGAAGAGCCGAAGGTCGCGCGGGTGAAGCTGACCCCCTCGGGAAAGAGCTGCAGCATGAAGCCGTTGGGGAGCGGCTGGCTCCCCTGCCACAGGGTGAGGGCCCGGCGCACCTCGAGCCGCACCGTATCGGTCTGATTGAGCAGCAGCGGCGCGGTCCCGATGTAGAACCCGTCGGTGCCCGCGGGGCTCTTGCCGCCGAAGTCCGCCAGCAGCGGCCGCGCCTGCACGAATGCGGTGTCGCCGCTGAGCCCCGGGATCGGCGCCGTCGGAATCAGCTCCAGGGTTGCCCGCACCAGCTGGGCGGAGTCCTTGAGAATCGATGGGAACCGGAAGCGGAGCAGCGAGCGCACGCTCGGCAGGCCGCCCACGGTGAGCAGCGTGGTGTCGAGCACCGGTGTCGTCTGCGAGACGAATCGCGAGAAGGGCGGTGCCTCGGTGAGGGTGCGGGTGGTGTTGGCCGTGTCGCCGGTGAGCACGTGCAGGTAGGTGGTGAACAGCGGCTGGAAGGTGGTGGCCCCCTGCGCCCCGATCCGGATGCCGGTCGGCTGCGCGGCGCGGATCTGCACCCCCATCGCGAAGATCCCCGAATCGGCGGCCGGAATGTCAACCTGGGCGAGGGTCGCCCCCTTGAAGGTCCTGGCCAGGATCCCGTTCCGCAGGGTATCGGCCACCATGAAGGTGTCGATCACGCTCGCCGGCGTGAAGGCGTTCTCCGCGTCGGTGAAGGTGAAGGTCGAGTCCAGGGTGGCAGGGAGCCGATAGAGATAGATGACCAGGTTCTTCACCGCGGTGTCGCGGTAGAGCAGCCCGATCGAGATCTTCACCGAGTCGATCGCGTAAGCCCGCGCGGTGTCGGCGACGGTGAATGAGTCGGGCCGGGCGGTGAAGCGGATCAGGCCGCGGTCCTCGCTGGCGGGAAGCTGGTAGGACACCCGCATCGAGATGGGCTGGCCGGGGAGCACGTAGCCTTCGTAGCTCGAGTCGGCGTCCTGGAGCGGAAAGAGGACGGTGTCCCGGACCACGTACCCGCCTGGGCAAAGATCGGGGCACTCGGCGGGGGCCGCGAGCCGCTCCTGGCAGGCCACGAGGAACAGGACCGCCACCGCCGTGATGGAAGGGAGCCAGCGCATCTGAGTCGTCGTCAAACCATGCCACCCGTGTCGAACGAGAATCCGTCCGGAAGCAGTTCCCGGAGCGTCCATCGCCGGCTCCCTGCCGGGCCCACCCCTTCCACCAGCAGCTCCCCGCCGAACTCCGCCAGCACCTGGCGGCACGCCCCGCACGGACTCACCGGCGGATCGGCGTTGGCCACGATCACCAGCCGCCGGAACCGACGGGCCCCGGCAGCGACCGCCGCCATGACCGCGCCCCGCTCGGCGCACAGCGTGAGGCCGAACGAGGCGTTCTCGACGTTGCAGCCAGCGAACACTCGCCCGTCCTCCGCCTCCAGCGCGGCGCCGACGGGAAACTTCGAGTACGGGCACCACGCCCGGCCCTGCGCGGCCCGGGCGGCTTCGAGCAGGGCGTCACCCATCCCAGATCTCACCGAGAAACGACCGCCCGCTGGTGAGCGGAGGAACCCCGAGGAACTCCGCCAGCGTCTGACCCACGTCGGCGAAGCTCTGGCGAGTGCCGAGCGGGCGCCGGCGCACCTTCGACCCGAGGACCAGCACCGGCACCCGTTCCCGCGAGTGGTCGGTCGACGGCGTGGTCGGGTCGTTGCCGTGATCGGCGGTAATAATAACCAGATCGTCGTCCCGCATCGGCGCGAGCATAGCCGGCAGGGCCGCATCCAGCGCCAGCAGGCCGGCGTGATACCCGGGCACGTCGTTGCGATGCCCCCAGGTCTGGTCGAACTCGATCACGTTGGCGAAGAGCAGGCCGCGCGCCATCGCGCCGAGCGCACTCGCAATCGCGGCGTAGGCCTCCGGGTTGTTCGTCGGGTGGACGCTGGTGATTCCTCGCCCGGCGAAGAGGTCGTCGACCTTGCCGATCCCGACCCGAGGAATGTGGGCCGCGGCCAGCCGGTCGAGCAGGGTCTCGCCCGGCGGGGGGACGCTGAAGTCCTTGCGCCGCGAGGTCCGCTTCCAGCTCCCCGGAGCGCCGGTGAACGGGCGGGCGATCACCCGGCTGACCGCGTCGGGACCGGTGAGGAGGGTCTGCGCGGCTTCGCATGCCGCGTACAACTCCGCCACCGGAACCCGGTCCTCGTGCGCCGCGATCTGGCAGACGCTGTCGGCTGAGGTGTACAGGATCCACTTGCCGGTGGCGAGGTGCTCTGCTCCGAGTTCTCCGAGAATCGCGGTGCCTGAGGCGGTGCGATTGCCGAGGATGCCCCGCCCCGTCGCCGCCTCGAGGGCCGCGACGAAGGCGGCAGGGAATCCGTTCGGGTAGGTCTTGAATGGCGCGGCGAGGGTGAGCCCGCAGAGCTCCCAGTGGCCCGAGGTGCTGTCCTTCCCCGCGCTGGCCGGCAGCGCAAGCCCCCAGGCCGCCTGCGGTTCGGCCACCGCGCGCACCCCTTCGAGCGGCGCGATGGCCCCGAGCCCGAGACGCTCGAGGTTGGGCAGCCGGAGACCGCCCACCGCGCGGGCCACGTTGCCCAGCGTGTCGCTGCCGGTGTCGCCGTAGGCGTCCGTGTCAGGCGCCGGACCAAAGCCGACGCCGTCGAGCACGATCAGGACGGCGCGGCGCAGACTACTTCTTCTCCGTGGAGACGAAGCGGAAGCGGAGTCCGGTCAGCGCCTCGGTGAGCAGCCGTTGCTCGTCCGGCTCGAGCTGCCCCCGGGTCTTCTGCTCCAGCATGCCCAGGGTGTCGATGAGCGTGCGCGCCACCTCCCGCGGCTGGGGATTCCCGGGCGCGCCGGGCGGCAGATTGCCGCCGATGGCCTGGTCGGCCTGGTGCGCCAGTCCGAGCACCAGTGAAGCGAAGTGCTGGTTCACAGGTACCTCCGGGCGATGCGCGGGCCCATCGCCGTGAGCAGTTCGTAGGAAATCGTGCCCGCCCGTCGGGCCTGCTCGTCCAGGGAGACGAGGCCACCGAAGATGGTCGCCACATCACCAATCGCGCAGGGACCGTCCGTCGCCACCATGAGGAAGTCCATCGTCACCCGGCCGACGATCGGCACCCGGCCGCCGTTGAGCTCCACGCTGCCGACGTTGCTCAGCGCGCGGTGCACCCCGTCGGCGTAGCCGATCGCGATGGTCGCCACCTGTGTGTCCTCCGGCGCCGTCCAGGTCGCCCCGTAGCTCACCGTCTCCCCCCGCTTCACCACTCTGACCGCAACCACTCGGCTCCGCAGCCGCACGACCGGCCTCGGCCGGGCGCCGGGCACCTCGCCGCCATAGAGGAAGATCCCGGGGCGCACCAGGTCGGCCGCGTAGCTGGTTCCCCTCAAGGCCACCGCGCTGCTGGCCGCGTGTATCAGCGGCGGCCTGACGGCGATCGTCGCCAGCATCTCCTGGAAGCAGCGCCATTGCCGCTCCACCGAATTCGCATCGGTCTCGGCCGAGTGAAAATGGGTGAATGCTCCCTCGAACCCGACCGCTCCCTCGAGCGCACGCTGCCATCCGGACGCCGTCCCGAAGCGGAATCCCGTTCGGCTCATCCCGGTATCGAATTCGACGTGAAAGGGCCGGTCGCCCTGGCCGAGCCACGCGGTGAGCGCCTCGGCATCGCCGATCGCGGGACGCAAGTCGTGCTGGTGATAATGGCGGATCTGCGAGGGCTGCAGCGGGCTGAAGACCACGATGGGGCGCGCGATGCCCGCCGCCCGGAGTTCGGCGCCTTCCTCGACCGTGGCCACCCCGAACCCCCAGGGATCGATCGCCTCGAGGGCCCGGGCGACGGGAACGGCCCCGACGCCATAGGCATTCGCCTTGAGCATCGGCAGAAGCCGGGCGCGGGATACCGCCGCCACGGTGCGGGCATTGGCGACCACGGAGGCGAGCTCGACCTCGGCCCATCCGCGTGCCGTTTCGACTGGAATTGACGTCATGCTCAAGCGGCGGGTATGATAGGAGCCGAGGAGGATAAATGCAAGACAATTCAGCGCTTGGACGTGCCCTGGCGATGGTCCGCGACCTCCGCCGCCGCTGCCCCTGGGACCGGGTCCAGACCCGCGAGACCATCCGCCCCTACTTGGTCGAGGAGGTCTTCGAGCTGGACCACGCCATCTCCCTTGGCGAACCCGCCGCCATCCGCGAGGAGGTGGCGGACCTCATGCTTCACCTCGCCTGGCAGCTGGTGCTGGGGGAGGAACGGGGCGAGTTCGACGCCGACCAGGTGGCCGGCGACCTCGAAGCGAAGATGCGCCGCCGCCACCCGCACCTCTTCGATCTCGGGCCGGCGGAGCGCTGGTCGAATCTCAAGCGCAGGGAGAAACGGCAGGGTGTGCTCGACGGACTGCCCCCCGCGCTGCCCAGCCTGATCCTGGCCTACCGGCTGCAGGAACGCGCGGCCACCGTGGGATTTGACTGGCCGGACTGCGAGGGGCCGGCCGCGAAGGTGCGGGAGGAGCTGGACGAGGTGGAACGGGAGCTTGGGCAGCCGGCGGAACCGGCTGCGGGCTCGGTTGGTTCGGGGCCGATCGCATCGGGAGAGCCGGTGCACGCGCCCCCCGCCGAGGCACTCATCGACGAAGTGGGCGACCTGCTCTTCGCGGTGGTGAACCTGGCGCGCAAGGCGCGGGTGCAGCCCGCCACGGCGCTGGATCGGGCCACCCGGAAATTCGAACGCCGCTTCGCCGCGGTGGAGCGGATGGCCGAGGCCCGCGGCATCGACATGCATACCGCGGGCCTCGAGGTACTGGATCGGCTATGGGACGAGGTGAAGCGAAGCAGTGTGCAGGGGCCAAGCTGAGTTCCGCCCCTGCCCATCGGCTCACGGATAGAGCCGGTGTATCTGTCGGGGGAAGGCAATCGTCTCCCTGATGTGCGGCAGTCCACAGATCCAGGCGACGGTGCGTTCCACTCCGAGACCGAAGCCGGAATGCACGAAGGTGCCGTACTTCCGTAGATCGAGATACCAGCGGTAGGCCTCCGGGTCGAGCTGCTGCTCCTGAATCCGGGCGAGCAGCCGATCGTAGTCATCCTCGCGCTGGGAACCACCGATGATCTCGCCGTACCCTTCCGGGGCGAGGCAGTCGTTGTTGAGCACCGTGCGCGGGTCGTCGGGGTTCTCCTTCATGTAGAACGCCTTGACCCCCTTCGGGTAATTGTAGACGAAGACGGGGCGGTCGTACTGCTGGGCGAGCAGGGTTTCGTCGTCACCGCCGAGGTCGCGGCCCCATTTCATGTCGGAGCCGAGCCCATTGAGCGTCACCACCGCGTCGCTGTAGGAGATCCGGGCGAAGGGCACCTGCACCCGCTCGAGCGGCGCGGGGTCGCGCTCCAGTTCCTTGAGTTCCTCCTTGCGGCGGTCGAGGGCGCGGCCGACGATGTAAGTGACGAACTCCTCCTGGAGCCGCATGTTGGCCGCGGAGTCGTTGAAGGCGACTTCGGGTTCGACCATCCAGAATTCGGTCAGGTGCCGCCGGGTCTTGGACTTCTCCGCGCGGAAGGTCGGCCCGAAGCAGTACACCTTGCCGAGCGCCGCGGCGGCGGCCTCGACATAGAGCTGACCGGTCTGGGCGAGGTAGGCCTTGCCGAGATCGAAGTAGTCGGTGCTGAACAGCTCCCCGGCCTGCTCGCCGATGGACCCGGTCAGGATCGGGGTGTCGACCAGGGTGAAGTCGCGCGCGAAGAAGAAATCGCGGATGGACTGGACGATCTCGTGCCGCACCTTGGCGATCGCCACCTGCCGGCGGCTGCGGAGCCAGAGATGCCGGTGTTCGAAGAGATACTGGGTGCCGTGTTCCTTGGGCTGGATCGGAAACTCCGGACTGGTCCCGATCACCGTGAAATCGCTCAGGTGCATCTCGTAGCCGCCGGGCGCGCGGGGCTCGGCCCGAACCGTGCCGGTCAGTGCGACCGAAGTCTCCTGGGTGAGCGTCGCGAAGCGCTCCCAGACCGGCTCGGCCACTTCCTTCTTCGAGAGGACACCCTGCAGATATCCCGTGCCATCGCGCAGGACGAGGAACGCGATCTTTCCGCTGGAGCGGGTGGTGACGACCCAGCCCTGCACGGTGACGGAGCGACCTTCGTGACTGGACAGCTCGGCGATTCGGACAGTCGTCATGGGCGATCGTGGCGGGGGAGGCGGCTGGCTCGCCATGGGGCGTGGAGTCTAGCGGCGGCGCTGTTGACCGTCAACGCGGGCTGCGGCGGGTATCGCCCCGAGCCGGAGTTCAACCCTGGCGAGGTGAAGCCCTCTGCCCCGATCGCCGGGACGCCGCTGACCCGCGTCTGGGCCAGCCGGCCGGTGCGGGGCCCCAGCGCACCGATCGGCGTCGACAGCATCAACGCCTATCTCGGCGGCTCCGACCGGCGGGTGGTGGCCGTCGACCTGCGGACCGGCAAGACCCGCTGGGCGCATGGTATCGCGGGGCCGCTGGTCGGCGGGGTGGTAGTGCGCGGTGAGGTGGTGTTCGCCGCGAGCGACCGGCCCGAGGGCAAGGTGCACGCCTTCAACGTCAGGAGCGGGAACGAACTCTGGTCGGTGGGAAGCGGATATGTGCAGGTGCCGCTCGCACTGATCGAGGGCCGCCTGATCGCCATCAACCGGCAGGGAGAGGTCCGCGCGTTCGATCCCCGCACAGGGCGGATCGAGTGGCGTCGTCGCCTGCCACCGGGACGTGCGGGGGCCATCGCCGTGGGGCCCGGCCGCTTTCTGGTCTCCTCATTCGACAGCCTCTACGTACTGCGGCTCACCGACGGGTTCGTGCTGCACCGCCGGCGCGCCCCCGGCGCCGTGGTCTCTGCCTGGGTCCGTACCGGATATGGTCTGGTCGCCGCGACCGGCGATTCACTGGTCGTCGGCCTCGACGCCGACAGCCTCACCCCGCGATGGAGCGCGAGGGTGGACGGACCGGTGCTCAACTCTCCCGCCATCGCGGGCGACTCGATCTACGCCGTGACCCAGCTCGGCGCGGTACACCGGATCGTGGCGGACTCGCAACTTACGGAGAGCACCCGGCTCACCCGACCGGGATGGGCGGCGACAGGCGCGCCCGGGATCTATGGCCCGTGGCTGCTGGTGGGCGCATCCGACGGGAAGCTCCGCGCCTTTACCCTGACCGACGGGCAGGACGCCTGGTCCGCACCACTCGGGCGACCGATGGAGCTCGCCCCACTACTGCTCGACGATGGCAGCTTCCTCGCGCTGGGCGGGGACGGAAGCCTGCAGCGGATGCACCGATGACGAGAACCTACGCGGGGCCTCTGCCGCCCGTCGGCATCGCGATGGCCCTGATCCTCACGCTGCTCGTCAGGCCCCTCGCAGCCCAGCAGGCCGACACCGCCTGGGTCCGGGGAACGCCGTTCGCGGTGAAATACGGAAAGTGGGTCACCCTCGCCGCGGCGGTGGGCATGGGCATCAAGGCCGCCGATGCGCATCGGGATGCCGACCGTGCCTTCAAGAGTCTGGGTGACTACTGCGACCCCGACCATACCCGTTGCGATACGGGGCCCAGCGGCCACTACCTCGATCCGGTGGCCGAGCGGTACTATCAGACCTCGGTGCGGAGGGACCGGCACGCGCGCGGCTGGCTGCTCGGCGGCGAGGGCGCGCTGCTCGCAACGGCGGGCCTGTTCGTGTGGGACCTCACCCGCCCCAAGCAGCCACCGAAGAACATTCCCTTCGCGCCGACGGTGAGCGTGGTCGGTTCCACCACCCGGCTGGGACTACGTGTGGCGTTCTGAGTTCTGAGTTCTGAGTTCTGAGTTCCGAGTGTCGAATACCGAGCAATGGGACTCGGAACTCGGAACTCGGCACTCCCCTCACCCAGTCCGGAACAGCTCCACCGCGCGCGGATAGCGGCCGAGCGCCCGCTCCCTGAGCGGCTGATGCCGGGGGCGCACCAGGAGGGGATCCTCCCCGAGGATGCGGCCGGCGACCTCGCGGGCACGGCTCAGCAGGTCGGTGTCGTCGGGCAGCCTCGCCAGCCGGAGCTCGAACTCCCCTGCCTGACGCTGGCCGATCAGGTCTCCCATCTTCCGCTCCTGCAGATCCAGCTCCGCGATCTTGAAGCCATCCGTGGTCGCGGCAAAGGCCTTGAGCCGCGCCGGCGCCGATTCCCCCGCCATCAGGATGCAGAAGCTCTCCTCCTCACCGCGCCCGATCCGCCCGCGGAGCTGGTGCAGCTGCGCCAGGCCGAAGCGTTCGGGATGTTCGATCAGCATCACCGTGGCGTTCGGCACGTCGATGCCGACCTCGATGACGGTCGTGGCCACCAGCACCTGGATCTCTCCGGCGCGGAACCGGCGCATGCGCTCGTCCCGCTCCGCGGCCTTGAGCTTCCCGTGGACCAGACTGACCACCAGGTCGGGCCACTTCGCCTGCAGCCGTTCGGCCTCGATGGTAGCGGCGCGGAGGTCCGCCCGCTCCGATTCCTCGATCACCGGTAGCACCACGTACGCCTGGCGGCCCGCCACGCACTGCTCGTGTACGAACCCGAGCGCACGCTCCCGCTGCTCGGGGGCCGCGAATCCCGGTCTTGATGCTGCCCCGCCCCGGCGGCCGGGCCCGCAGCGTGGAGACGTCCAGGTCCCCGAACCGGGTCAGCGCGAGCGACCGCGGGATCGGTGTGGCCGTGAGGAGCAGCACGTCGGGAGCGTTGCCCTTTCCGATGAGCAGGGAGCGCTGCTCCACGCCGAAGCGGTGCTGCTCATCGATGATGACGAGCCCGAGCCGCTGGAAGGAGACGCTCTCCTCGAGCAGCGCGTGGGTGCCCACGACCAGCCGGGCCTGCCCGCGGGAGAGCTTCTTCCGGCGCGCCATCTTTTCCGGCGCGGTCAACCGCCCCACCAGCAGCTCCGGCCGCAGATCGAGCGGCGCGAGCAGCGCCTGCAGGGTGGCGAAGTGCTGTTCCGCCAGCAGTTCGGTCGGCGCCATCAGCGCCGACTGGTAGTCGTTTTCGAGCGCGAGCAGCATCGCGAACAGCGCCACCACCGTCTTGCCGGTGCCGACGTCACCCATCAGCAGCCGGTGCATCCGCTCGGGGGCCGTCATGTCGGCGGTGATCTCGCGGATGGCCCGCTTCTGGTCCCCGGTGAGCGGCCACGGCAACGACTCGGCCAGGTTGCCGGGTGAAGGTGTGCCGCACCTCGAAGGGCACTCCGCTCCGGCGCCGCTTCGCGAGCAGCCGGGCACGCGTCAGCATCAGTTGCAGGTCGAGAAGTTCGTCGAAGGCCAGCCGCCGGCGTCCCGCCTCGGCCTCCTCGACCGTGGCCGGCCGGTGCACCGCGCGCAACGACGAGGGAACATCGGCCAGCGCGAGCGATAGCTCTCAGGTCCTCGGGGAGCGGATCGGACGAGAAGGCGATCATCGCCTCGAGGTGCCGGTCGATCAGACTGCGGATGACCTTGTGCGACAATCCCTCGGTGGCCCGATAGACCGGCAGCACCCGCCCCAGCGGGGCCGCCTCCTCGCCATCGGGCTCGGCCTCCGCGAGGATGATGTACTCCCGCGGACTGAGCTGGCGGCCGTGGTAGAAGCGCACCGGCCCGACCACCAGCAGGGTCTGGCCCACCTGGATGGTGCGGTCGAGAAAGCCCTGTCCCGGCCAGGCACACTCGAGCATCCCACTCTCGTCGCGGAGGACCGCGGTGAAGATCCTGAGTCCGCTCCGCGTCGGCATCAGCCGCTTGGCGATGACCTTGCCGATGCAGGCAACTTCGTCGCCCACACGCGCCCGCGCCAACGGGGTGACACTCGAGGCATCGAGGTAACGAAACGGGATGTGCCAGAGGAGATCCTGCGCGGTACGGACGCCCAGCCTCGCAAAGGCCTCGGCGCGGTGCTCGCCAACGCCCTTCAGGAACTTGACCGGGGTGTCGGGACGCATCACCGTCGCGGGGAGACGCGCCGAGTCCGCCGCGTCCTACTCCGAGTCGGCAAGCAGCCGCGCGGCATAGTCCACCGGATCGAAGGGCTGCAGATCCTCGACCGTCTCGCCGAGTCCGAGGAACCGGATCGGCAGGCCCAGCTCTTTGCGCAGCGCGACGACCGCGCCACCGCGGGCGCTGCCATCCAGCTTGGTGACGATGATGCCGGTAGGCTGCACGGCCTGAGTGAAGAGCTTGCCCTGCTGGGTCGCGTTCTGGCCCACCGTGCCGTCGAGTACCAGCAGGGTCTCATGCGGTGCGCCGGGACGTTTGCGTGCGATCACCCGGGCCACCTTCTTCAGCTCGTCCATCAGCCCGTCCTGGGTGTGCAGCCGTCCCGCGGTGTCGATCAGCACGGTGTCACAGCCGCGGGTCGTCGCGGCTTCGATCGCATCAAAGGCCACGGACGCCGGGTCTCCACCCGGCGCACCCGCCACACAAGGCACCCCCAGCCGCTCGGCCCAGGTCTGGAGCTGCTGGATCGCGCCGGCGCGATAGGTGTCGGCCGCGCCAAGCAGGATGGTGCGCCCCTCGCCCTGGAGGCGACGGGCGAGCTTGGCCACGCTGGTGGTCTTCCCCACCCCGTTCACCCCGACGAAGAGCAGCACCGTCGGACCGCCATCGCTGGCGCGAGCGATCTGCCCGGGATCGCTCCCCGGCGTCTCGAGCAGCTTCACCAGCCGCGCCTGCACCGCGCGCTTGAGGTCGTCTTCGGTCTTGAGTCTGCCGCGCCGCACCTCGTCCTCCACCGTCTGGACCAGGTCCACGGTGGCCTGCACGCCGAAGTCGGCTTCGATGAGGGTGCGCTCGAGCGCCTCGAGATCGGCGGCATTCATGCCGCGAACCAGCGCGCCCACGTCGGTGAGGGCGACCCGCTTGAGGCGCTGCCACAGGGAGAGCTTCGGGCTGTCGCCGATACGGGAGGAGGTCATGCGGGGAATCTAATGAGCCGGTGAGTGCCGAGTACCGAGTTCCGAGTACCGAGGAACTCGGAACTCGGTACTCGGTACCCGGTACTGATTGCTCAGCGCAGTCCGAGCCTCGCGCCGGGCGAGCCATTCGCCGCAGAGGGCGAGGATCACCAGGCCGAACAGCCAGATCCAGCGACGGGTGCTGGTCAGCCCCGCCAGCGCCACCGCCGGGGTGGCCTGATCGGCGAGCGCCACCGGCCGCGGCAACCACTCCTCCGACCAGCGATCCACCACGATCAGGCCGCTGCCGCCTCCTTCCACCGCGTAGCGGTAGCGCCCGGGAGGGAGCCACAGCTCCGCGCGCCCCGCGCCATCGAAGCGGAGGGTATCGGCGCGCGCAGGTCCTTCGCCGCTCACGGTCACCGGCAGCGGCGCCGGTGGGCCGCCGGCGGTCCATTCGAACAGCACCGGACGGCCATTGGCGACGACCGGTCGCACCGGTCGGGCCCTGCCGGCGGCGGAGTCGGCCCCCGCGAGCAGCCAGGAGATGGTGTTGGCGACCAGGGCGCGGTACCCCTGCTCGCTCGAGCCGCCCCGAAAGCGCCAGCGCCAGAGTCCGTCGGCGGCGGTGAAGACCTCGCGGCGTCCGCCGGTCGCCTTGCCGGTAAAGACCGGGCGCTCCGCACCGCGGCGGCCAAGCTGAGCGCTGAGCCCCACCCAGTCGGTGGCGCCGGGTTCGATCGGGGTGATCTGCATCAGCGGCGGAAAGGAATCCACGGGCAGGCCGAGCAACGCCGCCGCGATGGGCGAGCTGCCGTGAGCCGAGGTGTACCACTCGCCCGGGATCACGGTCTCTCCGGCCTCGCCGCTCGGCCAGTTCCAGCGCGCCCGTGCGCGGCTGCCGCGGGCGATTTCGCCGGCGTCGCCCTTCACGATCAGCAGGTCGGCGCGGCGCGCGGCCTGGGCTACTTCCTCGGTATTCGCCGGGAGCACGGTCTCCATCGAGCGCCAGCGCCCTGCTTCCAGCCGGGCGTAGCCCCTGACGGGGAGATCGGCGATTTCGCGAACGGTGTTGAGCAGGAACCGGGCATCCCAGTCGGAGGGACTCGCCAGCATGACGATGCCGGGCGTCGGTGTGACCCTCACCAGCCAGAGCCGGGCGTCGTCGCGCGGCTCCGGGTCGCCTGCGCCGGCGAGTCCGACGCTGAGGACGACGTCGCCGCTCAATCCCTTGCTGGGTACGACGAGCGCGATGCTGGCGTTGCCGTCCCGGCCGAGCCGGACCGCACGGCGCGCGAGCAGGCGCTGATCGAGGCGCACCTCGATGCGGGCGCTGTCCGCGGTCGAGCCGAAGGAACGGACGGTCGCCTCCAGCCGGATCGTGTCTCCCGCGGTGATCCGGTCGGGGCCCGCCACCCGGGTGATGGCGAGATCGGCCGTCGCCGCCCGCGGAAAGAGCCGCACCCCGACCCGCGCCAGGGCTTCGGCGGGGAGGTCCTGGGCATCGTCGAGTTCGCCGTCGGTGACCACGAGGACCCGTCGGTCGGAGGCGGCGGCGGCGCGCAGGGACGGCCCCAGGTCGGATCGGCCCAGGGCCGGCAGGGTGTCGCCCGTGGCATGCTGATCGCCGAACAGTCGTACCTCGCCCCAGGCAAGTGCCGAGTCGCGCGCGGCCGCCCAGCGGCCACCGGCGGCGGTCATGCTGAGGCTGCCATCGAGGAGCACCAGCGGCCTGACAACACTCCCCGCGGGTACCGCGCAGGTGAGATCGAGCAGCAGCAGGCCGAGCCCGGTCCAGGCAATGGCGCGACAGGCTGCGGCGACCCAGGCCCGGGCGCCGAGCCGTTCCAGTTGCCAGTAACTGAACCAGGCGGCGAGGAGTGCCAGCGATACGACGAGGACGACTCTCAGCAGCACGCGAGGGCTTCTTCCGGCGTGAACTGGCCCTCGTAGAGCGCCCGCCCCACGATGGCCCCGGAGAGGCCGGCCGCCTTGACCGCGCGCAGGTCGTCGAGGGTGGCGACCCCGCCGCTCGCGATCACGGCCGCGCCCAGCCCCTGCAGGCGTATCGCGCCTTCGAGATCGGGACCGGTCAGCATGCCATCACGGCTCACGTCGGTGTAGATGATGGTACGCGCTCCCTCGCGCAGGACCCGCCGGCAGAGATCGTCGGCGTACAGTTCCGTGGTCTCCACCCAGCCGCGGATCGCCACCCGGCCCTGCCTGGTGTCGAGGCCAATGGCTATCCGGTCCGGGCCGGCGGCCGCGATCGCCTGTGGCACCAGCTCGGGATCGATCACCGCCGCCGTGCCGAGGACGGCCCGGCCGATGCCAAGATCGAGGACCGCGTGGAGGGCCTCCAGCGAACGGATGCCGCCGCCGACCTGGATGTGTACCCGTCCCGCCGCACCCGCGGCCAGCCGCGCCAGCACCTCGAGATTGTCTCCGGTGCCGAAGGCGCGATCGAGATCGACCAGGTGCAGCCAGCGGGCGCCGGCGGCGATGAACCGCTCCGCTTGTGCTACGGGATCATCATGGTAGGAGGTTTCGCGCCCGGCCTCGCCCTGGCTGAGGCGGACCACACGGCCGGCGCGAATGTCGATGGCGGGGAAGAGCTCCACGGGCGGGGGCCCGGGCGGCCGGCTAGAAGCTGGCCCCGGCGGCCGCGCGGCCCTCGGAGCGGTCGGCGGCGTAGAGCGGGAAGCCGCCGGCGAGCAGGGCGGCGAGGCGGCCGCGTTCGCGGTCGAAGTCGCGCTGCTGCGCGAGCGGGACCGGATCGCCGGTGCCGAGATCGGCATCCCGCGGCTCCCGGGCGACGCCGTTGACCCGGAATTCGTAGTGAAGATGCGGACCGGTCGCGAGGCCGGTCGACCCGACGAAGCCGATCACCTCGCCCTGCGATACCCGTTGGCCGGCGGCGAGCCCCTTGGCGAAGCCCTCCAGGTGACCGTAGCGGGTGACGATGCCGTTGGCGTGGCGAAGCTCGACCAGATTGCCGTATCCGCCGGTCCATTCGCGGCGCACCACCACGCCATCGCCCGCGGCCATGACCGGCGTGCCCGGATCGGCGGCGAAGTCGATGCCTTCGTGCCGGCGCACGATGCCGAGGATGGGATGCAGCCGGCTGCTGTTCATGCGCGACGAGATGCGCCGGAACTGCACCGGGGCGAGCAGGAAGGCCCGCCGCAGCGAACGCCCCTCGGCGTCGTAGAAGCCGGTGCCGCCGTCCGCCGAGGTCCACCGGTAGGCACTGTAGTCGAGCCCCCCGATGACCATCTGACCGGCCAGGACGCGGCCGAAGCGGACCTCCCCATCTTCAGAGACCAGCCGCTCCGCCACCACGCGGAAGCTGTCTCCGGGGCGGATATCGCGGCTGAAGTCCACCTGCCAGGCGAAGATGTCGGCGAGGTCCCAGGCGAGCCGTACCCGGTCCTCGGGGGCAAGCAGGGTGTCGTCGACCTCGGTATCGAGGGCGTCGTAGAGCGAGGTGGTGATCCGGCCTTCGAGCACCACCGGCTGCGCCCGCCACACGATCGGTTCCGCCATCGCATGCCAGCCATCGCTGGCCAGCTGCAGCGCAACCCGCTGCTCGGGCCCCGCCCGGAAGCTCACCTTCACGGGAAGCGAGTCGCCGACGTGACGCCGGAAACTGAAGATCAGTCCGGGGCGCAGCCGGCGCGGATCGAACAACCCGTTGGAAGTCGAACGGTCGAGCGTGGGCGCCGGAAGTCCCTGCCGGGTGAACAGCTCGGAGACGGTCTCACCGCGGCGCAGCGTGTCGATGCGCTCGGAGAAGAGTGCCTGGACCGTCGGGGTCGGGGTGGATCGTCCCTTCCGCCACGGCCAGGTGTCATGGAACGCGAACAGGGCCGCCACGGCGAGGATCGCCGTGGCGCACAGGGTCGGCAGTGCGGCGAGGAGAAGTTTCCGCACCCGCTAATCCATCTGCCGGCGGATGAACGTCGGAATCTCCATCTCCGGGACATCGTTCGCGGCCGGAGTGCGCCGCGGCTCGGTCCGGGCCGGCGTGGCCGGTGGCATGACCGGTACCTGCGTCACCGGCGGCGGAGCGGGCATCCGCTTCCCGCTGGGGAAGTTGATGACACCGGGCGCCGGCTTGGCGGGAACGACCGGGCCGACGGCCGGCGTCTCGACCCGGTCAAAGCCAGTGGCGATGACCGTCACCCGACATTCGCCTTGCATCGAGGGATCGGTGGCCGCGCCAAAGATGATCTCGGCCTCATCGCCCACCGCGTCGTGGATGATGTCGTTGATAGTGGTGGCTTCCCCGAGGGTGAGGTCTCCGCCGCCGGTGATGTTGATGAGCACGCCACTGGCGCCGGCGATCGACACGTTGTCGAGCAGCGGGCTGGAGATCGCCTGCTGCGCCGCTTCCATCGCGCGGTTCTCGCCCCGGCCGATGCCGGTCCCCATCAGCGCCGAGCCGCCGTTCTGCATGATGGTGCGGACGTCGGCGAAGTCGACGTTGATGATGCCGGTCTTGGTGATCAGGTCGGCGATGCCCTGCGTGGCCTGGAGCAGCACCTCGTCGGCCTTCTTGAGCGAGTCCTGGAAGGGAATCCCCTTCCCCACCACCGCCAGCAGCCGCTCGTTCGGCACCACGATCATCGTGTCCACCGAGTTGCGCATCTCGGCGATGCCCATCTCGGCCTGCCGCATCCGCTTCTTGCCCTCGAAGAGGAACGGCTTGGTCACGATGCCGACGGTGAGGGCGCCCATGTCGCGGGCCATCTGCGCGATGATCGGTGCCGCCCCGGTGCCGGTGCCGCCGCCCATGCCGCAGGTGACGAAGACCATGTCCGCGCCCTGCAGCACGCCGACCAGGTCGTCCCGGTTCTCCTCGATGGCCTGGCGGCCGATCTCCGGCCGGGCCCCGGCGCCGAGTCCGCGGGTCAGCTTCTTCCCGATCTGGACCTTGACGTCGGACTTCGAGTTCATGAGGGCCTGCGAATCGGTGTTGACCGAGATGAACTCCACCCCGCGGAGCTGCTCCTCGATCATCCGGTTGACGGCGTTGCCGCCGCCACCGCCGACACCGACGACCTTCATCCGCGCATTCTGCGCGCCGCTCTCTTCCAGCTCGAAGATCATGGGAGGTTCTCTCAGAAGAAGTCCTGGAGCCATTGGCGCACCGGCCGAACGAACTTTTCGACCGCCTGCGAACTCCGCTTGCCCGACCCGAACGCCGCTCCCTGCGCCAGCTGCCTGCTCCCATACAGCGCGAGACCCGCCACCACCGCGAACCGGGGCGCTTCCACGCTGTCGGTCAGGCCCGTGAGACCCTGCCCGGTCTTGCCGACCCGCACCGGCATCGCGAAGACCTCGCGCGCCAGTTCGACGATGCCCGGCACCTGCGCCCCGCCCCCCGTCAGCACCACGCCCGCCGGCAGCCGCTGGTGGTATCCCGCGCGGGTGATCTCGTCGTGCGCGAACTCCAGCGTCTCCTGCAGCCGCATCCGCATGATGTGGGCGAGCGTCTGGCGGTGCGCGCCCCGCGCGCCCTGCCCTGGCGTGCCGGGGAGCTGGATCACCTCGGAATCGGGCACCAGCGGCTCCCAGGCGGCGCCGGAGCGTTCCTTCAGCTTCTCAGCGTCCTGTTGGGTGACCTGCAGCCCATGGACGATATCATTAGTGACGTGACTCCCCGAGATCAGCAGCGAGCCGGTGTGCCGGATCTTGCCCCCCTGGAAGATAGCGACGTTGGTCGACCCGCCGCCCAGCTCCACCAGGGCACAGCCCAGTTCCCGCTCATCCGGGGTCAGCACCGCGAGGCTCGCAGCCAGTGGCTCCAGCACCAGCTCCGCGATGTGATACCCCGCCCCCTCCACGCACTTCCGCAGATTCTGCGGCACGCTCGAGAGGACGGTGACCAGGTAGACCTGCGCATCGAGCCGGGAGCCGGTCATGCCGATCGGTTCGGTGATCCCGGGCTGCATGTCGACCAGGTAGTCCTGGGGGATCGCGTGGAGCAGTTCGTGGTCCTTCCCCAGCGGCACGCTCGAGGCGACGTCGTTCACCCGGGCGACGTCCCCGGTGCGGATCTCGCCGCCGGTGACCGAGACTACGCCGGTGGAGGTCTGACCCGCCACATGCTCGCCGGCGATGCCGCAGTACACCGAGCCCACCTCGACACCGGCCATCCGCTCGGCGTCTTTCATCGCCTTCTGGATGGCGCGGGTGGTCTCCTCGATGCCCCGGACCACCCCCCGCCGCACTCCCACACAGCGCTCGACCCCGACGCCGAGGATGCGGGTGACGGGATTGCGGTTGTCGCCCTGCACCTCGGCGATGACCGCGGCGACCTTGGTGCTGCCGAGGTCCACCGCGGCGATCAGCCGGTTGGGAGAGACGCTCATGCGGCCTCCCAGCGGACCACGACCTGGCCGGCGAAGCGGGCGTCCAGCTCCGCCCAGCGGCGTCCCTTCTTCTCGAGGTCCTGCGCGACCGCCATCACGGCTCGAATGACCTCCGCCGGCGCGTCGGGCCGGAACCAGTACCGCTGCGTGTCCACCGTGAGCACCACGTCATCCCCGGCCCGCCAGGCCGAAACCACCCTTCCGAAGAACGTCGGATCGACTTCGCGGGAGTGGGCCAGGAATCTGGTGACCACCGAGTCCGCTTCGCGCACCTGCGGGAGGTCGGGCGCCGCGACCGTCGGGTCGAAAGGAAGCACCTTGCCCCCCACACTCACCAGCTTCAGACGCCCGCCGCGCATCATCAGCGCGATCGCGGGGGTCTCCTTCACCGTGAGCACCAGCGTGCCCGGCAGCCGTCGCCCCACGCGCACCTCGTCCACCCCCGGGATCGAATCTGCCGCCCGCCTGATCGCCTCGAGGCCGTCGAAGAGATTCTGCCCCGGTCGGATGGGGAGCCGGCGGACGATCTCGTCGGCCTGCATGTTCTCGAGGCCGCGCACCTCGACCTTGCTCACCCGGAAGAACTCGGAGCCGCCGAGTAGCCTCGGCAGGCCGAAGCCGAGCAACCCAAGCAGGGCGAGGCCGCCGAGGATCTTCCAGCCCGGCTTGCTCAGGCGGCTTGCAGCCACTGCACCAGCTCCCGTCCGACCCGGGTGATATCGCCGGCGCCGAGCGTCAGTACCACATCGCCCGGGCGAGCCACTTCGAGAATCCGGTCCCGGATTCGCGCCTTGTCCGGCTCGAACACCACCAGCCCGCCACCCGCGCCCGCCACCTCGGCCACCGTACGCCCGGTAATGCCCGGCATCGGCTGCTCCCGGGCGGGGTAGATCTCCGTCACGATCGCCACATCAGCGGCCCGCAGCGCCTCACCCATCGCAGCGCCGTGCTCGGCAGTACGGGAGAAGAGGTGCGGCTGGAAGACGGCGATGATCCGGCGCCCGGGAAAGGCCTGCCGCGCCGCCTGCAGGGTCGCGACCAGCTCGGTCGGATGATGCGCGTAGTCGTCCACGAAGGTGATGCCGCGCGCGTCGCCCAGCCGCTCGAAGCGGCGGCCCAGCCCGCGATACTCGGCCAGCGCCTCGAGCGCCGGCTCCAGCGGTCCGCCCAGCGCGAGCACCACGCCCAGGGCTGCGGTGGCGTTGCGAAGATTGTGAACGCCGGGAACCTGCAGCATGAGCCGCAGCTTCCGCCCGCCGGGCAGGCTGACGTCGGCCTCGCTGCCGTCAGCACCCTGGCTGATGCGGCTGATCCCCAGGTCCGCGTCGCCCAGACCGAAGCGCCAGACTCCGCTCGAGCCGCCAAGCCGCCGAACTGCGGCGCCGACCCGCAGCGCCCCGGGATCGTCGGCCCCCACCAGCACCCGCTGCGCCCGGCCGGCGAAGGTGGTGAATGCCGCCTCGAGCTGGGGCACCCCGCCGTAGCACTCGAGATGGTCGGCCTCGACGTTGTTCACCACCGCGACCGACGGATGCAGCGTGAGGAAGGCCTGGTCGTACTCGTCCGCCTCGACCACGAAGAGCCGGTCGCCGCCCAGCCTGGCGTTGCCGCCCCAGCCGTCGACCCGGCCACCCGCGAGCCCCGTCGGCGCCAGCCCGGCGGCGGTGAGCGCCTCGGTGGTCATCACCGTCGTCGTGGACTTGCCGTGGGTGCCGGCGATCGCGACGACCCGCCCGGCGTGCACCAGGTCCGCCAGCGCCTGCTTGCGGGGGATGACGGGGATGCCGAGCGCCCGGGCCCGCGCGAGTTCGGGATGATCGGAAGGAACCGCGGCGGTGACGACGACGGCGCGTACCCCGTCCAGATGCGACGGATCGTGCCCCTGCTGAACCGTAGCGCCGAGCTGCACGACATCTCCGGTGCCGGAGAGGTCCGGGTCACACCCGCTGACCGCGACTCCGCGGCGGCGAGCCACAAGTGC
Source organism: uncultured Gemmatimonadales bacterium (assembly GCA_963825065.1). Classification (GTDB taxonomy): domain Bacteria; phylum Gemmatimonadota; class Gemmatimonadetes; order Gemmatimonadales; family GWC2-71-9; genus JADJOM01. Next base: position 172,075 of record CAWGRU010000004.1, read on the forward strand.
CAAGGCACTCATGCCGGCGCCGCCTATGCCCATGAAGTGTACGGGGCGGGAGTCGGCAGGGTCGAACAGATCCATGATTGGTGCGCTAATCTAAAACCCCGCCGAGAGTTGCGAAACCCTTCCGGAGTCAGAAAAGGGTCGCCAGATGGGCCACGATCTCGTCCGCCGCGAGCGGTTTTCCCCGGGCCCGCGCCGCCTCGGCCATCCGGTCCAGCTGCAGCGGATCGCGGATCAGCGGATTGACCAGCTCGGCGAACGACGCCACCGAGAGCTCCCGCTGCAGGAGCATCATGCTGGCCCCCGCATCGGTGAGCGCGATGGCATTGAAGCGCTGATGATCCTCGGCGGCAGTGGGCAGGGGGATCAGCACCGACGGCAGTCCCCAGGCGCAGAGTTCCGCCCCGGTCATCATCCCCGCACGGGCCACCACGAGATTGGCAACCGCATAGGCGTCAGCCATCGGATCGAGGAAGTCGAAGACCTGCACGGCGGGGGGCTGGTGATAGCGCTGAAACCGGGCGTATGAGCCGCGGCCGGTGGCCCAGAGCAACCGTGACCCCCTCCGCCCCGCCGGAATCGAGCCATCCCGCGACAGTCTCATTGATGATCAGCGCACCCTGGCTCCCTCCGGTAACCAGCAGCACCGGCCGCTCGGACTGGATGCCGAACCGTCGAACCGCCGAGTCCCTCCGGCCCGGATCGGGCGGCACGATCGGGTTCCCGGTATCGAACACCTGCCGTCTGTCGGCCGAACTTGAGTCTGGCTCGCGCCTCGGGAAGACCGAGGTAGACGTGGCGCACCCGGCTGGAGAGGAGCCGGGTCACGAGCCCCGGAAAGGCGTTCTGTTCTTGAAGTGCGGTAGGCAGCCCCTGCCGGGCCGCGAACCACACCGACGGACCGGAGGCATAGCCCCCGGTGCCGACCACCGCGACCGGGCGCTCGCTGCGAAAGAGCGCGGAGAGCCTGAGGAGCAGACGCGCGGCGACGATGGGCCACCGGATGTTCTTCCACCACTGACGGCGGTAGATCGGTTCGACGGGCAGCAGGTGGTAAGCGGAAGTCGCGGGTGGGAAGCAGCTGCGCCTCGATCCCACGTTCGGCGCCGATGATCACCGGCTCGATGTCGGGTCGGCGTTCGCGCAGCCGGGTGGCGATCGCCAGCGCCGGCATGAGGTGTCCTCCGGTACCGCCGCCGGCGATGAACACCACCCGCCGGGTGCCATCGGGGCCGAGGCTAATCGCGCCCTCCACGGCCCCCGCTCGGCCCCCGGCGCTCCGGCTTGCCCCGGAGCCTCCCGATGGAGAGCAGGATACCGGTCGCCGCCAGGGACACCACCAGGCTGGAGCGGCCATACGACACGAATGGCAGCGTGAGGCCGGTGGTCGGCATCAGGCTCAGTGTCACCGCCATGTGCATCACCGCCGTGACTCCGACCGCCGCGGTGAGCCCGGTCGCGAGATACTGACCGAAGGGATCCTCCGCGGTCCGCGCGATGCGGAACCCGAGCCAGCAGAAGATTCCGAAGCAGTGTGACCATGACCAGAACGCCGAGGAAGCCCCACTCCTCGCCGATCGCGCTGAAGATGAAATCCGAATAGGCGTAGGGGACGTAGCCGAACTTCTGCTGCCCCTGCCCGAAGCCGACGCCGAAGACAGCCGCCGGATCCCACGCCCACCAGCGACTGATGGATCTGGGTCATCCCGTCGGCGCCATTGAGGAACTTGTTGATCCGGTCGCTGCGGTAGCCTTCCAGCTGGATCAGCTGCAGCGCGGCGATCACGGCGCCGGTGCCCAGCAGCAGGAAGTGTCCGATCTTCGCGCCGGCGGTGAACAGCACGATGCCCCCGAGCAGGGAGACCAGCACCGCCATCGACATGTTCGGCTGCAGCAGGATGAGGAGCGACGTGAAGCCGAGGATCACCAGGAAGGGCATGACCCCCTTCTTGAACTCGCGGACCTGGTCTCCCTTCTTGGTCGCGAGCATCGCGCACCAGATGATGACGGCGAGACGGACCAGCTCCGAGGCCTGGAAGCTGGATCGGCCCCAGTCGGAGCCATCGGCGGGCGCCGTTGAGCCGGGGCGCGATCGAATGCGGGGTGAACGGCAGGATGATCACCACCAGCATGACCAATGAGCCCAGCATCAGCGGCCAGGCGAGCGGTCGGAGTCGCCGGTAGTCAATCCGCGACAGGGTGATCATCAGGATGCCGCCGACCAGCGCCCCGGTGAACTGGGTGAGCGCGTACGACCCGCCCACCACCCCGCCCTTCACCCGCACCAGGCTCGAGGCGCCGTAGATCGTGGCGATACCGAACGCGACCAGGGTCGCCGTGACCACCGCGAGGAGCCGGGTCTCCCAGCGCAGCTCTCCCGGATGCCGTACGGCGTCGCTCACAGCGCCTCCACCGCCGCGCGGAACTGCGCGCCGCGATCTTCATAGTTCTTGAACATGTCGTAGCTCGAGCAGGCCGGCGAGAGCAGCACGGCGTCGCCCGGCTGGGCGAGCCGCCGCGCCTGATCGAGCACGACGGCGAAATCGCTTCCCGCCGCGATCACCGGCACCAGGCCGGCGAGATCCTGCACCACCAGGTCGCGGGATTCCCCGAAGGCGATCACCCCGCGGCAGCGGTCGCCCGACGCCTTGGCGAGCGCGGTGTACGGTTCCCCCTTGTGCCGTCCGCCGAGCAGCAGGACGAAGGATCGCTCCATCGCCTCCACCGCCACCAAGGTCGACGCGACGTTGGTCGCCTTTGAATCGTTGATCCAGAGGACCCCCTGCACTGTGCGAATGGGTTCCATCCGGTGCGGCAGGGCCCGGAAGGTGCGCAGCCCGTCGGCGATGCGTGGCAGGGCGGCCCCCGCCCTCCAGGCGATCAACGAGGCACAGAGCGCGTTGGCCACGTTGTGATCGCCGAACAGGCTGAGCGCGTCCCGGGGCAGCAGCGGCTCGCCCCGCAGCATCAGCGTCCGCTCGGTGCGCGCGTACGAGGCATCGGCGGGACCCCGCACGCTGAACCGCAGCCGCTCTCCCTCTAGTCTGGCGGCTCGGCGCTCGACCTCGGCATCATCGGCATTGGTAATCCAGCAGGCCGCAGGCGAGTCGTGGCGGTAGAGCCGGTCCTTGTCGGAGTAGTAGGCCTCGAGGTTCGGATACCGGTCCAGATGGTCCGGCGCCAGGTTGGTCATCGCGCCGACGCGGGGAATCAGCTCGCGGGTGTCGTGGAGCTGGAAGGAGGACATCTCGAGCGCGATCCACTCGGGGTGTTCCCTCGCCAAGGCCACCTCCGCCAGCGGCCGGCCGATGTTTCCGGCGGTGAGCGCGCGGAACCCCGCGGCCTGCAGCAGATGCCCGGCGAGCGCGGTCGTGGTCGTCTTGCCGTTGGTCCCGGTGACGACCGCGAACTGAACTTCCGGCAGCGCGGCATACCCCACGTCGACTTCGGAGACTACCGGGACGCCGGCGGCGAGCGCCGCGCTGATGGGCGGCGCCTCGGGCGGAACGCCGGGCGAGACCACGCAGAGACCGGCCCGCGCGATACGCGTCAGGTCGTGGCCGCCGAGCTGGAAGTCGATCCCGGCCTGCCGGAGCCGGGCCTCGATCGCGGCAGCCTCGTCCCCGGCGCTCTTCGACAGGTCCTTCGCCATGTCGGAGGCGTAGACTGGAATTCCTTCGCGAACGAGCAGCAGCCCCGCCGCCACGCCGCTCTTGGCGAGGCCGATCACCGCCGCCTCGCGGCCGGTCGCGCGCCACTGTTCGAAGCTCATCGGAGCTTGAGGGTGGCGAGGGCCACGAAGGCGCAGAAGATGCCGAGGATGTAGAACCGGGTCACCACGGTGCTCTCGTGCCAGCCCAGCTTCTCGAAGTGATGGTGCAGCGGCGCCATCCGGAACACCCGGTGGGCGTCGGCATACTCCTTCCCCCGGCTCCGCTTGAACCACTTGTACACCCCGGTCTGCAGCATGACCGAGACCGCCTCGGCGACGAACACCCCGCCGATGATCAGCAGCAGGAACTCGGCCTTGAGCAGGATCGCCACGGTCCCGAAGGCCCCGCCGAGCGCCAGGCTCCCCGTGTCGCCCATGAAGACCTGCGCCGGGTGGGCGTTGAACCAGAGGAACCCGAGGCAGCCGCCGAGCAGCGCGCCGCAGAAGACCGCCAGTTCGCCGGCGCCCGGGAGGTAGAAGAGGTTGAGATAGGCGGTGGCGTCGATCCGGCCGAAGATATAGGCGAACAGCGCAAAGGCTCCCGCGGCGATGGCCGAGAGCCCGGTCGCCAGGCCGTCGAGGCCATCGGTGAGGTTGACCGCGTTGCTGCTTCCGGTAATAACCGTGGTGACGAAGGCGACGTACAGCCACGGGGTGAAGGTCACGATCACGAACTTGAAGAACGGCACCGTCGTCGCGGGCGCGGGAATCGTCTCCCGGGCGACCACCGGGAAGTACAGCAGCAGCAGGCCGAGCACGACGCCAAAGCTCACCTGTCCCACCAGCTTCCATTTGGCCACCAGCCCGCGGGACTTTCCCTCCACGATCTTGAGGTAGTCGTCCAGGAAGCCGATTCCTCCCATCCAGAAGGTCGCGAGCACCGAGAAGAGCACGAAGCGATTGCTCAACTGGGCCCACAGCACCGTAGCCACCAGCGTGCTGAGCAGGATGATTACGCCCCCCATCGTCGGGGTGCCTCGCTTGCCCTGGTGGCTCGCCGGGCCTTCGGCGCGAATCACCTGCCCGATCTTCCGGGCCCGGAGCCGCTCGATGATCGGCGGGCCGATGACGAAGGCGAGCAGGATAGCCGTGACCGTCGCCCCCGCGGTGCGGAAGCTGATGTAGTTGAAGAGATTGAACAGGAGGTAGTGCTTGCCCAGGGGTGCGAGCAGGTCGTAGAGCACGTCGCCTCAGTGTGTCGGGTGATCCTGCCCGGTGAGGAACGGAAGTATACGTTCGAGCGCCGCGCCGCGGGATGCTTTGAGCACCACCAGTTCATCACCCTGCAGCCGGGCCTTGAGCAGCGGCCCCAGCGTCGGCGCATCGGGGGCTACCAGCAGCCGGTCCCCCAGCCTCGAGGCATAGAGCTGCAGCACCGGAACGAAGTCGCCCACGGCCGCCAGCAGGTCCGGGTCCAGCCCGACCAGCGCCGCGGCCACCGCCGCATGGTGCCGGGCGGATTCCTCTCCCAGTTCCCGCATCGTCCCGGCGACGAACACCAGCCGCCGGCCCGCGCGCATCGCCCGGGCCGTCGCGATCGCCGCCAGGAACGAAGCGGGGTTCGCGTTGTAGGCATCGTTGACGATGGTCAGCCCCCCGGCCTCGATCAGCTCGCCCCGTCCCCCCGGAATTCTCAGCTGGCGTAGCTGCTCCGCCGCCGCCGTGAGGTCGAGCCCGAGCTCCGTGGCGAGCGTCCAGGCGAGCATCGCGTTGCCGGCCTGGTGCTGCCCGAGAAGCGGCAGCCGGATGCGGACTCCGTCCACCGCCACCGTCGGATGGCCGGTGGAATCCATGGTGACCGACTGGGGCACCCGGTCCGCCCGCGCCAACCCGGCGGTGACCACCCGCCCGGCCCGGTGCCGCGCGCCCTCGGCGAGCGCCGCAGGTTCGGTCCCGACGATCGCCAACGGCACCCCTTGGAGCAGGTCCAGCTCCTCCTCCAGTACCCCCTCGAGGGAGCCGAACCCGTCGAGATGGGAGACCGCCACGTTGGTGGTGACGGTCACAGTCGGTTCGATGATGCGGCTGGCGCGCGCCAGCTCGCCGCGGACGCTCGCCCCCGCCTCGATGACCAGCGCCTCGGTGTCGGGGGGCGCCCCGAGGATGCTCTTGGGGACGCCGACGAGGTTGTTGTCGTTCGCTGGGGTCGCGTGCACCCGGTAGGCGGTTCGCAGCACGGCCGCACACATCTCCTTGGTGCTGGTCTTGCCGTTGGCGCCGCCGATCGCGACCACCGGCCCGGCGATGCTCCGCCGTCGCGACCGGGCAAGCTGGCCGTAGGCGGCGAGCGTATCCTCGACCCGGTACAGCGTGAGCCCCTCGACACCGGCTGTCCCGGTCCGCACGACGGCGCCGGTGGCACCGGCGGCGAGCGCGGTGGCGAGATGATCGTGGCCGTCGAAGCGCTCCCCCTTGAGTGCGACGAACAGCGCGCCGGGCTGCATGCTCCGGGTGTCGGTGGAGACCTCGCTGTAGACGGCCGGCGGCAGGCTGCCCGCATCCGTCAGCGCCAGCGCCTCGCGGACCACCAGATCGGTCCAGATGATCATGCGCCCACCAGCAACTGCACGATCTCGCGTTCGTCGAAGGGGACCTTTTCGGTGCCGATCACCTGGTAGGTCTCATGCCCCTTGCCGGCGAGCAGCAGCGTATCCCCGGCCCGCGCCGCGCGCAGCCCGGCCGCGATCGCCTCACGGCGATCTGCGAACCGCTGGTGTGGGGCGCTTCCCATCCCCTGCTCCACCTCGTCGATGATCAGCTCGGGATCCTCGGTGCGGGGGTTGTCGGAGGTGACGATCGCCAGATCGGCGAGGGTCGCCGCGATGCGGCCCATCACCGGGCGCTTGCCGCGGTCGCGGTCGCCCCCGCAGCCGAACACCACGAGGAGCCGGCCCGGGGTCAGCGGCCGGAGCGCCGCGAGGGCGCGTTCCAGCGCGTCCGGCGTGTGGGCATAGTCGCGGAGCACCACCGCGGGAGTGGCGAGCAGCTGCTCCATCCGTCCCGGCACCTGCGGCGCCGCGTCGAGCCGGGCCACCAGCTCGCCGAGCGGCACCCCGAGTGCGTATCCGCAGGCGGCGGCCCCCAGCGCGTTGGCGACGTTGAAGTCGCCCAGCAGCGGCAGCCGCAACTGTGCCGAACCCGCCGGCGTGACCAGCCGGAAGCTGCTGCCCGCGTTCCCCATCTGCAGCTCCTCGGCGCGCACCTCCGCGGTGCCGCCGATGCCGAACCGGACCCGCCGACGGCCACCCGGCAGCGCGGCCCACGCGGGATCTTCCGCATTGACGACCTGCACCCCGTCGGCCGCGAGCAACCCGTCCAGCTTGAGCTTGGCCGAGAGGTACGACTCCATCGTGCCGTGATAGTCGAGGTGATCACGGGTCAGGTTGGTGAAGATGCCGGCGGCGAAGCTCAGGCCGTCCAGCCGGCCCTGGTCGAGGCTGTGCGAGGAGGTCTCCATCGCCACGTGGGTCACGCCCCGTTCGAGCAGCGCGGCGAGGGTGCCTTGCAGATCGATCGGCCCCGGAGTCGTGAGTGATCCGGCGGTGGACTCCACCGGCCGCCCCGTCCCGTCATAGGCGCCAAGGGTGCCGATGCTGCCGGCGGTCCCGGCGGCGTTGAAGAGGTGCCTGACCAGCGCGGTGGTGGTCGTCTTGCCGTTGGTGCCGGTGATGCCCACGAGCGTCAGCCGCCGCCCCGGGTCCCCGAACCAGGCACGCCCCAGCGCAAGCGCGGCACGCCGGCCGTCTTCGACCACCACCGTGGGGACACCGTAGGCACCGTCGCGCTCCACCACCACGACGGCGGCGCCGCGGCGGATTGCGTCGGGGATGAAGCGATGCCCGTCGGCTTGCGATCCCCGCACCGCCACGTAGGTCATCCCCGGCGCGACCGAGCGGCTGTCGGCGGTGACACCGGTGATGGCGGGCTCGCTGCCAGGCGCCGAGACCAGCAATCCCTCCCGGCGGAGAGCGTCGAGCAGGGTGTTCAGCGTCGGCATGGTCATTCGGCCCACAGGGTGACGATTGATCCCGACAGCAGTGAATCCCCCGCGGCGGGCGACGTCCGGAGCACCTTCCCCACGCCGCGCACCGCCACCTGGAATCCGCGTCGATGCAGGGCGTTGGTGGCGCGGCGGAGAGTGGCACCGGTCACGTTCGGCACCAGTAGCCGCAGCCGCGGCGCGGGTGCCGAGTCCGCCAGCGGCAGCGTGACGATAACCGGCGCTCCCTGAGGTGCCTCTCCTTCGGCTTCAGGGACGTCCGCGACCGGCGCTGCCGGCCCCGTCAGCCGGCGGCGGTCGATCGCGCTGCGATCCGCGGCGAGCGCTTCCTCGAGCATCCCCTTGGTCACCGGGGCCGCGGTCTGCGCCCCGTAGTACTTGCCGCTCCTGGGGTCGTCGATCTTCACGATCACCACCAGTTGCGGGTCGCTGGCGGGAAAGATCGAGGCGAAGGACGCGGTGTAGTGACCCGACTCATAGGCGCTGCCGTCGTGCCGCACCGCCGTGCCCGTCTTGCCGGCGAGCACGTAGTTCGCGAGCTGTGCCGCCTCGCCGGTCCCGCCGCTGCCGACCGCGGCCGTGAGAAAGGCCATCAGTCGCGACGCCACTTCGGGCGGAATCGCCCGGCGCACCGGTTCGGGACGATGCCGGTAGGCGACCTTGCCCTCGACGTCGTGCACTTCGCGCACCAGCGTCGGCGTCAGCAGGATCCCCTGGTTCGCGATCGCGCCATACGCCGCCGCCAGCTGGACCGGTGTCACCGTGAATTCGTACCCCATCGCGATGCTCGGTTTGCTGTAGCCGTCCCAGCGATCGGGCATCCGGAGCACTCCGCGCGCCTCCGAGGGAAACTCGACACCGGTCGGGCTGCCGTACCCGAACCCGCGCAGCGCCTCGAACTGTTCCACCGCCGTCAGCCGGGTGGAGAACTTGCCCATGGCGATGTTGCTGGACTTCTGGATCGCCTGCTCCAGCGTGAGGTTGCCCGCCACCTTGTGGGCGTCGTGAATCTCGCGGGTCTTTCCCATCGTGTTCACCGGCATGTTCCAGACACCGTTCTCACCGTAGACCTCGTCACTGGGCGCCACCCGGCCAAGGGCGAGCAGCGCGCCCGCCGTGAAGAGTTTGGCGGTTGATCCCGGCTCGAAAGGGTCGGTGAAGAACGATGCCCGGGTGCCGACCAGCTTCCCGTCGACCGTCTGCCGGGAGGCGAGTGCCAGCAGCTCGCCACTCTTCGGGTCGAGAAAGACGATGTCGCCGCCGGCCGCGTCGAACTCCTTCATGGCATCGTCGAGCGCCCGCTCGGCGATGTCCTGCAGCTCGGCGTCGATGGTGAGATAGATGTCCCGTCCCGGAACCGGTTCCCGTTCCAGCCGCCCCGGCGACTGGTAGCGACGCCCGCTCGGGTCCTTCAACACCACCGCGATCCCCGGCGTGCCGGTCAGCACCGAGTCCAGGGCGAGTTCGATCCCGCTCGCCCCGCCGCCACCGTCCGGGAGCAGTGAGCCGATCACTCCCCGCGCCAGAGGCCCGGCCGGATAGTGCCGGGAGTACTGGCCATCCAGGTAGATGCCGCGCATACCCCGGAGGGACTGCACCTCAAGACCGCTGAATGGTCCGCGGTACGCCACCCACTTCTTGGTGCGCACGTCGCGCTGCACCTCGCCCACAGGCATCTCCAGCGCGCGCGCCACGGCCCGTGCGCCCTCCGCGCGGCCGGACAATTCGTTCGGGGCAATGCCGACGGCGAAGTACTCCTGGGTCACCGCGAGCGCCACGCCGTTGCGGTCGTAGATCCCCCCGCGCCGCGCGGGCGACACCACCTTCTCCATGCGGGTGCGCTCGGCTTCGGCCCGCCACCGGGCACCCTGTACCAGCTGCAACTGTGCGGAGCGCCCGACGACCGCGAGCGCGCCGAGCACCAGCATCGCCTGCAGCAGCGAGATGCGGGTGGTGAACTTGGCCATGCTCAGCGGAGACGGGACTTGAGGGGAAACACCACGAATTCGGAATCCTGGGGCATGTGCAACCCCAGTTCAGTCTCTGCCTTCTGGCCGAGCTCCTTGCGGCCCGTTGCGATGCGGATCTGCCGCTCCAGCGCGGAGCGCTCCGCCTCGAGCGCGGTGCGCTGCTCCCGGAGCTTCGCCACCCGGCCCGCCGCCAGGACGGCCGCGGTCTGTCGGGCCTGGATCGCCACTGCGACCAGCAGGAACACGAGCAGCCACAGCATGACCCAGTGGCGTCCCCTAAACCTCGGCTTTGCGGAAGATGCGGAGGGTGGCACTACGGGCCCTCGGGTTGTTCGCGATTTCGGTCTCGGTCGGTCGCACGGGCTTCTTCGGTTCCAGCCGCCCCAGCGGCCGTCCGCGACAGGTGCAGATCGGCATCTCGGGTGGACAGATGCAGGAGCGGCACCAGTCCTGAAACGCGTGTTTGACGACGCGATCCTCGCCGGAATGATAACTGATCACGGCCAGACGCCCACCGGGGTCGAGGGCATCCCGCATGGCGGGGAGCGCGCGGGCCAGCCCCTCGAGTTCCCCATTGACCTCGATGCGCACCGCCTGGAAGAGCCGGGCGAAATCCCCGGGCCCGCTCCGGGGCCCGAGCACGGCCCGGATGGCATTGACCAGGTGGTCGCTCAGGCTGAACGGCTCGCTCGAGCGCCGCCGGATGATCTCCCTGGACAGCCGGCCGGCCTGTCGCTCGTCGCCGTATTCCGCGAACACCCGCTTGAGCTCTCCCTCCGCAGCCCGATTCAGAAACTCGGCGGCCGAGGCCCCGGACTGGCTCATCCGCATGTCGAGCGGTGCCCCTGGCCGGAAGCTGAAGCCCCGAGTCTCGTCGTCGAGCTGCCGCGAGGAGACCCCGAGATCGAGGAGGATGAAATCGGGATGGAACTCCCCGATGGCCACGAGCGCCTGTTCCGAGGCGTAGGGGGCCTGGAGATACCGCATCCCGGCGTCTCCGAGCCGGCCACGCGCCGCGGCGATTGCCTCCGGATCCCGATCGATGCCGAGCAGCGTCGCCCCGGTGGCCTGAAAGAGCGAGCTGTGCCCACCTCCACCCAGTGTGCCGTCGACGATCCGGCGCGCGCCCTGCGCCGCCGCGACGATTTCGGCGGCGAGGACCGGCTGATGATAGGCGGGACCGGTGACGAACACGATGCGACTCGCGGGGCTCAAAGCAGCACACCCCGCCCGCGGCTGCGGACGGGGTGGCGGGAGAACAACCAACGGGGCTGACGGGGCTCGAACCCGCGACCTCCGCAGTGACAGTGCGGCACTCTAACCAAGCTGAGCTACAGCCCCTGAACGCGGGCCGAGAATATAGGTCAGGCCCCAGTCGGACGGTAGTGGGAGATCACCAAGGCAAGGAGCCCGGAGCGGGGTCCGCGTCGCGGTCCGCTCCCGGCTCCCCCACCCCGCCGCCGCAAGGGCTACTTGCAGTAGACCTTGATCATGGAGGCGGTGCGCGGCTTGAGTCCCGCGAGGTACGCCACCATCTGGTCGCGGGGGCCCTTCTGGGCCTCGTAGGCGGTCGCCAGACCGAACGCCGTCTCCGCCTCCGCAGTCATCGACTCCACCGACTTGGCGATCTCACACGACTTCTGGGCCTCGGCGGCCTTATCCTGCTGCGAAATCAGGTTGACCAGCGCCAGTCCGAGGAAGTGGTTCGCGATCGGCGCATAGCGTCCCTGGGGATTGGCCAGGGCGACTACCCGGCGCAGCCCCGCGGCGGCGGCGGTGAAGTCCTGCTGCGCCGGCTGCAGCAGCGGCAGGGTGCCGTTGAGCAGGAGGCCCGCCGCCCCCTCCTTGGCCGCCGCGTCGCCGTACTGCGAGGCGAAGTCGAGAAACGGCGCCGCCGCCGGGAAGTTCTTGGCGTCCTGCTTGTTCTTCGCCTCCTGGAGGGCGTAGCCGACCGCGCTCGCGGTGTCGAAGGGAACCAGCGCCTTGAGCGCGCTCAGCAGACTGTCGCCGGCGCCGACCTGCGAGTATGAGGCCGTCACCTGCTTGAGAATCGTGACGTTGCCCGGGAAGCGCTTGGCGGCGATGGACGCGTACTTCGTCAGCCGCACGGTGTCCGGCTGCACCCCGGCGGTCACCATGTACTTGACGAAATAGGTGGTGTCGGCCCGGGAGGAATCGAGCGCCACGATCTGCTCCAGGTCGTCGAGGGCGCCCTTGTAGTTCTCGCGGAAGATCTTCGCATTGGCCCGGAGTTCGTACAGGTCGACATTGCTCGGATCCAGCTTGAGGCCGTCGTCCGCCACCTGCTCGGCGATCTCGGGATGCCCGTACGCGAGGAACTTCTTGAAGGCCAGTTCGCGCAGCGGCTGGTTGGTCGGAGCGATCAGCAGCATCTGTTTGAGGGCGTCGATCGTCCGGGCGGTATCACCGGCGACCTCGTAGCCCGAAGCCAGCTGAGTCCAGGCCGGAAGACTCAGCGGATCACCCTTGGTGGCGGCGTCGAAGTAGCCCATGGCCTCGGCGCTGTCCGCCTTCTTGCCCCGCGCCATGGCGAGCTGGCCGAGACAGAAGTTGGCGAGACCGTGGTTGGGAACCACCGCCAGCACCTTCTTGGCCGACTGAGCGGCCTTGTCCGGCGCGGTCTTCGACTGGTCCACGCAGGCCCGTGCGTCGGCCCAGACCTTCAGCGCCGCGGCAAATCCATCCGCTACCTTGGCGCCGATCTGGGCGTGATCCCCGGACGTACCGGTCGGTACCATCACCACGGTGCCGGCGTCATCGTTGAGGCCGGCAAGACGGGCGGTGACCTGGTGAGTCCCCTTGGCGTCGTGGGCCACGGTGGAGGAGAGCACGGCCCGCGCGTTGAGCGACTGCGCGAAGGCCCGAAGGGCCAGCGGCGGCAGAATCGCGTCCGCCGGGTAGCTGTACTGCTTGAGCGCCTCGTTCATCTCGGCGCGCGTCAGCACCCGGAACTGGGACCCCGCGAGCTTCTCGATGCGGTTGCGGATCGCCTCGCCCAGTTCCACCGCGTGGGTGGAATCTTCGGCCATGTACGAATGGGGATTGCCGACCAGCAGCCGGGTGGCATTCCCGGTGGCCGACTGCGCCGGGGGGCGCCGAGTTGGGATCTGGGCGGAGAGTGCCGTGGCCGAGCTGGCGGCCAGCAGAACAAGGGTGAACAGACGGGCCAGGCGCATCAAGCTGTCTCCACGAGAGAAGGTCACCGGACCACCAATGCAACTGGCGTACCGGAAAGTCATGGGTAAGTGGGCGAAGAGGGATTCGAACCCCCGACATCCTGCGTGTAAGGCAGGCGCTCTGAACCAGCTGAGCTATTCGCCCGGAACAACAGGAGTCAGGTGGGTCGCCCGGCCAGGCGAACCACGCCGACAACGATGTTGCTCGGGAAGCCCCGCCCTGCGGCTAGAGCGCGATCCCGAGTGGGAAGAGCACACAATAGCCCAGCACCAGCAACGCTGCAGCTCCGGTCGTGCCGCCGGCGTGCAGCCAGAGGTAACCTGAGGTCAGGGAGACGAGCGCCGCCCCGAGGAGCAATACGTTGCGGCGCCCGAAGCGCAGTTGCTGGCGCCCGGCGGTGGAGTCGGAACTTGGCATGGGGGTTGAGCTTACTGTGGCAGCCCTCCGGGGTCAACGGGGGGCCCCTCGGCGGAGGGACTGTCCTGAAAAGAGGACACCTGTTCCGGCAGGATGATCCACCCCTGATCCAACGCGGCCCGGCGGGGGCGATCCCTCCGGCGGCGGTACCAGAGGAGGCCGCCCAGGCTGAAGGCGATCAGCGACCACATCCCTCCAGCGACCAGCCAGGTCAGCAGACTGTAGCGATGCCGCAGCGCCGTCTGCCAGGACTCCTCGAACCGGTCGGGCCTGAGCCCGGTGGAGGCCTCGAGCGCCGCCCCGAACTCCTCTCCCCCCTGCAGCCGCCGCAAGAGCGGTTCGATCCCGCCCGGTTCCGGCCGCCGAGCGATCTCGGCCACCGCTGAGGCCGCGAGCGCATAGGCGAGCCCCGCCGATGTCGCCGACCCGCGGAGCATCCGATCCAGCTCCTCGAAGGTCGGAATCCTTCCAGCTGCGACGGCGAGATTCAGGTCCAGACTGGCCAGTCGGGTGAATTCTCCCGAGGCCCAGGCTGCGTACCCCTCGTCAAACCAGAGAGGAACCCGTACCCGGACCGCCCCTCGCAGCATCAGGTGGCCAATCTCGTGCCGGAGGGTCTGGTCCAGGTCGGGAAGATCGGCGCGCAGCATGATGGTCCGCGCACCCGGAAAGGCGACCGCCGCCCCCCACCCCGGTGCCCTGCCGCGAGTGAGCCGGGCCAGCGTGGCGGAGTCCTCGACAAGCACGAGGGTGAAGGGCGGCAGCGGGCGGCGTCCGAGACCCGGCCAGTCGATGGTCCGATCGGCCCGCTCCGCCAGGGCGATCCCCAGGGCCTGGCGCGAGGGTGGCGCGACCACGGTCACCTGCCCGACCTGCACCGCGCCGGGGGGGGCCTGGAGGGCCAGCAGCGAGAGAGCTAGGAAGAGCCGCGAGGGGGTTCGCCTCCGCCCTCGGTGAGGTCGACCATTTCCTTACAGCGCTTGCCCCATGGATTGAACTTGTTGGCCTTGAAGCCATCGGTCCACGCCTGCTTGGCGGCGGCCTGTCCCCCATGAACCAGCTGGCCCGACCCAGCTCGTAGTAGGCCTCGATCAGGTTGGGACCCGAGCTTGAGCGTCTTGCTGGAAGAAGGTGTCCGCGTCCTCGAACATCTCCCGCTCGAGATAGACCAGGCCGAGGTAGTAGTGGGCGTACAGGGTGGCCTTCTTGTCGTTGTCGAGCCGGATGGCCTTGGAGAGGTGCTCGATCGCCTCGCCGAAGATCCGCTTCTTGAGGCAGATGTAGCCGACGTTGATGCGCGCCAGCGAGTTCGCCGGCTCCTTCATCAGGACCTTCGGAGAAGGTGGCCGAGCGCGTCGTCGTAGTCCTCGTGGAGCATCTGCGCCCAGCCGAGCAGCGACTGGGCCTGGACTTCCGACGGCGCGAGCGTCCAGCGCCTTGGTCAGCGACTGGATCGCCCCGGCGTAGTCGCCCAGCGAGATCAGGCTCCAGCCCTTCTCGATGAAGGTGGACGCGCCGATGTGATCCGGCTGCACCACCGGTCGCGCCCCGGTGAACTGCGGCGCCTGCGCGGTGTCGGTCGTGGCCGGCGAGCTGCTTGTAGCGGTCGACCAGGGCCCGGATGTCTTCCTTCACCTGCCCCAGCTCGCCGAGGGCGACGTCCACCTGCTTGAAAAAGGCGATGATCTCCCGCTTCACCGCTTCCCGCTCCGCCTGGGCGGTCGCCTTGTCGAGTCGGGCGGCGATCTCCCGATACTGATTGCGGAAGCCCGCGACGAGCGGGTCCGGAGCCGGTGTCGCGCTCACGTCAAGCCTCCGTCAGCGCGAGCCGTTCTGTGCTCGAAAGCAGTCGCGCGGCGTTCAGCACCACGATGGTGCGGCCCGGGCGCGCTGATGATCCCGCTGATGTACTTGGCGGCGAGGCCCCGCACCATCTTCGGCGGCGGGGTGATGGTCCGGGTATCGACCCGCAGCACCTCGGCCACGAGGTCGACAACGATCGCCGACCTGCTGGTCATCGAAGTCCACCACCATCACCCGCGTCTCCTCCCGGTGGTCCGCCTCGAACGTCGATGCGCTTGCGGAGATCCACCAGGGGGACCACCGCGCCGCCGTAAGGGACGACGCCTTCGAGAAACGCCGGCGCATTGGGCAACGTCGCCGGCGCCTCGTAGCGGAGGATGCGCTCCACCTGAAAGATGCTGAACGCGAACTCCTGGCTTCCGAGCCGGAAGATCACGAATTGCAGTTCGTCGCCCGTCGTCACGGGTCCGTCTTCAGTGCCTGCCACCGTTCGGCCAGCGCCTCCAGATTGAGAATCGGAATCCAGCCATCGAGTCGCCGGACCGCACCCACCGTCCCACGGTCCCCCCGTTCTCGTGGGATACGGCAGGATCTCCTCCTGGGGTGCGGCGTCCACGTCGTCGACTTCGAGGGCGACCCAGCGCTCCCGAATCCGGGCGACCACCATGCGGTCAGCGCTCGCGCCCGGCGGACAGGCACGCCCGCCCACCAGCGCGCCCAGATGGAAGAGCGGGACCAGCCGGCCCCGCGCGGTCGTGACTCCGCGGAACGCGGGTAGCGCCGCCGGGACGCGCTGAATGCGTCGCGACTTCGGCCACCTCGACGACGTCGACCAGCTGAATCCCCAGCTGACGGCCCTCGGTGCGAACCAGCAGCACCCGCGAGCTTCACCGGCGGGGCATCTCCCGGAGAACCGGGCGCCGGCGCGCTCGGCGATGGCGCCCAGCGCGCAGCACCAGGTCCGCCCCGCCGGCCTCAGCGCGGCGCCCGGCATCCCGTAGATCGTGGAGGTGCCGCGATCCTGGGCGATCCCCACTCCGCCCGCATCGTGAATCGCCCGAAGGCCCGTGGCGCCATCCCGGCCCAGCCCCGTCAGAACCACGCCGACCGCGGCGGGACCGAAAGTGGTGGCCACCGAGTGGAACAGCGGATCGGCCGCGGGCCGCACTCCCCACACGGTGGGTTCCTGGTCGAGGACCAGCCGGAGTCCGTGCGGCGGACGTCGACTCGCATATGATAGTCGCCCGGTGCCACGTAGGCCGTGTCACCGCGAACCTCCATGCCGTCCTCCGCCTCGACCACTGCAGCGCGCTCAGATTGTTCAGCCGCTCCGCAAGGCTGCGGGTGAATCCGGGCGGCATGTGCTGCACGATCAGCATCGCCGCCTCCAGGCCCACCGGCAATCCGGGGACCAGCTCGGCCAGCGCGCGGGGACCGCCGGTGGAGGCGGCGATCGCCATGCACCGGCGGGCTTCGCCGGCCGGCCGCACAGGGCGGCGTGCGCCCCGCTGGACCGCGGCCGGGCGAGCATCGGGACTCTGCGCACGTCCGCCGCGACCGCCGCACGGAGCGCGTCGATCAGCCGGGGCGCGATTCGGAGCGCCGAGATCCGTCCCCTGCGCGTCGTCCTTCGCCACCAGCTCGACGGCACCGAGCTCCAGCGCCCGGATCGCGGCGGGAGAGCCGTGCGCCGGCGTGCGCGCTCACGACGACGATGGGCCGCGGCGCCTCCGACATGATGTACCCGATCGCTCCGAGTCCGTCGAGCTCCGGCATCTGCAGGTCCATCGTCACCAGATCGGGCTGGAGGGCGTGCACCTGCTCCAGCGCCTCGAGTCCGTTCGATCGCCGTGCCGACCACCCGGAACTCGCCCGAGACCGGCGACCATCTCGCTGACCAGGCGGCGGAAGAAGGGGCTGTCGTCCACCACCAGCACCCGGGGAGGCTCAGACGACCTGCTCACGCTGCCCGCTGACCGAAGGGTGATGCGCCCATCGGCGACGTGGAACCAGATCGAACGTCCCTGGCCTCCGCCGACTGCCTCGGCCAGGATGGGCACGCCGAGGTGGTTCAGCACCTCGCGCACGCGATGACGTTGCGGTCGCCCATCTGCATCGAGCCCGACGGGATGAGGGTGGCGAACATGCTCGCTCCTCCGATCAGGCGGGCGATCAGCCGGCGCCGGTCGGCACCCAGCGCCGACATCTCGTCAATCAGCGCGGGAACCGCCGTCTGCGGAAACCGTCCCGGGTTGTCTCCGGAACGGCTCAGCGATCGCGACGGCAGCAGCATGTGCGCCAGGCCGCCGACCCCGGTCCCGGGATCGTGCAGGAGGATGGCGACGCAACTGCCCAGCCCCAGCGTCACCGGAACGGCATCCCCCCGCGCCGAGCGGAACTCGGCGACCCGCACCACGATCTCCTCCGCCATCAGGCCGCCTTCCGGTAGATCCGCTCCCGCGGCTCCACCAGGTCGAACCGCGCCCGGGCGCTGCCGAATATCGTCTCGACCTTGCCGAGCACCAGGATGCCACGGGGGACGAGCTGGTCCGCGAAACGCTGCATCAGTCGTTCCTGGGTCTCCCGGTCGAAATAGATCACGACGTTGCGGCAGAGGATCAGGTCGTAGGTGCGACCGACGGCCTGATCGCCGGTGAGATCGAGCCGGCGCACCTTCACCAGCGCCCGGAGCTCGTCGCGGACCGCGAGCTGGCCATCGCCGGCGTCGACGCAGAACCGCGCCCGTGTCGCCGGATCCATTTCGGCGAAGGCGCGTTCGGGATAGCGCGCGGCCGCCGCGCGCTCGAGCGAGACCCGGTCGATGTCGGTCGCGTCCACCTGGACCCGCTCCAGCCAAGCGCTGCGGTCCAGCCGCTCGAGGACCAGGGCGATCAGCATCGCGAGCGTGTACGGCTCCTCACCGCTGGCGCATCCCGCGCTCCACACTCGAAGCCGGCCTTCGCGCTCGGAGAGCAGGTCCGGGAGCAGGTGCGTGCCGAGCCACTCCCAGGTCTCCGGGTTGCGGAAGAAGTTGGTGACGTTGATCGTCAGCGCGTCGGCGAGCAGATCGAGTTCGGCAGGGACCCGCTCGAGGACGCCGAGGTAGTCGGCGTAGTTGTGCACACCACAGGCCCGCATCCGGACCGCGATCCGGCGGCGCAGGCAGCGGTCCTTGTACATGCCGACGTCGAGTCCGGTGTGCGCGGCGATCCGGCCGGCCAGCGCCGCGAAGGCGGGGTCTTCCGTCTCGGTCACGCGGTCGCATCCAGGGTGTCGAGGTTGGCGCGGGCCAGCTGGTGCCCGGGATTGATCTCGGTGACGCGCTTCCAGCAGACGCGGGCGCGGTCCCGGTCCCGTTTCTTGTACGCGATGTTGCCCATCTTGAAATAGAGATCGTCACCCAGATCGGGGCTGAGCTTGGCGGCCCGTTCGTAGGCCTCGAAGGCGTCGTCGTACCGCCCGGCGCGGTACAGCAGGTCGCCCAGATTCTTGGACACCTGAGCGAGGGTCGGATCTTCGGCCAGCGCCGTACGCAGCATCATCTCGGCGCTCGCCAGGTCGCCGCCCAGCTCCTGGAGGGCGGCGAGGTTGTTGCGCAGCGGCGCGCTGGTCGGGTGCGCGATCACTCCTGCCTCCGCCACCTCGAGGGCCGCGGGCAGGTCACCCTGGCAGGCGGTGGCGAGAGCCATCGCCCAGTACCAGGTGGGCGGCCGCGGCCGGTCGCCCAGCAGCTCGCCCGCGCGCTGTAACCGGCTCACCGCGACCTCGGCATCGTTGCGCTTGAGGGCTGTCACGCCCCAGCCGAGCATGACGCGAGCATTGTCCCGGGCCTTCGACGCCGCCTCGGCGTAGGTCGCTTCGGCCTCGGCGAGCCGTCCGAGCTGCTCGAAGGCGAAGGCGAGATTGTGCAGCGCCGCCGGCCGCCTCCCGCCCCGTTCCGCCGCCTGCTGCAGCACGTCCACCGCCTCCAGCCAGCGCGCCTGCTTCAGCGCGATGAGGCCGAGGTAGAACAGCGCGCCCATCTCGTCGGGGCGAAGCTCTGCGACTCGGCGGAACTCCCGCAACGCCTCATCGAGCATGCCGGTGCGGTAGAACGCCACCCCGAGATTCTGGTGTTCCTGGACCCGGATGTCGTTGGCGCGCGGCGGTGCAGCCTTGGCCGAAGTACCGACCCGGCGGACGTATCCCGCGGTGATAAGCCCGTAGAGCGCCTGCGCCGCCTCGAATTCGACCAGCGAGCACTCGTCGATCACCTGACGGACGTCGCGGGTGCCATCGAGCAGCGGCAGGATCCGCCGCTGGTGCGTGGAAAGATCGACGTCATCGCCGGGGGCGTGCGCCGGGTCGACGGCGAAGATGATGTCGAAGCTCGGGATCTTCTTCTCGATCTGGCTCCACTCGTCCACCCGGCGGGCACCCTCGAGCAGCAGGCTCTCGGGATTGATGGAGACGGTGAAGACCTGCTGCTCCGGCTTGACCCCGGCCTCGAAATTGAAGGTGCCCTGGACCCAGGTAAACAGGTGATAGACCGCTTCCTCGATCTGCAGGAAGAGCAGCCGCTCCAGCTGCTCCCTGCTGACGGCGCCGAGTTCGATCAGGATGTCGCCGAGACGGCGGTCGCGATGGACTTCCTGGAGGTGGATCGCCTGGTCGAGCTGCTCGCTGGTGACCAGCTGATTCTTGCGCAACAGGTCGCCGATCCGGTCGCGCCGGTTGACGATCGACGCGTAGCAGATCCGGCCATCCTCGAAGTAGATGTAGCCGAAGTTCTGCCGGTCGGCGACGGCGAGACAGCCGGTCTTCTTCCCCAGTGCGAGCAGCTGCAGCACGTCCGGCAGACTCGCCTCCTTGAGGCTGCCCTTGATCGCCATCAGCGCACCTCCTCGATGAGGCGGTCGGCGATATCGGGCCAGTCCCAGACGATCTTCTCGCGGCTGCGCAAGCTGCCGGTAGGCGAGATGAGCCCGCTGGTGCGGGCGCCGGTCGAGCGGCGTGCAGGGCCGACGGGGCTCCCCTCCAGCACCTGGCGGGCGAGACCGGCGGTGGGCCGCTCCTCGTCCGCCTCGGCGGCGGCGAGGACGCGCTGCACCAGGCCCTGCAGCGCGCGCACGGTTTCGACCGGCCGGCTGGCGAGGTATTCCGCCAGCTCGGGCTCCGCCTCGCCCCCCTTGGCGCGCAGCAGCCGAGCCACGATGGCCTCCCGCACCTCCCGATCCGGTTGCGGCAGCTCGACGACCAGGCCGGCCTCCAGCCGGGTACGGAGCCGCGATTCGACGCCTTCCAGCTGCTGCGGCGGCACCGCGGAGGTGAAGATCATCTGGTTGCCCGCTTCGGCCATGACGTTGTAGAGCCAGAACAGCTCTTCCTGCGTCCGGTCCTTGCCGGAGAGCAGATGTACGTCATCGAGCAGGAGTGCCGTGATCCGCCGGTAGCGCGCCCGCCACCACGTCACCCGGTCGCGGTCGATGGCCTTGATGAGGTCGTCGACGAAATCCTGGACCCCGAGGCAGGCTACGATCATCCCGGGGCGCTCCGCGAGGGCGTTGCCCATGCCGTGCAGCAGGTGGGTCTTGCCGACGCCCGCCGCCCCGATGATCACCAGGGGATTGAACTGGGTGCCCGGCTGCTCGAGGATTCCCTGTGCCGCACGGGTCACCACCCGATTGGCCGGTGAAGCGACGAACTCCTCCAACCGCCACAACGGTGAGGGGCCGGCGGGAGGGCTCAACCCTTCGCGTGCCTTCTGAATTTCGGCCTGCGCCTCCGCGACCCGGTCCGGGTCGTGAAAGATCGGCAATCCCGCCACCGAGGCATCGAGCTCACGCGCCTCGTCGCCCATCTGCTTGAGGCGCTCGATATCCTCTTCATAGTCGCGGAGCGCCGCCTCCGGGTCGACCGGACTCTCGTCCTCCAGCAGCCGTTCCAGCCGCTCGGTCCGATAGCCCTCCCCCTGCCAGCGCAGGATCGCCTCGGCCACCTTGCCGCGCCACGCCTCGACCTGCCGGGCGACAGCCGAGGAGATCTCGGAGAGAAACGAGCCGAACTCGTCACCGCTGCTGGTGACGGGCACGGCGATGGCCGGAGCCGGCGCCGACTCCGCCGCTCCGGCGGGGACCGGCTCGGCCGGCACGACCTCGGGCGCGGCCCGGACCGTCGCCGGCATCGTCTTGGCCAGCACGGCCCGCGCCTCGGCGGAGGTCAGCGCAGTCGCGCTCACCGCCTGATAGGCAATGAGCCGGTTGAAGGCCCCGATGAGCTCCCGGACGCTCCCGATCGGCAGCGACGCGACAGCCTCCAGCACGCTCGGATCGAATTCGGCCTTTCGCTCCTCCGCCTGGCGGCGCAGGATCGCGACCCGGGTCTCGTAGTCGGGCGCCGAGATGTCGATCACCAGCCCGCCCGCGAAGCGCTGGATCAGCCGCTCGTCGAGCGCCTCGATCTCATTCGGGGGCCGGTCGCTGGAGAGCACGATCTGCCGGCCGGAGGTGAGCATCGCGTTGGTGAGCCGCAGCAGCTCCGCCTGCATCTCGCGCCGGTGGGTCAGGAACTGGACGTCATCCACGAGCAGGATGCCGACGTCGGTGTAGCGGCGGCGGTACGCCTCCCCCTGCCCCGCGGCGACCGCGGCGTGGAACGCCTCGACGAACTCATCGAGGGTGAGGTACTCCGCCGTGAGCTGGGGATTCACGCTGATGGCGTGGTGACCGATCGCCATGAGCAGGTGGGTCTTGCCCAGTCCGGAGCCGGCGTAGACGAAGAGCGGGTTATAGACCGAGCCGGGGGATTCCGCGACGGCGCGCGCGGCGGTCACGGCCAGGCGGTTGGCCGAACCGACGACGTAGGAGTCGAAGCGGAGCCGCGGATTCAGCCGGGTCATCAGGCCGCCCCGGTACCCGCCGCCGCCAGGCGCTTGAGGACCATCTCGGAGATTCCCTTCAGCGTCTCGAACACTCCCGCCCCCCGGAGGGCATCGCCGGGGAAGCTGCGGTAACCGCGGAAGTTCAGGGCGTCGTCGAGGTTGGGTGGCGTGAGGATCAGGTCGGCCGGCAGGTCCTGCTTGTTGTACTGCAGTACCAGCGGGAAGGTGCGGACGTCCACGCCCTGACCCAGCAGGTTGACCTGCAGATTCTGCAGGCTCTCCAGGTTGTCCTCCAGCCGGCGGGCCTGGCTGTCGGCCACGAAGACCACGCCGTCGGCGCCCTGCAGCACCAGCTTGCGGGTCGCGTTGTAGTACACCTGTCCGGGGACGGTGTAGAGCTGGAAGCGGGTGGTGAAGCCGCTGATGACGCCGAGATCGAGCGGCAGAAAGTCGAAGAACAGCGTGCGATCGGTCTGGGTGGCCAGACTCACCATGCGGCCGCGGCGCGACTCGGGCACGCGGCCATAGATGTATTGCAGGTTCGAGGTCTTGCCCGAGCGCCCCGGACCGTAGTACACGATCTTGCAGGTGATTTCGCGAGTCGTAAAGTTGACGAGAGACATGGTCTAGCGTCCGAAGAGGGCCCGGAGGCTGGCATTGAGTTCACGTTCGAAATCCGCCGCGAGCACTTCCTTCTTTACCGCCGCCTCGGGCGGCGCGGCCGCCTGCAGCTCCTCCACCAGCTGATCGAAGTACACCTGCACCAGTCCCAGCTTCGTTTCGCTCCCGAACACTACCAGACCGACCCATCGCCCGCGCGGCGAATCGAACCAGCTGAGGAAGTGGCTGAACCGCTCGCCCCGGTGCGCGACGATCCGGAACGGGGGCCAGTCCATCTGCATGGCCAGCTCGCTGCTCGACGCGACGATCCCCGCCCCGAGCGCCGCGGCGGACATGAGATCGAGTGCGCCCTCGAAGCCGTGCTGGGCGACCACCTGCCCCGAGGTCGTCATGAGCAGGGCGAGCCGGGCCGAGCTTTCGCCGACGAACGTCCGGAGTGGACCGAGCACCCAGGGCTCGATAGCCCGCATCAGGCCAGCCGCTCCGCCATCCGGAGCATTTCCAGCCGCAGCAGGCCGAGGGGAACGTCACGGCTGGTGACCGCGACCAGGACCAGTTCGTTGGCCGCGGGCGCGACGAGCAGCGATCCCTCCGCCGCCTGCAGATGCAGGAAGCGCGGGGCACCCAGGGCCGCTCCGCCGGCCAGGTCGGTGGCCCGGGTGGCGAGGTTCGCGGCCATGGCGGCGAGCGCCGTGCCTTTGAGCCCGCCCATCAGCGATTCGGCGACGACCAGTCCGTCGTCCGCGGCAACCACCATGGCCCCCCGGATGCCGCGCAGCCGGGTGAGTGCCTCGAGCAGGGGGGCGTACCTGCTCATCGGACCCGCTCCAGCCATGCGCGCGCCGCCTTAGCCGCCCGCTCGGCGAAGAATGAGAGCTGCCCCGCCGGACGACCCGCTTCCATTGCGGCGAGCAGGCTGGTATCGGCGGTCGGATTCAACAGGCAGACGCTCAGGTCCGCCCCCTCGATGGTCAGATAGGTCAGCTCGCCCAGTTCGAGCAGCTTGGCCGCGCGGCTCGCCTCGCCGGCCGTGCCGGCCAGGATCGCCGCGGCGCGATCGCTCACGTCCCGCCCGTCGGGATCGGCCAGACTGCCGCCGAGCCGCAGCCCGTCCGCGTCGACCAGCAGGAGCCGGTCATGGCCACCTTCGATCCCCGCGAAGGGATCCCCCGGCGCCGATGCCGCGGGCTTCGTCTCGATGGCGCGCGCCGGCGGTACCTCCGGCATCGGCGCGTCCCAGATCTCCCGGCCCCCGGCGACCCGTTCGACCGCCTGCCGCAGGCCATCGTCCTGCGGATCGAGCTGCGCGGCGAAGCGCAGGTGATAGAGCGCATGCTCCGGCTCGCCGGCGCGGTAGTACAGGAATCCGATCCCCTTGTGCGCGCCGAGATGCTGGGGCGCGAGCCGGAGCACGGTGTCCCATTCATCGAAGGCGCTGGCGTAGTCCTGGCGGTCGGCGAGAATCCGGGCGTAGAGATCGTGCGCGTCCGGCAGGTGCGGATACCGGGAGAGACCCTGCAGGGCCACCTTGAGCGCCGCATCGGTCTGTCCCCGATGGCGGAGCGCCTCCCCCAGCCGCAGGAAGACCAGGCTGGACGGATCGGCGGCGAACTGCGCGCTGAGCGCGCGGATGTCCTCAGTCACGGGACCCCCGGAGGGCGAGATCGAGAGCGAGCGCGGCCTGCTTCAGCCGATCCACCTGCGCCAGTTGCGCCTCTTCCTCCGGCGCCTTGCCCGTCAATCGCTTCCATTGTTCCCAGACCTGCGACGCCTCCCGGAAGCGGCCCGCGCCGGCCAGCGCGAGGCCGAACAGGCGCTGCGCCGGGGCCGAGGTGGGATCGAGCTGCGCCGCCTGCCACAGCGCCTCCGCCGCTTCCTCGGTGTGTCCCGCGGCGAGCAGCGCCCTGCCGTAGGCCAGATGCGCCAGCGGCTGCTGGGGATGACTCGCCACCGCCTGCTCCGCTGCCTGCACCGCGGACCCCGGATCGCCGGCACCGAGCAACTGGTCGACCTCCCCGAGCAGGATGGGCAGGTCGGCGCTGCCGATCGCCTCCATGGCACGCCGGGCCGGGTCCTCGAGGTGAATGATGCTGGCGGTGGCCAGGCCGAACAGGGTGCGGGCGACCTCGAATTCAGGCCGGCCGATCGCGCTGGCCAGCTCCCGCACCGAGCGCTCCCCGTCGATGATCGAGAGGATTTCCCATTCTGCGGGGAGCAGGTCGAGCGGCACGCCGGTATCGATGACCGGCGCCAGCTTCGGCACCAGCCCGAGGTGGGTGATCTTCTTCTCGATCCGGGACCACTCGTCGGTGCGCCGGGCCGCGTCCATGAGCAGCAGACCGGTCGGCACCCGGGTGTCGGCCTCGAGCGGCCAGTCGCCCTGCTTGCCCTCGTCGAAGGAGAAATAGCCCTCCGACCAGCCCACCAGTTCGAACACGACTTCCTCGATCTGCTGCCGGACGTAGCGGCCGAGATCCCGCGGCGTCACCAGGCCCTGGGCGACCAGGATCTCGCCGAGGCGCCGCTTGTCGCCGGCGGTCTGCAGCGCCCGGGCCCGCATGAGATCCTGCTCGCTCGCCCGCGCGGCCCGGACCAGGATGCGGCCCAGCGGGTGCGGGTTGCTGCGGATCTCGGCGCCGACGACCATGCCGTCTTCGAAGAACACCGTGCCGGCGTTCTGCCGCAGGTCGGAGGCCACCCGCAGGGTTCCGGTCTTCCGGCTCAGGTCCAGCAGCTGGAAGACGTCGTGGATGCTCAGCTCCTTGAGCGGACCCTCGATCGCCACGGGTCAGGCCGCTCCGGCAAAGATGTGGGCGAGGTCCCGGGCCGAGCGGGCGTGGGTCCGGGCCGCCTGGGCGTAGGGGCCGGAGGGCTCGACCTGTACCACTCGCTCCCAGGCCCGTACCGCGTCGCCGTAGCGACGGATGCGGGCCAGGGCGACACCGCGGTGGAACAGCGCCGCTTCGTGGTCGGCATCGAACTTGAGGACCCGGTCGAGCGCCTCGATGGCCTGCTCCGGGCGCCCGTCGTCGAGGAGCGCCCGCGCGAGCAGCAGCATCGCCTCGAGATCCCAGGGTTCGCCGAGCAGCACCTCGATCATGAACTCCACGGCGGCGCCAGGTGATTCGGACCGGCGCATCAGGTCGCCGAGGGCCAGCGCCGACTCCATGTAGGTCGGCAGCAGGTCGAGCGCCTGGCGGTAGGCCATCCGCGCGCCGACCCAGTTCTCCCGGCGCTCCTCCAGCCGGCCCAGGTCGAGCCAGGCCTGCGGCAGCATCGGATCGAGCTGCAGCGCCGCATGGCAGGCCTCGACCGCGCCGTCGACGTCGCCGAGCTGCGCGTTGACGCCCGCCTCGAGCTGCAGCAGGTCGGGGCGACCCGGTTCGATGACCCGCGCCTGCCGCAGTGCGTCCAGCGCGCCGGAGGCGTGGCCCGCGGCGAGCCGCGCCCGCGCCGCCGCCACGAACGACTCCACGTCCTCCGGCGCCTGCAGCAGCAGTTCCTCGGCATGCTCCACCGCATCGGCACCGCGTCCCAGCGCGAGCAGCGCCCGGACCTCGCCCAGCAGGGCCCGCGGCTGTTGCGGGTCGAGCGTCAGGGCCTGGCGGAAGCGATCCAGCGCCTCGCCGTGCAGTCCGCGCCGGGCGTAGACCTCCCCGAGCAGCGTGGTCGCCCGTGCCGGCTCCGTCCCTCGCGCCAGCGCCCGCTCGATCTGCGCCGTGGCATGCTCCAGGAATCCCTTCGCGATGTAGTCCGTTGCGAGCGCGAGCGGATCCTCGGCCGGAACCTGCTGGGCCGCGCGCTCGGCGGGATCGAGCTCCTCGAAGATGCGGTCGAGCAGCCGCTCGTCGAAGTGGAAGTCGCCGCCCACCTGGTCGGCGGTGACGTCCGCGGAGAGCTCGGGGACGATGGCGATCTCGGGATGTTCGTACTGCAGGTCGATGGTCAGCGAGTACTTCTGCGCGACGTAGAACGGCTCCAGCTCGAGCGCCCGCTTGGTGGCGCGCAGCGCGCCGTCGAAATCGCCCAGATGACTCAGCGTGAAGCTGAGGTTGTAGTGGGCCGATGCGTTGCCCGGGTCGGACTCCACCGCCCGGCTGAAGGCGTGCTTGGCGTCCTCGAAGCGCTTGAGTTCCACCAGCACCAGCCCGACCCCGTTCCAGGCGACGGTGTGCTGGGGGTGGTCGGCGAGCACCTGCCGGTAGGCCTCCAGGGCCAGCTGCAGCCGCCGCCGGTGAAACAGGGCGAGCGCCAGGTTGAGCCGCGGAGACACCAGATCCGGACGGATGCGCAGCGCCCGCTGAAAGGCCTCGAGCGCGGTGTCATTGTCCGGCGACTGGGTGCGGAGCACCCCCAGGTTGTTCCAGCCCAGCGCGTACTCGGGATCGGCGGTGATGGCCTGTTCGTACGCCATCGCCGCCTCCTCCCGGCGACCCGACTGGTGCAGACAGACCCCCCGCTCGTTCCACAGCTTGGGCGAGGTCGGGTCATCCGCCAGGAGGCGGTCGTACAGCTCGAGAGCGGCGGCGATGTCGCGACGCAGCAGATGGACTTCGGCCATCGCCTGCCGGACCAGCCGCGGATCCTCATCCGCCTCCAGGGCCAGCCGATACTCGCGCAGCGCCTCGACGTAATAGCCCTTCTGACGGAAGGCGAGCCCGAGGTTGAAATGCGCCAGTGTCGAACCTTCCGCGATGGCGGGTCGCGGCACCGAGGTCCGCGCGGGCAACGCACCGTCCGCGGCGCTGGTGTAGCGGCTGAGGGAGAGGTTGTTCTGCGCCCGCGCCAGGGTGGGATTCAGCGTGGTGGCGCGGGTGGTGGCGACCTTGGCCTTGTCGTGGTCACCCATGTCGCCGTAGACGAAGGCCAGCAGGTAGAACGCGTCGGCGTTATCCGGATTGCGCTGAACTGCCGCCTCGAGCGCCTGGCGCGCCTGCTCGTTGAGCCCCCGGTTGTAGAGCGCCTCGCCGTAATAGAACAGCGTCACCGAGGAGTTCGGATCGATCGCCTTGGCCCGCTCGAACGCAGAGGTGGCCGCCTCGAGGCTTCCTCTCCCCCGCTCCGCCAGCCCGAGCTGGATCAGGGCGGCGACGTCGTCCGGCTTGCGGCCGAGGATCAGCCGGAATTCGGTGGCTGCGTCGTCCCACTGCCCCAGCGCGGCGCAGGTCCGGCCCAGCTCCCAGCGGGCGGCGGCATCGGAGGGTTCCCGGCGGAGGCGCTCGCGCAATTCCGCGATGCGCCGGTCGTAGTAGCCGGTGGCGTGATAGGCGATCTCCAGGTTCTCGGTCGCGACCTGCATGCGCGGGTCGAGCTCGAGGGCCCGGAGGAACTCCTCGATGGCCTCGGGGACGAGACCCTTCTGGTAGTAGAGGACGCCGAGATTGTTGTGCGCCCCCGCATCGGCCGGATCGATGCGGCGGGCGAACGAGCGAAGGACCGTGAGATCGCGTTCCGATGGCGCGGGCGCGGTCACCGTGGCCTCACGTCAGCCGGATGGCGTCGAAGATGGCCCGTAGGCTGGCAAGGTCGGGGAGCAGCAGAAAGTGTCCACGCAGCTTGAGCCCCGGGTCTTCGAACAGGAACTGAGTCTCCACGCAGAAGACGTAATCCCGGTCATACCCGAAATTCATGTAGATCGAGGTCAGCACCGCGCCCATCAGGTCGATGGCCAGGCTGGGCACGGAGGGCACCAGCATCATCCCCATGAAGTCGGAGAGCGCGTTCATGTAGGCGCTGGAGAGGATATTGCCCACCTCCTTGAGCCCCGACTGCTCCATCTCGCCAAACCCGGTCGTGGTGCCCGGGGGGCGGCGCAGCAGGATGTCGCACAGGGTGCGGGCGCACTCCTCGGGGAACAGCACCAGGGTCCGGCCCGTGAGGTCGCCCATCATGTGCATCAGCACCGCGGCGACGAGATCGTCCGGCTTGCCGAGGATGTCGGCGACCTCTTCGAGGCGGACGATGTTGACCTCCGGCACGGAGATCATGATCCGGCGGTTGGTCATTTGGGAGAGTGCCGTGGCCGCGTGGCCGGCCCCGATGTTGGCCACCTCGCGCAGCGCGTCGCGCTGCAGCGCGTGGAGTTCCCTCACGTCGTCCATGCGGGCCTCCTCAGACCAGCGCCGCGGGGTCCACGATCAGCGCGGGGGCACCGTCCCCGAGAATCGTAGCCCCGCTGAAAACCGGAAGCGTGCCCCTCGGTGCCTCGAAGGGTTCCACGACAATCTCCTGCTGCCCAATCAGCGCATCCACTACGATCGCGGCCTGCCGCCCGCCGACCTCGATGATCACCGCCGGCGAGCGGCCGGGGGGCCGGGGCCCGGTAACCCCGAACCGTTCCCGGAGCCGGACCGTCGGCACCAGCCGGTCGCGCAGCACGTAGGCCTCGCGGCCCTCGAGCGCCGCGACCCGGTCGGGGAAGAACTCGACCGTCTCCGCAATGCCGGCGAGGGGGATCGCGTAGCGCTCCTCACCCACCCGGGCCAGCAGCGCCCGAACGATCGCCAGGGTCATCGGCAGGCGCAGCGTGAACACGCTGCCCTGTCCGGCGACCGTGCTCAGATCCACCGACCCGCCCAGGGCGCGCAACCGGGAAACCACCGCGTCCATCCCCATGCCGCGTCCGGAGACATCGGTCACCTGCTTGGCGGTCGAGAAGCCCGGCCGCGACAACACCCGAAGCAGCTGATCGTCCCCGAGGTCCGCGGTCTCCTCCGGAAGCAGGCCGGAACGTTTGGCCGCCGCGAGCACCGAGCGCCGATCGATCCCCCCGCCGTCGTCCGTCACCCGGATGAGCACTGTGGTCCGGTCGCTCGAGGCGGTGATCCGGATCAGTCCCTCCTCCGGCTTCCCCTTCTGCTTGCGTAGTTCGGCCGTCTCGATGCCGTGGTCCACCGCGTTGCGGAGCAGGTGGATCAGCGGCTCCCCGATGTCGTCGAGGATCGCACGATCCAGCTGGGTCTCCTCGCCCTCGACCTCGAAACGCACCCGCTTGCCGAGCTGGCGGGCGAGATCCCGGACCACCCGGGGAAAGCGGTCGAACACCTGCCACACCGGGGTGAGCCGTGCCTGGACCACCTCGGCATAGAGGTCCGTCGCGACCCGCCCGATCCGCGCGCTCACCGCCTTCATGTCGGGGGAGTCGCCCGGCTCGGCCAGCTCCGCCAGTCGCCCGCGCGCGACCACCAGCTCCCCGACCAGGTTCATGATCGCATCGAGGCGCTTGAGGTCGATGCGGATCTGCTTGCTCCGCGTCGCGCCCTCGCCCTCGGTCCCGCCCGCCGTCGAGCCGATCTCGACGCTGCCGACATCGCCGGCAGCCTCGATTGCGGCGGCCAGCCTCGCGTCGTCCGCCGCACCGCTGAACTGGAAGCGGAACCTGCCGTCGAACAGCTCCTGCTCGAACACCCCGAGCGACGGATTGATCCCGCTCACCGTCCCGAGCGCTTCGGCCTTGCGGAGCGCAAGCAGCGCGCGCGCGCCTTTCATGGAAGCGCCGGAGCGAATCGCCACCCGGACCTCGCGACCCGGCGCGACCGGCGCCGCCGCCGCTTCCACCTGGGAGATCGCCCAGCTCCCCGTCGGTGCGGCCGCCACCGAGGCCTGGTCCAGCTCGCTCAGCAGCGGCATGAAGTCCAGCTGGGAGTCTGCCCCAGCCATCGCCCGCTCGGCCCCCTGCTCCAGCGCGTCGACGATCCGGAAGAAGAGGTCGATCAGCTCCCGCCCCGAGGCCGGATCGCTCCGGAGCAGGTCGAGAATCGTCTCAGTGCGGTGGGCCAGTTCCGTGAGGTTCGAATAGCCCATCGCCGCCGCCATGCCCTTGAAGGTATGCATGGCGCGGAAGAGGCTGACGACCGGTTCGACGCTCGCCGGACTGCGCTCCCATTCGAGCAGCGCCTGCCCGCAGGCGCCGAGCTGCTCTCGGCTCTCGGTGAGAAAGAGCGCGGCGTAACGGGAGAGGTCCATGTCGGCCTCAGCCGAGGACGCGCTGGACCGCTTCGAGCACCCGGGACGGCTGGAAGGGCTTGACGACGAAGTCCTTGGCGCCCGCCTGGATCGCCTCGACGACGAGGGCCTGCTGGCCCATGGCGCTGCACATGAGGATGCGGGCCTCCGGGTGATCCTTGCAGATCTCCCGCACTGCCTCGATGCCTCCCATGTCGGGCATCACGATGTCCATCGTGACCAGGTCGGGCTTGAGCTGCCGGTACTTCTCGACCGCTTCGCGCCCCGTCTCCGCCTCCCCGACCACTTCGAAACCGGCCTGAGCGAGGATGTCCGAGATCATGGTGCGCATGAAAATGGCATCGTCGCAGACCAGCACCGTGTGGCTCACGCGTCCCTCCATCGTCCGGTTGCCGTCATTCGCCGGTCCCCCGGCCTGCCGGCGGGATGATCATCCCGACACCGGCGCGAGCATCGCCTTCGGATCGAGCACCGCGAACACCTGCGTGCCATGGCGCCCGACCGCCTCCACCAGCCGGGGATCCACTCCCGGCATCTCCTCACCCAGCGCGAGATCTGTTTCCGCGATTTCAACCAGGTCCAGCACCTCGTCGACCGCCAGGCCGTAGGATCGCTCCCCGACCTCCAGCACGAGAATCGACTCGCTCGCCGTCTCAGTCTCGGCAAGTCCGACCGCAATCCGACCGTCGACCACCGTCAGCAGAGTGCCCCGCAGGTTGACCAGCCCGGCCACCGACGCCGAGGCCCCCGGGATACGCGTGGACCGACCCGACGGAATGATCTCCCGGACCAATGTCGCCCGTGCGGCGCACACCAGCGGACCCAGCCGAAAGACCACGAGCCGGAGCGGGCGAGAGTCAGCCATGTGCTTCAAAGAAACGAAGATACCGTAGGGCTTCGGTCGGAGCAACGGCGTCCCGAGGACCCATTACCTGGTGTAAGAGCGCTGCCAGATCGGCCGGCCATTCCGCCCTGAAATCCAATTCGGCCCCGCTGATCGGATGCCGGAACTGGAGCCAGGCGGCGTGCAACGCCTGGCGGGGTGCCAGCCGTTCCAATACCTCGGCCTGAATGTGCTGGGCCCCTCCGGTCATCCGCCGGCTCCCGCCGGCGCCGTAGACCGGGTCGCCGACAACCGGATGCCCGATATGCGACAGATGCACCCGAATCTGATGGGTGCGTCCGGAATGCAGTTCGAGGCGAAGCAGATCCACGAGGCCGTAACGGGCCACCACGAATGCGTCGGTCCGCGAGCGCCGACCCTGCTCCGAGACGATGATCCGCTTGCGATCCTTCGGGTGCCGTGCCAGCGGCGCCTCGATCACGATCGGACTCTCGGCCAGATGCCCCCAGGACAGCGCCGCGTAGCGCCGGGTGATTCGCCGGGCGGCGAGCATCGCGCCCAGCCGGCGATGGGCCAGGTCGGTCTTGGCGACGACCATGAGCCCCGAGGTGTCCCGGTCCAGCCGATGCACGATGCCGGGCCGCCCCTCGGCTCCCCCCGACAGCGTCGTGCCACGGGCAACCAGGGCGTTGACGAGGGTGTCATCCCAGTGGCCCGGGGCCGGATGCACCACCAGGCCGGCGGGCTTGTTGATCACGGCGAGAAATTCGTCTTCGAAGACGATCTCGAGAGGAATCTCGGTCGGGACGAGGGTCCGGGGTGGTTCGGAGGCGGGAAAGGTCACCGTGACCCGTTCGCCACGGGCCAGGGTGCGCGACGAGCGGGCGACGCTGTCGTTCACGGCGACATGCTGCTCGGCGACGAGCCGGGCGGCCTGGGTCCGTGAGAGCTGGAGCTGGTCGGCGAGGAACCGGTCGAGGCGTTCCGTCGCGGGAGCGAGGACGGAGAAGGTGAGGGACGAGTGCGGAGAGAGGGTGGAATCGGCGGCCGAACCTGCCGTGCCTCGGTTCACTCCTCACTCCTCACGACCGCGGCCGGCTGCGGGGGCGTGTGTTCCGGGGGCAGCGGGCGACCGGGGTCACGGGCCGCGGCCTCCCGGCGGGCGTCCTCCCGCCACAGCGAGATCGCCAGCGCGATGGCGCCGCAACTCACGGCCATGTCCGCCACGTTGAACGTGGGCCAGCGCCAGCCACCGACCCCCACATCGAGAAAGTCCACCACGCCCTGGCTGGACCGGATCCGGTCGACCAGGTTGCCGAGCGCGCCGCCGCTCACCAGGCCCAGTGCGAGCTGGCGGAACCAGTCGCCCGACTCGGCGGAGCGGTGGTAGCGGAAGAGCAGGATCACCGCGGCGATGGCGACCGCCATGAAGATCCAGCGCGACATCGGCCCGAGGTCGAGCCCGAACGCCGCGCCGGGATTGTAGACCAGGCGGAGCTGGAAGATATTGCCGATCACCGAGCGCCCCGCCGAGCGGAGCAACTCCCGCTCGGCGAAGAACTTGGTCACAGTGTCGAGCGCGAGAACGGCGAGACCGGCGCCCCAGTAGAGCCGCCGCTCAGCGCCGCTTCCCATTCTCTTCCTTTTCCTTGCACTCGATGCACAGCCGCGCGTGCGGCAGCGCGTCCAGGCGCTCGAAGTTGATCTCCTTCCCGCAGGTGTGACAGAACCCGAACTTCTCCGGGGTCTTGTACAGCCGGCGGAGCGCCTCGTTGACGTGCCAGAGGTACCGTCCCTCCTGTGATGCGAACAGAAACTGTTTCTCCCGCTCCATGGCGTCGGTTCCCTGATCGGCCATGTGCAGCGAGTAGGAGGAGAGGTCGCCATCGGCGCTCTGCAGCGTGGCATTGAAGGACTCGTCGTAGTAGCCGAGTTCCTTCATCACCCTGGCCCGCTCTTCCATCAGTCGCTTCTCGAAATGCGCTAGGTGCTTCTTGTTCAT
Organism: uncultured Gemmatimonadales bacterium; assembly: GCA_963825065.1. GTDB lineage: Bacteria > Gemmatimonadota > Gemmatimonadetes > Gemmatimonadales > GWC2-71-9 > JADJOM01. The sequence continues at coordinate 205,463 of CAWGRU010000004.1, forward strand.
GCCCCTATCCCTGCCCGTCCGCTGCCAGTCGGGCGTTAGGCGCCGGCCCCATGCCGTCGCAAACTGAAAGTGACCTCGTGGCCGTCCACATCCACGGACTGCCGGAGGTCGGCATCCGCAATTCCCGTCCCCACCGCAAGCTGGCGGGCGAGTGTCTCGGTCTGAATGAATCCACCATGTGCGCGGGCGGCTTCGTGCACGGCGGCCGGGCCCTCGAGTCCCAGCTCGATCCGATCGCTGACATCGTACCCGGCTTCGCGGCGCAAGCGCTGGACGTGTGACACCAGTTCCCGCGCCAGCCCTTCCACGGCGAGTGCCGGGCTGATCGTCGGGTCCAGCGCGGCGACGTACGGCCCGTCGCTCGCCACCAGCCAGGTGGTCGCCACTATGCGCTCGACCACCACATCCGCAGCAAAATAAACTACTTCGCTCCCATTCACATGGAGGGAGGCTTCCCCGCCGGCTTCCAGGGTCCGGAGCTGGTCCGCGCTCAGCCGCTCGACGGCCTGGGCGACGGCGGGTGTCGCCTTCCCGTACCGCTTGCCAAGCGACCGGAAATTCGCCTTGCCGCGCAGCCGCACCAGCTCGGTATCCGACTCCGCGATCTCGATCTGCTTGACGTTCACCTCGGCCTGCAGGATGCCCAGCAGCCGGTCGAACGCCGGGCCCCGCGCGACGACCGGCACGGCGACCTGCATCCGGCCCAGCGGCTGACGCACCCGCAGCTTCCCGGTCTCGCGCGCGGCCCGGGCGAGCGAGGCCAGCCGGCGGATCGCGTCCATGGCCGCGAGCAATCCACGATCTCCCGCGGGTTCGGGGGCCGGCCCGCCGGTCGCGGAGACCGTGCCGTCACCTGCGGCGGGCCAGCCGGCGAGGTGGACGGAGCGCTCGGTGAGGGCGCGGTGCAGCCAGTCGCTTGCAAAGGGAGCCGCCGGCGCGAGCAGCCGGCTCACGGCGACGAGGCATTCGCGCAGCGTCGCGACCGCGGCCGCGTCGGCCTCCCCCTCCGGCGCCCAGAACCGCTCGCGATTGATGCGAACGTACCAATTGGAAAGGTCGTCGACGACGAAGTCCATCAGCGCCCGCACCCCGGCGGTCGGTTCGTACCGCGCCCAGGCGGTTGTCACGTCGTGGATGGTTGCATCCAGGCGCGCCAGGACCCAGCGATCACTGTCGGGCCGCCCGGCGCGGGGGGGAGTCGCCTCCATCCGCGCCGCGTAGAGCCGGAAGAACTCGTAGGTGTTCCGCAGGGCTCGCAGGAAATCGCCCGTCACCTGCGGAATCTGCTTCCTGTCGAACCGCTTCGGCAGCCAGACCTGACTCGAGACCAGCAGGTAGAGCCGAACGGTATCCGCCCCATACTCGCCGATCAGCTCCCACGGATTGACGACGTTCCCCTTGGACTTCGACATCTTCTGGCCCTCGGCGTCGAGGACCAGTTCGTTCACGATCACGTTCTTGTATGCGGGGCCGTCGAACGCCGTGGTCGCGATGGCGAGCAACGAGTAGAACCAGCCGCGGGTCTGGTCGACCCCCTCGCAGATGTAGTCCGCCGGGAAGTGGGCCTTGAACTCGGCCTCGTGTTCGAAGGGATAGTGCCACTGGGCAGAGGGCATCGAGCCCGAATCGAACCAGGTATCGATCACTTCCGGGGCCCGGCGCATGGTGCCACCGCAGTCGCAGCCCCACTGGTAGGCATCGATGTACGGCTTGTGGGGATCGAAGTTTCCCGGCAACGGCTTCCCCCACCGCTCGGCCAGTCCGGCGTAGCCGCCGACGACCTCGACGTGACTCGGCTCCCGATCGCAGACCCACACCGGCAGGGGCGTCCCCCAGTACCGGTCACGCGACAACGCCCAATCCACATTGTTCTCGAGCCACGCCCCGAACCGGCCCTCGCCGATCTCCGGCGGCTGCCAGTTCACGCCGCGGTTGATCTCCAGCATCCGCTCCTTCACCGCCGAGGTGCGGACGAACCAGCTGTCACGGGCGTAGTAGATCAGCTTGCTGCGGCAGCGCCAGCAGTGAGGATAGCTATGGATGTACTGGTCGGTCTTGAGCCAGCGGCCATCGCTCTTGAGCCGGCGGATGATGATCTCGTTGGTCTCGTCCGCGGTGACCAGTTTCCCTTCGATCTCGGGCCAGGTCGTCCCGGTGAAGGTCCCGTCGGCGCCGACGGGGCGCACCATCTCGAGGTTGTGCTCCTTGCCCGCGGCATAGTCATCGGCCCCGAATGCGGGCGCCATGTGGACGATGCCGGAGCCATCCTCGGCAGTAACGAACGCGCCGGGCACGACCACCGAGTGGTTGCGTGACCCCTCGAACTGCACCACCTGGAGGGGCCGGGTGTAACGGAGCCCGACGAGGGCGCTCCCGGGGAGCGTCATCTCGAGCGCCAGGTCATCGCCGGCGATCTCGCGGAGCTTCCCCTCCCTGGAGACGGCCATCACGAAGGCACGTCCGGGGAATTTCGGGCTCCGGTAGACTCCGTACTCCAGGTCGGGGTGCACCGCCGCGGCGACATTCGACGGCAGCGTCCACGGCGTCGTCGTCCACACGACCAGCTCCCGCCCACTACCATCCTCGAGGGGAAAGGTGACGTAGATGGACTTGTCCTTTACCTCCTCGTAGCCGAGGGCCAGCTCGTGGCTGGAGAGGACGGTGCCGCAGCGGGGACAATAGGGGAGGACGCGATGACCGCGGTAGAGCAGGTCCTTCTCGAACAGCCGGCGCAGCAGCCACCACACCGACTCGATGTAGTCATTGGTGTAGGTGACGTACGCGTGCTCGTAGTCCAGCCAGTACCCGATCCGGTTGGAGAGCTGCTCCCACTCGGCCTTGTAGGTGAAGACGCTCTGGCGGCAGAGCCGGTTGAACTCCTCGACTCCGAACTCCTCGATGGCCTTCTTCCCGTTGAGCTTCAGCTGCTTCTCGACCTCGATCTCCACCGGCAGGCCGTGGGTATCCCAGCCGGCGATCCGGGTGACCGATCGGCCCTGCATCGCCCGGAAGCGGCAGATGAGGTCCTTGATGGTGCGGGCGAAGACGTGGTGAATGCCGGGCTTGCCGTTGGCCGTGGGCGGGCCTTCGAAGAAGACGAAGGGCGCGCCCTCGCGGGTGGCCTCCTGGGTTCGGTCGAAGAGCTTCTCCGCCTCCCAACGCCCGAGCAGCTCCTGCTCCATCCGGTCGGCACCGCCGTCCGGCCACGGCTGGTACGTCATGCGTCGATCTGCTGAACCAGCGCGGCGACGAGCCGGGTGAGCTTGGGTTCGGCGCCAGTTGCCGTCGCGATGATGTGGGTAATGTCCGCCGGCTCGAGGGCGTCAGGCAGGCATTGATCCGTGATGATCGAGAGCCCGGCCACCTTCATCCCCTGATGCACGGCGACGATCACTTCGGGCACCGTCGACATGCCGACGAGGTCGGCGCCCATGCCGCGGAGCATGCGGTACTCGGCACGGGTCTCGAGACAGGGTCCCGGGACGGAGATGTAGACCCCTTCGCGCAGCGTGATTCCCTGGGTCAGCGCGATCGCGCGGGCCTTGGCGCGGAGCCCGGCGTCATAGGGGTCGGACATGTCCGGGAACCGCGGCCCCAGGCGCTCGTCGTTGCGGCCGATGAGCGGGTTGTCGCCGAGCAGGTTGATGTGGTCGGCGATGAGCACCAGGTCACCGGGGGCCCAGAGGGGATGCATGCCTCCGGAGACGTTGGTGACCACGAGTGTCTTCGCCCCGAGCGCGTGCATGACCCGCACCGGGAAGGTGACATCCTGCAGCGAGTAGCCCTCGTAGCGGTGGAACCGCCCCTGCATCGCCACGACCTTCCGGCCGCCCAGCGTGCCGAGCAGCAGCCGGCCTGCGTGACTCTCCACCGTCGAGAGCGGGAAGCCCGGGATCTCCTCGTAGGGGATGGTCGCCTCGGTCTGGATCTCCTTCACCAGGCCGCCGAGGCCGGTGCCCAGGATGATGGCAATGTCGGGCGTGACGGACGAGCGGCCGCGTATGGCAGCGGCCGCCTGCTGGATGCGATCGTAGAGGCTGGGTGCGGTCATGCGTGGCGCTTGAGCAGCAGCTCCGTCTGGACCTGGTGGGTGAGCTGGGCGTGCGCCTGGAGACCCTCGACCTCGCCGAGCTGGCGCTCGAGCAGCGCACGGAAATTGGCGAGGTAGGCGGCGAACTGCCGCTGCAGCAGCTCGTGGCGCTCGCGGACCTGGCGCTCCTCGTCCTGGGCCTGTCCGACCAGCCGAAGCGCGTCCGCCCGGGCCTCGCGCAGGATCGATTCCGATTCGCGCTCCGCCTGCTCCTGCGCCGCCACCCGCAGCTGCTGGGCGGCGAGCAGCGCCTCGTTCATCGCCCGCTCCCGCTCCCGGAAGGCGCGGAGCTGCTCCTGGAAGCCCTGCAGCCGCTCCTCGAGCTTGGTGCGCTCGCGGAGCAGCCGATCCATCTCCTCCGCGACGCGGTTCTTGAACTCGTCCACCTGGGCGGGGTCGTAGCCACGGAACAGCCGCTGGAATTCCTGCGCCCGGACATCGCTGGGGGTCAGGTGAAAGGCATCGTCGCTCATAGGCCGCGCTCTCCGAAAAGGAGGGTTCCCAACCGGACCATCGTCGCCCCTTCCTCCACCGCCGTGAGGAAGTCGCCCGACATGCCCATCGAAAGTTCCGGCAGCTTCGCCCCGCCCTGTTCGGCGTCGTCACGGAGCTCGCGCAGCCGCCGGAACGCCGCGCGCTGGATCGCTGCATCGTCGCTGAGAGCGGCCATCGTCATCAGGCCGCGCACCTCGAGCTGATTTAGAGGCCGCAGCGCTTCGAGCAGCGTCGGCAGCGCCTCGGGCTCCACCCCGCCCTTCTGCGGTTCGCCGGAGCAGTTGACCTGCACCAGGATCGCCTGCCGGGAGCCGGGGCGCGCCCGCCGCTGCAGATCGGTCGCGAGTTCGATGCTGTCGACCGAATGAATCAGTGCGAAGCGATTCACCGCGAGCTTCGCCTTGTTCCGCTGCAGGCTCCCGATCAGATGCCACTCGACCCGGAGATCCGGCAGCGCTTCCTGTTTCTGCAACGCCTCCTGAACCCGGTTCTCACCCACGGCGGTGAGTCCCGCGGCGACGGCCGCCACCACGGCGTCCGGCGGATGCGTCTTGGTGACTGCGATGATCGCGACCGGATGACTCCAGCCGGCGCGGGCCTGGTGCTCGGCGATCCGGGCCCGGACCGCCACCACGCGCTGAGCGAGCCCCGGGTACGGCATGGGGGGTAAATGTAGGCGGGGGTTGGGGTTATTTGTAGGGCCAGCCCGCCCCCAGTCACCCGCCCCCGGCGAACCCGGCTCAGCGCGGAGCGGAGTCTCCTGGCTCGGGCAGGAGCAGGCTCTGCAGGGCGCGCTGGAGCGCCGGATTGGTGGACAGCTGTCCCGCCCGGGTCAGGTTCCTCACGGCCTGCGCCCGGTCCTTCCGGGACTCGTAGGCATAGGCGAGCTGGGCGAAGGGGAGCGAGAGGTTGTTGGCGACGCCCTGGGCCGTTGGCTCCAGATCGGCCACGCGACCGCGCTCGAGCCCGGCGTAGCGGTAGGTCGTCCACAGCAGCGCGTCCGTAGTGGGGATGTCGAGACTGAGACCGAGGATGCGGCGATTGTCGACGTCCGCTCTGGTGGTGTCGACCAGCTGAGGCTGCAATTGCATGACCAGTCCGGTTTGCAGCAGGTATCGCTCCAGCCCGTAGAACTCCCCCCCCGTGGTCATCGACCAGGCGATCGGCCGCCTGCCGCTGTTGTCCTGCAGGATGCGGAGAATCGCGAAGTCGCGGCTGTAGACCGGAGTGCCCTTGCGAAGCCGGTGTGCGATGGGCCCGATCTGCAGCGCGATGTCCTCGGAGAGCATCACCGGCCGGGACGCCTCGATCTGCTCATCGGAGAGGGAGTGCACCTTCCAGGTCGGAGTGATAGGGTTGCGCCCCTTCCAGAGCGCGGGGGCGGCAGTCTCCTCGAAGGGACGGACGGGAAACTCCCGGAGCTGGCGCTTGTACCAGTCGGTCTCGGTCAGCGCCAGACAGACCACGACCACGTCCCGTCGCACCCCCTGTACTTCCTGTGCCCACCAGAGTGGAAAGGTGTCGTTGTCGCCGTAGGTGAAGAGGATGCCATACGGCGGCATCGAGTTGAGGAGATCGAAGGCGAAGTCCGCGGCGAGCCGCGCGTCCGGACCGTGGTGGCGGTCCGCGGCGGTGAAGTTGGCCGCGAAGGGTACCAGCGCGACCACCGTCAGCGGGGCCGCGAGCAGCACGGGGCCGATCCGCCAGCGCGCGATGGCCCGGTGCGCGGCGTCGGCCGCTCCGATTCCCGCCCACAGGCCCCACACCACGAAACTCACCACGAAGAAGTAGTCGCGGTCGCGCACCTCGTGGTCCCCGGTGTCCGGGTAGTAGTCGTAGGCCATGCTGAACCCGGGCTTGAAGTTCATGTAGGCCACCAGCCCGAGCCCGGTGACCAGCCACAGCATGAACAGCAGCCACCAGCCGGCGCGATCTTCGCGCTGCTGCAGGAACAGGCCGCGAAGTCCCAGCGAGGCGAACAGCAGCGTCGCGAGGGTCCGCAGGGGAAAGGGGCCGACCGTCGCCTTGACGCTGTTGGCCCACTGCCAGTCGAAGTACTGCAGGAAGTTGAGCAGCTGCAGCCCGACCATCCGCAGGGTACGCCCGGGATTGTCGGGACCGTGCAGCACGGTCGGGTCGTCGAGCGGGGTACGCACGGGGTACTGTGCGCGACGGATGACCGCGAGCAGGGCGTCCCAGTTGTCCGGCTGCGCCTCGTTGAGGATCGGGTGCTGCCCGGAGCGGATGAAGAGGTAGAGGTAGCTGGTGACCCCGATCGATGCGACCAGGAGGGCCACCACCGCAAACGGGAGCGCTCCCGTCCGCCAGGCGAAGAGCGCCGCCGCGAGGCAGCAGAGCCCGCCGAGGATCGTCAGGGTGGTGCTGCCGAGACCACCACCGATCAGCAGCGCCCAGGTCCCTGCGACGACCGCCACGAAGGCCCACTCGGTAGCCCGGGCCTCCGGCTCGGCGGCGGGCGACTGCCGCAGCACGGCCACGAGGAACGCCACCACCGCGGGGCCGACCAGGAGCGCCAGCAGGTGATTGCCGATCGAGATGCCCGCCAGATACAGGATCAGCAGCAGGAGGTGCGGTGCCCGGGCCGTGCCCCTGGCCGCACGCCACACGAAACAGAGCCAGCAGATCGCCGCGATGGTGAAGGTCGCGGCGGCATAGACCTCTGTCTCGTTGGAGTTCTGCCACTGGGTGAAGGTGAACCCGGCGATCAGTACCGCGGCGAATGATCCGCCGACCCGCACCAGCCGTGCGGCGCCACCTTCCAGCTCGGCGCTGCTGCGGACCAGCGTCTCGTGCACCACCAGGAAGAAGCAGCCGGCCCCGAGCGCGCTGAGCGTGGCGCTGAGGAGATTGGTCCGCTGGGCGAATTCGCCGAACGGCAGCAGCGCGCCCCACAGGTGACCGATCAGCACGAAGAGTGGGGTTCCGGGCGGGTGCGGAATGCCGAGCGTCTTCGCGGCCGCGATCAACTCGCCCGCGTCCCAGAAGGTGACCGTGGGCGCCAGGGTGACTACGTACCCGGTCAGCACCAGCAGCGTGGCAAGGCCGGCGAGGGCGTAGGGCGGGCGACGGTTCATGAGGGGAGCATTCGGTTGATGGTCACTTCGGCTGGATTGGGAGGGGCGCGGCCCTACACCGGCCCCGTGCCGCGCGCCGCGTGCGCGACCGCGAGGGCGTCTCGCACGGCGGCGACGTTGTGCACCCTGAACAGCCGCGCGCCGCGTTCGTACGCGAGCACGCAAGCGGCCGCGGTCGCCACATCCCGCTCGCCGACCTCACGCCCGGTGACACTCCCGAGGAAGCGCTTGCGGGACGGGCCCACCAGGAGTGGCCGCCCGAGGCTTCGGAGCGTGGCCAGCTGGTCGAGCAGCTGGAAGTTCTGCTCTGCGGTCTTGGCGAAGCCGAACCCCGGATCGAGCACGACGGCGTCCGTGGCGACGCCGGCGTCACGGGCCGCGTCGAGGGCGAGCCTCAGCTCGTCCCGCACGACCGTCACCACGTCGGGGACGTACTCGGCGTGATCGAGACGCGCCATGGTACTGACGGTGCCGCGCGAATGCATGAGGATCACCCCGGCGCCGGCGCCGGCGGCCAGCGGGGCCAGGCCCGGATCGAGCCGGAAGGCTGACACATCGTTGACGATTGCCGCGCCCGCATCGATCGCGGCGCGGGCCACGCCCGCCTTGACGGTATCCACGGACAGCGGCACTCCCGGATGACGGCGAACGAGCGCCTCGACAATGGGGAGCACGCGCGCGAGTTCGTCGCGTTCGGGTACCGGATCGCTCCCCGGACGGGTCGATTCCCCGCCGAGATCGAGGACCGCCGCCCCGTCGGCGAGCAGGCGATCGGCCTGGGCCAGCGCCATCTCGGGGCTCACGAAGCGGCCGCCATCGCTGAACGAATCGGGGGTGAGATTGAGAATACCGACGAGCACGGGGCGGTCGAGCTGGATCGGCCCGCGGGCGGTGAGCCAGACGCCGGGCATCTCCGGCGTCAGCACCCCGCCGACGGCGTGCGCCACCTCGGCCAGCAGTGGAGGGACGATCCAGGGCCGGGCGAGCGCGCTGAGCCGGGCCTCGCTGCCGCCGAGGATGGCCCAGTCCTCTCCGGTGAGGAGATCGAGCCCGAGCTGGCTGGCGTACTGCACCAGGGCGAGAAGGGTGGTGTCGTCGAGACCGGAAAGTTCAAGCGCGGCGGCCCGCATTCCGCCGGCCGCCGCGTCTGACTTGACCTCGTCCCATCCCCTCGCGCGCAGGGCGTCGGCCAGAGCGCGCGGGGAATGCGTGGCGAGTGAACGGGCGATCACGCGCCCATGGGTTCGGCGGGCGGCGCTCCGAGAATCGGCGTCCGCTGCGGCGCCTGATCGGTCTTGGGCTGCATCGCCGCCGGCGGCACCGGCGGGGGTGCCGACGGCGCCATGGGCGGCAGCGACTTGCCCTGGGCCAGCAGATCGATGTCTTCCCGGTCGATCGTCTCCCGCTCGAGCAGCGCGGCGGCGATCTGATCCAGCAGCAGCCGGTTCTCGGTGAGAATGGTGCGCGCCGCCTCGTGCGCTTCATCGAGGAAGTGCTTCACCTCGTCGTCGACAATCTGGGCGGTCCGCTCCGAGACCTCCCGCCGCTGCCCGAACTCCCGGCCGAGGAAGATTTCCTGCTCCCGGTCGCCGATCGCCATCATGCCGATCTTCTCGCTCATGCCGAACTGGGTCACCATCCGGCGGGCGATCGCCGTGGCCTGCTCGATATCGCTGCCCGCGCCGGTCGTCACCTTGTTCGGGCCGAAGATCAGTTCCTCCGCCACTCGGCCGCCGAAGGCGATCGCCAGTCTGCCGATCAGCCATTCCTTGGTCTGCCCGTACCGGTCCTTGTCGGGCAGCGACATCATGAGCCCGAGGGCCCGGCCCCGGGGGACGATCGTCACCTTGTGGATCGGGTCGGACCCGGTGGTCTTCATCGACACCACCGAGTGCCCGGCCTCGTGATACGCGGTCAGGCGGCGCTCCTCCTCGGAGAGCACCAGGCTCTTCCGCTCCACGCCCAGCATCACCTTGTCCTTGGCATCCTCGAAGTCCTGCATGTCGACCAGCGACTTGTTCCGCCGGGCGGCGAGCAGCGCCGCTTCGTTCACGAGGTTGGCGAGGTCCGCGCCGGCCATGCCGGGCGAGCCCTTGGCGATCGTCTCCAGGACCACGTCCGCGGCGAGCGGGATCTTCCGGGTGTGGACCCGGAGAATGCCCTCGCGGCCGCGCACATCGGGGGCATCCACCACGATCTGCCGGTCGAACCGGCCCGGTCTGAGCAGGGCGGGATCGAGGACGTCGGGACGGTTGGTGGCGGCGATGAGGATCACGCCGTCGTTCGACTCGAAGCCGTCCATCTCGACCAGCAGCTGGTTGAGGGTCTGCTCCCGCTCGTCGTGCCCGCCGCCGAGGCCGGCACCGCGGTGCCGGCCCACGGCATCGATTTCGTCGATGAAGATGATGCAGGGAGCGTGCGCCTTGCCCTGCTCGAAGAGGTCCCGCACCCGCGAGGCGCCGACGCCGACGAACATCTCCACGAAGTCGGAGCCCGACATCGAGAAGAACGGGCGGCCCGCCTCGCCAGCCACCGCCTTGGCGAGCAGGGTCTTGCCGGTGCCCGGGGGACCGACGAGCAGGGCACCCTTGGGCAGCCGGCCACCGAGCCGGGTGAACTTCTGCGGGTCCTTCAGGAATTCGATGATCTCCTGCAGTTCGACCTTGGCCTCGTCGGCACCGGCGACGTCAGCGAAGGTGAGCTTCGGGGTGTCGCCCGAGAGCAGCTTCGCCTTGCTCTTGCCGAAGCTGAAGGCGCGGCTGCCGCCGGCCTGCAGCTGCCGCAGCAGGAACACCCACAGTCCGATGATGACGATCCAGGGCAGCGCCGCGATGAGGAAATTGGCGACGCCGATCTTCGGCTCCTTGGCCGAAATCGGCACGCCCGAGCGCTCCAGCTCGCCCAGCAGCTGCTCGCTGTCCTTGATCGGCAGCAGGACCACGAAGGCCTTGGCCGGCCGGTTGTCCTGGCTGACCGGATTGACGAATTCCCCTTCGAGCTGCTTGCCGTCGTACACGGTCACGTCTTTCACGTTGCCCGCGGACAGCTGCTGCTTGAAGGAGGTATAGGTGAACTCCTGCACCGCGCTCTTCTGATTGTTCATCAGTTGGAAGAGCGCCATCGCGACCAGCGCGACGAGGAGCCACAGTGCGAGGTTCTTGCTCAAGCTCCGCCAGTCGGGGCGGGGCGGCGTCGGAGGCATGCGTTCAGCCATTCAACCCAGGTCCGCGATGTACGGGAGGTGCCGGAAATCCTCCGCGTGATCAAGGCCGTAACCCACCAGAAACGCCGGCGGGGCCACGAACCCCGTGAACCGGATCTCCGGCAACGGGGGAGCGATGCGCTTATCCAGCAGCGCGCAGATCGCAAGGCTCCGAGGTCCCCGGGACCGCAACCGGTCCATCAGGGAGGCCAGGGTTCGACCGCTATCAATAATATCCTCAACGAGCAGGATATGCCTGCCCGTGAGCGCCGCCGCGGGTTCGTAGAGAAGCCGCACCTCGCCGCTCGTCGTCGTCCCCGCGCCGTAGGAGCTGGCGATGAGGAAATCCACATGGAGCGGCCGCTCGATGGCGCGGACCAGGTCCGCCAGGAAGACGAAGCTTCCCTTCAACAATCCGATGAGCACCAGCTCCCCATCCGGATAGGCCCGGGTGATCTCCAGACCCAGTTCCCCGACCCGACGGGCGATGGTGGCCTGATCGAACACCACGTCCCGGATCGGGCGCCCGCCGGCCCGCGGCTCAGCCGCGCGGTTCGACATCGACCCTCAGGGACGGCGCACCCGGCGCGGGCACCAGCACCGCTGCCCGGCAGACCCCGGGAATCCAGGCGAGGGCCCCTGCCCCCTCGACCAGCGGCCAACCGGTGCGCTCGCTGCGCGGCACCCGGGCGTCCTGAAAGCAGCGCACTGCGAGCCTGTGTCCGGTACCCCCGAGCGGAGCCAAACGATCCCCCGCCCGCCAGGGGCGCAGCGCCAGCCTCCCCGGGATGAACCAGGCGGTCCGTCCGTCGCGGGCCTGGACCGCCGGCGCGGGCTCGGTGGTCCAGCGCACCCGCCAGGGTCCCCACAGCGTCTCACCCTCGGGCGGGGCGAGTTCCCGGGGCGGATGGCCCCCGGTGCCGCCGGGCTGCACGATCCGCAGCCGACCGAAGGCGAGTTCGACGCGCCAGCCGCCACCGAGGTCGGCGGTCGCTCCGCTCTGGGCATAGGCCAGCGAGGCCAGCGCACGTCGGACCCTCGCCGAACCGGCAGGCGCCCCAGCGGCGCGGACCAGGCTTTCCGCCAGATTCGCCGCCAGCGTTGCCGGCAGATCCAGCAACACCGGCCAGACGAGCGAGCACTCGCCCGGTTCGACCGAGACCTCGAGACCCGGCCAGGCCCGCAGGGCCTCGTCCCAGGCCCGTCGGTCGCGGGCGGCGTGCCGGCGCAGTTCGCCCAGTTTGCGTCCGATATCAGGGAGACGCTCCGCCAGATCGGGGAGCAGGGCCCCGCGGATCCAGGAGCGGAGGTGACGCGGGTCCTGATTGGCGGGATCGTTCCACCAGCGGAGGCCCCGCCGCCGGCCGTAGCGGAGCAGCGTCTCGCGGGAGAAGGCGAGCAGCGGCCGGGCGATCCCCCGCTCGCGCGCCGGCATGCCGGCGAGCCCCGCGGGACCGGAACCGCGCAGCACCCGCATCAGGACGGTTTCCCGCTGGTCGTCGGCGTGATGGGCGGTGAGAATCCAGCGCGCCCCGAGCCGGCGGCGGGAGGCCCGGAGCCAGGCGTAGCGGGCGGCGCGGGCGCGAGTCTCGCTCGCTGCCGGTCCCAGTTCGAGCCGGGTGGTCACGAACCGCAGCTCATACTCGCGGGCGAGCGCTTCGACTTCGTGGGCGACCAGCGCACTCTCCGGCTGGATGCCGTGGTCGACGTGGGCCACGATCAATTCGAGGGCGTGGTGCTCGCGGCTCCGGACCAGCAGGTCGAGCAGCGCCACGGAATCGGCGCCGCCGGAGACCGCCACCAGCACGCGGCCCGCGCCAAGCCGGAGGCCTTCGAGGTGCTCCGCGAACCGGTCGAGAACGCGCATTCAGGAATGGGGCTCCGCCGACTCGCTGGCTTCCAGATGGAACCGCGGGATCTCCGCGCTGAAGGTCTCGCCGTCGGCACGGAGGAAGTAGTACGCCCCCTCCATGTAGCCACTGGGCGACTTGAGCACGCAGAAGCTCTGGTACTCGTGGACCTGCCCCTTGGCGAGGGTCGGCTGCTCGCCGACGACTCCCTCTCCTTCGACGGCGGTTTCCTCGCCGATCGAATCGTGAATCAGCCAGCGGCGGCTGCGGAGCTGCGCCGTCTGCTCGCCGACATTCTCGATCCGGACAAAGTAGGCGAACACGAACTGCTGCTTCGCCGGATTCGACCGCTCCGGCAGGTAGACCGGCCGGACGGTGATCCGGATTCCCTGCGAGAGGCGGTAGTAGAACGGCGCGGGCGTCATGCGGGGAAAATACAGCCCCAGGGGCTCGGCCGTTAGCCGTTGGCCGTCGGCGATCAGGGCCAGCCAACGGCCAAGCACCAGTGGCGATGGCCTGCCTCCCTACGGCTTCGGCGCCTCCCGCTTCCCCTTGGTGAAGTCTCCCGCCTTCACTATGGTGAGTTTCGCGGGGTCGATGTAGTTCCGGATGGCGGCGTTGATCGCGTCCGGCGTGAGCGCGGCCACCCGCTTCTCGAAGTCGGCATCGAACGCCAGGGTGCGGCCGACGAAGAGATTGGTGGCGAGCTGGCCCGCGAGCGAGGGATCCTGCGCTCGGGTCACCTGCCGCGACTGCAGCCAGCCCTCCTTCGCCTTCTGGATCTCCTCCGCCCCGAATCCGTCCTTCCGGACCCGGTCGATCTCCTCGCGGAAGGCCTGCTCGAGTCGGGCCGCGTTCTCCGGCGCGTAGATGGCGTAGGTCTGGAACCCGCCGGCCTGGTCGAGGGGACTCGCGAAGACGCCGGAGCCAACCCCGTAGCTGATCCCCTCCTTCTGCCGGATCCGGACTGCGAGGCGCGAGTTCAGAAATCCGCCGCCCAGCATGTAGTTGCCCAGCAGCAGCGCCGGGTAGTCGGGGTTGTCGTCGCGCAGGGGGAGATTCAGCCCCGCCAGAAAGAAGGCGTTCGCCTTGTCAGGCGTCTCGATGGTGATGGAATCCGAGGCGACGTCGCGGAATTCGCTGGGGACCCGTACGAAGGGCCCCGGGCTCTTCCAGGATCCGAGCAGTGCGGTGGCGGCCGCGCTGAGTTCCGCCGGGTCGAAGTCTCCCACCACCGTCAGCTCGCCGTTGCTGGCGCCGTAATTTTCCGCGTAGAAGCGGCGCACGTCATCCGGGGTGGCCGCGGTGTAGTCCGCCACCTGCTCGTCGAAGCTCGAGATGTAGCGGGGATCACCCTTGGGATAGGGACTCAGGTACCGCTGGTAGGCGTTGGAGCCGAGCGCGGTGGGCTCGGAGCGGTTCTGCTCGATACCCGCGAGATTCTCGCGCCGGAGCTCCTCGAGTTCCTTCCCGTCGAAGGCCGGCTCCCGCAGGACTTCGCCCAGCAGCCGGAATGCCGCAACGAGATTGGGGCGGGTGGTTTCGATGCTGGCGCGGGCCGAGGTCGGGCCGCCGAAGACACTGACCCGCGCCTTCAGCCGGTCGAAGGCGTCCTGGATCTGCTGCCGGCTCTTGGTTCTGGTGCCGCGGAGCAGCATGTCGGCCGCGAGGTCGGCGACAGCCGCCTTGCCCGTCGCCGTCGCGAGCGTACCGAAGCGCAGGGTCAGGTTCAGATTCACGGCCCCGCCGCGATTCTGCTTGGGCAGCAGCGCCACCCTGAGTCCGCCAGGGAGCACCGACCTGATGGTGCGCCGCTCGATGTTGTCCGGCGACGGGTCGAAGGCTTCACCGGCGGCGAGGGTGGTGTCGCCCTTGTAGTCCTTCACCACCGCGAGCACGTCCGGCGCCGGAGGAATCTCGGCGCGATCCGGCTTGTCTGTCGGGATGAATTCTCCCCAGGTGGCGTTGCTGGGCTTGAGGTACGCCGCCGCCACCCGCGCCACATCGGCAGCGGTGACCTGCTTCACCCGGTCCCGGTGCAGGAAGAACATCCGCCAGTCCCCCATCGCCGCCCACTCCGAGAGCGTCAGCCCCACCCGGTCGGAGCGATTGAGCGTCAGCTCGAAGTTCTTGATGAGCTGGGTCTTGGCCCGGTCAACCTCCTCGGCACTCGGCGGATTGGTGACCACCTCGCCGAGCGCCTGCTCCAGCGCCTGTCGCGCCGCGCCGAGGTCATCCTCCTTGCGCACCTGCGCGGAGGCGATGAGGACGCCAGGCTCGCGGAGCTGGTAGCCGTAGGCGGAGACGCTGGCGGCCTTCTTGGTCTCGACCAGTGCCTTGTAGAGCCGGCCGGAGGGCTCGTCGCCCAGCACCTGCTCCAGCACTTCGACCGCCGCGTACTCATCGGCGCTGCCCGAGGGGACATGGTAGACCGCCATGACCACCTGCACGTCGCCGACCCGCCGGAGAGTCACGCTGCGCTCGCCGTCCTGGGTCGGCTCGCTGGTGTAGGTGGGCCAGATCTTGAGGGCGCCGGTCCGGTCTGGCCGGGGAATCCGCCGAACTTCTGCTCGATCAGGCGCAGGGTCTTCGCGGGATCGAACTTGCCGGCCACGAACAGCACCGCGTTGTCAGGCTGGTAGTAGCGGTGGTAGAACGCCTGCAGCCGCTCGATCGGCACCTGCTCGATGTCGGAGCGCGCCCCGATGGTCGAGTGACCGTAGTTGTGCCAGAGGAACGCGGTGGACAGCACCCGCTCTTCGAGTACGCTGCCAGGATCGTTCTCCCCCGACTCGAACTCGTTGCGCACCACGGTGAACTCGGACTCGAGATCCTTTCGGGCGATGAAGCTGTTCACCATCCGGTCGGCTTCGAGGTCCAGCGCCCAGATCAGGTTGGTGTCGCTCGCGCTGAACGTCTCGAAATAGTTGGTGCGGTCGAACCAGGTCGACCCGTTGGGCCGGGCGCCGTGCTCGGTCAGCTCCTGGGGAATGTTCCGGTGCCGCGGGGTCCCCTTGAAGACCATGTGCTCGAGCAGGTGGGCCATGCCGGTCTCGCCGTAGCCCTCATGCCGGGAACCGACCAGGTAGGTGATGTTCACCGTGGCAGTCGGCTTCGAGGCGTCCGGGAAGAGAACGATCCGCAGCCCGTTCGCGAGGCGGTATTCGGTGAGTCCTTCGACCGAGGCAACCAGGGTCGCGGGGCTGAGACGCGAAGCCGGCGCGCGGGTGACGGCCGGGGCCGGCTTCGCGGCCGGCGGAGCCTGGGCCGGCAGCGGGGCCTGCAAGGCGGAGGTGAGCAGGGCCGCGAGCACCAGGGAGAGAGAACGCGAGGACATCAGCAACCTCAGGATGAATTGAAAGTCCGCGGGCGGGCTCCGCCCGGTGCAGCCGCTGGAAGATATCGCGCCGGCAGCCGGAGCAGGAGCAGGAGGAGGGCCTGACACAGCGGGGCGGGAGGTACCCCCGAGATCCGGCAAACCAAGGCGCAGCACCTCGCTCGACCTCCGCACTCAGGGCGAGGGAGGCCTGCCCCGGGGTGACAACTCGGCAAGGATGCGGCCGCCACCCTCGGCGATGAGGCGCGCTGCGAGGGCCTCACCCAATGCCTGCGCGCTACCCGCTTCCCGGATCGGGCGAATGAGTTCCGCCTCCACCATCTCCCGACCGTCGAGGGACACGATCCGGGCCCGCAGGCGGAGCAGCTTCCCCGCGGCGTGCGTGGCCGCCGGCTCCGGTTCCGTCATCTCGCCCAGCGCGGCGACCGGCACCTCACAGCCGCCCTGCAATGCGTGCAACACTGCTCGCTCGGCGCTCACGCAGAGCGCCGCTTCCGGAGCGTGGATCGCCCGTCGCGCCGCCTCCGCGGCGGCGGCATCATCGCCCCTTGCAGTGACTGCCAGTGCGCCCTGTCCCGGGGCGGGCAGCATGACCTCGAATGCGAGGCGTTCGGAGATTCGATGGCTCAGCCCCAGACGCACCAGGCCCGCGCTGGCCAAGAGCGTGGCCTCGACGAGGGGATCGCGGTCGAGCTTGGCGACCCGGGTGTCGACGTTGCCGCGCACCTCGACCAGCTCGAGATCGGGACGGACCCGGAGAAGCTGGGCGCGACGGCGCAGGCTGCTGGTCGCGACCCGAGCACCCTTCGGGAGGGACGCGAGGAGACTCCCAGTCCGGCTGACGAGCGCGTCACTCGGATCCTCGCGGGCGCTTATCGCCACCAGCGCAATGCCGGGCGGGAGGCGGGTGGGCAGATCCTTGAGGGAGTGCACGGCAAGGTCGATCCCACCTGCGAGCATCGCCTCGTCGAGTTGCCGGGTGAACACCGCCGGATCGGCCAGGTGCCGAAGCGGCGTCTCCGGAGCGAGGTCGCCGGTGGTGGCGATCTCCACTGTCTCGGTGCGAAAGCCCGCGACTCGCAGCGCCTGACAGACGTGCGCCGTCTGCCAGCGCGCCAGCGCACTGCCCCGGGTCCCCACCCGAAATGCTCGTGAAGGATGGGTGCTCACACGAATTCCGGAGGCGCCGCGCCTTTCGGCGCACGCATCGAGAGTGCACGCCCTCCCCTGCGCGGCCGACACCCGGGCCTTCGATTGCTCACCTTGCGCGACGGGAGCATGACGGAGAGGTAGTGCGACTGGAGGTTTTGAATTGTGCGGGTGGAATCCCCGATCGCAGCGCCAGGGAGCGGGTGCGAACGCCCCTTTCCACGCTTGGCCGCCGCGGCGCGGTTGTCCCGGGTCGACTCCAGTGCAGTCTCGATAGCATGCGGCTCGGCCACCTCCGTGGTGTCCCGGACAAGATTGCGGAACAACACCCGGCCCACGAGTCCCGCAAGCTGTCGCACAGCGCGGGTCAGATCCCGTGCTCCGCAACACCCCGGAGGTCTCGACCGATCGCCACGGTCTCCCATCGCCGGCCGCTCCATGCGAACCTTTGTGTAGGCGACGGGAATGTCACACCCCCCTGCCGAAGCTGTGAGTGATCTGGAGGCAACGGGATATGCCGTGGATCGCAGCCTTGTCCAGCATCTCCTGGAATTGGACCCTGCTCCCGGGGACTACGGTCTCCGCCCACCCCTGGCCGACCCACCCTCTCGATTCCTCGATCGGGAAGTCGCACTGGCCCAGGCTGGCCTCGCGGATGGCCCCGGCATCGTCCAACTCGAGCACGATGTCGGGCGCAGCCCCGGGGATCGAGGCAATGGCGCGACCTTCCGCCTCACTTCCGACCGATGAAGTTGGGGCAATGGGTCTGGCCAAGCTACTTGCCCGCTTGAGTGTACAGATCGTTCTCGGTGATTGTCAACCAAACCGGGCACCGGTGAACGATCGAGACAACGGATGATCCCCGATACGAGCAGATACCAGGCGGATCGCGAGGTGCCGGCCGGATTGGAGGCCGATCCCGAGCCGCTAGACTGAACGAACCCGGACGGGCGCAATGGCGACAACCATGGCGGGTCTTTCGCCTTGACATCCGGCCCGGACCTCCCGATAAATGACCGTGGCAAGTATGCACGTACGCCGCTCCACCCCCAGGTCACTCGGAGTTCATCATGGCACACATCGACGAGTGCATTCCCGGCACGGCAGCCAGGATCATCGGTTCGGGCGTACCCCGTGTTAAGGGAAAGACCGGGGTGATCGTGGAAGTGAGCCGAATCAAGCGGAAGCCGAGCGATCCCTTGCTCGACCGGATCACCGTCGACGTGCCCGGGCACGGTGACGTGGTGGTGGGGCCGGCGGATCTCGAGGTTCCGAGCCGGTAAGTCCAGCGCTGGGCAGGGCGCCCAACGCCATCCGCTGATCGCCGCCGGAGCCGCGTTGCACCCGGTCACAGGCCCCGCAAGGCTCAGCTCGCCGGCCGGGCGCAGCCGCAGTTGGAGTTGTGCCTCACCCCCGGCGAAAAGGGGAGCATTGCGGTCCGCTACCGGCGGGCAGTAAGTTGGCGGCTCCATCCCCCGCCCGGAGTCCATCGATGCGACCGCTGGTCACCGCCGCCGCCCTGCTCTGCCTCGCGGTCCCAGCCGAGGCTCAATCCCTCAGCAGCCAGATCGACAAGCTGTTCACCTTCGGCGATTGCGGCCAGCCGCTCTGCCTCAACGTCGGCACTGGGCACGGGGCCCATTTCATCCCCTCCGTGATCGCCGGAACGAACACGGTGATCGGCTTCGTGCAGAGCGCGGTCGGCCGGTCCGTCGCATCCACGCCGATCAGCGCCACGTCCAGCGGAACCACCTTCACGATCGTCGGCGGCTTGCCGGTCCAGTCCTCGACCTCGCCGGGGCCGATCTTCGGCGAACGGGCCCAGACCCTCGGCCGGGGCCGGTTCTTCATGGGCGCCTATGTCACCCAGCTCGCCTTCACCACCCTCAACGGCAATCCCCTCGACAATATCGAGTTCAACTTCGCCCATCAGAACGTGGGCGATTCGCTGTACGGCATTCCCGAGTTCGAGAACGACAACATCGCCGTGAAACTGCAGATGGACATGAACATCACCAGCGTCTACCTCAACGCGACCTGGGGGATGCTGGACTTCGTGGATGTGGGCGTCGCCGTCCCGTTCGTGCGCACCACGCTCAATGGGACCGGGACCGCGCAGATCATGCCCTTCGGACCGGACAGCGTGCACAACTTCGGCGGCGACCCGGCCCACCCGATCATGCGGGCCAGCTCGGAAGTCTCCGGCAGCGCCTCGGGCATCGGCGATGTGGTCGGACGGATCAAGATCAACCTCGGCCAGTCGAAGAGCTTCGGCGCGGCACTGCTCTCCGAAGTCCGCTTTCCGACGGGCGACGAGAAGGACCTGCTCGGCTCGGGGTTCACCTCGGTGCGCGCCATGGCGATCGCCTCCGCCCAGTTCGGTGACTTCGCGCCGCATCTCAACGTCGGCTACCTCGCCCGCAGCAGCAATTCGGTCAATGATGCGGTACTCGCCACGATCGGGTTCGATCACCTGATGGCCCCGTGGGCGACGGTGGCGGCGGACCTCAGCACCTCGTGGCAGGTCGGCAAGCGGAAACAGACCCTGCCGGGGGATATCGTCTATGAAGTGCCCTTCGTGCGCCATCTCCCGGCGACCAGCATCCAGAATCGCAAGGACGAGCTGATCAACCTCTCGCTGGGGATGAAATTCCGGGTGCGGGGCGGCACGGTGCTGGTCATCAACGGCATCGCGCCGATGCGGAAGAGCGGGATGCAGCCCGACTACATCTGGACGGCAGGGTTGGAAGGATCGTTCTAGTTGAGGGGGGCGCCGGCGCGGATCCAGGCGCGAATCGTGTCGCGCACGGCCGCGGGGATGGTGGTCGCGTTACTGGGCATGCCACCGGGACACGCCGCCGGCGCGGTATGATCCAGCTTCTGGATCAGCAGACTCGCGGCTTCCGCCGTGCTGCCCCCGCCTGAGGCCACACGCACCAGCTGACCTGACTGGCAGGTCGTCGGGACATCGAACAGATCGCTGCTGTACGTCGTCGACGCGCTGCCGCCAAGATTCAGCCCGCCGAGCCCGCCAGTAGCCCCGTGGCAGCCAGTGCAACCATTCGCCGCCCACAGCCCATGCACATGGGTGGTGTAGTTGAAGAAGGCATTGCTGGTGAGGGTCACGGTCGCGGCGGCCTGGCCACTGACCAGCAGCTGGTTCGGATAGAAGCCGTTGGCCGGTACCACGCCGGTCGCCTGCAGAGTCCATGACCCCACCGTCGCGACGCCCGCTCCATTGGTAACGGCGTTCCCGCCCGTCACGCTTCCTCCTCCGCTCAGCACCGAGAAGGTCACTGGCAGCCCGCTCACCGCATTGCCGAAGGTGTCGGTGACCTGCACCGACGGCGCGATCGCGACCGCCGACCCGGCGGGGGAATTCTGGTTGTCGCCGGCGAGCACCGCAATGATCCGCGCCGCCGGCGGCCCTGGCGCCACGATCAGCGTGACGGTGACGTTCCGGGGACTGTTCGCTGCCACCGGGGAGAGAATCGGCACCGTCGCGGTGTAGGTGCCGGCGGTGAAGATACCGGCGCTGATCGCTGTGAGCGTCAGCGTTGCCGGCGCCGAGGTTGCGTTGAGTCCGGGAATCAGCCAGTTCTGCTGTCCACCGGCATAGCTGACGGTGCCGATCGAGAGCCCGGACAGGGTGAGACCGCCGCCATTGCTGACGGCGATCGTCTGCGGCGGCGGGCTCGACTGGCCGGCCTGCATGTTGAACGTGGCGGTCGTCGACGCCAGCCCGATACTCGGCTGATTGCCGACGCGAACTCGGGCGCTGCCCTGAATGCCATCGACCGTCGCCGTGATGGTCACGGTGCCGGTCGACAGACCGGACACGCCGCCGGTGTCATCCACCACCGCGACCGTCGGATCGGAACTGACCCAGGTCACGGTCCGTCCGGGGCGCAGTGCTCCGGTCTGGTCGAGCGGAAACTCGTGGAGCTCGGTGGCGGTCCCGATGGCGAGATCGGTGCTGTCGGGAACGACCTGCACCGTCCGCACCCGCAGGTTCGGCAAGTCGTTGAGGACCTCGTGGCATGCACTCAGCATGAGGACGGCGGCCATGGCGGGCCCCGCAAGACGGCGCATACCGGTCATGGTGTCCTCAGCGGATCTCGGTAATCACCCAGCCGTTGCCCCGGCGGACAAGCTGGTAGGTGTTGTCGGCGGGGATGTCGGTCCGCTTTCCAGAGCTCTCGAATTGCCACTTGCCGGTGACCACGGCAGTCGCGTTGTCGCCGGTGATCTGCAGGTCGGCGATACTCAGGCGGACCTGGAGGTTCTTCATGTTCGGGAGCGCCTGCTTGAGTTGCTGCTCCCGAGTCGAGGCCATCGTAGGATAGATCTGGCGCACCCGGGCCACGTCCCTGCTCTCGATGGCCCTGGCGTAGGCCTGGATCGCATCTGCGGCCTGGCTGCGGAGGTCAGCCTCGCTCGGACCGGCGGCCACCACCTTCACCGTCGCGGTGGCCTGCCGGCCGGCGGCGCTCGCAGCGATCAGCGCCAACCCCGGACTCTTCGCCGTCACCACCCCATCGGCGTTGACCGAGGCCACCTGTGGCGCGCCGGAGCTCCACTGGACCGCGCGGTCGGCGGGGCGGCCACTCCCGCCGCCCACCGCTGCGGTCAGTGCGCCGGTTTCGCCCACCTCGAGCGTGAGATCGGTCGGGCTGATACTCACGCTGGCGGCGGCAGGAGCCTGCACGGTAATGGTCATCGACCCGCTCACGGACTCCACCACCGCGGTGATCACGACGCGCCCGGGCTGCCGCGCGACCACCTGCCCGCCGCTGCCGATGCTGGCAATCTCGGGCGCGCTGGACTTCCACTGTATCTGACGCCCCGAGACCACCCGCCCCGCGCCATCGATCGGATCGGCCTCGATGGTGGCATTGTCGCCGACGGTCATGGCCGAAGGCCCGCTGAGCTGTACCGACTGTAGTGGCGGGAGGCGGAGTTCGGCCGGCGACGGCGCCGGCGGATTGGGACGCGGCTTCGGCCGGACTGGAGTCGGCGCGACTTCGACGGGCGTGGTCGACTCGGCGGGCTTCTCCTTCACTGTCGCGGGAGGCGGCACGGCCGATGCCGAATCCTTCACCCGCGCCGCACTGTCGGTGAGTGCGGCCGCGAGCTTTGCCGAGTCCGACGCCGGCGTCCCCGGGCCGCCGTGAGCGCCGGTCGTGTCCCCCAGCGTCGCCTGGGAGAGCGTCTCGCTCGAGGGAGCCGGCCGCTGCCAGGGCCGGGTCACCGCGAGCACGGCGAGCAGGACTGCCGCCAGAACTCCCCCACCGACGAGGGCCAGGTTGCGGCGGGAGGCCGGCGCCGACGGCGGCGCCACAATCACCGTCCTGGTGGCAGCGGCCGGCTGGGCGGACGCCGCGCGCCGGCTGGCCGGTCCCCCGCCCGCGACCACCGACGGAATCGGACTCTTCGGAGTGCTCACCCGCTTGAGCAGGCGCCGGTTTTCGCCGGCGAGCGCGAACTGGATCAGCTGGGAGCGGACCGGATCGTCATGCGCCATCGTGGGTGCGTTCAGCGCGCGGACCACATCCTCCATCCTGGCAAAACGGTCCTCGGGCTTCTTGGCCAGCATCCGTTCGATGACGGCGGCCAGCTCGGGGGGGCAGTCCGGCGCCCGATCGCGCAGTGGAGGCGGGGGTTCGTGCGCGTGCTTGAACATGATGTTCATGGCGCTTCCCCCTTCGAAGGGGAGGGCGCCGGTGATCATCTGGTACGCGGTGACGCCGAGGGAGTACTGGTCGGTCGCGCCCGTGAGCGGCATCGCGTGGCACTGCTCGGGGCTCATGTAGTGCGGCGTACCGATCGCGGCGCCGGTGAGGGTCAGGCCCTCGGTGTTGGCCACCTTGGCGATGCCGAAGTCGGTGACGACCGGAACTCCCTCAACATCCACCATGATGTTGGCGGGCTTGATGTCCCGGTGGATGACTCCGTGGCGGTGGGCGTAGCCCAGCGCGTCGGCGACCCGGCTCAGAATCAGGGTGACCATCGGCGCGGGGAGTGGCGCCTGGGTCTTGATGATGGCGTCCAGTGCCTGGCCCTCGATGAACTTCATCACGAACAGGAGGAGATCCTGTTCCTGCTTCACCGCGTAGATCGGGACGATGTTGGAGTGACTCAGCTGGGCGACGGTGCGCGCCTCGAGCCGGAACCGCTCCACCATGCCCTCGCCCTGCAGGAGCTGCGGGTGCATCGCCTTGATGGCCACCTTGCGGTCGAGCTGGATGTCATGCGCCAGATAGACCGAGGCCATGCCTCCGCTCCCGACTTCGAGCAGGATCTCGTACTCGCCGAGGGTGATGTCGCGCAACGTCTCCAGAAATTTGTCCCTGAGCACGGCGGTGTTGGACACGAGCATGGTGCTGGTCGCCGCCGTATCGACCTGGGGATTGGAAACCTCCGTCCCGCAAGCCGCGCAGAAGCGGGCCCCGCGCATGACCGGGGTACCGCACTTCTCACAGGCCGCCCGCGTCACGCCGCTCACCGGCCGAATTGCTCCAGGTAGTGCATACCGGGGGCCATGGCGACCGCCCACGCCGCCTCGACCTCAGGGGTGCACTCGGGGTCGTGGCGGCGGACCGCCTGGATCAGACTGTCGAGGAAGAGGGCGTACTGCACGGCGGGAATGTCCATGTCCGCTGGTCCGTGCCGCTCGGCGATGCGCTCGAGCAGGTGCGGATTGGGCCGGCCCGCGTAGCTGAGGAGCAGGCCGAGCCCATGCTGGAGCAGCTTGTGCTGGCGTTCGAACTTGGTGTTGGCGAACCTGGGCGCGATCGCGGGATCGCTCGCCAGGAACCGCTCGTAGAAGGTCCGAAAGAAATCTTCCTCGCGCAGGCAGCGCTCGTAGCTGGCACGCGCGAGGTCGACCTGCTGGGGGGTGGGTGCGGGTGAGGTCATTGCCCCGGGGGATGGATGGAGTCGGCTTTCCTAAGATACGCGGACACCAGCGGTTGTCCACCTTTGGGGGGATAGGTGAAGGGGCGGCGGGCGAGCCAATTCAGCGCTCGTCGGCCCCCTCGCAGAATGGGGCTTCTGCAGCCTCCTCAGCGGCCTGACGCGACTCGGCGCCGGGGCCGGCACAGCCGGCCGGGAATCGGGGGATCACCACAACCAGACGGCGTGTCGTCGGGGGGCGCGAATTGAGGGTCGCCGGTGCCGCCGGACACCTGCCGGCCGGCGGTCGCGCCGCCGCTAGTGAACGGTAGTGCTGTACGGACTACCCCCTATGGGGCTTCCGTCCAGGGTGATGGTGATGGAGTCGGGTCCCTTCTTGTTGGGCACGTAGGAGGCGCCATAACTGCCATCCCCGTTGTCGGCAGCGGCGAAGGTACCGACCGGGTTCGTCCCGCTGATCGTGATCTCGACGAGGTGCCCGCCCGTCGTTAGCGCGTTACCCGATTGGTCCCGGGTCTGCACCGTGATGACGGTCTGACGCCGGGTGTTCCCCCGGCTGGGGACGTTCGCGGTACTCTGACTCGCGCTGGCCGGCCCGGGGAGAAGCGCAATCGCCGCGGTCGTCGCCGAGGCCACTGCTGTCGACAGCTGCAAGACGTAGTTGCCTGCCGGCCCGGTCAGCGCCAGGCTGCTGAAGGACGCGAGGCCCAGGAGGTTCGTGGTTACCGTCACCTGCCCTCCGAGCGCGGCCCCGCCCGATGACACGGCCGCGGTCACCGTCGCCCCGTTGACCGGCAGGCCCGCCTGATCCAGGACCAGCACCGCAGGCTGCACCTGGAGCATGGAGCCATTGATGGCGGTGGCCGAGGGTTGGACGAGGATGCTGATCGACTGCCCGGCGCCGGCCGCCTGGACATCGATGGCATTCGAGGTGACGCCGCTCGCACCGGAGGCGGCGAATCGAAGCGTCCGGAGGCCCGCGGTGCCGGTGATCATCAGATCGGTGAAGACCGCCACACCGGCCGCGTCGGTCCCTGCCGTCAACGTGCCGCCGAGGGCCGGACTCCCGGAGGCCAGGGTCACGCTGCAGATCACTCCCGACTGATGCAGGGGATTGCCGGCGCCGTCGAGAAGCTGAAGCGCCGGCTGCTGGGAGAACGGCTGCCCACTCACGGCCGTGGCAGAGGGCTGGGTGATCAGCGCGAGCTGCGTTCCGGCCGAGCTCGACAGAACGATGGCACTCGACGTCGCCCCGGCCAGGGACGGTGAACTGGTAAACAACAGCGTGTACGTCGCGGCGGGGCCGGTGAGCGTGAGACCGCTCAAGGTCGCGCTGCCGCTGGCATTGGTCGCCGCCGTCGCGGCGGAGAGACTGGCCCCGGAGGGGCTGCCGGCAATCGTCGCGGTGACGGCGACTCCGGCCCCACCCACATCGTTACCGTTGGCATCCTGCAGCTGGACGATGGGTGATTGTGCCAGCGGGACACCGCTGGTGCCCGCCGGCGAAGGCTGCCTCACGATCGCCAGCCGACTCATCGCGCCTGCGGTGGCCAAGGCGGTGAACACCACCGGACTGCCGCTGAGCGCGCCGCCGCCACCCGCCGCCGACGCGGTGAGAGTGTTGGTACCGGCCTGAGGTCCCAGGCTCCAGAGTGCGACCGAGGCGGCGCCAGTCGCGTCGGTGGACGCGGTACGGGGAGCAACGCTGCCTCCGCCGCCGGTCACCGTGAACGTCACCGCCACGCCCTGGACCGGCCGGCCCTGGGCATCGGTGACAAGGACCGATGGCGCGGGAGTGGCGGCACCACCGGCGGTACCGCTCGATTGGGTCGGCCCGTTCGCCGCGATCGCGGTGGGTTGAGTGGGATTGCTGGTGGCACTGAAGGTGGCGCTGAACCCGCTGCTGCTGGGGGTCACGACGTTGACTCCGGCGACCGGACCGAGCGTCAATCTCGCGGAGGCATGACCACTGGCGTCGGTCATCGTGGTGGCAGAGGTGATCGTTCCGCCCCCCGCAGCGACCGGCCAGGTCACTGCCCGCCCTCCGATCCCGTTTCCCAATGCGTCGACGAGTCGCACGACGAGTGGATCGGCGAGTTGCTGCCCGGGCAATCCGGACTGGTTGTTCCCCGATTCCGCCACCAGGCTCGCCGGTTGGCCCGAGCTCGCCATCTGCACAAAGACGACGGGCGAACCCTTGAGGCCGGGCGCCGTGGCCACCGCCCGCTGCTCGCCGGGCGACGTGCCGAGCGTTCGCTGCACGGTGATCCGTCCATCGCTGCCGCTGATGCTGACCGTCGGGGTCACCCCGCCGCCCCCGACCGCTTGCCAGGTCGCGCGAACTCCGCTGACGGGGTTGCCATAGCGGTCTCGCACGGTGGCCACGAGGGGCTGGGGCAGGACGCCCCCCGCTGAACCGGCCTGGGAATCCCCGGCGATCGGCAGAATCGTGTCCGGCGCGGCGGCGACAGCCGCAGCATGGTAGTCGGCGGTCAGGTCTCCGCCGGGACCGCCGACGAATGCCCGCATCGTCTGCGGTCCCGCCCGGGTGCCGAGCACCCATCGCGCCCGGGCCCGGCCGTCGGCGTCCGTCTGCGCGGTGTCGGGGATGATGCGCGCACCGGTCGCGCTCGACGGTTCGAAGAAGCGCACCATCTGGTGAAGGATGGGCCGGTTGCTTCGATCGGTGATGCGGACGACGAGTGAGTCTCGCAACACCCGGCCGACCGTGTCCGTCTGTCCGTCGCCCGCCACGATCACCATCACGGCCGGGGCACCGTCCTGTGGAAGGACCAGGCTGTCGCCACCACAGGCGCTGGCCGCGACCAGGGTCAGCAGGGCGGATGCCCAGTCGAGCCTACCCCTGCGCCCTGGTATGGATGGCCGCTCTGCCACGTCGCGATACTCCCTGGTAGGCATTGCTGCAGACCCCAGCCGGAGCGGCGCCCCGTGGGATCGCCTCTAAGATCCGGTCCCGGGACTCCCGCAGCCATCGCCTGATTGAATGAAAAGAGAGCCTGATCGAAGGAGTGAGATCGGCGTCGGAGGGATCGGTTCGGGACCCGAGTTGGGCTTCTGCGCCTCAGGTCTGTGGATATGAGGGCGGGCCTCGGGGGATGGGGCGGGTTGCATGCGGAAGGCCGGGGAGCACCCCGACCTGGCTGGTGGCGAGCGGAGCAGCGCAAACCGAATCCACGGCCCCGGTGTCCGCAGTTGGAGGCAAAGCTGGGAGCGGATTCGAGCCGAAGGCCGAATCCGGCTGCGACACCGGCACAACGCGGGATGAATAGCTGGGGGCGGATTCGAACCGCCGACCCCGGCATTATGAGTGCCGTGCTCTAACCACCTGAGCTACCCAGCCTTGGGGCGCAAATCCTAGCGCTGCGCCCCAGCCTGCGTCAAGGTTTCCCCGCCTCAAACACGCCGACGGCGCCTTTGGTCGCGTCAGCAAAGGCGTGGGTCACAAAAGGATAGGTCCCCGCCTCCCGCAGCCGGATCTCGAAGATGGCGCCGCCACCCACCGGTACCATGACCGTCTGCACCCCCGCCAGCGGCGTGGAATTCGACCCGTCGAGAAAGGCGCGCTCGAAGATCCCGCCGACGACATGGAACGACGATACCCGGTTCGGGCCCGCATTGACCACGTAGATCCGGAGCAGATCGCCGACCGGCACCGAGATCGGGTGCTTGGCATACTGCGCCGCCCGGCCATTGAACACCACGTAGTCCGGCGCCTGGTCGAGCACCTTGGGCCAGTCGAGCGACCGCGGCCGGTGGGTTGTATCGCCCACCGTGAGATAGAACTCACTCTGCACGATCACGAATTCGTGGGCTCTGGGCCGGGCCACCGCCGGGTCGACCACGAACGCGCCATACATGCCGTTGGCGATATGGGCCGCGACCGGCGCGGTGCCACAGTGATACATGAAGACGCCCGCCACCCGGGGCACGAACCGGTAGTGGATCGAGTCGCCCGGATTGACGTTGACGTAATACTTGCTCGGCGCGATCTCGGCCGCATGGAAGTCCATGCTGTGCGGCATCGGCGCCTTGTTCACGAGGGTGAAATCAACGGTGTCTCCCACCGTGGCGCGGAGCGCCGGGCCCGGAACCCCGCCGCCGAAGGTCCACGCCTGATAGGTGACTCCCGAGTCCACCGTGATATCGGCATGCTGGATCTCGAGCCGCAACCGCTTCAGTCGCGACGCGACGGGGAGCGGCGCGTCGGGAGTGATCGGAGCTGGCACGCCGGGAGGGCCCAGCGTGGCCTCCCCATGGGAGACGTCGGCGGGAGTGGCGCTGGGCGGGGCCGAGGCCTGTTCGCGCTGCGCCGCGCTGGATGCAGGCTTGGAGGCGGGGGGCTGGCAGGCGGAAAGCTGGGCGAGCGCAATGAGGACGAGGGAACTACGTCGAGTCGAACTTGAGACGGTCACGGTTACCCGTTCTGGTGGCGAGAAATGCGGCGGGCTACGGTTCGCTGTCGCGCTGCAGCCGGTAGAGGAACTCCCCTTTGCGGATCATACCGAACTCCTCCCGGGCCAGTCGCTCCTGCAGCCGTCGATCGGTGGCGACCGCCTTGGCGTACCCGCGGAGGGAATCCACCTCGAGGGTGAGCTGGTCGATCTTCGCCTGCTCGTCCCGCTCCTGCCGCCGCAGATCGAGCCAGTTGAAGGTGCTGTACTCGCCGCCGAAGACTGCGTAGACCACGGACCCGGCGAGGACCAGCGCCGTGAAGAGGCGTGCCCGGCTCACAGGGCGTAGAGGTCCCGGCCAGGATAGTGGGCGATCTCGCCCAGCTCCTCGCTGATGCGCAGGAGCTGGTTGTACTTGGCGATCCGGTCGGTGCGGCTGGCGCTACCGGTCTTGATCTGCCCCACCCCGACCCCGACCGCGAGGTCGGCGATGAACGTGTCCTCGGTTTCGCCGGAACGATGGGAGATGATCGCGCCGTAGCCGGCCGTCTTCGCCATCTCGATGCATTCCAGCGTCTCGGTGAGGGTGCCGATCTGGTTCACCTTTACCAGCACGGCGTTGGCCACCGCCCTCCTCGATGCCGCGGCCCAGCCGGTCGACGTTGGTCACGAAGAGGTCGTCGCCCACGATCTGGCACCGGCTGCCCAGGCGATCGGTCAGGAGCTGCCAGCCGTCCCAGTCGTCCTCCGCGAGCCCGTCCTCGATGGACACGATCGGATAGCGGTCCACCCAGCTGGTGTAGAGGTCGATCATCGCCGAGGCGGGGCGGCGGCTGCCGTCGCCCTTCTTGAAGACGTATTCGCCGTCCTGATACAGTTCGGAGGCCGCCACGTCGAGCGCGATGGCCAGGTCACGGCCCGGCTCGTAGCCCGCGGCGCGGATCGCTTCCATCATGACGTCGAGCGCGGCCTCGTTCGACGGCAGCATCGGCGCGAAACCGCCTTCGTCGCCGACGGCGGTCGACAGCTTCATCTTGGTCAGCACCTTCTTCAGCGCGTGGAAGACCTCCACCCCCATCCGCAGGCCCTCCGGAAAGGTCTCGGCGCCGATCGGGACCACCATGAACTCCTGCGCGTCCACGTTGTTCGACGCGTGGGCGCCGCCGTTCAGGATGTTCATCATCGGCACCGGCAGCACCCGCGCCAGCGGGCCGCCGAGGTAGCGGTAGAGCGGCAGCCCGGAATCCTGCGCCGCGGCGCGGGCCACCGCCAGCGAGACCGCACAGCATCGCGTTGGCACCCAGATGGCTCTTGTTGGGGGTGCCGTCGAGGTCCAGCATCTCCTGATCGATGGCGACCTGGTCCTCCGCCGCCATGCCCTCCAGCCGGGGGCCGATGACCTCGTTCACGTTGCGCACCGCCTCCAGCACGCCCTTGCCCATGTACCGCTTGGGGTCACCGTCACGCAGCTCGACCGCCTCGTGCTCCCCCGTCGACGCCCCGCTCGGCACCGCCGCCCGTCCCGTGGCCCCGCTGGAGAGGACGACCTCGGCCTCGACGGTGGGATTGCCGCGGCTGTCGAGATTTCGCGACCGTGCACTTCGATGATGGTGGACATGGAGCCCGAGGGTTGGGGAGACGGCCTGGGAACGTGGGGAACGTAAACAGTGGAGGAACGATGGGGAACGGGGGCAGTCGGCTCAGCCGAAGTGGTCGTACCCCGTGAGGGTGAGGGGCCGCCCTTCCAGCAGGAACCGGGTCCCCTCTCCAGCGCCAACGACGCCGATCCGGGTCACCGAGACCCCTGCGTCGACCGCCAGCCGGGAGGCATCGCCCTCCCCGAATCCGGCCGGAAGCGCCGCGAGCAGTTCGTAGTCTTCCCCGCCCTGCGCGGCAAAGAGCGCCGGCGGCAGTCCCTCCCGGAGTGCGAGCGGAAGCGCCGACGGGGCGACCGGCAGCAGGGTGAGATCGATCTCCAGGGCGACGCCGGAGGCGGCAGCCAGGTGCCCCGCGTCGCCGCCGAGGCCATCACTCAGATCGAGCATCGCATGCGCGCCGGCCCGCGCGAGTGCCTGCCCCGCGGCAATGCGCGGCCGGGGACGGACGAAGGCCGCCCGGGCCTCGGCATCGGGGGCGCCACCGGCGAGCCAGGTCCGCAGCGCTGCACGTGCGCCGCCGAGCCGCCCCGTCACCCACAGGCCATCACCGGGACGCGCCCCCGCGCGGGTGACCGGCCGCTCCGCCCGCCCGAGCACCGTGACGTCGAGCACCCAGCGGTCGCTGGCGGTGAGATCTCCGCCTAACACGGTACCGCCGACGGCGTGCACCGCGGCGCCCGCGCCCGCCATGAGGTTGGCCAGGTCGTCCTCGGAGGCCGCCGCGGGCACACCGACGCTGGCGAGGATGCCGACCACCGTCGCGCCCTCCGCGGCCAGATCGGAGAGTGCCGCGGCCGCGGCGCGCCAGCCGATCTCCTCCAGGGTCAGCCAGTCACGACGGAAGTGGACTCCCTCCACGGCGAGATCGACGCTCACCACCAGCCGCCCCGGCGCCTCCGGCACCACGGCGCAGTCGTCGCCGATCCCCCGTGCCGCAGCGCCCAGGCGCTCGAGGATCCGGCGGATCCGGTCGAACTCGCGCCCGGGACCGAGATGCATCGCCGCACCGGGGGTGACCGGGTCGGTCATGGTCCGAAGAGGTCGAGGCGCATCCGCACCAGTCCGCGGAGCGTGGCGATCCAGAGGTAGCTGTCATCCACGGCAATATCGGTGACCTGCCCCGGAATGTCGCCGGGCGCCACGAAGGACCGGCGCACCGGCGTGAGCAGGCTCGCGAGGCCGACGCCGCGATCACCGGCGACATAGAGCCCGGCCCTGGAGTTGACGAGGGTGTGCAGCCGCCCGAGGCCACCGCCGAGCACCGGGCCGAGGCTGTAGCGGCCGCTGCCCGGATCGCGCCAGAGCAGCCGGTCCTGGAGCAGCGCGACCAGGGTGTCCGCCCGCCAGGCGAGCGCCACGACCGGGGCCTGCAGCGAGATGCTCTCCCGGAGCGCCTCGGGCTGAAGGAGATCGGACTCGCCCGGCAGCGCAGCGAACAGCCCGAGCCGGGTACCCACCCAGGTGGTATCGCCCGAGATCGCCACGGCGTACGCCGCGTCGGAGAATCCGGGTGCCAGGCGGTGGAATCCGGTGGTGTCGCTGAGGCTGGCTAGGCCGCGGGAGGTCGCCGCCACGATCCGCCCCTGCCGCTGCACCAGCGCAAGCACCCGTGAGTCGGGCAGCCCGCGGCTCATGTCGAACCGTTCGGTTTCTTCGCTCCGGGCCGAAATGCGGATGACGCCGGCGTCGGTGGCCAGCCAGAGATCGGCATCGCGGCCGATCACTCGGCGCGCCTGCGCGAAGGGGAGTCCGGTCGCCCGGGGGCCCTGCAGCCAGCGGAACTCGCCGAAGTCGGTCGCGACGAAGCTCAGGCCTGGGTCGGCGGTAAGGGTTCGCTCGGTCACCGCCCACACGCCGCCGGTCCCTGCGAAGACCGCGTCGACCACGCCGCTGGGTAGCCCGAAGGTCAGCGCAGTCGGAAGGCCGGCGGCCTCGGGGAGGAAGAAGAGGCCCGCCCCGGAGGTGCCGAGATACCATCCGAACCCGACAAGGCCCTCCGCCTTCGCCGCGGCGGTATAGCGGTTGTCGCGGAACCGCCCGCCGAACAGCAGGCCGGCACTGTTGGCCTGAATTGCGGGGTTGCTGCGGATGGCGTCGTTGATGGTGGTCGCGCGGACCGGCTGTGCAGGGGCCGCGCTCGGAAACGCGACCCCGCCCCGCGACGCCGTGAACCAGCCACTGCCGGTGCGGAGAAAGAGTCCGGCGGCCGGTGCGCTCCGGTCGAGCGCGGCATCGGTGACCGATCCCGGCACACTGCCCTCTTCCCAGAGCCGGAGCCCCGGATCGAAGCGCAGCCAGCCGCCTCGGCGCACCAGCCAGAGCGCGCCGTCGAGCGGATCGGCGAACGCGAGTCCGACGTCGTTGAGTTGGGTCGGATCGCGCGGCTGCCACGGTCCCTGCCAGCGATGCCCCTGCGGGTCCCACGCCACCACGCCCGCCGGCGACACGGCGAACACCCGATCGATGCTGGTGGCGACCGCACTGATGCGCGTGAAGTCGCCGATCACCGCGCGGTCTTCCGGTGCCCAGTCCCTGGTCTGCGCCGTGAGCGGCGCCGCGAGTGCCCAGGTCAGCATCAGGATGCGCCAGCCGCGGCTCACCATCGCTGCGGCGCCTCGAGCTCGAACAGCACCGGTGGCTGCGGCGGGTGACGAACCATGCGTACGGTCTCCCAGGTGCGCCACAGGTCGGGGAGCGCGGCGAGCACGTCCATCGGACGCATCCCCCGCGCCGTGAACCGCCGCGCCGCGAGATCGGCGGCCCGGCCGAGCGCCTGAGCGGCGACCGCGGCGGCGAGGACCGGCCGCTCGAGTTGCACCAGCATGGTGGCAACCAGCCCGCTGAGGATGTCGCCGCTGCCACCCGTCGCCAGCCCGGGGTTGCCAGCGGCGACGGTCACCACCGACCCGCCGGGCCCGGCCACGATGGTGGGGACGCCCTTGAGCAGGACCGTGCAGCCGGAGAGCTCCGCCGCGCGCCGCGCCGCGGACCACGGGTCGAGCTCGACCCCGCCGGCCTGCTCGGGGAAGAGCCGGCGGAATTCCCCCTGGTGCGGCGTGAGCACCACCGGGCGATCCGCCCCGAGCTGGCGCAGCGCAGGCACGGCACCGGTCAGCGCGTGCAGGGCGTCCGCGTCGAGGACCAGGGACCGGGCGTGCCGCGCCGCCGCCAGCACGAACTCGAGCCGGCCCGGGGCGCGCCCCAGTCCGGGGCCGACGACCAGCGCGTCGGACTCCGCCAGCAGCGCCTGACACGGGCCCGACAACGGCAGCGCGAACTCGTGGCGCAGCGTCTGCAGATCCGGTTCCGCGGCCGCCAGCAGGTCGATGGTCGAGGCGGGCGCAACGGCGTGCACCAGCCCCGCCCCGGCGGCGAAGGCGCTCCGGGCCGCCAGTCGGAGCGCGCCGCTCATCCCCGCGTCACCCCCGATGACCACCACCCGTCCGCGGGTGCCCTTGTGCTCCGCGGAGCCGAAACGGCCCTGGGCCTCCGCCGCGTCCCGGTCGCTCAGCAGCGCGGGCCAGGCGGCATCCGCCGGCGGATGGCCGATGTCGACCACGACCACATCGCCGCACTCGTCGCGGGCGAGCAGGTGGCCGCGCCGCAATCCTCCGAAGGTGATCGACAGCCGGGCCTGGACCGCGGCTCCGTGCGAGGAGCCGGTCTCGAGATCGACGCCGGTGGGCCCGTCGATCGCGATGAGCGGCACCTCAAGGTCGTTGAGCCTGTCGACCAGTACCCGGATCGGGCTGCGAAGCGCGCCCCGCGCGCCGGTGCCGAGCAGCGCATCGATCGCGAGCGCCACGGTAGGCCAGGGACCGTCGGGCTCGACCACCCGGACACCCTCGCCGCGGGCGAGCGCCGACATCTGACGATTGAGCGGCGCAACGTCGGCGGCGATGGCCGCGACGAAGACCGGGATGTCGAGGCGGTGCAGCGCCCGGGCTATGACCCAGCCGTCACCACCGTTGTTACCCGGCCCCGTGGCGATGATTACCCCGCCACCAAGGCGATCCGAATGACGGGCCGCGATTACCTGCGCCGCGGCCCGCCCCGCCGATTCCATCAGCGTGGCGAGCGTGACGCCGGCTGCGTCGGCACGGCGGTCCCAGTCGCTGGATTGTTCGGGGGTGAGTACGGGGAGCATGATGAAGTCTACGGCGGTCGCCCTTCGGCCGTCAGCCCGGGGCCATCCGGATCAGCCGCCCCCCGGGCCGGAGTGTGTCGCTCGGGAACCGCCAGCACCGACGCCTAGCGACTGACGGCGACCAGTTCCGCGACGCCATCCCAGGGGTAGGCCTCGCTGAATGCCTCGCCGAAGTCGTAGACACCGGCGAAGTCTGCTTCACGGTCGCCGGGCTGGGTGGAGAGCAGACCGGCCCGGACCAGGATGAAGACGATGCAGCCGTAGTCGTCGGTGCGCCGGATCCCCCAGTAGCCAAGCACCTCGGGCGCCAGCAGTCCGAACTGCCGCACCGCGAAGTCGCGGCAGGCCCAGGCGAGTTCGGCGCCGGAGACGTGGCGCCGGGTCTCGAGCCGCGACTGCAGATACTCGATCGCGGCCAGGACGAACAGGTAGGCCCGTTCGTCGTAGCGGTAGCCTTCCGCGCGCAGGCGCGTCAGGACGTCGGTCGAGAACTGGAGATCATGCATGTGAGAAGCGGGTAGTCCGGATCATAGCGAGCGAAGCTAGGACCCGGACGCCGGGGGGTCAAGCGCGCCGGGGGGCGTACAGCGGGAACGCCCGGCAGAGATCCAGCACATCCTGCTTCACGCGGGCGATGGTGATGTCATCCCGCTTGGACAGCACCTCGTCGATGAGCTGCGCGATGCGCTTGAACTCCGCCTTGCCCATGCCGCGGGTCGTCATCGCGGGGGTGCCGAGCCGGATGCCGCTGGTGACGAAGGGCGACTGCGGATCGTCGGGGATGGTGTTCTTGTTGACCGTGATCTCGGCCTGCCCCAGCAGCGCCTCCGCTTCCTTGCCGGTGAGGTTCTTGGGCCGCAGGTCCACCAGCATCAGATGGGTATCGGTACCGCCCGAGACGATCGCGAAGCCGCGCTCGATCATCGCCTCCGCCAGCACCTTCGCGTTGTCCACGACCTGCTTCGCGTACTTCTTGAATTCCGGCCTGAGTGCCTCGCCGAACGCCACGGCCTTGGCGGCGATTACATGTTCGAGCGGTCCGCCCTGGGTACCGGGGAAGACCGACTTGTTCACCGCCGCGGCCAGCTCCGGAATGCAGAGGATGATGCCGGCGCGCGGCCCGCGCAGCGTCTTGTGGGTGGTGCTGGTGACCACCTGCGCGTGCGGCACCGGCGACGGATGCACCCCGCCGGCGACCAGCCCCGCGAAGTGCGCCATGTCGACCAGGAGGTAGCCACCGACCTCGTCGGCAATCGCGCGGAAGGCGGCGAAGTCGATGATCCGCGCGTAGGCACTGCCGCCCGCGATGAGGATCTTCGGCCGCTCGCGGAGGGCCTGCTCCCGGACCTGGTCCATGTCAATCCGCCCGGTGGCGGGGTTGACGCCGTACTGCACCGCGCGCCAGATGGTCCCGCTGTGGTTCACCGCTGCGCCGTGCGAGAGGTGCCCGCCGTGCGGCAGCGCCAGCCCCATGATGGTCTCGCCCGGTTTGGCGATCGCCATGAAGGCCGCGAAGTTGGCCTGTGCGCCCGAGTGGGGCTGCACGTTGGCGTGGGCCGCGCCGAAGAGTTCCTTGGCGCGATCGATCGCCAGCTGTTCCACCTTGTCCACCACCCCGCAGCCGCCGTAGTAGCGCTTGCCAGGATAGCCCTCCGCATACTTGTTGGTGAGCGGGGTCCCCATCGCATCGATCACGGCCCGACTGGCGAAGTTCTCGCTCGCGATCAGCTCGAGGCCGTTCTGCTGCCGGTGCAGCTCGGCGTCGATCAGTCCGGCGATCGTCGGGTCGGCCTGTCTGAGCGAGGCATTGTGGTTGTACGGCATGCAATCTCCCTTCAGGGTTCGATCTTGCGGACCCGGCGCTCATGGCGCCCGCCCTCGAAGGGCTCGGTCAGCCACGCACGCAGAATCTCCAGGCCCTCCTGCTCCGAGACGAACCGGGCCGGGAGGACGAGGACGTTGGCGTCGTTGTGGGCCCGCGCGAGTCGGGCGACTTCCGGCGTCCAGGCCACGGCGGCGCGGACCCCGTGATGGCGGTTGGCGGCGTAGGCCATGCCGAGGCCGGTACCGCACAACAGGACCCCGCGGCGCACCTTGCCCCCCTCCACCATCGAGGCGAGGGGGTGCGCGTAGTCGGGATAGTCCGTGGAATCAGCCGAATTGGTGCCCAGATCGAGCGGCTCGTAGCCCTGCGCACGCAGTTCCTGCTTCAGCCGCTCCTTCAGCGCGAAGCCGGCGTGGTCGGCGCCGATCGGGATGACTTCAGCCATGGGGAATCGTATAAAAATTCATGCGCAATAGTAAGGGGGTCTCGACGAGGGGAGGCGGCTCGGCGGCCCCCTGCCAATTGCCGCCACTTACACCCGGATTCCCGCGATCGTTCCCACCGCCCGGATCCGGGCCTCGGCCACATGGTCGGCGGCACGGTAGGTGGGAATCTTCTGGGCCTGGGCCGTGGCGTAGATGCTCAGCAGCGTGTCGTAGATCTGCGCCGCCTTGCGCTTGGACCGTTCGTGATCCCACCCCATCAGTTCCCCGTACACGTTGATGACCCCGCCACCATTGATCACGTAGTCGGGCGCGTAGAGCAGCCCGCGCTGCTCCAGTTCCACCCCGTGGCGCTCCTCGGCCAGCTGGTTGTTCGCGGCCCCGGCGATGATCTCGACCTTGAGCCGCTTGAGGGTGTCGTCGTTGACCGTGGCGCCCAGTGCGTTGGGCGAGTAGATGTCCGCGGGCACGTCGTAGATCTGCTCCGGCAGGACTGCCTCGGCACCGGTCGCCTTGACCACCTGCTTGACCTTCTCCTGGTCGATGTCGGTCACGACCAGCTTGGCGCCCTCCACATGGAGGTGGTCGCAGAGGGTCTGGGCGACGTGGCCACATCCCTGCACCAGGACCTTCTTCCCCGCCAGGCTGTCGGAGCCCCAGCGAACCTTGGCGGTGGCCTTCATGCCGGCGTAGACGCCGTAGGCGGTCACCGGCGAGGGGTCTCCCGAGCGGCCGTGGAGTCCGGCGACGCTGGCCGTTTCCATTCGGACGTATTCCATGTCGGCGGGGCTGGTGCCGACGTCCTCTGCGGTGATGTAACGGCCCTTGAGCGACTCCACGAACCGGCCATGGGCCCGGAAGATCGCCTCGCGGTCGGCGCGCTTGTTGTCGCCAACGATCACCGACTTGCCCCCGCCCAGATTGAGGCCCGCCACCGCCGACTTGTAGCTCATCCCCCGCGCCAGCCGGAGAGCGTCGGTGATGGCGTCGTCGGTGGAGGCGTAGTTCCAGTAGCGGGTGCCCCCGAGCGCGGGACCCAGCGTGGTGTCGTGGATGGCGATGATCCCGAAGTAGCCGCATGACGGCTCGTGGCAGAGCACGAGCTGCTCATGGGCGTAGGTGGTCATCGACTTGAAGATGTCCATGAATCGTCCCGATTCTCCGTCGGTGGTCGAATGGAGTGAGTAGTGAGAGGCGAGGAGCGGAGAGCCCGGACTTCCCGGCCTCCCCCACTCCTCCGAGCCTCGGACGACTGCCTGCTTACTTCTTACCAGCCTCATACTCGTAGAACCCCTTGCCCGACTTTCGACCCAACTGGCCCGCCGCGACCATGCGGCGAAGCAGCGGGCAGGGTCGGTACTTGTCGTCGCCCAGCCCGCGGTGCAGCACCTCGAGTATCGCGAGGCAGGTATCCAGCCCGATGAGATCGGCCAGCATGAGGGGGCCCATCGGGTGCGCCATTCCGAGCTTCATCACGGTGTCGATCGAGTCCGGCGTCGCGACCCCTTCCATCACGCAGAAGATCGCCTCGTTGATCATCGGCATGAGGACCCGATTGCTGACGAAGCCGGGATAGTCGTTGACCTCGACCGGAGTCTTGCCGAGCGCGGTGGCGAGCTGCATCACGGCCGCGGTGGTCGCATCGCTGGTGGCCTGGCCCCGGATCACCTCCACCAACTGCATGACCGGGACCGGATTCATGAAATGCATTCCGATGACACGATCGGGACGCCGGGTCTTCGCGGCGATCTCGGTAATGGAGATCGAGCTGGTGTTGGTCGCGAGGATCACGCCCGGGGCACAGGCCTGGTCGAGCTGCTGGAAGATCTGGAACTTGAGGGCGGGGTTCTCGCTGGCCGCCTCGATGACGAGTTCGCTGTCCCTGGCGTCCTCGATGGTCGTGGCGACACCGACCCGGGCCGCCACCTCGTCGGCCGCGTCCTGGGCGATCGTACCCTTCTTCACCATCCGGCCGAGGCTGGTCCGGATCGCGCCCAGGCCCCGGTCCAGCGCCTGGGCCGAGACATCGACCATCGTCACCTGATGACCCGAGGTGGCGAAGACCTGGGCGATGCCATTGCCCATCGTGCCCGCGCCAATGACGGCGACCTTCACGCCAGCTCCTTTCCGCTCCAGCGCCAGGCGGCGACGGTGGCCAGCGCGATCGTCACGGTCGCCAGCAAGCCGCCTTCGGGGCCGAAGGTGCCACCGGTGAGCCACTGTGGCCCGCCCGGCAGATAGTCGATGAGGGGAATCCGGAACGGCAGCCCGCTCACCGGTGCGTCGAACGCGGCGAGTGTGGCGTTCCAGCCGAGGTGTGCCCCCCAGGCGGTCCAGATGCCGCCCGGCGCGTAGAAGGCCACACCGAGCAGGACCCCGGCGCAGGCGATGTTCAGCAGGCCGAGCGGAGTGGCGTGGCTGTTCGTGATGTGTGCCAGTGCGAAGAGGGTCGAAAGCGCCAGGACGGTCGGGACGCGGCCGAACACCCGGGCGAGCACGACCTGCCCCACGCCCCTGAACATGACTTCCTCGAGAAGGGCCGCCGGGGCGAGCAGCAGCCCGGTCATGCCCATCTGCTCCGCATAGCCGAGGCCGCTGCCGGCATCCGGCACCAGACGGGCCTGGCCAACCACCATCGACAGGAGCAGGGCGAGCGCTGCAGGTACCGCTCCGAGCACCAGGCCAAGCACGAAACCGCGGCCACTCCCCGCGATCGGCGTCCAGCGCAAGTCACTCCAGCTGAGCCCGAGAGCCCGACGACCGATCACCCAGGTCAGGGGGCCGTAGGCCAGGAGGCCGCTCGCCGTCTGAATCGCGAGTGCTGTCGCTGCCGTCGGAGCGCCCGGCCCATACCCTGCCAGAGTCAGGCCCGCTTTGTACAGGACGACCATCAACACGAACCCGGCGCCCAGGTAGAGGAGCGCCCAGCCCACGGCCCGCAGGGGCGAAGGCCGCTCCGCGACGGCCGCCAGCGTCACGAGCGCAGTCGGAGCGCGTGATGCCCGCGCCACAGCACGATCGCGGCCAGCACCACCTTGAGCAGATCCTGCGCGATGAAGGGCGTCACGCCCAGCGCGACCGCTCGGCCGGCTCCCCCCGAAAGGAGGGTGAGCTGTGCCCAGCCGCCGATGTGGATGATCACCATGCCGGCCAGCGCGGCCAGCAGGCATTGCAGGAACCTGCCGCGTGCCGCGGCTCGGCCGACCACCGCTGCGGCGACCGGAAAGGCCAGCAGGTAGCCACCGGTGGGCCCGAACAGCCAGGGCAGCCCCGCGTGGCCGGCGGAGAACACCGGCGCGCCGAAGGCGCCTGCCGTGAGGTAGAGTACCATGGCACCGGCGCCGATGGCCGAGCCGAAGAGGCCGCCGACGAGGATGACCGCGAGGCCCTGCAGGGTCATCGGGACCGGCGAGAACGGAACCGGGATGGCGACCTGGGCGGCCAGCGCGACGAGGGCCGCGGCCACGACCAGCGTCAGCGGCCACCGCAGGATGAAGCTCCGGGCGCCGCCACCGGCGGCGGGCGAGAGCTGGGTTTGAATCGACGGGCGGCTCATGGGATCAGATCCTTTCGACGGAAAGCGCCACCGCATTGCCACCGCCCAGGCAGAGGGTGGCGAGGCCCGCGGCCTTGCGGCGGTCCTGCAGAGCGTAGAGCAGCGTAGTCAGTACCCGGGCGCCGCTGGCGCCGATCGGATGACCGAGCGCCACCGCGCCACCGTTGACGTTGACGCGGTTCCAGTCCCAGCCGAGGGCGCGCCCGTCGGCGAGGGCCTGCACGGCGAAGGCTTCGTTGGCCTCGATGAGATCGTAGGCGCCGATGCTCGTTCCGGCCTTCCGCATCAGGTTCTGGACCGCGAAGATCGGGGCGAAGAACAGCTCCTTCGGCTCGCCACCGCCGGTGGCGTAGTGGGTCACCCTGGCCATCGGCGTGAGGCCGTGGGCCTTCGCGAACGCCAGCGATGCGACGACGAGGGCGCTCGCCCCGTCGTTGAGGCCGGGGGCGTTGCCGGCCGTGACGCTGCCGTCCTTCTTGAACACCGGCTTGAGACGGGACAGCGATTCGAGGCTGGTGTCCTTCCGGGGCGACTCATCGCTGGTGACCGTCGTGACCCCGCCCTTCCCCGGGATCTCGACGGGAAGGATCTCCGCCGCGAACTTGCCGCTCTCCTGTGCCGTCAGCGCCTTGCGGTGACTGTTGAAGGCGAACTCGTCCTGATCGGCGCGGCTCACCCCGGCCTTCTCCGCCGTGTATTCGGCGTACTCACCCATGTGGTTCTGGCCAAAGGAATCCCACAGCCCGTCGTGGATCATGCCGTCGACGA
Organism: uncultured Gemmatimonadales bacterium; assembly: GCA_963825065.1. GTDB lineage: Bacteria > Gemmatimonadota > Gemmatimonadetes > Gemmatimonadales > GWC2-71-9 > JADJOM01. Next base: position 246,405 of record CAWGRU010000004.1, read on the forward strand.
TCGTCTGGTTGCCGGCCTTGATACCGTTGCGGTAGCCGTAGAGATAGTGCGGCGCCGAGGACATCGACTCCTGGCCGCCGGCCACGACAACCTGGGCATCGCCGGCCTTGATCGCCTGAGCCGCCAGCATGACCGCCTTCAGGCCGGAGCCGCACACCTTGTTGATGGTGAGCGCCGGCACGACCGGCGGGATGCCGCCGCGGATCATCGCCTGTCGCGCGGGCGCCTGCCCGGAGCCACCCTGCACCACCTGCCCCATGATGACTTCCTCGACCGCCGCGACATCGATGCCCGACCGGCGCACCGCCTCCCGGATCACGAGGGCGCCGAGTTGTGGCGCGGAGAACCCGCCCAGCGCGCCGAGGTACTTGCCGATCGGCGTGCGGACGGCGGAAAGAATGACGGGCGTGGTCTGATCGGTCACGGCGATGATGTCTCGGGACGGAGGCGGTGAACGCCTTCAATGGAACGGCCGGCTCGCGAACGCGGAAGTATGACCGAAGCCGCGTCCGGATGGTAGGTGCTGCATGAGTATGCGGCGAGCGCACGCCCGGTCAGGCCGACAGGTCAGCAGCCGGGACTAGGAGGAGGCGGCACCTTCCGCGCCCGCGGCGGCGACATCGGGGTAGACCGTCGCCAGGGGAAAGGAATGCCCGGCCATCTGCGCCGCACTCCAGCTCCGGATCCGCTGCTGAATCTCCGCCGGCACGTCCTTGTGCCGGTCGGCGGTGCCGCTCACGAACAGCTCGGCGTTGGTCTGCAGGATGTGCGGCGGATGCATCTCGAAGTTGTCCTGGTGTTCCTGCATGTAGCTGAAGCTGCACTTCTGCACCACCGCCCCGACTTCCGCCTCGGCAAGCGGCGCCATCCCGAGAAACTCGGCGACCCGCCGCACGGTTGCGGGCAGGTCCCGCTTCATGTCCTCGAAGTAGACGAAGAGCACGTTCCCGTCCCGGGCGGTCCGGTCCCACCAGCCCTTCACATGGTCCGGCCAGGTACCCCACCACATCAGTTCCGGCGCCATGTACCAGCGCTCGAAGCTGTCGATTGCCGGCGCCATGCCGCCGACATTGGTCACGATGAAGTCGACGCAGCTCGCAAAGCAGCTCACCGGGTGACGGGCCACGTAGATGTAGCGTGCCGCGGCCGCCGTGGGACAGAGCTGCGCAGGAAAGTGGGTCTTGATGATCCGGGACGGCCGCTCGGTGCCGACGGTGGACGCCGCCTCTAGCGAAACGCTCTTGCGGCCCTCGAGCCAGGGGGAGACGGCGTACATCGCCGTCCCCGACTCGACCAGGTTCCCCTTGCCTCGATTCAGCACCTCGTACACCACATGCTGCATCCAGGTCGTCCCGCACTTCATCTGGGTCACGACGAAGATGTCGCCCGGCCGGGGGCCATACGCGGCGCCCCGGGCGAAGCTCTCCTCGCTACAGCTCCCGTGCGGCCCGGCGACGCCCTGGAACACGAAGGTGATCTTGCGGAAGTCGACCTTGGCGATGGCCGCGTTCAGCCGCAGCAGTGGCGATGCCAGCCAGGCGTGCCGGCGGAGTGTGGCTTTGAAGTGCTCGCGACCCGCCGGGGAACGCCCGTAATATCCCAGCCCCACCGACTGCTCGTCCTCCCACTTGAGGACGGCACCGAGGTAGATCGACTGGACCACCAGGAATCCGATCAGCGCGCCAACGACCGCGAAAACCCACCACAGGATCGCCATCGGCCAGCACCTTTCTGTGTGGTAGCCGCCGGCCCCGGGCCGAGGGGGCCCGCGAGGTGCGGTGACCTCCGAATAGATGAGTGTGCGTTACGGCGTGCCGGGAAAGTAGCATACCGCGGGCCATCGAGTCCCACGGGCCCCGCCCGGCACTGGTTGCCGGTCTTCTATGGGCCGGTGGGGACCGCCGGCCCCGGCCCCCCTGCCCTCCGGGCGCCAGACACAGTTTCGAGAGAACCTCGCACGCCGCTTTCACGGTCGTCTCACGCACCGGTCCCCATATTCCTCCACGAGTGCGTGTCGGCGCAGTCGCGAGTCGTCTCCGGAAGCTGCCGGAGACATCGCAGTCCTGCCCGGTCTCGGCTCGATCGGAGGATCTATGTTGTGGACAATCGTACTCGTACTCTTCGTGCTGTGGGCGCTGGGTCTGGTCAGCGGATATGCATTCGGCGGCCTGATCCATCTCCTGCTGGTTGTGGCAATCGTCGTGGTGATTCTCCAGCTGGTGCAGGGCAGACGGGTTACCTGAGGAGGGAATATGTCGAACCGGCACTTGGCAAAGGAAGGCGTGAAGCAGACGCTGAAGGGCAAGGTGGAGCAGCTCAAGGGAAGTGCAAAGGAGACCATCGGAGCGCTTACCGGAAACGAGCACCTTCAGGCAGAGGGTAAGGTCGACAAGGCAAAGGGAGCGGTTCACGAGGCGGTCGGCAAGGTGGAGCAGAAGATCGCCAAGAAGCTCTAGCTGCGGAGTCGAACCGAACCTCGCGGCCCCCGGCCCAGTGACGAGGGCACGGGGGGCCGCGGTGTGCCGTGGTCGGGGCGAACGGCGGGCAGTCTCCCGATTACGGCGTCAGCGCCCGGCTGTTCGCCTGCTCGCGAAGCCGGGCCACGAATTCCGCGACCGGCAGGATCTCCTGCTTGTTCCCGGCCCCGCGGACCCGTATCGCCACCGTACCTGCCTCCGCCTCTCGCCCCCCCACCACGGCCATGTAGGGCACCTTCTGCATTTCGCCTTCGCGGATCCGGTAGTTGAGGGTCTGGCTCCCGGCATCAAGCTCGGCTCGCAGACCCGCGTCACGAAGCTGCCGGTAGACCTTTCGCGCGGCGTCCGCCTGGGCGTCGGAGATGGGGAGCACCCGCACCTGTTCCGGCGCGAGCCAGAGCGGGAAGGCCCCGGCGAAGTGTTCGATCAGGATGGCGATGAAGCGTTCGAACGAGCCGTTGACCGCGCGGTGAATGACCACCGGCCGGTGCTCGTGATTGTCATCCCCGACGTACTGGAGATTGAAGCGCTCCGGCGCGGCGTAGTCGAGCTGGATCGTGCCGAGCTGCCACTTGCGGCCGATGGAGTCGGCCACGTCGAAGTCGATCTTCGGACCGTAGAAGGCGCCGTCGCCCGGCTGGAGCTCGAAGGGCAGGCCGGTGGCCTCCAGGGCCGCACGCAGCGCCCCTTCGGCCCGGTCCCACATCGGGTCGTCTCCGATGCGCTGCTCCGGGCGGGTGGCGAACTTGAGCGTGGCCTCGAGCCCGAAGGTCCGGTAGTAACCGAGGATGAAGTCGGCAAGCCGCCGCACCTCCTCCGCAATCTGCGATTCCATGAGGTAGATGTGGCAATCGTCTTGGCTGAACTGGCGCACCCGGGTGAGACCGGAGAGCGCGCCGCTGACCTCGTTCCGGTGCAGCACGTCGTAGGTGCTGTAGCGGATCGGCAGTTCCTTGTAGCTGTGCTTCGCGGTGCCGTAGAGGATGTGGTGACTGGGACAGTTCATCGGCTTGAGTGACATGTCCTGTTCGCCCGTCTCGTTGTTCTGGACGAGGAACATGTTCTCCTTGTACTTCCCCCAGTGGCCGGAGATCTCCCACAGCCCCTTGTTGTAGAGCAAGGGGGTGCGGATCTCCTGGTAGCCCTCCTGCTGCAGTTCCCGCATGTACTGGTTGAGGGTGTTGTAGATCGCTGTGCCCCGCGCGGTCCAGAAGGCGGCGCCGGGGGCGAATGGGTGGAAGAGGAACAGGTCGAGCTCGCGCCCCAGTTTCCGGTGATCGCGCTTCTTCGCCTCCTCCAGCCGGTGGGTATAGGCCTCGAGGTCTTCCTTCTTGAACCAGGCGGTCCCGTAGATGCGCTGCAGCATCTGCCGGTTGGAGTCGCCGCGCCAGTAAGCGCCCGCGGCCGACAGCAACTTGAAGTGCTTGAGGCGCGAGGTGCTCGGCAGGTGGGGCCCGCGGCAGAGATCGACGAACGGACCGTCGGTATAAACTGAGATCGTCTCGTTCTCGCCCAGATCGCGGATGCGCTCCAGCTTCAGCGGATCGTCCCGGAACCGCCGGTTGGCCTCGGTCCGGTCGACCTCCTCCCGCACGAACGGAAAATCCCTGGACGTGACCTCGGCCATCTTCTTCTCGATCTGCTCGAGGTCCTCGGGGGTGAAGGGGCGTTCGACTTCGAAGTCGTAGTAGAAGCCGTCCTCGATCGCGGGCCCGAAGCCGATCGCCGCCGTGGGAAAGATCTCCCGCACCGCCGTGGCGAGGATGTGGGCCGCGGAGTGGCGCAGGACTTCCAGCGCGTCGGGATCACGGTCGGTCAGAATCGCGAATGACGCGTCGCTGGTCAGCGGCCGGTCCAGGTCGCGGATCTGGCCGTCCACCCGCGCAGCGAGCGCCGCGCGCGCGAGGCCCGCCCCGATGGACTGCGCCACTTGGCGGCTGGTCGTGCCCGATTCGACTTCGCGGACGCTGCCGTCAGGCAGGGTGAGGCGGATGGTGCTCATGGCGCGTCCTGGGTCGCTACCGGATGGACGGCCGGAGAGACCCTGGGCGAGAACGCGAAATAGGCCAGCAGACTGGCCACCAGGAGCGCGGCAAACACGATCCAGCGACCGAGGTCGATGCCGCTCAGAGGCGCATTATCTTCAGTCATGGTGTTAACTTAACCGCTCGCCGACGACCCGCGTAAGAGCGCAGCCACGATCATGTCCCGCCGTCCCTCCGCTTCCGAGCTTCTCGCCTGGACCCTGGTGGGCGCCGCCGTCGGCGTCGCCGCGGGCTTCGCCTTGGGGGAGTGGATGGGACCCGTCTCGCGGGAACGGGCCGGCCGGGCCCTGCGCCAGACGGGCCGCGCCGTCGAAAGTCGCCTCACCCCATCGGAACTGGCCCGTCTGGCGCGCCTCACCCTCGAGCGGGACCCTTCCCTGAAACCACTGGGGCTGGTGCCGATCGGGGTGGGCCGCGGGATCGTGGAGCTGCACGGCTGGGTGCCGACCCGGGCGCTCCGGGCCCGCGCAGTCCGCCTCGTCGTCGCCACCGAGGGCATCGAGTCCCTCGTCAACTGCCTCCTCGTGCACGGCGAAGATGACGACGCCGAGCCGGCCCGCGACGTCACCGACCAGCCCGCATGACGGATACCAGCCTGCCTCCGCAGTACAATCCGGCGTCCATCGAATCCGACCTCTACCGGTTCTGGCTGGAGCAGGGCTGCTTCTCCCCCGACCCGCCGGGCAATCGGGCGACCTCAGGCAGAGGCGGAGGTGGCGCTCCGAGCCTGCCCGGTTCGCCCCAGCCTTATGTCATCATGATGCCGCCGCCCAATGTGACGGCGGTGCTGCACATGGGGCATGGGCTCAACAACACGGTCCAGGATGTCCTGATCCGATTCGAGCGCATGCGCGGCCGCCCTGCCCTCTGGCTCCCCGGCACCGACCACGCGGGCATCGCCACCCAGAATGTGGTCGAGAAGCTGGTCGCCAGGGAGGGGAACACCCGCTTCGACCTCGGCCGCGAAGAGTTCGTGCGCCGGGTGTGGGAGTTCGTCGGCAAGACCGGCGGCGAGATCCTCGAACAGCTCAAGGCCATCGGCGCGAGCGCCGACTGGTCACGCACCTATTTCACCCTGGACGACGACCTGTCGCGCGCGGTGCGCGAGGTCTTCGTGCGGCTGTACGAGAAGGGGCTGATCTACCGGGGCAAGTACATCATCAACTGGTGCCCCCGCTGCCTCACTGCGCTCTCGAATGAGGAGGCGGAGAAGGAGGAGACCGACGGACGGATCTGGGAACTCCGCTATCCGCTTGCGGACGGCGACGGGTTCGTCACCGTGGCAACCACCCGGCCGGAGACGATGCTCGGCGACACCGCGGTGGCCGTCCATCCGGACGACGCGCGCTACGCAGACCTGGTCGGCAAGCGGCTCCGATTGCCGCTCACCGACCGGGAGATCCCGATCGTCGCCGACGCGGCGATCGACCAGGAGTTCGGTACCGGCGCGGTGAAGGTCACTCCCGCGCACGACCCGGTGGACTTCGAGATCGGCCAGCGCCACGGCCTCGCGCAGATCGACATCATGACGCCCGAGGCCCGGATGGCCGAAACCGTCCCGCAACGGTTTCAGGGACTCGACCGGTACGAGGCGCGCACGCGGGTGATTCAGGAGTTCGAGGCGCTGGGCCTGCTCGGCAAGGTGGAGAATCACCGTCATGCGGTGGGCCACTGCTATCGCTGCGACACGGTGATCGAGCCGCGGCTGTCGGACCAGTGGTTCGTGAAGATGGCACCGCTCGCCCGCCCTGCCCTCGAGGCCTACACCGACGGGCGGCTCCGGTTCATTCCCGAGCGACGCGGCGACGAATATGCGCAGTGGATGGAGAACATCCGCGACTGGTGCATCTCCCGCCAGCTCTGGTGGGGCCACCGGATCCCGGTGTGGTACTGCGACGGGTGCGGCAAGACCATCGTGAGCCGGACCGACCAGACGACCTGCGGCTGCGGCGGCCCGCTGCGCCAGGACGAGGACGTCCTCGACACCTGGTTCTCCTCGTGGCTGGTGCCCTTCTCCTCGCTCGGCTGGCCCGACCAAACCGATGACCTGAAACGGTTCTACCCCGGCTCGGTGCTGGTGACGGCCCCGGAGATCCTGTTCTTCTGGGTCGCGCGCATGGTGATGGCCGGGTGCGAATTCATGGGCGACATCCCATTTCACATCGTGTACCTCCATGGCACGGTTCGGGATACCCAGCATCGCAAGATGTCCAAGTCTCTCGGCAATGGCATCGACCCGCTCGAGGTCGTGCAGAAGTTCGGCGCGGACGCGCTCCGCTACACGGTGATCGCGGGGATGGCGGTCGGCACCGACGTGATCCTCGACCCGGACGACCTCGACACCTCGTTCGCACCGGGCCGCAACTTCGCCAACAAGCTCTGGAACGCCGGGCGGTTCATCCTCTCGAATCTCGGCGACACCGCGGCCCGGCGACTCGGCGGACCGTACCCGGACGCGGTGCGACGGGAGGAGCTCTGCCTGGCCGACCGGTGGATCATCGCCCGCTGCGACCGCATGGTGCGCGAGGCGACCGCCAACTACGAGAAGTACCGGCTCAACGAGGCCGCGTCGGCGATCTATCACTTCGTCTGGAGCGACCTCGCCGACTGGTACCTCGAGCAGGTGAAGCCCCGGCTCTACGGCACCCAGGCGGGCGGCGATGTGGCCCGTGCCGTCGTGGCGCGCACCTTCGAGGTGGCGCTCCTGATGCTGCATCCGATCATGCCGTTCATCACCGAAACCCTCTGGCAACGCTTCCCCGGCCGCCCGGCGAACGCCACGATCACCCGGGCTCCGTGGCCTCAGCCGGCTCGCCTCGCGGTGGATGACGCGGCGGAGCGGGACTTCGCCGCGGTGCAGGAACTCGTCGGAGCGGTGCGGCAGATTCGCGCCGAATACGGCGTCGAGCCCGGCAAGGCGGTGAATCTCCGAATTGGGCGAAGGCATCCGGCATTCGTGGCCGAGGAAGGGACGATCGCCCGGCTGGCCAAGATCGGCGTGCTTGCCTTCGGCGACCCGCTTTCCGAGCCGGGCGCGAACGTGGTGCTCCAGGACGGCACGGCGCTCTATATCGCGCTCGGTGAACTGGTCGACGTGCAGAAGGAGTGTGTCCGACTCGGCACCGAGCTGTCGCGCCTCACCGGACTGATCGAGAATCAGAAGAAGAAGCTCGGCAATGAGCAGTTCGTCGGCCGGGCCCCGGCCGACATCGTCGCCAAGGAGCGCGAGAAGCTGGCGTCGATGGAACAGCAGGCGGCGTCGATCGTGGCAAAGCGGGAGCAGCTCGGGTGCCGCTGAGCCCGCGCCGGGCCCTCACCGGGGCAACGCTGCTCGGCGTCATCGCCTGCGCTCGGATGGGGCCCCCTCCCGGCGGCCCGGAAGACAAGGTGGCGCCCAAGCTGCTCGGCACCGTGCCCGAATCGCTCGGGGTGTACGGCGGCTGGAACCACGACGTCGAGTTCCATTTCGACGAGGTGATCTCGGAGGGCGGCTCGCCGAACATGGGGCTCGGCACCGGCGACCTGGAGAAGCTCATCCTGGTCTCGCCGAGCAATGCGGTGCCGGTCGTCCGCTGGAAGCGCGACCGCATCGCCGTCCATCCGAAGGAGGGCTGGAAGCCGAACCGCGCCTACCGGATCGAGCTGCTCCCTGGCGTCACCGACCTCCGGCGCAACAAGCTGGACACCACCACCGTGCTGACCTTCAGTACCGGCGGGCCGATGCCGACGGACACCCTCCGCGGACTCGCGATCGACTGGGTCACCGGGCGGATCGCGCGCACGGCACTCATCGAGCTCACCCTGCTCCCCGACAGCCTGACCTACCGGACCGTCACGGACAGCGGCGGTCGCTTCGCGATCGGCCCCCTGCCGCACGGTCGCTGGGTGGTGTACGGGGCCGTGGACCAGAACCACAACCTCCGCCGCGATCGTCGCGAGAACTACGACTCGGCCCTGGTCGCCGAAAACAGCTTCGCGGTGCCGCCGCTCTGGCTCATCCCGCGCGACACGATTGGCCCGAGGATCAGCGGCATCACGCCGAACGACAGCATGAGCGCGACCATCACGTTTTCCCAGCCGCTCGACCCGACCCAGCGGTTCGACAGCCTGGCGGTCGCCTTCCGGCTGCAGCGGGACTCCTCCGCCGTCCCCTATCGCTCGCTGCTGCCCAAGGCGCTCGACGACAGCCTGCAGAAGATCGCGCGCGCCCGTGCCGACTCGCTCAAGGCGCTGCAGGACACAACCCGGCGCGACAGCACGAAGGCGGCCCCCCGGCCTGCCATCGAGCATCCCGCGCCGGCGGTGGGGCAGCGCGGCGTCCCCTCCGCCCGGACGGACCCCGAGACCGATTCGATCATCAAGAGCCGGCCCGCGCTCTTCGACAAGCTGGTGTTGCGGGTCGACAGCGCGTTCGTCCCACAGACCAAGTATGAATTCCTGATTTCCGGTGTCCGGAGCGCCGCGGGGGTGGCGGGGGACGCCAAGTCGCTCCTCGTGGTCCCGAAGCCCAAGCCGCCGCCGAAACCGACCGTCGCCGACAGCGCCGCGACCCGCGCCGACTCCGGGGCGGCCGCGGCACCGGCCGACTCGACCAGGAAGCCGTGAGCGACGCGCGGCGCCAACTTCCCTCGGTCGACCGATTGCTGCGCGAGCCGGGCGTCGTTGCGCTCCTGGCGCAGGCACCGCGGAACGCCGTCGTCGCCGCGGTCCGGGCCACCCTCGAGGCAGCGCGCCGGGGCCGGGGAGACCCGCCTGAAGACTGGGCCCAGGAGATCCACGAACGGCTCCGCCGCGATACCGCACGGTCGCTGCGCCCCGTTCTCAACGCCACCGGCGTCGTCCTGCACACCAACCTCGGCCGCGCCCCGCTCGCGCCAGCGGCGTGGGAGGCGATGCGGTCGGTAGCCGAGTCCTACAGCACGCTCGAGTATGATCTGGCCACCGGCACCCGTGGCCATCGCGCCGACCACTGTCGCCGGCTGCTCGCGGAACTCACCGGAGCCGGCGATGGGCTGGCGGTGAACAATGCGGCCGGGGCGCTGGTGCTCGGCCTCAACGCACTGGCGGCCGGTGGCAGGGTCCTCATTTCGCGCGGCGAGTTGATCGAGATCGGCGGAGCCTTCCGGATCCCCGAGATCATGGAGAAGAGCGGCTGCGTCCTCCATGAAGTGGGTACCACCAATCGAACCCACCTTGCGGACTACGAACGGGCGATCACAGGCGCCGTCGCGATGCTCACCGTTCATCGCTCGAACTTCGCCCAGAGCGGATTCGTCGCGACGCCCGATCCCGCGGACCTCGCCGCCCTGGCCGGACGTGCGGGGATTCCCTATCTGTATGACGTGGGCAGCGGATTGCTGGCGGACCTCTCGGCGTGGGGCCTCACCGGTGAACCGCGCCTCCCCGAGGCGGTGAACACCGGGGCCGATCTGGTCATCTTCTCCGGCGACAAACTCCTCGGCGGGCCGCAGGCGGGCTGCCTGGTGGGAACGGCGACCGCCATCGAACGCTGCCGCTCCAACCCCTTCGCCCGCGCCCTGCGAGCCGACAAGTTCACCCTCGCCGCACTCGAGGCGACCCTGGCCCTCTACCGCGACCCCGCCGTGGCCGTGTGCGATATACCGGTGCTCGCCATGCTCACGCTGCCAGGCGAGGAACTGGCGCGCCGGGCGGCGGCGCTGGCGTCGCTGATCCCCCCGGTGTTTCATCCGGCGCTGATCGCGGGCAGCTCCGCCGTCGGCGGCGGATCCTTTCCGGGCGCCATCCTGCCCACGACCCTCGTCGCGATCGAGTACGGGCCGCTCGGTGCCAACGGACTCGCGCTCCGGTTGCGGCTCAGCGAGGTCCCGGTCATCGCGCGGGTGGAACACGACCAGGTCCTGCTCGACCCGCGCACCCTGTCGCCGGACCGGTTCGGGCAGATCGCCCAGGCGCTTGACGCAATCATCGCAGGCTGAGGGTCCAGGGGGATGACGATGCGGGCGGCAGGGAGAGTTCCCCGCCGCCCGCATCAGCGCTTCGTGGGCGCTCAGTACGTAAACGTGGTGATCAGCGTCCCGGAGCCCGCACCGCCGCCGTCGCCCGAGCCCGTGAAGGAGCCGTGGAAGATCTGCGGCGCCGATCCGGCCACCGCCACCGTCACGATGTAGTCGGTCGGCTTCGCGGCGGTGCACTTGCTCCAGTAGTCGAGCCTGACCGTGTAAGTGCCGTGTGCCCCCTGGCCTGTCGGCCAGACGACGTTCTCATTGCTCTTGAAGCCTTCGCTCCCCGCCGAGCATCCGGCGTTGGCATCCAGGTCGAGGGTGCCGCCACTCGCCGAGGTCCGGTGCGAATAGTAGATCTCCTCGCTGCTGGGATCGACCACATGCAGGTCTACGTCGCTCGAGTCGCTCCACGACACGCTCACCTGCACATCCCCGCTTCCCACATGGATGACCCTGGTGCTCAGCGTGGTGTATGCGCCGAGGGTACCCGGATCGCCGACCGCGTAGGCGATCGGCAACTGCATGTCGGGGAGCGAACTGCTGGCATTGACCACGACATCGTGGCTCGCCGATGTCGGAAGGATCAGCTCGTAGTAGTTCGTCGCCCCCGGCACCTTGATGATGACCCGGGTGAACGCCGCGCTGCCACTCACGGTCTGCTGGGCGCTGCCGCCGCTCACCATCGCCGGGAATCCGGCTACGGTATTGGACGGTCCGCCATTGGGGGCAGGCGGATCACCGGTCTGAAGGGTCCCGAGGATGGTCCCCGAACCATCGGAGACCTGGGTGACGTAACTCTCGATCACAACCCCTGATTCCTTCATCGTCGCGGTGCAGCCGCCCACGAGCGCGACTACCGTCGATACGGCTCCGAGCCGTAGTGCACGATACCAGTGCGGCATAGTCCGTTTTCCTCGCGATCCCTGGATGTAATTGTGAGTGTCGGTCACGAGGGGCAAAGGCGAGGCCATCCGAGGCAGCAGCCGCTCGCGGGGCTGCCGGGTCACGAGCTAACTCCAATGCTCACAGGCAAATGCGGGCCGGGAACCGAGTCGAGCCGTCACCGCAAGGCCCACACTCGTGGGCGGTGGTTGCCCCTACAAGGATCGGGGGCACACCACTAAGTTCTTGCGCCATGCCAATGCGGCTTGCGGTCTGCGTTTCCGGTCGGGGTTCCAACCTCGTGGCACTGCTGGATGCCCTCCGGGGATCGTCGCTGGCCGAGGTGGTACTGGTGTTGAGCAATCGGGCGGATGCCCCGGCGCTGGATCGGGCCAGGGAGCGCGGAATCGTGGCGGAGCCACTCGCCGACCCGCGCAACGCGGAGGAGTGGCTGGCATTGCTGAAGCAGCATCAAGTGGGCTTGGTGGTCCTCGCGGGGTACCTGAAACTGGTCCCTGCCGGCGTCATCCAGGCCTACCGCAACCGCATCCTGAACATTCATCCTGCCCTGCTACCCGATTTCGGCGGCGCGGGGATGTACGGCCACCATGTCCACGAGGCTGTGCTCGCCAGCGGTGCACGGGTGTCGGGGGCGACGGTGCACCTGGTCGACGAGCAGTACGACCGCGGCGCCATCCTCGCCCAGGCCCGGGTGCCGGTGCTCCCCGGGGACTCACCCGCAGCGCTCGCGGCGCGAGTGCTGCGAGCCGAACACCGATTGCTGCCGGCTGTTGTGCTGAAGGCCGCCGAGGCCGGCCATCCCGTCCCCCTGCCCGAACCGCTGGAGTTACCCGCGTGAGGAGTGACCTGTGCCGCGTGCCCTGATCTCGGTGAGTGACAAGCGGGGCATCGTTCCCTTCGCCCAGGGACTGGTGGATCTGGGGTGGGACGTGATCTCGACCGGCGGGACCTTTGCGACGCTGCGGCAGGCGGGAGTGCCGGTCACTGCCGTGGACGCGGTGACCGGCTTTCCCGAGATTCTCGATGGCCGGGTGAAGACGCTGCACCCCGCGATCCACGCGGGGCTCCTCGCCCGCCGCGAAGTCCCCGAGCACCTCGCCGCGATCGCCGCGTGGAAGATCACGCCCATCGACCTGCTCGCCGTGAACCTGTATCCCTTTCGCGAGACCGTTGCCAAGCCGCATGTCACCTTTGAGGACGCGATCGAGAATATCGACGTCGGTGGTCCGGCGATGTTGCGCTCGGCGGCGAAGAACCACGACTCGGTGACGGTCGTGGTCGACCCCATGGATTATCCCGGCGTGCTGGACCAGATCCGCAAGGGGGGCCTGTCCGCCGAGGGGCGCCGGGCGCTCGCCGCGAAGGTCTTCAGCCACACCGCGGACTACGATGGCGCGATCGCCCGCTATCTCACGCCGACGGAAGACGGCTTGCCGAGCCGGATCGGGTTCTCCTTCGAACGGCTGATGGCGCTGCGCTACGGCGAGAACCCCAGCCAGCGCGCCGGGCTGTATGTCGACGAGGAGCCCCGTGGCCTGAGAGATCTCAAGCAGCGTCAGGGCAAGGAACTCTCCTTCAATAACATCCTGGATCTCGACGCGGCGATGTGGACCGCCTCGCTGTGGTCGAACCGGCCGGCCTGCGCGATCATCAAGCACAATACGCCCTGCGGCCTGGCTGTCGCACCGACGGCGACCGAGGCCTTCGCCAAGGCGCTGGCCTGCGATCCCCAGTCGGCCTTCGGCGGCGTGGTTGCCTTCAACACCGTCGTGGACCGGCGGACCGCCGAGCAGCTGGTCGAGCTCTTCCTCGAGGTGGTGGTGGCGCCTTCATTCCACGACGAGGCGCTGCAGGTGCTCGCTGCCAAGAAGAACCTGCGCGCGGTGGAGCTGCCGGTGAGCCGGGGCCAGAACGGGCTCGACTTCAAGCGGGTGCGCGGGGGCCTGCTGGTGCAGGATCGTTTCGCCCCCGATCTGTCCGACGCCGACTGGCAGGTCCCGACCCAGCGGAAACCGACCGAGGCCGAGTGGGTCGACCTGCGCTTCGCCTGGTGTGCTGTGGCCGCCGTGAAGTCCAACGCCGTGCTGCTCGCCCGCGATGAGGCGACGATCGGCATCGGCGCCGGCCAGATGAGCCGGGTGGACAGCTCCTTCCTGGCCGTGCACAAGGCACGGCAGCAGGGCCACGATCCCAAGGGCTCCGTGCTGGCCTCCGACGCGTTCTTTCCTTTCCCCGACGGGGTCGAGGAAGCCGCGGCCGCGGGCGTCAGCGCGATCATCCAGCCGGGAGGCTCCCTGCGGGATGCCGAGGTGATCGCCGCCGCCGATCGGCTCGGCCTGAGCATGGTGATCACCGGCAAGCGGCAGTTCAGACATTGACCGGGACCCGGCACGCCTTCGGGCCCCTTCCCCCAATCCCTCGTCCATGACCAACCCGGCCTCCGCCAACCGCGAACCGCCGCCGTATCTCTTTGCCGCCCTCGCGGGGCTCGCGGTCTTCCTCATCTACGTACTGACCCTGGCGCCGACGACAGCGTTCTGGGATACCTCCGAGTACATCGCGGCCGCCTACGTGCTGGGCATCCCGCATCCGCCGGGGAATCCGCTGTTCACCATCATGGCACACAGCTGGGGCGCCCTGCCGCTGAGTTCGCAGTACGCGGTACGCATCAATCTCTTCGCGGCGGTCACCAGCGCCGCGTCGGCCGGGTTGTGGTTCCTGGTCGCCGACCGGTGGATGCGGGATGTGGTGCCCGTGCGGTGGGCCCGGCTCGCGGCGGCGTTCGCCGGGATCCTGGTGGGCGCGATGGCCTGGACCGTGTGGAACCAGTCGACGGTCAACGAGAAGGTGTACACCGTCTCGATGCTCTCGACCGCGCTGGTGATGTGGCTGGGCGTGCACTGGGCCGATGATGCGCCGGGCCAGCACCGCGACCGCTGGCTGGTGCTGATCGCCTACCTGATCGCGCTGACCTCCACCAATCACATGATGGGCGTGCTGGCCGCCCCTGCGGTGGGGATCTACGTCCTGTTCACCGAACCCGGGGTCCTGCTGAAGCCGTGGGTCCTCTGGCTTGGACTCAGCCTGGCGCTCGCCGTCTCCGGGCAGTGGAGCATCGTGGTCGATGGGCCGGCGGAGTCCCGGATGGTGCTCGGGGTCATCGTCGCGGTTCTCATCGGATACACCCTCTGGCGCGACGCGGGTGAGTTCCGCCGGCCGATGCTCTACCTCGCGCTCCTCGCGGTGGTGATCGGCATCTCGCTCAACTACGTCTTTCTGCCGATCCGCTCCCATCTCTATCCCGCGATCAACGAGGGCGAGCCCACTACCTGGGACGCCCTGCAGCAGGTGCTCAACCGGGCCCAGTACGGCAAGCCGCCGGTGACTTTCCGTCAGGCAGACTTCATCTCCCAGCTGGGGAACTACCTCCAGTACTTCAGCTGGCAGTTCGCCCGGGACTGGGGCAGCATCGGGATGCGTGCCTCGCTCGCCCTCTTCTCGCTGCTCGGACTGAGCGGGGCGCTGGCGCTCTGGCAGCGCGACCGGCGCGCCTTCTGGGCGTCGCTCACCCTGATGTTCACGGTCACCCTGGCGCTGATCTTCTACCTGAACTTCAAGTACGGCTTCTCCTACCCCACCGACCCGGCCAAGGGCCAGGTCCTGCGCGAGGTGCGCGAACGGGACTACTTCTTCGTGGTCTCCTTCGCCGCGTACGGATTGTGGGTGGCCGTCGGCTTCGGGGCGCTGATGCAGGCGACAGCCGAGGCCCTCCGCGGCCGCCTCAGCGAGACTGGGCGGTGGATCGCCGCCACCCCCCTGCTGGGGCTGGCGCTGATCCCGATCGCCGGCAACCATGTCACCGCCAGCCGCGCCCACGAGACGCTGGCCCGGGACTTCGCCCGCGACCTGCTCGAATCGGTCGAACCCTACGGTATCCTGATCACCGCCGGCGACAACGACACCTTCCCGCTCTGGTACGCCCAGGAGGTGGAGGGAATCCGCCGGGACGTCACGCTGGCGAACCTGTCACTGATGAACACCCGCTGGCACCTGCAGCAGCTCCGCCGCCGGGAAACCCCCACCTTCGACCCGTCCAGGGCGGCCGCAATTTGGAAGGATTGGAAGGGCGAGAAGCCGACCAACCCGGTGCTCAACCTCTCCGAGCAGGCCATCAACGAATTGCCCGAGGCGCAGCTGGTACCGGCGAATTCCGGAGTGAAGTTCGGGGAGGTGCAGGTCGCGTTCGGCCACGACACCCTGCTCCTCTCCGACCTGGTCACGGTCTTCCTGATCCGTGACAACATCGGTAAGCGGCCGATCTATTTCGCGTGGAGCGATGGTGGCGTGCCGGACCAGACCCTCGGCCTGACCGGGTACCTCGCCACCGAGGGACTGGTCCGCCGCCTGAACTCGAGCCCGCTCAAGGAGGGCGGGTCGATGGTGATCAACCGCGGGCTGGGGTTCGTCGACATCGATCGGACTCGGAAGCTGCTGTTCAATACCTACGACTACGCCGCGGCCGCCCGGGAGCGTCCCAGGGGGTGGGTGGACCGGCCGTCCCAGAGCATCCTCTCGCTCTACAGCGTCATCTACGGCACGACCGCAGCCTCGTTCCGCCAGGCGGGAGATACCTCGCTCGCCGTGCGGTCCGACTCGATCGCACACGCAGTCGAGGAAAACCTCAAGTAGGCGGACTCAGCGTATCGTCCGGAGCCGCCGGGGAACGAGGGCGCTCGGCTTTCCCGTTGTGGCTGGGGTGAGGCCGTTGTACCCTATACCGACGTCGGTCGGGAAGGCGTCCAAGGCGTGGTGGCCGAGTGGTTTAAGGCAGCGGTCTTGAAAACCGCCGAACCCGAAAGGGTTCCGTGAGTTCGAATCTCACCCACGCCGCTGGCCAGGCCCCAGGTTTCCCGGCACCTTGACGAGACGGGAGAGAATCGGTACTGTTGCATCCACAATTGATGGTTCGTGGTAATTTGCCGCCTATTGCAACCACGTTAAACAAATGCTAAAACGCGACGCCCGGCGGCTATTCCCGTCGGGATTTTTTTGTGCCCAGGAGACGACGATGCCCTGTCCCGCTCGCTGTTCGACCCGTTGCGAACCGAAGGTGATCCGATGAGTCAGCACGAGAAGCGACCTGAGACACGGGTCGTACGCGCCGGAGTGGCGACTGACCGCAGCCATGGTGCGGTCATCCCGCCCATCTATCTCTCGTCGACGTTCGCCTTCAACGGCTTCCGGGATAAGGGGCTGTACGACTACACCCGCACGGCCAACCCGACGCGCGACACGCTCGGTCAGGCTCTCGCGGACCTCGAGCAGGGCGCGGGGGCCGTCGTCACCTCCACCGGTCTCTCCGCGGTGCTGCTGGTGCTGCAGCTGCTCAAGCCCGGCGACCGGCTGGTGGCGCCGCACGACTGCTACGGCGGCACCCGTCGGCAGCTCGACACCCTCGCGGGCCGGGGGCACTTCACGGTCGAATACATCGACCAGAGCGACGCCGCCGCGCTCACCGCCGCCCTGGCCCGCCCGGCGCGGATGCTGTGGGTCGAGACGCCGAGCAATCCGCTGCTGCGAATCACCGACCTGCGCCTCGCGGCGGCGCTGGCCCGGAAGGCCGGCGCCCTGCTGGTGGTGGACAACACCTTCCTCTCCCCCGCGCTGCAGCGGCCCCTGACTCTGGGCGCCGACATCGTGGTGCACTCGACTACCAAGTACCTGAACGGCCATAGCGACGTGGTCGGCGGCGCCGTGATCGCGCGGGAGAGCGCGCTGGCGGAAAAGCTGACCTGGTGGGCGAACGTGATCGGGGTGACGGGGGCGCCGTTCGACAGCTACCTCACGCTCCGCGGCCTGCGGACCCTGCACGCACGGATGCGTTCGCACCTGGAGAATGCCGCCGCGGTCGCCGAGCTGCTTGCCTCCCATCCGGCAGTGGCGCGGATCAACTACCCCGGGCTCCCTGGCCACCCCGGCCACGCCCTCGCCGCGCGGCAGCAGGCGGGGTTCGGAGCGATGGTGAGCTTCGAGCTGGAAGGGGGCGAGGCGGCCGTGCCGGCGTTTCTCGACGGCCTCTCCTGCTTCACGCTCGCGGAATCCCTGGGAGGGGTGGAGTCGCTCATCGCGCACCCCGCCTCCATGACGCACGCATCGATGACGCTCGAACAGCAGACGGCCGCCGGAATCACGGAGGGGTTGCTGCGGCTGTCGGTCGGGATCGAGGCGACGGAGGACCTGCTGGAGGATCTGACGCGGGCGCTCGCGAGGGTGTCGGAGCTGGCGGCGGTGGCGGAGTTCGTCGACTTGGCGACCTCTTGACTATTGGGTGGTCAGTGGGCCCATCTGCACCACCTCGAAGTCGCTGCCGCGGACCTGCTTGAGCGTATTCAGCTCGACGTCGTCCCAGCGGGCGTCCGGAGTGCCCGAGATGTACCAGTCGCTGCCGTTGTCGGCCAGAATCATTCCGTAGGTCTTCAGCGCCACCAGCACCACCCGCGCGCTGGGCGGATAACCGCTCTCGTCGAAGCTCGCCTTGAGCCGCACCCGCATCCCCATCGGGGGACGCGCGCTGCTGGTATCGCTGCTCGCGTAGTGGCTCGCCGGCGCCACGTAGGCGCGGCGGGTGAGCCGCGCGGTGAAGCGGATCGCGTGGCGGATCTGTCCCTGCTCCACCACCTCGTCGTAGCGGACCAGACCGGGAAAGATCGGGAGCCCCGCGGCGTCGGCCGAGGTCCATCCGGCCGGTCGGGAGGCGTTGCTGCCCAGATCGAATACGGCGCCCGATCCCGCGTGCCAGCCGCGACCCTGCGGATAGGCGGCGAAGAGTTCGTAGAGTCGCCAGTGGTCCCGGTCGATCACCAGCACATGCCGATCGCCGGTGCTGGCCGAGCCCCCTTCGATGGGCGCGCTGGACGGGATCGGATAGGGGCCGGGATCGCTTTCGGAAGCGTAGTCGAACGAGACGGGCACCGGCGTCACGGTACTGTCGACGACGATGTACGGGATACCGAAGGGTCCCCCGTTGTAGTCGGCGCCGAAGTCGGGGTGGAGCGGGCGGCTGACCCCGATGCTCGCGATGAGGGTTGCGGAGTTGGGCTCGACCGGGGCCTGGTCCACCCGGACATTCCAGGCGTTGTCGTCGGGGAACGGTCGGCGTCCGCTGAGGCTTGCGTTCGGCCCGAGGCCCGGACCGGCGGCGCCGCCGCCACCGGAATCTGCCGGCCCCGTGCCCCCGCCGGGCGCACACGCCGCAAGCAGGCCGAGCAGAACGAGTTGGACGACTGGACGCATGCACCACGATGACCCCGCGTCCCGCCCCCACGCGGTAACCTGGGACACATCGCCGGGCTTGTCGGAGGCCCCGCGGGAGAGTAGACTCCCACCCCGTTGGAGTCGTGGCCGAGTGGCTGAAGGCGGCGGTTTGCTAAACCGTTATAGGGTTGAAAAGCTCTATCCAGGGTTCGAATCCCTGCGACTCCGTTGAGTGAGAAGTGAGAAGTGAGCAGGGCGATCGGCCCATCGGGCGCCGCCCGCAGCTCTGCTCGCTTCTCACTTCTCACTTATGACCAACTCGCCGATCGCCATGGCTCCTCCCCGCGTCCGTTTCGCTCCCTCCCCCACTGGCTACCTCCACGTCGGCGGCGCTCGCACCGCGCTCTTCAACTGGCTGTTCGCGAAGAACACCGGCGGCGTCTTCATCCTCCGGATCGAGGACACGGACAAGGAGCGGAGCACCGAGGCGCACACCCAGGTGATTCTCGACGGCCTCAGGTGGCTGGGAATCACCTATGACGAGGGGCCCTACTTCCAGGGGCAGTCCTACGACCGCCATCGCGCCGACGCGGAGGGACTGCGTGCCGAAGGGAAGGCCTACCGCTGCTTCTGCACCCGCGAGGAGCTGGACGCCATGCGCGCGGTGGCCGAGAAGACCAGCATGGGCTTCCGCTACGACGGCCGCTGCGGCCAGCTCTCGCCCGCCGCGATCGACGCGCGGCTCGCCAGGGGCGACCCGTTCAGTCTCCGGCTGCGGATGCCCGATGAGGAAATCGCCTGGGACGACGCCGTCCACGGCCGCATCAGCTTCCAGGGACGCGACCTCGACGACTTCATCATCCTGCGGAGCGACGGCACCCCCATCTACAACCTCGCTGTCGTCTCCGACGACATCGAGATGCGGATCACCCACGTGATCCGGGGGGACGACCACATCTCGAACACCCCGAAGCAGATCGCGCTCTACCGCGCGCTAGGCAAGCCGGCACCGGTCTTCGCGCATGTCCCCATGATCCTGGGGAACGATGGCAAGAAGCTCTCGAAGCGCCACGGCGCCACGGCCGTCGGCGACTACGAGCACGCCGGCATCCTCCCCCTCGCCATGCGCAACTTCCTCGCGCTGCTGGGCTGGTCGCCCGGCGGCGACCGGGAGATCCTGCCGGAGGCCGAGATGATCTCCCTCTTCTCGCTCGAGGGAATCCAGAAGAAGGCGGCCGTCTTCGACGTGACCAAGCTCGAGTGGATGAACGGACAGTACCTGTCGGCTGAACCCGCGTCGTCGCTCGCCGGCCCGGTCCGCCATCATCTCGACGCGCTGGGGGTCCTCTACGCCGGTCGCGCTCTCGAGCCGCTGATCGACGCGGTGAAGGCCCGATCACGGACTCTGCTCGACATCGCGGCGCAGATCGCGGTGCGGCTCGACCGCAGCCGAATCGTGCGCGATGCCAAGGGCACCCAGCTCGTCGCCAAGCTCGGCGCCGCCTATTCGGCGAACCTTGGCCTCGCCCACGCCGCACTGAACGCGCTCTCGCCGGCCGAGTGGACCGCTCCGAACCTGGAGGCGGCGCTCAGGACGGTGACGGAACGGGAGGGCCTGAAGCTCGGCGACGTCATGCAGCCGGTGCGCGTGGCCCTGACCGGTGGCACCGTCTCCGAACCGGTCAACGAACTCCTCTCCGTCGTGGGCCGGGATGAGAGCCTCGCGCGCATTCAGGCAGCGCGCTAGCGCCCCGCTCCTGCTGCTGGTCCTCCTCGCTCCGTCACTGATGGCGCAGGAGGCCGGGAGCGGCGTGGTATACGGCCCCACCCCCATCCGCTTCGCCTTTACCGGCGACATCAACCTCGGCACCCGCACCCTCCAGGATGGGCTCCCCGGCGATAGCGGCCGAGGCCTGTTCGCTGCGATCGACACCCTGCTCCGAGGCGACCTCGTCGTCGGCAACTTCGAAGGGGTGTTCTCCGATTCGGGCTGGTCGGCCAAGTGCGGCCCCCCTCCCGACACCACCGCAAGCGATTCCGCTGCGGCCGATTCCACCGCCCGCCCGCGCCCGCGGCGCCAGAAGCGGCAGCCGCGCCCGCCGGCCCATCCCAACTGCTACGCCTTCGCCACGCCGACGGCGCTGGCACCTCGGTTGCGCGAGGCCGGCTATACCCATCTCAACCTCGCCAACAATCACGCCAACGACTACGGCGTGGAAGCCCGGCAGCACACCGAGGAGACGCTTCGCGCGCTCGGGATGGTCCCGTATGGGCCCCTGGGCTCGGTCGTGATCCAGCCCGTCTTCCACGACGGCCGGATGACGCTCGTTGGCATCGTCGGCTTCACGACATACCCCCACGCCTACAACCTCCTCGACATCCCCGGCAGTGGCGCGATCGTGGACTCGGTGGGCAAGCTGGTGGATGTCCTGGTAGTGACCTTTCACGGCGGGAAGGAGGGGACCACGGCGACGCGAACCGGAAAGGGACCGGAGTTCCTCGGCAAGGAACCGCGCGGCAATCTGCGGAAATGGGCCCGGGCTGTCATTGATGCCGGCGCGGACGCCGTGGTGGGCCACGGCCCCCATGTGCTGCGGGGCGTGGAGTTCTACCGGGGCAAGCCGATCGTGTACTCGCTCGGCAACTTCCTGACCTACCGGGGCTTCAACCTCGAGGGGCCGCTCGGCCTCACCACGGTACTGCAGCTCGAACTCGACGGCGACGGCAGCTTCCGCTCGGCACGGATGCCGGCGCTGATCCAGATTCCCCAGGTCGGCCCGACTCCCGACCAGTCCGGCGCCGCGGTCACCCTGCTCCAGCGGGTGACTGTGCTCGATTTTCCCGCGACCGGAGCGCGCATCAGCGACGACGGGCTGATCTCGCCTCCCTAGACGTAGACCTCGGTCCGGAAACGCCAGATCCGGCGCAGCAGGTCGTCGAGGAACCCCTGAGTGACGAAGGCCTGCACCGCGAGCATCGTCGCCTCCGCATCCATTCCCCACAGGATCGCCCGCTTGGTGTCGCCCTCGAATTCGGTCTGTACGAAGGCCCGCTGATCCTGAGTCCAGACGATCGGCAGCTGCTGGGAAGTCCCGCCGACACGCCGTTCACTCCCGGCCCGCCCACGGCGATTGTCGGGTTGAGATGAAAGATCCGGTTGTCGAGGTACCAGGCATCGCCGACCACGACGGCCCGGCGGAACGGCTGGCCGTCGCTGCGCTGGTCGATCTCCTGCTTCAGCCGATAGGCCGTCGGCCGGTCGCGTTCCTCGGCCCGGATATCGGAGCCGGTGACGATGACCACCGTTTCATCGGTGTCGATCAATTTCATGGCGTCGAGTCCGGTTGCTCCTGCTGGGCCCGTTCGAGTTCCTTCTGCCGCTGCTTTTCCAGCCGCAGGTCCTTCACCGCCCGCTTGAATTCGTCGAGGGTGGTCGCACGCTGGGCGGCGCGCTGCAGGTCTTCCGCGATCCAGGCCCCGGTATGATCGAGCGCGCGCTGCTGGTTGCCGCCGCTGGGGATCGGCAGCAGCGCCAGCACGGCAGCCGGGATCTTGAGCCCGGCGATATAGATGTTCCGCGAATCCAGTCCGAATTTCTTCCCCGACACCGTTGTCGTCCAGTCGGGCAGCTTCACCTGGTCGGCACCGGGCTCCCGCGCGACCGAATCGAGGAACTGCTGCACGATGGCCTTCACCGCGCTGTCGACCAGTTCGACATGCCCCTTGCCCAGCCGGGTGGCCAGCTCCCGCGGGGGGACCGGCAGCGGGCGGACCCAGAGGCGGCCGTCGCCGAGCGCGGGGCCGATGCGGCCGGCGGGGCTGCGCCGCACCGACGCGGTCTCGTCCGGTTCCCGCGCGATCACCTGTGGTTCCTGGTGAACCACGCTGTCGAGCGGAAGCGGATTCACCGGCGGCACCGGCGCGCGCCGGGTTCCCCGTCCCTGCTCCACCCTCGGCACGTAGTAGCGCGTCGGCGTAGTGCGCTCGACCTCGGGCGTTGGAGGCAGGACGATCAGCCCGACATTGCGGTCCGGCACCTGCGGCAGCCGGCCGTGCACCACCACCAGGAAGAGAAGGCTGTGTACGGCGAGGCTGACGCCGATGGCGATCGCCCGGCGCCAGCCGCCCCGGTCCCTGGCCGGCTCAGGCCACATCGGCCAACACCCGCGCCAGTCGGAGGATGCCTTCCCGCAACCGTTCCGCCGGCACCGTGAGCGCCACCCGGAAATGCCCCTCCCCGCCAGCACCGAAGGCGCTGCCCGGGAGGATGACCACCCCCTGCTCCTCGAGCGCCCGGGTCGCGAACTCCGCCGATGCGAGGCCATCGGGGAGCGGGACCCACAGGTACATCGTGCCCATCGGCGAGTCGCATCGGAAACCCGCGTCCCGGAGGGCGGCGACGCCGGCGTCACGCCGCCGCTCCAGCTCCGCGATGTTCGCAGCCATCAGCCGGTCGGCGTGTTCGAGCGCGTAGGCACCCGCCTCCTGCACCGCCAGCCATGGGCCGGTGTCCACGTAGGACTTCACCCGGGTGAGCGCCGTGATGAACGGCGTGTCCCCGGCCGCCCAGCCGAGACGCCACCCGGTCATCGAGAAACTCTTGCTGAGCGAGAAGAACTCGACCGCCACCTCCCGCGCGCCGGGGATCTCGAAGATGCTCGGCGCCCGGTAGCCGTCGAAGGTCAGGTCACAGTACGGGTTGTCATAGGCGATCACGATGCCGTAGTGGCGGCACAGCGCGACGGTCCGCTCGAGATACTCCCGCGGGGCGATCGCGGCCGTGGGATTGTTGGGGTAATTGAGGTACACCAGCCGCACCCGGTGAAGCGTCTCTTCCCCCAGTTCTTCGAGCTCCACCAGGAACCGGGTCCGCGCGGTCAGCGGGTAGATGACCGGCTGGGCTCCGCTGAGCACGGTCCCCCCCAGATACGCCTGATATCCAGGCTCGGGGACCACGGCGAGATCGCCGGGATTCAGCAAGGCCAGGGGAAGATGGGACAGCCCTTCCTTGGAGCCGAGGAGCGGGAGGACCTGGGTCACCGGATCGAAGTCGATCCCGAAGCGCCGCTGCATCCACTCGACCGTCGCCCGGCGGAACTCCGCGTTTCCCTGCTGGAAGCCGTACTTGCTGAGCCGCGTCTCGGCGACCGCCCGCTGCATGACCTCGATGACTTCGGCGGGCGGCGGATAGTCGGCGTCACCGGCGCCGAGGTCGATGATGTCCACCCCCCGCGCGATCAGCGCCCGCTTCCGGGCGGGCAGATCGGCCAACGGGTAGCCGGGAAGCAGGGTCAGTCGATCGGCGGATTTCATTTCACCGTATTCCGCAGGACGCCGACCCCTGAGACTTCCACCTCGACCATGTCACCTGAGGCCAGCCGACCCACGCCGGCCGGGGTCCCCGTGGCGATGAGGTCGCCCGGCTCGAGGGTCATGACACCCGAGATGAAAGCGAGGAGCACCGGGATGCTGTAGGCCATCTCCGAGGTCTTGCCCTGCTGCTTCACTTCACCGTTCAGGCGGGTCGTCACCGAGAGGGTCCGCCAGTCGAGGCCCTCCACCACCGCCGGTCCCACCGGACAGAAGGTGTCGAAGCCCTTGGCGCGGCCCCACTGCCCGTCGGTTTTCTGCAGGTCGCGGGCGGTCACGTCGTTGACGCAGGTGAAGCCGAGCCGCACCTGGGCCGCCTGCTCCGGCGTGGCGTGGCACAGCCGCTCGAGCAGCACGATCCCGATCTCCCCTTCATACTCAACCTGCCGGGACTGCGGCGGCAGCACGATCTCTCCTCCCGGCGCCAGCAGCGCGGAGGGCGGCTTGAGGAAGATCATGGGCTCCTTCGGCACTTCGTTGCCGAGCTCCCTGGCATGGGCGACGTAGTTCCGACCCACGCAGACGATCTTGGATGGCGAGACCGGGATCATACGCTGGCTCCGATTCCGTGGCGGGCGAAGAAGTCCTCGACCCGGGTCCGTACCTCCGACCACCGGCCGATCACCCGGTCGGCCCGCGGCAGACCGCTCAGCACCAGCGGGCCGTACCGCTTGGTGACGACGCGCTTGTCGAGCAGCACCACCACGCCGACGTCGGTCCGGGTGCGGATCAGGCGCCCGAATCCCTGCTTGAGCTTGAGCGCCGCGTGGGGCAGCAGGTATCCCATGAAGCCGTCCTCCCCCTGATCCGCCAGCCGTTCCAGGCGGGCCGCGGTGATCGGCTCGGAGGGCACCTTGAACGGGAGCTTGGTGATCACCAGGGAGCGGAGCGCGCGACCCGGCACGTCCACCCCCTCCCAGAACGAATCGGTGCCGAGGAGAATCGCCCGCCCGAGTTCGCGAAACCGGCGAAGCAGCACATCGCGGGGCGCCTCGCCCTGCACCAGAATGGGCCAGCGATCCGCCGCCACGCTCCGCAGTTCGATGGCGGCCCGGCGCAGCGCGCCATGACTGGTGAACAGCACGAACATGCCACCATCGGAGGCGTGCGCCAGGTCGTGC
Source organism: uncultured Gemmatimonadales bacterium (assembly GCA_963825065.1). Classification (GTDB taxonomy): domain Bacteria; phylum Gemmatimonadota; class Gemmatimonadetes; order Gemmatimonadales; family GWC2-71-9; genus JADJOM01. The sequence goes on from CAWGRU010000004.1 coordinate 271,559, forward strand.
ACCACCTGCACCACCGCACCGGCGTGGCCCGGTTCGTCTTCGCGGGGGTCGGGCAAGTCGTTGGGGATGCCGAAGAGGCATTGATCGGCATATTCGAACGGCGACGGGAGGATCGTCTTCACCGAGACCGGATTGGGCACGATGGACAGCCCGAGCCGGGACTCCAGGAAATCGAACTCTCCGCCCGCCGCCAGTGTGGCGCTGGTGAGCGTGACCGTCTTGAGGCGGTCAAAGATCGCCTCGCGGAGGATCGGCGCGAGGTCGAGGGGCACGGCCGCCAGCGCGAGCTGCTGCCCCTTGTGTCCGGTCCGCTCCAGCCAACGCACCGTCGGTACGCCGCCCGCCGCCGGCCGCAGGGCCTGATTGAGCGAATCCGAGACGGTCTCGAGCCGCCGCATGACTCCGCGGAGCTCGCCAAGCAGCTGGATGCGCCGCTCGGTCAGGTCGCTGCCGGCCATCCGGTCCGCAATGGTTTCGACGTACTCCTTGATCGAGCGGAAGGCCAGCAGGGTTGCATCCAGCTCCCGCTGCAACCCTTCCTCCCACACCGCATCTTTGCCGAACTCATCGGTCAGCCGCAGCACCCCCCCCTGCTCGGTCTCGAGGCGGCCGTGCAGCCGGAGCAGCAGCTGGTCCGAGGCGCGACGTGCATCCGATACGGCGGGCAGCAGCCGTTCGCGCAGCAGGTCGAGACTGGCGCGGCTCAGCAGGTCGCCGGTCGCCGTCAGGTCGTGCGCCAGGGTGGGAAGCAGCCCTTTGCCGTTGCGCTCGAAACGCCCCAGCAGGCGACGGATGCCGCGGCTCGTCACCTGGGCGCCGAGATGGGACGCCGCCACATCTTCGAGGTGATGCGCCTCGTCGAGGATGAGCCGGTCGTAGGGCGGCAGCACCGCCGCCTCGCGCCAGTTATCGGAGGCGCGCCGCACCGCCAGATCCGCCGCCAGCAGGTGGTGGTTCACCACCACGACATCGGCCTCGGCCGCCTTGCGGCGGGCCTTGAAGAGGAAGCAGGCATCGAAATGCGGGCACTGCAGCCGGGGACAGAGGTCGGCCTCGGCGCTGATTTCGTCCCATACCTCGCTGCTCGGCGTCACCGGCAGATCCGCGAGTGTGCCGTCTGAGGTGTGCCCCGCCCAGGCGATGAGCCCCTGCAGCTCGTCGTACTTGTCCGGCTCGAGCAGCGAGCGCTGGGAGCCGACCGCCTGGTGCAGCCGGGCGAGGCACAGGTAGTTGCGCCAGCCCTTCAGCATCGCGAAGGTCGGCGTCCGGTCGTCCGTGGTGAGGGCCTCGCGCAGCAGCGGCAGGTCCTTGCCGATCAGCTGCTCCTGCAGGTTGATGGTGTTGGTGCTGATCACGGTGCGCTCGCCGTTCGCGCGGGCCCACGCCAGGGCGGGAACGAGATACGCAAATGATTTGCCGATCCCGGTCCCGGCCTCCAGCAGCAGCACGCCGCCGTCGTTGTACGCGTCGGCGATGTACGCTGCCATGTCGCGCTGGCTGGGCCGGTCCTCGTACGCACCCATCTGCTTCGCGACCGCGCCCCGTTCCGAGAGCGCCGCGACTACCTCGAAGGTATCGAGGCGAACCTCGCCACGGGCCCGGGGCACCTCGACGACGACATAGAGCTCGTCACCCTCGTTGTTGACGATGCCGAAGCCCACCCCGCCGTCGTGCAGCCGGGCGGCCACCGAGAGATCGGCCATCGAGGGTTCGAGCATGCCGCTCGGATGGTTATGGAGCAGCATTTCACCGCGGGTGGCCACCCCGGGCAGGGCCAGCACCCGGTCGACGGTGCCCCGCGCCACCGTCCGCACCGCGGTCAGCCGGCCCGCGGCGTCCACCGACGCGACGAACGACACCTCGCGCCCGCCGGCGGCGGCGATGTCGGTGGCGAGCTGCTGCTGAACGTCGGAGGGAATGCGGGGACTTTGCGCCATCAGCCGTCGGTCGTCAGCCATCTGAAGGAGCAGGGAAGATAACCGGGGGGTGGGGGACTCCCCGCCCCCGGGGGGAGGGCCGGCCTCAGGTCTTGAGCTCCCGCTTCTTGGCCGCCGGGAACAGCACGTTGTTGAGGATGAGCCGGTACCCCGGCGAGTGCGGGTGAAGGGAGAGATCGGTCGGCGGGTCGCCGATCTGATGCTGAGGATCCTCGGGATCGTGCCCGCCGTAGAACGTCCAGGTTCCCTGTCCCAGCTCGCCGTGGATGTACTTCACCCAGTTCGCGCCCGCTTCGTCGGCGAGGATCGTCGCGGAGGGCTTGAGCGTATGCTTGGTGAACGAAGTCGTCAGACCGTAGAAGTCGGGGATCACGTCGCGGTGATTCTGCACCAGCATCGTGGCGACCGGATCGATGGTGGCGCTGAAATTGAACAGCTTGAATGCGCCGAGGGGCTGCCGCCGATCCAGACTGTTGACCTGGTGCCCGTCGATATCGGAAAAGGCGGGGATGTTCGGCGACAGCTCCAGCTGCGCGTTCTGGAATGCCAGTGCCTGGCTCCAGTCCATCTTGCGCGAGGCATCGGGGTCCATGGGGGTGCCGTCGGCGTAGGAGGCCGCGATGTCGGCATGATCGCTGGCGAGGGCCAGGTCGAGCGTTTCGGTCGCCGTGCACATCGCAAACAGGAACCCACCCCGGTTCACGAAACTCCGGATCTCGTGGGCCACGGCCCGCTTCTCGGCTGGCACGTTCGGGAAGCCGAGCTGCTTCGCCATCCCCTGGTTGCGCTGCACCATGTCGGCCAGCCACGGCGCGCCGGCATAGTTCAGATAGAACTTGGAGTACTGTCCCGTGAAGTCCTCGTGGTGCAGATGCAGCCAGTCGAACTTCACCAATCCCTTCCCGATCACTTCGGCGTCCCAGATCTTGTCGAACTTGATCCCCGCGTAGTCGAGCACCATCGTGACGGCATCGTCCCACGGCGAAGCGTTCGGTGGCGCGTAGACGGCCACCTTGGGCGGCTTCTCCAGCGGGATCGCGTCCATGTTGCCCTGCTTGATCTCCGCCTTGATGTCGGTGACACGCCCCTCGCTCACCGGTTCGCAGGTCACCCCGGCCAGCGCGGCATCCCGGGTGGTCGCCGCGTCGCCGGGGATCAGGAAGGAGCCGCCGCGATAGTTGAGGAACCACTCGGCCTTGGCGCCGCGCTCCAGGACCCGGTAGGTCACCCCGTACGCCTTCAGATGGTCCGACTGCGCATCGTCCATCGGCACCAGCAGCCAGGGCGCCGAGATCAGGCCATGGAGGCGTGACCGCCAGAGCGCCGACCCGGTGAGGCCGAGGATCAGCGGACCACCCAGTGCGCCAAGAAAGTCGCGTCGCTTCATGTGCGAGGCACCGCGTTGCGCGCCTGATCCAGCAGCCGGCGGGCCTGCGGGACGAGGGCGCTGGTGGGATAGTCGAGGATCATCTGCTCCAGTGCCCGGGTCGCCTCGTCGCCGCGATCCGCCGCGAGCAGCAGGCGTCCGAGTTCGAGCAGCGCCGCCGCCGATGTCGCCGGGGCATCCTTCGCGACCGCCAGACGAAGCACCCGCTCGGCGTCCGCCGGCTGGTTCGCCATCGCGTACAGCCGGCCCGCATAGAGGGTGACCTCCGACCGCCCCGCGTTTGCGGGCAGGGTGAGGGCGACCTGCTCAAACCCCTTGGCGGCCTGCACGGTGTCTCCGCCATCGAGCAGGCGCAGCGCCGCGCCGAACGGCACCAGAGTGTCCGGACCGATCGGCTGAATCAGCGCCAGCAATCCGGATCGCTCGGTCGCCTCCTCCCGCGTCCCTGCGAAGGGGCCGGCCTGCTTCCAGAATTCGGAGGCGCCCTTGAGATCACCCACATACAATCGGAACCTGCCCTGGAGGGCGAGCGCCTCAACGCTGCTGTCCGCCGCCAGCAGCGACTCGGCCCGCGCGATCTCGCCCGACTGTCCCCACCGCGCCGCCACTGCGCGCCTGAGGCGCAGGAAGTCATCCACCGGCAGCACGCCGCGATACCGCTCCAGCTGGGCGGAGGCTTCCTCGGTCTTCCCTTCCTTTACTAGGAGGTCGATCAGGGTGGCGGTCGCGCCCGCCTGCACAGCCGGCCCGCTCGCGGCGTCGCCCGCGATCTGGGTCAGCATCCGGCGCGCCGCCGGCCGGTCGCCCGCGGCAACGAAGGCGCGCGCGGCCTCGAGCCGGAAGCGGGAGCGCTGCGGCGGGTTGTTCCACCGGTCCGCGATCGCCTCGAGCGTGCGGGCCTGTGCCTGCAGGTACGGCGGCGTGGACTCGAGTCTCACCTGCTCCAGGAATCCCTGCAGCACATCGAGCTGCTCTGGCGCCTGCGGAGGCAGTGCGCCAAGCAACGACTCGAGCGCGCCAAGCGGATCCCCCCAGCGCGCCCGGAGGTCCACCGCAATGCGCGCCGGCCCCGCCCCCGACTCCCTGTCCAGGGCTCGCAGGATGTCGGGTCGCACCCGCACCGGTGCGGTGCCAAGCGCCGTCGTCGCGGAAGACCGGTATCCCGGCAACTGGCGCACCGCACGGGCCCACTCCCGCACCGCCGCCGGCCAGTCTTCCTCAGCGATCGCCAGCTGAGCCATCTCGGCCGCCAGCGCATCCGGCTTGCCGAGGTGCTCGCGGCCGAGCTGGTACGCCCGACGGGCCATGCCGCGATCCCGCCGCTGCAGCGCCGCGACGGCCCACTCGCGGTATGGTGTCTCATCGCCTGGTGCGGCACGCGCCCAGAGATCCACCAGCCTCGGCAGGCTGTCGAGGAGATTCGCCGCAGCGTAGGCGCGCAGGCCTAACCCGTAGACGGCCACCGGCGCGGGATCCGTCGCCAACGCCGCCTGCACCGCCGGCAGGAGATCGGCGAGCCGGTTGATCGGCGTGAGTGCCCGCTCCAGTCCGAGCAGCGCCGTCACCTCTGCCGGCTTGTCCTTCAGCACGGCGCGGTAGAGTTCCGCCGCCTGGGCATAGTTGCCTCGGCGCTCCAGGTCGAAGGCGCGGGACATCAGGTCCTGAGCGGCGAGTGGCGCGGCGGAAAGGAACAGAACGAGAAAGGCCGCACCCCGTGTCGCTTGTGCGGCGGGCGATCGCGGCCGGCCTCCCAGCGCGTCCGTTGCTCCGTGCCTCACTTCGGGGCGCTCGCCTTCTCGCTCAGGCGGCGGAAGTACTCCACCACCCGGCGGCGATCCTCGGGGGAGAGTTGCTGCAACTCCTCCCATGACGGGAGCCGGAGCAGCGGGTCGTTGCCCTGGAGCCTGGTGCGAAGGGCCGGGGGAAGCCGGACGCTGTCATCCTTGGCCGTCGTACTCTGCCGTTCCTGTTTCTCGTCCTGCTCCTGACCCTGCAGGGTGCGGCCGGCATCGAGCATCCGCCGGAACAACCGCTCCTGCCGTTCCACCGTCTGCCGATCGAGCCGCCCCGCCTCCAGGGTTCGCGCCAGATCCTTCGCCTCCTGCGCCATGTCGGCGGCGCCGGGCATCTGTCCTCCCGCCCGCATCCGCTCCAGTCGCTCGGCCAGCGCCCGCTGCTGCGCCCCGAGTTGCCGGAGCTGCTCCTGCGGCCCGCCCCCCTGCCCCATCATGGGCAGCAACCCACCAGCCTGCTGACCCAGTTGCCCCTGCTGCTGGGCCATCTGGCTCATCTGCTCCATCGCCTCCTGCAGTCCCGACCCGCTCTGCGAGCCCTCGACCGAGCCCCGGCTCCGCAGCAGCGTGAAGGCGGCCGAGTTCAGCGCATCCACCGCCTCCCCGGCGCGGCGCCCAGCCTCACGAGGGTTCGGCGCCGCAGTCGACAACGCCTCCCGGCCCTTCTGCATCGCGTCGCGCGCAGCGGCCAGGGCCACGCTCGATTGCTGCGACACCAGCGCGTTCTTCCCGCTGACCTCCTTGACCTGCTCGAGAAGCCGTTCCACACCCTCTTCGACGGCACCCTGTTCCGATCGGACCTGGGCCGTGCGCATCCCCGCGGCGGAGGGCGTCGCCCACCTTGAGCTGCCGCTCGGCCAGCCGACTCGCGTCCCCCAGGACCTGGTCGAGCTCCTTCATTACTTCCTCTCGCCAGTCCTGCTGGAGCTCCTGGCGCTGCTCGGCAAGCTGATCACCCAGCGGATCGAGCTTCTGCGAGGCCTGCTGTCCCTGCTGCTTGGCCTCGGCCTTCTTCCCCTTGCCCGCTGACTTCGAGGCCTCGCGCATCTGCTGCGCGGCCTGCCTCGCTTGCTCCGACGTCTGCTCCGCCGCCTGCTGGCGCTCGGCATTCTCGTCGGCCAGATCCTTCGCCAACCGGTCCAGCGCAGCGCTGAGGGAGTCGGCCCGGCTGGCGAGCGCCTGCTCCTCTCGCGTGGCCCGCGTAGAGTCCAGCGCCGGCACCTGCTGATTCCATTGTTGCTGCTGCGCGGCCAGGTCCTTCGCCTCCGCGGTGAGGTTGGCCATGTCACCTTCGATGGCGGCCCGCTTGAACAGCTCCCGGCTTCGTTCGAGTGCGTCCCGCAGTTCCTTCTGGGCCTCCGCCAGTTTCTCCAGGGCGTCCCGGGCCCGATCCGGATCCAGTTCCTTTAGCGCCTGTTGCAGCTCCGCCAGTCGGTCCCGAAGCTCCGGCGTCAACGCCCGCTCCAGCTGGTCCTGGATCTCCTTCAGCCGCTGCTGCCATGCCGGGTCGTTCAAGCCGGCCGCCTCGGCGCTCTGCTGCAGCGCCTTGATCGCGTCCTTGACCTGTTCCGCCTGGCGGAGCAGCTCCTCCTGTGATTCGGCGACGTTCTCGGCCCGCTTGGCGTTCTCGAAACTGAGCGACTCATCGGTACTCCCGCTCTGACTCTGATCCTTGCCGGCCCGGGGACGCTCCTGTGACAGGTCCTCCGTCTGACGCTCGAGCTTGCCCGAGGCCTGGGCGATGCTGTCCAGCCGTCGGCTCACCAGGGTCGCGGTTTCCCGCGTCGCCTCGCGGATCTCGCTCAGCGTCGGCAGCCGGAGCAGGTACTCCCTGGACTGTGTCACATGCGAGGCGGGGGCGTTGTCGCCGGCCCGAACGAAGAAGCGGACGCTGTCGCCCGGGAGCAGCCCGCGCTGATTGAGATCGAGTTCGTACGGCAGGATGGCCCGGTCCCGCGCGCCCTCCGGCAGAACCACGTTTTCGATCCGCGGGGGATCCCCGAACCCCAGCCGGCTGATCCGCCGGCTCTCGATCGTGACTCTGCTGAGCGCATGGTCATCCTGCGCATCGATGACCACCGGCACCCGGAGCGTGAGCGGTACCAGCGTGTCCGCACCCGGTACCGGCACCTCCACCCGCGGGGCGCTGTCGGGTACGGTCACGATGGGAATCCGTACAGTGTCTCCGGCCAGCGGGGTGCCCGATGCGGTGACCAGCCTGAGCTCCCAGGTTCGGGTGCCGCCCGGCGTGAACACTCCGGTGAAGCGTGCCCCCTCCACTTTCAGGGGAGCCCGGCTTCTGCCGGCGGACCAGCCGGCTCCTTCGAGAGGGGCGGTCGCTTCCCCCCGAGTTTCGAGGCGCGTCCCCTCCGGTACCACGACGGTGTCTCCCCGGGTGGGGATCGGCTCATCCTCCAGTCCGAGGTACCGCGGATAGCGGGCCATCACACTCAGCGTGCCGAGGAACGCCGGATTGCGGACCCGCACCTGCATCGTATCGGAACTCCGTCCTCCGCTCGACAGACGGAGGAAGAGATCGCTCTCCAGCGGCCCGAGCGAGCTGGTGGCGGCCCCGGCCGAATCGAGGGTGATCCCCTGGCCGCGCCAGGACTCGCCCGGCGCCCGCAGCCAGAGGATGGCGTGTTGCCGCCCGCGGGCCAGGACGCTGACCTCCACCGTGCCTCCCCGCTCGACTTCCGTACTGCTGAGGCGCAGTTGCAGCGGGGACACCGTGGCCGACCAGGCCTCGAGCGGCCGCCACAGCAGCGCCGACGGTCCGTGTGTCGGGCGGGCGGTGCCCAGCAGCGCGACACCCGCGAGCGTCACGACCGCGCCCTGGATCGCGCGCCGCTGCAATGGCTGCTTCAGGGCCGCGAGCAGCCCCGGTGCGCGCGCGGCGAGATCCTCCGCCTGACGCTGGTCTGCAACCGCCAGCAGCGCGTCGCTGGTCCCGGCCGCAGCCGGCTCGAGGTGACCCCGAAGCGCGCCCCGCCGAAAACCTGCGGCTTCGAACGCATCGGCCAGCCAGGCCGGCGAGAGCCGTTGCCAGCCGCGAAGCGCAAGGCCCAGCACCACCGTGCCGAGCACGAGGGCCGCTCCCCATGCCGCAAGCACCCACCAAGGCTGGCCGAACCAACCGAGTCGCGCTCCCCACGCCGCCCCACCAAGCAGCAGCGCGAGTCCGCCGATGCCGAGCCCCGCCCAGCCGAGGAGGCTCAGCCGCCGGAAACCTCCCAGCATGGAGGCGAGCACCGTCCCGGTCCGGCTCATGGCGTGGCACCGCCATAGCCCACCGCATAGGCGAAGAGATTCACGCCCATGCGGAGCGCGGCCTCGTGCTTCTCCGGCGGATCCTTGTGGACGTCGAAGTCCTCCCAACCGTCGCCGAGATCGCACTGATAGTCGTAGAACACCGCGAGGCGACCGTCGAGGAAGATCCCGAAACCCTGGGCCGGCTTGCCGTCATGCTCGTGAATCTTGGGGAGACCCTTCGGGAAGTCGTAGACCAGGTGATAGATCGGATGGTCCAGCGGCACCTCGGTCAGCGGATGGTCCGGGAAGAGCCGCGCCATCTCGCGCCGGAACGATTCGTCCATCCCGTAGTTGTCGCTCGCGTGCAGGAAGCCCCCCTGCAGGAGCCAGCGGCGGAGGGCCACCAGCTCGGCATCGCCCAGATGGAAGTTGCCGTGTCCGGTCATGTGAAGGTACGGCACCGACCAGATTTCGTCGTCCACCAGCCTCACCACCCGCTCCCGCGGCGCGACCCGGAGCCGGGTCCGGGTGGCGATTGCCTGGAGCAGATTGGGCAGGCTGGAAGGATTGGCGTACCAGTCCCCGCCTCCATCGTAGTGCAATCGCCCGATGGTCATCGTCGCTGGCGCCTCGGAGGGCCGCTCCTGCGCCAGGCCACCGCTCGCGCTCCACGCCGCGAGCGCGACGCCGAGCGCCGCGCCAGCCTGCAAGCGGGCGGTGCACCTCCGGAGCGGTTTCATCCGAGGGAGGTCACGATGCGGTAGGCCTCATTGCGGGGAACACCTAGCTCCGTCACCAGCAGTTGGACCGCTTCCTTGCGGGTGACGCCGCCCGCGAGCAGCACCCGGGCCCGCTCGGCCACGTCGACCGTGGATGGGCCTGGCGCAGATTCGGCGGGGCGACCGGCCAACACGACCGTGATCTCGCCGCGCGGCGGCGTCTCCCGGTAGTACGGAGCGAGTTCCCCCAGGGTTCCGCCGCGGAATTCCTCGAAGACCTTGGTGAGTTCACGGGCGACGACCGCCTCCCGATCGCCCCCCGCGGTTTCCGCCAGGTCCTCCAACAGGTCCGCCAGCCGGGGCGGCGCTTCATAGAACACCACCGTCCAGGACGACGCCGCCGCTTCCCGGAGCAGCCGCTCCCGCTCCCGGCCTTTTCGCGGGAGAAAGCCCAGAAAGAGGTACCGGTCGGCCGGGAGCCCGGCGGCCGACAGCGCCGTCGTCACGGCCGAGGGTCCGGGCAGGGGGACGACCCCGAAGCCGGCTGCCCGCACCGCCGCCACCAGCGACTCACCCGGATCGCTGACACCGGGAGTCCCGGCGTCGGTCACCAGGGCGACGTCGCGGCCGTCGCGGAGGATTTCGAGCAGCAGGTCCCGCCGCCGCTCCGGCGAGTGCGCATGGAAGCTCAGGACCTTCGGGTGCGCGTCGAGATGGGAGAGCAGTCCCATCGCGCGACGGGTATCCTCCGCCGCGACCACCGGCACTCGTCGCAGGGTTTCCGCTGACCGCTGAGAAAGGTCACCCAGGTTGCCGAGCGGGGTGGCCACGACGTAAAGGGTGGCTGGAGGCGCAGCGGGAGGCATGAAGTGTAAGGTAAGTGCAGGACCCGGAGAGCGCCGGGCGCCCCGACCCGGGGCCACGCCAGAAGGGGGCACCCGCAACCGCGGGCACCCCCTCCACCATCGTTTCCTGCGAGCCGGCAGGATGCTGGCCGAGCCTACCCCAGATGCTGCTGGATCTTTCCTTCGAGTATGCTCTTGATCCGCGGGTCGGCGCCGATGATGGTGTCGACGTGCTTGCCATCCTTGAACAGCATGATCGTCGGAATCGAGCGGACGTTGAAGCGGACCGCGGTGTTCTGGTTGGTGTCGGTATCGAGCTTCGCGACCTTGATCTTGCCGGCATACTGGTCGGCGACCTGATCGATCACCGGCGCGATCGCCTGGCAGGGTCCGCACCATACGGCCCAGAAGTCCACGATCGCCAAGCCCTTGGCCTGCTCGATCTGGGCAGAGAAATCCTTGTCCGTCACATGCACGACATTCGCGCTGGCCATGCGTTCCTGATCCTTTCCGAATATCTTGAGCACGGCGCGGCCGCGGCCACGCCAGGGAATCCTTCGCTTGCCACTCCACACCGACCGCCCGTGACCGACCGTCCCGTCATCGCCCATATCGGAGTCGCCGTCGAGAGCATCGAGGGGGCGCTGGCCTTCTATCGCGATGTCCTGGGTCTTGCCCCCCGCCACCCCGAAGAGGCGGATGGCGCCCGGATCGTTTCGCTGCCCTTCGGCGGCTCCGAAGTCGAGCTGCTCGAGCCGCAGTCGCCGGAGAGTCCGATCGCCAAGTTCCTCGCCAGGCGCGGCCCCGGCATTCATCACGTCTGCTACCGCGTCCCGGATCTCGATCGGGCCCTCGCGGCCTGCCGGGCCGCCGGATACCGCATGGTCGACGACACCCCGAGGCGCGGTGCCGGGGGACACCGGATCGCCTTCATTCACCCCAAGAGCACCGCGGGCATCCTGATCGAACTGACGGAATAGCGGCGATTCAGAGCCCGGCCTTCTTCTCCAGGCAGGCTCGGCCTGGAGTTCCGGCGAGGGTCAGGTCGATGGACGTCACGATCCAGCCGGACTTCCCAACCCTGATGACGGTGAAGGGTACGCTGCGGGTGCAGCGCTTCCCGCCGGGGTCGGAACGATCCAGATCCACCTGAACGATCTGCCGGTTCGCGTCGCTGCCGACCTGATCCGAACGCATCACTCGGAATGGGGAGTCCCGCAGGTAGGCCTGGGTGATCACCAGCCGCTGCTCGTAGTCCGCGGGGTGATGCACCTCCGATGCCGGGCCGCGGCTGGTACCCCAATAGCGGCCCATCCGGTTGACGTTGCTGTCCGCCACCGCCTGCATGAAGTTGCGGACGGCGCCTTCAGGAGTGGTAGCGGAATCCTGCGGGAGCGGGCTCGATGGGCCGCCGCCACAGGCCAGCGCGAGCAGCAGAAAACCGGGTACGAATCGGTGGGACAAGCAGCCCTCCTGCCGAGCGGGAATCGAAGGGCGCAACATAAACGAGGCTACTGGAGCGGGCAATGACGCCGATGCGGCTCTACGTCAACATCGATCACGTCGCGACCGTGCGACAGGCGCGTCGAACCGACGAGCCCGATCCGATCGCCGCCGCGGCGACTGGCCGAGTCCGCCGGCGCCGATGGAATCACGGCACATCTGCGGGAGGATCGTCGCCACATGCAGGACGAGGACATTGTGCGGCTCGCCTCGAGCCTCACCACGCCGCTGAATCTCGAGCTGGCCACGAGCGAGGAGATCGTCGCCCTCGCCTGCCGGCTGAAGCCGTACCAGGCGACCCTGGTCCCCGAGCGGCGCGAGGAGGTCACCACCGAGGGCGGGCTCGATCTCACCCGGAACCTCGGCCGACTCCACGATGTCATCGCCCGATTGAGCGCGGTCGGCTCCCGCGTAAGCCTGTTCATCGACCCCACCCGGGAGAGTCTGGAGCGCTCCCGTGAGCTCGGTGTGCCGGCGATCGAGCTGCATACCGGGCGCTATGCCCACGCCTGGCCGGCGGCCGATGCGGCCCTCGCCGAGCTGCTCGCTGCCACCCGCCTCGGGCGCGAGTTCGGCCTCGCGGTGCATGCCGGGCACGGCCTCACCTATCGCAACGTCACGCCGGTCGCCGCCATCGCCGACATCGAGGAGCTCAACATCGGCCACAGTATCGTGAGTCGATCGGTGATGACGGGCATGGCGGCCGCGGTCGCGGAGATGCGCCGGCTTGTCGACGCGGCCCGTGTCGCGATTTGACCTGCGCTGGGTCGGCTCCTACACTAAGGGGCCGGGGGTTTCGAGATCCGAGCGTGGAGCGATCGGAGGAACCCCGAGGCGCGCAGACTTCCCCGTAACCGGGACCCCGGCCCCTACGATGCCATGAGCCAGCCGCTCGGGATAGAAGACTTCTTCGCACTCGAAGCGGGCGAGTACCTCGACCGCCTCGCGGGGTTGGCCGCGACCGTCACCGAACCCAACGGCGACGAACTGGTGCGATTCACCCGGGCGCTCCGCGGCAGCGCGCTCATGGCCAATCAGCAGGGGATCGCTCGCGCGGCGAACGGGCTCGAGCATCTGGTGCGGGGGTACCGTGACGGACGGCGCCCGTGGGACGCCAACCTTGCTGCGCTGAGCCGGGAAGCCGTGGATATCCTGCGCACGCTGATCGAACGGGTGCGCACCTGGACGCCCGACGACACGGCGCGCTCCGAGCGGCTGGCCCTGCAACTCGAACAGGCGGCGGGCAGCGCCTCCAGGCCGATCACCGCGCCGACCCCCGCCGCCACGGAAACCGGCGTGCGGGTATTCCTGGCGCGGGAGTCCGCGGCACTGGGCAGCGTGCTGGATCAGGCCGCGCGAGGGCTGAAGAGCGGCGCCGCCGCCCCGGAATCGCTCCAGGCCCTCTCGCGCCGGATGCAGCCGCTGCGCGGCCTCGCGGCCCTGGCCGACTTCCCTCCGCTGCCCGACCTGCTGGATGGGATCGAACGCACCGTCACCAGTCTCAGTCGCCTCGAACTGCCTCCAAAGGAAGGTGGCGCCCGTCTCGACGCGGCCGCCGCGGCCCTGGCCCGCTCCGCGCGGGACATCGCCGTGGACGGCCGGCCCGACGCGGAAGCCGCCGAGTTCCGCCGCTTCGCCGAACTGCTGCTGGCCCCCGACGCGCAGGAACAGCCCGTCGTCCCGATTGAGGCGCTGTTCTACGCTGGGGAGGAAGGTGTCGTGCAGCGGGGCACTGCCCCGCGCGCCGTCGTGGCCCCCGCGATGAGCGCGGCGGCCGTCGTCAGCCGTGGCGAGCACTTGTGCCAGGCCGCCGACGAGATCGCCGAAGCGACGACCTCCGCCCAGCGGGACCTGCGCCTCCACCTGCTCCTCGCCGACCTGCGCACGCTCGCCACGGGCCTGCCGGCAGGTCTCGATGTCATCGTCGACACGTTCTCGGTGTCTGCCCGCGGGGCTGTGAGTCGCGGCGCCGCCGCCAGCGAGGCCGCCCGCTTCGCCGGCCTCATCCGCGAGGCGGGCCAGCGCCTGCGCGGATTCACCGAGGTCACCCAGCCGGGGACCCTGGCGGCCGCCTTTGAGGAGTTCATTGCCACCCTGGATCTCCTGGGCATCGCCCCGGTGGCGGACGCAGTCGTCGTGGACGACGCGGATGTGGTCCCGATCGAGTCACTCGCCCCGGATCTTCCGGCGGCGGCAGTCGCCATTCCCGTGACCGCACCGGTGATGGCGCCGGCGGCCGAGCCCACCGTGGCGGCCCGGCCGGTACGAGGCAGCCTCGTGACACGGGAGGCGTGGGACCTTGCGTCAAGCTTCACCGCCTATGAGGAGCTCGCCATTGTCGTGCTCCATCCCGAGCCCGCGCTCGAGGCGGAGCCGGCAGCGGCGCCCGCCGTGGCGGCACCACTCGCCGCACCCGAGCCGCCCATCGTGGACATTGAGGCGCTGCTCTATCACGGACGTTCCGCGCTCGAACGGGCGGACGCACTCCGCCGTCAGATCCGGGCCGCCTGGTCCACCTCCGAATCGAGGAGCGCTGTACAGCCGCTCCTCGAGGAACTGCTCGACCTCGTCGAGCTCGCTATCGCTGACTGAGCCCCCATTGACGTCTCCCGCCCCGACGCGGCGCGCCCCTGTCTGGCAGGTCCTGGTCGGGATCGCCATCTCCGCCGTCCTGCTCTACTTCTCGCTCCGTGGAATCCAGTGGCACGAAGTGCTGGAATTCGTCCGTGGGGCGCGCCTCGCTCCCATGATGCTCGGGGTCGCGCTGGCAACCGCGACCTTTCCGCTGCGCATCTTCCGCTGGCAGCTCCTGCTTCACGGAGATGACGGACGGAAGCTGAAGACGGCACCACTCTGGCACTCCATCGCCATGGGTTTCATGGCCAACAATGTCCTGCCGCTCCGCATGGGCGAGGTGGTGCGGACGCTCGCGGCGGCGAAGCTGACCGGCACCCGATTCACCTCGGTGCTGGCCTCCATCGCCGTGGAGCGGCTGTTCGACGCGATCACCGTGGTGGCTCTCCTCGCCATCGGCCTGCTCACCGCACGCCTCCCCGAGAGCGAGCTCTCCGGCCGAGTGGCCAACATCGTCACCTTCGGCGGGATCGCGGCGCTCTTCGGCCTGGTCGTGGCCGGGCTCGTCGTCGCCTTCCCGCTCTTCGCCGAGCAGGTCGTCCGCAGGATCGTCCCATCGGAGAAGCTCGCCGCCAGGCTGGTCGGGATCATCGAGGGGGTGCGTCACGGCTTCTCCGTGCTCCGCTCGCCGGGCCGGGTCGCGGGCGTGGCCCTGTGGTCCTTCGCGATCTGGGGCGTGTCGGCGCTCTCGTTCTACGTCATGTTCATCGCATTCGGCATCCAGGCGGACTACTCGGTTGCCCTGCTGATGCAGGGGCTGATCATGTTCGGGATCGCGCTCCCGTCCTCGCCCGGCTACGTCGGCGTATTCGAGGCTCCGATCATCCTGCTGCTCGGGCTGTACGAGGTCGACAAGAACCTCGCGGCGGCCTACGCGCTCACCTACCACGTCACCACCTTCCTGCCCATCACGCTGCTCGGTGCGTGGTCGATCTTCCGCACCAACCTCGGCCTCGGCTCCCTGCGCCGAGGCGAGCCGTGATTCCCGCGGTCGAGCTCGGGGCCCACGCCAAGCTCAACCTGTTCCTGCGGGTGCTGGCACGGGAGGAAGACGGATTCCACGGCATCGAAACGCTCTTCTGCCTGCTCAGCCTGCACGATACCCTGCGGGTCGAACGGCGCCCGGCACGCGGAGTGACGATCGAGGTCCTCGGCGCCGATTGTGGCCCGGCCGAGCAGAATCTCGCGGTGCGGGCGGCCCAACTGGTGCTCGGCGCCAGCGGTGACCGCTTCGGCGTGCACCTGAGTCTCACCAAACGGATCCCGGTCCGCGGCGGGCTGGGCGGAGGATCCAGCGACGCCGCCGCGGCGCTGATCGCGACCAATCAGCTCGCCAACAATGCCGTGCCCAGGCACGAGCTGCTGCAGTTTGCGGGGCGCCTCGGCAGCGACGTCCCGTTCTTCGTGGCCGGTGCCCCTCTCGCCCTCGGTTGGGGGCATGGCGAGCGGTTGCTCCGCCTCGCCCCCCTGCCGGCGGCGCCAGCCCTGCTGGTGGTACCCCCGCTGGGAGTGCGCACCCCCGAGGCCTACCGGATGGTGGATGTGGCCCGCCAGGGAATCGGACGCCGCGGCGCGGTGGCCATGGAGCTGGACGGACTGGCGAGCTGGGGCAGCGTCGCCCGGTTGGGCGGGAACGATTTCGAGTTCGCCCTCTTTGGCCGGCACCCTGAGCTCAAACAGGCATTCGAGGCGATCGCCACGACCCATCCGCTCCTCTGCCGTATGAGTGGCTCCGGCTCGACCATCTTCGCGATCTACCGCAGTTCCCGGGACCGGGACGACGCCCGGATGGCCCTCAACCCCAGACTGGGCCAGATCATTCCCGTCGAAACCCTGGCCGCCGCCCCGCCTGTCGCCTCGACCGAACCGCCGTAGGGCGGGTGCGCTGGCGTTCACCTTTCACCGCCCCTGCCCTTCCCTTACGTTTCCCGCTCACTGGCCCCTCGTCCAATGGCAGGACAGCAGACTTTGGATCTGCGAATGGTGGTTCGAATCCACCGGGGCCAACTCCCTTCCGGGCGCAGACGGGCCCCGATCCCCAGGTGAGCCCGATGTGCTCCAGTTGACCCAACCTCCACCCCCGGCTAGTTTTGGGGGCTATTGCCATGAGTGAATTTCTGCAGCGGAGCCAGATGCTTTTGCTCTCCGGATCGGCCAACCGGCCGCTCGCGGAGGAGGTCGCTGCACACATCGGCCAGCCGCTCTGTCAGGTGACGGTAAAGCGGTTCTCCGACGGCGAGATCTTCGTCAAGATCGACGAAAACGTTCGGGGGCGGGATGTCTTCGTCATTCAGCCGACCAATCCCCCGGCAGAGAATCTGATTGAGCTGCTGCTGCTGATCGACGCGGCACGCCGGGCGAGCGCGGCACGAATCACCGCGGTCATTCCATACTTCGGGTACGCCCGGCAGGATCGCAAGGATCAGCCCCGTGTCGCCATCAGCGCCAAGCTCATGGCCAACATGGTGACGGTGGCGGGGACGGAGCGGGTGTTGGCGATGGATTTCCACTCCCACCAGATGCAGGGGTTCTTCGACCTGCCGGTGGACCATCTCTACGCTGCGCCGGTGTTCATCAACCACTACCGGCAGAAGTCGTTGCGTGATCTCGTGGTCGTGGCGTCGGATGTCGGGGGGGCCAAGATGGCCCGCGGCTTCGCCAAGCGGTTGAATGCCACCCTGGCAATCATCGACAAGCGCCGGCCTTCGGCCAACGTGGCGGAGGTGGTGAACGTGGTCGGCGAGGTCAAGGGGAAGGACGTGATCATCCCCGATGACATGATCGACACCGGCGGCACGATGTCGGAGGCGATCCACGCCCTGAAGCGGCTGGGCGCCGAGGACATCTACTGCTGCGCGACCCACGGGCTGCTGTCCGGGCCGGCGGTCGAGCGCCTGATGAACAGTCCGGTGACCGAAGTGGCCGTGGCGAACACCGTCCTCCTGCCCCCGGAGCGGAAGTTCGACCGGCTGAAGATTCTCTCGATCGCCCCGCTGCTGGCGAAGGCGATCGGCTATACGCACAGCGACCAGTCGGTCAGTTCGCTGTTCGATTGACAACGGGCGGCGTAGCGGCCGCCCTGTACGGGCGGCACATCGGCCGCCCCTGAGCGAAGGACCAAGGACCCATGGCACACCAGGCCACTCTCCAGGTAGCAAGCCGGGCCGGCACCGGTAAGGGCGCCGCCCGTACCCTCCGCCGCGACGGCAAGATCCCCGCGGTCATCTACGGGCACAACCGCGCCCCCGAGTCACTCAGCGTCGATCGCGCAGCGCTCGGCAAGCTGCTGGCCGGCATCAGCAGCGCCGGAAGCACGATCCTCGACGTCACCGTCGACGGCGGCGCGCCCGTGAAGGCGCTCATCCGCGATATCCAGCGGAACCCGCTGCGCAACACCGAGGTGCTGCATCTCGACCTGTACGAGGTCAGCGCCGATGAGAAGATCACCCTCGAAGTACCGGTGCATCTCGTCGGCACGGCCGACGGGGTCCGGAACTTCGGCGGGATCCTCGATCAGGTGCTCCATCGCCTGGAAATCCGGGTATTCCCGGCCGACATCCCGGAGCGGGTCGACCTCGACGTCACGCTGCTGGGCATCGGCAAGTCGCTATTCGTGCGCGACGTGAAGCTCCCCAAGGTCGAGATCCTCAACGACGGCAGTCTCCCGATCTGCTCGATCGTGGCGCCGCGGACGGAAGAGGCCCCGACTCCGGTCGCCGCCGAGCCGGTCGCAGAGCCCGAGGTCATCCGGAAGGCCAAGGTCGAGGAAGAGGCCGAGAAGAAGGACTGAGCACTGCGCGCCATCGTCGGTCTGGGGAATCCCGGCCAGGAGTACGAGACGACCCGGCACAATGCCGGGTTTCTCATGGCGGACCACCTTGCGAGCCGGTGGAAGCTGCCACCGTTCAAGCGGGTGCCAGCCTCGCGGGAGACCCGCGGCCGCGTCCTGGGCCACGACGTGGCGGTGATCAAGCCGCAGACGTACATGAACCGGAGCGGGGCCGCCCTGGCCCCGCTTCGTTCGCTTCCAGGCTTCGACCCCGCCAGCGACCTCCTGGTGCTGGTCGACGACTTCGCGCTGGCGCTGGGGCGGTTCCGGCTGCGGGGCGCCGGCTCGGCCGGCGGCCACAACGGGCTGAAGAGCATCGAGGGCAGCCTGCGCAGGCAGGACTACGCCCGCCTGCGGATCGGGATCGGTCCGCTGCCCGCGGACACCCGTGATACCGCGGACTTCGTGCTGGCCAGTTTTTCCGCGACCGAACGCAGCGAGCTCGACCAGTTGCTCACGCAGATGGCGGAAGCGGTGGAGTGCTGGATCGGCGAGGGCATCGAGCAGGCCATGAGTCGTTTCAACAGCAAATAGTCGTCAGCCAGCCACCAGCCGTCAGCAGCACGAGAATCCATGCTCCGCCTCGGTATCGTCGGTCTCCCCAACGTCGGCAAGTCGACGCTCTTCAACGCCCTCACCTCCGCGGGCGCCCTGGTCGCGAACTATCCCTTCGCCACCATCGAGCCGAACACCGGCGTCGTCACCGTCCCGGATCCCCGTCTCGATGCGCTGGCCCGGATCGTCAAGCCGGAGCGGACCGTGCCCGCTGCCGTGGAGTTCGTGGACATTGCCGGCCTCGTGAAGGGGGCGAGCAAGGGGGAGGGCCTGGGGAACCAGTTCCTCGCCAACATCCGGGAAGTAGACGCGATCGTGCACGTGATCCGCTGCTTCGAAGACGACGACGTCCAGCACGTGATGAACACGGTGGATCCGGCCCGGGACCGCGAAGTGATCAACATCGAGCTCCAGCTCGCCGACCTGGCCGGAGTGGAGAAGCGGCTGGACAAGACCGCCCGCACCGCCAAGTCGGGCGACGCCCAGGCGAAGCTCGAAACCCGCCTCCTGACGGCGCTGAAGGAAGCCCTCTCCGCGGGAAGCCCCGCGCGCTCCGTCGCGCCCTCGGATGAAGAGGCCGCGGCCTATCGGGGCTTCAACCTGCTGACCTCGAAGCCGGTGCTGTACGCCGCGAACGTGCTGGAGAGCGAGCTGTCCTCCGGCAATCGTCACGTCGACGCGCTGAAGGCGGCAGTTGCGGCCGACAGCGAGATCGCCGATATCGTAGTCTTCTCGGGCAAGGTCGAGGCCGAGCTGGCCGAGTTGCCTTTGGAGGATCGTGCGGAATTCCTCGCCTCGCTCGGCGCCACCGAGTCGGGACTCGACCGGCTGGCACACGCGGCGTATCACCTGCTCGGACTCCAGAGCTACTTCACGGCGGGTGAGAAGGAGGTCCGCGCCTGGACGATCCATCGCGGCGATCGGGCACCGCAGGCGGCCGGAGTCATCCACTCCGACTTCGAGAAGGGCTTCATCCGCGCGGAAACCGTGGCCTACCCGGATTTCGTGCGGGCGGGTGGCTGGAAGCCGGCCAGAGAACAGGGGCTCGCCCGCGCGGAAGGCAAGGAATACGTCGTCCAGGACGGCGATGTGCTGCTGTTTCGATTCAGTAGCTGAGGCTCGATCGCAGCGCCGCGCACTTCTCCATCCACTGGCTTCCGATTGCCGGTGGCAGACCACAACCTGGCTGGGTGGGCGAGTTCGGCGCCACCATGGGCACCGCGAGACCATCCGCAGGGAGGGCCGGATGAAACAGGGTGTCTTCTACGCGGTCCTGATGCTCGCCGTCTGGGTGACGCTGGAGCTGTTCAGCTGGCTCGGACTCGGTGCCCTGGCGAAGCTCCGTGGCATTCGCTACGAACCGATCAATACGACCACGCTCTCCGACAAGCACCGCCAGATCCTCGAGCAGCTGCTGCACGGAACGACCACCTACCAGGACTACAGCGCGGCGCTGGGCTGGACCATCAAGCCCAACGGCGCCGCCCCTCCCCATTACCGGGCCAATGCGCAAGGCATCCGGGCGGATCGGGAGTACGCCCCCACACCGACGCCGGGCAGGGTGCGGGTCGCGGCCTTCGGTGACTCGTTCACCCACGGCGACGGCGTGGACAACGCAGACGTCTGGACGGAAGTGCTGGCCCGGAGCAGGCCGGGACTGGAGATCCTGAACTTCGGGGTGGGCGGTTACGGACTGGACCAGGCCTTGCTCCGGTATCGCCTGGATGGCCGCGGCTATCGGCCGCATCTGGTGCTCATCGGCTACATGAGCGAAGAACATCAGACGCAGCGTCAATGTCTACCGCCCCTTCTACTCCCCTGCCACGGGTCAGCCCCTCAGCAAGCCGCGCTTCGTGCTTCGGGAGGGACGACTGTCGCTGCAGAAGAACCCGATCGGGGCGCTCTCGGGTTATGAGACACTGATGGCAGACCCGGCGACTGTGCTGCGCCAGCTGGGCGATCACGACTACTTCTATCGGCTCCCGCCGAAAAGCTCTCGCTGGGACCTGCTGCCGTCAGTTCGGCTGCTGAAGCTGACCCTGCATCAAGTGCGGCAGCTAATCAAGCCGATCCGTTCGAGACGGCCGTTACAACACCGACGCCGAGGCCTTCGCGGTCACGGCAGCCACGTTCGATGCATTCGTGGCGGAGGTGAAGGCGGACGGGGCACGGCCCCTCATTCTCGTCTTCCCCAGCCGGCAGGACCTGCAGCGCCGTGTCGGCCGGAGAGCGCGGCTCTATCAGCCGTTGCTGGACCATTTCGACAGCCTGAACGTCCAGTATGTCGATCTGCAGGCTGCGTTCGACCCCTGCGTGGGCAGCTGTCCTATCCGCTCTCTTGCCCCGGGGCACTACTCCGTACTGGGGAACCGAATGGTGGCGGAGTACCTGGGTCGGTACCTCGAACAGCACGGTCTGCTCGAGCCGGAGTCATACACTACCGCCCCCTGAAGAGCTGCTCCGACCCCGTATCGGGCCGTTCAAGATCGGCGCGGCTTCGTGAGACTTCGAGCCGGTCTTCATCCCCGCGGAAACCCTGGGACTCGTGTCTTGGCAGCGGGCCTTCGGTCGGCCGATCCCCACCGACGGCCCATCGCTGTCATCCCGCCGCCGGATCGGCTTCCATGATGCCGAAGGTGTTCCCTTCCGGATCGCTGCAGTAGGCGAGCCACCCTATGCCGGGAATGGCCATCTTCGGCACCGCGACTCTCCCTCCCGCCGCTTCGACCCGGCTCACGAACACATCACACGAGGGGACGTCCACGGTGTTGACCGGGCCCTGACCTGGAAACGCGCGTGGATGCAGCCCGCCGTCGATGCCAGGGCCGGCGCCTCCCGTACTGACCAGCCAGTAGGGCATCGGGCCTTCCCACTTCTGGAACTTCCAGTCGAACACCCTGCTGTAGAACGCGATCGCGCGATCGGGACTATCCGCGGGGATCTCGAAGTGAATCGGACGTGGCATGTCGGATCTCCTGGTTGTAGATGCCGGGGTGGACGCCTCTGGTCAGGCGACCCTGGGGCTGCGACCGAAGCGCTGCGTGGCATACCCCACGATCAGCCCGACCATCGAGCCGGGGATCATGATCTCCCAGAAGTACCGCTTGCCGGTGAGGGCGTCCTTCCCGAGCGCGAAGGGAAGCGCGAACAGCGCCGCGATGAGCACACCGCCGATGATGCCGACGGCCAGGTTGTCGTACTTGCGCGACAGCCAGCCGATCAGCAGCCCAGCGACCAGACCCTTTCCCATCGAGCCGATGATGATTCCCATGATCTGGGGGGCGACCTCGGGCGCGGAAACCAGCGCCGAGAGTCCGTCCAGCGCGCCGAGCAACGCACCGAGGAGCAGGCCCAGCAACGGTTTACTCATGACGGCGACTCCTTGAGAGAATGACCGGGACGATGACCTTCCCTGTTCCATTACCCGTCTGTGCGGCGGTCCTTTAGAGTCCCCTCGCGGCCAGAAACAGCAGACGCATGGCGAGGTATGCGAGCACCAGGATGATGGCAGTCTGGTACTTCTCGTAGACCCGGGCGGCCCGCTCGGCGAAGGACTCGCGGTGCGCGCGAACCGGCTGGCCATCCAGGTAGCGTATCAGTTCCGCCGCCAGTTCCCCGGTACTCTGATAGCGTCCGGCCGGATCGGGGGCGGAGGCACGGATCCAAATCGCGGCGAGTCGCCGAGGCGGGCGCCAGCTCGTGGCGAGGGAGCGGAGAATGGCGCCGAGCGCGAAGATATCGGCCCGCTGATCGACCAGTTGCACCTCCCCCTGCGCCTGTTCGGGAGCCATGAATCCGGGCGTACCCAGGATCGTCCCCGGCGCAGTGTCCTCGGAGCGATCCACCGGGGCCGCGGCGGAAGCCGCCACGTCGGTCTCCCCGGAGATCCGGGCGATGCCCCAGTCCAGCACCAGCACTTCACCGAAGGAGCCGATCATGATGTTCGCCGGTTTGAGGTCGCGATGGACCACGCCGTGTGCATGGGCGAAACCGACGGTCTCGACGATCCGCAGAAAGACGCGTAGCACCTCGCTGGGCTTCACCCGCGCCGCGAACTGGTCCAGCCTCTCGCCGCGAACCAGTTTCATCACGTAGAAGACCCGGCCGTCGGCGAGGATCCCCGCGTCGTGGACGGGCACAATCCCGGGATGTTCCAGCCGCGCGAGCACCCTCGCCTCACGGCGCAGCCGGGCCGCCAGGTGCTCGTCGGCACACTCCGGCCGGAGCACTTTCAGGGCAACCTCGCGCTCCAGCACGGCATCGCGCGCCCGATACACGGACCCCATGCCGCCCTGGCCGATCAACTCGGCGGGGACGTACCGCTGGCCGGGCACCTCGGGCCACTTCAGCATCCGCCTAAGATGGGCGAGGGTCTCATCCGACAGGTGCGTCACGACGGGTCGACGCCGAGAAGCTCACGGGCCTCCTCTCGGAATTCGGCGTCGCTTCCGGTCAGCGACCGAAGGGTCTGGAGCACATGCCGGCGGAACTCGCGCCGGGCCCACGCGAGGTGGTTGGTCACCTGGGTAACCGGGAGGTCGAACCCCTCCGCCAGTTGCTGGTAGGTGGGGCGCTGGTCGCCGGCCGCGGCCTCCAGGTCGCAGCGCGCAAACAGCTGGAAGCGGATCTCCCGCGGAGTCCCCATGCACTCCGCTCGCAGGGCCTCGACGGCCACGGTGAGGAGGGCGCGCACCCATTCTGCATGGAAGCGGGCATCGGGCTCCGCATCGGTGAATGCCCCCGCGCGCACGAACTCCGTTTCGGCTCCCTCGAAGTCGAGCGGCAGGACCCGCGCGCCTCCGCCCCGCTTCAACCGCCGCTCGGCTCGCCGGGCATTGGCCACGAAGTGATCCAGGCAGCCGCGCAGGAAGGTCCTGAACCGCGCCCGTTCCGGCGCATAGCCCTCGAAGAAGGCGGGGTCCATCGCCTCCGCGAAGAAAGCCTGGGTGAGATCCTCGGCCTCCTGCACATCCGCCCTCCAGCGGAGACGGAAATGGATGTAGGCCGGTTTCCAGTAGACCGAGACGAGCGCCTCGAAGGCACGCCGCCGAATCAGTTCGTCACCGCTCCCCACCGCCTGCAGCAGGGACAGATCGGTGGCGGGAAATCCGTGCGGGGCGGGCCCAAGATCGGCGTCGTCTATCATCTCATCAAAGTGCCCCCTGACGGTGGTTCTGTCCAAGCCTGGCGCCGCGGCCGGTACTGCTCCTCCGCGGACTCCCGATCGTGTATACTTATGCCGAATCTCACATCCTGTTCGCGGCCCCCCGACCCCGGTGCCGCCCTCGTTCCCCGGACACTTTCTCGCATGACGACGACTGCCATCGGCGCGCTTGCGCGCTTCAGCCCCGACTCCGCTCTCGCCCGCGCCCCGGAGATTGCCGCCGAGAGTGCCGCCTTTCGCGATGTGCTGACCGAAATCGGCCGGGTCATCGTGGGGCAGCAGGTGCTGCTCGAGCGGCTGCTGATCGGCCTGCTGGCCGACGGCCACCTGCTGCTGGAAGGGCTGCCCGGTCTTGCCAAGACGCTGGCAGTCCGCACCCTCGCCGCCACGATCGACTGCGACTGCCGCCGGGTCCAGTTCACGCCCGACCTCCTGCCCTCGGACCTGATCGGCACGCTGATCTACAATCAGAAGGCCGGGGACTTCACCGTCCAGCGGGGCCCGATCTTCACCAACATCCTGCTCGCCGACGAGGTGAACCGGGCACCGGCGAAGGTGCAGAGCGCCCTGCTCGAGTCGATGCAGGAGCGGCAGGTCACCATCGGCGGCGAGAGTCACCGGCTGCCTGATCTCTTCCTGGTGCTGGCGACCCAGAACCCGCTGGAGCACGAGGGCACCTATCCCCTGCCCGAGGCGCAGGTCGACCGATTCCTCTTCAAGCTTATCGTCACCTATCCGAGCCGCACCGAGGAACGCGAGATCATCGACCGCATGACCGATGCGGCCGAACCGACGACCAAGGTCGTGATCCATCCCGACCGGGTGCTGCGCGCGCGGGAGATCGTCCGCGGACTGCATGTGGACGACAAGATCAAGGAGTACGTGCTCGACATCGTGGCGGCGACCCGCGATCCCGCCAAGTGGAACCTCAAGGAACTCACCGCGCTGGTCCAGTTCGGCGCCTCACCCCGCGCAGGCATCAACCTGGTCAAGGCGGCCAAGGCGCACGCCTTTCTGGCGGGCCGCGCGTACGTGCTGCCGGAGGATATTAAAGCGATGGTGCATGACACTCTGCGCCATCGGCTCATCCCCACCTATCAGGCCGAGGCGGACGGTGTGACCTCCGACCAGATGCTGGACAGGATCCTCGCCGCCGTGCCGGTGCCGTGATCCCCGAGGAGCTGTTGCGCGAGGTCCGGCGGATCGAGCTGACCACACGGGAGCTGGTCCGTGATCTGGTCGCGGGCGACTACGCCAGTGCGTTCCGCGGGCGAGGGCTGGAATTCGCCGAGGTGCGGGAGTACCTGCCCGGTGACGACGTGCGATCGATCGACTGGAACGTCACGGCCCGGCTGGGGACGCCGTTCGTGAAGCGCTTCCAGGAGGAGCGCCAGCTGTCGCTCCTCCTGCTGGTGGACGTCAGCGCCTCGGGCGGCTTCGGCAGCGCGCAGCGCACCAAGCGGCAACTGGCCGCCGAGGTCGCGGCCGTGCTGGCCCTCGCGGCCACCCGGCACCGTGACCGGGTTGGGGCGGCGTTCTACTCCGACCGGGTGGAGTGGTACAGTCCGCCGAAGAGTGGGCGCAGCCAGGCCCTGCAGGTCGTGACCCAGGTGCTCGCCTACGAGCCGGAGGACCGGGGCACCGACCTGCTGAGCGCGCTCGATTTCCTCGATCCGCTGCTGCGACGGCGCGCCCTGGTGGCGGTCCTCTCCGACTTTCTCGATCCCTCCCAGTGGCCCGCACTCGACCGCCTCGCCTGGCGGCACGACGTCGTCGCCGTGCAACTGACCGACCCGAGGGAGCGCGAGCTTCCTCCGGTCGGGCTGGTGACCCTGTGGGACCCCGAGTCGGGGGATTGGCAGGTGGTCGACGCGGACGACGCCAACGTGCGCGACCGCTTCCGGGCCGAGCGGGCGGCGTTCGACGAAGGCCTCGGCCGCCACTGCAGCGGGCGGGGGATCGACCTGCTTCGCCTGGACACCGACCAGCCGTACGGCGAGCGACTCGCCGCCTTCTTCAGCCGTCGGGAGCTGCGCCGGGCGTGAGGATCCGGCGCCTGCCCCTGCTGCTCGGCCTCGGACTGGGTCTCTGGGGACTGGCTCCGCTTCGCGCCCAGTCTCTCGAGCTGAGGCCGAAGCAGAACAAGGGCACGATCGGTGATCGCTTCACCTTCGAGGTGACGGTTCGGCTCCATCCCGGCATGGAGCTCATCGATGCGGTGCCCCATACACTGATTCCGCCGCCGCGCGGGATCCGCCTCCTCGCCGCCGACACCCTCAGCCCCGACGGTCCGGGGGTGTATCGCGGCACGGCGACCTTCGCGTTCTATCGCATCGGGCCGCAGCCGGTGCCGACGCTCGCCCTCCTCTACCGGAGCGAACCCGGGGCGCCGCCTGACACGCTGCTCCACCTGCCGGTCTCCATCGAGATCGTCCCGATCCTCGAGCCAGGCAACCCTTCGCTCCGGGACATCAAGCCGTTGCAGGCCCTCGGCGGACCGGTCTGGGGTCAGCTCGCCGCGCTGCTCGCCGCCATCGCAGGCGGGGCCTGGTGGCTCTACCGGCGCAAGGCTCGCGTCGCGTTGGCCCGGCCCGAACCCCCCTCGGTGACGGCCGGGCCGTTCGACGCGGCGCTGGCGCGGCTCGCCGACCTCGAACGGGCGGCCCGCCAGAGCGGCAACGGCGTCGTCCCGCTGTACACGAGCGTGGCGGACCTGGTGCGAGATTGCCTGCTCCAGGTCGGCGCCATCCCCCACATGGGGCTGACCACGGGCGAGCTCGGCGTGACGCTCCCGCCGTCGCTCGCGACCGGGGGCCTCCGCGATCGCTGCACCGTCGTGCTGGGCGAGGCCGATCTGGTCAAGTTCGCGAAGGTACGGCCCGATCTTGCCGCCGCCGGTGACCACGTCGCGCGGACCCGTTCGCTGCTCGAAGCCTGGCGCGCCGCCGCAGGATCGACCGATGCGATTCGCTGACCCACTCTTCCTGATCCTCCTGCTGGTGCCGATCGGGCTGCTGCTGCGCGGCTGGCTCCGCCGCCGGCGGGTTCCCGTCCATCGCATCGCGTTTCCGGCGCTGCGTTTCGCCACCACGGGCCGATCCACCCTGCGGGCGCGCTGGCATCGGCTTCCCGCCACTCTGGGCCTGGTCAGCCTCGTCGTGCTGATCACCGCCCTCGCCCGGCCGCAGGTGCCCGGTGACGCGGAGCCGACGAGGGTGAAGTCGCGCAACCTGGTGCTCGCCCTGGACATCTCCAGCAGCATGAAGGCGGCAGATTTCCAGCCCGGGAACCGGCTGGCCGTCGCCCGCAACGTGCTCCGGGAATTCATCAAGCGGCGCGAAGGCGATCTCATGGCCCTGGTCATCTTCGCCGGTCGCCCCTTCCTGCAGGCCCCGCTCACCACCGACATCAACGTGCTGGATCGGCTGGCAGAACAGGTGGATATCGGCTACCTGCAGGACGGCACCGCCATCGGGAGCGCGATCACGCTGAGCCTCAACCAGCTCAAGAACCTGCCCAAGAACTCCAGCGCCATCATCCTCATCACCGACGGCGCCAACAACGCGGGGGACATCTCCCCAGTGCAGGCCGCCGAGGCCGCGCGGGCGCTCGGGGTACGGATCCACACCATCGGCCTGAGTTCGGCGGATACGTTCTCGGTGGCCCTCAACGGTGTGTGGACGGTACGAAACGTCAACGCACGGCTGTCGGGACAGGACGAGGCCGTGCTCAAGGACATCTCGACCCGCACCGGCGGGCAGTTCTACAAGGCGACCGACCCCAACATGCTCACCGAGGTACTCAAGGAGATCGACCCGCTGGAGCGGATCGAGGTGCAGGTCAGCGAGACCAGGGAGTGGCACGAGCTCTTCCCCATCCTCGTCGGGGTCGGACTGGCGCTGATGCTGCTGGAGATGCTGCTCCGGGTGAGTTGGCTGAGGGCGTTGCCGTGAGCCTCTTCGCCGAGCATTCCGCCTTCGCGCTGTTCCTGGTCCTGCCGGCGCTCTGGCTGATCGGACGCCACGCCCTCGCCCAGCGCGCCGAATCGCTGCGTCGCTTCGGGAATCCCGCGCTGCTCGCCCGCTCCTCGGCGCTGCCGACGACCGCGCCGGCGACGGTGCGGACGGCGCTCCGCTGGATCGCGCTCGTTCTCCTCGTGCTGGCGCTCGCCCGGCCGCAGTTCGGGCGGCAGCCGAAGGCCCTGGCCCGGACCGGACGCGACCTCATCGTGGCGCTCGATCTGTCGCGCTCGATGAAGGCCGACGACGTCGGCGGGACCCGGCTTCGCCTCGCCAAGCGCCTCGCGTGGCAGCTCGCGGCAGCACGTCCCGGTGACCGCATCGGGCTGGTCATCTTCGGGGGCGCGGGCTTCCTCCAGCTTCCGCCTACCAGCGATCTCGCCGCGTTCCAGCTTTTCCTCGACGCCGCATCCCCCGACGACATCGGTGATCCCGCCACCAACCTCGTTGCCGGCCTGAAGGTGGCCGAGCGGGCGCTCAGGCGGGAAGGCACCGCGGTGGGTTCGCGGGCAGTGCTGCTGCTGACCGATGGGGAGCGCAGCGAGGGGGCGATCGATCCCATCCTGGAGCTCTATCGCAAGGCCAAGCTGCCGGTGTTCGCCGTCGGCGTCGGCACGGCCGAGGGGGCCCGGGTCCCTAACGACAGCGGCGACGCGGAAGGAGCGTGGCACCTGGACAACATCGGTCGACCGGTCATCAGCCGGCTCGACGAGAACGTGCTCAGGGAGGTGGCGCTTGCGTCGGGCGGGAGCTACGCGCGCTTCGATGACCGGGCCGCGCTCGAGACGATGACCAGGGCTCTGGCGACTTTGGAGGCCCGTACCCTCGCCTCGGAGCCGGCCACCGAGCCGCAGGAGCGCTACCAGTGGCCGCTGTTCGCCGCAATCATGCTGCTGCTGGCGGAACTCCTCCCGGGCAGCCGCGGCGGGTCCGGCATCACCGCGCAGCGCACCCCGTCACCGGCCGCCCGCACTCGACCAGCCCGCCTCGCCGCGGTGGTCGGCGGCAGTGCGGCCCTGCTGCTCCTGCTCTCCTGCACGCCGGCGCAACGCGGCGCTGCCAGAGGCCAGCAGCTCTACGATCAAGGCAAGTACCTCGAAGCGTACGAAGCCTATCAGGGCGTGCTGCGCCAGCAGGGAGGACCTGACGTCCGGTACAACGCTGGGAACTCACTCTATCGCCTCAAGCAGTATTCCGAGGCCGCCAAGACCTACCGCGATGCGCTCGGCGGCGGCGACGACAAGCTCCGGACCGCGACCTACTTCAACATGGGCAATTCGTTCGTGCGGGCCGCGGAGGATGCCAACGCCCTGAGCGGCTACCTGGAACGCGCCGACGACGCGTACGAGGAAGCGCTGCGGCTC
The DNA here is from genome assembly GCA_963825065.1 of uncultured Gemmatimonadales bacterium. GTDB lineage: Bacteria > Gemmatimonadota > Gemmatimonadetes > Gemmatimonadales > GWC2-71-9 > JADJOM01. Next base: position 300,560 of record CAWGRU010000004.1, read on the forward strand.
AATCCGGCGGACAGGGACGCCAAGTGGAACCTGGAAATCGCGCTCCAGCGCGGGGGCGACCCCGGCCAGCAGGGCTCGCGTGGTCTGGGTGGCCGGGCCGACTACGGCCGCGGCAGCCACGAGGAAGGTTACGAGGGGAATCGTGAGTCGGCGGTCGGCGCGATGGCCGGCGGCGGCCAGGGCGGTGACGAAGGCGAATCCGCCGAGGAACTCGACGAGCAGCAGGCGAGGAGCCTGCTAGAATCAGTCGAGCGACAGCAGCTGTCGACTCACGAGGGACACCGCACCAAGTCAGGTGCCGGCGGCGGGCGGGACTGGTAGCGCCGCAGCCGCGATGCCGGCCATCTCGCCTCCCCGGGTCCGGGCCGGGCGTGGGGCACCCCTGCCGTCGTCTGCTTATATTTCCCGCCGGACCTCACCCATGGAGATCGCATGTCCAACCCGCTCGGCTCCACCTCGTCCCCGTCCACCTTCGCCGGCGCCCAGGCAGAAGCCGCACGGGTCACCGGGTTCCTGCAGAAGGTCTACGGCTGGATGTGCGTCGGCCTGGCGATCACGGCGGTCATCGCATTGTTCGTAGCCAGCTCGCCCACGATCATGAGCATGATCTACGGCAACGCCCTTGTCCGCTGGGGCCTGTTCGGCGTCACCCTCGGCATGGTCTGGTACATGTCCGCCCGGGTTGCCACGCTCGCTCCGTCCACCGCGGCGCTGCTCTTCGTCACCTATTCCGGGCTGATGGGGGCGATGCTGTCCTTCGTCTTCCTCGCCTATACCGGCGGTTCGATCGCCAGCACCTTCCTTACCGCCTCCGCGATGTTTGGCGCGTTGGCGCTCTATGGTACCATCACCAGGCGGAGCCTCGCCGGGGTTGGTCAGTTCGCGTTCATGGGACTGATCGGAGTCGTGCTCGCCTCGATCGTCGGCATCTTCTGGCAGAACGACATGTTCCAGTTCGTTCTCTCCATCTGTGGCGTCGTGGTCTTCACCGGTCTCACCGCCTGGGATGCCCAGAAGCTCAAGGCGATGGCGCTGGCCCTCCCCGAAGGCCAGATCGGGTCGTTCGCCATCGTGGGAGCGCTTTCGCTGTACCTGGACTTCATCAACCTGTTCCTCTTCCTCCTCCGGCTGTTCGGCCGCCGGCGGTAGGTCAGCCTGCCGCAGGGTACGGGCGGAGAACGGCTCCGCCCCTACCCATGAGCCTCCTTCCTGACTAGCTTTGCCCCCTCACAAATCGTCCTCCCCGGTACCCGCACCAGGACCGGGGCGTCCAGCCCAAAGGAAGGTGTCATGACCCGTCAGTACGAGGCGGTCTATATCTTCGATAGTGCCCTCGAAGAAGCCGCCATCAACGAGAAGCTCTCCCGCTTCCACACGCTCATCCCGCAGTCCAGTGGCGAACCCGTCAAGGTGAACCACTGGGGCAAGCGCACGCTCGCCTATCCCATCAAGAAGCGCGAGACGGGCTACTACGTCATCGCCAACTTCGAGGCCGCCCCGAACCTGCTGCCGGAGTTCGAGCGTGCCCTGAAGCTCGACGACGGCGTGCTCCGGTTCCTCGTGGTGGTCAACGAGCACGACTACACCCCGGTCCGGGATGTGACCGATCGCAAGTTCGAGGAGGATGACGAATGAAGCGTACCCGCAAGGGTGACCCGCTCGCCGAAGCGGGCATCCGCTACATCGACTACAAGGACGAGAAGCAGCTGCAGCGCTTCCTGACCGAGCGGGGCAAGATCCTGCCCGCCCGGCTCTCGGGAATCACCGCGCGGCACCAGCGCCAGCTCGCCACGGCCATCAAGCGGGCGCGCTACCTGGCGCTCCTGCCGTACGTGAAGCGGGGCACGAGCTGACCGCACCCGCCGGCCGGCGTCCGGCGGTGACGTGGGGGGCCATTCTGCTGCTGGTGGCCTACCTCGTCGTCTTTCCACGGTTGTTCGTCCTCGGGCCGCTCGCGGGGCTGTTGCTGGCTTCACGCCCCTCCACCTTCCGCGAGTGGGCCTGGATCGGGGCCGCGCTGCTGTGGCTCGGCGTTTCGCTCTGGCAGCCGGAGGGCGGGTTGGCCACGCAGGCCGTGCCGGCATGGGCGCTGTTCGTGACCGGGGCGTTCGTGGTGCTGATGCTGCCCGGCCGTCGGTCGCTGGTGCCGGGCGCCCTGCTGGCCACCGTGTTCGGGTTCGGCGCGGCCACGGCGTCGGCCTGGCTTCTGGGGACCAGGTGGCACGACATCCAGCTCGCGGTGGCCCACCAGGGCTGGGAGTCCTGCCGCGAGTTGCTGGAACTGACCCGGCAGATGCTGGCGCAGGGAGACCTCAAGCCGGCCCACATGGCGGGGATCCTCGTGTACGTGAACGCGCTGGCGGACGGGGTCGGCGTGATGGCGAAGCTGTTTCCCGGAATGCTGGTGCTGACGGCGCTGCCGGGGCTCGCGCTGGCCTGGGCCTGGTATCACCGGCTGTCGTCCCATCCGGTTGGGACCCCCGCGGTCGGCTTCGCGCGGTTCCGGTTCAGTGACCAGCTCATCTGGCTGGTCGTGGCATGTGTGGCGGTGTTTGTGCTGCCGCTCCCGGACGAGATCCGGGCGCTGGTGGGCAACGTTGCCCTGGTGGTCGGGGGCCTGTACGCCGCCCGTGGTGCCGCAGTGACCTGGGGTTCGATCGAGCCGTTTCCGCCCCTGATCCTGCTGGTCATCATGATCGGAGTCCTGTTCATTCTGCCGGTCGCGCTGGGCGGATTCTTCGCGCTCGGTCTGGCCGATACCTGGGTGGATTTCCGGCGGCGCTTTCCGGCCGCCGACACAGAAGGGAGTGACCCATGGAAGTGATTCTCCGCGAGGACGTGAAGTCCCTGGGCAAGGCCGGCGAGCTGGTAAAGGTGAAGCCGGGCTACGCCCGCAACTTTCTGCTGCCGAAGGGCCTCGCCTATGAGGCGACCGAAGGCAACCGGAAGCGGATCATGGCGGAATCGAAGGCGCGCGTCGCCAAGATGGCCGAGGAGCGGGGCGCCGCCGAGGCGCTGGCCTCCAGACTGAATGCCGTCAGCCTGACGCTGTCGCGCAAGGCGGGTGAGGGAGACCGGCTCTTCGGGTCGATCACCGCGCAGGACATTGCCGAGGCGCTGGCGGCGCAGGGGCATACGCTCGACAAGCGCAAGATCGAACTCGAGCACCCGATCAAGACCATCGGGCAGCATACCGTGCCGGTCCGGCTCCATCACGAGGTGCAGGCGGAACTCCGTCTGACCGTCGTGGCGGAGTGACCGCTCGGCAATGACCGTAGGGATCCGGTACGTCGACGGGCCCCGGCTGACGCGATCCCTCCTCGCCGCGGCCGACTGGGTCGCCGCCGGACGCGAGGAGATCAATCGCATCAACGTCTTCCCCGTCCCCGACGGGGACACCGGGACCAACTTCAGCCTCACCCTGCGCTCCGTCGCCGACGCCCTCCGGGCGCTCGGCGACGCGCCGCTTGGTGCCACCGCCCGGACCGCCGCGCGGGGAGCGGTGCTGGGTGCCCGGGGCAATTCCGGGATGATGCTGGCCCATTTCCTTCTTGGCTTCGCCGACGCCATCGGCGACAAGGAGCAGGCCACCACGCAGGAGATCGCCGAAGGATTCCGCCGGGGTGCCGAGCGGTTGTACTCCTCGCTGGACGATCCCCGAGAAGGCACCATCCTCACCGTCGCGCGGGAGGCGGCGGACGCCGCCGCCCGCTCCGCCGCCGATTCTCCTGACATTTCCGTCTTCATGACCCGGCTGCTGCTCGAGGGCGAGCTCGCCCTCGCGCGCACCCCCGAACTGCTTGCGGTCCTCAAGGAGGCCGGCGTGGTCGACGCCGGGGGCAAGGGCTTCGTGCGGATGATCGAAGGGGTAGTTCGCTACATCGAGGGCGACCCGATCCTCCCCGCCTCGGCCCTTCCGGCCATGGCGGACGTCCTGGCCCCTGCCGCCGATGTGGAAGTCGCCGCCGAGCGTGACTTCCAGTATTGCACGGAGGTCATGGTTCGAGGAGAACAGTTGCCGGCCGCGAACGATGTGCGAGCCGGTATCCGGAACTTCGGCGGGTCGGTCCAGGTAGTGCTTGCAGGGGACATCCTGAAGATCCATGTGCACACCGATACGCCGGAGGCCGTCTTTACCTTCGCGGGTCGCTGGGGCACCATAGAGTCGACCAAAGCGGAGGACATGCGGGCCCAGCACCGGAAGCTGGCGCACGGCGACCGCCGCCCAGTCGCGGTGGTGGCCGATTCCTCCGCCGACCTGCCCGACGCCATTCTGGACCGGCATCACATCCAGCTGGTGCCGCTGCAGGTGATGTTCGGAGACGAGACATTCCGGGACCGGGTGGAGCTCAAGCCGGTAGATTTCTACCGGAAGATGCGGGACTCCAAGGCACACCCGACGACCTCGCAGCCGACGCCGGGGGAGTTCGTGCGGATCTTCCGGGATGCCCGCGGCGAAGCCGACGAAGTGGTGGCGATCCTCCTCGCGGCCCGGCTTTCCGGCACCTACCAGGCCGGCGTGGCGGCCACCAGGGCAGCCGGCATCGATGGTGTGCATTGTGTGGATAGCGCCTCCGCCTCCCTCGGGCTCGGCATGCTGGCGCTGCGCGCGGCGGAACTGGCGGAGTCCGGCTGGCAGGCGGCGGGGATCGTGGCGGAGCTGGCCCGGATCCGGAAGCAGTCGGGGTGTTTCATTACCGTCGACCGGTTCGACAATCTGCTCCGCTCCGGCCGGGTGACCCGGGGCAAGGCCTGGATCGGCGCGATGCTGGATGTAAAGCCGATTCTCACCCTCGACGAGCGGGGTGGGATCGTGCCGGTCGACCGGGTGCGCGGCCGCCCCAATGTGGTGCCCCGGGTGCTGGAACTGCTCAAGCGGAGGCTGACCCCGAAGCCCAACGCCGTGCGGTTCGGGATCGTACACGCAGAGGCCCCGGAGGTCGCGGAGCGACTCCGCGCCGCGCTGGTGGCAGTCTATCAGCCCAAGGACTGCTTCGTCACGCTGGCGACCGGCGTCCTGGGCGCCCACGTCGGTTTCGGGGCCTGGGCGGTGTTCTGGCAGGTGGAAGACGGGACCCCCGCCCAGCCGGCGACGGGGGTGCCGGCGTGACCGCACCGGCGCGGCGGGGGTTTTCCCCGACGGAGGACCTGAGGGTCGCGGTCGAGGCGATTGCCGACCTGAAGGGCCGCGATATCGTGGTCCTGGACCTGCGCGGGCTGAGCGAGGCGACCGATTACTTCGTGATCGCCTCCGGCACCTCGGATGCGCATGTCCGCGGTCTCGGCCATTCGGTACTGGAAAAGTTGGAGCGACGTGGGGTGCGCGCCCACCACGTCGAGGGATTGCCGACAGGGCGCTGGGTCTTGCTCGACTTTGTGGACTTCGTCGTCCACCTATTCCATCCGGAAGCGCGGAGCTTCTATCAGCTCGAGCGGCTCTGGAACGATGCGCCGGAGATCCGCCCCGGCGCCTGAACTGGCAGGTATGCCCATGATCCGTCGTCTCGCGCTCGCGCTGTCTCTGCTCGCCACCGGGCCGTCGCTGCTCTCCGCGCAATACTACTTCGGACAGAACAAGGTCCAGTACCGCGCCTTCGACTTCCAGGTGCTGCGGACCGAGCATTTCGACATCCATTTCTATCCCGAGGCCCGCGCCGCCGCGCTGGATGCTGGCCGTCTGCGCCGAGCGGTCGTACCAGCGACTGTCGCGGATCCTCCGTCACGAGTACCGCGAGCGCAAGCCGATCATCCTCTACGCCTCCCACTCCGACTTCCAGCAGACCAACGCCCTGGGCGGTGAAGGCCCGAGCGAGGGCACGGGAGGCGTCACCGACTTCTTCAAACAGCGGATCATCCTGCCCTTCACCGGTTCGTACGAGGAGCTGGAGCACGTCCTGCAGCACGAGATGACCCACCAGTTCCAGTACGACATCTGGAGCCGGGGCCGCGCGGGTGCCGGGCTGCAGACGATCATCAACGTGAACCCGCCCCTCTGGTTCGTCGAAGGCATGGCGGAGTACCTGTCCATTGGTGGCGTGGACCCGAACACCGCGATGTGGCTCCGGGACGCCTCGATCGAGGGCAAGATCCCGACGATCGAGCAGCTGGAGACCGATCCCCGGATCTTCCCCTATCGCTACGGCCAGGCGCTGGTCGCCTTCATCGGCAAGCGCTGGGGCGACGAGGCGATCGGCGCGATCATGCAGGGCACCCTTGCGGGCGGCGGCGGTCTTGAGGGGTCGATCAAGCGGGTGCTGGGTGTGGACTTCAAGCAGTTATCCAACCTGTGGAAGGATGACATCCAGCGGACCTACCTGCCGGAGGTCGCCTCCCGGCAGAAGGCCCGGGACATTGCGCGCGAGATCCTGTCGGAGGACCGCTCCCAGGGCACCCTGCACCTGGCCCCCGCCCTCTCGCCTGACGGCGAGGAGATCGCGTATCTCAGCGAGAAGGACTTCTACTTCATCGACATGTATCTCGCCGATGCCCGGACCGGCAAGGTGAAGCGCCGGTTGCTCAAGTCCTCCTACAACAGCAACTACGAGACCTTCCGGTTCATCAACTCGTCCGGGAGCTGGTCCCCCGACGGAAAGTACTTCGCGGTGGCCGCCAAGCGCGGTCCGCGCGACGAGATCGTCATCATCGACGTGAAGCGGAACCGCGAGGCACGCCGGATCCGGGTGACACTCAATGGAGTGACGACCCCCGCCTGGAGCCCGGATGGCAAGCAGCTGGTGTTCACCGGCTATGACGGCGGTCTTTCGGACCTGTTCCTTGTCAACACCGATGGCACCAACCTCCGCCGGCTGACCAACGACAAGTACGCCGACCTGCAGCCAGTCTGGTCGCCCGACGGCGCGACGATCGCCTTTGCGACCGACCGCGGGCCGGGCACCGATTTCCAAACGCTGCGCTTCGGCAACATGCGCATCGCCACCTTCGACGTGGCCACCGGTCGGATCGACGAGCTGCCGGGGATGCAGGTGGGCAAGAACGTGAGCCCGCAGTGGTCGCCGGACGGACAGGAGATCGCCTTCGTCTCCGACCGCGACGGGGTGAGCAACATCTTCCTCTACGACCGGAACGACCGCCAGGTCTACCAGCTCACCGACCTGTTCACCGGCGCCCAGGGCATCACCCCGCTCTCCCCCGTCCTCTCCTGGGCGCGGAACGCCGACCGGCTCGCCTTTGTCTATTACTCGCGCGACCAGTTCGATGTGTATGGCATCGACAATCCGCGCTCGATGAAGCGGGCGCCGTGGACGCCGGCCGTGGTCACCCTCGGACGCGACTCGGCCGGCCGGCCGGTCGGCGAGATCCCCGCGGCGGACACCTCCCGGCCCGCAGCCCCACGCGACAGCGCGGGCCAGGCTGGCCGGCCGCTCGAGGACACCGGATCGCTGTATGTCACCGCGCAGGGCTTCCGGCAGGCGGACTCCGCGCCGGCCATGAACGACTCGATCGCGCGTCCCGTTACGATCACCGCGCTGATGGATTCGACCGAGATTCCGCTACCTGACACGGCGGAATTCAAGGTCAACAAGTACAAGACGAGCTTCAAGCCGGATTACATCGCCCGGCCCACCATCGGCTACACCCGCGACAACTTCGGCCGGGGCTTCTACGGCGGAAGCGCGGTGCAGTTGTCGGACATGCTCGGGAACGAGCAGCTGCTCTTCGCCGCCTACATCAACGGCCGGATCAGCGAGGCGCTGATCAACGCGACCTACGTGAACATGAGCCACCGGCTCAACTGGGCCGCGAGCATCGGGCAGGAACCGTACTATTTCCTGGAGCCAAGCCAGAATTTCCCCGACACCAACAATCCCGGCCTGTTCATCTTCCGCACCAACCTCCGGCGCATCGTAGTGCGTTCGGTCGGGGGTCAGGCGATCTACCCGCTGTCCCGGTTCAAGCGTTTCGAGTTCGGCCTGACCGCAGCCTCGATCAGCGACCGGCTGCAGCAGATCGACGAGCAGTACGACCCGGGCTCGGGCCTGGCGACCGCCGACCCTGTCTCTCACGAATTCAGCCTCTCCGGGGCGAGCTACATCCAGCCCTCGATCGCGTACGCGTTCGATAACTCGCTCTTCGGCTACGTGGGGCCCTTCTACGGCAGCCGCTACCGGCTGCAGGCCGCCCAGTCGATCGGCGGCTGGCGCTACTTCGAAGGCCTCGCGGACTACCGGCGCTACGACCACATCGTCGGCCCGTTGACCTTCGCCACCCGGGCGCTGTACTTCGGCCGGATCGGCAGGGACGCGAGCCGCTTCCGGGTCTTCCTGGGCAACACCGATCTGCTGCGGGGCAACACCTCCGGCAGCTACTACAACAACGAATGCCGCAACAACGTCCCGCCGCCGAACTCGGTCACTGGCTGCAGCGAGCTCGATCGGCTGGTGGGGACCCAGCTCGCCGTCGGCAGCGCCGAGCTTCGATTCCCCATCCTGAGCCCGGCGTGGCACTTCCTCCCCCTCGGCTTCCCGCCGATCGAAGGCGCCCTGTTCTACGACGTGGGCATGGCCTGGAACGAGGGCGACCAGCTGCGCTGGTCCCGCAAACCAGGGGACGACCCGATCCGGGTCCGGACCCCGATGCAGACCTTCGGCGCCTCCGCACGGATGAACCTGTTCAATTTCGTCATCCTGCGGCTCGACTACTCGATTCCGCAGGAGCGGCGGGCCGTCAAGGGGTATTGGACCCTGAGCCTGGGCCCGGTCTTCTAGCACCGGGCACTCCGGCCCGCGGCGCCATTTTCCGGTCGGCCCCGCGGGAGCGAATTCAGGGGTTGGGGGGAGGGTCCGCACAGGCTATTTTCCCCCCGTGCACACCCGTCCCCTGCTGGCCCTGGCGGCGGCGCTGGTCGCCACCGCCTGCCAGTCCGCCTCCCAACCCTACGCCCACGGTCTCTCGGTCGCCTCCACGACGCCGCCGTCGAGCCTGCTTCGACTCCCGGCCGCGGGTGGCACCGCAGAGCTCTACCACCTGCCGCGCCTCGAAGTGTGGGGGTGGCAGTCCAGCTCGGCGCTGCCCGCGCTGCGCCGACCCATCGGGGCGGATCTCGATCTGGGACTGGTCTACGCCCTGGGGCAGCAGAACGATATCGTCGCCCTGGATCTGCAGACGGCGCGGCCCCGACCGCAAGTCATCGCCAACGTCAGGGATGTGACCGTGGGCCCCGACGGGACGCTGTTCACCGTCGACGACAGCCTGCGAGTGGTCCAGTTCGTCCGCCGCAACCCGGTCCGCTTCCCCGCCCGGCTCCCGACCCGCCCCCGCGACCTCTTCGGCACCCGCACCGCCTCGCTGCTGGCCGTCTCCGCCGGCACGCCGGGCGCGCTGATCTACCTGCGAACCGACGATCAGCCAACCCGGGCCAATCTGCCTAACGGGGATGCCGCCGCGACGTTCTGGGGGGACCTCCTCGCGGTCGCCGCGGATACCGCGGTCGTCCTGATCGACCCCGATGCCCTCGATCATCCCACAAGCATCCCGGTCTCGGGCCACGCCCGGGCGGTGCTGTTCGCGCCGTCGGGACACCGCTTCTACATCGCCCGCCGCGAGGGTTCGGTCCTGGTCTACAACCGGTACACCCGCGACAAGGTCGCCGAGATCGACTTGCCCGGCGGCGCCGGCGCCCTCCGGGCCGATCCCTATGGCCGCTGGCTTCTCGTCCATCCCGCCGGCGCCGATTCGCTGTGGCTGGTCGACATGGCGACCAACAAGTATGTCCACGGTTTCGCCGCGGATTGGGCCCCGGACCTCCCGACCGTCACCAACCAGCAGACGCTCCTGGTGAAGGCGGGCCCTGATGTGATCGCCTACGACCTCTCCAAGCCGGAATTCCCCCAGGCCGGCCGGGTCAGGGGCGGCGCCACGGATCTCTGGCTTCCGCTCGCCTGGACCCCCGAGACCGGCACGGCCAGCGCGGAGAGCCAGGTTGCGACCGACACCACCACTGGCGCGCCGGATTCCGACGCCGCCGAGAACCGGGTCTACCTGCAGGTCTCGAGTTCGCAGAACCGCGATTGGTCTGCCGAGCTCTCGCGCCAGCTGGAACAGCAGGGGCTGCCGGCCAAGGTGCTCGATCCCCGTGCCGGCGAGGAGGGGTTCCGGGTGGTGCTCGGACCCTACCCCACTCGCGAAGCCGCCGAATCCACGGGCCGCCGACTGGGCCGCCCGTTCTTCATCTATCAACCCGACCGCTAAGATAGGACGCGAAGCATGAGGCTCACGAAGCTCGAACTTTCCGGCTTCAAGTCGTTCGCCGACACCGTCACGCTCTCGTTCCAGGATGGCGTGACCGGGATCGTGGGGCCGAACGGATGCGGGAAGTCGAACGTCTCCGACGCGGTGCGCTGGGTGCTGGGCGAGCAGTCGGCGCGCACCCTGCGCGGCGGCAAGATGGAGGACGTGATCTTCCAGGGCTCGTCGGCACGGCGCCCGGTCAACGTGACCGAGGTCTCGCTGTTCCTCGACAATACCGACGGCGACCTGCCGATCGCCTACCGCGAGGTCCAGATCACCCGCCGCCTCTCGCGCAGCGGCCAGTCGGACTACCTGCTCAACGGCAGCGTGGTCCGCCTCCGTGACATCCAGGACCTGCTGCGCGGGACCGGGCTCGGCACCGACGCCGGAGTCGTCATCGAAGCCAAGATGATCGAGTACCTGCTCTCCGACCGGGCCGAGGATCGCCGTTCCCTGTTCGAGGAGGCCGCGGGCATCGGACTCTACCGCGACCGCCGGCAGACCACGGAGCGGCGTCTCGAGGAGACGGCCGGCGACCTGCAGCGGGTGGAGGACCTCATCGCCGAGGTGCAGAGCCAGCTCCGCAGCCTCGCCCGCCAGAAGGGCAAGGCGGAGCGGCATGCCCGCCTCATGGAAGAGAAGTTCGCCGTGCAGCTCACGCTCGCGAAACGGCTGCTCGCCGACCTCGGCGAACACATGGAGACCTCCACCCGACGGCATGCCGAACTGGAGCAGGAGCTACCCAGCGCCCGCGAGGGCCTCGGCCAGCTGGAGGAGCGGCGCGACGAATGCGCCCGCAGCCGGGCCAGCGCCGAGGCCCAGCGTACCGAGATCGCCCGCCGCCTCGGCGATGTGCGGCTCGAGCTCGGCAAGCTCGACGGTGATCTCGCGCTCGCAGCGGAACGGCTGGCCAATGCCGCCGCCCGGAAGCTGCGCGCCTCCGACGAGCGCGCCGGCATGGAAAGCCGCCGCCAGCAGGCGATCAAGGACCGGGAGGCGGCCCAGGCGGAGCATGTGGCATCGCTGGCCGAGCGGGAGCGGATCCAGGCGGAGCTCGCCGCACGCACCACGGCGGAACAGGACGTGCGCCTCAAGCTGGGCGAGCAGCGCCAGACCGTGCGCCAGCTCGAGGAGGAGATTCAGAAGCGGATCCAAACCCTCCGGTCACTCGCGGGCGAGCGTCACTCGCTGGAGTCGGATCTGGCCTCGCTGCGCGAGCAGGCCGGGACCGCAGGAGCCCGTCGCCAGGCCGCGCAGGCCGAACAGGAAGCAGCCGAGCGCCGTCGGGGCGACGCGGTGGAAGTGGCCGAGCGCCACGGCGAAGAGGCGAAGCGCCGCGCCAGTGAAGCCGAGCGGGCCCGTCATCTCGTCGCCGAACTCCGCCGCCGGGAGGCGCTGGAGCGGGCCGACCGCCGGGGGGCGGAAGAGACGCTGGCGCAGTTGACCGCGCGGCGCCAGGCGCTCGAGGAGCTGGAACGGGATCGCGTGGGGCTCGCCCCTGGGGCCGCCGCCCTGCTCGGCGCCCGCGAGCAGTTCGGGGACGTGATCCTCGGCCCGCTCAGCGACTTCATCCGTACCGGCCGCGAGGACGCTGAACTCGCCGAGCGCCTGCTCGGGGAATGGGTCCACGCCGTCCTGGTGCGCGACGGCGCCGCGGTGCGCGCCATCCAGGAGTGGCATGGTCGCGAGCAGCCCGGGGCGATCGTGCTGCTCCCGATGGACACCGTCCCATCGGCGCCGGCGGGCGACAGCCCGCTGCGCGACCGGCTCTATGCCCAAGGTCCCGCCGAAGTCTGGGTGCGCTCGCTGCTGGGCGGATCCGAGGTGCTGGAACCGACCGGTCGCGCCCTGCGTCGACCCAACGGCGCGATCCTGCTCGCCGGCGCGCCGAGTCCCTCGGGCCCGCTCCGCCGCCGCGCCGAGCTCGAGAGCCTCGCCAATGAAGTCGGCGACGCACAGTCGACCCTGCATCGCGCCGACCTCGCCCTCGGCGCGACCGTCGCCCGGTTGGCCGAGGCCGAGTCGGGGCAGGAAGCGGCGGGGCACGCCGCCGATCTGGCCCGCGAGGCCGAACGGGCCGCCGTCGCCTCACGCGAGGATGCCATCCGTCTCGCCAACGCCGTTACCCGGGAGCTGGGCGAGGCCACGGCCCAGCTCGCCACGCTCACCGAACGGATCGAGCGCTCGGAACGGCGGCTGCAGGAGATCGACGCGAGTCTTACCGAGGGCGATCTCGCCCGCGCCCGCCTCGACGAGAACCTCGGGCAGGGTCGCGCATTGCTCGCCGACCTGGAAACCCAGCAGGAAGCGGCCCGCGATGCCCGGGTCCACTGGCAGGTGCAGGAGGCCCAGCTCGCGGCCCGGCTCGAGGCGGCGCAGTCGGCACTGGATCGCGCGCTGCGGGTCGGCACCGAGGCCGACCAGGCCTCCGTGACCCTTGCTGGAGAGCTGGGACAGATCGAGACCGATACGGCCGCGCTCGCGACCCAGCAGGCGCAGTGGATCGAGGCCCGGGCGGAGCGTCGCGTCGCCGTGCACGAATTGGAGACTGCGGCCACCGAGGCCGACCAGAATGCCGCGGATGCCGGCCTCGCGCTCGGCCAGGCGGAGCAATCGCTGCATGACGCGCGGGAGCGGGTGGAACGCCTCACCGAAGAGTACCACCGGCTGGAGATCGAGATGACCGAAGCCACCGGGCGCCGGCGCGCGATCGTGGAGCGGGTCGAAGCGGAGTGGAAGAAGCCGCTTGACACCCTCCTCGCGGAGGCCCCGATACTCGAACTCGACCTCGAGACCCTGGAAAACGAGTCCAGGCGGATTGTCGAGGCCCTTGAGGGCATCGGTCCGGTCAATGCGCTGGCCGTGGAAGAGCACGCCGAGGAGGCGAAACGCCTCGACTTCCTCACCGCTCAACGGGACGACCTGGTGGCCGCGCGTGGCTCGCTGCTGCAGGCCATTCGCGAGATCGACGGCACCGCCCGCACCATGTTCATGGAGACGTTCACCGCCATTCGCGGCAACTTTCTCCACGTCTTCCAGACCCTCTTCGGCGGCGGCGAGTGCGACCTCAAGCTCGCCAACCCGGATGACCCACTCGAGAGCGAGATCGACATCCACGCCGCCCCGCGGGGCAAGAAGGTGCAGCGCATCCATCTGCTGTCCACCGGCGAGCGCTACCTGGTCGCGGTCTCGCTGCTGTTCAGCATCTACCTGACCAAGCCCAGCCCGTTCTGCCTCATGGACGAGGTCGACGCGCCGCTCGATGACGCCAACGTCGGCCGGTTCATCCGGCTGCTGGAGGAGTTCAAGCGCTCCACCCAGTTCATCGTGATCACCCACAATCCCCGCACCATGCAGGCGGCGGAGAGCGTCTACGGCGTCACCATGCAGGAGCCCGGTGTGTCGACCATCGTCGGCGTGCGCCTCGGCGAACTGGAGCGGGTGTCCTGATGCTGATCGTGATGTACACCGACGCGTCGGACGCCCAGATCCAGCGCGTCTGTGACACGATCCAGGAGATGGGCTATACCGCCAGGCCGATGCCCGGGAAACAGCGCACCACCGTCGGCCTCGTGGGCAACGACGGGCGGCTGGATGGTTCCCGGTTGGAAGCCCTCCCCGGGGTGCAGGAAGTCATCCACGTCTCCAAGCCCTACAAGCAGGTCTCCCGCGAGTGGAAGCCGGAGCCCACCCTGGTCCGTCTCGACGGCGGGCTTACCATTGGCGGTGAGGCCGTGGTGGTGATGGCGGGTCCCTGCTCCGTGGAAAGCGAGCGGCAGATCATCACCGCCGCCGAGCAGGTGAGAGAAGCGGGCGCAACGGTGCTCCGCGCCGGTGCGTTCAAGCCGCGCTCCTCGCCCTACTCGTTCCAGGGGCTCGGCGTCGAAGGTCTGCGGCTGCTCGCGAAGGCCCGTCGGGAGACCGGCCTGCTGATCGTGACGGAGGCGATGGACCCGGAGGGAGCGAACCTGGTGGCGGAGGTTGCCGACATCATCCAGATCGGCGCGCGCAACATGCAGAACTACTCGCTGCTCAAGAAGGTGGGTCGCCTGGGCAAGCCGGTGCTGCTCAAGCGGGGCCTCTCCGCCACGATCCAGGAGCTGCTGCTCTCGGCGGAGTACATTCTGGCCGAGGGCAATCCGAACGTGATCCTCTGCGAGCGGGGCGTTCGCGGCTTCGACTCCGCGACCCGCAATCTCTTCGACCTGTCCGCCATCCCGGTGGTGAAGGCCGCGAGCCACCTGCCGATCGTCGCCGATCCGAGCCATGGCACCGGTCATCGGGACATGGTGACCTCGATGGCCCGCGCCGCTGTCGCGGCGGGCGCCGACGGCCTGCTCATCGAGGTCCATCCCAATCCCGACCTGGCACTCTCCGACGGCGCCCAGAGTCTCTACCCCGAGCAGTTCGCGCGCCTGATGCAGGAAACCCGCCTCATCGCCCAGGCGATCGGGCGGACGATCGCCCTCCCCTCGGGGGTGCGCGCGTGAACCTGTCACCCGCGGTCATCGCCCTGGTGCTCGCTCTCTGGGCGCCGCCGCAGGCGCGGCAGGACCCCGACGCCAACGCCATCATCGAGCGCGCGGCGCGCGCCTATCAGGGGATTTCGTCATTCCGTGCGGACTTCCGACAGGTGATCGCCGACTCGATGATCGGCACCTATGAGAGCCGGGGAAAGCTGGTCCAGGCGGGCGAGTCGAAGCTGTCGATGCGCTTCTCCGATCCCCAGGGAGACGCGATCATCATGGATGGCGAGCGGCTCTGGGTGTACACGCCCAGCACGACTCCCGGACAGGTCATCCGGATGAAGGTCCCCACCGATCCGACGTACGGCCCGAATGTACTGGCCTGGATCCTCACCAACCCGGCCGAGCGGTATCGCGGCCGTTACCTGCGCGCCGACGGCGTAGCCGGCCGGGGGGTGGATGTGATCGCGCTGACGCCGATCGACCTGACGCTGCCGTTCACCGAGGCGGTGGTCTGGTTGGACCAGTTCGACAATCTGCCGCGCCGGCTGGAGATCCGGGAGCGGAGCGGCCAGCGCCGCACGCTCGTGCTCACCGCGGTGGAAACCAATCGGCGAGTCGCCCCCGACACCTTCCGGTTCGACGTGCCGGGAGGGGTCCGCATCATCGATCAGTAGTCCCGCAGCACCCGCTCCACTTCGGCCGCCTTCACTTCTTCCAGCCCGGCCTCCCGCGCCAGCCGCAGCGCCTCGAGCCCCAGCCTCGCATACAGCGGCCGATCCCCGAGGGGGATCGCCTCCAGGTGGGCCCGCAGCGTGGCCACGTCGCCGCGCCGCACCGGGCCGGTGAGCGCCGCCGCGGGAGACTGGTGCTGCAGGTTGTTCGCGACGCCGGTCAGCATCGGCAGGTAGAGCCGGCCGGCAACCTCCGACGGCACCCCCGCCTCGATGGCGAGGCGGGCCGCCATGCCCACCAGCGCCACCACGTAATTCGAGGCTACCACCGCCCCCGCGTGATAGGCCGCCTTGGCGGCCGACGGAATCTCCAATGGAATGAGGTCCAGCAATCCCGCCAGTCGTCTCCCCTCGGCCACCGCCCTGGCATCCCCTTCCAGCGCGGCGTAGCAGCCTCGCCAGCGTTCTGCCGCGGTGTCCGGATCCGAAATCGTCTGCAGCGGGTGCATCGACCCGAGCGCCGCGCCGGTTGCTTCAAGGGCACGGAGCGCCCGCCGGTCATGCAGGCCCGAGAGGTGCAGCACGACCTGGGAGGACTCGACCGCGGAAGCGGCGCTCAACTGCCGGGCGACGTCCGCGATGGCATCGTCCGGTACGGCGAGGACGATCGTCGCCGCCCCCGCCACCGCACCCTCGACCGCCCCCGCCGCCTCACGGCGCGACCAGAGCACGATCTGCTCGCCCGCGATCGACAGGGCCCTTGCCAGGCCCCTGCCCATCCGTCCTCCGCCGACGATCGCGATCACCGGTTCAACCGCGGGCCCAGGCCCAGATGATCGAAACGCCGATCGCGGCGAAGATGCCGGCGAAGCACCAGTACAGCGTGTGCGGTCTCGAGGCCCGGTTGACCCGCACCCCAAGCGGCACCGTGACGGCGGCCCCGAGAGCAAGCGGGAGCAGCATTCGCAGGTCCATGAAGCCGATCATCCAGGTGGAGACGGCCGGGGCGGGGCCAGCGGTGAGGTACCCTACCCCGCCGGCCAGAGTAGTGAGGCATACCCCTGCCAGCGCGGTCGGGGCGACGGCTCTCACCGGAAGCTTCCCGGCATAGAGCAGAGCAGGCACTGCAATCAGCCCGCCGCCGATACCGAGCAGCGCGGACAGCCCCCCGCCCAGGAAACCGATCGCCATCAGCCAGGGCCAGGCATGATTTCCAGCCTGGTGGGCGGGAACGCCCGGCTGCGTCGCCCTGGCACGTCGGGCCATGTCCAGCGCCGCGACGAGGAGGAAGGCACCGAACGCGGCGCGGACCCACTGCGCCCCCGGCACCCGGGTAAGCACCCGGGCCGTGACGAATGCGGAAAGAATCCCGGGAACCGCATACGCCGCGGCGGGCTTCCAGGCGATGGCCTCCGCGCGCGCATAGCGCCAGGTGCCGATCGTCGCCGCCGAAAAGGCGACGCCCAGACTCGTGGCGTGGGCCACCACGGTCTGGGCGGACAGGCTCACGCCCGAGCGGGCGTAGACCAGGTACAGGAACGGCACCATCAGCACCCCGCCACCGATCCCCGCCAAGGCGGAGAGCGCGCCGACCACCAGTCCTGTGGCGAACGCGGCGGGAACCTCGAGCGCTGGCGCGATCGCTAGTTCCTCGCGGGCGCGGCCGACGCCTCGGTCCCGGCGAGGCTCAGCAGCTCCTTGGGCGTCTGCGCTCGCCGGAGCAGGTCCAGCGCCATCTGCATCTGCTTGTCGTCCTGCGCCCGGCGCCGGAACTCGGCAGCCCGGCCGAAGACGTAGCGCGCGATCTCGTAGCCGAGCTGTTCATTGACCAGCGACGTGGCCTTCGCGAAGGTCTCCTCGGGAATGACGGCGCCCTTGGCCCGCATCCGGCGCAGCACCTCGGCCCGCATCGCCGGCGTCACCGTGAAGTTCTCCGAAGTCACGCCCTTGTCGTTCTTGATCTGAAGCGCCGTGGCGGTGAGCGCATCGCGATACTCGGCGAACTTGGACGCCAGCGCCGTCGCGAAGCTGCGCTCGGCGTCCGTCAGCGTGTCCTGCCGCACGATGAGGTCGGGCACAATGCCGCCGCCACCCCGCACCATTCGCCCACTGTCCGTCTTGTAGACCGGGCGCGCGGCGGTATCAGTCGTGGCCGAGTCCTTGACTCCGTCCGCCTCATTGGCCGCCTGGCGCACCTGGTCCTCCTCGTTCCGCGCCTTGCGCTGGATAGTGCGCCCGCTGGGCGTATACCACCGCCCAGTCGTCAGCTTGAGGGCGGTGTTGTCAGAGAAGGGGAACAGGGTCTGGACCAGTCCCTTGCCGAAAGTCGGGACGCCCACGACCACCGCCCGGTCGTGATCCTGCAGCGCGCCGGAGATGATCTCCGCGGCGCTTGCAGTGCCATCGTTGACCAGGACGACGATCGGCAACGAGGGCCACTCCTGCCTGGCGTTGTCCACAAAGTTCTTGGTGGCGCCCCGCGCTCGACCGCGGGTCGCGACGATCTCCTGATCCTTGTCCAGGAACAGGTCGGAGACCTTGACCCCCTGATCCAGCAGCCCGCCGGGATTGCCGCGCAGATCCAGGACCAGGCTCTTCATCCCCTTGGTGAGCAGCGAAGTGATCTCGCTGCGCAACTCCTGGGTGGAGCTCTCGGCGACGGGGCTGAGCGAGATGTAGCCGACGCCACCCGGGAAGAGGCTCCCCGGCGGCACCGAGCGGACGTGAATCGTCGCACGGGTCAGTTTGTAGACGATCGGCGTGGCAAACCCGATCCGCCGGACCCGGAGTTCCACCTCGCTGCCCGCCGCGCCGCGCAGGGACTTCACGGCCTGGTCGCTGTTCCAGCCTTCGGTGGACTTGCCGTCCACGGAAATGATCTGGTCTCCGGTCTCGACGCCGGCCCGCTCGGCCGGGGTCTCGGGAAGCGGCGCGACGACGGTAATCCAGCCGTCGCGCACGTCGATCTGGATGCCGAGCCCGCCGTAGTTCCCGGTCGTCGTCTCGGTCAGCTGCTTGTAGTCGTCGCCCTGCAGCAGGACCGAATAGGGATCCTTGAGCTGCTCCAGGAGCCCGGTCGTCGCCTTCTGGTACAAGTCGCTCTGAGGGATGGAATCGACGTAGTAGGCGCTGACGTGCGAGAGCACGTCGTCGAAGACCCGGGCTTGCTGGTATACATCGCCATCCCGTGCCGCGCCGCGCTGCAGCAGCCAGCCTCCGGTAAAGAACGAGATGACCGCCACGAGAGCGACCAGACCCCAACGCTGACGCATGACTGCCTCCACAATGACTGGCGTCTCCCCGCCTCCGGGCGGGTCGGGCCGTGTACTCAGGGAAACTAACGCGGGGGGACGCCCCGCGCTCCGCCGCGAAAGGATTCGACGGCCGACCACGCCGATCGCAAGACCTGTTCCGACGACACCGCGGCATCGATGTGGGCGAGCCCCGCACCGGTCGCATTCCGGAACACGGCCGCCACCCGCGCATGAAAGTCATCGCCGGCCTGCTCGATGCGGTCCAGGTGCTGCCCGCCGGTACGGATCCGCTCGAAACCGAGTTCCGTCGGGAGGTCCAGTACCAGCGTGAGATCCGGCTGGAGCCCTCCGGTGGCGGCCCGATTCGCGGCACGGAACAGCTCCAGGTCGAGCCCGCGACCGCCGCACTGGTACGCCTCCGTGGAGAGCTGGAACCGGTCGGCGATCACGACCCGCCCGGCGGCCAGTGCGGGCGCAATGACCTTGGTGACCAGATCGGCCCGAGCGGCGAGGAAGAGGAAAAGCTCGCTGACCGGTTCGACCGTCTGTGCCGGATCCAGCAGCACGGCCCTGACCCGCTCCGCGATCGAGGTGCCGCCCGGCTCGCGGACCAGGACCGGCGTGATGCCCTCTTCGCGGAACCGCGCCGCCAGAGCGGCGGCGAGGGTCGACTTCCCCGCCCCTTCGGTACCTTCGACGACCAGGAAGAACCCGTCAGTCATCCGAGCGTGATGATGCTGCTCGCCGCGCCCTTCTCCATTCCCTGGGCGATGAGCTGATTGACCTTGATCATCACCTTCTCGAAGTTGGCGCGGGAGACGGCATAGGCTTGCCCCGTCGGGCTGATCTCCAACTCGCGCACGGCCGTCTCGTACGACTCCGCCGTCGCCTGGTCGGGCATCTGGCCGGCGGCCACCAGTTCGTCCATCTGGCGCGCCAGCTTCTGGATCAACTCGACCTTCGACTGCGCGTCCTGGTCATCTCGCAGGCCGGATTCGGCACGCCGGAGTGCCTTGTACTCCGGGGTCTGTCCGATCAGCCGGCCCAGCTCCTCAGCCTTGTCCCAGATCACAGCATCTCGCTCCTCCGCGCGAGGAGGTACCGCGCGCGGCCGAAAAGGTCATCGTGAACTTTCAGATCACTCCATCCTGCGCCCTCCAGCAGTCGCGCCGTTTCGGCGGCACGCGTCACATCGATTTCCAGCGCGAGCCAGCCGCCCGGTCGGAGCACCCGCTCCCCATCGAGCACCAGGGACCGGGTAGCCACGAGTCCGTCACTCCCGCCGGCCAACGCGGACCGTGGTTCCCAGTCCTTCACGGATGGGTCCAGATGGGCGTACTCGTCCTCGGTAAGATAGGGGGGATTCGAGACGATCGCGTCCAGGGTCTCGGTCCCGAGCGCCGCAGTCAATTCCCCCAGCACCAGGTCGATGCCGAACCGGGTGAAGGCACGATTCTCCGCAGCCAGCGCCAGCGCATCCCGCGAGCGATCCACCGCGATCACCTGCTCGTACCGCCCCTCGTCGGCGAGAGCGAGCGCGATGCACCCCGTGCCCGTCCCGATGTCCGCGATCCGCCCACCGGGCGCGCACGCCAGCACGAGGTCCACCAGCCCCTCGGTCTCCGGCCGCGGAATCAGCGCCCGTCGGTCGCACCGCACCGTGAGTCGACGGAAGCCTGCCAGGCCGGTCACATACGGGAGCGGTTCCCCGCCCGCACGTCGGTCGACGGCCCGCCGGAACCGCTCGGCCTCATCGGCCGGGACGGCGGTGTCCGAGAGAATCGAACCGGCGTGCGAGGAGAGACCCTTGAGATCGGCCCAGATCCGCCATGCCTCGCGCCGCGGCTCCGCGACCCCCGCCGCCTTGAGTCGCAGGCCGGCATGCGCCACGAGCCGATCGAGGTTCGCGCCCCGCTCAGTCACCCAGCTGCTCCTGTCGACTGGCCATCCGCAGCGCATCGACAAGCTCGTCAAGTCTTCCGTCCAGCACTCCGGGAAGATCATGCAATGAGAGATTGATGCGATGATCGGTGACCCGGCTCTGCGGATAGTTGTAGGTCCGGATCTTCCCGGACCGGTCCCCGGTGCCCACCATGGCACGACGATCCCGGGAGCGCGCGGCCTCCTGCTCGGCGATCATCCGGTCGAGCAGCCGCGCACGCAGTACTTCCATCGCCTTGAGCTTGTTCTGGAGCTGCGATTTCTGGTCCTGCTGTGACACCACCAGCCCCGTCGGCAGATGGGTGATCCGCACCGCGCTATCGGTGGTATTCACACTCTGGCCGCCTGGGCCGGAGGACCGGAAGACGTCGATCTTGAGGTCGCCGGGGTGAATCGTCACGTCCACCTCCTCCGCCTCCGGCAGCACGGCCACGGTCGCCGCCGAGGTGTGGATGCGTCCCTGCGTCTCGGTGGCGGGAACCCGCTGCACCCTGTGTACGCCAGCCTCGCGACGGAGCAGGCCGAAGGCCTCGGGGCCGCGCACCGCGAAGATCGATTCCTTGATGCCCCCCGAGGTACCGTCGCTCAGCGAGATCGGCTCCACCGTGAGCCCCTTCCGCTGCACGAAGCGCTGATACATGCGAAGAAGGTCCGCGGCAAAAAGGGCGGCCTCATCGCCGCCCGTGCCGGCGCGGATTTCTACGATCGCATCGCGATCGTCGAGGGGATCCCGCGGGAGGAGTAGTTCGTGCAGGTCGGCTTCGAGCCCGTCGATCTCTGACGGGAGCCGGGCCAGGTCCGCGCGCGCCATCGCAGCAAGCTCGGGATCGGCCTCGTCGGCCATTTCCCGAGCCTGGTCCAGTTCATCCTGCAGCTTGCGCAGCCGTTCGGCCAGCTGGGCGATCGGCGCGAGGCGTGCGTGCTCCCTGCCAAGTGCACGCAACTGGGTCGAGTCGCCTGCGACCGAGGGGTCCGCCAGTGCGTTGGCGACCTCCTCCGCCCGGGCGAGCGCCTGGCGGAGTCGGGCCTCCACGGTTCAGCTCTGAGCGGCGCCCGACGCGGCCTTGTCGGTCGCGTACTTCTTCCGGAAGCGATCCACTCGGCCCTGGGTGTCGATCAGGCGCTGCTTACCGGTGTAGTACGGGTGGCACTTGGCGCAGATTTCCACGTGCACGCTGGTGCTCGTCGAGCGGGTCTCGAACTCATTCCCGCATGCGCATTTCACGGTGAGTTTCCGGTAGATCGGGTGGAGGTTGGCCTTCACGGTTGTCTCCTTGCAGCCCCGCGCCCCGGGGCGAAGATTGAGTTTCGGGTCTTGGAAAGCCTGCAAATATAGTCACTTACCCCGCTTGGCATCAACCGCCTCACTTTCGGACTTGTGACTGCCCAATTCCCGGACTCGGCCGGAGGTTTGACAGGGGACCGGTGGCATAACTATCGTATTGACTGATACTTCCACCACATCGAGGGCCCTGTGCCGCTCAGCCCGCTCGAGGTCCTGAAGAAGGTGCCCCTGTTCGCCAGCATGCGCGAGGGGGACATTACTGCGTTCGCGGAGCTGGTCCGGGAGCGAACTTATCCCAAAGGCAGCGTCATCGTCTTCGAGGACGACCCGGGCGATGCGCTCTACCTCGTCGCCGCCGGCCAGGTGAAGGTGGTCCTGATCGGCGAAGACGGGCGCGAAGTCATCCTCTCGGTCCTCGGCGAAGGAAGCTTCTTCGGGGAGATGGCGCTGATCGACGATCAGCCGCGGTCTGCCACCGTCATCGCGATGACCGACGCGGCGGTCCTGGTGTTGCGACGGGAGGACTTCCAGTCACGACTGCGGAGTTCACCCGAGGTGGCCATCGCCCTGCTCCGCGAACTCTCTCGCCGCCTGCGCCGGGCAGACGAGAAGATCGGGAGCCTGGTGCTGCTGGACGTCAACGGCCGGGTCGCCGACCTGATCCTTCGCCTGGCCGAGGAGGAGGGCGGGGACAAGGTGACCAAGAAGATCACCCACCATGTGATCGCCCAGATGATCGGCTCCAGCCGGGAAACGGTCTCGCGCACGATGCGGGACTTCTTCGAGCGCGGGCTGATCCAGGTCACCCGCAAGGACATCACGATCCTCAATCGCTCCCTTCTCGAGCGCGCCGCCGGCCGCTCGTGAGCCCCCGCACATCGCCCAGGTGATGACCACCCCAGGCTTCGGTGGCAGGTTCCTTGCTCTCCAGTGTGGCGTCCTGTGAGAGGAGATGTGTCGTACACGGTCACGTTCTGGGGAACGCGGGGGTCCATCCCCACGCCCGGCGCGCACACGGCCCGCTATGGGGGAAACACCTCCTGTGTGGCGGTGTCCGGGCAGACCGATCAGCTCGTGATTCTCGATGCCGGGAGCGGCATTCGCCTGCTGGGGCGTGAATTGGCGCGGCTGTCCTCTGCGCCGATGAACCTGGACATCCTGCTCTCCCATACGCACTGGGACCATATCCAGGGGCTGCCGTTCTTCCAGCCCCTGAACACGAAGGGGAACAGCGTCCGGATCTACGGGGCGGCCCAGACCGGCGTGCCGCTGGAGGAGATCCTCGACCGCCAGATGGACCCGGTCGTCTTCCCGGTGCCGCTGAAAGCCCTGGCCGCGGACCTCAGGATCACCGAGGTCAGCAGCGGGAGTTTCGAGATCGATGGGTTCCTGGTGGAGGCGTTCCGGCTGCGTCACCCCGGCACCACCTTGGGCTACAAGCTGGTACCCGTGAAGGGGGGGCGCACCATCGCCTACCTGACCGACAATGAACTCGGCCTGGGCGGAAGCTACGACGTCCCGCCAGACTGGCGTGCCCAGCTGGTGAGATTCCTGGGGGGGGTGGACACGTTGATTCACGATGGGATGTACTCCGAGGCGATGATCGAGTCGCGGGCCGGTTGGGGTCACTCCACCCCGGAGCAGGCCGTGGCTCTTGCGGGAGAAGCCGGTTGTCGGCGACTGGTGCTGTTCCACCACGAGCCGGAAAACGACGATGCTGCCATTGACGCGCTGGTCATCGGCGCGCGGAGTTTCGCTGCGACACGCATACCCGGCCTCACTGTCGAGGCCGCGATGGAAGGGATGTCCCTGACTCTCTGACGAGGTCTGACGCCATGCGACACCGTTCGTTGTTGCTCTTCGCTCTGACCACCCTCGCGTCGGTTCCTGGGCTGCACGGGCAGGACACCCGGCCCGGCATCGCCGTCATGCCGTTCCAGAACGGCGGCTCGTACGGCCAGGACAAGGAGAATTTCGAGGCACTGGAGAAGGGTCTCGCCGGCATGCTGATCAGCGAACTGGCGCAGAATCCCGCTGCTCGGGTCGTGGAACGCGAGAATGTGCAGTCGCTGCTGAGCGAGCAGGACCTTGGCAAGGATGGTCGGGTGGACGCCGCGACCGCCGCAAAGGTCGGCAAGCTGGTGGGTGCGAAGTACATGGTCCTCGGCAGCTTCGTGGATCTCTACGGGCACTTCCGGGTCGATGCCCGCCTGGTCGACGTGGAGACGAGCGAAATCCTGAAGGTGGTCCGCAGCGACCCGAAGTACGAGAAGCGGGAGGAGATGTTCAAGCTGCTGCAGTCGCTGGCTGAACGGCTCATGACCGAGACCAAGCTGCCGCCGCTCTCCGCGGAGGTCAGCCGCGCGGTGAAGGCCCGCAACGTGCCCACCGAGGCGCTCACCTACTACAGCCGCGCCCTGCTCTACCAGGACCGGGGTGACAAGACCAAGGCGGCCGATTACTTCAGCAAGGCGGTCGAGGCCTTCCCCGACTACGCCGAGGCGAAGGAAGGTCTCAGGAAGGTCCGCGGCGGTTGATCGGTGGCCGGTTTCCTCGCCGCCATCGGACGCGGGACGGCGCGCTGGCTCGCCCAGGTGGGCGCGGTGGCGCGCTTCGCGTTTGAGGCCCTCGCCTCGCTCCCCACCCTGCCCGGTGCGGGCCGGCGCGTCGCGGGCCGGGTGCTTCTCAACCAGCTGCGGTTCACCGCGCTCGAGGCGGTGGGACTGATCGTTCTCCTCTCCGGCGTGCTGAGCTACCTCACGATCTCCGCAACGATCACCCAGCTCGACAAGGTCGGCGCCTCGGAGCTGATCGGCCGCCTGATGATCGTCGTCATCGTCCGGACCCTCGGGCCGCTGCTCACCGCCATCGCGGTGGTCGGCCGAAGCGGTACCGCCATCACCGCCGAGCTGGCCACCAACACCGTGCTGGGAGAGGTGCGCGCGCTGGAGGGGATGGGCATCGATCCCTTTCACTACCTCGTGCTTCCCCGGCTCTTCGGCTGCGTGGTGTCGGTCTGCACGCTCATGGTGCTGTTCGACGTGATCTCCGTCTTCGGCGGCTATCTGGCGGCGGCGTTCATCGCCGGCATGAGCGCCTCCCGCTACCTCGGGATCGTGCTGGCGAACCTCACGACGCAGGATGTCGTCCTCACGATGGTAAAGGGGCTGCTGTTCGGGCTGGTCATCGGGGTGATCCCGAGCTACGAAGGGCTCTCGGTGCGGCGGGGTCCCACCGAGATCCCCCAGGCGGTCATCCGCGGCACCGTCCACTCGCTCGGCCTGATCTTCGTGCTGGCGGCGCTGATCGTAGGGGCGCTCCAGTGATGGGGCCGCCGCTCAGCTTCGCCGGAGTGCCCCTCGGGCAGGTGCGGCGCCAGACCCTGAGCGGCCTGCCCAACATCGCCAGTGAAGCGGAAGGGGTGTTCTCGCTCGAAGTGGAGGCCCGTCGCACTGTCGCGGTCACAGGCGACGAGGTCAGCGGGGTGGATCTGCTGGGAGGGCTCGCCCTGGGCCTCGAGCGGGCACCCTCGGGCGAGGTGCGGACGCTGGGGGTGGATCTCGCCAGCCTCGACCGGCTCTCCCAACTCGCCTTCCGTCGGAAGCTCGGATACCTTCCCGCCGGAGACGGGCTGTTGCAGAATCTCACCCTGCGCGAAAACATCAGACTCCCCCTGCGATTCGGCAGCGACTTCCGCCCCAGGGACATCGAGGGACGCGTGGACGTGATCGTCGCCCAACTCCGGCTGACGCGAGTCGCCGACCACCGCCCGGCGCAAGCCAACGCCGAGGACCGGCGCCGCACGGCACTGGGTCGGGCCCTGGCCTTCGATCCGGAGCTCGTGGTGCTCGAGGAACCCTTCGACGGCCTCACCGATCGGGCGGCCGGAGAGCTGCTGGAGGCGGCCCGCGGCGGGGAGACTGCCGAGGGTGCGCGCCGCACGGTGTTCCTGACCGGCGCGGATCTGCCGTCGCTGCTGCGAACCCGTGTCGACCGCCATCTGCGCGTGGTGCGTGGGCGGCTGGAGGAGCTGCGATGAGCCTGCGCCCCCGTACCGCCGACGCCCTGATCGGGCTGCTGGTGATCGGCGCGGTCATCTTCACCCTGGTCGCGTTCGTGGTGACCCGGGGCTGGACCGAACGACGGATCACCATGTACATGCTCAGTCCGAACGTGCAGGACCTGAAGGAAGACACCCCCGTCTATCTGCAGGGCCTCGCGATCGGCGAAGTCGCCTCGATCTCCCCCCAGGCCGACACCGGGCGCATCGTGGGCGCGCCCCAGTTCCTGGTGGCGTTGCGACTCCGCGAGCGGTATGCAAACGGGGTCCCCATCCGGCTGCCGCTGGGGACCAGGGGGGAGATAAGCTCCACCGGCCTCATCGGCGCGGCGTCCATCGCGCTGCAGGTCCCCAAGAATGACATCAGCGCGCAGCTCGCCCCGGGTGACACCATCCGGGGGGAACTGACCCAGGGCTGGACGGATGTCCTGAAGGAAGTGGCAGACACCCTCAGGACCCAGGTCTCCGACATCCTCAAGGACACCCGCCGCCTGCTGGCTACCCTCGACCGGACGGCGACGTCGGCCCAGTCCGAGGTGGCGCTGACTGCGCCAGAGCTTCGGGCGACCCTGGCGAGTGCGCGCCAGATGCTCGATCGGCTGGAGCCGATGATCGAGCAGACCCGGACCACGCTGGCGGCCACCGACACCACGGTGGCGGTCCTGCAGGACTCCCTGACCCTGCTGCTGAGTGACACCCGCCGGCTGGTGAACCGGGCCGATACCCTGACGTCCACGGTGACCCAGACGGCAAACGCGGTGACGCCCGATGTGCGGCAGACCCTCAAGAACGTCTACATCCTGAGCGCCAAGCTGGAGTACTTCATCGATCAGGTCAGCCGGCGTCCCCACCGCCTGCTCACCGGGGTCCGGCCCCTCCCCCGTGATTCCATCGCCGAGACCGCCCCGTGAAGTACCTGCTGTTTCACTCGCCAAGCTGGGAACCCGGCACGGCGGCGCCGGCGCTCGCCGCGGAGCAGGTCGAACTGCGGGAGGTGGCGACCCCGGGCGAGGTTCGGGGCGACGAGCGTCCGGCGGCCTATCTGCTCGACCCAGGCACCCGCGCCGAAGTCACCCCGCAACTGCTCACTGCGCTCCGGGACGCGGGGATCGCGCTGCTCGCGCTCGGGGAGCCGAACGAGGCCGACGTGCCGGCAGAGCTGCCGGCCGAGCTGCTGACCGGCTTCCTGCCCGCGGCCGCAGGGGCGCGGCAGCTGCTGGTCGCCCTGCGGGCCGCGTTCCGGGTGTCGGCTACCCACCGGGAACACGCCCGGGCCCGTGCCGAGAGCGCGGCACGGCTCAACGACCTGACCGAGCTGGCCGAAATCGGGGTACTGCTCACCACGGAAAAGAATCTCGACACGCTGCTGGGGCTCATCCTGACGCAGGCTCGCCGCATCACCCAGTCGGACGCCGGCAGTCTGTACGTCGCCGAAACCGACGAACTGGGCACCCGGCGGCTGCGGTTCAAGCTGAGCCAGAACGACAGCCGGCCGGACATTCCATTCGTCGAGTTCACGATCCCGATGGATCACACTTCGCTGGCCGGCTACGCCGCCACCGAGGCCGATCCGCTGGTGATCGAAGACGTCTACATGCTGCCCCCGGACGTCGAGTACTCGTTCAACCGGTCGTTCGACGAGCGCTACGGCTACCGCACCAAGAGCATGCTGGTGATCCCGATGCAGAACCACCACGGCGACGTGATCGGGGTGCTGCAGCTCATCAACCGAAAGCGGGACTCCGCCGCGCGGCTCACGACCCCTGACGATGCTGACCCGGCAGATCATCGCCTACAGCCCGCACACCGTGAAGATGGTGAAGGCGCTGGCCGGCCAGGCGGCGGTTTCGATCGAGAACAGCCAGCTCTATGAGGCGATCGAGCGGCTGTTCGAGGGCTTCGTGAAGGCCGCGGTCACCGCGATCGAACAGCGGGACCCGACCACCTCGGGACACTCCGAGCGGGTCGCGACCCGCACCGTGGCCATCGCCGAGACTGGTCGACCGGGTGCGACGACGGGCCCTTTCGGCTCGATCAGCTTCACCCGCGGAACAGGTGCGGGAGATCCGCTACGCCGGCCTGCTGCACGACTTCGGCAAGGTCGGGGTGCGGGAGCAGGTGCTGGTCAAGGCCAAGAAGCTCTACGACAGCGAACTGAGCCTCATCCGCCAGCGCCATGCCTTCATCCGGCGCAGCGCGCAGTGGCAGCTTCGAGCGGGAACGGGCGGAGTACCTGCTGCGCCAACGGGCGCGAGGGCTACGAGGCGTTCATGGAACGGCTGGAAGCCCAGCGCAACGAGGCGGAGATCGCGACTCACCGACCGCTTTCTCCGAGTGGTGCTCGCCTCCAACGAGCCGACCGTACTGGCCGAAGGAGAATTTCGACCAGCTGAGCGAGTTCGCGGCGATGCAGTACGTCGACATCGAGGGCAACTCCCAACCCGTTCTGCGGAGCCGGAGGTCAAGCATGCTGAGCATCCGGAAGGGAAGTCTCGACGAGCGAGGAGCGGCTGGAGATCGAGAGCCACGTGAGCCACACCTTCGATTTCCTGCGGCGCATCCCGTGGACCAAGGGGCTCTCCTCGATACCGGACATCGCACGGGGCCACCACGAGAAGCTCAACGGCACCGGGTACCCGCGGAGGGTACGGGGCGAAGCGATTCCGCTCCAGACGCGGATGATGACCATCGCCGACATCTTCGACGCGCTGACCGCGCAGGACCGGCCCTACAAGCGCGCGCTGCCGGTCACCCGGGCGCTCGACATCATGGGGGATGAGGTGAAGACCGGCCAGCTCGACGCCGACCTGTTCCAGTTGTTCATCGAGGCGAAGCTGTGGGAGGATCGGCCGCCGGAGCGACGGGACAGCCGGGGACTGGTGCGGCCCTAGCCTCTTGTGCGGGGAGCGCCCGGCCGGGTCCAGGCGAGCACCCCGAGCATCAGGCCGACGTTGGCGGGGACGAAGAGGGCGAGCACCTGCCCGTTCACCTGGGTGAATGCGGGCAACACCTTGATAGCGAGCCCGAGCAGGGACAGCGCGCCGACCATCAGCGCCAGTGCACGCACGGCGCGCGTAACAGCGGACCGATCCGGACGGACCATGGGCAGCGCGACCGCGAGCGCGAGCGCGACGAGCGAGCACTGCAGGATGTTCTCGTTCCGCGCCGCGATCAGGTGGTCGGTGAACGCCCAGAGCCCTGCGAGGATGAGTCCAGCGACCCCGGTCAGCATCGCCCAGAGGGTCCCCCCCCAGCGCAGCACCGCGCGCGCCGCCGTGGAGGAGCCGGCAGCGGCGCCACCCCACCACAGAAGCCCGCCGACGAGCAGCCCGGCCGCGAGGTATCCCAGCGCCCAGCGCGGCGGCGCGTCCGGCACCGGATAGGCATCACTCTCGAAGACCACCCGTTCGGACAGCACCAGGGGGACCAGTGCGCCGGTGCTGTCAGGTACCCGAGCGGTCGCGAGGTATTCCCGCAGCTTGAGAGGCAGGAACATCTCCTCCCAGCGGGTGATCGGCCGGTCGGCGCCGTGCCCCTCGGCCAGCAGCAGACCGGTGTAGAGCGGAATGTTGTGGGTATTCAGGCGCTGCGTGTGGAAGCGGAAGCTGCCGTGCGCAGGGTCCTGGGTCTGGGCCTTCAGCGCGCCGCCCAGCACCCGGTCCAGGGCGTCACGTACCCGGGTAGAGCAGTTGTCCAGGTAGTAGTCGTAACGATAGAACTTGTTCTCGTCGAGCGCATTGGTCTCGAGGGCGTCGCGCAGCGCCAGCCGTTCGGCGGGGGTGAGATTCAGCTCCTGCTGCCAGACCGAGCGCCGGGCGGCGATATAGCGCGGAATGTCGTCTTCGGTCGGGTAGCCGGCCATCCAGTACCACATCCGGCCCTGCAGGAACCGCAGCAGGAAGTTCTCCTGGCGAAAGCTGAACATGCCGTAGTTGTAGGCGGTGCTGGTGCCCTGGCGCCGATCCTCAACGACGATCGCGTTGTGCCCGAAGCGCTCCCACACCTCCGCGCCCACCCCCATGGTCATGACTGAAATCCGAAGCTCGGAGCCGGGGACGGCCCCGACCGGCGGCCGGGGCGACACGGCCTGGCCGGCGAGCCCCGCCGCCGGCCAGAGCCACGCCAGGATCAGTCCCAGCGGCAACTTCACAGATCGACGTCCTTGCCTTCCGCCGCAGACTTGTAGATGGCGTCGATCACCTTGTGCAGGGTGACCAGCTCCTGGTTGTCGAACCCCTTCGCCTCATCCCGCAGGACGGCGAGGAAGTGAGCCCACTCCGCGCGGTACGACGCGGAGAAGACATTTTCGCGGCCGGTGGCACCGGTGGGCGCGACATCGGTGGGCACTCCGTGCAGCTCCTTCCAGACATGCAGCGGATTGATCCCGGCGGTGCCCTTGCTGGCGCGCAGGCCGAGCCCGAAGCGCTCGCCTTCGCCGACATGATGCCAGGTGACATCCAGAAAGATCGAGATCCCGCCCTCGCAGACCACGAACGCACTGCCCGATTGCTCCACTCCCCGCGTCCCCTCCTCGCCGGAGAGACACGCGCTCACCCGGACCGGCTTGGGGTTGTTCGCCAGCCAGAATCCCAGGTCGAGGATGGCGTGCCCCAGATCGAGGATGGCGCCACCGCCCGACTCGTCGCGCCGCTGGCGCCAGCCCAGCTGCTGCCGCGTGGGCCGGAAGACATGCCAGCTTCCGCGGATGCTCTCGATCTTGCCGAGTTCACCGCTCTGGACGAAGCTCCGCACCAGCTGCACGTCGGATCGGTAGCGGTGGTTCATGCCGACCATCAGCACCTTGTTGCGCTTCTCCGCCTGGCGAAGGATGCGCTGGGCGCCGGCCGCGGTGAGCGACAGCGGTCGTTCCACCAGGACGTGCACGCCCGCGGTGAGCGCGGCCAGGGCATGGGGCTCATGGAGATGATTGGGAGTGCAGATGGCCACGGCATCGAGCTGCTCGTATTCCAGCAGCTCCTCGATGTCGTTGAAGGCATCCCGGACCTGGAAGCGGGCCGCCAGCGCGCGGGCCTTGGGCAGGTCGGTATCGCAGATGGCGACGACCTCGACGCCCTTGAGCTTTCGAAGCACCGGGAGATGCGCCACCTGGGTAATGGCCCCGGCGCCGATGATGCCGAGCTTGAGCGAGTCGGACATGCCCTCTCCTGGGGAGCGAGACTCAATAGGCACGACTGATGGAGGTGCCCGGAAAGTAGGTGGCCAGGATTGTTGGCGCATCCTGTCCCGCGCGGGCCCGGCCGACCGAGCCCCACTGGCAGAATCCCACCCCGTGTCCCGCGCCGGCTCCGTCGGCGATCAGGGTACGGAGCCGCCCACCATCCCGGTCTTCGAGCAGTTGGAAAGTGGCGCTGCGGAGGGACACTTCACCAACCGGCCGGAGGACCTGACGCACCGCCGGGCCATCGACATTCACCGTCGCACGATTGAGGCTCACGATGATCCGCGCGACCCGCTCGGAGCGGGTGCGAAGTGCCACCTGCACTCCCATGACCGTGCCGATCTGCTCCACCGGGGTCCCGGTCACCGGCGGCAGCGACTGGCGCAACATGCCTCGAAGCTGGTCGGCGGTCCACTGCACATGCCAGCGATAGCGGGGGGAAATCCGGCAGTAGGCCTGCCCGTCGCGGTCGGTATCCGCGACCGACGTCAGGTAGGGCCTGTCGGCGGCGGCGAAGACCTCGGTGCCGTCCGCGGTGCGCCCGCCGCAGGTGGAGAAGAAGAAGGCGTCGATCGGTACTCCCTGCCAGGTCACCACCAGTCCGCCTGTATGGGTGACGGCCCAGCGCGCGAGCGGGTACTCCGAGCCCAGGCCGCCGTACACCTGGTCGACCACGGTGGCGTAGAGATCGAACCCCTCGGTGGCACGCTTGCCGAGATTGCGGATCGCGTAGGTCCGGGACACGATTGCCTGCGCCGCCAGCGCCTCGGCGTCGGTCGAATCGCGCCGACCCATCTCGGCCCCAACCACTCCGGCGAGGTAGTCCTCGATGCCGACGGTGTTGATGGCGGTGAGTCCCGAACGGTCGCGCACCACCGTCAGGCGACCGCGATAGGCCTTGCCATTGAGGGAGAGCAGGCCGCCCGGCACCCTGGGCTGGAAGCTCACCACCTGCTGCTGGCTCACTTCCCAGCCGCTCGGCCCCCGGGCGTTGAGCGACGGCCCGGCAACCCGCACCCGCCAGGTCGCGTTGGCCTCCGCGGCGGCCGCGGTGGCCCCCTCGCCGTCCAGGATGGTCATGCCGCTGTCGCCGGCGATATCCGCGCCGGGCGCGCCGATGACCAGCCCGATCCGGATCTCGGGGACCTGTCCTACCGGGACCGGCGCGACTTCCGGCGTCTCCTGGGGAGCGCAGGTTGCCAGCAGAACCAACAGCACCGCGCCAAGCGCGCGGGGGGGGTAACGACCGGAGCGAGGCACCGGCTATCCGCGGTAGTTGCCGAATTTGAGCTCGATCTCGAAGTCCTGCGTACGCAGGAACGCGATCACCGCCTGCAACTCGTCCCGCGACGGGGCGGTGACGCGCACCTCCTCGCCCTGGATGGCGGTCTGCACCTTCTTGAAGCCCTGCTCCTTGATCGCCTTGATGATCTGCTTGGCGGTTTCGGTCGCGATGCCCTGGGTGAGCTTGACGGTCCGACGGACCGAGGTGCCGGCGGAGGGGACCAGCTCCCCGCGATCGAGATTCTTCACCGGCACCCCACGTTTGACCATCTTGGTCTCGACGATGTCCAGCAATTGGCCCATACGAAACTCGTCGTCCGCGAGTAGCCGGATCTCCGCCTTGGGACGGTCGAACTCAATGGTGCAATTGGTCCCCTTGAAGTCGTACCGCTGGGCGACCTCCTTGATGGCCTGATTGACGGCGTTGTCGACTTCCTGCAGGTCGGCGCCGGTGGAAATATCGAATGAGGGGTTGCTCGCCATGGCTCCCGAAACCCTTGGACGGATGTAAGCGCTGATGCTGCATCAGCTTTCAATCTAGCCGAGGCCACTCAGGTTTTCACCGCCTTCACCCGATGACTGAAGGGGGACCCCTACAGGAACCCGGGACGATGAAGCACCGCATCAGCCAACTGCTGAAGGACTGGACCCCGGCGGCACTCTCAGCGGAGGCGCCGGAGGCGCCGCCGGCGGCACCCGCCAAGGCCTGCTGTGCCCACTCGAAAGGGCTTTGCAGCAGCCGCTGAACTTCCGGGCCTGGACGCGGGAACGCCCCTCCAATTGCATCCGCATCGCCCGGGTCCACTTGACGGGATCGATCCCGTTTCTTAGCTTGGCATTCGGCGGACGGATTTAGGGCCACTTGCTACCGCCTGGGGCTGTTGACCCCGAACCAAAGAGCTAAAGAGCCGTGGGTTATCCCCCGCGCTCGTGGCCGCGGGGGTTTTTTGTTGGCACCGCCGCGCGACCCGAGGGAGACGTTTCGAGCATGAAGCGCTGTCCCAAGATGTGTCGCTGCAAGTGCATGTGCACCCCCCCGCGGGGTGGACTGCGCCAGCGCATGTCTCGGTCAGGCGAAGCACCGATGTAACGCCACGACTCCGAAGACCACGCCCGGCCCGGTTCACCCAACGTGAATCGGGCCGTTTCGCATTGGCGAAGCCGCGCCAGCCACCGTTGACCGACAGGAGTTCCACGATGACGTACCATCCCGACACCCTGGCCATCCACGCCGGCCAGGTCCCCGACCCTACCACCAACGCCCGGGCCGTCCCGATCTACGCCACGACGAGCTACGTGTTCAACAGCACGGAGCATGCGGCGAACCTCTTCGGGCTGCGCGAGTTCGGCAACATCTACACTCGCATCATGAACCCGACGACCGACGTCTTCGAGAAGCGGGTGGCCGAACTCGAGGGCGGCGCGGCCGCGCTGGGTGTCGCCAGCGGGATGGCGGCGGAGACGCTCGTCATCCTGAACCTGGTGCGTGCGGGCGACAATATCGTCTCGTCCCAGACGCTGTACGGCGGGACCTACAACCTGTTCGCCTACAGCCTGCCGAAGTGGGGCATCACCACGACCTTCGTCGACATCCACAACCTGGAATCGGTTCGCAAGGCGATCAACGCCGGTACCCGGGCCCTGTACGTCGAGACGATCGGCAACCCGCGCCTCGATGTTCCCGATTTCACGGCGCTCGCCGACATCGCGCACGATGCGGGGATCCCGCTGGTGGTCGACAACACCTTCGGCGCCGCCACGCTGGCGCGGCCCATCAGGTATGGCGCCGACATCGTGGTCCACTCCGCGACCAAGTGGATCGGCGGCCACGGCACGTCGATCGGTGGCGTGGTGGTCGACGCCGGCAAGTTCGACTGGGCGAGCCCCAAGGCGAAGGCGCGATTCCCCGAGTTCTCCTCGCCCGATCCGTCGTACCATGGGCTGGTCTATACCGAGGCGTTCCAGAACCTGGCGTTCATCATCAAGCTCCGGGTCCAGCTGCTGCGCGACCTCGGGCCGGCGCTGTCTCCGTTCAACGCTTTCCTCTTCCTGCAGGGGCTGGAGACGCTTCCGCTCCGGATCCGGCGCCACTCCGAGAATGCGCTGGCACTGGCGCAGTGGCTGCAGAAGGACACCCGGGTCGAATGGGTCTCGTATCCCGGTCTCGAGACGCATCCGGAGCACAAGAACGCCCGCCGGTATCTCGAAGGTGGCTACGGCGGCGTGGTGACCTTCGGCGTCAAGGGCGGCCTCACCGCGGCCCGGGCCGTGATCGACAAGGTGAAGCTCTACTCGCTCCTCGCGAATGTGGGGGATGCCAAGTCGCTCATCATTCATCCGGCCTCGACTACCCACGAGCAGCTCAGCCAGGAGCAGCAGAAGGCAACAGGCGTGGTCCCGGAACTGATCCGGATCTCGGCCGGTCTCGAGGATGCGCGCGACCTGATCGCCGACCTCGACCAGGCACTGGGCGGTACGCCGGCGAACGCGCAACCAACGGCGAAGGCAGGCGCCGCCTGATGTCGCATCGACCTGTCGTGGTCAAGCTCGGGGGCGACGCGCTCGCCGCGCCCGAGCGCATTGCCGACGAGGCGCGCCGCCTGGCACGCCTCGCAGCAAGGGAACCGGTGGTGGCAGTGGCGAGCGCGCGACGCGGGGTCACCGACCACCTGCTCGGGCTGGCGGGCCAGGTGCGGCAGGCTGCCGCCGGGGATCATGGTCCGGGAGCGGGACGGCCCCACACGGTGCGTGCGCGAGCGGAGGCGGACCGGGCGGTGGCAACCGGAGAGGTGGTGACGGCGGCGCTGCTCGCGCTGGCGCTGAACGAACTCGGGGTCAGCGCCGTCTCGCTCGACGCCCGTGAGGCCGGGATCCTCGGTCGCGGCCGGTTCGGGGGGGTGCAGATCCAGGCCATCGCCACGCAGCGGATCGAACGGCTGCTTCGGCGCGGGGTGATCCCCGTGGTGACCGGCTTTCAGGGATGGAAGCGTGGCCGGGTTGCGACCCTTGGACGGGGCGGCACCGATACCTCCGCCGTGGCGCTGGCCGTGGCGCTGGGTGCCTCGCGGGCCGCGTTCATCAAGGACGCCGAAGGACTGCGTACCGCCGATCCGAAGCTGGTGCCGGAGGCTCACCCGATCGCCCGCGCCAGTCACGCCTTCCTGTCGGCGCTGACCGCCGCCGGGGCGAAGGTCGTGCACCCCGATGCCGCCCGGCTCGCGGAACGCCACGGCGTGCCGCTGACCTTTCATTCGCTGCATGGTGACGAGCCGGCGACCAGCATCGGTCACGAGGCTCCATTGTCCGGCCTGCGCGCCATTGCCACCCTGATTCCAGGAGACGGCACTGCCGCGGTGACGGCTGTGTCTGCCGAGCCGGACGAGGCGGCCGCCGCGACCGAGGCGCTGCGTGAGGCGCTGCAGGCGGCGGGCGTCGCGCTGCGGGAGATTCAGCCTGCCGCCAACGGTCCGCGGTTCATCGTGGCCGGCGCCGACGCCGTGGCGGCCACCCAGGCGCTCCACCATGCCTTCGTCCTCCGCCGCGGTGAGGGGCCCAGGGTGGCCCTTCGCGCGTCCTGAGCCCCGTGTCCAGCCGGTGACCTCGATTCTTGCGGCGCCTCCGGCCGATCTTCTGCTCGGAGATTTCGAGACCGAGCTGGGCGGGGTCATCCGGAACGCCCGACTCCGCTATCGGGTATTTGGCGACCCTGCCCTCGCGCAGCGGCACGGCGCCCATCTCGTCTTTCACGCCCTCACCGGCAGCGCAGACATCGATTCCTGGTGGGAGCCCGTCGTCGGAACCGGCCGGCCCTTCGATACTACGCGCCACCCGGTGATCGCGGCGAATCTGCTCGGCAGCTGCTACGGCTCATCCGGCCCGGCAGACTCCGAGGATGGCAGCTTCCCGGCTCTCACGGCCGGCGACCTCGCGCGCGCGCACGTGCCGCTGATCGAGCATCTGGGGATCGAGCGGCTGGAGATCGTGACCGGTGGTTCGCTGGGCGGCATGGTGGCGCTGCACTGGGGGTGTATCACGCCGGTGCCGGTGAAGCGGCTGGTGGTCTTCGCCGCGCCGGGCCGGACCAGTGCGCAGGCCATCGGGTGGAATGCGGCCCAGCGGCTGGCCATCGAGGCCGACCCCGCCTGGCAGGGCGGCCGCTACCCGCGAGGACTCGGCCCGACCACCGGGCTGGCCGCGGCGCGCGCCATCGCGATGATCACCTACCGGTCACAGCAGGAGTTCGAGGAACGCTTCGGAAGGCGGCAGACCCGCACTCCCGGGCGCTTCGACGTCGACCACTACCTGCGGCGGCACGGGGAGAAGCTGGTCGCGCGGTTCGATGCCCGCAGCTATGTAGCCCTGATGCACGCGATGGACAGCCACGACGTCGGTGATTTCGAGCGCGCGGGGCGCCGGACCGCCGAGCGGGTGGCGGAAGTGGTCGGGGTGGGGATCGATACAGACATTCTGTACTACCCGTCGGAAGTGCGCGCCTGGGTCGAGGGGTACCGGCGCGGCGGGGCGAACGCGCGCTACGCCGAGCTCACGACTCCATATGGGCACGACGCCTTCCTCATAGAATTCGAGCAGGTCGAGCGGCTGCTGCGCGGCGTGTAGCGCGCAGTCCGGCCTCAAGCTTCCCAAACAGGAACGGCCCCGGAACCTCCGGGGCCGTCCGCGCTTTGTACGGCGCGCCGGCTCAGGGCGTCGCGCCGGGCTCCAGCACGAGATAGGGGACGTCGTCCTGCGCGACGGCCCGGAACCAGCCGGTGAGTTCCGGCAGGGATTCGGGAGGATAGACCCCGCGGGCGCCCTCCAGCCGGCGGGTGAAATGCAGGGTGTCGCCCTGCTGGCTGAAGCGGGAGGTGAAGCTGCCCCACTTGCCCTTCACTTCCACCGGCGGCGGGAGCTGCGCATGCCAGCCGTGAGGCAGGGCGAGCGTCAGCTCCGAAAGCCCCGCGACGGGACCGATGACCTTCGCGGCATCGATGGGAAAACGTCGGGTGCCGCGGACCTCGAGGACGCGGGCTGCGTCCGCCAGACTCCGCATGCTGCCGAATGGCAGGGTCAGGATCATGCTGCCACTGGCCCCCGCCGTGCGAGCCGCCGCCTTCCCGTTCAGGATCTGCAGCGCGACCCGGGTGTCGGCGGCGAGATCTCGCCCGTCGAAGATCTGCAGACTGTCCGCCTCCGCACCGGGGAAGAGACTGGAGGCCACCGAGCGGGCGAAGTCGGCGCGCGCGGCCGAATCGCGCGGGCTCAGGAACGCCTTCCTGAGCGCGTACTGGCGAGTACCGCGCCCCCGCTCGAGGTACGCGGCGTTGATCATCCCTTCGGGCGACAGGGTTCCGGTGATGTGAGTCTCCGACAGGTTCGCCGCCGGCGGCGCCTCAGGCAGGGTCACCTGTTCGGAGCTGCCGTCGGGGTGCACCACCAAGGCGAACTGCCCCTGGTCGGAGGGGGGAAGCTCGCCGTAGGGCGCCAGATCGGCGGTGAGGTCGACGTACATCCGGCCCGCCGGACGCTCGACCACGGCAATCGCGTGGTCGAACTGACTCACCGATGGCATGCCCCGCTCGACGCGGCCGCCGCTATTGAGGAGCACCGGGTAGGCCCGGAAACCCAGCCGGTTGACCACGGCAACGAAGAGCGTCGCCTTGTCCTTGCAGTCGCCGTAGCCGGTGGACACCACATCCGCCGGCGAGCGCGGCTGATAACCGCCGATCCCGAGCGAGATGGAGACGTAGCGGATGTCCTGGGCGACCCAGCGCTGCACCGCGGCGAGCGAATCGTCCGCCGAACGGGCGTTCGCGAGCAGCCCCGGCAGCCGGTCGGTGACCGCGCCCGTCAGGGCGTACCGGTCCCGCGCGAGGCCGGCGTACCATCGCCCGATGGCCTCCCAGCTGAGCGGGCCGGCCAGCTGGATGCTCATGTAGATGCCGTCGGAGTCGGACGCGAACTCCTCGGGGATGACGCGGTCGACATCCTGGGTCGCCCAGAGGTAGACCTTGCGGCCTCTTGCCACGGTGGTCTTCCGGGCGAAGGTGAGATTCCGTTCCAGCAGGTGCGGCTGCATGCCGGCCGGCAGATCCACCAGGTAGCGGGACCGCCGGGCGAGGCGGCCGTTGTGGACGCTCCAGTTGAGGAGGAAGTCGCCGGGGAGGTAGGGCTTCAACTCCTCGGTGGTGTAGCTCCAGTCCACGATGGTGCCGGGCGCCACGCCGCTCAGCGAGTAGCGTCGAACCTTGCGATCGTTGTAGACCGGATCGCCCAGCGCCGCGGGCACGTCGGCGTCCTGCACCTGGGTCGGGGTCTCACTGACCACCGACCCGTCGGGACGGACTACCCGGATCCAGTTGACGGTGAGCCGCTGATGGCCGGGCGCGTAGGAGAACTCGTGCTCCGCAAAGTCCTCCACCGCATCCGGCGAGAGAATCTGGGCCACCTGCCGGTAGGTCCGGCGACCGGTGCCATCGGCATCGAAGCGGACCACGCCGTCGTCCAGCAGCAGGATGTAGGGCTGGTCGGTGTAGCGCGCCGGGTCGACGGCGAGGGCATAGATGGAGTCGTCACGAACCGAAGGATCTCCGGCCGGCGTGATGTCGGGTGCCTGGGCGACGAGCGGCGAGCGTGACACGAGGCACAATGCGGCGAGCAACGAGAGGCGGGCGCGGGCGGCCATTACAGCTTCCTTTCGCGCCGCGGGGCGGCGCGTACGCAGGCCCAGGAAGGCGGGACGGATTGAACTAGGAGAGGAACGATTCGAGCGCGCGGGCGCGGCTCACATGCCGCAGCCGGGTGAGCGCCTTTTCCTTGATCTGGCGAACCCGCTCGCGGGTGATGCCCAGCAGGCTGCCGATCTCCTCGAGGGTCATCGGCTCCGGGCCATCGAGCCCGAAGTAGAGCCGGAGTATCTTGGCCTCGCGCTCCTTCAGCGTGGAGAGCACCTCTTCAATGGACTCCGTCAGCGCCTTTTCGAAGGTGTCGGTGTCCGCGCCGGCGCCGCTGGTGTCGGCCAGGTAGTCGAGCAGCTTGTTGTCTTCTCCGGGCGTGAGCGGAGCATCCAGGGAGAGGTGGTTCTGGGAGATCGAGAGGGTCTTCTGCACCTCTTCGAGGGTGATATCCATCCCCTCGGCGATCTCCTGCGGCGTCGGCTCGCGCCCAAGCTCCTGGAGCAGGGCCGACGATCGCTTGCCGATCCGGTGCAGCGTTCCCGCCCGGTTGAGCGGCACCCGGACGATCCGGCTCTGCTCGGCGAGCGCCTGCAGAATCGCCTGGCGGATCCACCAGACGGCGTAGGAGATGAACTTGATCCCCTTGGTCTCGTCGAACTTGTGGGCGGCCCGGATCAGGCCGAGATTGCCCTCGTTGATGAGGTCGGAGAGCGACACGCCCTGGTTCTGGTACTTCTTGGCGACGGAGACGACGAACCGGAGGTTGCTGCGGACCAGCTTGTCGAGGGCCTCGGCCTCACCGGTGCGAATGCGCTGGGCAAGCCGGACCTCCTCCTCCTGGTTGATCAGCGGGTACTTGCTGATCTCCCGCAGGTACTGGTCGAGCGAGCCCTCGTCGAATGACGACGAACCCCGCTTACCGGTGCCGACTCGCATTGGACGCATTGACGGTTGCCTCACCGCAGGTAGGAGCTACTGCCAGAACCTTAGCCGGGGCCAAAAACCGGCGCAAGCGGGGGATCACGTCTCGCCGTAGTTGTCGATCTGCGCCCGCTGCAGGGTACCGGAGTAGTCGACGTATCCCACCTTCGTTTCCGAATAGAACTCGTACACCTCCCAGCCTCCCTCGCGGTGCCCGTTCCCCGTCTGCTTCACCCCGCCGAAGGGGAGGTGCGCCTCGGCCCCGATGGTTGGAGCATTGATGTACGTGATCCCGTTGTCCAGATCCTGGAGCGCCCGGAACGCGGCGTGGACGTCACGGGTGTAGAGCGAGCTCGACAGTCCGTAGGCCACGTCGTTGTTGATGCGGATCGCTTCGTCGAGGGAGCCGATCCGCACTACGCTCAGGAGCGGCCCGAAGATCTCCTCCTGCTCCAGCCGCGAACCCGGCCGGACGCCCGCAAAGATGGTCGGCTCGAAGAACCAGCCGTGCGCGAGGCTGGCACCGCGCGGAAGACGCCCGCCGACCACCAGCTCCGCCTTCTCCTTCCGGCCAATCTCCACGTAGGCCTCGACCTTGGCGCGGGACTCGGCGTGGATCAACGGGCCGACCTCCGAGCCGGATTTCCGGCCGTCTCCGAGGCGCAGGCGGCGGGTGCGGTCTTCCAGCCTGGCGAGGAAGCGGTCGTGAACCTTGCGGTGCAGCAGCAGGCGGCTGGTCGCCGTGCAGCGCTGTCCGGTCGTGCCGAACGCGCCCCACAGCACCCCTTCGAGCGCCAGGTCCAGATCGGCGTCGTCCATGACGATCATGGCGTTCTTGCCGCCCATCTCCAGCGACAGCCGCTTGTGCATCCGACCGCAGGTCTCGCCGATCAGCGAGCCGGTCGCCCCGGAGCCGGTAAAGGACACGACCGGAACGCCGGGGTGCTCCACCAGCGCCTTGCCCGCGGTCTCACCGCGACCGTGCACCAGATTGATCACGCCCGGAGGAAATCCGGCCTCGAGTGCCAGCTCCACCAGTCGGTGCGCAGTATGGGGCACGTCCTCGGAGGGCTTGAGCACGACCGTGTTCCCGCACACCAGCGCCGGGAACATCTTCCAGGTCGGGATGGCCAACGGAAAGTTGAATGGTGTCACCAGACCGCATACCCCGATGGGCCGGCGCCAGCTCATCGCCCACTTGGCACGCAGCTCCGAGGGAACGGTGTGACCGAACAGGCGGCGCCCCTCGCTCGCGGCGTACCATGCGGTGTCGATCCCCTCCTGCACGTCGCCGCGCGTCTCGGCCAGCACCTTGCCCATCTCGCGCGTCATGCCCTGCGCGAGCTCCTCCTTGGTGTCGGACAGCAGCTCGCCGAGCCGGCGCAGCAGGTCTCCCCGCGCAGGCGCGGGCACATGGCGCCAGCGCTCGAAGGCCCGCTCTGCCGCACGGACCGCCCGCTCGATGTCGGGTGGACCGCTGTCGGGAAAGCGGCCGATCACCTCCCGGGTGTCGGCCGGGTTCCGGTTCTCGAGGTAGCGGCCGGTGCTCGGCGCGAGCCATTCGCCCCCGATGAGGTTCTTGAAGGTCGTGGTCATCTCAGGGCGCCTCGACTCCGCTGGAGCAGCTCCAGGTGCGGGCGTGACGCGCGTAACCGACGCGTGGCAGCACTTCGCGGGCGGCGAGCACGAGGCCCCACAACAGGACCAGGAGCGACAGGAAGTGCGCCACGCCGAGCCTCCGGCGCCACGAGGTCACCGAGCTCCACAACCCCGCCACCACCACGGTGACGATCGCGCCCAGATACAGGGCGAGATTGATCCCGCACGCGTTGGGGTAGGGCCACTGGGTGATGCCGACGGCCAGGGCGAGGCCGAGACCAACGCGCAGCCAGGTGGTGAAGACCGGGAACCGGCCGCCTCCGGCGGGCACCGGCTCGCGACCGGACGCGGGCACCGCCGCACGCCCGGGGGTCGCCGGCACCCCGCCGGCCGGCGCCTTGGCGATCACCTTGTCGATGTCGGCGAGTTCCTTGTCCCAGTCCCGGGGCTTGTCGCTCATCCGTCATCCTTCACGAGGCCGAGTCGCTCGATCTTCTTGTACAGGTTGGAGCGCGGCAGGTTGAGCGCGCGGGCAGTCTCCGAGATGTTCCAGTCGTGTTCGCGCAGTCTCGCCGTGAGGAAGCTCTTCTCGGTCACATCCTTGAAGGCATCAAAGCCGCCCGGCGTGCCTGCGGCGGCCTCCAGCGCCTCTTCGATTCCGCCCTCGCCCAGCAGCCGGCTGACGTCGAGCGGCGTGACGGTCTTGCCGCGGGAGAGGATCAGCAGCCGTTCGACCGCGTTGCGCAGCTCCCGCACGTTGCCGATCCACTTGCGCTCCTGCAATCGCGCGACGGCGGCGGGCTCGAAGGTCTTGCCCGCGGCCCCTGCCCCGCCGGCCAGCTGCCGCACGAAGCACTCGACCA
The DNA here is from genome assembly GCA_963825065.1 of uncultured Gemmatimonadales bacterium. Lineage (GTDB taxonomy): Bacteria > Gemmatimonadota > Gemmatimonadetes > Gemmatimonadales > GWC2-71-9 > JADJOM01. The sequence goes on from CAWGRU010000004.1 coordinate 343,008, forward strand.
GGGCGGGAATGTCCTCGCGCCGCTCGCGCAGCGGCGGCACCGTGATGGGCACGACATTCAGCCGGTAGAACAGGTCCTCGCGAAACCGCCCGGCGGCAATCTCGCCCTCGAGATTCCGATTGGTCGCCGCGATCACCCGGGCATCGACCTGAATCGGCTTGGTGCCGCCAACGCGGGCGATCACCCCCTCCTGCAGTGCCCGAAGGACCTTCGCCTGCGCCGAGGGAGACATGTCCCCGATTTCGTCGAGGAAGAGGCTGCCCCCGTCGGCCTGTTCGAACTTTCCGACCCGGTCGGCCACGGCGCTGGTGAAGGAGCCCTTCATATGGCCGAAGAGCTCGCTCTCGATGAGCTCGGCAGGGATCGCAGCGCAGTTCACCTCGACGAACGCCTGATTGCGGCGGGGTGAGGCCTCGTGGATCGCCCGCGCCACGAGTTCCTTGCCGGTGCCATGCTCACCCGTGATGAGGACCCGCCCGGTGGTAGGGCCCACGCGGGCAATCAGATCCCGGACGGCCTTGAGGCCCTCGCTGTCGCCGACCATCTCGTAGCGCGACTCGGTCTCCTTGCGCAGGCGCTGATTCTCGCCGGTGATGACGGCATGCTCCATGGCGTTGCGGACGGTCACGATGAGGCGATCGGCGTCGAGTGGCTTCTCCAGGAAGTCGAACGCCCCCCGCCGAGTCGCGTCGATGGCGGTGGCGATGGTGCCGTGACCCGAGATCATCACGACCACCGCCCCCGGATCCAGCTCGCGGAGTCGGGAGAGGGTCTCCAGCCCGTCGAGGCCGGCCATCTTCACGTCCAGGAAGACGACGTGGGGCCGGTAGTCCGGATAGATCCCGAGGGCCTCCCCTCCAGAGCTCGCCGTGCGCACCTCGATGCCCTCGTACTCGAGCACCTGCTTGAGCGCGTTCCGGATCCCCGGCTCATCGTCGACCACCAGCAACCGCTGACTCACGATGCCTCCTTGCGATAAAGCGCGACCCCATCGGGGCGAATGCGGAGCCCTGCGATGCCGGCCGGCAGTGCGACGGGCACCACCCCATTGTCCGCGCCCGGAAGAGCCCGCTCCACCAGCCGGTGCGAGGCCTCCTCGGGCAGCGTAATGCCCCTGAGGGTAAGCGCATCGACCCGCCATTCAGCCTGGCCCGCCCGGGCGACGCGCACCGGCCCGGCGGCGCTGATCCGCTCCCAGGGATCGAGCGCCCCTGCGAACGGGCCGAGCGCATCCCTGGGAATCTGCGCGGTCTCGAGGCGGGCGGAGATGCTGAGGCGTCCCTCGCCGAGGACCAGGGCGATGGAATCGAGCCGTCCCCGGGCTTCCTTCGGCAGGCCGTCCGCGAGCAGCGAGGCCATCTCGCCGGCTGTGAGGACCACCGAGTCGGCCGCCCAGCCGTGCAGGCTGTCGATCTTGTCGCGCGCCCGGGCGAGCGCTCCCGCATTCCCGGTACCCGCCGCCCCGCCGCCGAGCGATTCGGTCACCCGCGCCACCTGGGGCCGCACCAGCCGGAGGATGTCGTGACGAAACAGCCAGGCGCCGCTGACCAGCGCTGCCAGGGTGAGGATGCCCAGTAACCGGAACGGCAGGGTCCAGAGTCGCATCAGGCGCTCAAAGGGTAGGTGGCCACAGGCGTGTAGACCGTACCGCCGCCGCCGTTCACGCTGTCGTAGAGCACGCACCGATCGGCGACTAGACCGCGGGTGAGCACGCAGCGCTCCATGCGGCCCACCGCCGCGTGCGGCAGGGCGGCGCCCTCCCGCACTCGGCCCAGCGTGACATGGGGCCGGAATGGATGCCCCTCGGGCGGGAAACCCAGCACGCCGGTCGCCTGCTCGACGCGGTGGGCCAGCAGTTCGAGGGCCGGCTCCGCCTCGTATCCCGCCCAGACCACACGGGCTCGCGCGAAATTCGGGAAGGCACCGAGCTCCCGGGGCATCAGGGAAAGCAGGGGCGTTCCGGCGACCGCCCCGGCCAGCGCGTCAATCAGGGCGTCCAGACGATCCGTGCTCAGTGTGCCGAAGAATTTCATGGTCAGATGCAAACCCTCGGCCTTAACCCAGCGTACCGGCCATTCGGTGCCACGGTATTCCGCGAGCAGCGCCGTCAGCTCCGCCTGCGCGTCGCCGGTGACCGGCAACGCCACGAACAGACGCATCAGCCGCCCAGGACCGGCAGTTCGGCGAGCAGGCCGCCTCTGCGGTAGCCCAGGGGGTCGAGACGGACCGCTGTGAATCCCAGCCCGCACAGCCGCGCAACGACGGCGTCCCACCGCTCCTCCACGAACGAACGCATTGCCGGCACCACCTCCACCGACGCCTCCGCGCCATGGTGGCGCACCCGCAGGTCACCGGTCACCCCAAGCCCCCGCAGGTACGCCTCCGCCGCCTCGATCTGGGCGAGTCGTTCCGGAGTGACCTCGAGTCCGTACCGGATCCGGCTGGAGAGGCAGGGCGCGGCCGGTGCGTCCCAGGTGGGAAGACCGAGCTCCCGTGCCGCCTGACGCACCATCGCCTTGGTCCAGCCGAGCTCGGCGAGCGGCGAGCGGATCTGCCACTCGGCCGCGGCACGCAGACCGGGCCGATGCTCGCGGAGATCGTCGGCGTTGGTGCCGTCGATGATCGTGTCGTACCCTTCCGCCCGGGCGATGCTCCCCAGCCTGCGCCACAGCTCCGTCTTGCAGAAGTAGCAGCGGTCCGGCGCGTTGCGCCGGTAGTCCGGGTCTTCGAGTTCGTGGGTGTCGGTTTCGAGGAGGGCAACGTCGAATCGCCTGGCGATCGCAAGGGCGTCCCGATACTGCGTCGCCGGATAGGAGTCGCTCCGGCCAATCACGGCAAGCAGCCGGGAGCGGCCGATCGCCCGGCGGCCTGCCACTGCGAGGAACGCGGAATCCACACCACCGCTGTAGCCGAGCAGCACACGGCCGAGACCGGCGAGATGCGCGTCGAGCGCCGCGACGGAGGTCATGGCGGTAACGTAAGCAGGACGCGCGGGTCACGACAGCCATCCCCTTCCACCGCGGGCCCGACGGCTCCAGACTTCCGCGCATGACGGAACCAGCCGCGATTCAGGTTACGCCGGCCGTCGCCATCCCTCTCGCGGAACTCAGCTTCCGCGCTACACGGAGCGGCGGGCCGGGGGGCCAGCACGTCAACACCTCGTCTACCAGGATCGAACTGTGGTGGAACGCGGCCGGCAGCCCGAGCCTGACCGAGGCCCAGCGCGCGTGGGTGCGTTCCCGTCTCGCCACACGACTCACCGACGACGGCATGCTCCGCATCGTGGCCAGCGAGACCCGGAGCCAGACTCAGAACCGCGAACTCGCGATCGAACGCTTCCAGGAGGTCCTCGCCCGGGCCCTGGCGGTCCCCAAGCGGCGCAAACCGACCCGGCCCTCCCGGGCGGCCAAGGAGCGACGCCTGACCGAGAAGAAGCAGCGCGGGGCCCGGAAGCGGGAACGGCGGCGTCCCCCGGGCGAGGACTGAGCCAGCCCATGCCCCACATCCATCCGGTCGACCCCACCGCGCCCGACCGCGCCCTGCTCGCGCGCGCCGCGTCGCTGCTGCAGCGCGGTCAGCTCGTCGCCTTCCCCACCGAGACGGTCTACGGCCTCGGGGCCAATGCGCTCGACCCCGACGCGGTCGAGCGGATCTACGAAGCGAAGGGGCGACCCGAGCACAACCCGCTGATCGTTCACGTGGCCGACGCCGCCTCCGCCCAGCGGCTCGTCACCACCTGGCCCGAGAGCGCGGAGCGACTGACCCGTCGCTGGTGGCCGGGGCCGCTGACTATCGTGCTGCCGAAGGCGATGGGCATTCCGAGCCAGGTCACCGCCGGCCTCTCCACCGTGGCGCTCCGCGTCCCCGCGCATCCCGTCGCCCTGGCCCTGCTCAAGGCGTGCGGATTCCCCCTCGCGGCGCCGAGCGCCAACCGTTCCGGTGAAGTGTCGCCCACCACGGCCGCTCACGTGGCCCGGGGACTCGGCGATCGGGTCCCGATGATCCTGGACGGTGGCAGCACCAGCGTGGGGATCGAATCGACCGTGGTGAACCTTTCCGGCGAGCGACCGGTGCTGCTGCGCCCGGGGATGATCAGCCGCGCCGAGCTGGAACAGGAGATCGGCCCGGTGAGCCTGCCCGGGCCCGCCAGCCAGGCCGACGCCCCGCGGATGTCACCCGGCATGCTGGACCGGCACTACGCCCCGCGCGCCCGGCTGGTGCTGCTGGGTCCCGCCGGCACCGCCCCGCCCTCCCTCGCCGGCGAATCGTACGTAGGAGCCCTCATGCGGTCGTCGCCCCCGCCGCAGGGCACCGCCCTGGTCATCACCATGCCCGAAGATGCCGAGGGCTACGCGCGTGAACTTTACGGCGCCCTCCACGAACTGGACGCAGCCGGCGCCAGCGTGATCCTGGTCGAGGCCCCGCCCGCGGGCGCAGCCTGGGATGGCATCCGCGATCGTCTGGAACGGGCGTCGCGTTCCTGAGTCATCCCGAGCTACCGACCATGACCGATTCCCCAAGACCTGACCCGCCGGCACCCGTCTCCCTTCGGATCCTCGGCCGAAGCCGCTACCTCATTACGATCGCGGTCCTCGCGATCCTTGTCGCGGCGACTGCCCTGCTGCTCTACGGGGCGGCGGAGACGGTGCAGCTGATCCGGAGTCTGCTCGTCGCCGGCCTGGAGGCTCCCAAGGGGCCCAAGGAACTGACCCTCGCGTGTATCGAACTCACCGATCTGTTCCTGCTGGCGACGGTGCTCTACGTCATCGCGATCGGGCTGTTCGAGCTGTTCATCGACCCCCGGGTCGAGCTGCCGCACTGGCTCGAGATTCGCAATCTCGACGACCTCAAGCAGAAGCTCATCGGCGTGATCATCGTGGTGATGGGCGTGGTCTTCCTGGGTCAGGTCGTCACCTGGGATGGTGAACGGAATCTGCTGGGTTACGGCGGCGGCATCGCGCTGGTGATCGCGGCGCTCACCTACTTCATCGGTCAGAAGCCGAAGAAGGCCGGCTAGTCAGGCGATTCCGCGGCCGCCGGGGCGGACCGAACCGGGATGAAAGAGGTGAAGGTCGTCACCCGGAGCGCATAGGAGGCGCCCGCACCGGACTGGCGAGCCGAGACGACCACGGCGACCTCTTCACGGCGAAAGACGATGCCGTCCCCGCCGATCGGGCCCGGCTGATGCTCGTACTATCGGCGAGCGGAAACACGACTCGAGCGGCACCGGAGAAACCGATTGGGCTCAGACCGTCGCAACGGTGGCGGGAGTCCGATCGAGGGTGCGGTACTGAATCGCTTCGGCCAGATGGGGGGCGCTGACCTGCTCCGACTCGGCGAGGTCGGCCACGGTGCGGGCCACCTTGAGGATCCGGTGGAAGGCGCGGGCCGACAGGCCGAGCCGGGTCATCGCCGACCGCAGCAATTCTTCCGACCCGGCGTCGAGGCGACAATGACGCCGCAGGTCCCGGGGACCCATGTGCGCGTTGGCCCGGACCCCCTCCTGGCCCGCGAACCTCGCCCGCTGTCTGGCGCGGGCCGCCTCCACCCGTGCCCGAATCATGGTGCTCGTCTCCTCCGCCTGATCCCCCGCGAGCTGGCCGGGATGCACCGCCGGCACCCGGAGGTGGAGGTCGATGCGGTCCAGCAGCGGGCCGGAGACCCGGGAGAGGTAGCGCTGGACGAGTGCAGGATCGCAGACGCAGCGGCGGGTCGGGTCCCCCTGCTGGCCGCACGGGCAGGGATTCATGGCCGCCACCAGCGTGAACCGCGCCGGATAGGTCAGACTCACCGCGGCCCGGCTGAGCGTCACGACGCCGTCCTCCAGCGGCTGGCGCAGCACCTCGAGCACGTGGCGACGAAACTCCGGCAGCTCGTCGAGGAAGAGTACCCCATCGTGAGCGAGGCTCACTTCGCCCGGCCGTGGCGTAGAGCCGCCGCCGATCAGTCCGGCATCACTGACGGTGTGATGAGGCGATCGAAAGGGCCGCAGCGTGAGCAGCGAACGCCCTGGGGCCAGCAGTCCCGCCACACTGTGAATGCGGGTGGTCTCCAGCGCCTCGTCGAGGGTGAGCGCGGGGAGGATCGTCGGGAGCCGGCGGGCCAGCATGGTCTTGCCCGAGCCCGGCGGACCGATCAGCAGAACATTGTGGCTCCCGGCGGCGGCGACTTCCAGCGCGCGCTTGGCCGCAGGCTGGCCACGCACGTCGGCGAAATCGACGGTCTCGCTGCCTGGCTGGGCCAGCAGCGAGGCGGGATCACACTGTCGCGGCGCCAGTGGCCGGTCGCCAACGAGATGTGCGGTGACCTCCGCGAGGCTCGACGCGCCCAGCACGGTCAATCCTTCGACCGCGGCGGCTTCGGAGGCGTTGGCAGACGGCAGGATGAGCCCCCGCAAGCCCCCGGCCCGGGCAGCCAACGCCATGGAGATGGCGCCGCGCACCGGACGGAGATCGCCCTCCAGCCCCAATTCGCCGACGAGCAGCAGGCCATCGAGCTCGGGACCGTGGAGCTGCTCGCTCGCGAGCAGGATCGCGATGGCGATGGGCAGGTCGAATCCGGATCCGTCCTTCTTGATGTCCGCCGGGGCCAGATTGATCGTGATCCGCTTGAGCGGCGAAGTGAAACCGGCGTTGCTGAGCGCGGCGTTCACCCGTTCCCGCCCTTCCTTCACCGCCCCCTGCGGGAGACCGACCGTGGCGAAGGAGGGCAGCCCGTTCGCCAGATCTGCCTCGACCTCGACGAAATAGGCGTCGATGCCGAGCACCGCAGCCGAACGGACCCGAGCGAGCATGCCAGCTCCAGACAGGGATGCTCGATGGTGGGAGGCTCGAGGGCTGACGCAGGTATCCAAAACGGGGGGCTAGGCGCCCCGTAACGCGGGCAGAAGCGAAGCGCCGGGGAAGGATCCCCGGCGCGGCGTGGGTCGAGTACTCCGGAATCGACGCCGCCTAGTGCGGCCAGCCGTCGGGGCGGACGTCGAGCAGCAGGATGATCGGCGCGGTCAGGTCGCCGGCGAAGACGCTGGTTTCGAGTGGCTGGGTCCGGTCGAGATCGTCCCGGCTGGCCCCGATGCAGCAGGTGAACCCGATCCGCAAGACCGGCTGGTCCAGCAACGCCACGGGAATCACCCGAGGCGGCCCATAGCTCAATCCCTCACGGATCGTGGCCGGAACTCGGCCCGATATGTAGACCGGAAGCTCCACCAGCGATTGTAGCATCCGGTAGGTCAGCACTGTGGACTCGCCGCCACTGGTCGCGATCCCGAACACGGGTGCGCCAAAACGCCCAGTCCGCGGGAAGACCGCAACGCCGTACTGGAACGGACCGCCGTTATCCCTTGCATTGGCAAGGGTTTCACGAAGCAGGTCGTGGACGGCAAGCAGGTCCTGGGGGATCGGCTCTGGATTCATAGTTGGCACCCTCGGGACGGCACCCTGAGAGACTTCGGGAGTACCCGCCCCGAAGTGCAGGAGTCGGGCCGAACAGCCAGCGTCGTCCCTGGAACCGCTGGCAGGTGTGCTGCGAGGCCCTGCATCGGGCCGCCCCAGAATGACCCGCCCGACCGGTTCCCGCAACGGTCTCAGTTCCAGCGAATCGCCACCTGCGTTCCGGCGCCGGGCTCGCTGGCGACCGCGACGCTGGCCCCCCAGCCCTCGACCAGCCGGCGCACAATCGCGAGTCCCAGGCCTGAACCGCTCGTCGTTGTCGAGAAGCGCGGCTCGAAGATCCGGGGCAGCAGGTCCGCGGGGATGCCTCTGCCGTCGTCATCGACGACGAATCCACCCCGCTCGACCCAGATCACCACCCGCCGCGCACCCGCGTTGCGGGCGTTCTCGAGCAAGTTTCCGAGCACCTCCTTCACCTCGTCCAGACGCGCCGGGGCCCGCACCAGTTCCGGGCCTTCGACGGCGACCTCGGTGCCGTCCGCGGTCAGCTGGTAGAGCGATGCCACCTCGCGCGAGGCGGCGGAGAGATCCACCTGCTCCAGCGGCGCCTGCCCGCTTCCCGGCAGCCCGAAGCGGCTGAACGCCCGCGCGATGGTATCGAGCCGGTCAATCTCGGCCAGGATGCGGCTGGCGGTCTCCTCCACGATCTGGTCGAACTGTTCCGGTCGTTCCCGCCGTACCCGCCGCAGGTGCTGGATACCGAGCCGGATGGGCGTCAGCGGATTCTTGATTTCGTGCGCGACCTGCCGGGCCATCTCCCCCCACGCGAGGACCCGCGCCGCCTGGGTCACGTCGGTCAGGTCATCGAGCGCCAGCACCGTTCCACCGGGGGAGCGCCCCAGGCGTGCCAGCTGGACCCGATAGGTGCGGTTGGCGACTTCGACCTCCGTCGCGCTTCCGGGCTCGTCGCTCTCGAGCGAGCGGGCAACGGCCGTGATCAATGGGGCCCAGCTCTCGTCGAGCGAGTCCGCCAAGCGCAGTCCCTCGGCGAGCGGCGCGCCCAGCAGTTGCCGGGCCCGCGCATTGGCGAGGAGCACCCCGCCCTGGGGATCCAGCGCCACCACCGCGGTGGCCACATTGGCGAGCACAGCAGCCGTGCGCTGGCGCGCGCTGTCGAGCGCCGCCTGACTGGCGCGGATGTCCTCGGCCATGTGTTCGAAGGCCCCGAAGACCTGCTCGAACTCCGCCGGTGGCGTGCGCACCGTCGGGAGCGACAACCCCTGACCGACGGCCCGCGCGGACCGCTGCAGGTCCGTCACGGGCCGGGAGAGCGCCCGCGCCGCCACCTGCGCCCCCAGCAGCGCCGCGCCGAGGCCGCCGAGGGTCGCGAGCAGCAGCAGGAAGGTCAGCTCGCGCTGATCCTGGCTCCGGCTCCAGTCGTACGCGAGCTGCGGGGTCGCCAGGATCCCGATGCCGCCGGGCGGGCCCGCTTGTGCCACGCGATAGCCCACCCGGACCGGGGCGACGTAGGTGTTCGCCTGACGAGTCAGCTCAAGCTCGTCGCCCAGCGCGAGCCGGGAGTAGACCCGCGCGTCCAGCAGCGGCTCGACCAGGCCGAGGTCCTCGAGCAGCGGGGCACTGGCGGCGACAAGCCGCCCTCCGCTGTAGAGCACGAGGTCCGCCTCGAGCCGGTTCGAAAGGTCGGCGATCCCCTCGGAGAGATAGTCCGCTGGCTCCTGCAGCAGTGTGCCCGCGGTCAGGACCGCGTCGCGGAGTACCGCGGTGATGAGCAGGTCCCGGGTACGATCCGCTTCGTCGTTGAGCCGTCCCAGTCCCCAGATCGTGAAGCCGACCGCGGGTACGACGAAGAACACCGCCAGCGTCACGGCGAGCCGGACCTGGAAGGACCGCGCCAGCCGCCGCAGCCCCAGGCGCTGCCGAAGCGTCGGCAGCCGAAGCGTCGCGACCAGCCAGAGCAGCGCGAGCACCAGCGCGTCGAGGGAGATGAGCAGCGCGCCCTCGACCAGCAGGAGCGTGAGGGGACGCAACTGCACCTCGGCGTGCACGTGCCGGCTCCCGCCCGGCACGTCGATCAGGCGATCGGTCCGTACCTCCGAGCCGGCGCGCCACCATCGGGTACTCGGCGCGGGAGCGAGGCCCAGGGTGAATGGCGGCGACATCGAGAGTTCGTACAGCGGCGGCCCCTCGGACGGGGCGCGGAGCAGCCGCGACAACCGCGCCGGCGCGAGCAGCCGAGTGCGCGGCCCGACCGCGGCGGTCAGCACCCGGCCGCTGGGGAGGTGCTCGAGCAGGACGTAATGATGTCCGGGGACCCGTTCGAGGGTGACCACCGTCCGGGTGCTGGCAGAATCGAAGCCCCTGACCAGCGCGGAGATCAGCGGGGTCGGCAGATCGAGGGAATCGAGTGACAGCTCCGCGGCACGGGCGCCGTCCCGCTCCCACAGCGCGAGCCGCACCGGAAACTCCTGACCGGCCAGATCGGAGGCGCGCCACAGCACGTACATCGCTGACGGCGCAGTGGGCTCCGGTCCGCGGAGCACCTGTTCACCGAAGCGCTCGAGGAGCGGCGTGGCGAGGGGATCCTCGACATCGCCGAGCCGTGCCAGGTCCCGCTGGGCCGCGACGACCCGCCCGTTGAGCTCGGCGCCCCAGGTCACGAGAGCCGCCACCGTGCCGGCCACGATCGCCGTCCCCGCGAGCGCCACCCAGCGAGGCGCCGGGCGGGCGACCAGCAGCAGCGCGGGGGCCCAGAGGAAGGTGTACCACTCCGGCCACCCGAGCTTCGGCTGCCACACGATCACACCGACGACCGCCGCGGCCAGCGCGATCACCACGCCGACCGCCACCCCGGACGCCCCCGCCTGGCGGTCATCCTCGCCGCGCAGCAGCGCCGCGGCCAGCAGAATGAACGCGGACGTCGCCACGGTGAGCGTGAGCTGCCAGGTCACCCACAGCGAGGTCGTCACCCCATTGACCGGGGGCGTGATCCCCCGCCCCAGGTCATTGACGAAGTAGGGGGCGCCGATGAGCAGGATCACCGCCAGGGGAAGCGACCACCACCGGCGCGCCGGGCGTCGCCCCCACAGCCAGATCGCGAAGAGCTGCAGGGCGATGCCGGTAACCAGCAGGTTGCCCGCCGAGCCCGAGAACGGGCGCAGGACCCCGCGGAAGAAGGTGGCCGGAGAGAAGAGATCATCGAGACCCACGGCGGCACCCAGCGGTGCGCGCACCGCGCACCAGACGGCGATGGCGACGAGCGTGAGACGCTCCGGCGGCGCGCGTGCCGCGAGGATGGCGGTGGCGAGAAGCATCAGCATCGCCCAGCCCACCCAGCCGCCCGCCTGATCGAAGACCTGGTCCAGCGCCACACGCTGATCGGGCGCGACCGGCTGCATGCTGAAGAGGAGCCGTTCGCCGCTGGTGGTGGGCTCGGTGTAGTCGAAGATGTCGCCGCCCCTGGCGGCGGCGCCCGGCGGAAAGACCCGCAACTGTACCCCCGCCGAGGCGCCGAACCGTGCGGCGAGGCTGCGTTCGGGGTTGGGTACCGCGGAATCCGCCCAGATCAGCACACTGGCGACTACCACCCGTCCCGACGGGCTGCGGCGACGGCACTCGATGGTTGCGTAGAATCGGCTGAATCGGGCCTGGAGTGAATCACCCTCGGCCTCGGGCACCAGACGGTGCCGCCCCGCCCAGGCCCACGGAGTACCGGTCGGATCCAGGATCGCCACCGCGCTCTCCGCCCCGCCCCGCGGCAGCGCCCGGCCCAGCGCCGCGAAGGCGGCAGCCTGGTCTCCGTCGGCCCATGCCAGGGATTGCTCTGCCAGCCGGTCGGCGCTCCTGAGGCTGGAATGCAGCTCGCCGCGGAGCCGCTGGAAGGCGGCAGTCACCCGCCGCTCCCGTTCGGCGGGCCAGTCGTCCTCGACTCGGGAGAGCCGCAGTTCGGCGCCGATTAGGGTGCCCGCAAGCAGGACCACCGCGCTGGCGACGATCCGACCCCGCAGGTTCGCGCGGACGCCATAGATCAGCCCGATGATGCCGATGCCGGCAATGACCACGACCCAGCCGTCGCTGGGGTTGCGGAGCCATTCACTGGCGGGTACCAGCGCAGCCAGGACCAGCCAGGGAGTCCGCCTGTCGAACCAGGTCACCGCGGTCGTCATCGATCCCAACTTAGCCACTATATTGTTTCCTGCCATGAACCTGCGCCGCTTCTCCCCGACCCGCAGCCGGGTGCCGATCCTGGCCCTCGCGGCCCTCAGCTCACCCGCTGCCGCTCAGGTGGCCGATCAGGGTACCCTGATCATCCGCTCGGGCGGCAAGGACATCGGGGCCGAGACCTTTCAGGTCACCCCGAGTGCCACGGGCTTCAAGATCCTGAGTCGCGCCACCTACGTCGGCCGCAGGCCGGTCGTGGAACTGACCGGCAATCTGGACCGTGGTTCCGACGCGGACCTGGCCTTCCAGCTCAAACGGACCGACGGCACCGCCAGCGGCGAGGTCTACGCCGTACTCAAACGCAACCGGCTCACCGTCAGGCGAGTCGAGCGCGGGGCGGAACAGGCGAGCGAGTCCCCGGGCGGGCCCGGCCTGGTCCTCCTCGCAGACAGCCTCTTCGCGCTGTACCTGCAGGTGGTTCCCCTCGCGACCGCCGAGGGCCGCGAACTCACCGCCGTCCTTCCGCAAACCGTCCGCCGCCTTTCCTTTACTGCGCAGCGGATTGCGGGATCGCTACCTGACGCCTCGATTGTTCGTCTCAGCGGTGGACTCCAGGGCGACATCGAGCTGGGCCCCCACGGTGAGGTCCTCCGGATCTCCCTGCCGGCGCTCGGCTTGGAAGCGGTCCGCAAGCGGAACTGACGGCGTCACAACCTGAAACTCCTGAATTGCCCACTCCGTAGGCCCCGACAAGCCGTACCTCCATACACATCACAGGATCGTTCGATGCGACGCTGCTGGTTGCTCGTTTCCGTCATGGCCATGCCCGCCCTGGCCCAGGCCCAGGCCCCGACGGCCACCGCACCGACCGCCACGCTCAGCCTGAGTGAGGCGCTCCAACAGGCGAAGAACAACAACCCGCTGTATCGACAGCGGGTGAATGGCGCGGCCACGGCCCGGGCCACGGTCCGCAACGCCTACGGCCAACTCCTGCCCAGCGCCTCCGTCTCCGGCGGCATGGACTACACCGGCGCCGGTCAGGCGAACTTCGGCCAGGGCTTCATCCAGGCGACCTCGGCGGTCATCGGGTCGAACTGGAATGGCGGCCTGAGCTGGCAGCTGGACGGGTCGCGGCTGGTCGCGCCGAAGCAGGCAAAGGCGGATCAGCGGGCGGTCGACTCGGACATCGCGAACGAGGAGAGCAGCCTGAAGTTCGCCGTGACCCAGCAATACCTCACTTCCCTGCAGGCCACCGCGCAGGTGGCCGTCGCCAAACAGCAGGTCGAGCGCAATCAGAATTTCCTGGACCTGGCGAACGCGAAGTTCCGGGTCGGCCAGGGCACGCTCATCGAGGTGCGCCAAGCGGAGGTGCAGAAGGCGCAGTCCGATGTCGCGCTGCTCAGGAATGTGCAGGCGGAGAGCGAAGCGAAGATCGAGCTCTTCCGCCGCATCGGGGTGCAGCCGCCGGTGGCCATCGACCAGATCGCACTGAGCGACTCCTTCCCCGTGACTCAGCCGACCTTCGAACTCGACCAGCTCGTGAGCCAGGCGACGGAGCAGAACCCATCGCTCAAGGCGCTGGAGGAGCGGCGCAAGGCGGCGGGAGTCGGCGTCACCTCGGCCAAGACCGCGTTCCTGCCGAGTCTGTCGATGCGGGCTGGCTGGGGCGGCTTTACCCAGCAAGGGACCAACACCGGCGCGCTACTCACCAACGGACGTCTGGGCGCCCTGGGCTCGGCGGCCGCGTGCTTCGCTCAGGATTCGATCCGCGTTGGCGCAGGGCTCGGCGCGGTCAACCCTGGGACGGGGTGTTACACGATAAACGGGCTCGATCCGGCGACGCTTCAGCTCACCCCGCAGGCGCAGCGGATAATCCGGAATGGCAATCAAGCCTTTCCGTTCGACTTCACGAAGCAGCCATTCAGCGCGAGCCTCACGATTTCGCTGCCGATTTTCACCGGCTTCGACCGGCACCTGCGGCTGCAGCAGGCCCGCGAGCTGGAATTGAATGCGGACGAGAATCTGCGCGCGCAGGGGCTGCAGGTGCAGAGTGACGTCCACAGCCGCTTCCTGGCCCTGCAGACCAACTACACGGCGATCGCGGTGCAGGCCTCGGCCCGGGATGCCGCGCGCGACCAACTGCGCCTGGCGCAGGACCGCTATCGCCTCGGCAGCGGCACCGCGCTCGAGGTGTCGGACGCCCAGAACGCGGTGCAGCGCGCCGAGGGCGACTACGTGAACGCCATCTATGACTACCACAAGGCTCTGGCGGCGCTGGAAGCCGCCGTGGGCCGTCCGCTCCGCCAATAAGAAGAGGAACGACCCATGTCGCGTCGCATGAAACTCGGACTGTTCGCCGGCCTGCTGGTTGTCGTCGTCGGGGCGGTCGTCGCCCTCGGCGCGGCCAAGGGGAAGAAGAAGGCCGTCGAGGTCCGGATGGAGCAGGTGTCGTCCCGGGACCTGGTCGCGGTCGTCACGGCGAGCGGGAAGATCGAGCCGGACACCAAGGTCGACGTGCTCTCCGACATTCAGGGCCGGATCACCAAGATCGGCGTGAAGGAGGGGGACGTCGTCCGCAAGGGTGACTTCCTGCTGCAGATCGACGCGGCGATCTACCAGGCCGCCGTCAGCCGCTCGCAGGCCCTCGTGGCCTCCGCCCAGAGCGATTACCTCCGCGCCCGGGCCAATCAGGACCAGGCCAAGCGGGCGCTCGACCGGGCGCTGGAGCTGCAGAAGGCAAACTCCAGCCTGATCACGGTAGAGGCGGTGGAGCAGGCACAGACGAGCTATGAGGTGGCCAAGGCCAACACCGAGGCCAGCAACGCCGGCCTCGCCCAGGCGCGCGCCAGCCTCGCCGAGGCGAACGACAACCTGCGCAAGACCAGGATCATCGCTCCGATCAGCGGCCGGGTGACCCGGCTTGCGGTGGAAGAGGGCGAAGTCGCCGTGCCGGGCACCTTTTCGCGGGACGTGGGCCTGCTGATGACCATCGCGGACCTGTCGGTCATCCTGGCCAAGGTCCAGGTGGACGAGACCGACGTGGTGCGGCTGGCCGCCGGCGACTCGGTCGAGGTGTCGATCGACGCCTTCCCCGACACCACCTTCACCGGACGGGTCACCAAGATCAGCAACAGCGCCCAGCTCACGGCGACCTCCACCGCCTCCGGCTCCAACGACCGCGCGGTGGACTTCGACGTCGAAGTCACCCTGCAGAGCCCGCCGAAGGACATCCGTCCCGACCTCTCCGCCACGGCGCGCATCGTGACCGACGTGCGCAAGGGCGTGCTGTCGGTGCCGATCATCGCCCTCACCGTGCGGGAGAACGAGAAGGTCCCGAACGAGACCAAGCCGCAGTCGAAGGACACCACCTCGGCGAAGGGCAAGAAGAAGGAGACCGAGGGCGTCTTCGTGGTGAACAACGGGCTCGCGAACTTCCGGCCGGTGAAGGTGGGTATCGCGGGGGACGAGTACTTCGAGGTGATCGAGGGCGTGAAGGCCGGCGAGACCATCGTATCGGGGACCTACCAGGCGATCCGGGACCTCAAGGACAGCACCAAGGTGAAGTCCGCAGCGCCCGACAGCGCCAAGGGCAAGAAGTCATGACCGACCTCATCATCCACGTCGAGGAGCTGACGCGGGAGTACGTCATGGGCGCGGAGAAGGTACTCGCGCTCCGCGGCCTCACGCTGACGATCCGCCGCAACGAGTACGTCGCGATCATGGGGCCGTCGGGCTCCGGCAAGTCGACCTTCATGAACCTGATCGGCTGCCTCGACACCCCGTCCGGCGGGAGCTACTGGCTCAACGGCCAGGAGGTCTCCCGGCTGTCCGACGACGCGCTCGCCCGGGTCCGCAACAAGGAGATCGGCTTCGTCTTCCAGACGTTCAACCTCCTCCCGCGCGCCACCGCGCTGCACAACGTGGAGCTGCCGCTGGTCTACGCCGGCGTGGCCAGCCGCGAACGCCGCAACCGCGCCGAGGCAGGCGCTGGACCCGGGTGGGCCTCGACCACCGGATGAGCCACCGGCCCAACGAGCTCTCCGGCGGGCAGCGGCAGCGGGTGGCGATCGCCCGGGCCCTGGTGAACCGGCCCTCCCTGCTCCTGGCCGACGAGCCGACCGGCAACCTCGACAGCACCACCAGCGAGGAGATCATGCGGGTCTTCGGCGAGCTGCACGCCCAGGGCCAGACCATCGTGGTGGTGACCCACGAGCCGTCGATCGCCGAGCACGCCGAGCGGGTCGTGGTGCTGCGCGACGGCAGGCTGGACAGCGACACCCGGAACGGGAAAGCCGCGGCCTGACGATGCCTCTCTTCGAAGCGGTGCGGATGGCGCTCCGCACGATCGTCACCCAGAAGCTGAAGAGCTTCTTCTCGCTGATCGGCGTGCTGATCGGGGTGACGTTCCTCATCGCGGTGGTGTCGATCGTGCAGGGCATGAACGTGTACATGGAGGATCAGTTCGCCAACCGGCTGATCGGCCTCAACACCTTCACCCTGCGGCCGTTTCCCAACTTCAACTCCGGCAACATCACCGACGACGTCTGGCGTCCTGGCTGCGGCGGCCCCGGATCTCGTACGAAGACGCGGACTACATCACCGAGCGGCTCAAGACGCCGGCGCTGACCGCCCGCTTCTGCTCCGACCGGATGGTGCTCAACTACGGCGGCAAGCAGGCGAAGGACATCGAGCTCGATGGGCGACCGAGCCGACCTACTTCCGAGATCAAGAACATCGACATCGCCAGCGGGCGGATCTTCACTCGCCGCAGGAGGTGCGGGTACGGCGCGCCGGTGCTGGTGATCGGGAGCGAGCTCGTGGCGAGAAGTTCTTCCAGGGACTGGATCCGCTCGGCAAGGACCGTCAGGATCGCGGGACCTCCCCTACCGGGTCGTCGGCGTCGCCGCGTCGCAGGGGACGCTGTTCGGGCATCTCGCTCGACAAGTTCGTGATGCCCTTCACCTCGCCGACCAGGCGCGTACTCTGCCCGCACAACGTCGTGGACGAGCTGCAGCATCAAGGCGGCCAATCCGGCGATGATGCAGACGGCGATGGGGGAGACCGAGGCGCTCATGCGGACCCGGCCGGCACCTGCAGGCCCGGCCAGGAGAACAACTTCTACCTGCGAGAACGCCGACGGGCGCCCTGGAGGGCTGGGCCAAGATCTCCAAGGTCCTGTTCACCGCGCTGCCCGCCCTGGTGGCGCATCTCCCTGGTGGTGGGCGGCATCGTCATCATGAACATCATGCTGATGGCGGTCGCCGAGCGCACCCGCGAGATCGGGATCCGGAAGGCGCTCGGCGCCAGGCGGCGCGACATCCTGCGCGCAGTTCGTCGTGGAGAGCGCCACGCTTTCGACGGTGGGCGCGGCCCTCGGGATCGGAACCGGAATCGGACTCGCCTTCCTGGTGCGCGCCCTCACGCCGCTGCCCGCGGCCGTCGCGCCCTGGTCGATCGCCGTCGGCGTGTTCCTCGGCGTGGTCGTCGGCGTCGTCGCGGGCGTCTATCCCGCGAGCCGCGCCTCCAAGCTGGACCCCATCGCCGCCCTGCAGGGCGGAATGACCGCCCTGCCCCGGAGCTCGGCCATGTCACCGGCCGCATCTTCGAGGGGATCGGCATCGCCCTCGACTCGCTCCGCGCCAACAAGGTCGCGCGCCGCCCTCACCATCCTCGGCGTCGCCATCGGCGTCATGGTGGTCATCGCCATGGCGGCCGCCATCACCGGCATCAATCGCAGCGTGGCCGCCCAGATCGAGACCCTCGGCCCGAAGACCTTCTTCGTCTTCAAGTACTTCCAGGCGGGGATTCACATCAGCGACGGCTCGGACGAGATGTCGCCGTGGCGACGGAACCCGTGGCTCACGGTCGAAGAGGCCGAGATGCTCCGGCAGGTACCCGGAATCCGGAGCGTCACCTGGCAGGAGAATTCGAACGGCCCCGTCTCGGCCGGCGACGTGAACCTGAGCAGCGTCAACGTCCAGGGATTCAGCCCCGACTGGATCCTGACCTCGGGCGGCACGATCATCAGCGGGCGCAATTTCACCCCGCTGGAACATGCCGCGGACGCGCGAGTGGCGGTCGTCAACGACCGGGTCGCAGAACAGCTCTTCCCCGGCCTCGACCCGATCGGCAAGCGCATCAAGATCTTCGGCGAGCCGTTCACCGTGGTCGGGCTCTACTCGGAGCCGAAGAGCCTCTTCGGGGACTCCGAAACGCCGATGGTGAACATCCCGCACTCGACCTTCGCCAAGGTCGCGGACTACTGGAAGGGCTGGATGATGTTCGCGGTCATCCCCGAGCCGGAACTCACCGTCGGCGAGGCCCAGGACCGCGTCACCGCCGCTCTGCGAGCCTACCGCGGCCTGAAGCCCGCCCAGGACAACAACTTCTCGCTGGTCAGCCAGGACAAGCTGCTGGACAGCTTCAACAGCGTCACCAGCGGCTTCTTCGTCGTGATGCTGGCCCTCTCGAGCGTCGGCCTGATGGTGGGTGGCGTGGGCGTGGTGGCCATCATGATGATCTCGGTCACCGAGCGCACCCGGGAGATCGGCGTCCGCAAGGCGCTCGGTGCCACCCGGCGCGAGATCATGTTCCAGTTCCTGATCGAGGCGGCGACCCTCACCCTCGTCGGCGGCCTGGCCGGCATGGTGCTGGGCGGGCTGATCGCCCTTGGCGTGAACAAGTTGACCCCGATCCCGGCCCAGGTGCCGATGTGGTCGGTCGTGGTCGCGGTGCTGGCCTCCACCGTGACCGGCATCTGCTTCGGGCTGTATCCGGCGAATAAGGCGAGCCGGCTGGACCCGGTCGAAGCGCTCCGCTACGAATGAGCCGACGGCAATGAGAAGTGAGAGGTGATTCCGTCAGTGCACCTCTCACGTCCGGCATTGCCCTTCACACTCCTCCTCCCGCCCACCGGCCGGTTGTAGATTCCGGCCATGCCGCTCGCCGAAGCCTTCCGACTCGCCGTTCAGTCCATTCTGAGCAGCAAGCTCCGCAGTTTCTTCACGTTGCTCGGGATCATCGTCTCGGTCGGATTCCTGGTGGTGGTGGTCGCCATCATCCAGGGGATGAACGCGTACGTGAAGGAAAATCTGACCGGCGCAATGATCGGCACGAACGCCTTCCAGGTACGGCGCACGCCCATCGCCCCGGGATTCCTCGATGACGAGCAGATCAAGATCATCAACCGCCGGCCGCTGATCACCCGGGAAGACGCCGCCGTGGTGCATCGTGCCCTTCCCGACGCCGAGGCGGTGGCGTTGCAGTCGGGCTGGCCGCCGCCGATCAACGATGTCGTCTACCGGGACCGGACGGTCGGGAGCGTCATGGTCTTCGGGGTGACCCCGCCCTATCAGACCGTCCAGGACTACCGCTTCGAGGCCGGCGAGCCGCTGGCCGATCCGGACATCAGTGAACGGCGCGACGTCGTGGTGTTGGGCTACGACATCGCCGACCAGCTGTTCGCCCCGCCGCAGCGGGCGGTGGGACACCGGGTGCGAGTGGGGGGACGGCAGCTCACCGTGAAGGGGGTCATCGCCAAGAAGGGCCGGGTGCTGGGGCAATCCTTCGACGGGTTCATCCTGATTCCGCTGTCGACCTTCGAGTCGATGTATGGCCGGCGCCGGACCACGGTGGTCTCGGTGAAGATGGCGCAGGCGGAGCAGCTCGACGGAGCGATGGCGCGCGCCGAGGAGGCGATGCGCATCGCGCACCGGCTCCGGCCCAACGAGGAGAATGATTTCACGGTCGACAAGGCGGACGCGCTGGTGGCATTCTGGAAGCGGCTCACCGGCTGGCTGTTCACGGCGATCCCGGCCGTCGTCTGCATCGGCATCGTGGTGGGTGGCATCGTGATCATGAACATCATGCTGATGTCCGTCAACGAACGGACCCGCGAGATCGGGATCCGCAAGTCGCTCGGCGCGACCCGGCGGGACATCCAGCGCCAGTTCCTGGTCGAGGCGGTGGCGCTGTCCTCCCTGGGCGGCGTCCTGGGGGTCCTGGGCGGCTGGGTCCTCGCCTACGGCGTGTCGACGTTCACCCCGCTGCCCGCACGCATCAGCCTCTGGTCGGTCATCGCCGCGCTCCTGCTCGGCGCGGGCGCGGGGATCCTCTTCGGCGTCTATCCCGCGAGCCGCGCGGCCCGGCTGGACCCCATCAACGCCCTGCGGGCCGAGTAGGGCGGATGCTCTTCCACAGCATCAGCGAAGGCGTCACGGTCGCCCTCGACTCCCTCCGTGCCAACAAGCTGCGTTCCGGCCTCACCATCCTCGGCGTGGTGATCGGGGTCACCACCGTGATGGCGATCGCCTCGCTGGTCCAGGGGATCCGCACCCAGATCTTCAACGCCATCTCCGCCGCCGGTCCGACCGCCTACTACGTCGTCCGCTTCTGGTCCCAGACGCCGCTCAATCCCGACCGCCTGCCCTATGAGGTGCGCATCCGGCCGGTGCTCGACGAGCCCGACGCCGAGGCAATTCGCCGGGCGCCCGGCATCGCGTACGCCGGCATGTGGGTGCAGCTGTTCCAGCGGGTCGAGTACCAGGGCGCCCGGACCCAGACGGTGACGGTCTTCGGCTCCGACGACCACTACATGGATATCCAGGGTGGGACCCTGCTTCGCGGGCGATTCTTCAACCGGGCCGAGTTGAACGGCGGCGAAGTGGTGGTGCTGGAGGAGGAGACCGCGCGGGTGATCTTCGGCCGGATCGACCCCCTGGACCGGCTGGTCCGGGTCGGGTCGGTGTCATTCCGGGTCATCGGGATCTATCAGCGTCCCGAGAATCTCTTCGAACCCCCGGGCCAGCAGATCGGCGCGATCATACCTTTCGAAACCGCCCGCCGGAACTACCACTACGACGAGACCAACAACCTGTTCATCGCCGCCAAGCCGGTGGACGGCGTCTCCGTCACCGATGCGCAGGACGTGACCACCGCGGCGCTCCGATTGGCCAGGCGGCTGCGACCAGGCATGCCCAACACCTTCGACCTGGTGACCCAGGATCAGATCCTCGACGTGGTCAGCAAGTTCACCAACTACTTCTTCGTGGCCATGATCTCGCTCTCGAGTGTCGCGCTGCTGGTCGGCGGCATCGGCGTGATGGCGATCATGATGGTGTCGGTGACCGACCGGACCCGCGAGATCGGGCTCCGCAAGGCCGTCGGCGCGACCCGCGCAGAGATCATGTGGCAATTCCTGGTGGAGGCCGCCACCCTCACGCTCATTGGCGGGCTGCTCGGCGTGGCCGTCGGGATGCTGAGTGGGCAACTTCTCGAGTGGGTGTTCGGCTGGAGGTCCGAGGTGCCCATCTGGAGCGCCGTTATTGCGACCGTCGTGTCGGTCGCGATCGGCCTCGTCTTTGGACTCTATCCCGCCAACCGGGCCGCACGCATGGACCCCGTCGAGGCCCTGCGCCACGAGTAGGCTCCCTCGCGGTTCGGGTCGACGGACATCGACCCGGCGACCTGCTCTCCCTGCCACTGTGCAAGCCAAGGTCCCGGGCGCATCCCCTGCCGTCCCATAACCCGATGAGGTCCCGATGCGTCCGACCCTCTGCTCCGCCGTTCTATTCCTGCTGGCGCTCACCGGCTGCGGGGAGCTCGCCATGAAGCGCGAGGCCCCGGCCCGAAGCGCTGATGTCGCCGAGACTGCGCCGGCCGCCGCGCCGGCGGCAGTCATGGGGATGGCACGGGCCGATGCATCGGGCGGCCTCGAGGAGACAGCCGTCCAGCCGCCGACTTTTGCCGCCGACCCCGCCGCGATACCTGCAATGATCATCCGCACCGGTCAGGCGAGTCTCCAGATCGACTCGCTCGAAGTGGCTGTGGCCCAGGTCCGGCAGCTGGCCGAGCGGGTAGGCGGGTATGTGGCCAACAGCCAGATGCAGGCGGGAGAGAACCAGCTTCGCTCTGCGACGCTCGAGATCAAGGTGCCCGCGGCACGCTTCGACGAGCTGACCCGGGGCCTCGCTCCCATCGGCAAGGTGGAGTATGTGAATGTCAGCGCCGAGGATGTGGGCGAGGAGTTCACCGACGTCACCGCACGTGTCGCCAACAGTCGCCGTCTGGAATCACGTCTGATCGAGCTGCTGGCCACCCGTACCGGGAAGCTCTCCGACGTACTGGCGATCGAGCGGGAATTGGCCCGGGTCCGTGAGGAGATCGAGCGGATGGAGGGGCGGCTCCGCTACCTGAAGGCCCACGCGGCGACCAGCACCCTCAGCGTGACGGTCCACGAGAAGGCCCCACTGGTCGGGGAGCAGGGCAGTGGCGGCGTGATAGCGGAGGCGTTCCGGGCCGCCTGGCGGAACTTCGTACACTTCATCGCCAGCGGCATCGCCTCGCTCGGCGTGCTGATTCCGCTGGGTGCCCTCCTGACCATCGTGGCACTGGGCGTCCGGGCGCTCTGGCGGCACCGGCGTAGCTGACCGGCTCGGACCCGGTGGGGCGACTCGGGAAGCGGGAAACGGCGGTGTAGATTGCAGTCGTTTCCCGTTTCCCGTCCCCCCTTGCCCCCGTCTCCCATGCCCGTCGACCTGCTCGCCATCGCTGCCCACCGTGACGACGTCGAACTGACCTGCGCGGGCACCCTGCTGCGCGCACGGGACGGCGGCTACCGGACCGGCGTTCTCGACCTGACCGCCGGCGAGTCGGGCACTCGGGGGAGCGCCGAACTGCGCGCCTCCGAGGCGAGCCGCGCAGCGGAGCTGCTGGGGGTGAGCGAACGGCTGAACGCCGGGCTCCCCGACGCCTATCTGCAAAACACCGAGGAGAGCCGCCGCGTGGTCGTGGAACTGATCCGGCACTTCGCGCCGCGCACCGTGATCCTGCCCTTCCCGGTGGGTCGCCACCCCGACCATCGCCTCGCTTCGGAGCTGGGGCGGGACGCCTGCTTCCTGGCCGGCCTGGCGCGCTACAACGCCAAGGGGACGCCCCATCGGCCGCACAAGATCCTGTATGCCCTCGCCTATCGCGAGGATCCGGTGAAGCCGACATTCGTGGTGGATATCACGTCACAGTTCGACCGGAAGCTGCAGGCGATCCGCTGCTACGGGAGCCAATTCGACGGCGCCAAGAACGCCGGCGAGATCTTCCCCACGGGGCAGGACCTGTACGGCCTCATCGAGACCCAGAACGCCCACTACGGCTCCCTGATCCGGACCAGGTACGGGGAGCCATTCTTCACCCACGAGACCCTCCGGATCGACGACGTCGTGGCGCTCGAGGTGCAGAGCATGTAGCCGGTCGCCCCACGGCGCCCTGCTGACGCCTGCCTCCCCCTCCCCATCCGCCGAATTCCGGCCGAGCCGGGATCAGGTATCTTTCGGCATGGATTCCGTCCCCATTTACCTCGATCACGCCGCCACGACGCCGGTGCGTCCGGAGGTCCTGGAGGCCATGCTCCCGTTCCTCGGGGCAGCGGCCTTCGGCAATCCGAGCAGCGGGCACCGCTTCGGCCGGGTCGCGCGGGCCGGCGTCGAGCAGGCGCGGCGAGAGGTGGCCGAGGCGCTCGGCGCGGAGCCGGGCCAGGTGGTGTTCACCTCCGGGGGCACCGAGGCCGACAACCTGGCCGTGATCGGAGCTTCGCTTGCGGCCCGCAGCGCGGGTCGCCCGATGCTCGCCGCGGTAGCCTCCAGTGAGCACAAGGCGGTACTGGCGGCGTCGCACCACGTCGTGCGCCTGGGTGGCGGCGAACGCGTTCTGCCTGTCGACCACGATGGCCTCCTCGACCTCGCCAGTCTGGACCTTGCCCTTCGGGAACGGCCTGCCGTCGTCTCAGTCATGTGGGTGAACAACGAAACCGGTGTCATCCAGCCGATTGGTGAAATCGCCGCCCGCTGCCGGGCCGCCGGTACCCCGTTCCACACCGACATGGTCCAGGCCGCCGGCAAGGTCGCCGCGAGTTTCGCCGACCCCGCCCTGACCCTGGCCACGGTCTCCGGCCACAAGCTGGGTGCGCCGAAGGGCATCGGCGCCTTGCTGGTACGCGACCCCTCCCGGCTCGAACCGCTGCTCCATGGCGGAAACCAGCAGCGCGGCATCCGTCCCGGCACGGAAAACGTCCCGGGTGCCGTGGGGCTCGGTCGTGCGCTCCTCCTTGCTGCGCGGGAGCAGGAGGCGGAGTCGCGGCGGCTGGAGACCCTGCGGGACCGCCTGGCCGCCGGTCTCCGCGCCGCCCTGCCCGACGTAGTGGTCACGGCGGAGCGGGCTCCGCGCGCGCCGCACGTGCTGAGTCTCCAGATCCCGGGGGCCTCGAGTGATGCGCTGCTGGTGCATCTGGATCAGGCGGGGCTCGCCGCATCAGGGGGATCGGCCTGCGCCACCGGGGCGGTGGAGCCGTCGCACGTGCTCACGGCGATGGGGGTGAAGCACGAGCTGGGCACCAGCGCCATTCGGCTGAGCCTGGGACGGGAGACGACGCTCGCCGAGATCGAACGAGCCATCGCGATCGTCCCGCAAGCCGTGGCCCGGGTCCGTCGGCTCGCCGAGGTGCTGCAGCGTGGCTAAGCGCGTGCTGGTGGCGATGAGCGGTGGCGTCGACAGCTCGGTGGCGGCCGCCGCACTGGTGGCCGAGGGTTACGACGTGATCGGGGCGACGATGAAGCTCTTCTGCTACGGCGAGAGCGTCCCCGACCGCCCCTGCTGCTCCCTCGATTCGATCAACGATGCCCGGCACGTCTGTCACGCGCTCGGGATTCCGCACTACGTCCTCAACCTCGAGGACCGCTTCAGCCTGCATGTGATCCAGAACTTCGTGAGCGAGTACAGCCGCGGACGGACCCCGATTCCGTGCGTGCGCTGCAACTCCTTCACCAAGTTCCGCGACCTGCTGGCGCACGCCGACTCCCTCGGCTGCGACGCGATCGCCACCGGACACTACGCCAACGCCCGGGCTGGTCGACTCTATCGCGGCACCGATCCGGCCAAGGATCAGAGCTACTTCCTGTGGGGTATCGACCGGGCGGTGGTGGCCCGCATGCTGACCCCCGTTGGCGCCCTCACCAAGGCGGAAACCCGGGCCCACGCGCGTCGGCTCGGACTGACGACGGCGGACAAGCCCGAGTCGGTCGAGATCTGCTTCGTGCCGAACGACGATTACGTGACCATTCTGGAGCAGCACCTGCCCGCCAATGCCCCGGCCCTGGTGCCCGGGCCGCTGGTGAGCACCAGCGGCGAGGTGATCGGCGAACATGAGGGCTTCGCGCGCTACACCATCGGCCAGCGGAAGGGGCTCCCCGGCGGGGCGAGCGAGGCCCGGTACGTGGTCGCGATCCGGCCCGAATCGCGGGAGGTCGTGGTCGGTGGGCTGGATGACCTGTTCGGGCACCGCCTCCGGCTCGATGAAGTCAACTGGCTCGCCGAGCCGCTCGAGGCGGGAGAGAGCTGCCTGACACAGATCCGGTACCGGTCCGCCGCCGTTCCCGCCACGGTGATTTCGGCCGGCCCTGACGCCCTGGAACTCGCCCTCGCCACCCCGGTCCGCGCGATCACCCCAGGCCAGTCCGGCGTGCTCTACGCCCGGGACGGTCAGGTGCTCGGCGGTGGAGTCATCGCCTGATGCGCCTGATCCGTCCGCTGCTGCTCTCCGGCTTCCTGGCCCTGCTCACCGCCGCCACCCTCCGGGGGCAGGACAAGAAACCGATCACCATCGAGGAGTACATCACCACCCCGGTCGTGAGCGACCCGCAGCTCGCCCCCGACGGCGCCCTGGTGGCCTTTACTGTCTCGACCCCGTCGCTCGAGGACAATCGGTCGTCCAGCCGGATCTGGCTGGCCGACCTCGCCACCGGCGACAGCTGGCAGGCCACGTCGGGCGCCGGCAACGACCGAGCGCCGCGCTGGTCACCGGATGGGAAGATCCTGGCCTTCATCTCCACCCGGGACGGTTCCCCGCAACTCTGGCGGATCCCGATCCGCGGTGGCGAGGCGACCCGGATCACCACCGTGAAGGACGGCATCGCGGATTTTCTCTGGTCGCCGGATGCCAAGGCGCTCTTCTTCTGGACCGACGTGACCTGGGGCGATTCACTCGAAGCCGCGCGCCGGGGCGCGCCGTGGCCCACCGACGCGAAGATCTTCACCTCCCTCTTCTATCGCCACTGGAACGAATGGCGCCTCGGCGTTCGCTCCCATCTGTTCCGGGTGAGCCTGGCCGACGGCCAGACCACGGACATCACCCCCTTCGACCGCGACGTCCCTCCTCTCGCGCTGGGCGGCCGCGACATCGCCGTGTCCCCGGTGGGGACCGAGCTGGCGATCGTGTACAATCCCGACTCCGCGCTCGCGACCAGCACCAACAACGACGTGTTCGTCATGGGCCCGGACGGATCGGCCCGTCAGCCGATCACCGTCAGCGCCGGCAACGACAACAGCGCCGCTCTATGCGCCGGATGGCCGGTTCATCGCCTACCTCAGCATGGCCACCCCCGGGTTCGAGGCCGACCGGCAGCAGCTGATGCTCTACGAACGCGCTTCCGGCCGGCGCACCGCCGTCACCCCGAAGTGGACGCTCAGCATCAGCGATTTCCGCTGGCTGCCAGACTCCAGGGCCATCATCGCCGAGGTGGAGGAGCGGGGCGGCCACGCGATCTACCGGATCGAGGTCCCCTCCGGCCGGCCCACCCGGCTGGTGAGCGGCGGGACCAACACCGGCGTGCAGCTCTCCCAGCGGGGGGATGTGATGATTTTCCTCCGCTCGACGGCCAGCCGGCCCTCCGAGGTCTTCGCCGCGAGCATCGACGGCAGGAATGTCCGCCAGGTTACCCACGTCACCGATACCCGGATGGAGGCGTTCGACCTGTCGCCGGCGGAGAGCTTCGGCTTCGTGGGCGCGCAGGGCGACTCGGTCTTCGGCTGGATCGTGAAGCCGCCGGGCTTCGATCCGGCGAAGCGGTATCCGCTGGTCTACCTGATTCACGGCGGCCCCCAGGGCGCGTGGCTCGACCAATGGCATAGCCGGTGGAACTACGCCGTCTTCGCCGCGCGCGGATACGTGGTCGCGGCAGTCAACTTCCATGGCTCGACCGGCTACGGGCAGGCGTTCACCAACAGCATCAGCCGGAACTGGGGGAGCCTGCCCTACGAGGACCTGATGAAGGGGCTCGACGTCATGGCGAGGCAGCCCTATGTCGACAGCACCCGGATGGGCGCGGCGGGCGCCTCGTATGGCGGCTACATGATCTACTGGATGGCCGGGCACACCACGAAGTTCAAGGCGCTCATCGCCCACGACGGGATCTTCAATCCGCTCAGCATGGCGGGCACCACCGAGGAGCAGTGGTTCCCGATCTGGGAGTTCGGAGGGTCGTCGCTCATCCCCGCCGCCCGCGCCACCATGGAGAAGTGGTCCCCGGCGAACTACGTCGCGAACTGGTCCACCCCGATGCTGGTGGTGCACAGTGAGCTCGACTACCGGGTCGATCTCTCGGAAGGGATGCAGGCGTTCACCGCCCTCCGGCTCAAGGGGATTCCCGCCAAGTTCCTGTACTTTCCCGACGAGGATCACTTCATCACCCGCGCCCGCAACCGGCGCCTCTGGTGGGGCACGATGCTCGACTGGCTCGACCAGTACCTCAAGCCGAAAATCTGATGCGCTCACTCATCATTCGCTGGCTGATCAACACCCTGGCGCTCTACGTGGCGGTCCGGGTCGTGCCGGGGGTCGATTACACCGGGGGAGCGGTGGGCCTGGTCGTCGTCGCGGCCCTCTTCGGTCTGGTCAACGCCACCCTGCGACCGATTCTGGCCCTGCTGACCTGCCCGCTGGTGCTGGTCACGCTCGGCCTGTTCCTGTTCGTCATCAACGCCATGATGCTGCTGTTTACCGGCTGGCTCTCCCGGCAGTTCGACCTCGGCTTCCAGGTCAACGGATTCTGGCCCGCATTCTGGGCCGGCCTGCTGGTGAGCCTGGTGAGCCTCTTCCTGTCGATCATGGTCGGGGAACGGGAAGTCAGGGTGGACCGCCCCTGAGGCGCCCCACCGCCGTTACCCGGCCGTTACAGGATCATCTGGCCCGGCCGCCCCTGCCCGGTAGATTCCCCTCCCGTGACCGACGCCACCCTCCCCTCCGCCTCCCCCGCCCCCAGCCCCAGTCCCGACCTGGGCCACCAGGCGCTGTACATCAACCGGGAGCTGTCCTGGCTGGAGTTCAACCGGCGGGTGCTCCACGAGGCGCAAGACGCCCGGACACCACTGCTGGAACGCCTCAAGTTTCTCGGGATCTTCAGCTCGAATCTGGACGAGTTCTTCCAGATCAGGGTGGCGGGACTCAAGGACCAGATCGCGGCCGGGTACAGCGAACGTACGGGCGACGGACTCACGCCCGAGGAACAGCTCCGGCGGATCTCGGCGGTCGTGCAGGAGATGGTCCGCGACCACGCGCACTGCCTGCACCACGAGGTGCTCCCTGCCCTGGCGAGCGAAGGTGTTGCCCTGCTGGACATGGGCGCGCTGAATGAGGGAGAGCGGCAGCACCTCGACCGGTATTTCCTGGACAACGTCTTCCCGGTGCTCACGCCGCTGGCGGTCGATCCGGCCCATCCCTTCCCGTACATCTCCAACCTGAGCCTCTCCCTCGCCGTCGCCCTCCGCGGCGCGGACGGCGAGGAGCGGTTCGCCCGGGTCAAGGTGCCGAAGATCCTTCCGCGGTGGATCCCGGTCGATGCCAGCTGGCGCTACGTCCCCCTCGAGCAATTGATCGCCGCCAATATCGAAGCGCTCTTCCCCGGAGTCGAGATCCTCGGCTGCTACGCCTTCCGGATCACCCGCAACACCGATTTCGAAGTGGATCACGACGAGGCCGAGGACCTGCTCAGTACGATTCAGGAAGAGGTGCGCAACCGTCGCTTCGGGGCGGTGGTCCGGCTGGAGGTGAGCCCCAATCTTCCCCACTCGATCCGCGAAGTCCTGATGGCGGAGTTCAACGCCGCCCAGGCCGCGCAATCAGCGCCGATCGCCGGCGACGACATCTACGAGGTGCCGGGTCTGCTGGACACCGCGGACCTCCTGGGGCTCTCTGGGGCGATCGACCTGCCGGCACTGAAGGACCCGCCCTACCACCCGGTCGCACCGCCGCGACTGGGGATCGGCCGCAACATCTTCGAGGTGATCCGCGAGGGCGATCTGCTGCTCCACCATCCCTACGAGAGCTTCAACGGATCGGTGGAGCGGTTCATCCAGGCGGCGGTCGACGACCCCGATGTGGTCGCCATCAAGCTGACGCTCTACCGTACGGGGGGCGACTCCAGTATCGCCCGGCTGCTGGCGCAGGCGGCGGAGCGGGGCAAGCAGGTGGCCGTGCTGATCGAGCTCCAGGCGCGCTTCGACGAGGAGAACAACATCCGCTGGGCCCAGCGGCTGGAGGATGTCGGGGTGCACGTGAGCTACGGCGTGGCCGGGCTCAAGACCCACGCGAAGGTGATGCTGGTCGTGCGGCGCGAAGGCGAAACGATGCGCCGGTACCTCCACCTCGGAACCGGCAACTACCACCCCCGCACCGCCCGGCTCTATACCGACTTCGGACTGTTCACGACCGATCCCGACCTTGGCGCCGACCTGACCGACCTGTTCAACGTGCTCACCGGGTTCGCCGCGCCGAGCCAGTACCGGAAGCTGATCGTGGCGCCGCGGGGAATGCGCGAGCGTTTCATCACCATGATTCACCGGGAGGCCGACCACGCACGCGCCGGGCAGCCAGCCCGGATCCTCGCCAAGATGAACGCGCTGGTCGATCCCGCCATCATCCAGGCGCTGTACGAGGCCGCCCAGGCCGGCGTCATCGTCGACCTGATCGTCCGGGGAATCTGCTGTCTCCGCCCGGGCATCCCTGGCGTGAGCGACCGCATCCGGGTGCTCAGCATCATCGGACGGTTCCTGGAGCACTCCCGGGCGTTCTACTTCCTGAATGGCGGGGCTGAGGAGGTCTATCTCGGCTCGGCGGACTGGATGCCCCGGAACCTGGAGCGGCGGATCGAGGCGGTCTTTCCGGTCGACGACCCGGCGCATCGGGCGACGATCCGCGACCTGCTGAACCTGATGTGGCAGGACAACCGGCAGGCCTGGGAGCTGGCCCCGGACGGGCGATACCTGCAGCGGCAGCCACCGTCACCCGACCTGGAGATTGCCACCCACCGGATGCTGATGGACACCTACCGCGAGATCGGCCGGGCGACCGGCGAGTACCAGGCCGGCGGCCGCTAGTAGGCCATCCCCGATTTCTCGGCAAACTGCTTGAGCAGCTCCTCCTGCTCGGGGGAGAGCTTTTCGGGGATCTGTACCTGGACCTGCACCAGCTGATCCCCTTTCCGATCCCCCTTCTCGATCCCCAGCCCCTTGATGCGAAACTTCCGGCCCGGCTGGGTCCCCGGTGGAATCCGGAGTACGACCTTCTTGCCGTCGAGCGTACGCACCCTCAGCCGGGTGCCGAGGATCGCCTGGGGGAGGTTGATCGGCACTTCGCAGAGCACGTCCAGGCCATCCCGGTGGAAGAACCGGTCGGACTGGACCTGAAAGGTCACAACGATATCGCCCGGCGCCTCGCCGGGACGGGGGGGCTGCCCCTGCCCCCGGAGCCGCACCTTGGCGCCGCTCTCGGTGGCCGGCGGAACGGTGATCGCAACTTCCCGCTCGGTGCGGACCTCGCCAGCGCCGCCGCAGGTCGGACACGGCGTTGACGGCACCTTTCCCCGTCCGCGGCATTGCGGGCAGGGCCGGCTTACCGCGAATCCGCCCTGCCCGAAGGTGACACTGCCGCGCCCGTTGCACTCCGGGCAGGTGCTGATCTTCGCGCCCGGCGCCGCGCCGCTCCCCCCGCACTGCCGACAGTTCTCGTTGAGCGGCAGCCGGACCGGCACCTTGCCGCCGAGCGCCGCGACCCGGAACGGGATCTCGACCACCGTTTCGATCGTCTCGGCCGCGGCTTCCTCCCGCCGCTGCGCCCCGCGGCCGAAGATCGACGAGAAGATGTCGCCGAGTCCGAAGCTCCCCGCGTCGGAGAAATCGAACCCCTCGAAGCCCTGTTGCCCGCCTGACGAAGCTGCGCCAGCGCCCGGGCGCGCTCCGGTCCCGGAGCGGCGGAAGCCGCCACCATCGAATGCGCCGAGCCGGCGCATCTGGTCGTACTGCTTGCGCTTCTCGGCGTCGGAGAGCACCGCGTGGGCTTCGGAGATCTCCTTGAATCGCTCCGAGGCCTGCGCATTGTTCGGATTGGCATCGGGGTGGTACTGCTTGGCCAGCCGCCGGTAGGCCTTCTTCACCTCTTCCGGGGTGGCCGTATCCGGAACCCCCAGAACCTGGTAGAAGTCCTTCGCCACGGTCAGGCGTGCCCTTCGGAGGAGAAGACCTGGACCCGTGCCGGACGGATCAGGCCGCCCTTGAAGCGGTAGCCTGCCTGGAAGGTGGCACTGACGGTGTGGTCGGCCGCGGGGTCAACGGGCGGCAGGACCGAAACGGCTTCGTGCACGCTCGGGTCGAAGGGTTGGCCGGTCGGATCGATACGCTCCAGTCCGGCAGCCTCGAGCTCCTTGCGGAGCTTCCGGTCGATCAGCACCAGCGCCTGCTGCACCACATCGCTGGCCACGGTCTGGGCCCCACCCGCCACGACCCGGTCGAGGTCATCGAGGACCTCGAGCAGGCGGACCGCGAGCGCCGCCTGGGATCGATGCCCGATTTCCTCCCGTTCACGCGCGACCCGCTTTCGGAAGTTGTCGAACTCGGCGGCGAGCCGGAGGTGGCGGTCGCGTGCCTCTGCCACTTCCCCTTCCAGTCGGCGTACGGCTTCGGCGTCTAGCTCAAGGGGCACTCCCGAATGCCCGGATGTCGCGGAGGCCTGGGTATCCGCCGTCCCGGCACCTCCGGGAAGGTCCATGCCTTCGACCGGGATGCCACGCTCCTCGCCAAGATTTTGATTATCAAGCACTTGCTGATCTTCCTCGTTGCGGTCGGGTCAAAGATAACAGCAACGGGCATGCCCCGGGGGAGGGGTCAGATTGGCAGGCGATTCCCTTCCCCGGCCAACTCCTTGGCGGCTGGCGTCCGCCTCCCAGGCCGCCAGGTAACGACTGGTTGTCGACCGGCGTGCCCGCGGGCGCCGGAATGAGGAGGGGGCCAGAAGCGGCCAGAATCCGGTCGGGCTACATGGGAGGATCGGCGGCAACGCCACTCCCACCGAGGTGCTGCAACAGTCGGAAGAGCGCCATCTGGGCGGCGCGCGCGCGGACCTCGGCGCGGTCGCCAGGAAAGAGGTGCCGATGACACCTCACCTCGCCGCGGACGGCAGTCGCGATGTAGACGAGCCCGACTGGTTTCTCCTCGGAGCCGCCCGCGGGACCGGCAATGCCGGTCACCGCGATCGAGAGCTCGGCCCGCAATCGATCCGCGGCGCAGAGGGCCATGGCACTGGCGACCTGCTCGCTGACCGCGCCGTGCTCCTCCAGAAGCGCCGGCGGGACACCCACGACCTCCACCTTGAGTCGGTTGTCATAAGCGATGATGCCGCCGAGCACAACATCGGAGCTGCCGGGGACGGCGGTGAGCCGCGCCCCTACTCCGCCGCCGGTGCAAGATTCTGCGGTCACCAGATGCGCCCCCATGGCGCGTGCCCGGGTCAGCACCAGCGCCGCAAGGTCGGTTTCCCCATCCCCGTAGGCCCATTCTCCGGCACGCTCGGCCAGGCGGCGCATCCCTATCTCGAGGCGCTGATCGGCTTCGCCTGGCGGGAGGTTCCATGCCGTGAGCCTGAGATCGACTCCCTCGACCCCTGGGAGATAGGCGAGCGAGAGCGGCGCCAACTCCGGCTCGATCGCGCCGAGCCGCTCGGCGAGAGTGGACTCGGGTATGGCGGTGGTACGCAGGGTCCTCGAGCGTACGACGCGTCCGCCGGCGCGGGAGGCAAGCCGCGGGAGCACTTCATGGGTCAGGAGGCCACGCATTTCGGAGGGCACGCCCGGGAGCAGGATCGCGAGGCCCGGCCTCCCTTCGAGCCAGAGTCCAGGGGCGGTGCCCCACCGGTTGGGCAGCACCGAGGCGCCCACAGGCACCTCCGCCTGGCTGCGATTCTTCTCCGCCGGCACCCGGCCGAACCGCTTGAACCGCGCGAGCAGTCCCTCCCACAGCTCTGGACGAAACTCCAGCGGCATGCCGAACAGATCTGCGACGACCTTCTTGGTGATGTCGTCGGCGGTCGGACCCAGGCCACCGGTGGAGATGAAGGCCCCGGTCCGGGCCAGGGCCTGGGTCGCCGCCTCCCTGATGGCCTCGGGATCGTCGGTAACGGAGGTGCGCCGGGTGATCGGAATCCCCGCCGCCGCGAGCGCCCGTCCCAGCTCGGCGCTGTTGGTGTCGACGGTGAAGCCCAGGAGCAGCTCGGTGCCGATGGTGAGCAGTTCGATGGAAGAGGTCATGCGGAAGACCGCCGAGCAACGCGCGCTACTGGTTAGTCCGGAAGAGCGCGCGATAGCGGTAGATGTAGACAATGAAGGAATAGACCGTCAGGGCGGTGGCGAGGGCGAGGGTCAGCGCAACGACGCCGCCGTGGAACTCGTTCCAGTATTCCGCCAGCCGGTTGTGTTCCCAGCCGAGCGGCTTGCGCGCGTCCCGGAACGTGAACCAGAGGAAGGTGGCGCCGATATAGATGTTCTGCAGGGTGGCCTTGAGCTTGCCGGCGCCCGCCGCCGGGATCACGATGCCCTTGCGCTGGGCCCACCACCGGAAGCCGGTCATCGCCAGCTCGCGCCCGATCAGCAGCAGACAAACCCAGAGCGGGATGCTGCCCCAAACGGGAATGTCGTAGAGGTTGTGGCGGGTCCGGGAGATCCAGTAGATCGGGATGATCGTGGCGAAGAGCAGCAGCTTGTCGGCGATGGGGTCGAGCAGCTTGCCCAGGTCGGTCACCATGTTGCGCGACCGGGCCAGGTAGCCGTCGATCACATCCGTGATGGCGGCAAAGAGGAAGATCAGGAAGCAGATGAACTTGGGCCAGTAGCCGTCGATGAACGGCAAGAGGGCGATGACGGGCGTCAGGCAGATCCGAACGAGGGTGAGGACGTTCGGCAGATTCCACATCAGGTCGAGCCGAGGCTCTTGAGCACCAGCTTGCTCACGGCCTTGAGGGTATCGAAGACGCCGTCGCCGGTCATGGCGACTGCCTCGAAATAGCGGCGCACGCTCGATCCACTGGCCGTCGAGCTGTTCGATGAGGAACTCGCCCTCGTGGTACGGATCGGGGGTGACCTTCTGCCGCGCCGGGTCCTCGACCGGCCACCCCGGATTGAGCGCCGCCTGCAGCTCGCGGATGGGGGCGGCGTTGGGCAGGTCGCGCTTGTTGTACTGGATGACGAACGGGATCGAGGTCAGGTTGTAGCCGTGCTGCGCCATGTTGTCGTACAGGTTCTGCATCGACTCGATGTTGGCCTCCATCCGCTCGATCTGGCTGTCGGCGACGAAGACGACGCCGTCCACGCCCTTCAGGATCAGCTTCCGGCGAGGCGTTGTAGTAGACCTGGCCCGGGACGGTGTACAGGTGGAAGCGGGTCTTGAAGCCGCGGATGGTGCCGAGGTCCACGGGGAGGAAGTCGAAGAAGAGGGTGCGCTCCGTCTCGGTGGCGAGCGAGATCAGCTTGCCGCGCGAGTTGGGCGCCACCTTGTCGTACACGTACTCGAGGTTCGTGGTCTTGCCGCCGAGGCCCGGACCGTAGTAGACCAGCTTGCAGTTGATCTCGCGCGAGGCGTAGTTGATCATCGACATGGCGTGTCTACTCTCCGTCAGGCGCCGAACAGCTTGTCGATCTCATCTTCCGCCTCGCCGAGGAATCCGGTCTCGACCTGGGTCTGGCCGGCCGTCCCCGCGAGTGAACATGTCCTCGAAGACCTGACGTGAGCTCCGTCGACGGTCTGCCTCACCCGCAGCCGCACCAGCCCGAGCGTGGTGCGGTTGTCGAACAGCACCACCAGGATGACCCGGCGGGCGATGTCGGCGAGGTACATCGACTCCTTCTCGCCCTGGTGGAACAGACTGCCGAACTCCTGCTCGCCGATCATCTTGGCGAGCTGGTCGTTGGCGCTGAAGTCGGCGGCGGTGAGCGAGGCGAAGGCGGTGGGGTCGAACGCGGCTCTTCGCCGACGACAGCCACGATCTGGCCGGTCCGGTCGACAATGATCCGGCGTCCGCACGTTGGATTCCCGCAGAAAGGCGTTGAGGATTCCGTGAATCCTGATGAAGTCCTCTTCCCGGAATGACCAGCTGGATGCACCCGCCATCAGGCTCCCCTGCGATTAGCCCAGTGCCGCTTCCATCCGACGGAGAATGACGCCCGCCCGCCGCCGGAGCGCCGGATGGTGCTCCCACGCAAGTAGTCCCTGAGCAGCGCGCACCGTTTCGACGCCCTCCGTGGCCGCCAGGTACCCCAGCGCCGCGAACCGGCGGAGCGGGCGGGCGCTGAACAGATCCTCGCCGGTGGCGCCCGAGGTGGCGCTGCGCCACCGCATCCCGACCGCGACGCCCGCCACGCGGCCCGAAGAGCACCGCCCCGCGCCGCGCCATCAGGCGAAGCTCCTGGCGCGCGCTCAGCGCGTGGGCGATGGTCACGCCGTCGACGTAGTCGAGATCGCCACCGACCGGCAGGCCGCGCGCGAGCCGGGTCACCTTCACTCCCTTGCCCGCGAGCAGCTGCTGCACGTAGGTGCGCCGTCACCTCGCCCTCCATCGAGGGGTTGGTGGCGAGGATGACCTCGCGTATGCCGCCGGCGTTCACCCGCGCCAGCAGCTGGTCGAGCCGCAGCGCTTCGGGACCGACCCCGTCGAGCGGGTCGAGCCGGCCGCCGAGCACGTGGTAGAGACCGCGGTACTCGCCGGCACGTTCGAGGATCATGACCCCGGACGCTTCCTCTACCACGCAGATCAGACCCTGGTCGCGGCGCCGATCCTGACAGATGTCGCAGCGCTCGCTCTCGGCCAGGTTGCCGCACGCCTAGCAGGGACGCACCCGCTCGCCGACGGAGACCAGGGCCTGCGCCAGCCGGGTCGCCGATCGGCGGGCTGCTGCACCAGGTGGTACGCCAGCCGCTGCGCCGTCTTCCGACCGATGCCGGGGAGTCTCGCGAACTCCGTGACGAGATCGTCGAGCGCGCCCACGGACGCTACAGCGGAAGATTGAGAGGGAGCGGAGACACCCGCCGCATTTCCTGCTGGAGAGCCTCGGCCGCCCGGCGCTGCCCCTCGGCGATCGCGCCGAGGATCAGGTCCGCGAGCAGCTCGGCATCCCGTCCCTGGAACGCCTCCGGATCGATGGACAGCGCCACCACCGTCCCCTTGCCGTCCACCTTGACCCGCACCAGGCCGGCCCCGGCCTGGGCGTCATATGTCTGCCCGGCCAGCTCGTGCTGGAGCTGCTGGAGCCGCCCCTGCATCTGCTGACTGAGTTGGATCAGCTGCTGCCAATCGGCCATGGGAGAAGTATCGCTAAGTGACTGCAAAGTCTGAGGAAAGTAGGGCTCCGAAGGGCCCAAGGCAAGCAAGCACCACCCCTATTCAATGACCTCCAGATCGAGACTCTCTGCCGCCGCTTCCAGGGCGGGATCCCTGGACTTGAGCACCTTCAGTCGCTCGGCCCGCGCCTCGGCCTCGCTGAGGCGCCGGGTGCGGGGCGGCGGGGCGCCGGGCGTGCCCGCCGCCTCCGCGACATTCAGCGAGACCGGCCCGCCGACGGCCTGACCCAGGAGACGCTCGAGCGCCTCGCGCTGCCTGCCGAGCGCCTCCAGGTGCATCGGATTGCCGTCGGGCACCGCCACCGTCAGACTCGGGGGCTGGGCCGCGGTTGGCTGAGCCGCCGCAAGGGCCTCCCCGAGGAACCGGCTCTGCTCGCGGGCGGCGACCACCAGGTCCGGCCAGGCCCGCAGCAGCCCGTCCAGGGTGAACTCGGCGCGGATCGGTGCAGCCGGGGTTGCCACCGGTGCCGAGGCACGGGGCGCCGGCGGTGCCGCCGGCTGGGCGGAGGCACTCGGGGTCGGCGGTCGCTGGGGCGGGGCCGCGGGCGGTGCGGCAACTGGCCGCTGGACGGGTGGTGAGGCCTCAGCCAGCGGCGCCCCCGCGAGCAGAGCCTGGAGATCCACCGTCCGATCCATCAGGGTCCAGCGCAGCAGCAGGGTCTCGACCGAGAGCCGGGGTGTGGCGCTGCGGCGAACACCGGCCTCCGCTTCGCCCAGCAGCTTCAGCATCCGGAGCAGGTCGCCGGCGGAGAGCTGCCCCTGGTAGCGCGCGAGGGTCCCCTGGAGCGCCTCGGTCAGCCCTTCGGGCGTGGCGCCGACCTGCAGCATCAGGAGCGCGCGCAGCACCTCGCCGGTCTGGCCGATGAACTCGATCAGATCGGCGCCGGCGTCCTCCAGCCGGTCGAGCAGCGAGAACACCCCGGCGGCGTTGCGGGTGACGAGCACCTCGAGCAGGTCGGCATAGATCTCGTCGGCCACGAGGCCCAGGATCTCCCGGACCCGCTGGGCGGTGACGCGCCCCTCGCCGAAGGAGAGGCACTGGTCGAGCACGGAGAGTGCGTCGCGCATGCCGCCGTCCGCCTGGCGGGCGATGAGCGTCAGGGCGTCGTCGTCGGCCTCGATCGTTTCGGCATCGAGGACGGCGCGGAGCCGGTCGCGGATCGCGGCCGCGCCGATGCGGCGGAAATCGAAGCGTTGCAGCCGGGAAAGGACCGGGGCGGCCTGCTGGGCGATCTTTTGCGGCTCGGTGGTAGCGAACACGAAGACGACGCCCGGCGGCGGCTCCTCGAGGATCTTGAGCAGCGCGTTCCACGCCTCGCGGGTGAGCATGTGGGCCTCGTCCACGATGTACACCTTGTGGTGTCCCTCGCGCGAGGCGGCGTACATGGCCCGTTCCCGGAGCTCGCGGGCATCGTCGACGCCGCGGTTGGAGGCGGCGTCGATCTCGACGACGTCGAGGCCGGCCGAGCCGGTCCAGATCCGCTGACAGTTCTCGCAGACTCCGCAGGGCTCGCCGGCGGGCTCGGTCTGGCCTTTCTTCTCGCAGTTGAGGGCCATGGCCAGGATGCGGGCGGCCGTGGTCTTCCCGACGCCGCGCGGGCCGGTCAGCAGATAGCCGTGCCCCACCCGGTTCTTGACGACCGCGCCGCGCAGCACCGCGGCCACATGATCCTGAACGAGGAGGTCGCTGAAACGCCGGGGGCGGTACTTGCGGGCGAGAGCGAGTGCCATGGGGGGAAGGTAGCGGAAGGGGGGCGGGTTCGGCTATACTTTCTGCGCCCCAGGTCCGAAGGACGCTGGCGCGCGAACCGCGTCAGGACCTCGCCGGTAGCAGCGCTAAGCGATGTCCAGTGTTGCTTCGGGGTGCCTGGGGCACTTCCTCTTCCTCTGATCGTCTCTCCGCCGTCGCCGCTGGTTTCGCCTCCGGGCGGACATCCCCGCCCTTCCGGGAGCCCCCTGATGCATCTCGTCCCGCTGGACTGGGCCATCGTGGTCGCGTCGATCGTGCTGTCGTTCCTTCCCGCGGTGGTGCTCGCGCGGCGGGCCGGTTCGAGTACGGCGGAGTTCTTTACTTCCGGCCGGGCGGCGCCCTGGTGGCTGATCGGCGTCTCGATGGTCGCCACGACTTTCAGCACCGATACGCCGAACCTGGTCACCAACCTGATCCGCGAGAAGGGCGTCGCCAACAACTGGCTCTGGTGGTCGTTCCTGCTCACCGGCATGGCGACGGTGTTCTTCTACGCGCGGCTCTGGCGGCGCAGCGGGGTACTCACCGACCTCGAGTTCTACGAAGTGCGTTACTCCGGACGGCCGGCGACGCTGGTCCGGGGGTTCCGCGCGCTGTATCTCGGCCTGTTCTTCAACTGCGCCATCATGGCCACGGTAAACCTCGCCGCGGCCAAGATCGCGAACGTGGTGCTCGGCTGGCCGATCGGCAAGACCCTGCTCATCTGCGCGGCCATCAACATCGCGTTCGCGGCGACCTCCGGGCTGTGGGGCGTGCTGGTCACGGACTTCCTGCAGTTCGGCATTGCGATGACCGGCGCGATCGCGCTCGCGGTCTTCTCCCTGCGGCAGCCGGAGATCGGCGGACTCGCCGGCCTCATCGCGAAGACCGATCCGAAGACGCTCAACCTGCTGCCGGACTTCAGCGACTGGGGGCTCACACTCTCCGTCCTGATCATGCCGCTCACGGTCCAGTGGTGGTCGGTCTGGTATCCCGGGGCCGAGCCCGGCGGCGGCAGCTACATCGCGCAACGGATGCTCGCCGCCCGAAGCGAGCGGGATGCCCTCTCCGGCACCCTGTTCTTCAACGTGGCCCACTACGCCATCCGGAGCTGGCCCTGGATCATCGTCGCACTCTGCTCGATCATCATCTTTCCCTCCCTCGACGACATCGCGCGGACCTTCCCCTACGTCGATCCGAAGCTCATCGGCCACGACATGGCCTACCCCGCCATGCTCAAGTTCCTGCCGACCGGCTTCCTCGGCCTGATGATCGCCGGCATGCTCGCGGCTTACGTCTCGACGATCTCGACCCACCTCAACTGGGGCACCTCCTACCTGGTGCACGACTTCTACCGGCGGTTTCTCCGGGCGGGCGCCGACGAGCGGCACTACGTGCTGATCGGCCGGCTGGTCACGGCCGCGCTGATGGTCGTCGCGGCCGCTCTTCACGCTGCGTCCTCGACAGCGCCCGCCAGGCCTTCGAGCTGCTGCTCTCGGTCGGCGCAGGAACCGG
Source organism: uncultured Gemmatimonadales bacterium (assembly GCA_963825065.1). Classification (GTDB taxonomy): domain Bacteria; phylum Gemmatimonadota; class Gemmatimonadetes; order Gemmatimonadales; family GWC2-71-9; genus JADJOM01. The sequence continues at coordinate 382,296 of CAWGRU010000004.1, forward strand.
CCTGATCTACCTGCTGCGCTGGTTCTGGTGGCGGATCAATGCCTGGAGCGAGATCGCGGCCATGGTCGTCCAGCTTCCTGCTGGCGATCCTGTTCGCGGTACTGACCAGGACCGGCCATCCGGTGGAAGCCCCCCTGGCGCTGGTCGCGAGTGTCGCCATCACCACCCTCGTCTGGATCACTACGGCACTGCTGACCGAGCCCACCGAGCACGCCCAGCTGGTCGCCTTCTTCCGCCTGGTGCGGCCCGCAGGGCCTGGTTGGCGCCACGTGCAGGCTGACGCCGGAGTCGGCCCCTCTCTCGACAGCCTGCCGCAGGCGCTGCTCGGCTGGGTGCTGGGCATCGCCTTCGTCTACGCGGCGCTGTTTGGGACGGGGAGTTTTCTCTACGGGCGCACACCCCAGGCGCTGGTCTGGCTAGGCGTCTTCGTGGTCAGTGGTGGAGGACTGCTCTGGCTGGTGCCGCGGCTGTGGGGAAGTTCGGCCAGGGGCTGAGATGAGAGTCGCCGGGTCGCGCGGCGTCGTGCCGACGCGGCCGGGAGGCGTCAGCTTCCCCTGCGCAACTCGAGCAGCCACCCTTTGCCGGGGGGCACCGGAATCGGCTCCCCCGGTGCGAAGCTCGCCGCGGGTTGGAATCCCTGGATCGCGGGGGCCGTGATCGTCGCCCGGGCCGAGTCCAACCCCAGAGTGCGCCAGTCGACCTGCAAGGGTATGGCCGCCGTATCGCCGGCCCAGCTCGCGAGGGCAACGAGGGTCCTCCCCTCCCCCACGTAGCTCGTCGCGAGCACGTCCGACCGGCCGGTCCGCACCGGCGCCGCCGGCGACCACCACCCCACCATTCGCGTCGCCGCGATCCCGAAGGCATCCCACTCCCGCCACAGCGGCCGCGGATCGCCGGCCCACGGCAGCCGGGTGGTCATCCCGAACAGCATTCCCCGCCATGGATTGCCGCCCCCTTCGAGCATCTCCCCCATGACGCCGAAGGGAATGCCCGACATCTCGACCAGCCAGTAGTCGGGCGGGCTGTCGTAGTCGAAGTACTCGCCGAACCAGATCCGGTCGAGATAGGGGAAGTGCTCGAGATAGAGATTGGCGCTCGAGGCCCAGCCATCGTTGGGGTTGAACTGGTTGGCGGAGTGCAGATCGATGAGGGCGTCCGGGCGGTGGCGGTCGAGCGCCTTGCGCACCCGCTTCATCGTGGTGCGGTCGAAGGCGACGTCGTCGATATACAGTCCGTCAATCGCGACATTTCGTGCCAGCCAGTCGAGCCCTTCGACGTAGAAATTGTGCCACCGGCTGACCCCGCTCGTCACGATCGCGGCATCCTTGAGTTCGGGGACGAACCAGGCGGCGATGTAATCCTCCCCCAGGTGCTCCTGGAGCCACGAGTATCCGCCACCCGGACCCGGGGCGAACACCTCGTGACCGAGGCTGCGAAGTGCCCAGAGCTCGGGTGCCCGGGTCGTGAGCTCGCGCACGGTGTAGTAGATCTTCACCCGCATCCCTCGCTGATGCGCGGCCGCGATGTAGGCCCGCATCGTGTCAGGCGTGAGGAACGGGTAGTTGATCCACGAGTTGATCGGGGTGGCATGATGCACGTTGATCACGTTCGCGCCCGCCGCGGCGATCGTATCGAACGGCGCAAAGGCGTGGTAGAACCGGGTCGTGAACTGGGCCGGCGGCCGGATCGGGCGGAAGGGAGTAATGGCGAGCCGCAGGTTGAAGAAGAGCGAGTCGCCCGCCTCCAGGGTACGGGCCCCGCTGTAGCAGCGAACCCGGTAGGCCTTCCCCTCGACGGTGAAGCGGCAGCCCCCCAGGCCGTTGTTGTACCAGCTTGCGGGTAGCACCAGTGGCTTCAGTTGATAGAAGTTGGTGTTCAGTGGACGGACGTAGTGGTCGTCCTTGAGCGTGAACTGCAGCCCGGCGTTCACGTCCCCGATCCAGGCCGCATCCTGATTGGCCCGCTGGTACCAGCGCCATTCGAAGGGAGCGGGCCGCGCTCCACCCTTGTAGCCCAGGCCCATCAGGTAGCGCGCCACGCCGTCGACGAGAGGGATCTCCAGCCGGACGTCGGAGAGTCGCGTCCTCCGGGTGGCTGAGAGCTTCACCTGATACTCGATGTTGCCGTCCGACTCCAGCGTGCCGGCCACCCGCAGCTCGAGTGCGCCCGCCCGGCTCGAGGCGGTCCATCGGACGGCGCCTTCACCGCGCGCGCCGTAGCGGACACCCGAGGGCTGCCACCGCAGTTGCGCCCCGCGGGCATTCTCGACCACCAGCCGCACCGGTTCCGCGAGCAGCTCCCGCGGCCGGGCGCCGACTCCCGTCACCTCGGGAGTGAAGTAGCTCCGGATACTCGACGGAAACCCCGTCGGGGCGAGCGCGACGTCCCGGCCAACAATGGTCAGCCTGCCGCCCGTCATCCGGACCGGAGTGTAGGGGCGGACCACGCGATCATCCTGATGCAGCCGCGAGTCGAGCCAGCGCAGGCGCGAAAGTCGGGCCGGGTCGTCATCGCCCTGCGCGACCACCGAGTCCGAGGTGACCGTCAGCGCCAGCGGGAGCGTCACCGCCGCCCGACCCCGGCCAGCAACGGTGAGACTCCCCCTGTAAGCGCCCGGCGGACCATCCTTCGGAACGCGGAAGCCGAACCAGAGCGGCTGAATCCTCCCTGGGGAAACATCCAGCCGTGTGGTGAAGCGACGCCCTTCCCAGTCGATCCCGCCCAGATTGAAGCACGAGAACGCCGCGGCGGGAATCACCCGCCGGCCGCCCGCCCGAAGCGGAGTGTACTGGACGGCGAGCGAGTCGAGCGCCTCGACCGCATACACGCCGACCTGAAATGTCAGATACTCCCCGCGCGCCCCCGTGATCCGGATCGGCGTATTCGCACCGGCCATGGTCCACCGGTGCGGCAGATCGCGAGTCATCCGGATCGGGTGTTCCCGGTCCTCGGGAAAGAGGAGCAGGCGCGCGCCGGGATGAAGACTCAGCAGCTCCCGCAGCTCCATCGGACTCGCCACCAGCTCCATTGGATCGACCCGATTCCAGTCGTCGACCGCCTGCAGCTCCACCAGCTCCGCCGCGGGCAGCGCTCCCCAGCCATCCGCCGCCTCGAGTCCCAGCCCGCGGATCCACGCCGAGTCGGGTGCGGCAGGCGGCGGATAGGAGACGCGGGGGTAGTTGGCGCGGACGCTGCCGGTGTAGCGGAGGAAATAGACCTCGTACTCGCCGGGGCCGTCCGCCGGGTCGAAGGCGATCGTCCCGGCCTCCCGGTCGATCGGGCCTCGTGCGACCCGGACCAGCTCCCCGCTCGCGGCCGAACGCACCACGATGTCCCGCAGCTCAGGGAGGGTGTCGCGCCGGCGCCAGGGGATGGTGACTCGCACCGCGGGCTCGGCCTGGTGAACGCGGACCACTGCGCGGTGATTGCCCAGCGAGTCCGCCTCCCACGCGCCAGTACCGTACCGGGGCTCCTGGGCAGCGAGCGGCACCACGGCGAGCATGGAAAGCACGAGGAAGGTCTTCATTCGGGAGACTCGCGAAGGGTGCGGGCCACCATCGCCTCGAGCTCGCCCCGGGACGACTCGAGGCGCTCCAGGAGGCGGAACTGTGCCCGCGCGCGATCGAGGTTCTGGCCTGGACGGACGATCCGATAATACCGGTCGCCCGCGAGGTGATCCGACAGGAAGCGGACCCCCTGTTCGTAGGTGAGGAGCAGTCCCGCAACGACGAAGTATGTCCGCTCCCCTTCCGTCAGCGAGCGCCCGCAGGCACCGAGGAAGCCGGCAGCCAGTGCGCTGATGACCGGAAGCCGGACCGTGATCCGGCCCAGGTCACGTTCGTCTTCGTCGGTGGGGCTCGCGGTCGACCTGATGAGGTCGCCGAGATCATACAGGAGAGTGCCCGGCATGACGGTATCGAGATCCACCACCGCGAGCGCTTCGCCTGACTCGGCATCGAGCAGGACATTCCCGGCCTTGGCATCGTTGTGGACGATGCGCCGGGGCAGCGCTCCCGAGGCGATGAGCGGCGGCAGCACCTCCACATAGTCACGCCGCGCGCGCGCGAACTCGAGTTCGCGCCTCACCGATGCCGCGCGCGCCGCGATGTCCGCGTCGACTGTCGCGTCCAGTCTCGCCAGTCGCGCAGCCGTATCGTGAAATCCGGGGATCGTTTCCTCGAGCGCCGGGCCCTGGTAGTCGGACAGCAGCCTCTGGAACAGCCCGAAGGCCCGCCCCACCTCGCGCGCATCACGCACCGACACCGGCCCTGCCGGCGTCCGGGTCCCTTCGATGAAGTGGAGCAGCCGCCACCAGGCGCCCTCGGCGTCCTGCCACGCGATCGTGCCATCGCGCCGCGCCTGCAGCCGCAGGGCTCGCCGGCGCCCGTCAGGCAGGGCCTCGACTTCGCGCCCGAGGTGCGCGGTGACCCGCTCGAGGTTGCGCATCACCGCCGCGCCGTCCGGGAAGACCACCGGATTGAGCCGCTGCAGGAAGAAGTGCCGTCCCTCGCTCGTGGTCACTCGCCACGCGGCGTTGATGTGGCCGCCCGCCAGCGGATCGAGACCGATGACCGACAACGCGTATCCTTCGAGCGCCAGCCAGGGGGCCTCGGTCGCTACGGCCACAACTCCTCCGGGTATTCCCCCCGCTCGACCATGGCACGCAATTCGGCGCCTACCCAGCCTCGATCGGCGGCATAGGTGACCCCGCACCACCGGCTGGTCGTGGGCAGGACCCGGACGCTGAGCGCTCCCGAGGTGATCCCCGACTGGACGGCGTCGGGGAGATAGCTCTCCTGCCGGTCGTCAGGCTTGGAGGCGAGAAACCGATCGAACGCCTCGGTCAGCACCGGGAGGATCGAGGGCTGGAAGCCCCAGAGATTCATCGACACCAAGGTATCGGCAGCGACCGATAGCGCGGTGCCACCGTCGGAACCGGTGAAGTCGCCGTCACCGGTGCGGACCAGATCGCGAAGCTCGGTGACCCGCAGCAGCCGCGCCTCTGCATCGAGATCCAGGCGGGCGCGATTGACACCACCCGCCGGACTCGCCGTCGCCGCGAGCCGGTAGCCGGCCACCGCATGCGTGGTCGGGGCAGGCTCGGCCTGGCCGAGAAACCCGGCGATGGTCTCGATGGCCTCCCGACCGTAGAAGTCGTCGGCGTTGAGGACCGCGAAGGGGCCGTCGACCTTCGGTCCGGCGGCAAGCACCGCCTGGGTCGTGCCCCACGGGCGGCTCCTGCTGGCAGGGGGGACCTGGCCCCGGGGCAGGTCATCCAGCCGCTGCTCCGCGCTGAGTACCTCGAGCCGCGAGCGATACCGGTTCACCAGCGTTTCCGCGAAGCCTGAGGCCAGGTCGGGGCGGACGACGAATACCACCCGTTCCATCCCCGCGCGCCACGCGTCGAAGACCGAGAAGTCCATGAGGGTGGTGCCGCCCGGCCCGAGTGGGTCGAGCTGCTTCAGGCCGCCGTACCGGCTGCCGAGTCCGGCGGCGAGCACGACCAGCGAGCGCGGCTGGCTCACCGTCCCGGGGCGAACAGCACTGCGTTGGTCAACAGCCTGGCCGGCCCGCGCCAGAACCCGCGATAGACCGGGTTCTCGGCGAACACCACGACATTCCCGCTGCCGACCGATTCGACCGCCGCCCACACGGAATTCCGCAGCAGCTTCTCCGTGTTGTTGGGCCAGGTGAAGCCGGCCAGGGTGAGGTCCGCGCCGGTGAACACCACGGGGTTCGCGCCCTTCTCCGAGGGCTTCAGGATGGTACTGGACTCGATGAAGACCGGCAGCTGGTCTCGTTCGTAGCCGGCGGTGAGCCAGTGGGTGCGATCGAGGGTCGCCCGGAAGATCGATCCCGGAATCTGCTCAGGCGCTGTGCCGGCAGTGGCGGTGGGGGAGACCAGCGGGGGCGCCGGGTGGGTGATGTCGCTGATCGTCGTGTCCTTGGCCGCCGTCGAGTCTGCCGCGAGTTCCCTCACCGTGGTGAGGTCCACCTCCTTGCGGCCGAGCAGTTGCACCGCCCCCCCGAAGGCGATGACCGCGCCGCCGGATTCGACCCATCGCTTGAGTCGCGAGACGCCCGCGTCACCCAGCTCGCGCCACATCTCGTCGGATGAACCCGACGGGATGATCAGGACGTTGTAGTCGCCGAGGTCGGCATGGGCGAGCGTCGCCAGATTGACCGGCGTGACCGGAATGCCCAGCTCGCGGTCGAAGTAGAACCAGACCGCGCCGAAGGCCGTCTGTTCGATCCCCTCGCCGGCTGCGAGCAGCACGTGGGGGGCGCGCACCGCGACCACGGTCTCGCTACCGATCCCGAATTGCCCCGAGTCCGGGAAGGCGGAACGCACGGCAGTGACCCGGGCGCCGGTCTCCCGGGCCAGTGCGACGATGCGTTCGTGGATGGTATCCGGATTCCGCTGCAGCCGGACGACGAAGGTTCCTCTCGGATAACCCACCGCGTCGGCGGTGATCGGCCGCGTCGCCACGCTGACGCGGAACCCTTCACGCAGGAGCTGCATCGCCAGCCGGGCGTTGGCCTCACTCTCGTCGGTGAACAGGTAGGCCGACTGCGCCCGGCTTGGGGCCGGCGGGGTGGCGAGGGAATCGGTCGCACCGACCACCTGCAGCGATACCCTGGTGGTGTCATCGGTCCACCAGGCATCGAGTCCGAGCGTGAGCGGCAGCGACCAGGCCGTCACGTCGTAGAACTCGTAGCCCTCCTTGTCCTGGTCGGATCCCCGGCGCTGATTGCGCTGGTACGCGGCGATCTGCCGCCGGACGAAGGCCGAGTCCCACACCGCCCGCGGCTCGAGCATCGTCGTCGCCAGCCGAGCCTCCGGCTGCGCGAGGTCCACCAGGTAGGTGCCCGCCGGAAAGCTCCGCCGGGCCACCGGCCCCCCCAGGTAAGACGTCGACCGCAGCGGGCTGTAGGTCTGGGTCAGGCGCCCGACCTCGATCTCCTCGCCCGCGAGCCGCCGCGCGAGCCACAGCGCCCGGCCCGAGTCGGCCGAGGAGAACAGCACCCGGCGCATCGCCCGCTTCCGGGCCTCCGCCATGCCGGTCAGATGGAACTCGTGGAAATCCCGCAGTCGCTCGGCCCGGTTCTTCGCGGCGTAGTCGAGAGTGGCGAGCGAGGCGGCGTAGTGGTGCGCGATCGCCATCTCGAAGCTGACCCAGGTGCCGTCGTCCTTCCGCTTCTTGAGTTCCGGCCCGCCGTCGGTCTCGAAGGTCATGCCGACGCCACCGCGCATCGACGGCCACATGTCGATGTAGCCGGGGTAGAAGAAATCGAAGACGTCCCGGACATAGTACTGCCAGCCGTAGCGGTCGAAGGCCTGGCCGTTGTTGCGCCCGAAGCGCTCGAACCAGTCGAAGGTCTTCAGGGGGAGGTTGGCGTTGTGCGCGTCCGCCACCGGGGGAAAGAAGTACTGCGAGGTGGTGCTGTGCAGGTCGGCGACGATCTGCGGGTGCCAGCGCACGTAGACCGAGGCGATGGCTTTCGACTCGTTCTGCGACTGGGCCAGCAGGTCGCGGTTCATGTCGAACCGGTAGTGGTTGTACCGGCCCCAGATCGCCCACGGCTCGGTCTGCTCCACCGCGATGGGATCGTCGCTGCCGACGGCGATCGAGTTGGACCACGCCGCGAATCGCTCGTGACCATCGGGATTCTGCGACGGATTGATCAGCACGACGGCGTTGCGCAGGATGTCCAGCGTCGCCGGCTCGTCGGAGGCGAGGAGCTGATAGGCCGTCTGCATCGCCGCTTCGAACCCGGCCGGCTCGTTGCCGTGCACCGAGTGGGTGAGCAGCACCGTCACCGGGGTCCGCTCCGCCAGAGCACGGGCCTGCTCGACCGTGGTCTTCCGCGGGTCGGCGAGGAGCGACAGGTTCGCCCGGATCTCCGCCAGGCGACGGATGTTCTCCGGCGCCGAGATGATCAGCAGCCGCATCACCTTGCCCTCGGCGGTCTTCCCGATGACCTCGGACTGCACCCGGTCGGGTGCCGCCTCGATCAGCCGGTCCAGCACCTGCTGTTGCTGGAAGTACATCGTCTGCTGGGTCCCGACCCGATAGCCGAGTATCGTCTCCGGACGCGGCACCTCGGCCCGGTAGGGCCCGCGGGAATAGAAATCGAACTCCTGGGCATGCAGGAGCGCGGGAGTCAGCAGCAGGACGGCCACGGAAAGCAGGCGCATGTGGTAGCCAGGCGAGCGGATGGAAGGTGGAGCTACGAACCGAGCGAAACGCGCGGCACACCCCATGGGCGCGCCGGCCGGAGGACCGGCGGCCCCTCGAGCCGCGCGAACATGCCGGCAGAGTATAGAACACGACGGGGCACTCAGCTACCGGCCAGTTGCACCGGCCGGACCCCGCCGCTGCCGCGCTGCCGGTGCCACAGGTCCCACGTCTCGGCCACGACGGCGCCGATCAGGAAGACCAGCGCCGTGTAGTACAGCCAGATCACGAACAGGATCACCGCGCCGAGATTGGCGTCGGCGGAGAAACGGTTGACGACGGCGAGATTGTGGAGGTACCAGCCGAACGCGCGCTTGGCCATCTCGAACAGCAGCGCGGTGAACAGCGAGCCCAGGAATGCCGCCCGGCGCGGCAGACGCCGCGGCGAGGAGTGACGGTAGACCACGTAGAAGAGCGAGACCGAGAACGCAAAAGCGACGATCTGCGCGATGAGCAGCCCCAGCCCGCTCACGAAGAAGGAGGTCGCGGGCCACGCCGAGCTCAGCGCCTTGCCCAGGGCGTTGAAGAACCGCAGTCCACCAGCACTCAGCACGGCGTTCACGATCACCAGCGCGAGGGTGAGCAGGACCATCATCGCGTCGCGGAGCTTGCCCGCGAGGTAGCCGATCACGAAGTGCTGGCCCGTGGGACGGCGCGGCACGTCGTAGACGAGGGTGAGTGAGGTGCGGATCGAGGCGAAGAGCCGGGTCGCGAACCAGATGAACAGCGGGATCGCGTACAGCGACACCGTGGCCCGCGCGCGGGTGATGCCGAGCAGGAACTTCTCCACTGCGGCGAACGGCCCCTCCCCTTCCGCCGAGGCGGACGGCGGGATCAGGCGCTGGAAGAGCTGCTGCAGATCCTGGGCGCTGGAGCGCGGAGAGAGATGCGCCACATGGGTCAGCGCGACGATCACCAGCAGCAGGAAGGGAATCGCCGTCAGCAGCGCATCGAAGGTCAGGGCGCTGGCGAGAAACACGATGTTGTGACGATCCGCCTGCAGCAGCGTCCGCCGGGCGAACGCCCCCAGCCCCCGGAGGCGGCTGAGCAGGATGCCCGCCGTCAGGCGACGGGCTCCTCGTCCTCGTCGGCCGGCGCGGGATGACGCCGGCGGGCGCGCGCCTCAGCCAGCCGGCGCTCGAGATCGCTCCGCGCCTCGTCGCGCCGGTCCTCCCGGGTGGCCGCCTCGGGCTTCCGCCATTCCCCGGTGAGCCGCTCCGAAAGCTCACCGACCTTTTCCTCTGCCAGGGCGCGCGCCTTCCGCACCCGGCGCTTGAGGGCGCGCCGGGTCTCGGCCCCGCTCTGGGGGGCAAACAGCAGCCCCACCGCCACCCCCAGCAACGCCCCGAGGAGCATGGTCTTGAGAGAACCGCCCTCGTGCTCCACGTATACCACTTCCCGCTCTTCGTCCCTGGCCATGCTCACTCCCCCGCTTCTGCGTCGTCGACCGCGGTCACCAGCGCGCGCTCCAGCGAGCTGTGGGCCTGGTACGGCGCCTTGATGTATTTCGCCACCAGCGGCGCGGTGCCGCCGACCTTGAGCTGATCGAACAGGAAGCCGAACGTCTTCTCCAGGTCGGCCGCGATCGCCGCCCGGGCCTCCGCCGGCAGCCCCCAGATGTCCTTCTTGAACGGCCCGATCGCCTTCTTGCGCGCCTTGTAGTAGAACTGCTCCGGGGTGTCGCCGGACTTCCGCTCGCCCTCCGCGTTCAGGTCCAGCCAGTCGTACATCCGCTTGCGCAACTCGGCCGGCAGGGCCGGATGATCGAAGACCAGGCTCTGGAAGTTGGTCGCGAGATGGATCTCCGCCGTCTCCAGCCGGGCGAAATTCCCGAAGGCATCCTGGGGCAGCGTGCTTGCCCCATGCTGCACCGCCCCCGACATGCCGTATTCGTCACGCGCCGCCTTTGAAAGCGCCGCAAGCGCGTCCAGGTCGAGCTTCACCTTCGCGATCGTGCCGTCCGGCATGACCACGCCGCCATGGCTGGTGCCGGTCTGCACCGAGATCTTGGAGATGCCCTCGATGTCGCCGTAGCGCTTCAGCGACGCGACGTAGCCGTCCATGAACGCCCGCAATTCCTCGACCGTGCTGTTCTTGTGTCCGACCTCGCCGATCTCCGCCCCCACCGAGACCGAGATCGCCTCCGGCTCCCGCTCGCGGATGAAATGAGTGATCTCGGCCGCGTGCTCGAAGTTGAGCCGCTGCTGCTCCAGCAGCGTCGGTTTGGACAGGTCCACCAGCGTCGAAGTGTCCACGTCGATGTTGTAGAATCCGGCACCGATCTCCTCGGCGATCAGCTTCTTGACCTCGCCGACCTCGGCCTTCGGATCGCCCTGGTACTTCTTCGCATTGACCTGGCAGTGGTCGCCCTGGATGAACAGCGGCAGGTAGTAGCCTTCGCGCAGCGCGGCACCGATGATCACCGAGACGTATTCGGCCGGCCGCTGGTCGGTATATGCGATCTCCGACCGCGCGATCTCCAACAGAATCGCGCCAGCGTTCCGCGCCTGCGCGGCCCGGAAGATGGCCCGGGCGGTGTCGTAGGCCATCATCCGCACGTTGATGGCCGGCACCGTGAAGCCGCCGCACTCGCCGCGCCCCCGGGCGAAATAGATCGGCCCGATCGACTGCGGGCGCGCCCCCACCGCCTGTCCCAGTTCCCACAACAGCCAGCGCGCGGCGTCGCGCTCGGCGGAACTTCCGAACACCGCCTGCCACACCAGACGGTCAATCGACTCACCGGCGAGCCGGGCCGGATCGGACACCTTGACGGCCTCGCCATGCTGAGAGACGGCGCCGCCGAACAGGGCGATGAGCTGGGCGCGGTGATCAGCCATAAGTTGCTGTCCTCTTGGAAGTTACAGATCGACGCTTCAAAGTATACGGCGCCGCACGCGCGGTCGCTAGCGCGCCGGTTCCACGGTCAGTACGTAGGAGCCCTCCGCACGATCGAACTGATTCGCCTGGATCCAGTAGATCCCGTCCTTCGGCACCGTGACGGTGATCCTGGTTTCGCGTCCGGCGCTCGCGCCAGCATGCTCCATCGAACTGAAGCTGGCGCCGTCCGCCGGTTCCCCGCCGAACAGCAGGTAGCTCCCGAAATCGGGGGACATCATGATGATGTCCACGTGATCGCCCCCGTGGCCGCGAAAGACGTAGGTGTCGATATACGTGGTGTCGAAGCTGAGCGCATCCCCGGTCGCCAGCCGACCCCGGATGGTCTGCCCGATCTGGATCTCGGCCCGCTGCACCTCGATCGGCGGAGTCGCCACCGGAGCAGCCAGCGGCGTGGCCCCCTCGCCGGCGCGGTCGCTGGTGACGAACAGGCTGTAGCCCCCCTTGCCCGCGAAGAGCGCATTGGGACGGATCCAGTACTCGCCATCGGCGGAGAGCGACACCACCAGCCTCGCGTCCTTGCCGCCGGCACCGTTGTTGTCGGCCTGCTCCCAGCGCCACCCGCTGTCCTGGACCCGGCCGAACGTAAGATATGAGTCGAGTACGTCCGACTTCTGAATCATCGTGAGCGTCTCGCCCCGGCGACCCTGGTAGACCCAGATGTCCGCGGGACTCCCATCCGACAGCGTTTCGTCGCCCGAGCCCAGCGTCCCCCGCAGCCAGGCCCCGAGCACCAGCGGCATGTGCGCCCCGGGGCGGCTCGATACCAGCACATCAGCCGAGGCGGTCGCGCCGCTCGGCGCGGTCGCCGTGACCATCCCGGTCTCGAGGGTCAGCGTGTACGAACCGGTCTCCCCGACCATCAGGGTGTTGGCGCGGACCGTGTATTCCCCGTCGCGGGGGAGGACCTGCTCGATCTGCGAATCGGTGCCGCCTGCCCCGTCATCGTCCGAGTCGACGCTGACCCACTCCCTCTTGTCGCTGTAGAAGCCGAGCTGAAGATAGCAGTCGAAATCGGGCGCCTTCATGCTGATGCGAACCGATTGGCCTCGGCTGCCGCTGAAGCGCCAGAGATCGGCGTAGGTGTCATCATCGAGCTTCAGGTCACCCGACTTGAGCTCACCCTGGGTGACGATCCCCGGACGGAGCACCGCCTGGGCCGACACGCGACCGGGCGCAGCCATCACCGTCAGACCCGACACGAGACCTGCGATGCGCGCGACCGGCCACCGGCGATTGGAGCTGGTTGACATTGGCCCCCGGATGAAATGTGGTGGTCGCGCCGGCCTAGACGCTGTCGCCGGAGGGATGACCGAGCGGCTCGGCCGAGAACCCCGGCCGTCCCATGGCGGCATAAGTCAGCTGCTTGCCGAGTTCGACCCCGGGCTGGTCGAATGGATCGACCCCGTACCACACCCCGGCGTAGCCGGTCGCGAGCTGGAAGAACATGATGGCTTCACCGAGCGCCGCGGCGTTGAGCTCGGGCAGATGCAGGGAGCAGTTCATCCTGCCCATCCGCGCGAGTGCGGCCGCCGTCGCCTCGTACTCCGCGTGCAGCAGCTCGGCCAGCGTGTGTCCGGGCAGGTACGCAAGGTCCGCGGGAAGCCCGGGCAGCGCAGGGATCGTCAGGTCCTCGGGGAACCGGTCCAGCCCCATGAAGGTGATGACCTTGTCGTAAGGCCCCTCCATGAAGAGCTGCACCTGACTGTGCTGGTCGGTCGGGCCCACCGCCCCAAGCGGCGTCGGTCCGACATGGACTACCTGTCCCCGCCGATCCTTGGCCTTGCCCAGGCTCTCTGCCCAGAGCTGACGGAACCACTCGGCGAATTCTCTGAGCCGGTCGGTATACGGCATCAAGACGTGCATCCGGGCGCCGAGGGTCGTGTCGGCGGCCCAGTGCAGCGCCGCCCACAGGGCGGCCGGATTCTGCAGCAGGTCGTCGTGCTCCGCGCGGGCAACCGCCTCCCGCGCTCCGGCGAGCAGCCCCTCGATGTCGATCCCCACGAGGGCCGCAGGAAGCAGCCCCACCGGCGAGAGCACGCTGAACCGTCCCCCGACATCCGCGGGCACCTCGAGCGCGGCGATCCCGTCGCGCGCCGCGATTTCGCGCAGCGCGCCCTTCCTGGGATCGGTGGTGAAGACCAGGTGCCGCGTTGCCGCCGGCCCCAAGGCGTTCTCCAGCCATTGCCGCACGACCAGGTATTGCGCCATCGTCTCCGCCGTGCCGCCCGATTTGCTGATGACGTTGACCAGTGCCCGTCGGGGGTCGATTCGCCTCAGCGCCTCGGCCACACTGGTCGGGTCGACGTTGTCGAGCACGGTCAGCCGCGGAAAGAAGTCACGGCCATCATCGTCCAGTTCGTTCCAGCCCGGGCGCTTGAGGGCATTGAGCAGGGCCTTCATGCCGAGAGCAGAACCGCCGATTCCGAGCACCAGGACGTGGTCGAACGCCTGACCGACGCCCTCGGCGAAGCCGCGAATCTGCTGTACCGCCTGTGGCTGACTGCCCAGGCGATAGAACCCGTACTCGCCCTGACCGCGCCGGCGGCGTACCTCCGCCTGCACGTCACCGAAGCGCCGTGCCAGCTCGACCAGCCGAGGCCGGGACAATCCGTGTTCGCCGTCCAGCCGATCCGTGAACATCCGCCCGTAATGAAGCCTCATTCCGTGACCTCGATCGTGAGCCCGTCGTACGCGGGAGCGATGCCGGGCGGCAGCTGCCCCGCCAGCTCGGCGTGCCCCGTCTCGTGGGTGAGATGGGTGAGGAACGTGCGCTCAGCGCCGATCGCCCGGGCGGTCTCGATCGCCTCGCCGATCGAGAGATGGGTCGGATGCGAACGCCACCAGAGCGCGTTAAGCACCAGGACCTGCAGGCCGGCAAGCTCGCCCCGGACGCTCTCCGGGACCGCCTTCACGTCCGTGATGTAGCCGATCGGCCCGAACCGATACCCGAACACCCGGAGATACCCGTGTTCGAATGCCAGCGGACGCACCGGCAGCCCGGCGATGTCGATCACCCCGCCGGCCTCGATCGGGTGCAGCGCCAGCTGGGGCTTCGAGGTGCCCTCGAAGGCCCGCACCTCATGGTCGAAGATGTAACGGAAGCCCGATCGTATCCGGTCGAGCGTCTCCGCCGGCCCGTAACAGGCCAGCGGCCGCCGGTGCCGGACCGAAAAGATCCGCAGGTCGTCGATCCCGTTGACGTGATCGGCGTGCTCATGGGTGTACAGCACTGCGTCGACCTGACCGATCCCTGCCGCCAGCAGTTGGAGCCGGAGCTCCGGGGGCGTATCGATCAGGATCGTCTTCCCCCTCGCCTCGATCAGGGCCCCGGAGCGCGTCCGCCGGTCCCGCGGATCGCTCGACCGGCACACCGCACAGTCGCAGCCGATCTGGGGAACCCCGAAGCTGGTGCCGGTCCCGAGAAAAGTGAGTCTCATGTGGCGGCGATGCGCTACAACGCCTCGATCTTGAGCAGGTTGGTGGTCCCCGGGACGTCGAAGGGAACTCCGGCCGTGACGACCACTCGCTCTCCCGGGCGCGCCAGCCCCCGGCCCAGGATCTGGGCACGCGCCTGACTCAAGAGCGAGTCGTAGTCCGCGGAGTGCGCCGTCTGGATGGGGAGCACTCCCCACACCAGTGACAGGTGACGGTAGGTCTCCGGTTCGGGCGTGGCCGCGATGATCGGCACCGTCGGGCGATAGGTCGCCACCTTCCGCGCCGTGAACCCGCTGCTGGTGAAGCACAGGATGAAGGGCACGTGGAGCAGCTCCGAGGCGGCGCAGACCGCGACTCCGATCGCGTCCTCGGTGCGGGCCGGCACCCCGGATCCTGGGCGGGGATGCCGGGTGTCGTCGGCCTCCCCCGCCCGGCGCCCGACCGCGGCATCGAAGGCCGGGCTCCGCCCCTGCCGGTGGGATTCCATCTCCCGCGCGATCCGGTCCATCGCCCGTACCGCCTCGAGCGGATACTGCCCCACCGCCGTCTCCGCCGAGAGCATCACCGCATCGGTCCCGTCCAGAATGGCGTTGGCCACATCTGATGCCTCGGCGCGGGTCGGAACCGGCGCCTTCACCATCGACTCCAGCATCTGCGTGGCGGTGATGACCGGCTTGCCATGAAGATTCGCCTCCCTGATGATCCGCTTCTGCACCAGGGGCACCTCCTCGAACGGCAGCTCGACGCCGAGGTCTCCGCGGGCGACCATAATCGCATCCGAAGCCTCGAGGATGCCGCAGAGGTCACGCAGCGCGGTGTCCTTCTCGATCTTCGCGATCAGCTTGATGTGCCGGGGCACCAGCCGCCGGAGTCCGTCCAGATCCGCCGACTTCCGCACGAACGAGAGTGCGATGTAGTCGACACCGAGGGACACCGCCTCGATCACGTCTTCCTTGTCCTTCTCGGTAAGGGCCGGGGCGCTGACGTCGATCCCGGGAAGGTTCATTCCCTTGTTGGACTTGAGCTCGCCGCCGTACTCCACGGTCGCAATGACCCGCTCCCCCTGAATGTCGTTGACCCTGACCGCGAGCAGTCCGTCGTCGAGCAGGATCCGGGCGCCGGGATGGACGTCACGCGCGATCGCATCGTAGGTGGTGGAAATCTCGCCCGGCGTGACCACCGCCTCGGGCGCGAACACGACCTGCTGGCCGGGAATCAGCATGATCGGCTGAGTCAGGTACCCGACACGAATGCGGGGTCCCTGCAGATCAAGAAGCAGCGCGATGGCATCCTTCCGCTCCGACCGTACCTGCTGCACCGAGGTGATCCATTCGCGCCGGAGCTCCGGGGTTCCGTGGGAGGCATTGACCCGCACTACGTTGACGCCGGCGTCGAACAGCGCATGCATCTGGTCGGGTCTGGACCAGGCGGGGCCGAGGGTGGCGACGATTTTCGTGCGGCGAATGGTCTGGTCGGGCACGGAGTCCTCGGGAGCGCGTGTGGCGGGGTGAGAGTCGGTGGGGAGAATAATCGCGGAGAAGGGGCCGGAGAAGCCGGGAAGCCGCCATCCCATATAAGGATGAGCTACTCGACGAACACGACCTCCCCACCGGCCACCGTCATCCGCACCCGCGCCTCCCGGAAGGCAGCGCCGATTCCCCGCTCCGCGCCCTCGTCGACCTCCCAGACCACGAGGTCCGCATCCGCACCCGGCCTCACCCGTCCCCGCTGCCCCTCCAGCCCTTCCGCGATGGCGTTGCCAAGGGTATAGGCGCTGACTGCCTCCTCGAATCCCAGGCGCTCGTCCGGGTACCACCCTGCCGGGAAGCTCCCCTCGCTCGCCACCCGATCCATCGCAGCGGCGATCCCGGCGCGCGGATCGATGGTCCCCACCGGCACGTTGCTCCCGAAGGCCAGCACGGTCCCCGCCTGCAGCAGCCTGCGCCAGGCATACGCGCCCCTGGCTCGCTCCCCCCAGCGTTCCTCCGCCAGCAGCACCTCGCCGGGAAGAAGTCCCGGCTGCATCGACGCGACGAGGCCCTGACTCCCGGCCCTGCCCATGTCCGCCTCGTTCACACACTGGAACTGTTCGATCCTGTGGCGAATCCCCACCGCCGGGAGGGGCGTCAGCAGGTCGAGCGCCCGCCGAACCGCAGCATCACCTGCCGCGTGCACCGTGGACGCGATTCCGCCCAGCGCAGCCGCCTCCACAGCGCGGCGCACCTCGTCCTCAGTCGAAAGCGGCATCCCTGAGTCCCTTCCATCCACATAAGGGTCGAGCATCCAGGCGGTGCGATTCCTCAGCGTGCCATCCAGAAAGAGCACGGCTCCCCCGAGGCGGAGCCAGGGGGTCCCTGCCCCGCTGTGAACCCCGTGATGGAGGAGCATTGGCAGGAGCCCCACCGGCGGGTGAAACAGAACCCGGAGCTTCAGTTCCCCGCCTCCTTCGAGCTGGCGGAAGGCCCGAAGTTCCTCGGCGCCCTCGAGATCATGGATGCCGGTAATCCCGTGCCGGTGAGCGTCGTGCTGGGCCGCCCGGATGAGGCGGAGCAGCCGCTCCGGATCGGCAGGAGGCAGGTGACGGGCAACCAGCTCCTGCGCCCGTTCCAGCAATACCCCGGTGGGCTCGCCGCTGGCATCCCGGATGATCCGGCCACCGAAGGGGTCGGGAGTGCCAGGGGTGATACCTGCCAAGCCCATCGCCGCCGAGTTCACCCAGGCGGCGTGCAGGTCGGCAGACTCCAGAAAGGCAGCATGCGACGTGACCCGGTCCAGACTGCGGTCCGGCGGGGCCTCCCACCTGTTCGCATCCCAACCCTGCCCCCGGATCCACCCGCCCTCGGGAAGCGCGGAGTCGATTCGGGCGAGCGCCTCAGCCCGGCTGGAAACCCCAGCAAGATCCACCCGCTGGCGGTTGAGGGCCCACAGGCCGAAGCGGGTATGGCCATCGACGAATCCGGGGGTGACTAGGCCGTTGCGGAATTCGTACCGGGGCACCCGGCTCGGCACCCGCTTCTCCAGCGCCTCCGCTCGGCCAACGAGCCGCACTACCCCATCCTGCCACCAGATCGCATTTGCCTCCAGACCAGGCTGGAGGGTCAGCACCCGGCGGACTCTCAGGAGTCCCGTTGTGAGGGCATGAGCAGGGATGTTCACCCCTCAAGATACTCCCGCCAACAATCTGGCTTGACTGGAATCCCGCTGGTCGACTCATCTGCGGCGCACCGGAGTGGCAATGCAACTTTTCCACAGAGCGGTATTTCGGTTATCGCGCGGTGCGGAGCCGTGGTCTTGACACTCACCCACGCCTGTGGATTGAGCTTGTTTTCCACATGTGGAATGGGGAAATCCGCGAAATCGCCACCGCATCGCCTGAAGCGAGAAGCAACTACAAGGCGGGGTGACTTTCCACTTGAAGCAAGTGAGCTAACCACAATGCCCACAATGGGAAAAACTCCGCAGCGAATGTTGAAAATCGGGATAGTGACAGTGTCGTCACGGGCGGGGTAACTATGCACAGCTTGTGTATAGCAATGCATTGTTGCCCTCCATCGGTCTCGATCGGACCTCTGGACGTCTTCGGGAGTGCCACCCGACGGCTGCCTCGGACGCTGGCCTGCCCGGCGTTCCAGAGATCTGGATGTTACACGACCCGGCTCGGATGGAGCGAGCATGCACGATCCAATTTCAGGTTATCCACAGAGAGTGGCGGGGGTATCGGCCGGGGGGTTGCCCTTGGCCGAAGTCGGCGTGGAAGGGGTCTATCCAGTCGGTCGGGTGATCGGGTGGGTCGGGTGCGCGGGGGGGGGCGGGTGGCTGAGGCCGAACGGAGTCCACCTGATACATGGCCGCCGGTTCACTCAAACCAGGCGACCGAGACGGGCCTTGCCGGGGGAAGGGGCGCCAGACGGCGCAGCGGCCCGATCCGGCGCCGGGGTCAGCCCCGGCGACGGGCCTCCTGAACGGCAGCCTTCAGAGCCCGGTAGGCCTTCGGGTCGAGGGCGCCAAACCGCGGATCGACGTAGGAGACCCGTCCCTTGCGGTCGATCACATACACCGTGCGGCGGTTGTAGCCGCCCTCACCGGCGCTCCCGTAGACCTTCGACACCTTCTGGTCGGCGTCGGTAAGCAGGCGGAAGGGGAGACCGAGACTCTGGGCGAAACGGACATGGGTCTCGAGGGAATCCGCATTGATCCCTACCACGACGACATCATCCCCGAACAGCTCGGCATATTGCTCGGTGAAGGTCTGCATTTCGGCAGTGCAGCCCGAGGTGAAGTCCTTCGGGTAGAAAGCGAGCACCACCACCTTGCCCCGCTGGACGCTCAGCCCGAACCATGGGGCGCCGCCTATACTATCGCGGGTGGCCCAGGGAAGGGAGAAGTCGGGGGCCCGATCGCCCTCCCGGGGACCATCCACCAGAATGGCTGTGGGGCGGCCGATGGTGGAATCCTGGGCGCGCAGCGGGACGAAGGGCGCCCCGAGGGCCGCCAGAGCGAACAAGGTGCAGAAGGTCGTCGAACGGGCAAGCATGGAACAGGTCACTCCTTCACGCCGGCGGCGCGCTTGAGGGCGGGTTCGAAGCGCTGGTCGCCACCGACCCCGGTGTAGACCACCTTCCCTGCCGCATCGATGATGACAACGTACGAGGTCGCCGGCGCCTGGTAGGCGCGGGTGCTGATGCCCTGGTCGTCGTACAGCGTCTGGAAGGGGACATCGTGCTGTTCCAGGTACCGCCGCACTCGCTCCGGGGTCTGGTTGACCGTGACGTTCACCCCGAGGAATTGGACCCGGTCTCCGACAGCCTTCTTGGCCTCCGTGACCCGAGGGAGGAGGGCCTCACAGTTCTCGCACCAGGTGGCCCAGAACTCGAGCATGACGGGCTTCTTCCCGATCCACTGTCCCAGGTTCACCGCTTTGCCGTCGAGGTCGTTGACACTGACCACCGGCGCATCGCTGCCCACCTTGATGCCGGCATCACCCTGGGCCAGGGCCGGTGCGGCGAACAGCCCGAGGGCGCAGAGCCCCGGCAGCACATTTCGGAAGAGCGCAGCGGTCATGAGACCTTCCCCATCTGGATGAAGTAGTACTCCGCCATGCCAAGCAGTACCATGCCAGCGAGGCGTTTGATCCATACCGTCCAAGCGCCGCTCCTGGGTAGGGCGCCCGCGAGACCGGAAATCAGCCCGACGCCGACCAGGAGCGCCGTCATCCCGAGGGAGAAGACGAACAGGTAAGCAAAGCCCCAGCCCGCGCTCTTTGTCGTGCTCACGAACGTCAGGGCCGCCGCGAATGCCGGTGCACCACACGGGGCGGCAACCAGACCCGAGGTGGCACCCATCGCGAAGACCCCGCCGTACGAGCGCCCGCCGAACCGGTTGGCCCAATTGAGCAGCCGGCTCGGCACCGTCACGGGGAAGACGTCGAGCAGGGCGAGCGCGAACAGCAGCAGCAGATTCCCCACCGCGAAGTAAGCCCAGCGGTTTGAACTGACCGATCCGAACAGGGACCCCGTCAGCCCCGCTGCCAGTCCCAGGGAGGAGTAGACCAGGGCCAGGCCTAGAACATACGTCAGCGTGAAGCCAATGGTTCTGGCCCGGGAGCGCTCCGCCGCCCCGGCCCCTCCGAGGACCCCGGCAACGATAGGAATCATCGGATACACGCATGGCGTGAGACTGGTGACCAGGCCGGCACCGAACATGGTGACCAGGCCGATCAGGTGCTGCTCGCGCAGCGCAACGTCGAGCTGGATCATCGAGGCGGGATGGCGACGCGTCGGCCCGGCGATTCGCGGGCTAGCGGGAGGCTCCGGCTGCGGCCGACTGTTCCGAGCCGTAACGGCTTTCGACGTACTCGTTCAGGATCTTCAGGAACTCCGGGACGATCATATCGCCTCTGAGCGTCACCAGCAGCCGGCCATCCACATACACGGGCGCCTTGGGTTCCTCGAAGGTCCCCGGGAGCGAGATCCCGATGTTGGCGTGCTTGGACTCACCCGGTCCGTTCACCACGCATCCCATCACCGCCACCTTGAGCTCCTCGACGCCGGGGTGACGATCCCGCCACGCTGGCATTTGTTCGCGCAGATAACTCTGGATATCCTCGGCCATCTGCTGAAAGAATGTGCTCGTGGTCCGGCCGCAGCCAGGACAGGCCGTGACCTGAGGGGTGAAGCTGCGCAGCCCCAGCGACTGCAGGATCTGCTGGGCCACCAGCACCTCCTCGGTGCGGTCGCCGTTGGGCTTCGGGGTCAGGGAGACCCGGATGGTGTCGCCGATGCCCTCCTGCAGCAGGATCGCCAGTCCGGCGGCGCTGCCCACAATGCCCTTCATCCCCATCCCCGCTTCGGTCAGTCCGAGGTGCAGCGGGTAGTCGGCCCGGCTCGCGAGCATGCGATAGACATCTACCAGATCCTGGATGCCGGAGACCTTGGCACTGAGGATGATGCGGTCGTGCGCCATCCCGAGCGATTCCGCCTGGGCGGCCGAGCGAAGTGCGCTCTCCACCATGGCGTCCATCGTCACGTCGCGCGCCTCCCTGGGAGACGCGAGCCGGGCGTTGGCGTCCATCATCTCGGTCAGCAGGATCTGGTCGAGCGAGCCCCAGTTCACCCCGATCCGGACCGGCTTGTCGTTCGCCAGCGCCACATCGATGATGTCGCGGAAGTTGTCATCCGCGTGCTTGCCGCCAACGTTACCCGGATTGATGCGGTACTTGGCCAGGGCGCGCGCGCAAGCCGGGTACTTCGCCAGCAGCAGATGGCCGTTGTAGTGGAAATCACCGATGATCGGTACGGTCACGCCCTCGGCCGCGAGCCCCTCCACGATGTCCGGGACCGCCGCCGCCGCTTCCTCGTTGTTGACAGTCACCCGGACCAGCTGACTTCCAGCACCCGCCAGCGCCGCCACCTGGCGGATCGTCCCGGGGACGTCCGCGGTGTCGGTGTTGGTCATCGACTGCACGACGATCGGATGGGCGCTGCCGACGGGAACACTACCGACGAAGGTGTTGACGGTCGACCGTCGCTGAGGAGATGCCATGCGCGAATGCTACAGCCGTGCGAAGACAGTGAGAAGGGTCCCCTATTGAGTACGTATTCTTGACGAGGGCGGGAGTGGAGATGGTCGGGATGATGCGTCAATCCCAGCTGGTAGAGCGGACTGTTGCGCTGAGGCCACATCAACCCATCGCAGCCGCCGCGTGACCAGTGCGCAAGTCGATGCTTGCTAGTAACTTAGATCGGAAACCGAGGTTGGCTGTCATGGCATATCGCTTGCCGCTGTTCTACGTGACTAAGCAACACGACGCGCTGTCGCCAGTCCATGCCTCTGTCGGAGGCCGGCGGCAGACATCCCAGACTCG
This sequence comes from uncultured Gemmatimonadales bacterium, assembly GCA_963825065.1. Taxonomy (GTDB): domain Bacteria; phylum Gemmatimonadota; class Gemmatimonadetes; order Gemmatimonadales; family GWC2-71-9; genus JADJOM01. The sequence goes on from CAWGRU010000004.1 coordinate 404,232, forward strand.
ACTCCGCAAGGAATCGCATGCGCAGAGCTGCAATCGTCCGTTCGCTGGTCTCTCGTGTCCTGCCGACCCTTCTGGTCGTCGCAATGATCGGTCTTCAGGGGTGCGCCAGCAACGATCCCCTCGCTCCCGGCGCCGGCACATCGGCGCTGCCGGCCGGGCTGGCGTTCAGCCTGATCCCTTCACCGACGATCACCACCAACACCAACGTATGGACTACCTTGGCGCCGATGCCGACGCCACGCACTGGGGTCGCGACGGAGGTGGTCAGCAGCCTGATTTACGTCATGGGCGGCTGGGACGGAACCGCGGCCACGAACAAGGTCGAGGCCTACAACCGGACCACCGACGCCTGGATCACCAAGGCCTCGCTGCCCGCCGCCCGCTACGACGGCAACGGCGCCGCCGAAACGGGTGGTCGGTTCTACGTGCCCGGTGGGAGGTCACCGCTGGGTGCCCCCACGGCGAACCTCTACGTGTTCAATCCGGGCACCAACACATGGACCAGTGTAAAGCCGATGCCCGGCCCTGGCGCCTGCGGGACCACGCTGGCGCTGGTCGCGAAGCTCTACGTCTCCGTCGGGTGTGACGCGACTCCCGGGTACAAGAACAGCTACTATGTCTACACCAAGGCCAACAACAGCTGGGTCGTCACTCAGCCCTCGCCGACTGCGCATGCCTACGGCGCTGCCGGCCAGGTCTCCAACAAGTCGCTTGGACTGGTGGGTGGCTACGATTCGACCGGACATGTCACCAACGTCTTCGAGGCTTACGACACGCTCACCAAGACCTGGACTACCCTTGCCCCGATGCCCACGCCCCGCGCCAAGATGTACGGCCGGGCCGTGAGCGGGCTGTTCTACGTGATCGGCGGCGTGAATGACGAGGGGACCACGCTGGACGTGGTCGAGGTGTACAACCCGCTCACCGACAGCTGGAGCGCGCAGGCCCCGCTGCCGACCCCCCGCTCCGGGCTCGGCGTGATGGTGCTTGGGCACGACGATCCGAATGTTCAGGCACTCGGTGGCACTGATGCCTCCGGGAACGTAGTGGGAACCAACGAGATGCTGGCCCCGGGAAATCTCTGGGCCCCGCGTGCGTCGATGCCGGTGGCGGTGACCCGGTTCGCGACCGGGAGCATCGGCAAGAATACCTACGTGGCCGGGGGCGTGGCTGTCAGCGGCGCCATCAACACTCTCCGACTATACAACGGCGTCAGCTGGGCCTCCAAGGCGGTGCTGCCTCAGGCGCGCTACGACGGGAACGGCCTGGAGCCGATCAACAACCTGCTATACCTGGCGGGCGGGTGGTCTCCAACCACGGGCCTCCCGACGAAGACCCTCTACGCCTACAACTCCACCGCCAACAGCTGGGCGACCAAGGCGGCGATGCCGGTTGCGAGCGGCTGCGGCGCGACGGGGGCAATCGGCGGGAAGTTATATGTCGCGACCGGCTGCGATGGGGTGAACTACCGCACCCTGCTGACGATGTTCGACCCTGCACTCAACAAGTGGACGCCTATGGCCCCTTCGGCACAGGCGCACGTCTTCCCGGACTTCCGGCGTCTCCAACGGGAAGCTGTACATCGCCGGCGGCCTCGATTCGAGCGGCGTGGTCACTGGCACCCTCGAGATCTACGATCCGACGACTAACACCTGGACGGCGGGCGCCCCGATGCCGACGCCGCGCTATCACGCCGCCGGCCGGCTCGTGAACGGATTCCTGGTGGTGGTGGGTGGCCTCAGCGCCGATGGCACTCCCCTGGACACGGTCGAGCTTTACAATCCGAACACTGACACCTGGGAGACTGGCGTCCCAATGGTCCCGGCTGCCCGGAGCGGGATGGGAGCGGGGTTCTTCGGGGTCCAGCTGTACCTGATGGGCGGGACTGATGCCGCGGGCAACCTGCTCACTGCGAACAACTGCTACACCCCGTAGTCAGCGACGCAGAACAGTCACACAGGGCGGACCGGTCGCCGACTGGTCCGCCCTCTCTGTTTGTTGGGGCCAGCTGCTGGCGAACGAAGCTAAGCCCTCGAAAACTCCGCCGCCGAGATTGCGGCCAGGTCAGCGGGCGCCAGCGACAGGTCCGCGGCGCGGGCGGAGGCCACTGCGTGCTCCACCCGCCGGGCACTGGGGATCGCGATGACGGTCGGACCCTGGGCCACCACCCAGGCCAGGCAGACGGTATGCGCGGTCACGCCGAGCCGGGCGCCGATCGCGGCCAGGGTTGGGTGATCGGGCAGTTTCCGGGTCAGGCGCCCACCGCCGGTCGGACTGTAGGCGAGGAATCCGATGCCGCGAGTGGCGCAGTACTCGACCACTCCATCCGAAAGCGCCTCGCGGAAGTACGGATTGAGCCGGTTCTGCACGGTCACCACCGGGACAATCCGCTCCGCCTTCCGAATTTCCTCCACCGATACATTCGACAGCCCGACCCAGCGGATCTTGCCGGCCCGCTGCAGATCGGCGAGCGCACCGACGCTATCTTCGAGGGTCACCCGGGGGTCGGGCGCGTGGAAATGGTAGAGCGCGATCTGCTCCACCCCCAGCGCGCGCAGCGAGGCCTCGCATGCGGCCCGGAGGTGTTCGGGCCGACCATCCCGCTCCCAGCGCCCACCGGGGCGCACCATTCCCCCCTTCGTGGCCACGATCAGCTGCTCTCGATGGCCCGCCCAGAGCCGGATCGCCTTGGTAATCAGGCGCTCGTTGTGCCCGGTCTCCCCTGCGTCGAGACAGTAGGCGTCGGCAGTGTCGATGAGGGTCATGCCGGCGTCCAGGGCGGCATGTATGACGCGTACACTCTGTTCCTCAGGCGGGCGGTCCGTGATGGACAGGTGCATCCCGCCGTAGCCGATCACCGGGACTGCGGGCGTCCCCGGGCCGAGCGGGCGGGTGCGCATCAGCCTCCGAGCGTGCGGCGCAGGAAGGCGAGCACCTCGGGTCGGACGTCGTAGAAGATCGCCATGGCGTGGGCCGAGCCCGGAACGACGAGAGCCCGCGCGTGTGCCAGTCCTTCGCTCCAGACGCGGACGTTGGTGGCGGCAGCGAAGGCATCATCCTCGGAGGAGGTGTGCAGGGTGGCCGCCGAGATGCGCTCCGTGGCCCGGCGCCCCTGCTCCCGACCGTCCGGCCCCCAGACCAGCTCCCCTGCCGCGCCGAAGGTCAGAAGCGCCTTGAGCCCCGGCACCAGGGGCGCCGCCAACGTCACCGCGGTTCCGCCGACACTCGCACCGACCAGCAGCAGCGCCGAAGTGTCGATGTGATTCTGCGCGGCGCCCCAGCTGGCGACCCGAAGTACGTCGTCGGCGATCCGGTTGAAGCCGACCTTTCCGGCGCTGCTCACGAATGCAGCACCGAACGCCTCCATGGTAAACCCGACGGGCGAGTCGATGATCAGGGTTCCGGCGGGGCCCGTAATCGATTGGCCGTGCCCGCGTTCATCGAAGGCGAGGACGGCCACGCCGAGTTCGAGCAGGTCCTCGATGAGGGGCGCGAAGCTATCGGCGGTGGCAGGGTACTGGTGAGCCAGCACCGCGAGGGGGTACTTCCCGCCCACCGGCAACTCGGGATAGGTGAGGATGCCTTTCAGGATGAGGCCGTCCCCGGCCTCGACGGACATTTCAAGCGCGCCCAGGGGCGGCGGGAGAGACATGGGCCGTCGGGCGCCCTCACGCCATGCCGAGCTGGGTCAGCAGCCGATCACACTCCCCGGCCGAAATTGACCCATTGTCGACTAGCGGCTTGAGCGCCGCGATGATCTCCTCCCTGGTACCGTCAATCCGCCGTTCCCGCAACTCCTGGATGATCCGGGCGAACTTCTGGTCCAGGACGTCATCCTTGAACTGTTTGGTCTGACGGAGTGCATGGAACTTGGCCAGCTCCTGGGCGATGCGCTCAGGCTTGATGGCGGAGAGCTCGCCGGACTTCTCGGACATCGTCGGGTGCCTCTGGTTGAGGAAACTGAATCCGGTTCGATCGTTGCCAAGCTACTCCGGAACGAGGGCCTGCACCAGCCGTATTTCAGGTCGGCGTGGGGCCGCCTCGCCCGGCCTGCTCCACCGTTCGAGTGGGGTCGGCGCCCTGCCAGGAGACATCCGCGGTCGGTCCGTAGGTCGGCGGAACCCGGTCCTCGAGCAGCCGGAGACAGACCCCGATCTGGGCCCGGTGGTGAGCAGTGTGGAGCACCCGTCGCCAGAAGACCCAGATGCGTTCGCGGCGGGCATCGAAGAACGGAACCTCTGCGAGCCAGTAGGCCGGATCGCGGTCGGCGAGGCTGCCCAGCCGCGGGCGTGCGAGCTGGACGTAACGCCGGATATAGTCGGCCACCCCGGGCGCGTCTGCGGCCGGCAGCAACTCCGAAGCCGGGGGCTCGGCGAGACCGATGAACTCCGCGAAGAACCGCCGTTCCGACAGGATCTGGTGCACCAGGATCTCCCGGACGGTGCCACTCTTCCGGTGCGGGCGGAAGCCGAGCTGGTCATCCCGCAGCTCCCGCCAGATCGACGCGGTCTTGTTGGTTTCGGAGGCGTAGCTGTCGAGCAGGTGCTGAAAGAGCGGATCGCGTGTCCGGGGAATTTCGGAATCCGCGATCTCGACTGCGGGATAGTCCATGTACGCTCCTCGGCCGGCCGGGGGCTGGAACTGCTGGCTGTCGGAGCCCCACCCGCCTCACGAGTCCGCCGGGAGGCACCGGGAGCGCGGGCGGGGTCGCGCGTACTATCGCAACGGGGAGTGAGAAACGCAAACGGGGGCGGATGTCGTGTCCGCCCCCGTCGCTGTACCGGCCGGACCTGCACCGGTCATCCCGCGGGTGTCGTGGCTTGCAGCGGGGCGGTTCGATGGTTCAGCCGCACTCCGAGAAACCGCAGACGTGGCACTTGTTGCACCCTTCCGCGAACTCGAGCTGGGAGCCGCAATCCGGACAGGCGCCGGTCAGTACAGGCTGGCCGTGACTCAGCGAATACTGTTCGCCCCCCAGCGTGACCGCCTGCTGGACGTGGGCCACCGTGGGGAGGCTCGCCGGCGCCGAGGGTGCGCCCGGAAGCAGTTCCTGCTGCACGCCGGCCTTGTCCTGCATCCACTTCTCGACCGCGATGCCGACCGCATCGGGTACCGACTTGACCTTGTTCGGTCCGAGGCCGATGGAGCGATCGGAGCTGATGCCGCGCAACTGGCGGTGAATCTCCTTCATCGGAATGCCGGAGCGGAGCGCGAGTGAGATCAGCCGGCCGATCGCCTCGACGTCGGCCATCAGCGCACCACCCGCCTTGCCGAGGCTCATGAAGATCTCGAACGGCTGCCCTCGGTCGTCCTCGGTGATGGTGACGTAGAGCGTCCCCAGCGGAGTCTCGATGCGGCGCGTGGTGCCGCGCAGCATGTCTGGCCGTGAGCGCTTCTGCCGGCGCTGCAGATTCTCGGCTTCGAGGTCGAGCACGGCCTTCCGAAGGCGCTCGTTTTCCGCCCGGAACTCGGCGATCTCGCCGTGGAGATCGGCGGCGGTCTCCCGGGTCTCCTGGCCGGCGGACCCCGTCATCCCAGCCAGATCCGACCGGGCCTCGGACTTGCCGGTGCTGGTGGCCTGCTCCGCCACTTTCTTGGCGACCGAGCCAGTCGACAGCACCTGCATGTCGCGGCTGCCGTCACGATAGACGGTCACGCCCTTGCAGCCGAGCTTGAACGCCAGGCGATAGATCTCCTCGACGTACTCCTCCGAGGCGTCGTTGGCGAAGTTGCAGGTCTTGGAGATGGCGCTGTCGTTGTGGTCCTGGAACGCCGCCTGCATCCGGATATGCCACTCCGGCTTGATCTCGTTGGCGGTGGCGAAGACCCGCTGCCATTTCTCCGGCACCTCGGCGAAGCGGATATGACCTGCCTCGGCGATGCGCTTCATGAGATCGTCGGTGTACCACCCCTCGCGCCGAGCGATCGCGACAAAGTCCTCGTTGACATCGGGCATGAGGACGCCCGCCTGGTTGCGCATGAAGGCGACGGCGAAGAGCGGCTCGATCCCCGAGCTGCAGCCGGCGATGATCGAGATGGTGCCGGTGGGCGCGACCGTCGTGACATTGCAGTTGCGCAGGCGGCGCATCGGCCGGATACGGTTGCCCTGGGCGTCACGGGCGCAGGTGACGTCGGGGCCCCAGATGCTCTTCTCCCACTCGGCGAACACCCCGCGCTGGGTGGCCAGCCGCTCCGACTCGACCTTGGATTCGTCGTCGACGAAGGCCATGATCCGGCGACCCATCTCGACACCCTCTTCGCTGTCGTAGGGGATGCCCAAACGGATCAGGAGGTCGGCCATGCCCATCACGCCGAGCCCGATCCGCCGGATCCGCTTGGAGAGCTCGTCGATTTCCGGCAGCGGGTAATTGTTGGCGTCGATGACGTTCTCGAGGAAGTGGGTCGAGAGGTGGATCACCTGGCGCATCCCGTCCCAGTCGATCTCGCCGTCCTTCACGAAGTAGCCGACGTTCACCGAGCCGAGATTGCAGACGTCGTAAGGCAGCAGTGGCTGCTCGCCGCACGGATTGGTCGCCTCATAAGCGCCCAGATGCGGCACCGGGTTGAACTGGTTGGCCCGGTCGATGAAGAACACCCCCGGCTCGCCGGTCTTCCAGGCGCCGTGGATGATTCTGGACCAGACGTCGCGGGCCTTGAGCTGGCCGACGACCTGCCTGGTCTTGGGGTGGATCAGGTCGTAGTCGCCGTCGCGCTCGACGGCGGCCATGAAGGTGTCGGTGACGGCGACCGAGATGTTGAAGTTGGTGATCTTGGTCGATGTCGTCCTTGCAGCCGATGAAATCCAGGATGTCCGGGTGATCCACCCGGAGGATCCCCATGTTGGCACCGCGCCGGGTGCCACCCTGCTTGACCACGTCGGTGGAGGCGTCGTAGAGGCTCATGAAGGAGACGGGGCCGCTGGCCACGCCCATCGTGGAGCGGACGATCGCGTTCTTGGGCCGCAGCCGGGAGAAGCTGAACCCGGTTCCACCGCCCGACTGGTGCACCAGCGCCATGGAACGGAGGGTGTCGTAGATGCCGTTCTTGCCGTTGGAGAGAGTATCCTCGACCGGCAGCACGAAGCAGGCGGAGAGCTGGCCCAGAGGCCGGCCGGCGTTCATCAGGGTGGGCGAATTCGGCATGAACCTGCGGTGCGCCATCAGCCCGAAGAAGGCGTCGGACAGGGCCTCGACCGCGCCGGCGGAGGCACCGTAGCGGCGATCCGGCTCCGCGATAGTGCGGGCCACCCGCCAGAAGAGGTCGGCCGACGACTCGATCGGCTTTCCCTGGTCATCCTTGATGAGGTAGCGCTTTTCCAGCACCGTGATGGCATTGGCAGACAGATCGAGTGCGTGAGTCGCGTCAGCGGAATTCGCCATGGCCCGTCCCTGAACGAGGCGAGAGGTGTAACCGGCCAATGTCAGTTGGGTAACAGATCACTGCACGGCGGAGAGAAATGGAAGACAAAAGTAGGAGCGGGGCCGCCCTCCGACAATACGCTCGAAAGTCACGCAAATACGTGCAAAACCGGTTTTCACATCACAAAGCTGTCAAATGCACCGCGGGCCGAAAAATTGGCCGGCCTGCAACTGCTCGCGAACGCTCCGCCGGCCCCGCTCAGCTCTTGACAACCGGGAAGACGCCCGCACGGTGTTGCTTCGCCTGCTCCACGTAATGCTGCCAGGTCTCCGTGATCCGTCGCGTCAGTTCGGCGTCAATCGGACGCACCACCTTGCCCGGAACGCCGAGCACCACCGAGCCCGGGGGCACCCTCATCCCTTCCGGCAGGACCGCCCCTGCCCCGATCAGACTGCCTCGGCCAATCACCACGTGGTTCAGCACGATACTCCCCATCCCCACAAGGCAATCGTCCTCCACCGTGCAGCCGTGCAGAATGGCCCGGTGGCCCACCGCGACCCGGTTGCCGACGGTACACGGGACGCCCTCGTCCACGTGAACGACGGTCCCGTCCTGGAGATTGACCTGGCTGCCGATCCGGATGGGGGCGCTGTCGCCCCGGAGAACGGCGGTGTACCAGACGCTCGACTCCTCGCCCACGACGACGTCGCCCATCACCACCGCGGTGGGCGCGAGGAACGCCGATGGATGAAGGACCGGCGTCACGGCGTGTCCGGCATGAAGGCTGCCTGCGTCCACCCATCCACCGGCTGGCCATCCCGCATCGCCGGGGTCCACTGCAGACCCTGCACGTAGTTCTCCACCGCATCGGTGAACGTCGGCTCGTTCGAGGCCTGCCGGGTTCGCACCGCCAGCGTCTTTCCCTGTCGCGACACTTTCACCACCACGACGACCACGGAGGGGACGCCCTGCGTGCCGGACGGTGGTGCGACCCGAGTAGGGCCGAGCGGCAGTGGCGGCGAGTCATAGCAGGCCCGGCCGAATCGGTTGGCAAGAGACGGGTTGTCGCAATCGAGCCGGGCGAGCACGCGTCGGCGCATGTCGGCGGCCGAGCCCGGCGCCGGCGCCGGAAGGCTGGACGCGCTCAGATTGGGAGAAACCACCAGTCGCGCCCCCGGCTCGATCCGCAGACTGTCCGTGAAGAAGGCGAAGCCACGCGCCGAGACCCCGAGTTCGTGCCATCCGGCGGGAAGCCGAATACCCGCCCCCGGCTGGGTCACCGGCCGCGAGTCGAGGTACACCTGCGACCCGCGCGGCAGGTTCTCGAGGAGCAGCAGGCCGCTGTCGGAGGTTGCGGGTTCGGGCGCACGCACGACCGGAGGCGCAGGCTTCGGGACCGGTCGCACGGTGTCGGCGGTCTCGGAGTCGAATCGCGCGAGCTCGGGAATGAGGAGGCTCGAGTCCGTCACCGCGAGAGAATCCTGTCCGGCGTGGCGGGTGGTATCGATCGTCACGCCGGGTGCCAGGCTGTCGGCGGCCGGTCGGCCGCCGAGGGCGCCTTTCTTATATAGTGAGAGCGCGCCCAGGACCAGCAGGGCGAGCACAAGGAACGCCAGCAGCCAGGGGGCCAGGGCGTTGCTCGCCGCAGGCTCGGCGGCGGCCGAGCGTCGCATGACCGGGCGCCGAGGTGTGTCGGGCCCGCCGCTTCCCCCGCCACTCCCCGCTGGGGGACCATCTGACTCTGCCGCCCGCCGGCGAGCGGGGAGAGGGGAATCGATGCGGCGGGCAGCGGTGTGGTCGACTGCACCGCCATGATCGCCTGCGCCGCCGACACTCTCCGGCCGAGGGTCGACTCGCGCGGCTGGCCCTCCAGCGCCCGGAGCAGCGCTTCGGCGTCCTGATAGCGGTCGAGCGGATCCTTCATGATCAGCTTCTTCACCACCTCGAAGAGCCGGCGCTCATCCGGGGTATCGAGCAGCGGAACCGGAATCGGTTCCATGATGTGCTTGTAGCCGATGGCGAAGCTGTCCTCCCCGTCGTAGGGCACCTCTCCCACCAGCGCCTGATAGGCGAGCACGCCCAGACTGTAGAGGTCGCTCCGGCCGTCGATGCTCTGGGCCCGCGCCTGCTCCGGGCTCATGTAGTGCGGGGTACCGATGGACATGCCCGTGCCGGTCAGCTTCGAGCCGCTGCCCGCCTTGGCGATGCCGAAGTCGGTGACGACGCACTGGCCGAACTCATCGAACATGATGTTGTCGGGCTTGATGTCGCGATGGACGATGCCGCGCTTGTGGGCGTATCCGAGGGCGCTGCCGACGTCGACGAGCAGCTTCCGGATCTCCGCCGGCTCCAGCTTCTTCCGCTCACCGAGGACCCGCGAGAGGGAGCCGCCGCGGAGCAGCTTCATCACGAAGTAGATGACGCGGCCGCTTTTTCCGACGCGATAGATGGGGATGATGTTCGGATGCTCGAGCCCCGCGGCGGTGCGCGCCTCGCGGGTGAACCGCTCAACGAACTCGGCGTCAAAGGCCAGCGAGAATGGCAGGACCTTGATGGCGATCTCGCGCTCGAGATGCTTGTCCCGGGCACGATAGACGATGGCCATCCCGCCGCGACCCAGCTCCTCGAGGAGCTCGTACTCCTCGGCCAGGGATTCCCGGACCACATCCAGCTCGGTGACGTCGCCGGTGGCAATGGCCTGGACCGGCATGCTCACCCGCAGGTCCAGGCCGCAGGTTGGGCAAAACTGGGTCGCCTTCTGGACCTCGGTCCCGCACCTTTGACAGAACATGGCCGAACGTATGCGGGACAGCCGTAGAGAGTCAAGCGCTTGGAGGAGGTGGAGTTACGGCGGAGGAGGCTGAGAATTGAGGATCAACGTTCGACCACCTCGAAGGCGGCCCGGCTAGTGCGGGTGGTGCCGAGCGAGTCCTTGACCACGACTTCGATCCAGTAGCGGCCCGGCGAGAGCCGGTCGAGCGAGACGTTGCGCTGAATCCGGGTGCTGGCGCTGTCTGCCCGTTCCTCGAAGCCGAGCCGGATCGTCGGCTTGCGCGAGCCGAACAAGCCCAGGAATCCGCCACCCCCCTGTTTCGTGATGAGCACCTCGGTCCGGAAGGCGGCGCCGGCAGCCAACCCGTACACTTCGTAGTACACCTCCATCGGCGTGGTGCGGCGATAGCGACCGAGGGGATTGAACCACACCGTGTCGACTGGGGTCGGGCGCCAGGTGAGATTGGCGTCGCGCGAGCCGAGCACGACACCGCTGAGTTCGAAGCGCTGGCCGGAGAAATCACCGGCAGTGAGCGTGTCGGTCGGGAGAATCACACCGTTATCATCGCCCTGCTCGATGGCGACCCGGTAGGTGAGCGCGCCCGGGACCACCGGGACCCGCAGCTTGCCGACGAGATGCTCGGTGGAGGGCACCGCATTCTTGTCGAGGAAGAGAATAGTGGTGTCGGTCGCCGCGACTGATCGACCGTAGCGATCCGCGATGCTGAGCCGGATGCGCACGGGGTAGATGTGGCCCCGCTCGGTGATCACCGGATGCAGGGCGGAGCCGGGGATGGCATAGGTGAAGTGGAAGATGCTGCCGGCGGAGTCGCGGCCGGCCACCACGGCGCTGGTCGAGACGTTCAGCCGCCGCGCATAGGTCAGCTCGTAGCTGTCGGTCCGGGTCCCCAGCGCGATGCTGCGCCGGCCCAGCATCCGCTCCTCCGTGAGATACTTCTGGGAACTCGCGTTGCCGGCGGCCAGCAACTGGGAATACACCGGGGAGAAACGGTCCCGGGTGACGAGCAGTTCGTTGGCCCGACTCGCGACGCCGGCGCTGTTCCGGTCGCCGCGGAGCATCACCGCGTCGCTGAAGCCGAGCACGTCGAAGAGGCTCTCGACCAGCTTGTAGTCCTGCAGGTCCTCCCGCGCCACGAAGTGGAACACGAGGTCGCCATCGGCGCGATGGTACAGCCACGACTCGTTGTGCTGCACGCCGGTTGCGTTGTAGGTGGCCCGCTCGCTCGGTTCACCATGGCGGATGTAGATCACCCCCCGGTCGTCGTACTCCCGGCTCCCAGAGCGATAGCGCTCGACGATGTCGTAATGACGATTGTTGCTCACCAGCTGGAAATTGCGGCGGGCATAGTACAGCCGCCGGTAGTGCTCGCGCAGCCGTTCCCCGTCGCGCAGCAGGGCCCCGCGGTCCCGCTGGCCCCAGAAGCGGCGCAGGAAGTTCACCCGTCTCTCCCCGGTGTTCTGATCGAATTCGGCCAGCGCGCTGTCGTTGGCGACGAGCGCCAGGTCGGCGCGGTACTCGCTGATGGTCGTGGAGTCGGTGCTGAGGGCGCCGTCGTAGTAGGCGGATTCCCCGTCGAGACTGCCCTGCAGGAATTCGGTCCGGGCCAGTTCGAGTTCGCCGAGCCCCCGGCGTCCGCCTTTCTGCAGGTAGCCGCGGAAGGCCACCAGCGCGGAGTCGATGTCGCCGACTTCCCGCTCAACCCTGCCGCGATACAGCAGCACCTCCGGATTCAGTCCGGCGGAGGTCAGCGCCGCCTGACGGAGCGCCTCCCGGGCGATATTGGTCTTGACGTTGATCCGCTGGCGGAGGGTCGTGGCGGCCAGCTCGACCAGGCCATCCACGAACGACGGATCGGCCTGGACCGATCGGGCGTAGGCGTTCGCGGCCCGGGTGAGGTGGTCCTTCCCGAACATCGCCTGCAGCCCCTGTACGAGGGAGACCTCGGAGTCGCCGACACGATCCTCGGCGATGCCCAGCCCGTACCACGCCCACGGCCAGGTCGGGGCGAGATCGGTGGCCCATTCGAATTCGCCCGCGCCGTCATCGTAGCGGCTGCGGCTGCCCAGGTCGCCGAGCCGCACCGCCAGGAAGCCGAGGCGGAGATGATGCATGGGGTTGTTGCGATCGGCCTTGGCCACCAGGATCAGCCGCTGCTCCAGCGCCACCAGCGCCGCGCTGTCGATGGTGGTCGTCAGCGAGTCGCGAAAGGCCTTCAGCGCGAGCCGCTCCTCCGGCGACTGTGCCCCGGCGCGCGGAGGAAGTCCGCACAGCAGAATTGCGAGGATGGCGCAGGGGATACAGGAACGCAAACCCATCGGAATCGAAATCACTCCCACGTTGCATTTCGGTTGGTTCGGCACGGCGAAACCGGAGCGGCTCTCGGGCTAGGGGACGACTCGAGCCCGCGCCGTCGCCACATCGCGAAGAAACTCCACCAGGCCGTCCCGTATGGCCAGGGCGTACAGCCGCTGACCCTCCGGCGAACGCAGCGCGGCTTCCTGCTCCGGCAGCATCATGAACAGTCCCTCGCACAGCACCGCGGGCATCCAGCTCGGGCGCACGAGGGCGAGATCGCCGCGGCCGGGACCCAGATCGCGCAGGCCCAGCCGGCGTACCAACGCACCTTCGATGGCGCGGGCGAGGGGCAGACTCCGCGGGTGATTGTAGAAGACGCTCGACCCGTTATTGGTGAAGGGATTCAAGCCATCGGGGAGCGCATTGTTGTGGACGGACACCAGCAGTTCGGCCCCCGAGGTGTCGGCCAGCTTCACCCGCGTCTGGAGGTCGATCGGCGTGTCCGTCGTCCGGGTCAGCACGACGCGCGCCCCCTGCTCCGCGAGCAGGTCCCGCAGCTGCAGGGCGACGGCCAGATTCGCCTCGGCCTCCCGCAGCCCCGTCGGACCGGTCGCGCCCAGCGGCGGGTGGCCCGGATCGACCATGATGAGCCGCCCGGCGAGCGGATGGGCGGGATCGATCGGCGGCGGGCGGCGGATCTCGAACAGCAGATCATTGCCGCTCCAGCGGGTGCGGTACCCCCAGACCGGCCCGGCGAGGGTGACGGTGATGACGACCTCATCGCTGGTGGCCTGGAACCATCCGATGTCGCGCACGTAGTCGTCCGCCGAACCGTAACGGGTCCAGTTGATGTCGCCGACGGTGTTGTACAGCCGGACGGTGAGGCGGCCAGGCTCTTCCTCGATCCGGAACGGCACCCGCTGGGTGACGGGGATGCGGAGACTGAGCCGGTCGGAGAGCGGCGTGAGCGTCAGCGACAGCGCGGTGCCGCGTACGGCTGCGCTTCCCGCGGGAAGGGCGAGGGCGTCGGTCGCGGGCACCCAGGCTTCCTGGCCGCGGGACAGACGCACCCGGAGATCGTCGCCGAGCCGGGCCGTCGCGACAGTCCGGGTTCCGGTGGGAAAGAACCAGTGGTAGGTGGCCCCTGGGCGCGCCCGGCCGACGGTCAGGCTGTCCGTGTTGCCCTTGCCCGCGGTATCGTCGTTGAACTCGACCACTGACGGCAGCGTATCCAGGAGCGCCAGTCGCAGCGGCCAGGTGGCCCGGGCGGTGTCGGCGCCGATGATGGCCTCGACGATGATCGGGGACGCGGACGGGGCCACTCTGGGGTCCGACGGCTGGGCCGGAGCAGCAGTGTCGGGCGCAATACAGCAGCCGATGGCGGCGAGCGGAGGCGAGCTTCCGAGCAGCGGGCCCGGAGCCTCGCCGAGGGCGCGGCCGCGAATGGCGCCGAGGTACTTGTCGGCGCGTCGCGGGACCTGGAGGTTGGTGCTGTCACGATCGAAGGCGCGAACTCCCGAGGCCACTTCCCCGGGCCCCACGTCGGCCGCGAGGGGAACGATGCTCCCATCGGGGAGCCGCAGCCGCACTACGGCACCCTCCGCGGCCCGCACGCTCACCGGCAGGTACTCATCGGCGGGCCACCAGACGCGGCTCGCCGGGGCAAAGGATGTGGAATCGATCCAGACCGGGGCTGCAGGGGGGTGGAAGCGGCGAACCCGGCGCACCAGATACTGGAGCGCGGCGGAATCGGACGCGGTGCGGGCGACGAGGTCGAAGGCCGCATTGCTGTCACCCGCGAGCGGCAGCCAGGCCAGCCAGGCTCCGTTGGGCCAGACGGGCACCGGGGTCCCGTTGATGGACAGGGTCGCCAGGCCGGTGCCCACGGAGCCGAAGAGGAACGTGGAATCCCGGGCGTCGACCTCGTCGCTTCCCGAGGGATAGACGACGCTGATCCGAAGCGGCCCGGTGGCGGGGGGCACCGGGGGAAGGTGCGAATGGGATCCTGCGCCCGGTCCTGCCGTCCCGGGAAGCGGGGCTGGGCTCGCGCCGCGGCCAATGGTGCCCCCCCTTCCTGCACAGCCGAGGGCCAACAGGAGAGTGGCGGAGAGACAGGGTGCGCGGGCGGAAAACATGGGCTGCAAGGTACACAGCCACCGAGACTTACGGCAGATCGTCCGTTGACGCTCCCGGCGGCCAAACCTAGATTGCATCTGATTCCCTTCCCGTCCACGCTCCACCTTCGAGGAACGCCGCATCTTCATGTATTCGGTGCCCGGGGTTCGGCACACCGCTGACACTTCCGTCTCTCCGAGGCGGTGAGGTCGCCCATGGCGCCTGACGCATCACGTGGTGTGGCGCCCGCCGGGCCGAGCGTGAAGTGCCCGTCGTGCAACATGCCTGTCGGTGCCGATCTGCCGTTCTGCGGCACGTGCGGTACCCGGCTCACCCAGGCACGGGCGGCGCACGCGTGCCTGCGCTGCGGGCGGCACAACGACCAGGGCTTCAAGTTCTGCCCAGCGTGCGGCGCCGCGTTCAACGACACCGGGCCGCAACCGGTGGTTCCTGCGCCGGTGAAGACGGGGGCCGTGGCACCCCAGCTGGCCCTGCTCGACCGAACCGGACAGGTGGCGCAGCGGTTTCCGCTGATCAATGCGGTAACGACGATGGGTCGCTCGGGAGCGGACATCAACTTTCCGGACGACGACTATCTCTCTCCCTTGCACGCCCAGTTCCTGTTTCTCGACGGCATCCTCACCCTGCGCGACCTGGGCAGCAAGAACGGCACGTGGCTGTATCTCGACGAGCCGCACCGGCTCACCGACGGCGACATGGTGCTGCTCGGAAGTCAGATCCTGCGCTATCGCCGACTGGGCTATCCCGGGCCGCGTCCGCCGGAACAGGACCAGACCCGGCGGCTGGGCAGCCTGACCCCGGCGGCGGATATCGCCAACCTGGCCCAGGTGCGCGCGGACGGCAGCGCCCGGGACATCCTGACCCTGTCGCCGGGCCGCACCGTGCGCGTCGGGCGGGAACAGGGCGACTGGCAGTTTCCCTATGACTCGTCCATGAGTGCGCTGCACGCGCTCATCCGGAGCGAGGACGCGGATTTCGTGCTGGTGGACGCAGGAAGCCGCAACGGTGTGGCCGTGGCCGTGCGAGGCGAGCGGCGCGTGCCGCCGAACGCCCGCCTGCTCGTGGGTGACCAGATGCTGCGCGCGGAGATCGGATGAGGGTCTGCACCACCTGCGCCGCCGAATACGGCGACGACAAGCTCTTCTGCGAGCGGGACGGCACGCCGCTCAGGAAATCCGGGGCCGGCACCGATCTCGTGGGCGAGGTCATCGCCGACCGATACCACATCACCAAGAAGCTGGGCGAAGGCGGCATGGGCCAGGTCTACCTGGCCGAGCACGTGAAGATGGGGCGGCGCTGCGCCATCAAGATCATGACGCCCGGGACGATGAGCGACCCCGACGCCATCAGCCGGTTCAATCGCGAAGCGGCCAACGCCAGCCGGATCAGTCATCCCAACGTCTGCGCCATCTACGACTTCGGCGAGACCCCCGAGGGGCTCATCTACCTCGCGATGGAGTTGATCGACGGCAAGAGCCTCACCGCTCTGCTCGACGAGACGCCGACCATGCCGCTGGCCCGGGCCGCGAACATCATCGTGCAGTGCGGCGAGGCGCTGCACGTCGCCCACGAGCTGGGCATCGTTCACCGCGACCTGAAGCCGGACAACATCATGGTCATCACCGCCCGCGGGAAGGACACCGTGAAGGTGGTGGACTTCGGCATCGCGAAGGCGATGAGCGGAGACGAAGGGAGCAGGCAGAAGGTCACCAAGACCGGCTTCGTGGTCGGCACCCCGGAGTACATGAGCCCGGAACAGCTCGCCGGCGACCCGGTGAACGGCCGGAGCGACATCTACTCCCTCGGCCTGGTCTTCTACCGGATGCTGACGGGGACGTCCCCGTTCCCCGCCGACAGCCAGCAGGAGACGATGATCAAGCGGCTGACCGACGATCCGCTCACACTCGCCGCGGCGCGACCGGACGTCCGCTTCCCCGCCGAGCTGCAGCGGGTGATGGACCGGGCGCTGGCCCGCGCGCCGAGCGAACGCTATGCGGACGCCGCGGACTTCGCGCGCGATGTTCGCAAGCTGGCCACCACCATGACCGGCTCGGTCGACGTCGAAGCGGGCACCCAGGTGGTGCGGCCCGAAGACCTCAAGGCGGCGTTGCCGCCGACCCGAGTGGATCCGGCGGCGGCCGCCGCCAGGGTCAAGGAGCCGCCCAGGACCAGCGTCGCGCAGCTGGAGCCGGCCAAGCAATCGGTGCCGCTGGTGCCGATCGCGGCGGCGGTCGTGGTGCTGGCCATCGGCGGCGGAGTGTACGCGATGCGTGGCTCCCTGTTCGGCAGGAGGCACCCCGGCGGATACCACCGCCGGCCGGGACACGACCCACCCCGCGACCACCCAGATTCCGACGACGCCCGTGGACACCGCCAGGCCAGCGGTGATCCCGGCGGCTACCGGAGACACCGGGAAGAAACCGACCGAACCCGGGCAACGTCAGGCCGCCAGGGGGACGCGACTCGGCGGGGACCACGCCGCCCAGGACGGTGCCAGATCTGGCGGCGATGGAACGGGAGCTCAACCTCTACTACGAGGACATCGATTTCGTCGACAGCGACGTCAAGCGGGCGAAGGGGAAGCAGATCGGCGAACGGATGTACAACACATCCAGCGCATCGAGCGAGTTACGCGCCCGCGGCGCATTCCTCATGGGCCAAGCGCTCATGAAGGAGGGCGATAAGCCGGGGGCCAGGACATGGATGCAGCACGCAGTGCAGCTCGATCCGACCCAGGGCACGTGGAAGATCATCCTCGACCAGCTCGGAACCCCGTGACCAACGGCACCGTCCACGTCTCCGTCTTCGGCAAGACCGATCTCGGCCGCACCCGGGACCACAACGAGGACACCTTCCTCGTCGCGGACCTTTCCCGCAAGGTCTCCAGCCTGCAGCCCGACATGCGCGAGCATGAGGTCGGCCCGCGCGGCTCGCTGTTCATGGTCGCCG
Organism: uncultured Gemmatimonadales bacterium; assembly: GCA_963825065.1. Classification (GTDB taxonomy): domain Bacteria; phylum Gemmatimonadota; class Gemmatimonadetes; order Gemmatimonadales; family GWC2-71-9; genus JADJOM01. The sequence continues at coordinate 421,765 of CAWGRU010000004.1, forward strand.
ACGGCATGGGCGGCGCCGCCGCCGGCGAAGTGGCCAGCCGCATGGCCGCCGACGCGGTGTTCAGCCACATGACGAGTGTCTGGCCCGACGACAACGAAGTCAGCGCCAACCGCTTCGCCTACCGGATGAAGGAAGCGGTCGAACTCGCCAACAACCGGATCCACACCCACGCCCGCGAACACCCCGAAGTCCGCGGCATGGGGACGACCGCGACGGTGGCCGGCATCTTCGGGTCGGACCTGTACCTCGCGCAGGTGGGTGACAGCCGGGCCTACCTGATCCGCAACGGCGAAATCACCCAGATCACCAAGGACCAGTCGCTGATGCAGCGCCTGGTGGAGGCGGGGGAGCTCACCGAGGAGGAGGCCGAACAGAGCGAGCGGCGGAACATCATCCTCCAGGCGCTCGGCCCCGATCCACGGGTGAAGGTCGACCTCACCTGGCAGGCGCTTCACCGTGGCGACCTGCTGGTGCTCTGCTCCGACGGGCTGTCTGGCCAGGTGAAGAAGGACGAGATCGCGCAGATCGCGAAGGACACCCCGGAGCTGATGGAACTCTGCGCCAAGCTCATCGACCTCGCCAACGAGCGGGGCGGTCCCGACAACATCACCGCGGTCGCAGCCCGCTTCAATGGCAGCGGGCTCCCCGAGCCCGAGAGCGCCGCCGGCGTGGGCCACCAGGTCTATCCGCTCACCGAGGCCGAGGCCACCACGGAACCGGTCCCGGTGTACACCGGGAGTCCCACGCCGGTGCCGCTCGCGAAGCAGGAGACGCAGCCGCGCTGGCTGCTGGTCGGCGTGATCACGGTCGTGGCCATCGCGCTGGGGCTCTTCCTCCTCTTCGGTCCGGGCTGAGGCGCCGCTGCGCCCCGCATGAAGGCCCAGTTCACCGTCCTCTCCGGCACCAGGGCCGGACAGACCGACGTCTTCAGCCAGACCCACATCGGCGTCGGACGGCACCCCCAGTCCGAGCTGAAATTCGATCCCGACAAGGACCTCGACGTTTCCAGCCGGCATGCCGCGATCACGCTGGTCGGGGACCTCTACGTGCTGCGCGACCTGGGCAGCACCAACGGCACCTTCGTGAACGGGAAGCAACTGACCGGCGATCACGTCCTCACCAGTGGAGAGACGATCCGGTTTGGACTCAACGGGCCCGAGGTGCGGTTCACCGCGATCGCTCCACCCCGCGCCGGCGCCAGCGGCGGCGCGGGCGCCCCCGCCGCGGGGCCAGGCGCGCCCGGGACGGTCGTCTTCGGCTCCCAGCCCGGGACGCCGCCTCCGCCGTCGCCGAAGCTGACCCCAGAGCAGCTGCGCAGTCCGCGGCGGACCCCCGGACCCGGGACCACGACCAAGGTCCGCATCGAGGTGGCGCGCCAGACCAAGACGCTCCGCAACACGGCCCTCGGCCTGTTCGCTCTCCTCGTCATCCTCTGCGGCGCCTATCTGTGGCAGGCCGCGGAGACCGGCCGCCGGCTGACGGAGCAGCGCCGGCTGCTGCTGGGGCAGGTAGACAGTCTCATGTCGGAGATCAGTTCGCTCTCCGCGGGCAGCGAAGGGCTCAAGGCGGCGCTCGACTCGGCCCAGGCCGTTGCCGGACAGCTCAAGCGGCAGCTCGCCGCAACCCCGAACGATGCCAGGCTGATCAACGACCTGCGAACCCGGCTCGACGCAGCGGTGCGCCAGCAGCGGACGCTCGCGGGAGCTGCCCAGATGGATGCGCGCGGCATCGCCGCCGCGAACCGCGATGCCATCGCACTGGTGTTTGTACAGTTCGCCAGCGGGCGGGTCTACACCGGCACCGGCTTCGCGGTGAAGTCCGACCCGAACGGCGGCTACATCGTCACCAACAAGCACGTGGTCGTCGATTCCAATGGCGCGATCGCGACCCGGATCGGGGTCGTGTTCGAGGGCAGCAGACAGAACTTCCGGGCCGACGTCGACAAGGTGTCCGATCGCGCCGACCTGGCGCTGCTCAGAGTCAGCGTGCACCGCGGCGTCCCGACCATCAAGGGCCTCGTAGATAGCACCCAACGGGTCGACGTCGGCGAGCCCGCGGCGGTCCTGGGCTTTCCGCTCGGCATCGAGATCGCCGGCGGCCAGGATTGGGGCGAGGTCGGCGTCGCGGCGACCCTCACCCTCGGCACGGTCTCCCGCCTGCTCCCGGACCTCCTTCAGCTCGACAGCTACGGTGCCCAGGGATCGAGCGGCAGCCCTATCCTGGACGAGAGTGGCAGGTTGATCGGGGTCCTGTACGGGGGACAGCCCGGCAGCAATGGGCGCATCCTGTACGCCGTTCCCGTGGGTTTCGTCCGGGACCTGCTGACCCAATAGGAGCCCGTAACCCAAGACGCGACAACGCCAAAGCAGGCCTCGGGGTGAGGGGTGTCACCGCCCCCTCCGGGCTCGACCAACATCATTGGCGGCATGGAGTTCCCGCCGCCGTCCCCATCGCCATCGCCCGCCCCAGATCGCTTCCTCCCGGGAGTGGCTTGGGGCGGAATAGTGTTGTTCGTCCTCGGCATCAGCGCCGCCGCCTGGTGGACGCTCAACCGGATCGATCACGCCGTCCGGGACACCGCGCAGCGCAGCCTGACGTCGGTCATGGCCACCGCGCGCGAGGCGACCCGCCACTGGGCCACGCGCCAGCAGGCCGTGGTCGCCGGGCTGACCGCCACGCAGGGCCTGGGCCCGGCGGTCAGTCAACTCATCGTGAATGCGAGCGCGCTGCATCCCCGCCAGGACCCGGCGGAGCGGATTCACCGGCTGCTCTCCCCTGCCCTGCGGGAGCACGGACTGGCGGGGTACTGGATCGTCAGCGCGGACGAGGTCACCCTGCTCGGCTGGCCCGATTCCCTTCCCGCCGCGGTGCCCCGCACGATGCGGGAATCGGTCGAGCGGGCCCTCGACGGGCTCACCGCGCTGAGCAGCTTCCCCGACGACACTGCCCCGATCCCTCTGCTCTACGCCTTTGCGCCGATTCGTGACGGCCACGGCAACGCCATCGCCGTGCTCGCGGTGGCGCTGCCTGCGCGACGGGAGCTGAGCCTCCTCGCGGAGGAAAGTCACCTCCGGTCGCAATGCGACGTGTACTTCTTCGACGCGACGGGCCGGATCCTCGGCGCCAGTGGCCCGGACCGTCCGCCGAGCGCCGGCACCCGTCCGCTCGAGTTCGATCAGGGGCGCCCCGCGCGCATCCGCCGGGCTTCGGCCGGGGGAGAGCCCGGGCTCGACCTGGACGGCTACGAGAATCACAACGGGGCACAGGTCATCGGCGCGTGGCAATGGGACGACCAGCTCGGCCTGGGGACTTCCGTCGAGACCGACGCCGGGAGCGCATTCCACGTGCTGGAGACCGCTCGGAGCGCGCTACTCGCCGGGGGCGGCCTCACGCTGGTGCTCTTCCTGGCGACGCTGCTCGCGGTCACCCGGTCGCGGCGGCAGGCGCTGGCGCTCTCGGCACTGCAGCGGCGACTCGCGGCGGTGCTCGAGTCCACCACCGACCCAGTCTGTTTCGCCGACTCGACGGGACGGGCGATCTACCTGAACGACGCCGGCCGCATTCTCCTCGGCGGGGGTGCCAACATCCCGCCCCGCGGCGGCGACGCCGTGCCCTCATGGACCCGGCTGTTGCTGCGTAGCGAGGCATTAACGCTCGCCGCGCGGGACGGCAGCTGGCTCGGAGAGACCACCATCCTGACGGCGGATGCGCGGGAGATCACCCTGTCGCAGGTGATTCTCTGTCACCGCCGGTCCGACGGCGAAGTGGACTTCTTCTCGACGATCGCCCGCGACATCACCGAACGGAAACAGTTCGAGCGGCGGCTGTCCGAGGAGAAGGAACGGGCCGAGGTGACGCTCGGCTCGATCGGCGACGCGGTGGTCCGCACCGACGCGAACGGCATCATCGAGTACCTCAATCCGGTGGCCGAGCAGCTGCTCGGCTGCCGGAACGCGGATCTCGCGGGCCGTCCCATCTCGAATGCGGTGGCCCTGGTGCACGAAACCACCCGGGAGCCGATCGAGAATCCGGTGGAGACCTGCCTCCGGGAGAAGCGGGTCGTCGGGCGCTCCAACATGTCGCTGCTGGTGCGTCCCGACGGTCGTGAATTCGCCATTGACGACAGCGCCTCGCCGGTCACCAACAACGACCAGGAGATCATCGGGGCGGTGCTGGTCTTCCACGACGTGAGCCGGGCGCGGACGCTGGCGCGGCAGCTGGCGCACCAGGCCAGTCACGACCACCTGACCGGCCTGGTCAACCGGCATGAGTTCGAGCGACGGGTCGGGCGGGCACTCACCCGGGCCCAGGAGGAGGCGGTCACCCACGCGCTCTGCTTCCTCGACCTGGACCAGTTCAAGGTGGTCAACGATACCTGCGGCCACGTGGCAGGCGATGAACTGCTGCGGCAGCTCGCCGGCGCGCTGCAGAAGAAGGTCCGGCGCCGCGACACCCTGGCCCGGCTGGGCGGCGACGAATTCGGCGTCCTGCTGGAGCACTGCCCCCCGGGCCAGGCCACCCGGGTCGCCCACGACCTGCTGGAGACGGTGCAGGAGTTCCGCTTCGTCTGGGAGGGGAAGCCGTTCGCGCTCGGGGTGAGCATCGGCGTCGTCCCGATCACCGGCGAGAGCGAGAGCCTCGCCAACGTGCTGCGGCGACGCGGACGCCGCCTGCTACGCAGCCAAGGAGCGGGGTCGCAACCGGGTCCACTTCTACGAGATGAACGACGCCATCATGGCGCTCCGCCAGGGTGAGATGCAGTGGGTCAGCCGCATCACCTCCGCCCTCGAGGAGCACCGGTTCCGGCTCTACGGCCAGCCGATCGTGCCGCTGGTGCCGCACGCCGCGGAGCGGACCCGCGTCGAGGTCCTGCTGCGGCTGATCGAGCGGGACGGGACGCTGATCGCGCCGGGCGCGTTCATTCCGGCCGCGGAGCGGTACAACCTGATGGGCGCGGTGGACCGCTGGGTGGTTCGCGAGGTGACCGCGCTGTACGCCCGGCACCGCGCCAGCGGGTGGAAGCCGATCGCCTCGATCAATCTCTCGGGCGCGTCCCTCGGAGACCCGAGCATGCTGGCGTTCGTGCGGGACCAGCTCTCGCGCAACGAGCTCCCCCGGAATCGCTCTGCTTCGAGATCACCGAGACGGCGGCGATCGCCAACCTCGCCCTGGCGGCGCACTTCATCCGGGAACTCAAGGCGATGGGGTGCTGGTTCGCGCTGGACGACTTCGGCAGCGGCATGTCGTCCTTCGCCTACCTGCAGAGCCTCCCGGTGGACTCGCTGAAGATCGCGGGGGCGTTCCTGCGCCACATCGAGAGCGATCCGGTGGAATACGCGATGGTCGAGGCGATCAACCGGGTGGGGCACGTGATGCGGCTCAAGACGGTGGCGGAGGGCGTGGAGAGCCTCGAGACCTTGGAGACCCTCCGCAAGATCGGTGTGGACTATGCCCAGGGTTACGCGATCGGCGAACCGATCCCGATGGAAGAGCTGATCGCGAAGGCCGTGCCCCTCACCAGAGCAGAAGTGCGCCCGCGCCCAGCATCACCCCCAGCAGGGCCGCGCTCCAGACCAGCCATCGCGTGAGGTCGGTCCGCAGGCTGTCGAGCGGCGCGAGCCCGGTGGCCGCGCGCTGCGGCCCCCAGGCACCGCCCGGCCGCACCCGGCGGTAGAACCTCTCCAGCACCTCGGGCCGCTCCGGCCGGGTCAGCAGCATCACCGGCACCCAGACGAGCATCGTGCCGAAGGCGGTCATCGCGAGCCGCTCGCCGAAGCTCAGCATCGAGAGCGCCGGCAGATAGCTGGCCAGCGCGAGCCCGACGGCGGCGGCCATCGCCGCGATCTCGGCCCACGCGTTCACCCGCCACCAGAACCAGCGCAGCAGCAGGACCAGCCCGGGCCCGTTGCCGATCAGGATTAGGAAGCGGAACACCTGGCCCACGTCGTCCATCATGAAGGACACGCCGGCCGCGAGCAGGGTGAGCGCCACCGACGCCCACCGCGCCGCCCGAAGCAGCACCCGGTCGTCCCGCTCACCGCCGAACCGGGCGTAGAGATCGTTGACGATGTAGCTGGCGCCCCAGTTGATCTGGGTGGAGACGGTGGACATGAACGCCGCCATCAGGCTCGCGAAGACCAGGCCGAGCAGGCCGGGCGGCAGGAACCGCTTCATGAGCAGCGGATAGGCGAGTTCCGGGTCGGGCAGTCCCGGCAGGATCACCAGCGCCGCGAGCCCTACCAGGACCCACGGCCAGGTGCGCACCACGTAGTTGAGGATGTTGAATGCGTGAGTTGCCCTGGCCGCCTCCCGCTCATCGGCGGTCGAGGAGAGCCGCTGCACGAACATCCCGCCGCCGTCGCTGTTGCGGAATGCCCACCACTGCACCAGGACGTAGCCGGCCATCGTCCCCATGGAGACCAGTGCGCCCTCGCCGTGCGGCACCAGGTCGAGCTTGTTCCCCTGCCCCGAAGCCCGCAGCGCAGCTGTCAGCGCGTGCAAACCGCCCACCTCGTGCAGGGCGTAGATCATCACCACGACGGCCCCGACCATCGCCAGCACATACTGCAGCAGATCGGTGACCACCACACCCCACAGCCCCGCCACCGCGGTGTAGATCATGGTGACCAGCACGATCGGCATCAGCGCCCAGAGCCGGTCGTCGCCAGGCAGCGAGTGGAAGACCTCCAGCAGCCCCAGTCCGCCCATGACCTTCCGCATGGCGAGCATGCCGTAGCCGATCGAGATGCAGTTGAGCGGCACCGCGAATAGAAAGGCGCGGAAGCCGCGCAGAAAAGCGGCAGGCGACCCGCCGTAACGCAGCTCCGTCAGCTCCATGTCGGTGACCACCTTCGCCCTGCGCCACAGCTTGGCCAGCAGCACCGCGAGCATCACGTGGGTGAAGGCGAAGCACCACCACTCCCAGTTTCCGGCGACGCCGGCCCGGGCCACCCGTCCGGCGACGTACAACGGCGTGTCGACATTGAAAGTGGTGGCGGCCATCGACGTCGCCGCCAGCCACCAAGGGATCGCGTGCCCGCCGACGAAGAACTCGGCCATGTTCCTGGCGCCCCGGCGGGCGACCCAGAGGCCGAGGGCGAGGCTCGAGCCGAGATAGGCGAGGACCACCAGCCAGTCGAGCCAGATCACAGGCGGGCCCCGACCCAGCGGGCAACCGCCTCCTGCATCAGCGGCTGCCGGTGCCAGGCGATGAGTACGGGACCGTCGCCCGGGATCTCGGCGGCCAGCCGTGGATGCGCGAACAGCACCACCAGCGCCGCCCCGGGGACCAGCGCCTCCAGCCGGGCGCGGCTCTCCGGACCGAACCCCGCGCGGCCTTTCGCCGCGCGCGGCTCCGCGAACGCGAGCACCACCCGGTGTCCGTCATGACGCTCGAAGATCTGTTCGCGCGCCAGCGCCCGCGTCACCAGATCGCTCGGTCCCGGGGCGTACCAGCCGCCGAGGTCGTCATCGACGACGGCCAGCTCCACCCCGCCCCGAAGCGCGGGCGCCTCGCCGCGGATGAGGCCACGCGCCAGCAGCCGGTCGGCGATCTCTCCGGAGGAAAGCCCGCCGAGATCGCGCTGCAGCGCGGGGTTCGGCGGAGTGCTGGCGATGGACAGCGCCCGCTCGTAGCGCTCGAGCGCGTGAGCGCAGCGGTCTGCGACGGCGGGCTCGAGCGCGCTGGCGCGGCGGATTGCGTCCACCGCGCCCGCGACGTCGGGGGGATAGAGCAGCAGGTCGCAGCCGGCGCGGAGCGCCCCCACCACGGCGTCCTCCTGTCCCTGCCCCGCCTGGGCCCCTTCCATGATGAGCGCGTCGGTCACCACCAGCCCGGCAAACCCCAGCTCCTTGCGCAGATAGCCCAGCAGGACCGTGGAGCGAGTCGCCGGCGCTCCGCTCGGATCCCAGGCCGGGAAGGACACGTGAGCCGTCATCACCGCGCGCACCCCGCACTCCACTGCCTTGCGAAACGGCAGCAGATCGGTGTCAGCGAGCGCCTCGAGCGGAAGCGGCACGGCGGGAAGGGTGTTGTGCGAGTCATGCGTCGTGCGGCCGTGCCCCGGATAGTGCTTGGCGCAGGCCAGCACTCCTTCCGACTGACAGGCCCGGATCCAGGTTGTCACGGCGCGGCCGACTCGGGTCGGGTCGGCACCGAAGGACCTGGTCTGCACGATCGGGTTCCGGGGCTCGACGTCGAGATCGGCCACCGGGGCGAAGACCCAGTTGATCCCGAGCCGCCGCGCCTCCCGCCCGGTCGTGGCGCCCGCCCAGGCGATGATCGCGTCGTCATCCAGCGAGGCCAGCGCGCCCGGCGGCGGCAACTCGGTGAGCCGCCGGGCCTGTTGCCCCACCCCGCGCTCCAGGTCCGCACCGATGAGCAGGGGGCGGCCCGCCCGCTTCCGGACATCCTCGATCAGCGCCGCCATCTCATCCGCCCGGGCCCCTGGCACGCCGAACAGAATGAACCCGCCGACGCCCAGCGCGAGCGCCGCGTCGATGGCCTGGTCTTCGTGATGAAACCCGGTCTCCCGCCTCCAGCGCAGCGCCGGAAGGACCAGCCGGCCGGGATTCATGCCGGCGTGATCTGGCCGAGGACCCGTCGGGCGAGGGCGCCGGTGGCGCCAGGGAGGTTCCCGGGCTGACCGTGAATGGTGAGGTATCCCAGGAGGGCGAAGGCGACGGCCTCCTTGGCATCGCCGTCGAAAAAGAGCTGATCGAAGCGGCGCAACACCTGACCGCGCTCCGCGAGCAGTCCCTCGAGCCGCGCCGCGAGGACCGGGTGATGCATCCCACCGCCGGAGACTACGACCTCCGGGGTGCCCGGCACCCACCGTGCGATCGAAACCGCGATGGTCTGTGCGGTGAGCTCCACGGCGGTGGTGACCGCGTCCGGGCCCGGCAGCTCGCGAAAGAGCTGCTGCGCCAGCGGCAGCCCGAACCGTTCCCGTCCGGTGCTCTTGGGTGGCGGCGCGGTGAAGTAGGGATCGGCGAGCAGGCGCTGAAATGCGCCGGTTCGCACCTGCCCCTGGCGCGCCAGGTGTCCATCGACGTCGTACCGCCGGCCGGGGTCCACCATCCGCGCGACAGCGTCGACGATCGCGACGCCCGGGCCGGTGTCGAACGCAAACGCCCCCTCCTCGACCGCGCGCCGGGGCACGAAGGTCAGGTTCGCCATCCCGCCGATGTTGAGGAGTACCCTCGGCTGTTCGGGGTGCCCGAAGAGCAGCACATCCGCCACCGGTACCAGCGGCGCCCCCTGGCCGCCTGCGGCCACGTCACGCGCCCGGAAGTTGCTCGCCACGCGGACCCCGAAACGTTCCGCCAGCACGGCGGCCTCACCCAGCTGCCAGCTGACGGCCGGCGGCTCATGCCAGATGGTCTGGCCGTGCATCCCGATGAACGTCAGCTCGGAGGCCCGCAAGTGCGCGCCGGCGAGCAGCTCCTCCACCGCTTCGGCCGACCACTCCGCGAGGCGGGTGTGCAGGAGGGCGAGCTCGCGGGCGCCGCCGGCCGCGATCGCAGAGAGGATCTGATCCCGCTCGGCGGCGGTATAGGGCCGGGTGAGAAACTGCAGCAGCTCGCACTGCGTGGGGCCGTTGAACCGCACCAGCGCCGCATCCACCCCATCGAGCGAGGTGCCGGACATCAGCCCGATGGCGAGGGTCGGGCGTTCGGTCATGAGGGAGTCACCGCTGGAGGGTCGCCCACGACGGCACGGAGGTGGCCCCGGTGTTGCTCCAGCAGCCGCTCGGCGGCCACCCGGTCCACCCCGCGCCGCAACATCACGATCGCCACCTTCACCCGCTGATCCGCCGCACCGAGGGCCTGCCGCGCAGCCTCGCGCGTCACGCCGGCAATCTCCATCAGGATCCGCTCACTCCGGTCGGTGAGCTTGGCGTTCATGGCGCACAAATCCACCATCAGGTTGCCATAGGTCTTCCCGATACGGATCATCGCGCCGGTCGTCAGCATGTTGAGCACCAGCTTGGTGGCGGTGCCCGCCTTCATCCGGGTGGAACCGGTGACGACTTCAGGCCCCACCAGGAGGGTGATGCAGACATCACAAGTGTCCTTGAGAATCTGCGGCGGTTCCGAGCAGGAGAGGATCACCGTCCGCGCGCCGAGCGTCTGGGCCCGTCCCAGCGCCGCCCGGACGAAGGGCGTCGTCCCGCTGGCGGCGATGCCCACCACCACATCGGTGGCGCGGATCCGGTGACCATCGATTTCGGCGATCGCGGCGTTGACGTCGTCTTCGGCACCCTCGACCGAGCGGAGCATGGCCTTGTACCCCCCCGCGATGATGCCGACGATCATCTCGGGGTCGGTGCCGAAGGTCGGCGGACATTCGGCGGCGTCGAGCACGCCGAGCCGCCCGCTGGTCCCCGCCCCGATGTAGAACAGCCGCCCGCCGGCCCGGAACGCAGCCTCGAGCAGGTCGATCACCTGGGCGATCTCGTCCCGGGCGCGCTCCACCGCATCGGGGACGGTCGCATCCTCCGACGCGATCAGCTCCACGATCTCGCGGGCGCTGGCCCGGTCGATCCCGGCGCTCCTCGGGTTGCGGCGCTCGGTGAGCCGGGGATCCAGAAAGCTGTCGGTCATTGGTTCTTGGGGATGGCGAGCCCTAAATTAGGTACGGTCGGTCATCCCCAGCAATGTGCCATCCGCTCGCCGAGGTCGTCCTTGCGAAATCGTGCCCTGCGCGTCGTCCTGCTGTCGCTCGCCCTGCTGCCCGCCTGCGCCGGCCGCTCCGCCGTTCCGGCCGCGGCGTCGGCCCGGACCGCCGCCTCGGTCGACGTGGGGATCAATCCGGCGTGGCCGCTGGCCGGGAAGGCGCAGGTCGCCGAGGGACGCCAGGCGATGATCGTCTCGGGCAGTCCCATCGCGAGTGAGGTGGGGCGGCAGATCCTGCAGGCGGGCGGCAACGCGGTCGATGCCGCCGTGGCGGTCGGGTTCGCGCTCGCGGTCGTCCATCCGCAGGCGGGCAACATCGGGGGCGGCGGGTTCATGGTCTTCCGGATGAAGGATGGCACCACCGCCACGCTCGACTACCGGGAGACCGCACCCGGCCGCGCCAGCCATGACATGTTCCTGAATCGTGCCGGCGAGCCCGACGTCGCTCTCCGACAAGGGTGCGCTCGCGGCTGGCGTACCCGGCTCGGTCGCCGGGCTGACCGAGGCGCATCGCCGCTACGGCCGGCTCCCCTTCCGCGAGGTCATCGCCCCCGCGGTCAAGCTCGCCAGCGAAGGATTCGTGGTGGATGAGGTCCGCAGCAACTCACTCGATGAGTACCGCGGCTGGTTCTACAACTTCGCGGCCTCGCGGCGCTACTTCCTGCCGGACAGCGGCCGGGCACCCGCACCGGGCGCGCGCTGGGTCCAGGCCGATCTGGGCCGTACGCTCGCTGAAATCCGGGACCAGGGAGCGGACGGCTTCTACCATGGCTGGGTCGCCGATTCGATCGTGGCCGAGATGGACCGGGACGGCGGGCTGGTCTCCCACGCCGATCTCGCCGCGTACAAGCCGATCTGGAGAGACCCGATCCAGATCAGCTATCGAGGCTATACGGTGTACTCGATGCCGCCCTCGTCGTCGGGCGGGGTGACCCTCGCCATGATCCTCAACATCATGGAGGGGTTCGGGAAGCTGCCTCCCTTCGGCTCGTCGGCCCTGATTCACCGCGAGGCCGAGGCGATGCGCCGCGCCTTCACCGACCGGAACGCATACCTCGGCGACCCGGCCTTCGTGAAGATGCCGCTGGCCCGGCTGCTCTCGAAGGAATACGCCGCCACCCTTCGCAACCAGATCGATCCGAAGCAGGCCTCGCCCACGCCTCCCTTCGATCCCCGCATCCGCGACGGCAACTCGACCACCCACTATTCGGTGGTCGACGCCGAGGGCAACGCCGTGAGCTGCACCACCACCCTCAACGACAGCTATGGGAGTACCGTCGCGGTGTCGGGCGCCGGGTTCCTGCTCAACGACGAGATGGACGACTTCACCACCGCGCCGGGGCAGCCGAACATGTACGGCCTGGTCCAGGGCGAGGCGAATGCGATCCAGCCCGGCAAGCGGATGCTCTCCGCGATGACGCCGAGCATCGTGCTCGACCCGCAGGGAAAGCTCCTGCTCGTCGTGGGGACGCCGGGTGGGTCCACGATCATCACCCAGGTCTACCACGTCATCTCCAACGTGATCGACCATGGGATGTCTCTGCCGGATGCGATCGCCGCGCCGAAGATGCACCATCAGGGATTACCCGACGAGATCCGGCTGGAGCCGGACGGCTTCCAGCCTGCGACCATCGCCGAGCTCAACGGCCTCGGCCACAAGGTGAAGTTCACATCGCCGTGGGGGAGCAGGCACTGGGGAGACCTCGAGGCGATCGTCAGAACCCCCGATGGATGGCAAGGGGTCTCGGATCCCCGGCTGGGCGGGGGCGGCGCCGGGTACTGAAACGACTGTGGGGGCCACGAATGAATCGCGGCCCCCACAATCGAGGCTCAGCGCCAGGCTCAGCGCGTAATGCTGAAATCGCTGGTCAGGGTGAACGTCACCTTCATGCCCGACCGCACCACGATGTCGCGGTCGGCGGTCTGTGAGGCGGCTACCGCCCCGCCCGCCGCGCCAGCGGCACCACCGATGATCGCGCCGGTCTTCCCGCCGATAACCTTGCCGATGATGGCGCCGCCGACCGCGCCGCCACCGACCCGCGCCGCCGCACCTGCCGTCACGCCCTGACCTTCGAGCGCATGCTCGACCGTGGTCTGGTCGGCGCTGCCGGAGATGGCGTAGGTCTGGCCGCCGATGGTGACGTCCTGCGCCTCCAGGGTGAGCTTGCCGTCCTTCTCGCTCTTGTTGTTGGCATGCTCGATGTGGGTCACCTTGAAGGTCACCACCGAGCCGGCCGGGATGACGGTGGTCCCGGCGGCGTTCTTCACGTCGCTCCCGATGGTCGCGTGGAACATCTCGCCGGCCTTGTTATGCCGGGAGTGCAGACTGTCATTCGCCGACGCCTCGACTGCGGTGCCCGAGGCCAGGGTGTAGGTGTGGGTCTTTGGCGCGGCAGGCGCGGGCTTCGGCGCGGCAGGCTTGGGGGCCGGTGCCGGAGCCGGCGAGGCGGGCTGGGTGGCCGGCGGCTGAGCGGCCGGCCGATCGTTGATGGCGGTGGTCGATTCCGCTGGCGCGAGTTGCAGGTCTCGCTGCAGGCTGTCCGCCGCCGCCTGGGACTGGTCCTTCTTGCCGCCGCAGGCGACGAGGAGTACCGCTGCGAGCCCGCCGATGAACTTCCGTGTCATGATGCCTCCGATAACAGATGACTTGCCCGGGCTCTCCCGCCCGAGCCACATTGCACAGCGATGATCCACTTACGGCGCCTGCTGCCCTATACCCGACCGTACCGCGTCGTGTTCGCCGCGGGCTTTGCTTGCGTTCTCATTTCCAACTACTTCACCACTCTCGCCCCGAAATTCATCCAGCAGGGCATCGACGCCCTCGCGGTCGGCGGCAGTCTGGCGCAGGTGCGTCACGCGCTCCTGCTGCTGCTCTCGGTGGCCGTCGCGGGAGGGCTGGCCCGCTTCGTCATGCGTGAGGCGCTCAACAGCGTGAGTCGCCGGGTCGAGACCGACGTCCGCGACCGGCTGTTCGAACACCTGCAACGGCTTTCGGCCGAGTTCTACGACCGCTACCCGACGGGCGATCTGATGGCGCGGGCCACCAACGACCTGCTGGCGGTGCGCATGGTCGCCGGACCGGGGGTGATGTACCTCTCCGACACCCTGGTGCGGGCGGCGATGGTGATCCCCTATCTGCTGCACATCAGCCCGCGACTCGCCGGCATCGCTCTGCTGCCGCTCCTCGGACTGCCGATCGGCATGGTCACGTTCGGCCGGGCCATCCATCGTCGAACCCTGCGCATCCAGGCGGCCTACTCCGACCTGACCGCCGCCGTCCACGAGAATCTGTCCGGCGCACGCATCGTCCGCGCCTATCGTCAGGAATCCGCAGAGATCGATCGGTTCAGCACGATAAACGCGGAGTACGCTGCCCGCAATCTAGCACTTGCCCGAGTCTATGGGGCCTTTCATCCTCTGCTCGCCTTTCTCGGCGGGCTGGGCGCCGTGGCGGTCATGTGGATCGGAGGCCGGCTGGTGATCCAGGGCACAATCACCGTCGGCGAATTCGTCGCATTCGGCACCTGGCTGGTCTACCTGGTCTGGCCGATGATCGCGCTGGGTTGGGCCGTGAACCTGGTGCAGCGCGGTGAGGCCTCCATGGGGCGGCTCAACGAGCTGTTCGACGCGCGGCCCGCCATCACCAATCCGGTCGCTCCCCTTCCGCTGCCACCCACGGCCGGCGCACGGAGCCTCGCCTTCGAGCGGGTCTGGTTCCGATATCCCAATGCGCCCGAACGGGGCTGGGTACTGCAGGAGGTCTCGTTCACGATTCCTGCCGGCGGCTCGCTCGGCGTGGTCGGCGCGACGGGCGCCGGGAAGTCGACACTCGCGGAGCTGATCGCCCGCGCCTACGACCCCGACCAGGGGCGGGTGCTGCTCGACGGCATCGACCTGCGCCAGCTCCGCCTAGCAGACCTGCACCGCGCAATCGGATTCGTCCCGCAGGAGACCTTTCTCTTCAGCGAAACCCTCCGCGCCAATGTGCTGCTGGGCGCGCCGGATGATGGTCGCCTCGAGCAGGTCTCCGGGACCGCCCAGCTCACCGCGGCCCTGCCGGATCTGCCCCATGGGTTCGACACCATGCTGGGTGAACGGGGCGTCAATCTTTCGGGGGGGCAGCGGCAGCGGACCGCGATCGCCCGGGCCCTGGCACAGGATCCGCCGGTCTTCGTGCTCGACGACGCCCTGTCGGCGGTGGACGCGCATACCGAAGTCCAGATCCTTCACGGCCTCCGCGACGCGCTCGCCACCCGGACCCGGGTGATCATCTCCCACCGGTTGTCGGCGGTGCGGGACTCCGACTGGATCCTGGTGCTTGACGGCGGCCGGGTCGTGGAGGAGGGCACCCATGAAGTCCTGATGGCGAAGCGGGCGCGGTACTGGGAGCTGCTCCGGCGGCAGGAGGTGGAAGAGGAACTCGAGGCGGAAACGCCGCCCGAGCCGAGCCGGCGGCCGGAGTCGCCGGAAGCGATTACCGCCGAGAGCTGAGCGGCGCTCCCCTCAGAGCCCCCACCACCAGGGAATGACCAGCACGGTCGTGACAATCGTCGTGATGGTGAGCGGCAGACCTACCCGGACATAGTCCCCGAAGTGATATCCCCCCGGACCGTAGACCATCGTGTTGGTCTGGTACCCGATCGGGGTGAGGAAGGAGTTCGACGCGGCCACGGCGACGGCGATCGCGAACGGCCGGGGATCCACGCCGAGCTGATGCGCGCTCGCGAAGGCGATCGGGAAGAGCAGCGCGGCGGCGGCGTTGTTGGTGATCAGCTCGGTGGTAATGACGGTTGCGATGGTGATGCCCAGCAGCGCCCCATGCACGCTGCTCGACCCTGACGCCCCGACGACCAGCCGGGCGGCTTCGGCGGCGAGTCCCGAGGTCTCCATCGCCGTTCCGAGCGCGAACGAGGCCGCGATCACAATGATCGTGTCGAGTTCGATGGCATTGCGTGCCTCGGTGGCGGTCAGCACGCCGAAGGCCACCAGCGCCACCGACCCGATCAGCGCGGCCTGGAGGATCGGCAGGAATCCGGCGCCGGCGACGACGACAATCAGCAACCCGATCACCCCGACGATCCAGGCCTTGCGGCTCACCGCCGGCGGGGTGCCCTCCATCGAGCTCACCATCAGGAAGTCGCCCCGGTCCCGCCACCGGTCCCGAAAACCCGGATCGGCCAGCAGGATGAGAGTGTCGCCGAGCTTGAGCTCCACCTCGCCGAGTTTGGCCGCGACGGCCTGACCGGATCGGTGGATCGCGATGACCGCGGCCTGGTAGCGGCTGCGGAACTCGACCCCCTTGAGCGTCCGGCCCACCAGGGGCGAGTTGGCACCGACCACCGCCTGGAAGAACCCGTGCCGCGCGGTGTCGAACTGGCTCATGTGGTGCACCTCGGCCGATACCAGGCCGCGGCGGCTCTGCAGATCGACCACCGTGTCGGCCCGGCCCACGAAGTTGAGCCGGTCGCCGCCCCGCATCCGCTGATTCGGAGCGACGGGCGCGATCACCTCGCCGGCACGCTCGATATCGGCGAGAAAGACGCCCTGCAGGTTGCGCAACCCGCCTACCTCCACCTCGACCCCGTCGAGTGGCCCGCCGGAGATGACCATCATGCTCACCGCAAACTCGCGGACATTCTCCTCAAGCTGCCGGCTCGCCGGCCGACGGTCGGGCTGCAGCCAGGGCACGGTCACGATGAGCGTGATCAGCCCGATGATGGCCACCGGCAGCCCGACCGGGGTGACCTCGAACAGGCCGAGCGGCGGCGCCCCCGACTGCTGCAGCAGGCCGGAGACGACCAGGTTGGTCGAGGTGCCGATCGTGGTGATCACCCCGCCGAGCACGACCGCGAACGACATCGGCATCAGGTATCGTGAGGCGGACTCCCGGACCCGGTCCGACCAGCGGAGGACCTGGGGGATCATCATCGCGACGATAGGCGTGTTGTTGAGGAAGGCGGAGGCGGCCGCCGAGGGGACCAGCAGCTTGGTCATGGCCCAGCGCCCGCCGTGTCCCCTGCCGAGGAGCCGCTCCAGCACCGGCTGCAGCAGCCCGGTCTTCTCGGCGCCGCGGGCCAGGATGTAGAGCGCGGCGACGGTCATCGGTGCCGGGTTACCGAACCCGGCGAAGGCCTGGTCCGGCTTGATGACCCCGGCGAGGAGCAGGATGATCGCCGCGCCGAGCATCGTGTTGGACGGGGCGAGGTAGTCCTTCGCGAGGCAGACCAGCGTGAGCAGGGTGACGCCGAGCGTGAACCAGGCTTGCCAGGTCATGGGTAGTCCCGAAGACCGCATCGGTCTGGTCGAATAGTCGGCTGCCGGCGCGACACCGTCAGCCCGCGAAGCTCACAGGCGGTTGAGCAGCCCCTCGGGCGTCAGGGCCCGCAGGAAGCCGGCGAGGCGGGTGAACTGTCCGGTGATCAGCAGGATGCCGACCAGGACCAGCAGTGCACCGCTGACCCGCATGACCCATGGCAGGTAGCGGCGGAACTTCTGGAACCACTCGAGGAAACCATCCACGGCCCACGCGGCCAGGAGGAAGGGAACAGCCAGCCCGGCCGAATAGGCGCCCAGCAGCGCGACCCCGCGCCCCAGGGTATCGCTGGCGGAAGCCAGCCCGAGGATGCCGCCGAGGATCGGCCCGATGCAGGGCGTCCAGCCGGCCGCGAAGGCCATCCCCACCAGCACCGACCCCAGGTAGCCCAGCGGCTTGTTCTGCAGGTGGACGCGCCGGTCCATCTGCAGCACACCCAGCTTGATGACGCCGAGACAGACCAGCCCGAACAGGATGATCAGCACGCCGCCGATGCGCTGCAACCAGACCTTGTGGTAGTTGAGCGAGCGGCCGAGCGCCGTCGCGGAGGCACCGAGCAGAAGGAAGACCAGGGTGAATCCGAGCACGAAGAGCAGGGCGTGGGTGAAGGCGACCCGGCGCCGCGAACTCATCTCGTCGAGGGAGAGCCCGGTGAGGAACCCGATGTAGGAGGGCACCAGCGGCAGGACGCAGGGGGAGAGGAAGCTGAGCACCCCCGCCGTGAACGCCACGACGAACCCCAGGGACCCGGCGCCATTCATGCGCCGCCCCGCCTAGCCAAGGATCCGCCGCTGGCACGACCGGCAGACGCCGTAGATCTCCACCCGGTGCCGCTCCGGCTGAAAGCCGTGTTCGTCGGCGATGATGGGAAGCATCCGCTCGAGCCGTTCGTGGGCGAACTCCTCGACCCTGCCGCAGCGCAGGCAGATGAGGTGCTCGTGGTGGGTCTGGGCGGGCATCGGCTCATAGCGTCGGAACCCCTGCCCGAAGTCATGACCCCGGACCAGCCCGCTCTTCTCGAGCAGCTCCAGGGTGCGGTAGATCGTTGCGAGGCCGACTGCCGCCCCCTGCTCGCGCAGGCGGCGGCGGATCTGTTCGACCGATAGGTGCTCGTCGGAGAGGAGCACGATCTCGGCGACGCGGTCGCGCTGGCGGGTCACCGGCTGGCGGTGGTCCCGAAGATAGCGGCGGAAGCGCTCGACGAGGGCCGCGCCCTCACCCGTCGCGAGCTGCGCCATCCGTCACGGGAAACCAGTCTTCGACCGCGACGGGCCGGGGATCCTCATCCTCGATCCGCTTGCGAACGCCGGCGAGAAGATCGCCCAGGGTCTCGACCGGGCCGCTGCCGACCTCTTCCAGCCAGGCCTCGAACTTCCCCCGTTCCTTGCCCTTGAGCTGGTGCATGAAGCGCGCGGTATAGATCCGGCGGCGCTCCTGCTGCGCTCCGTCGACCCGGGCGAGCAGCGCGGTACCGAACTCCCGGCCGTCCCGCTTGATGGTCCGGAACTGCCAGACGCCATCGATCTCGGTGACGGGAATCTCGCCCGCCACATGGCCCGCGAGACGCCCCCATCCCGACCCCGGCTGATTGAGGATCATCACTGGGTCCCTTTCTCCACGTAGAAGCGCAGCACGTGCATGAAATCCTGCGCGTTGGTCACCACGCCGAAGGCCTGGTGCGTCCCGCGGTCCTTGAGCTTGTTGACCACGAACTCGGTCTGGTCGACGCAGACCGTCATCAGCGGCATCGGCACACCGTCATGGTGAGTGTGATACGCCGGGAGCATGTTCCCCACCGCGATGGCGTGCAGCGCGGACGCGATGAGGACCGCGCCGGTCGCCCGCACGGTGTGCTCGCGCATCGCGTCCTGGGCCTCGACACTCGAGGGGATGATGCCGGGTAGCGGTCCGTCGTCCCGGATCGAGCCCGCCAGCACGAACGGGACATCGTGGGTCACCAGGGCGTGCATGATCCCGTTGCGGATGAGTCCCGACTGCACCGCGGCCGCGATCGATCCGGCGGCACGCACCTGGTTGATGGCCCGCATGTGGAGCCCGTGACCGCCGTCGGTGGGCCGCCCCGTGTTGCTCATGCCAAGGGTGGTGCCGAAGATCGCCGCCTCGATGTCGTGCACCGCCACCGCGTTGCCGGCCAGCACCGCCTGGACGTAGCCGTTGTGGATGAACCACTCGAAGTCACCCCGGGCGCGGGAGTGCACCAGCGCCGGGCCGGCGACCCAGATCAGATACCCGCCACTGGCCCGCTCCTCGTTGAGCCGGGTGGCGAGTTCCTCGTAGTTCACCGGACGTTCCCGGCTCACCTCGGTGGACATGAACCGGAATTCGTTGGCGCTGTGGGCCCCGCCCAGGAATCCCGCCGTGTGGACGTAGATCCCCTGTGAGCCATCCTCCGCCAGCCCCATGGCGACCCGCTCGCCCCGCGCGAGGCGGCGTGGCTCGACCACCTCGAGGGACGCCCCCCGGTGCGCGATGGCGCAATCCATCCGTGGCCGCGTGGGCAGTCGCCACCGGCCGCCGACTCGCACGTAGGTGGGCAGATTGGAGGTGGAGAAGAACCCGTCGGGCAGGACCCCATCGGCCGGGAGCGGCTCGAATCGCGCCTCCGGCGCCTGAGCCAGGGGAGGTGCCGTAAAGTCCGGTGCGTGATAGTTTTGCGACGCCATAGGTTGGCCGGAATCTAGGCCCCACCGTGGGGCGATTCAAGCGCGAGAGTCGGCCGGGGCATATCCCCCAACCGGCGTTCATGCCCCACATACCGGCCATTCGGGCCCGGCATTCACCTGAGCCGCAGGTCCATACACCGCAAGACGATGCGACGAGGCGCGCCGCAGAATCGCCGGGGCACGCGTCGTGCCTTGGCCGACGTCACCGCCGGATATTTCACCTGGGTTGGGTGATCTCCCCCACTTCGCGAGGATGATTGATGCGAGGCTTGTTCTGTCTGCCGCTGTTCGTCGTGCTCACCACGCCCGCCCTGGCTCAGGCCCCTGCGAGCCGAGATACGACCCAGAAGGATTCCGCCAAGGTCACGCTCCCCGAGCTGACCGTCACCGTCACCCGGACACCCGAGACGGTGGTGCGAGTCCCGGCGGCTGTCGCCGTCGTCGGCCGGCGCGAGATCCAGGGAGCGCAAGCGACGCTCGGCCTCGATGAATCGCTCAACAATATCCCGGGAGTGTACGTCCTCAATCGCTATAACTACAACCTCGACCAGCGGCTGGTGATCCGCGGCTCGGGAGCCCGGGCGAACTTCGGCATCCGCGGGATCAAGATCGTGCTCGACGGGATTCCGCAGACCCTTCCCGACGGCCAGAGCCAGCTCAGCAACGTCGACTTCGCCAACCTGCAGCGGATCGAGGTGCTGCGTGGCGCCGCATCCTCGCTGTACGGCAACGCCTCCGGCGGCGTCGTATCCCTGACCTCCGAGGGCGCCGGCCACAGCCGGTTCTCGCAGTCGGTGCGGGCGGAGGGCGGCTCGTTCGGGTTGTTCAAGATCCAGGGGCGGACGACGGCCCGCCGCGGCGCCGCGAGTGGGGTGCTCTCAGTCTCCCACACTCAGGCCGATGGCTTCCGCCAGCACAGCGCCGGTGAGTTCACCCAACTCAACCTGGGCGGTGAGTACCTCCTGGGCGGAGCGACCACCCTCGGACTCCGCTTCGGCTACAGCGACGCCCCGAAGGCCCAGAACCCCGGGGCACTGACGGCCGCCGAGGTGCTGCTCAAGCCCGATTCGGCGGCGGGGGCGAACATCGTCCGCAATGCGGACAAGGACGTGAGCCAGGGCCAGCTGGGCCTGACGGTGCGTCACTTCACCCGTCGGGGAGAGTTCAACGCCACCGTGTTCGGGCTGATCCGCAATCTCGAGAGCCCGGCGGCCACGCCGCCCCGCACGGGAGCCCCGTTCAACCAGGGTATCTGGCAGTCGATCGATCGCAAGGCGGGCGGTTTCCGGGTCAGCGCGGACCAGGGCGTCGGTCCGGCAAGTGCGGGCCTGCGGGTGATCGGCGGCCTCGATCTGCAACGGATGCAGGACGACCGCACCACCTACCTGACGATCGCCGGGGTGAAGGACTCGGTCACCGTGGCCCAGCTGGAGACGGTCACCGAGATCGGTCCGTTCGTGCAGCTGCACTGGAGCCCGGTGACCGACGTGGTGGTGAGTGCGGGCGGCCGCTACGACGCGGTGAAGTTCGACGTGGCCGACAAGCATTTCACCGACGGCACCGACAACAGCGGCGACCGCACGATGTCCTCGCTCTCCGGTAACGCCGGAATCAGCGTGGTCAAGGACCGGCGGTTCAGCCCCTATGTCAACGTCTCCACCGCATTCGAGACGCCGACCACCACCGAACTCTCCAATCAGCCGAATTCGACCGGCGGGTTCAACACCGGCCTCAACCCACAGCGCTCGGTGAACTACGAGGTGGGGGCCCGGGGAACGGCGGGACCGATCACCTATTCGGTGGCCGGGTTCCTCGGTCGGGTGAAGGATGCCATAGTGCAGTACCGTGAGGTGAGCGGGCGCGGGTACTTCGCCAACGCCGGCCGCCTGAAGAACGACGGGATCGAGCTGGGCATCGCGGCGCGCATGTCCGACCAGCTCAACCTCTTCGGCAACTGGACCTATGCCAACTACCGCTACGATGTCTACCGGAGCGTCAATGGCGCGGTCGTCGATACCCTGGACGGCAAGCGCCTGCCCGGCGTGCCGAAGGCGTTCATCCGCTTCGGCCTCCGCGCCGGCCCGGTGCGGGGCGTTTCGCTCGACATCGACCACACGATGTCTTCATCGGTCTTCGCCGACGACAAGAACACCGTCTACATCAACGGCTGGGGCAAGGCGTCGGCCGGGACCATCAACGGCATCGGTCTGGGCGTCACCAATGCGCGGATCAGCTGGGATGGGCAGAGCGGTGGCGCCTGGATCCGGCCCTTCATCGGGGTCAACAACATCTGGGACCGCAACTACGTGAGTGCCCTGACCCTCAACGCCGCCTTCAACCGGGTGTTCGAGACCGCGCCTGGCAGGAACTGGTACATCGGCGGCGAGATCGGCTGGGCCGCCAGATAGCCCCCACCGCCAGGCGTCGGCGAGCCTTCCTCGCCGACGCCTGACGGGATCCCCCCTTTCCCTGCGCGCTGTTCGCCTGCACCTTGACGGCATGCTGGCGACCCCCCCGCCCATCACCTCCGACGCGTACTACCGTGAACTGTTCGAGCAGATCGGGGCCGTCCAGCTCCTGATCGATCCGGACAGCGCCACGATCGTGGACGCGAATCCCGCCGCCGCCGCCTTTTACGGCTACGAGCGGGACGCGCTCCGGGGAATGGCCGTCGGGCAGATCGACAGCCAGCCGCCCGACGAGGTGGCCCAGGCCATTCAGCTCGCCGCGACGATGGGCGGGCGCTATCGCGGCTTCCCCCACCGGCTGGCGGGAGGGGCCACCCGCCTGGTGGAGATCTACGCCGGGCCGCTGCATGTCGACGGCCGGGTGTTGTTGTACGAGATCGTCCATGACGTGACCGACCAGATCCGGGTGGAGCGCGCCCGCGAGGAAGCGGAAGCGAGCGCGCAGCGGCTCGGGCTGGTGGCGGTGGGTGTAGCGCACGAGGTCCGTAATCCGTTGTTCGGCATCTCCTCGACCCTGGATGCCTTCCGGGCCCGGTTCGGCGAGCGCGCCGAATTCGCCCCGTACCTGCGAGTCCTCGGGGAGCAGGTCGAGCGGCTGAGCCGACTGATGCACGAGCTGCTCGACTACGGCAGGCCGAGTCGGCTCGATCTGCGGCGCGGCAGCCCCATCGCCGCCATCGCGCAGGCGCTGGTGCACTGTCAGCCGCTCGTCGAACGCCGCGGCGTGAGCCTCTCGCACGTGGAGCGGAGCCCCTGCCCCGAGGTCGCGCTGGAGGGTGCCCGGGTGCTGCAGCTCTGGCAGAATCTGATCGAGAACGCGCTGCAGCACGCGCCGGCGGGCTCGCGGGTGGAGCTGACCAGCGGGGAGTCCATCGAAGCGAGCCGGCGATGGGCCGAGGTCTGCATCGCCGATCACGGCCCCGGATTTCGACCCGACGATCTGCCGCGCATCTTCGAGCCGTTCTTCACCCGGCGACAGGGCGGCACCGGCCTCGGCCTCGCGATCGTGCAGCGGATCGTGGCGGAGCATGCCGGGGTGATCGAGGCCTCGAACCTCTCCGAAGGCGGCGCGAGGATGCGGGTCCTCCTTCCCGCCCTCGCCGACTGAGCCAGCCAGCATGGCGCGCAATCGCATTCTCATCGTGGACGACGATCCGGCGATCCGGTTCGGGCTGCGCGACTTCCTCGAGACCCGTGGGTACCGGGTCGACGAAGCGGGCACCGCGGCCGACGCGGAACTCGCCTTTCGCCAGGCACGGCCCGATGTCGTCCTCAGCGACTACAAACTCCCCGACGGTGACGCCCTGAGCCTGCTGCCCCGACTCCGCGCCATCGCCGACGAAGTGCCGGTCATCCTGCTGACTGCCCACGGCTCGGTGGAACTGGCGGTCCAGGCCATGAAGGAGGGCGCCGAGCATTTTCTCACCAAGCCGGTCACCCTCCCCGCGCTGGTGGTGGTGATCGAGCGAAGCCTCGAGCACCAGCGCAACCGGCAGCAGTTGCTCGCGCGCAAGGCGCGGCAGGAACGCCGGCATGTCGACCCCTTCCTCGGAACCAGCCGGGCGATTCGCGAGCTGGCGGAACAGGCCCGCCGGGTCGCCGGTGCGGAGCGCCCGATCTACCTCCGGGGCGAGACGGGGACCGGCAAAGGGGTGCTCGCCCGCTGGCTGCATGCGACCGGGCCGCGGGCGGAGGAAGGCTTCGTCGACCTCAACTGCGGCGGGCTCCCCCGCGAGCTGCTCGAATCGGAGCTGTTCGGGCACGAGCGCGGCGCGTTCACCGGCGCTGTGCACAGCAAGGTGGGCCTGCTCGACCTGGCCCACCGCGGCACTCTCTTCCTCGATGAGATCGGCGACATGGAGCTGGCGCTGCAACCCAAGCTGCTCAAGGTGCTCGAGGAGCAGCGCTTCCGCCGGGTGGGCGATGTGCGTGACCGGCAGGTGGACCTGCAGCTGGTGGCCGCGACCCACCAGGATCTAGCCCAGCGGGTGTCCGCGGGACAGTTTCGTGGTGACCTCTACTTCCGGATCTCCACCCTGCCCCTGACCGTGCCGCCGCTGCGGGAGCGGCCCGAGGACATTCCGATCCTGGCCCACCGGCTGCTCGACCAGCTGGCGCAGGAGCTTGGGCGGCCCGCGATCACCCTGAGCGCGTCGGCGCTGGCGGCCCTGACATCGTATCGCTGGCCGGGCAACATCCGGGAACTGCGCAACGTGCTGGAGCGCGCCGCGCTGCTGCACGATCGCGAATCGCTCGGGCGGGAGCAGCTGCTGTTCGACATGAGCCCGGGTGCGGCGGCCGCGGGCCCGGACGACGCCGGCCTGACGCTGAAGGATGTCGAGCGCCGCCACATCGAGCGGGTGCTGGCCGAAGAGAAGGGCCGCGTCGAGACCGCGGCGCTGCGGCTGGGAATCCCGCGCAGTTCGCTCTATCAGAAGCTGAAGCAATTTCAGATCGCGGTGACCAAAGGCTAGATTCCCGCGACCGACCCCGGCCCCTGAGGAACCGATGGAACAGACCGAAGCCGCCACCGGCAATATCGACCAGATCCGCGACATCATCTTCGGCGCGCAGATGCGCGATTACGATCGTCGCTTCGCGCAGCTCGAGGAACGGCTGCTCAAGGACTCCGCCGATCTGCGGGAAGAGCTCCGCAACCGGCTCAACTCGCTCGAGGAGTTCATGCGCCGCGAGCTCGATTCGCTCTCCGAGCGCATCACCGGCGAGCAGCGCAACCGGAACAGCCAGGTACAGGAGCTGGGCGGCTCGCTGGAGCAGCTCGGCCGCACCACCGAGCGGCGGTTCAGCGACACCGGCGAAGAGCTGGCGCGCAGCCAGCGCGACCTCCGCGGTGAACTCGCACGGCACGCCACCGGCTTCAGCGAGGAGCTGCAGCGGCGGACCGGCGAGCTGGGCGCCGCGCTCAAGCGTGAAGCCGACGAGCTGCACGCCCGCAAGGCGGACCGCGCCGCCCTGGGGGCGCTCTTCGCCGATCTGGCCCAGCGCCTGGCCGAGGAATTCCGGCAGCCGGATGACACCTGAAGTGACGGCGCCCAAGCGCGCCGACCCGCCCCGTCCCGAGCCGCCGCGCGCCGAATCCCCGCTGCCGCCGGGCGATCCGCTGGCGCGACTGCGGGCCATTCTGCTCGGCCGCGAGCGGGAGGCCATCCGGCGGGTCGAGCAGAAGCTCGAGGACCCGGAGGCACTCTCCCCGGTGGTGGAACGGGCGCTCACCGCCTCGGTGCGCCGCGACCCCAAGCCGCTGGCGGATGCGCTCTTCCCGGTGATGGGCCCCGCGATCCGGCGGGCGATCAGCCAGGCGCTGGCCGGCATGATGCAGTCGATGAACCAGGCCCTCGAGCACACCTTTTCGCTGCGCGGCCTGAGGTGGCGCTGGGAGGCGGTCCGGACCGGGACTTCCTTCGCCGAGGTGGTCCTCCGCCACAGTCTGCTGTACCGCGTGGAACAGCTGTTCCTGGTCCACCGCGAGAGCGGCCTCCTGCTGCAGCACGTCACCGCGCCGAGCGTCGCTTCCCAGCCGCCCGACATGGTGGCGGGGATGCTGACCGCGATCCAGGACTTCACCCGCGACTCCTTCGGGGTGGCGCAGGAGGAGATGCTGGAGACCATGCAGGTCGGCGAACTCACCGTGTGGGTCGAGCAGGGCGCGCGGACCCTGCTGGCGGCGGTGATTCGCGGCCATGCGCCGTTCGAGTTCCGGCGGGAGCTGCAGCGCGCGCTGGAGGCCATCGAAGGCGAGCACGCCGCCGAACTTGCCCGGTTCCAGGGGGATGCCTCGCCATTCGAGCGCAGCCGGCCGCGGATGGAAACGCTGCTGCTCATGGAGGCGCGGGAACCGGAGCGGCGAACGCCGTGGCGGACCTACGGCCTGCTCGCCGTCGCGGTGATCCTGCTCGCCGTGCTCCTCATTCCCTGGTTCCTCCGGGAGCGCCGGTGGGACGCCTATCTCGCCCACCTGCGCGACGAACCCGGCGTGATCGTGACCGATGCCGGCCGGCAGCAGGGCCGGTATGTGATCCGCGGATTGCGGGACCCGCTGGCGCGGGATCCGGGCTCCCTGCTCGCCGAGCAGCGGCTGGCGCCGGAGGAAGTCATCGGCCGGTGGGAGCCCTACGTCGCGCTGCTGCCGCAGTTCATCCTCAGCCGCGCCACCCGGGCCCTGGTCCCACCGGCGACCATCGGCCTGCGACTGGTCGTCGACACCCTGGTGGCCACCGGAGTGGCGCCCGAGGCGTGGTTCAGCCGCGCGGCGACTCTCGCCCCTGCCCTTGCGGGCGTGGGTACATTCTCGGTGACCCGGCTCTCCCCGCGCGAGCTGCCGCAGCTCGCACCGCTGGTGGCGGCGGTCGAAGGCCACCGGGTGCTCTTCCCCACCGCGGTCTCCGACATCGACAGCGCCGCCAGCACCGAAGCCGGGGCGCTGGCCGCCGACATCGCGCGACTGGACAGTGTGACTCGCACTCTGGGTCTGGGGCTGCGGCTGGCGGTGATCGGTTCCGCCGACGATCAAGGCAACGCCGAGGCCAACGCATTGCTGCGCCGCGGACGGGCCGAGGCGCTGCAGGCGCGACTCGCGCCCATCCTGCCGCCGGGCATCGAGGTGGCCACCGAGGAGGCACCCGCCGACGCGACGCCGGCAGCGAACGACGAGGAGCGCGCCCGGCGCCGGGCGGCGATGGTGCGGGCCGAGCCGCTGCTGCCACCGCCCCCAGCGGCTCCATGACGATCGTGCTGCAGAAGAAGGTCTGCATGCTCGGCGCCGTCGGCGTCGGCAAGACCAGCCTGGTGCGCCGGTTCGTGGAGAGCATCTTTTCCGATCGCTACCTTGCGACCGTCGGTGTCAAGATCGACCGCAAGAGCCTCACGATCGGCAGCCATGAGCTCAACCTGATGCTGTGGGACCTGCAGGGCGAAGCCGAGCACCAGGAGACTCGGCTCGAGTACCTTCGAGCCGCGGGCGGGTACCTCATCGTGGCTGACGCGACCCGACGCGCCGCGCTGGACACCGCGGTGAGCCTGCAGGAGCGGGCCCGCGCCATCGCCCCGGCGGCGCCGATGACGCTGGTGATCAACAAGGTGGACCTCGCCGACCAGGTGGAGATCACCGATCGAATGCTGGAGCCGCTCGCCACGCGGCCCTGGACCATCCACCGGGCCAGCGCACGCACGGGCGAAGGAGTCGAGGAGGCGTTTCGCGGGCTCGCCGAGCGGATGCTGGCGATGCCCGCTCCCCTGGTGGAGGAACGATGACCGTCCTGGAAAAGAAGATCTGCATGATGGGGGCACCGGGGGTTGGCAAGACCAGCCTGGTCCGCCGCTTCGTCGACAGCGTCTTCTCCGACAAGTACCTATCGACCATCGGCGTGAAGATCGACCGCAAGACGATCGAGGTCGGCGATACTACGCTCAATCTCATGCTGTGGGATCTGCAGGGTGAGGAGCGATACCAGTGGGTCCGGATGCAGTACCTCCGCGGGGCGTCGGGCTACATTCTGGTGGCGGACGGCACCCGGGCCGACACCCTCGAGATCGCGATGGGATTGCAGGAGACCGCGGACGAACGCGGCCAGGGGCTGCCGTTCGTGCTCTGCCTCAACAAGGCGGATCTCTGGGGCCAGTGGGGCGTGAGCGCGACTCAGCAGGAGTGGCTCAAGGAGAAGGGCTGGACCGTCATCCAGACCAGTGCCAAGTCCGGCGAGGGCGTGGAGCAGGCGTTTCTCACGCTGAGCACCCACATGATTGAGTCCGGCCGGTAGCACCTCGTCCGGGGTCTGGACTCCCCGTCCAGACTCCGGACTCCCGTGCGCGCGGTGCCTCGGCGTTCATTCACAACCCCCCTCCCGGCATCCTGTTAGCGCGACCCACCACGCTGCCATGGCGTGGCCTCGGGCTTGCTTGAGGCCGCGCTCGAGATGATCAACCCGAACCCCGCTCCAGCGCGCCCGGTCAGGATGCTCCTCGTCGATCACGACGCCGGGGTACGATTCGCCATGGGCGACTACTTCCGGCGGATCGGGGTGACGGTCGACGAGGCCGCGGATGGCGACGAGGCGAGTGCATGGCTGGCGCTATTCCGGCACGATGCGATGGTCACCGATCTCCGGCTGCTGCCCCGGTTCCGAGATGAAGGCCTCGAGCTCGCAAAGCGGGTCCGGATGATTTCACCGACGACGGCGCTCTGCATCCTGACACTACCCGCCGCGCCGTCGCTGATGCAGGAGGCGGAAGAAGTCGCCGACGCGGTGCTGACTCGCCCGCTGCAGCTACCCGACCTGGCGCAGGTCGTACTGGCGCTGCTTCATCATCCCAGAGCGCCTCGATTCACTTCAAGAGGGACAACATCATGATGCGAAGGATCGGTTGGCTCGCCGCGACGCTGCTGGTCGCACTCAACTCGCCGGCCGCCGCCCAGAAGTCGGGGACGGTCGAGTTCGGGATCTTCGGCCGCTATACCAGGTTCGACAACGCGCTGCACTTCGATAAGCGCACCGGCATCGGGACCCGGCTCGGCGTGTTCGTGGTGCGGAACCTGGCCCTCGAAGGGGACATTGCCTACACCCCGACGGAGAGCCAGTCGAACGACTTCATTCGCAACATCCCCATCCACGGGCGGCTGGTCTACAACGCGCCGCTGGGCGAGCACACCGCCTTCCTGCTCGGCGCCGGCTATACCCGGAACATGTTCCGCAAGAACTACGTCGAGAGCGCCAACGGCTTCGGCGGCCTGGTGGGCTTCCGGCTCGGGTTGGGGGACGTGCTCTCCATCCGGGTGGACGGCACCGGCGACTACCTCACCGATCCCAAGAGCAAGAGCGGGCCCTTCCCCGCGCTCGGTGTCGCCAAGGACAGCAAGAATTTTCACCTGGGGCTGCAGGCGGGGCTCTCCTTCCTCTTCGGCGCCCGGCGGGACGGTGATCGCGACCAGGACGGGGTGCGCAACTCGGTGGACCAGTGCCCCGACACCCCGGTCGGCGACCGGGTCGATGCCACGGGCTGCACCCTGCCCAAGGACAGCGATGGCGACGGCGTGCTCGACGCGGCGGACAAGTGCCCCAACACCCCGGCCGGCACGGCGGTGGACGCCACCGGCTGCCCCCGCGACAGTGACGGCGACGGCGTGCTCGATGCGGCGGACAAGTGCCCCAACACCCCGGCCGGTACGGCGGTGGATGCCGCCGGCTGCCCCAAGGACAGCGATGGCGACGGGGTGCTCGATGCCGCGGACCAGCTGCCCCAACACCCCGGCCGGCACCCCGGTGGATGCCAGTGGCTGCCCGCAGGATTCGGACAAGGACGGGGTGATCGACAGCCTGGACAAGTGCCCCAATACCCCGGGCGGGACCACGGTCGATGCGAGCGGCTGCCCGACGGACGCGGACAACGACGGGGTGATCAACAGCAGCGACAAGTGCCCCGACACCCCGGCCGGCACCACGGTCGATGCGGTGGGCTGCCCGGCGCTCTTCGGCGGCGGCGCGAGCCTGGTGCTGCAGGGGGTCAACTTCGCGACCGGCAAGGCGGTGCTGCTGCCGGAGTCGCAGGCGATCCTCGACCGGGTGGCGGAGTCGCTGAACAACAACCCGGAGGTGACCGTCGAAGTGGGCGGGCACACCGACAACACCGGACGCAAGGCGACCAACGTGCGGCTCAGCCAGGCGCGCGCCACCACGGTGCGCGACTACCTGATCAGCAAGGGGGTCGACGGGGCCCGGATCACGGCCCAGGGGTACGGGCCGGACAAGCCGGTGGCCGATAACACCAGCGCGGCCGGCCGCGCGGCCAACCGCCGGGTGGAGCTGACCAAGACCAACTGATGTCGCAGTGGAATCGGCGGGGGCGGAGCCCATGCTCCGCTCCCCGCCGAGTCCTGCTTCACTCCTGCGCCGTCACGATACAGCCGGACATGCAGGGTGAGCTCATGCAGGTCGTGATCGGGTACGGCGTCCGGTGACAATGGTGAAGCCACTGGAGATCGTCCTCATCGACGATGAGCCCGCGATCGTCAGGGCCCTGTCCCGGGTGCGGTCGACCCGTCCGGGATTCCGTCTGCTCGGTTTCACCGAGAGCGCCGCGGCGCGCCACTGGCTGCGGGATCATACCCCGGCGCTCGTCATCACCGACCATGGTACGCCTGGCCCGAACGGGGTGGACATCGCCCGGACGCTCAGGGCCCAGCCGCGGACTCGCGGCGTCCCCATCCTCATGCTGACCGGCCTCGCGGAGGGGACGCTGCAGGAGGAAGCGGTCGCCGCCGGCGTCACCTGCGTCGCCCACAAGCCCCTGGGCATGCGGGAATTCCATGCTCACGTCGAGCGGATGCCGGACACTCCGTCACTAACGCAGGTCCTCTGATTCGAGGGTACGGCCCGCCGCCCCCGGATCGGTGGCAAACCGCACCAGGGCGCGGGCCAGCGCAATGTTGGTGGTCGACCTGTAGCGCGCTCGCAGCCGCTTACCGCCGAACCATCCCGCAAGCAGCAGCAGACCATCGGCGATGACGGCCCCCACCCGCTCCCCCAGCCGGAACTCGTCCCGGTCCGGGCCGGTGATGAACGATGGCCGCGCAATGGTGAAGGAAACCGTGCCATCATGCAGCAGCCGCTCGACTCTGGCCCGCGCGGCGAGATAGGCATTGCCTCCCGATTCGGGCACCCCTGTCGCGGAGAGATAGACGAAGCGGGCCTGCGGCGCCCCGGCAGCGACCGCGCGGTAGAGCAGCGCCGTCAGCCCGTAATCCACCGCGTCGTACCCTTCGTCGGCGCCACGGCTGCGGCGCGCATCGCGGGCCCGGGCGCGGGTGGTGCCGAGCAGGGCGAACACCAGATCGGGGCGGAGCCGGTGAATCGTGGCCGTCATCGCGGCGGGCTCCCATGGGGTGGCATCGACCCGGGCGCCCAACGATTCGAAGCGGAGGCGCCAGTCGGCCAGATGGCCGGAATCGGGGCGGACGTGCGCGACGGTCTTGATGCTGGCGTCCCGCAGCGCGCGCACGACCTCCCGGCCGGTGTAGCCGGTCGCCCCCGCCACGAACGCGATCGTCACGTCGGCTTCCTGCGCGGGATACTCAGGCTCTTCCACTGTGGCCCCGCCAGGTGCCGGGCCAGCTGCACGATCTGCCCGACATGGTAGGCATAGTGGGCAAGCTGCCGGTTGATCGCCTCCAGCACGGAGTGGGGCTGCCCGCGAATGGTCACGGTGCGGGTCAGGTCCTCCGGGCGGAGCGTCCCCAGAGTCTCGAAGAGCCGGGCCCAGCCGTCTTCCCACCACTCCAGCAGCTGGGCCCGCGACGGGGCCTCGGGCAGTTCGAACTCGCCGTCCCGGTTGCGATCCGGTTTCTCGCCGTCGGTAGTGAGAAAGCCGGTCCACCGCGAGCGCATGTTGCCCGCGAGGTGCTTGACCACGATCGCGATGCTGTTCGACTCCCCGTCGAGCCGCCAGGCAAGCCCGCTGTCGTAGACCTGCGCGATCGCCTTTTCACCCAGCTTCTTGTGGGCCCGGAAGCGCTCGATCACGTCGCGGAGGTACAGCGTGCCGATGTCGTCTGCCATGCTCGTGCTCCTGTGATTCGCCCTGTCTCCGGACCACACCCGTCGCGGCGCAGCTCGATCGATCGCTACAGCATGCTCACCGGGTCCCGGTCCACGATCACCCGCACGCCGGCGGGTTCCGGCAGCCGCGACGCCGCGTAGCGCACGATCCGTCCAAGCGGCTCGCCATCGCCACGCAACGCCACGTGCCACCGCCAGCGCCCCTTGATCCGCGCCAGGGCGCAGGGCGCCGGCCCCAGCACATCGATGGGCAGGCGCTGCGCCTGCACCAGGCCGGTACACCAGTGCGCGACTTCCCCTGCGGCGTCGGCGACGGCCAGCTCCTCCTCACCCGAGATGACCAGATTCACCAGGGCCACCGTCGGTGGATAGGCGGGACTCACCCGCTGCGCCAGTTCCGCCCGCAGGAAGGCCTCGGTGTCGTGCCGGGCCGCGGTGGTGAGGGCGTAGTGGTCAGGGTTTCGGGTCTGCACGATCACCCGGCCTCCGCGCGGCCCCCGCCCCGCCCGGCCCGCCACCTGAGCGATGAGCTGGAAGGTCCGCTCTGCGGCCCGGAAGTCCGGGAGGTGAAGCCCGGTGTCCGCGTCGATCACGCCGACCAGTGTGACGTTGGGGAAGTCCAGCCCCTTCGCGATCATCTGGGTGCCCAGCAGAATGTCGACCTCGCCCCGGCCCACCCGGTCCAGAATCGCCTGGTGCGACCACTTCGCGCTGGTCGTGTCGAGGTCCATCCGAGCCAATCGGGCCTCCGGGAAGCGGGTTACCAGGAAGCGCTCGAGCTGCTGGGTGCCGATTCCTCTCATCCGCTGGACGGCGCCCCCGCATTCCGGGCAGGCCGATGGGATCGGCGCGTCCCGGCCGCAATAGTGGCAGCGCAATCCGGGCGGCGCCTGGTGCACGGTGAGCGAGATGCTGCAGCGATCACACTGGCGCACATGACCGCAGGCGGAGCACTGCAGCGTCGCGGCGTAGCCCCGGCGGTTGAGCAGCAGCAGCACCTGCTCCTCGCGGGCCAGGGCGCCCAGGACCTCCTGGTCGAGCCGGGTCGACCACGGGACCGGCCCCGCCTCGTGGAGTCGCTCGGCGACCCGCATGTCGAGCAGCTCGACTGGCGGAAGCGGTTGGGCGCCGGCCCGCTCGGGCAGGTCGACCCGCCTGAGGCGCGGTCCGACGCGATGCATGCTCTCGGGAGACGGAGTCGCGCTGCCCAGGATGAGCCGCGCCCCCTCGAGCCGCGCCCGCACCAGGGCGACCTCCCGGGCATGATAGCGCGGCGCCTCCCCGTTCTTGTAGCTCGCTTCGTGCTCCTCGTCCACCACGATCACGCCGAGATCGCGCACCGGGGCGAAGATGGCCGACCGCGCGCCCACCGCAACCCGTCGCTCGCCGCGGCGCAGCGCCCGCCAGGCATCCGCCCGCTCCCCGTCAGAGAGGCCGCTGTGCAGCACCGCCACGTCGTCACCGAAGACGCCGCGCACCCGGCTCACCGTCTGGGGTGTGAGGGCGATCTCCGGCACGAGGAGGATGGCGCCCCGTCCCTCGGCGAGGGCATGGCGGATCGCCTCGAGGTAGACGAGGGTCTTGCCGCTCCCCGTGACGCCGAACAGCAGCGCCCCATCGCCGGGGGCGAGCGCCTCGATGGCCACGAGCGCGGCAAGCTGCGCGGGTGTCGGGGTGGCGGGGAGGGGGGTGACCGGGAAGTCGCGGAAGGGATCCCGCGGCGCCTCCACTTCCTCGATACGCGCGGTACCGCGCTTCACCAGCCCCGCGATTCCTGCGCGAGAGAGGCCGAGTTGTTCGAGCAGATGCCGGATCGGCGCGACGCCGCCGAGCTCTTCCAGCGCCTCCAGGACCGCCCGTTGCGCCGGGCTCCGCCGGAATGCCGCTTCGCGCTCGAGCAGGGTCGGTACCGGCTCCGCGAGGCGGACCACCCGTTCGGTCGCGACGGCCGCATCCGTCTCGGGCGCCTCCACCCTCAGCACCACGCCACCGACCCGCACCAGCCGGTTCAGGGCATCCCAGACCGGGCGCTTGAGCGCCCGGGCGATCGTGGCAACCGGCGCCTCACCGCCCTTGCGATCGAGGTACGCGACGATCTCTCCCGCGACCCCGCCGCCCGGCGCCGAGCCGGTCAGTTCGGCGATCACTTTCGAGGCGCCCCACATCGCGCCCGGAAGCATTGCGCGCAGAGTCAGTCCGAGCGGAACACCGTAGTACCCGCTGATCCAGCCGGCAGTCTCCAGCAGCGCCACAGGAAGCGCCGGCTCGTCATCCGGCGCGGCGAGGATCTCCCGCGCGGTCTGTTCGGGTGGCGCGTCGGTGAGCGCTGTGACGATGCCGATCAATTCACGCTGACGCACCGGCACGACGACCCGCGCGCCCGGAACGATCCGGTCCGCGAGGGCTTCGGGAATGCGGTAGGTGTAAGGCTGGGCGAGCGGCAGCGGCAGCGCCACCTGCCCGAAGCCGGTGGTCATCGCCGGCTCAGGCCGAGCCCCGCACCGGTGGGGAGCCGCACCTGGCCGCCGGCGATCGTGGCGCCGACGAAGGGATCGTTGGAGAGGAGCGCAGCGCCATCGAGATCGACGATGTCGACCAGAGGCGTGAAGTGGGCCGCCGCGGTGATGGCGATGCTGCTCTCGATCATGCAGCCGACCATGACCATCAGGTGATGTGCCCGCGCGACGGCGATCATCCGGATCGCCTCCCGCAGGCTGCCGCATTTGGCCAGCTTGATGTTGATGCCGTCCACCTTCCCCACCAGAGCCGGGATGTCGGCGGCGGTGAGGCAGCTCTCGTCGGCGATGACCGGGATACGCGAGGCGCGGGTAACCAGCGCCAGGCCCTCGAGGTCCGTGGCCGGCAGCGGCTGTTCCAGAACCGTGACACCGAACTCTTCCAGCACCGGCAGCATCCGGATCGCCTGCTTGGCCGTCCAGCCGGTGTTGGCGTCCACCCGCAGTTCCTTGTCGGTCAGGTCGCGAATGGTCTGGAGAATCTCCACGTCCCGATCGGTCCCCAGCTTGATCTTGAGGATCGGGTACTCCTCGGCCTCGAGCACCTTGACCCGCAGCATCTCGGCCGCGTCGATCCCGATGGTGAAGGTCGAGCGCGGCGCCTGCGCGGGGTTGAGACCCCATAGCTGGTACACCGGGACGCCCAGCTTCTTGCCGACCAGATCGTGCAGGGCGCTGGACAGCGCGCACCGCGCCGACGGATGCAGCGCCAGCGCTCTCTCCCACTGCCGCTCGAGATCCTCGAGGTGGAAGGGATTCGCGGGCAGGTGCTCCGCGTAGGCCTGCAGCGCCGCCAGCACCGTCTCCGTGCTTTCGCCGTAGATCCGCGAGGGTGCAGCCTCGCCCCAGCCTTCGACCCCGTCGTGGTCGACCAGGCGCACCCACACCGTGCGGTAGTCGCTCTGCCCGCCGCGGGCGATGATGAATGGATGCCGGGTCCGGATGTTGAGGATCTCGGCTTCCATGCGAAGGGGCTGCGGCATCGGAGACTCCGGGAGGAACGGGGGAAGAACCGGGGAGCGGGGAAAATACGGAGTTGCCGACGGCGGAGGTAGGGTCGCACCGGGATGAGCAACCACTGCGGGCCGCAGACAGGACAGCCGTTGCCCTGGACCGGTCACCGCGTCGAGCTGCACGATTCGGCCAGGACCGCGGTGGAGGTCGAGGTGCCACAGCGAGAATGCGGAAAGACGGTGGGCATTCCGATCCCAATGCCGGACCGCAACCGGGAGTTGCCGATTCGACGGAGTCGCCGCTACTCCAGGGCGACGACAGTGGCGGCCACACCCTCGGCCAGCCGCCAGGGGACGTAGCCCCCTTCGAGCAGAGCGACGATGGGTGCCGCCGGGAGCCGCTCCCGCAACCGCAGGGTGAGACGGGCGTAGTCGTCCGCCTCGAGAGTGAAGCCGCCTAGCGGATCGCCCAGCATTGCGTCGTAGCCGGCCGACAGCAGCACCAGCTCCGGCGGCCAATGGGTCGTCGCCGCGACGATCGCCGACCAGAGATCCTCGACGTAGCGCGAGGCAGGGGCCCCGGGTCCGCGGGGCACGTTGAAGACGTTGCCCACGCCACGCTCCTCGGCCATGCCCGTCCCGGGATACCACGGATGCTGATGCAGGGAGACGTAGCGCACCGTGGCATCCGCTTCCATCAATGCCTGGGTCCCGTTGCCGTGGTGCACATCCCAGTCGATGATCAGCACCCGTTCCCGCCCCAGCCGCTGCGCCTGTCGCGCCGCGATCACGACGTTGTTCACCAGGCAGAATCCCATCGCCCGGCCTGCCAGCGCATGGTGCCCGGGGGGGCGCACCGCGGCAAAGGCGTGTGATCGCCCGGCGTGCGCCGTCATCAACGCAGCAGTAACCGCGCCGGTCGCGCCCAGCACGGCGGCCCAGCTCGTTTCGCTGGCCACGGTATCGAGGGAAAGCACCCCGCCGCCGGTGTGACTGATCGCTTCAATTCGGAGCAGATGCTCCTCGGAATGAACGAGGCGCAGGTCGTCGCGCGAGCCGGGCGCGGCCTGCAACACCACTGCGCCCGGGTCGGTCGCCAGCCGCGCGAGTACGGCCCGCAGCCGCTCCGACGTCTCAGGATGATCCGGGCCCGGGTCGTGGCGGAGGCAATCGGGATGCGTGTAGATCGGGATCGGCATGGGGGGGCTCGTGCCTGTCAGGGCCTCACGGCGCCTGCCGGGTCAGCCGGGAGGGGCCGGATCGCCCCGCAGAAGGGCCCGCAGCGCCCGGGCCTCCTCCTGCACGGCACGACGAGCCTCGGCCAGTTCCGCGACCCTGCGTCGGTGGCGGCGCCAGAGGAGGACGACTCCGCCCGCGGCACCGAGGCAGAGAATTCCCCCGGCCAGGGGACCCGCCTGCCGGCCCCAGACGCCGGCGAACAGCAGCAGAACGCCGTCGAGCAGAAGAAACCCGACGGCGACCAGGGTAAGCGCCCTGCCCCGCACCGGAACCGCGTCCGGCATGGCGATGGACCCTCAGCGCACCGGGCGCCGACGCCGCGGCACGACGATCAGCGCGGCGTTCGGAACCACTCCGGTGTCGGCCAGGCTTCGGCTCTCATCGAAGACCTCGGCGCCGCGAAACTTGACCAGGTAGTCCTCCGGTCGGCCACCGCTGTGAGTCAGGGTGAGCGCGCGTTGCTTGGTCTCGGCGACGGAGGTGCCGGGGGCGAGCTGCAGCGCCACCTGATCCCAGGCACTTTCCACCATGACGCGGACCGGCAGCGCGCTCATGCGGCCCCTGCGCGCATCGCCGGCAGCGTGGAGATGAATCGGCCGACGGCCTGGTCGAAGAAGAGCGTCGAGGCACGAACCCGGCTCCCTCCGGGCACCTCCGTGGCCGACAGCGCGATCTCTTCGCCACCCTGACCGCGCAGGGCGAGCCACCCCGGTCCCTCCTTTTCGGGGAAGGCGGCGCTGTTGGGAACCCGATCCTGGAAGAAGCGCTTGGCGCGCGCAATCACCTCGGCGGCACCCATGGCGGTGAGCGTTTCGTGAGTCATGCGATCACTGAGGGATGAGGACGATGGCCGGACACCTAGCGCGTGATCCGCAGGATCGAGATGCCAGTCGGCTGGGCCGGGATCGGCACGGTCGCCACGACTTTTCGGGCCGCAATATCGAACATGTCCACCGCGCCCGGGTCCGCGCCGATCGATTCCTGGCTGATAAACGCGTAGCGGCCGTCGGGCGAGTAGGCCACGCCGTGAACGATCTTCTTGGTGGTCGGCACCCGCACGACCTCGGCCAGCGTCTGGGCATCGATCAGGCTGAAGCTCTGCGCCTTCTTGTTGGTCACGATGACCCAGCGCCCGTCAGCCGAAGGCTCCACGTTGTACGCCCCAGCCCCGACCGGGATCTCCTTGGTCCTCGTCAGCGTCGCCGCATCCCAGACCTGCAGCGAATTACCGTGATTGCATGCGGCGTACAGCGTCTTGTCATCGGGAGAGACCGAGACGAACGTCGGGGCACAGCTCAGGTCCGGGCCGGCCGGCGCGGGTGCCGACGCAGGCGGCGCCGCCGGAGCGCCATGATTCATGCTGCCATGATCCATGCCGGCCATCGCGTTCATGTCGTGTCCGGTCCCGGTCTTCACCCGCCGGGTGATTCGCAGCGTCGCCACTTCGATCTCCAGCAGCTCGTCGCTGTTCATGCAGGAGATGTAGATCAGCGAGCCGGCGTGATTCGACTTGACGCC
Source organism: uncultured Gemmatimonadales bacterium (assembly GCA_963825065.1). Classification (GTDB taxonomy): domain Bacteria; phylum Gemmatimonadota; class Gemmatimonadetes; order Gemmatimonadales; family GWC2-71-9; genus JADJOM01. The sequence continues at coordinate 459,702 of CAWGRU010000004.1, forward strand.
GTGCGGCATGTCGCACGCGGGCAGGTGGGTGATCGTCGACATCGTCGGCGTATGCACCACCGAGATCACGTTCTGGCGCGGGTGGTCGCCGTGGAAATCGGAGTTCGCCACGAAGGCGAGCTCGCCGTCCGGCGTCAGCCCGATCGTGGTGGGGAACATCTCGAGCGGCGCGCGGCCGATCAGCGTGTCGGTCGCGGCATCCATCTTCCACAGCGTGCCGAAGGGCGTCCCGTGGGCGATCGAGATGTAGTAGAAACGGCTGTCGGAGGAGACCGTGAGGTTGTGGGGACCATCGATGTCGGCCGGCATGATCCCCACAGGAATCACTTTCTCCTGGGTCAGCGTCCCCTCCCCCGGCCTGAGCCAGGTGACGATGTCGCCCGATTCACTCACCACGCCAACCCGGTAGCCGGGCTCGGCCCCCTGCGCGGCCAGCGCGCAAGGCAGCGCCAGTCCGGCGATCAGCAACAGACGTCGCATGCCCATAATCCTCTCGAAGGCGATGGATTCCCCGGCGGGGAAGATAGCCGACTTCAGGGCCCTGCGGGACAGGCCCGGACCGACCCCTGGAAGGGGAGCGGCCGACGCCGGAAGAGGGCCCGCCAGCCTCCCCTCGGCCGGAGCACGACCACCAGCTCGCCGGGCGGCGGCTCCTCCACCGCATCGATCGCCAGGAAGGCCGGCAGGGTCGTCCCCGGTGGCGGTGCGAATCGGTAGTCCTTCCCGTGCCAGGAGAACCGCACCTCGGCGGGAACTGCATGGTGGAGCTGTTCAATGAAATAGTCGTCGTCGAGCCGGTACACCCCAGCGGCGACCGGCTCCGCGGCGAGATAGAACTCCGGATCGAATGGCTCCCCATCGCCCCGGGCGAAGTTGCCTTCGACGGCCTCGTCGTAGGCCTCGAGGTCCGGCCTCCCCGCACGCCATTCGAGGTGGTGCCGCAGCTCGTGGGTCAGGGTCTCCCAGGCCTCCACCTGCCAGTCGAAGTCCTCGCTGATCCGCGCGAGTGCATTGAAGGAGCCGTGATACAGCACCACCCGGCTCTGGATCACCGCGGTAGCCTCCACCCCTTCCCCCGGCAGCGGGATGCACTCGCCGAGGGTATAGATCTCCGCCCGGGTCGGATGGGGCACCGTCTTGGGCGAGACCTCGATCCCGGCGATCCCATCCAGGAACTCGGCCGGGACCTCGTGGCCGAGCCGTTGCACCAGCCGTTCGAAGTCGGCGAATCGCACGGCGCCGCTACACGGCCTCCATCGCCTGGCCCAGGTCGGCGATGATGTCGTCGTAGTGCTCCACCCCGACGGACAGCCGGACCAGGCCCGGGGTCACCCCCTGACGCTGCTTCACTTCCGCCGGAACATCGGCGTGGGTCATGGAGGATGGGTGCTCGGCGAGGGATTCGGTGCCCCCGAGACTCACTGCCAGCTTCACCAGGGTGAGCGCGTTGAGGAACCGGAACGCCCCGGCTTCGCCTCCGTCGACTTCAAAGGCGATGAGCGAACCCGGCGCGGTACACTGGCGCCGGTACGTGCCGTACATCGGGTGATCGGGCTCGAGGTGCCCCAGGTAGTGTACCCGCCGCACCCGCGGGTGGTCGCGCAGGAAATCGGCGACATAGCGCGCGTTCTTCATCGACGCGGTCATTCGCATCTTGAGGGTCTCGAGACTGCGCAGCAGCAGCCAGCCGGTCCAGGGCCCCGCCATCGTGCCGAGAAAGGTCCGGAGTTCCCGCACCGGGGCGAGCGCCGCCTTCGAGCCGAGGCAGGCGCCGGCGATGAGATCGCTGTGGCCTCCGAGGAACTTGGTCGCCGAATAGATCACCAGGTCCGCGCCGTGCTTCAGTGGCTGCTGCCACAGCGGGCCGAGGAAGGTGTTGTCGACCACGAGAACGGGGCGGCGACCGCCCCGCTCCAGCCGCCGCGCCAGGTCCGCGACCTCGTGGATGTCGACCAGCGCATTGGTGGGATTGGCCGGCGTCTCGATCAGGATCGCCGCCACCGGGCGGCCGGCGATCTCTCTGACCAATGCGGGCTCCAGTTCCGCCAGGGCCACCCCGGCGGCGAGGCCGATGGGGGCGACTCCGACTCGGGTGAAGAAGTGGCGCAGCAGGTGATTGGATCCGCCGTAGATCGGGGTGCTGTAGAGGAGCACGTCGCCCGGGCGGGTGTAGGCGAGCAGCGTCGTCGCAATCGCCGCCATCCCGCTCGCGAACACGGTACAGGCCTCGGCGCCATCCCACAGTGTCAGGCGGTTCTCCAGCACCTCGAGATCGGGATTGTTGAGTCGGCTGTAGATGAGCCCCGACTCCTCGTCGGCTCCCTGCTCCCGCAGCCCGTACGCCACCTCGAAGAACGCCTTTCCCTGCTCGGCGCTCTCGAACACGAAGGTGGAGGTCTGGAAGATCGGGCACTTGATGGCGCCTTCGGACAGCTTCGGATCGTAGCCGAAGCTCATCATCAGGCTCTCGGGATGCAGCGGGACTCCGCCAATGCTCGTCTTGCGAGCGTCCTTCGAGCGATCGCGTCGCAAAAGCACTCCAGGGTGGCACGTGGTGACGACGGAAAGCTATATCGCCCCTCCCGCTCCGGCCGACGGCCGAGGGATCGAGTTCCGGCCCCTCGCCTTCGGACGGCAGGCGGTTCAGCGATTCGGGCGCACGACGCCGACTCGTGACCCGCCCTGCAGTCTGCCGGGCTACCTGAGCCGTTCGCCGATCCAGGTCGCGAGCTGGTCCTGATGCACCCGGACCTGGGTCATGGCATCGCGCTCCCGCACGGTGACGGTGCCATCCGTGACAGTCTGGCCGTCGATGGTGCAGCAGAACGGGGTCCCCGCCTCGTCCATCCGCCGGTAGCGCCGCCCGATGGCACCGCTGTCATCGTAGAAGCAGGGGAACTGCTGCTTCAGCGCATGGAACAGGCGGTCGGCCAGCTCCGGCATCCCGTCCTTCTTCACCAGTGGCAGGACCGCCGCCTTGATCGGGGCGATCCCTGGATGGAAGCCGAGCACCACCCGGGTCTCGCCCTCGACCTCCTCCTCCCGGTAGGCGTCCACCAGGGTCGTCAGCGTGACCCGATCGGCGCCGGCGGACGTCTCCACGATGAACGGCAGGTAGCGCTCGTTGGCCGCCTGGTCGAAGTACTCGAGTTTCTTCCCCGAGTACTCCTGGTGGCGGCCGAGGTCGAAGTCGCTGCGGTTATGGATGCCCTCGATCTCGTTCCAGCCGAAGGGGAATTCGTACTCGATGTCGTAGGCGGCCTTGGCATAGTGCGCCAGCTCGCCGGGGCCATGAATGTGCCAGCGGAGTTTCGCCGGGGCGAGCCCGATCGAGTGATGCCACGTCATTCGCCACTCGCGCCACCGCTCGAACCACTCCTCGTCCGTCCCCGGCTTGACGAAGAACTGCATCTCCATCTGCTCGAACTCGCGGGTCCGGAAGATGAAATTGCCCGGAGTGATCTCGTTGCGGAACGCCTTGCCGATCTGGGCGATGCCGAAGGGGACCCGCTGCCGGGAAGAGTTGAGCACGTTCTGGTAGTTGACGTAGATCCCCTGCGCGGTCTCCGGCCGCAGGTAGATCACCGCTGCCTGTTCCTGCACGGGCCCCATGAACGTCTTGAACATGAGGTTGAACATCCGCGGCTCGGTCAGCTCGCAGGCGGTGTGCTCACCGGGCTTCTTGCTGGGCTTCTGCGGGCAGCGCGCGTCGTCCAGCTTGTCGGCCCGGAAGCGCGACTTGCAGGTCTTGCAGTCAATCAGCGGATCGGTGAAACCCGCCACGTGGCCGGAGGCCTCCCACACCCGGGGGTGCATCAGGATCGCGGCATCGAGACCCTCGATGTCATCCCGGGCGTGCACCATGGCCCGCCACCAGCGGTCCTTGATGTTCTTCTTCAGCTCGACACCCAGCGGTCCGTAGTCCCACACCGAGCCCAGGCCGCCGTAGATCTCGGAAGATTGAAACACGAAGCCGCGCCGCTTGCAGAGCGACACGAGCTTGTCCATGAGAGTGGTGTCAGCCATCGCGCGTTGTTGGGGTAGCGGGGGGAGCCGGCCAGCGAAGCGAGCAAAGCTAGGCGGGGAGCCACCGGGCAGCAAGGCGCCGACGGCCCAACTCCTTGCCGGATAATCGCTTGTGGGATCCCTGCGAGCATGATACTGTGATACATGGGGTGGAGCAGCGGGAGGGCCAATCTGGCTTCAACTTCAAGCGGCCCATGCGGTTCGCGGCGCTTTGCGAGTGGCTGGAGTGTCGCGGGAATGCGGCGACACAATGCCAACCGATGACTCCACCTGCAGATGCAGATCCGACTCCCGAAGGCGTGCTTCTTGCCCTTTCCGCCGGGTGAGGAAACAGGAAGCGGTGAGTCCCGGCGCTCAGTCGTGACCGGGCTCACATCACCCCATGTGGCTCTGCGCCATGCATTGGACCGGCCCCGCATCGAGGGGCTTCCAGTGAACGGCAAACCGCCGGTGACGGCGGGACGCAAAGCCAGGGGTCTCACAAAGAGATGGCCCGGCTGCCTGGAGAGAGCATGCAGTTCCTGAGCACGATAACATCGGCTTTCTCCCCCGCTCCCCGGTGCCTGCGCACCCGGGGCCGGGCGGGGTTCACCCTGGTCGAGCTGGTCACGACCATCGTCATCATGGGCATCATCCTGGCCCTGGCGATTCCCCGACTCAATCTGGACGGGTACAAGGTGAGCGCGGCGGTGCGTGGGGTGACCGCCGGCCTCTCCTACGCCCAGCGGCTGGCGGTGTCGCTCCAGTCCGACGTCCGGGTGGGGTTCGACGGAGCCAACCGGCGGTTGCGGATTCACGAGGATACGAACGACGACGGGATCATCAACAACAACGAGCGGGTGACCTACATCAATCTGGACGAGGGTGTGACCTTCGGCCGCGGAGCGGCGCCGGCGATCACCTACAGCAACGGGGTGGCTGGCCCGCTGACGTTCAATTTCGTGCAGACCCAGGCGGGGCTGCCGGTGGTCATCTTCCGGCGAGACGGGACCGCGAGCGAGAACGGCGGGTTCTATCTCAACACCATCAAGAGCATGGCGGCTGGCGTCACCGGCAGTGTTCGTGCGGGCGAGATCATCCGCTCCAGCGGACGGATCATCTGGTACTCGTACGCGACTGGCGCCTGGACCCGGGGGAACTGATGAGCGATCGCCGCGGCTTTACCCTCATCGAGGTGATGGTAGCCCTCGTCATCCTGACGGTCGTGGCACTCAGCCTCGGCCGTTTCGTGGGCAACTTCTCCCATGCGGTCGGCACCTCGACCGTGCGTACCGTCGCGACCACGGTTGCCACCGAGCAGCTGGAACTGGTCCGGGCGAACACGAATGCCGGCGCGTATCCCAATCTGGTCGCCAACTTCAACGGCAACAGCGTGACCGGGTTTCCGGGTTATCCCAACATGAACCGGGCCACCCGCGTCGTCCGGACCCAGGTCGTCAACCCCAAGGCGGACTACACCACGATCACGGTCACCGTGACCGAGCCGACCCTGGGCACAGCCGTCAACCTCACCGCCGTGGTGGCAGCCCCATGAGCCAGACTCCGAGGGCCCGGCACGCCGAGGCCGGCTTCTCCCTGATCGAGATGATGATCGCGCTCATCGTATTGAGCGTGGTCATGGGTGCGGTCGTGTCGGTAATGCGCTCCCAGAGCACCAATTTCCGCAAGGGCGGCACCCGGATGGAGCTGACCCAGAACATCCGCTACGCCACCAGCACGGTCGACCGGGTGGTCCGTACCCTGGGGGCCGGAACCGGGGTGAATCAGCCGATGCTGGTCTACGCCAGCAACGACGATATCACCTTCAACGCGGACTTCGGCTCCCGGGTGCAGGACGGCGTGGCGGTGTACATCAATCCCGACATTCCCGCTGTCGCGGACCTGTCGATCACTACCGCGACGCCGATCACGATCCCCAATACCGCGCCAGCCATCGCCTACCCGGTGGCAAACTACGTCTGGGGTGGCGCTACGCCCAGCCGGGCCGAGACGATCTCGATCTACTTCCGGCCGGACTCGCTCACCGCCGACGCGACCGACTTTGTGCTCCTGCAGCGGATCAACAGCGGTACGCCCGAGCTGATCGCGCGGAACATCCGGGCCTACCCCGGCCGCCCCTTCTTCGAGTACTGGTACGAAGCCACCGCCGCGAACGGCACCACGAGCTTCGTGCAGCTGCCTGCCGCGTCAGTGCCGGTCAAGCACACCGTGCTCGGCGGCCCGCTCGCGCCGAACACCACCCTGCCGCTGGCCGACTTCATCCGCGACGTGCGGATCAACATCGTGGTCACCAATGGCGACCTGGCGGACCTGACCAGCCGGCAGGTGTCTACCATGATCCAGATCCCCAACAACGGGCTCACCCAGCTCAAGACCTGCGGCGACGTCCCCCTTCCGCCCGTGGGACCGTTCACCGCCGATACCGTGGGCCAGGGGAGTGGCGGCGTTCACCTCGGCTGGATCGCCTCCGCCGACGAACTCGGCGGCGAGCGGGACATCGGCCAGTACAACGTCTACTACCGGTTGAATGGAGCCGCGACCTGGCTGCCGCTGGTGACCCAGGCGCCCGGGTTCTCGCCCTACGGCGTGACCTCGGTGCTGACCCCCAACGCCCTGTACGACTTCGCCGTGGCGGCCCAGGACTGCTCCCCTGCGGAGTCGTCGTTCCTGACCGTCACCCAACAGTTGCAGCCTTGACCATGTTCGACCGTCCCGGACCGGAGTGCCCCATGTACCCCCAGAGTGTGCGCAACGAGCGCGGCATCGCGCTGCTGATGGCCGTCATGCTGGCCCTGCTCACGGCCGGCATGGCCGTCGGCATCATCCTCATGATGAGCAACGCCAACCTCATCGCCAAGTTCCATTCGACCGAGGCGATGATGGAGATGGCGGCAGACGCCGGCCTGGAGCGCGGTCGCGACATGCTGAACGGCACCCCGGGGCTGGTACCGGTCGGGCTGGGCTACGCCACGCTGGAATCCAACGTGGCCGTGACCGACGCCAGCGGTGCGGTGATCCCCGGATTCACCCGATCGCTCTACGCCGGGGAAAACGGTGACACCACCGGGCAGTTCGGCAACTTCGCCAGCGTCATCGCCGTGATCCGCAACGCCCGCGGCGCGGTGGTGGTGCGCCGGGCACAGCTCAAGCAGGACCCGTTCAGCCGGTTCGCCCGCTTCTTCAACACCTGGAGCTGCTGCGCCTGGGGCAATACGGAGGTCATCAACGGTCCGGTGCATTCCAACGGCGGCATGGCGCTGCAGACCGGCGCGCCGGGGGCGACCTTCAACGGCCCGGTAACCACGGTCTCCGCGATCACCAATCAGGCGTCGGGCAACTGGCTGGGCGGCGCGCCGACCATCGCGGCGGCGATCCCCTTCCCGACGACTCAGACGCTCAACAATCTGCAGGCCTTCGCTATTACCGGCGGGACCAACATCGCGGGCTACGCGACCGCGACGGCCTTCGACCCGGATACCCGGATCGAATTCGTGGCGCTCGACCTCAATGGCGACGGCCAGCTCACCGGCGCGGACGAGGGCTTCTTCCGGGTCTGGAAGGCGGCGGCAGTCGGCCTGGGTACCGCCCAGGACAGGCGCAACTACGTCACGGCGCGGCGCTGGGGTAATGTCCCGGCCGGCCTCGCCACCGTGGCCGGCGGTGCCAACGCCTTGAACGTACAGCCGGACAACACCAAGGACCCGAATCTGCTGTCCCCCAATTGCGGTGGCCAGGGTCCGACTGCAGCCGCGGCCGTGGCACCGGGCATCGGAACCCGGTGGATGCGTGCCGATACGATCATGTCGGCGACCTACGGCGGGAATGGCGCCCTGGCAGCTCAGCTCGTCAATGCGGGGCCCCGCATTGTGGAGGTGCGCAATGCCCTCAACAGCGGCACTCGTCAGTGCTTCCTCGGGGGTGACCGCCGGCTCTATCCCAACGCCGCCAACATCGGCCAGTGGATCACCACCAACGGCTATGGCAGCTGGCTGCCGTGGCCGGGTTGGGGTGGCGCCCCGCCGGCAGCGCTGGTCAACTTCTTCACCGCCAACGCCGGGGGGCTCAACCCCATGGCGCCCGGCGTGAACGCGACCACGCTGGCGTCCACCTTCTGGCCGATGAGTCGGGCCCAGAACCTCAACTTCAAGGGCGTCATCTTCGTCACCGGCAGCGTGGCGATCAGCGGCCAGGTGCGCGGCCGGGTGACCGTCGTGGCGACCGGCAACGCGATTCTGGCCGATGACATCACCTACGTGACGCCGCCCGGCACCACCTGTGCCGACATTCTCGGCATCCTGACCACGAACGATGCGGTGATCGAAAACAACAGTCTCAACACGCCCTTCAATGACAAGAGCGTCTGGACCGTACGCTTCGACGACACGCCCAACGAGGTCTTCGAGTCCTTCATGCTGACGCTGGGGAACTTCCAGGGTGAAGCCATCGGCGGCGACCCCGCCGCGGTGGCCCCGGAGAACTGCGCCGGCAAGAGCCGTGGCTGCAAGTCCATCCACGGCGGCACCATCCAGCAGGGTGTGTCGGGCACGTTCACCGGCAACAGCGGCTGGGCGGAGCAGGACACCTTCGACGACTGCGGCGTCCGCAGCCCGCCGCCGTACTACCCGACCACGGGGCGGTACATCAAGAACCGGTACTACGAGATCGACCCGGTCGGCTTCAACGTCGCCAACTGGTTCGCGGCGAACCAGTAGTCGCTGAACCACCCCTGAATCGAGAAACCCTCCGGCGCGACGCCGGAGGGTTTTTCACTGAGGGGCCTCGCCGCCGCCGAGTGCTCTGCTAGTCCGCCCCGCGGCGCCGGGCGATGTCGGCGACGATCAGCTGCCCATGCCCCCGGGCGTTTTCGATGAACAGGCGGTTGGCGTCCTTGCCGCTCGCCATCACCCCGGCGAGGTAGCAACCGGCGATCGGGGTCATCATGGTCGTCTCGTCATGCTGGGGGATACCGGTGGCCTCATCGACCGGCACGCCCAGCCGAGCCAGGAGGCTGGTATCGGCGTGGTAGCCGGTCATGGCGAGCACCGCGTCGGCCGGGAGCCGCTCCCGGCGCCCGCCACCCACCGGTTCGATCTCCACCGCCTCGGGGGTGATCGCCACCACCCGGGATTTCCACCGTGGCACGACGCTGCCCTCCTTCACCCGGTTGGTGATGTCCGGCAGCACCCAGGGCTTCACCACCTTGTCGAAGCCCTCCTCGATGTGCACCAGCGTCACCCGCGCGCCGGCCCGCCAGCACTCGAGCGCCGCATCGACGGCGCTGTTCCCCGCCCCGATGACGACCACGTTCTGGTGCCAGTGCCGATGACCTTCGGTAAAGTAGTGCGACACATGCGGGAGATCTTCCCCGGGGACGCCAAGCGGATTGGGCCAATCATAGTAGCCGGTGGCGAAGACCAGATTGGCGGCGTGGTACACGGTGCGATCGTGCCGGCGCTGCACCTCCACCCGGAAACCGCCCTCCGGGCGCCGGGCCACCAGGGTGACCTCCTCGCCGGGACGCGCATCCAGCCCGAAGTGCTCGGTCACCCGGCGGTAATAGAGCAATCCGTCCCGTCGGGTCGGCTTCTCGTTGCTCGTAATGAAGGGGACGTCGCCGATCTCGATCTTCTCCGGCGTGGAGAAGAAGGTCATGTTCAGCGGATACCGTTCGATCGTCGACACAACCGTGCGCCGGTCGAGGAGAATGCAGGACAACGCGGCGCGCTGCGCCGCCACCCCCACGGCGAGGCCGCAGGGTCCCGCACCGATGACCAGCAGATCAGTGGAATCCGGGGCAGGCATATTCAGTTCCGAGTACCGAGTCAGAGTACCGACGCCGGGAACCCGGAACTCGGAACTCGTAACTTCCGTGGGTCACACTTCGATGATCTGATCCCGGCGGGTACCCACGCTGACGTAGCGGATGGGGGCGCCGGAGAGGTCCTGCAGCCGGTCGAGATAGGCCCGGGCTTCTGCAGGGAGATCAGCGAGCCGCCGTGCGCCGGTGGTAGGACGGCGCCAGCCGGGCAGGATTTCGTAGGTCGGGACCACGGCCTCGAGAGCCCGAATGTCGGCGGGCAGCTCGTGGCAGGGCGCGCCGTCAAGCACGTAGTCGGTCCCGACCGGGATCTCAGCGAAGGTATCGAGGACATCCAGCTTGGTGACCGCCAGACCCGTCAGGCCATTCACCCGCACGGAGTAGCGTACCACGGTCGCGTCGAACCAGCCGCAGCGCCGCGGCCGACCGGTGACCGCGCCGAATTCGCCGCCAAGCTTCCGGAGCTGTTCCTCTACCGTCGGCTCCGCCTGGGTGGGGAGCGGTCCATTCCCTACGCGGGTGGTATACGCCTTCACCACGCCGAGTACCTCATCGATCGCCGTCGGCCCGATGCCGGCGCCGGTCGCGGCGCCGCCGGCCGTGGTGTTGGACGAGGTCACGAACGGATAGGTGCCGTGGTCGACGTCGAGCAGTGCGCCCTGGGCCCCCTCGAGGAGCACCCGGCGGCCGTCCTTCAGCGAGGTATGCACCAGGAAGCCGGTATCGGCTGCCAGCGGAAGCAGCCGTGGCGCCAGCCGGTCCAGCAACTCGTGGTGCTGCTTCTCGCTGGCCAGTTCGGTGCTGCCCATCATAGCCAGCAACTGGTTGGCACGGGCGACCCGCTCGGACAGCATCGCCTTCGCCGATTCCAGGTGACGGAGGTCGCCCACCCGGACCCCGCGACGGCCGTACTTGTCTTCGTACGCGGGGCCGATCCCGCGCCCCGTCGTGCCGATCTTCTGGCTCTGCTCGTGCGCCTTGTCCAGCAGCTTGTGATATGGCAGCACCAGGTGCGCCCGGTCCGACACGAAGATCCTGCCCTTGACGCTCACGCCCTTGGTGGCAAGTCCGTCGAGTTCCTGGAAGAAGGTTTCCGGATCCAGGACGACACCGTTTCCGACGATACAGGTGCTGGTCTCGTGCAGGATGCCCGACGGGATCTGCTGCAGGATGAACTGTGCGTCCCCGATGCAGACGGTGTGGCCCGCATTGGCGCCGCCCTGATATCGGACGACGAGATCGGCCCGCTCGGCGAGCACATCCACCAGCTTCCCCTTGCCCTCGTCGCCCCACTGGGCGCCGACGACTACCACGCAGTGCGTCTTTGGATTGAACATTCTGTGGCTTCAGGGCAAAAGAAATGGGGCCCCCCGGTGGGGGCCCCGATGCATCCTCTGGTGAAAGCTAGGCGCGGAAAGAATGTTGTCAACGCCGCAGCGGCAGCGCTCCGACCAGCCTCCCCACCGCCTCCGCGGTGTCGAGGCCGAGCGCCTCGACGGAGTCCTGAGCGGTATGGAGACGGCGCAGATCCGCCCAGTCCATCCGAGCCAGGGTCAGGGCCCGCGCCCCGGCGCGGGCCAGGGGAACGCTGTCGGTCAGGATGCCGAGCGGGAGTTGCCGGACGATCACCCGCGTCGCGACATCCGCGAATGCAGCCCGGCATTCCTCCGCCAGCAACCGGCCCGGGGCATCATGCGCCACGAGGTACAGCGCCCCCCGGTCGGTCAGGGTGTCGAGATTGAGCACCTCCAGCCCGCCCAACGCGCCGCCGTCTCGCACGAACGCCCTGGCGCCCACCAGACCGAACTCCTCCGCCCCGGTGAACAGGAAGCCAACCCCGCCGTCCTGAACGGTCTCCACGGCGACCAGGGCCGCCAGCAGCCCGGTTCCGTTGTCCCTGGCCCCGGGCGAGGTGCCACGCAGCCGCCCCCGCCCCGCCAGGACGCCGGCGGCGAGGGATAGCCCGGCGGCGGCAGCTACCGCTCCGCCCGGGACCGGGACGCCGCCGACCAGTCGCCAGGCCACCAGCCCCGTCATGAGCAGCGCGGCCATCAGCATGATCCAGACGGCAACCAGACGACCGGCCATCGAGTGTCCCTGCGCCTTGGTGTCGACGTGGGCGACGATCCAGCGGCGGACGGCTGCGCCTGGCCGCGTGGCCACGAGATTGGCGTCTCCCCGCCGCTCCGCCCCGGGAACCTCGACTCCCGATCCGATGCCCCAAGCCAGTGCGCCCAGCGCCGCGGCCCCGCCGAACCAGACCAGCGGCGCCAGCGCGGCGGGGAGCGTGCCGATCAGGAGGGCCGGGATCTCGAGCAGGGTGAGCCATCCGAGGCCCGCTCCGAGGATCGGGTAGGCGTTGAGCGAGGCGGGCTGAAAGCTGAAGGGAAGTTCGCGAACCTGGAAGCCGAGGTCGGCGAGGTGAGCGGCCAGGAGGGCGCGGGCCCGGGCGGCGGCGGGGGTGCCGGCCTCTCTCGGCAGCGCGATCAGGGCCTTGAACAACTCCCGGGGCTTCACGCCCGGAACGCGGCGGCGGCCTCGGCGGTGATCGCTCCGCTGGCCAGGAGCCGTTCCGCATCCTGGGCAAACGTCTGCATACCCTCCTCCGCACCCTCGGCCATCGCCGCACGGAGGGCGTGCATGCGCTCCGGGTCTCTGAGGATGGCGCGGACCGTGGCGGTGGCGACCATGGCCTCGACCGCGACGACTCGGCCCGCCTCGTCCTCCCGCGGAATCAGCCGCTGGGACAGCACCCCGCGGAGCACCTCCGAGAGGCGGACCTGCCCGATCTCCCGTTCGATCGCGGGGAACATGGCGTGAAGCCGGGCGATGGTACTGTGCACATCCGGGGTCGGCAGGGTGGAGAGGACCAGGTGCCCGCGTTCCGCCGCCTTGATCGCCGTGTCCAGCGTCTCGTGATCCGAGATCTCCCCGATCACGATCACGTCGGGGTCCTGTCGCAGCGCCGCCTGGAGACCGATCGCAAAACTCTCGGTGTCGACACCGACCTCGCGCTGGGTCACCGAGCACTTCACGTCGCGGTGGAGGAACTCGATGGGGTTTTCGATGGTCACGACGTGGCGCTGCAGGTTCTGATTGATGTGATTGAGCATGGCCGCGACGCTGGAGCTCTTGCCACTCCCGGAGACGCCGGTCACCAGCACCAGCCCCTGCTCCATCTCGGCGAGGCGCCGGGCAGCGGGCGGGAGCCGAAGTTCCTCGATGCTGGGCACCGTGAAGGGGATCACCCGCATCACCACCATGAACGAGGAGCGCTGGCGCAGTACATTGACCCGGAACCGGCCCACGCCGGGCATCCCCCAGGAGCAGTCGAAATCCTTGACCTTGTCGAGGCGGGCCCGGTCATCCTCGTTGGGGAGCAGCTTGAGCGCGATCGTGCGGGTCTGATCTGGCGTCAGCCGCTGCTTGGTGAGCGGGACCAGCTTGCCGTTGATGCGGGCGCGGAAGACGTCGCCGGCCTTGATGTGCAGGTCGGAGGCGCCGCGCTCGACGGCGACCTTGATGATCTTCTCCATCGAGGCCATCACCCCGGCGGCGTCAGCCATTGGAACCTGCCGGCAGGAGCCCCATCCGCTCCCGCACCCCGTCCATCGTCTCCCCGGCGATGCGGCGGGCGCGGGCGGCGCCGTCGCCCAGCACCTGCATGACGCGGTCGGGGGCGGCCTGGTATTCCGCGGCCCGGGCGCGGATCGGGGCCAGCGCGGCGTTGAGATTGTCCGCGAGGACCTTCTTGCAGTCGATGCAACCCCAGCCGGCGCTCCGGCAGTTGGCATCGACCAGCGCGACCGTCTCCGGCGGCGAGAAGTACTTGTGCAGCGAGAAGATGTTGCAGTTGTCGGGGTTGCCAGGATCCTGCCGCCGGACCCGCGCCGGATCGGTCTTCGCGGGACGCAGCTTGGCCCAGACCTCCTCGGGCGACTCCAGCAGATTGATGGTGTTGCCGAGGCTCTTCGACATCTTGGCCTGGCCATCGAGACCCATGATCCGCTTCGCTTCGGTCAGGAGGGGCTGCGGTTCGGGAAAGAAGTCCTCCCCGCCGCCGAATTCGGCGTTCCACTTCCGGCAGATTTCCCGGGTCAGTTCGAGGTGCTGGACCTGATCTTCCCCGACTGGCACCAGGTCGGCGCGATAGAGCAGGATGTCGGCCGCCATCAGCACCGGGTAGTTGAGCAGCCCCGCGGGGATGCTCTCGAACCGGGTGGACTTATCTTTGAACTGCGTCATCCGCTCCAGCTCGCCGATCGGCGTGATCGTGTTGAACAGCCACTGCAGCTCGGAGTGCCCCGGCACGTGTGACTGCACGAAGAGCGTGACCCGGTCGGGATCGATACCGGCGGCCAGCAGGCCGATCGCCATGTCGCGGGTGCGCTGCGCCAGAGAGCCGGCATCGTACTTCCCGGTGATGGCGTGCAGGTCGACCACACAGAACAGGCATTCGTAGGACTGCTGCAGGCGGACCCAGTTCTGCACCGCGCCGAGCCAGTTGCCGATATGGAGCTCGCCCGAGGGCTGGATTCCGGAGAAGATTCGCGGCATCGGGGCAAGCTATCGGGCGCGGGGAGCGCACGCAATATGGCATCGGCCAATGACTTACTGACTCTCGCCACCACCGCCTGCCGGGAGGCCGGGGCGTATCTCAGGCAGGTCGAGCGCCCGCGGGATCCCCGGAGCTGGACCGCGAAGGGACGGGCCGACTGGGCCACCGAAGTGGATCTGCACTCCGAAGAGCTGATCACCCGCCTGCTCACTGAGGGTGAGCCCGGGTCGCGCGTCGTCGGCGAGGAGCTGAGCCCCGAGGTGGTGACACGGGGACTGGTGTGGATCGTGGATCCGCTCGATGGGACCACCAACTTCCTGCACGGCTTTCCGGCCTTCGCCGTCTCCATCGCTGCCGCCGTGGATGGAGTGCTGGAGGCCGCGGCGGTGCTGCACGTGCCGCTCGATCGCCTCTCCACGGCCACCCGCGGGGGGGGCGCATGGGAGGGAGGTTCCCGGCTCGCCGTCTCGACCATCGGCGACCCGGAACATTCGCTCATCGGGACCGGATTCCCCTTTCGCGATTTCGCCAAGCTGGAACCGTACCTGGGACAGCTCTCGCGCATCGTGCTGAGTGCGACGGGGGTCAGGCGTCCGGGCTCCGCTGCCATCGACCTGGCGGACGTGGCCGCCGGCCGTTTCGAGGGATTCTGGGAGCAGCGACTATCCGCCTGGGACACGGCCGCGGGTATCCTGCTCGTTCGCGAGGCGGGCGGCCTGATCACCGATTTCACCGGCCGGGACCTGGGCGTGGAACACTCCGAAGTCCTCGCGGGCAATCCGGCGATTCACGCCTGGTTGCTGGAGGTGTTGCAGGGCGGGAAGTAGTCGATCGCCGTCGCGAAGATCCTCATCTCCATGTGAACGCCCATGTCCGACGATCCCCGGCTTTCCGAATTTGCCGCCAGCGTGGCCGCGGCCACTCCCGCCCCGGCCGGAGGCTCGGTGGCGGCGATCAGCGCTGCGCTCGCGGCCGCGCTCGCGGGAATGGTGGGCCGCCTGGCTCAGACGAAGGCGGGCAGCGATGACCGGGCCGGCCTGGCCGACCTGGTCGAATCCGCCGATCGGGCCCGCGCCCGGCTGCTCGAACTGGCCGATGAGGACGCCCGGGCCTTTCTCGCCGTCCTGGAGGCACGCCGCTCCACCTCGGGCTCCGATCAGGCGCGCGCCGAACGAACACTCTCGGCCTGGCGAGGGGCGGCGAGGGTGCCGGCCGAGGTGGTGAGACTCTCCCGACAGATAACCCAGCTCGCCCGCCGGGCGGCGCGGGAGGGCCCTCCCTCCACCCTGGGTGATGCGGTGATGGCGGCGCTTATCGCGGCGGCCACCGCGGCGGGGTCGCAGGTGAATCTGCGGCTGAACGTGAACGCGGCGGGCCGTCCGGAGGACCTGCGAGTGCTCGCCGACGAGTCGGAGGTGGTACTGCGGGAGGCGCAGCGGGCCGCCGCCGATACCCGGCTGGCGGCGGAGGAACGGCTGAGCCGCTCGCCTAACGCACCGGCACCGGGGTAGGCTCCAGGGCCTCCCGGGCGGAGGCGACCAGCGTGGCCCGCTGGGCCGGCGTCACGCCGACCGGTACCCCCGAGACCATCAGCGTATCGGGGGCACGGCCGAGCGCCTTCGCCTCCAGCGCGCCGGCCACGACCATGGCGGCCAGATAGCTCCCCATCGGCGAGGGATGGAAGCCATCTTTGCTGTACAATTTCAGGGTGGAGTCCCGCCGCCAGGCGGCCCGCCACGCCTCGCCGGCACCGAGGAAGCGCCCCCCCGCACTGTCCGCGGCAATCCGGTACGAATCCCGCACCGCATCGAACGATCCGAAGTAGTCGGTGGCCGGCCAGACCATGAGCAGCGCGACCGGGCTGCCGGCGGCGCGCGCCTCTCCCGCGAACCACCGCGCCTCCGCCACCAGTTGCACCCGGCTCTCCGGCAGCGACGACGGCCCCTGCTGCAGGACGACCAGGTCCCATCCCGTCTCCCGGATCGCCGTGACCGCATCGCCCTGCTGGCGATGTTCGGTCAGGCTGAAGTTGGGATAGGCCACGGTGCGCACCTCCACCGGCGACCTGCCCGCCCGCTGCAGGAGCGCGCGCACCATCTCCGGCAAGTTGTTGGAGTAGGTGAGGCTGTTGCCGATGAAGAGGAGCCGGACCGGAGGGGAGACGACAGGCGGGGAGGACTCACGGCATCCCAGGCCCGACAGGCAGAGCAGCAGACGGAGCAGATCGAAACGCATCCGGACTGGTCCTCGCGGTCGGCGATGGCGGGAGCGGCGGAGCGCCGACCCGCAGTCCGGACGAGCGATCACCCCGTGAGGATTCGGGGCCCCTCGCGGAGAATCGCGACCGTGTGTTCGAAGTGAGCCGACAGGCTGCCGTCTGCCGTCACGACGGTCCACTTGTCGGGGAGGGTCCGGGTGGCGTAATGCCCCGCGGTGATCATCGGCTCGATGGCGATGGTCATCCCCTCGAGCAGCCGCGGGCCGCGCTTGGGCTGCCCGTGATTGGGGACCTGGGGCTCCTCGTGGAACTGGGTGCCGATGCCGTGCCCGACCAGCTCCCGCACGACTCCGAAACCCGCGGCCTCCGCGAGCTGCTGGACCGCATGGCCGATGTCGCCCACATGATTGCCGATGCGCGCCTGTTCGATACCGGCGGCCAGGCACTCCTGGGTGACCCGCAGCAGCCGGGTGGCTTCGGGCGAGACCTCCCCCACCGGGACGGTCGTCGCCGAGTCGGCATGCAGGCCGTCCAGCTGCACCCCGACGTCGATGCTGACGATGTTCCCCTCCCGAAGCACCCGCTTGGCGCTGGGGATGCCGTGGACAATCTCCTCGTTGATCGAGGTGCAGAGCGTCTTGGGGAAGCCGTAGAGGCCCTTGAACGAGGGCTTGGCGCCGGGGTGGCTGCGGATGAATGCCTCCGCCACGTCGTCGAGCTCCAGCGTGCTGATCCCCGGACGCACGGTCCGCCGCATCAGCGCGAGCGTCTCGCCCACGATGCGGCCCGCCTGGGCCATCGTCTCGATTTCACGGGGGGACTTGATGGTGATCATGGCGCCCTCGGCGAACGGCTGACAGCGGAAGCCCGGCGGGCCGCCGCTACCGGCCGAGGATCGTCTTCACGGTGGCCGCGATCTCCGCCACGCTGCCGACCGCCTGGACGATCTGAACCCCGCCGCGCTGGCGGTACCACTCGAGCACCGGCGCCGTCTGCTCGCGATAGGCGGCGAGCCGGGTGGCGACCGCTTTGGGATCGTCGTCGGCGCGGCCCTCGATGGTGCGGCGCTTCTCCAGCCGGGCCAGGATCTCGGCGTCGGAAATGTCGAAGAACAGGACCACGTCCATCTTGCGGCCCAGCTCGTTCAGGAGGCGGGTCACCCCCTCGGCCTGGGGAACGGTGCGGACGACGCCGTCGAAGATGACGCCGTTCCTGGCCTCGGGCTTGGCGAGCTCCTCACGGACGACACCCATGATGATCTCGTCGTTGACCAGCTGCCCCGCTTCCATCACCGCCTTGGCCTTGAGGCCGACGGGAGTCCCGCGCTTGACCGCATCCCGGAGCAGGTCGCCGGTGGCGAACTTGGGGAGGCCGAGGCGGTCCGCCATGAGGGCACCCTGGGTGCCTTTGCCGGCGCCCGGAGGTCCGAGGAGGAGAATGTCCATGGTCTGCACCTGCAAGAAAGGTAAGAGGGAGTTTCCCTCTCTGTCATCCTGAGGAGCGAAGCGACGAAGGATCTCTTCGCATGGTGGAGAGATCCTTCGCTACGCTCAGGATGATGCGCGGCGCGACGCGCCGTGCATCACATGAACCGCTGTTGCCGGCCGCGGAACTTGATGCGCCCCGCCTTCATGAAGCTATCGTACTTCCGCAGGGTCAGGTGCTGCTGGATCTGCGCGATCGTGTCGAGCAGCACGCCGACGACGATCAGCACGGAAGTCCCGCCGAACTGCTGGGTGAAGCCGAGCTGCTTGCTCATCGTCACCGGGATGATCGCAATCAGCGCGAGGAAGAGCGCACCGGGGAGCGTGACCCGGGACAGGACGTTGTCGATGTAGTCGGCCGTGCTCGCGCCCGGCTTCACGCCGGGAATGAACCCGCCCTGCTTCTTGAGGTTCTCCGCCAGGTCCACCGAATTGAAGATGATGGAGGTGTAGAAGTAGCTGAAGAGCAGGATCAGCACCGCAAAGCTGAGGTCGTACGGCAGCTCACCCGGGGTGAAGAAGTCCGCCATGCTGCGGAGCCACTCGTTCTGGGTGAAGCTCGCCAGGGTGCCCGGCACGATGATGATCGTCTGGGCGAACACGATGGGCATCACGCCGGCGGTGATCAGCCGGATCGGGATGAAGGTCTTCTGGCCCTGCGTCATCCGGCCGCGGCCCATGACCTTCCGCGGAATCTGCACCGGAATCCGGCGGGCGGCGAGCGACATCGCGGTCACCGCGGCCACCACGCTCAGCAGGATCGCGCCGAAGAGCACGATCTTCGGGAAGGTGAGGATGCCATCCCGCCAGAAGGCGGCCATGTTCACCAGGCCCGGCCAGAGCCGGTCGAGGATCGAGAAGGTGATGAGCAGGCTCATCCCGTTCCCGATGCCGCGCTCGGTGATCTGTTCGCCGAGCCACATGACGAAGATGGCGCCGGTGGTCAGCACCACCACCATGGCGAGCCGGGTCCAGAAGGTCGGCTCCGGGACCGCGCCGGGGATGCTCTCGGTGAAGACCGCGAAGGTGTAGGCCTGGGTCATCGCGATCGCGACCGTGATGTACCGGGTCCACTGGGTCAGCTTCTTCTTGCCCTCCTCGTCCTTCTGCATCTTGCCGATGGACGGGATGATGCCGCCGCCCAGCTGGAAGATGATGGAGGCCGAGATGTAGGGCATGATGCCCAGGGCGAACACCGTCGCGCGGGACAGCCCGCCGCCGAGGGTGTCGTACAAACCGAAGAACCCGGCGGCGGCCGAGTTCTTGATGAAGTCGGTCACCGCCTGGACATTGACCCCGGGCGCGAAGATGTGCGCGCCGATCCGGTAGATGACCAGGGCCAGGAGGGTGAACCCGATCTTCCGCTGGAGCTCGGGATCCATCCCGAGACTGGGGCGGGCGGCGGCGGTCATTCGGCGCTGATCTTCCCGCCCGCCTGCTCGATCTTCTCGCGGGCCGAGGCCGAGAACGCCACTCCCTGCACGGTGTAGGCGCGGTCGGCGGCGCCCGTCCCGAGCAGCTTCACCGGCACGTCCCGCTTGGAGATGATGCCGGCGGCGTGCAGGGTGTCGGGGTTGACCTCGGTCGCCTTGAGGCGAGCGAGTTCCTTCAGGTTCACCGGCTGGGCCGTGACCTTGAAGGGATTGGTGAAGCCGCGCTTGGGCAGACGCCGGTACATCGGCATCTGGCCACCCTCGAAGCCGGGATTGGTCTCACCGGCCTGCCGGGCCTTGTGACCCTTGTGGCCGCGACCGGAGGTCTTGCCCTTGCCGGAGCCGGGGCCGCGACCGACGCGCATCTTGTTCTTCGTCGCGCCGCGGGCGGGCCGGAGGTTCGACAGGGTGACCGGCGTGTTCTTCTCCGCCATTTACTTCTCCTGGGCCGGCGCCACCTCGACGAGGTGGCGCACCTTGAACAGCATGCCCCGGACGGACGCGTTGTTGGGGAGCTCGGACACCGACTGATGGTGGTTCAGCCCCAGCGCCTTGAGCGTCCGGTTCATGGTTTCCGAATGACCGATCCCCGAGCGGATCTGCTTGACGTGCAGCCGCTTGGCGTCGGCTTCCGCCGGGATCGTCGCCGCGTGATACGCCGGGCCCTGACGGCCGACGACTGGATTGCGACCCATGGCTCAGACCTCCTGCGGGGCGCGGTAGGCGATCTGGTCGAGCTCGACCCCGCGCTCCCGCGCGATCTGCCGGGCGGTCACCAGCTGCGCCAGTCCGTCCATCGTGGCCCGGACCATGTTGTGCGGGTTGTTCGACCCGAGGCTCTTGGTGAGGATGTCGGTGATGCCGGCGCAGGCCAGCACCGCGCGGACCGACCCGCCGGCAATGATCCCGGTGCCGCTTGCCGCGGGCTTGAGCAGCACCTTGCCCGCCCCGTGCTCGCCGAAGACCTCGTGCGGGATCGTGGCGCCGACCCGCGGCACCTCGACCATCTTCCGCTTGGCCGCCTCGACCGCCTTGCGCACGGCCTCGGAGACCTCATTCGCCTTCCCGGTCGCAATGCCGACCTTGCCCTTGCCATCGCCGATGGCGACGAGGGCGTTGAACGAGAACCGGCGGCCGCCCTTCACGACCTTGGCGACGCGATTGATCGCCACCACGGTCTCGATGAACTCGCTGTGCTCGCGCTCGCCGCGGTCGCCCCGCTTGCCGCCGCGGCCATCGCCGCCCCGGCCCCGTCCGCCGCCGCCCTGGCCGCCGCGTCCACCGCGTCCGCGACCCCGATCGCCGCCGGCCGGTGCGCCTTCGGCACCCGCGGGAGCCCCACCCTGTTCGTCAGCCATGTCAGAACTCCAGTCCGCCTTCGCGCGCGCCGTCAGCGACGGCCTTCACGCGCCCGTGATACCGGTAGCCAGCCCGGTCGAACACCACCTTGGAGATGCCGGCCGCCTTGGCCTTCGCCGCGAGCGCCTTGCCGACACCCTTGGCCTTGCCGACCTTGCCGGCCCCGTCGACGGTCACGCCCTCGGACCCGTCGCTGATGCCGAGCAGGCAGACACCGCGATCGTCATCGACCAGCTGGACGTAGATGTGCTTCAGCGAGCGGAACACCGCCAGCCGCGGCCGCTCGGCCGTGCCGGCGACCTTCTTGCGCACCCGGAGATGCCGCCGGGCACGGAGCTCATGCCGCCCGGACGGCGACTTGACTGCACGCATGGTTACTTGGCTCCTGTCTTGCCGGCCTTGCGGCGCACGACTTCACCCTGGTAGCGCACGCCCTTGCCCTTGTACGGCTCGGGCTTGCGGAGGCTGCGGATCTCCGCGGCCACCTGCCCCACCATCTCCTTGTCCGCGCCCTCGATCTTCACGACGGTGTTGTTGTCCACCGTGAACTTGATCCCGGCCGGCGCCTTGTACTGCACCGGGTGGGAGAAGCCGAGGGCCAGCTGCAGGCCGAACGGCTTCGGCTCGGCCTTGTAGCCGACGCCCTGGATCTCGAGGACCTTGAGGAAGCCCTTGGCCACCCCGTCCACCATGTTCTGGACCAGGCTGCGAGTCAGGCCGTGGAGCGCCTTGTGCTTGGGCTCGTCGGAGGGCCGGGTCACGATGACCTGGTCGCCCTGGACCGCGATCTGGATCTCCGGATGGAAGGTGCGGGAGAGTTCACCCTTGGGGCCCTTCACGGACAGCTTGTGTCCGCTCTGGGTCACGGTGACACCCTTGGGCACCGCCACCGGCTTCTTGCCGATACGCGACATGCTCGCCTCTTACCAGACGACGGCGAGGAGCTCGCCGCCCAGGTTCGCCGACCGCGCGTCGCGGTCGCTCATCAGCCCCTTGGGCGTGGACACGATCGCCATGCCGAGGCCGTTCTTGATCCGCGGAATCTCGCGCGACTTCACGTAGCGCCGGAGTCCGGGGGAGGAGACGCGGCGGAGTTCGCGGATGACCGGCTGGTCCCCATGGTACTTGAGGTACAGCCGGAGCACCCCGCGGGCCCCGTCATCGAGGATCTTGTAGTCCGCGATGTAGTGGTTGTCGCGGAGCAGTCGGGCGAGCTCGCTCTTCAGCTTGCTCACCGGGACGTCCACACGCTTGTGACCGGCGGCGCACGCGTTGCGGATGCGGGTCAGCATGTCCGCGACGGGATCTGTCATGCTCATCGTTCTGGCTCCCCTACCAGCTGGCCTTGCGGACACCCGGGATTTCGCCCCGGAGCGCCATGTCGCGGAAACAGATACGGCACAGGCCGAACTTCCGCAGGACGGCGCGGCTCCGGCCGCAGCGCTGACAGCGCCGCACGGCCCGGACCTTGAATTTCGGCGTGCGCTTGGCCCGCTCGATCCAGCAAGTCTTTGCCATCGTCTCTCCTCTTAGGCCACGGCCAGCGGCGTTTCGCCGCGGAAGGGCCAGCCAAACTCCCGGAGCAGCGCCATCGCCAGGTCATCGCGGCCGGCGTTGGTCACCAGCGTGATGTCCATCCCGTGGATCTGCTCGACCTTGTCGAAGTCGATCTCGGCGAAGATCATCTGCTCCTTGATGCCCAGCGTGTAGTTCCCGCGACCATCGAAGCTCTTGTTCGGCAGCCCCTTGAAGTCCCGGATCCGGGGCACCGACACGTTGATGAAACGGTCGAGAAACTCGTACATCCGCGCGTTGCGGAGCGTCACCGACACTCCGATCGGCAGCCCTTCCCGCAGGCCGAAGTTGGCGATCGCCTTCTTGGCCCGGCGGATCACCGGCCGCTGTCCGCTGATGATCATCAGCTCTTCGACGACGGCGTCGATCACCTTCGGATTCTTGGCGCCCTCGCCCATCCCGACGTTCAGGACCACCTTCACGATCTGGGGCACCTCGTGCGGGTTGGTCAGCCCGAACTGCTTGGTCAGGTTCGGGCGGATCACCTTGTCATAGTACGTCTTCAGGCGCGGCACGCCTTCGGCGGACTTGGGCGCCGCATCGGTCGGCAGCGCCGCCGCCTTTTCCTTGTCGCGCTTGCTGCCCTTCGGCGCTTCGGCCTTCGGGGTCTTCGCGGCCTTCGCGGCCTTGTCCTGGGTCTCGGCCATCGTCAGCGATTCCTCGGGATGGACTCACCCGACTTGACGGCGATGCGCTCCAGCGTCCCGTCGGTGTCCTTCCGCCGGCGGATGCGGGTGGGCTCGCCCGACTTCGGGTCGATGAGCATCAGCTTCGAATGATGGATCGGCGCCTCGCGCTCGATGATCCCGCCCTGCGCGTTCTGGGTCGGGCGCTGGTGCTTCTTGATGATGCTGACGCCTTCCACCGCCACGCGGCCGGTCTTCGGGTACACGCGGAGCACCTTCCCCCGTTTCCCCTTGTCCTCGCCCGACACCACCTGGACCGTGTCGCCGGTGGTGATGTGCAGGATCTGGCGAACCGGCGGCAGGTGCCGGATGCGCTTCGCCTTCTTGTAGACGAGCGGTTTCATGCTAGAGCACCTCCGGCGCGAGCGAGACGATCTTCATGTACCGCTTCTCGCGCAGCTCGCGCGCCACCGGCCCGAAGATGCGGGTCGCCCGGGGCTCGCCCTGGTCGTTGATCAGCACCACCGCGTTCTCGTCGAACCGGATGTAGGACCCGTCCTTGCGGCGGGTCTCCTTCACGGTGCGCACGATGACCGCCTTGGCCACGTCGCCCTTCTTCACCTGGCCGGTCGGGATCGCGTCCTTGATGGCCACGACCACCTTGTCGCCGACCCCGGCGTAGCGGCGGCGGCTGCCGCCGAGCACCCGGATCACCAGCGCGCGCCGGGCCCCCGAGTTGTCGGCAACCTTGACGATCGATTCTTGCTGGATCACTTGGCACGCTCCACGATTTCAATCACCCGCCAGCGCACCGTCTTGGCGACCGGGCGGGTCTCCATGATGCGCACGGTGTCGCCGGTCCGGGCGCCAAGCTTCTCGTCCCGCGCCTTCACCTTGGTGGACCGGGTGATCTGCTTCCCGTACTGCGCGTGCGCGAAGCGCCGCGTCATCGTGACCGTGACCGTCTTGGTCATCTTGTCGCTGGTCACGACCCCCGTGCGGGTCTTGCGCTGGCTGCGGGCCTTCGTCGTTTCGGTCATGGTCTCGTTCTCGCCGTCCGGTTACTTCGCCAGCTCGCGGGCCCGCAGCAGCGTGTGCAGCCGGGCGATGTCCCGGCGCAGCGCGCGGAACCGCATCGGGTTCTCCAGCGATTCGGTCGCGGAGCGGAACCGGAGCCGGAAGCGCTCCTCGGTCAGCTCGGCCAGCTTCGCCTTCAGATCGTCCACCGACATCTCGGTCAGTTCGGTCGCCTTCATCGCTCAGTCCTCCTGGCGGTGGATGAACCGGGTCCGCACCGGCAGCTTCGCGGACGCCAGCGCCAGCGCCTTCTTGGCCAGCTCTTCGGTCACGCCCTCGACCTCGAAGATGATCCGGCCCGGGCGCACCACCGCCACCCAGCCCTCGGGATTGCCCTTGCCCTTCCCCATGCGGGTCTCGGCGGGCTTCTTCGTGATCGGCTTGTCCGGGAAGATCCGGATCCAGACCTTGCCGCCACGCTTCATCTCGCGGGTCAGCGCGACACGCGCGGCCTCGATCTGCCGGTTGCTCACCCAGCCCGGCTCCAGGGTCATCAGGGCGAACTCGCCGAAAGAGACGGCGCTCCCGCGGGTCGCGGTGCCCTTGGTCCGGCCCTTGAACGTCTTGCGGAATTTGACGCGCTTCGGTGCCAGCATCGGTCAGTTCCCCGTGCTGTAGGTACGGCCCGAGACATCTTCCACGACTTCACCCTTGAAGATCCAGACCTTGATCCCGATCGTGCCGTAGGTCGTCTTCGCCGTGCTGGTGGCGTAGTCGATGTCGGCCCGCAGCGTGTGCAGCGGCACCCGGCCCTCGCGGTACGACTCGGTTCGCGCGATCTCGGCTCCGCCCAGGCGGCCGCCGGCCCGCACCTTGATCCCCTGCGCCCCCATCCGCATGGCGCTCTGCACCGCCCGCTTCATCGCGCGGCGGAACGAGATCCGCTGCATCAGCTGGTGCGAGATGTTGTCGGCGACCAGCTGGGCCGAGACTTCCGGCCGCTTGATCTCCTCGACGTTGATCGCGGCTTCCTTGCCGGTCAGCTGCGCCAGCTCGTCGCGCAGCTTGTCGACCTCGGCGCCCCGCTTGCCGATCACGACACCCGGCCGGCCGGTGTGCACCGTCACGGTCACCTTGCCCGGCTTGCGCTCGATGTCGATCAGCGCGATCGCCGCGTGTCCGAGACGCGCCTTGAGGTACTTCCGGATGAGCTCGTCCTCCTTCAGGAGGGCAGGCATTTCCTTGGTGGCGAACCAGCGGGACGACCAGGGCTTGACGATGCCGAGGCGGAACCCGATCGGATGGGTTTTCTGACCCATTACTTGGTCTCCTTCGTACCGACGTGGATCTCCACGTGCGACGTGCGCTTCTTGATCGGCACTCCGCGGCCCTGCGCGGCCGACTGGAAGCGCTTGAGCGGCGTGCCCATGTTGATGATCGCCTTGGTCACCACCAGCTCATCGATGTCGAGGCTCTCGTTGGCCGCCATCGCCGCCTGCTCCGCGTTCGCCACGGCCGACCGCAGCGTCTTCTCGATCTGCTTCGCGGCGTACTTCTTGTTGAACTTGAGGATGGCGTACGCCTCGCTCACGTTCTTGCCGCGGATGAGATCCACGACGAGCCGCATCTTCCGGGACGACTGGCGCGCATGGCGCTGGATCGCACGGGCTTCCATGGTCACTCCGCCTTGGCCTTCTTGTCCGCCACCAGCTTGCCGCTGTGCCCGCGGAACAGCCGGGTCGGGGCGAACTCGCCGAGCTTGTGGCCGACCATGTTCTCGGTCACGTACACCGGGACGAACTTGTTCCCGTTGTGCACCGCGAAGGTGTGCCCCACGAACTCGGGCAGGATGGTGCTCGCCCGGCTCCAGGTCTTCACGACCTTCTTCTCGTTCCGGGCGTTCATCGCCTGGACCTTGTCCAGCAGCGACGCCTGGACGAACGGACCCTTCTTGATGCTGCGCGACATCAGCCGTTCCCTCCGGTGGCCTTCCCGCGGCGCCGTCCGCGAGCGATGAACTGGTTCGACGCCTTCTTCCGCCGGCGGGTCTTGCGGCCCTCCGGCTTGCCCCACGGGCTCACCGGCGGACGGCCGCCCGATGTCTTGCCCTCGCCGCCGCCCAGCGGGTGGTCGACGGGGTTCTTCGCGACGCCGCGGACCCGGCCCTTGCGGCCCAGCCAGCGGGTCTTGCCCGCCTTGCCCCGCGACAGCAGCTCGTGCTCCGCATTGCCGACTTCACCCAGGGTGGCCATGCACTTGGCATGCACCCGGCGCATTTCGGTCGAGCGGAGCCGCACCGTCACGTAGTCGCCTTCCTTCGCGACCACCTGCACCCCGGCGCCGGCCGAGCGGGCCATCTGGCCGCCCTTGCCGATCTTGAGCTCGACGCAGTGCACCGTCTCGCCCAGCGGCACTTCCCCGAGCGGAATGGCGTTCCCGACCCGCGGATCGACGCCCGGCCCCGACAGCACCGTGTCGCCCACGTTCAGGCCCTTCGGATGCAGGATGTAGCGCTTCTCGCCGTCGGCGTAGAACACCAGGGCGATGCGGGCGCTGCGATTGGGATCGTACTCGATCGCCGCGATCTTGCCCGGCACCCCGAACTTGTTCCGCTTCCAGTCGATCTTGCGGTACATCTGCTTGTGGCCGCCACTGATGTACCGCATCGTGACGTGGCCCTTGTTGTTCCGCCCGCCGGACTTACGGAGCGGCTCCAGCAGGCTCTTCTCCGGCGTGTCCTTGGTGATCTCGGCGAAATCCGAGACCGAGCGGAACCGCGAGCCGGGCGTGACCGGCTTGAATTGACGGATGCCCATATCAGCCCTCGAACACGGGGAGGGTATCCCCGTCCTTCAGGGTGACGATCGCCTTCTTCCACCGGGCGGTCAGACCCTTGGTCTTGCCCCGGACGACCGTGTCCCGCCGCATCTGCATCGTCCGCACGTCGGTCACCGTCACGCCGAAGAGCGACTGCAGCGCCTCGCGGATCTGGTGCTTGTTGGCCGACGGGTGCACCTCGAACGCGTACTCCTTCCGCATCTGATAGGCGGCCGACGACTTCTCGGTCACTACCGGCCGGACGATTGTCTCGTGGAGCGCGGGCATCTACTTGCCCCCCTTCTTCTTGGGCGCGGCCTTCTTGGCGGCCGGCTTCTTGTCGGCGGCCTTCTTCGGCGCCGCCTTCTTCCCCGCCTTGGGCTTCCCGGCCTTCTTCTCGGCGGCGGGCTTGGCAGCCTTCTTGGTGGCCTTCTTCTCCGCCTTGTCGGCCTTCGCGGCCCTGGCGGCCGCCTTCTTCACCACAGCCTTCTTCGGCCGGGGCGCGGCAGCCTCGGGGGTGGTCTTCGGCGCGGGGACGAACGTCCGCACGAACGGCTCGGCCCGCTCACCCGACAGCGCCGGCTCCTCGACCACCACCACTTCCGCCCAGATGATGTCGTACGCCGACGCATCGGAGTACGGCAGCACATCCACCTTTGCCAGGTTGCGGGCGCTCAGGTACAGCGCCTCGCTCACGCCGTGGGTCAGGAAGAGGACCTTCTTCCCGTCGACGCCCAGCTTCTCCAGCAGCGCGACCAGCTCCTTCGTCCGCGGGCTCTGCTGCTCGAACCGCTCCACCACGTACAGCCCGCCCTCGGCTGCGCGGGCATTGAGCGCGCTCTTGCGGGCCAGCTGCTTCACCTTCTTCGGCATGCCGAGCCGGTAGTCGCGCGGCTGCGGGCCGAACACCTTGCCGCCCCCCGGCCAGTTCGGGGCGCGGATCGAGCCCTGACGGGCCCGGCCGGTGCCCTTCTGCTTCCACGGCTTCTGGTTGCCGCCGGAGACGAGCCCGCGGGTCTTGGTCGCGGCCGTGCCCTGGCGCTGATTGGCCAGGAACACCTTCACCGCCTCATGCATGACCGGGCCGTTCACCGTGCCGTCGAAGAACTCCTCCGGCAGGGCGAGGTCGGCGCTCTTCCGGGCGCCGGCGGACGAGAAATGCGGGGCCTCAATCATGGCGGCTCCTGCCATGCTGCTTGTTGACGAGGAGGATGCCGTGCTTCGCGCCGGGAACCGCACCGCGCACGAACAGCAGGTTCCGCTCGGCGTCGATCTTCACGACCTTGAGTCCGAGCTCGGTGTGGCGTTCGGCGCCCATGTGACCCGGCATCCGCTTGCCCTTGATGACCCGCGACGGGTCGGTGCCGGCTCCGACCGAACCCGGCTTGCGGTGGCGGGTGTTGCCGTGCGAGGCCGGACCGCCGCCGATGCCGTAGCGGTGGACCACGCCCTGGAACCCGCGACCCTTGCTCGTCCCGGTGACCTTGACCAGCTCGCCCGGGGCGAAGATGCCGACGGTGACGGTGTCACCCGGCTTGTAGCTCTGTTCGTTGTTGCCGAATTCCTTGAGGATCTTCGGCGCAGCGTCGAGGGTCGCCGCCTTGGCGTGCCCCACGATCGCCTTGCTGATGCGCTGGGGCGCCTGCGCCCCGTAGCCGAGCTGCACCGCGCCGTCCTTCACCAGCAGGACACGGCAGGGGCCGGCCTCGATCACCGTCACCGGGACCGAGGAGCCGTCTTCCGTGAAGACGCGGGTCATGCCGAGCTTGCGCCCGATCAGTCCGTTTGCCATGGCTATTCGACCTTGATCTCCACGTCCACACCCGCCGGCAGGTCGAGCTTGGTCAGCGCGTCCATCGTCTGGGGCCGCGAGTCGTTGATATCGAGGAGCCGCTTGTGAGTGCGGAGCTCGAACTGCTCCCGGCTCTTCTTGTCGATGTGCGGGCTGCGCAGCACCGTCCACCGCTGGATCTTCACCGGCAGCGGGATCGGACCGGACACCTGCGCGCCGGTCTTCTCCGCGGTGCGGACGATGTCCGCCGCGGCCTGGTCCAGCACGCCGTGGTCGAAGGCCTTCAAGCGAATCCGAATGCGTTGCGCCATAAGTTCCTCAATCGACTGTGGGGGCGAGCCTCTGCGCCCGCCCCGGGGCACCGGGCCCGCCCCTTACGGGCGGGCGCGGGGGCCCGCTCTACTTCAGAATCTTCGTCACCACGCCGGCGCCGACGGTGCGGCCGCCCTCACGGATGGCGAACCGCAGGCCCTCTTCCATCGCGATGGGGATGATGAGGGTGATCCGCATCTGGATGTTGTCACCCGGCATCACCATCTCGACGCCTTCGGGCAGCTCCACCGAGCCGGTCACGTCCGTGGTCCGGAAGTAGAACTGCGGGCGGTACCCCTTGAAGAACGGGGTGTGCCGGCCGCCCTCTTCCTTGGTCAGGACGTAGACCTCGGCCATGAACTCCGTGTGCGGGGTGATGCTGCCCGGCTTGGCCAGCACCATGCCGCGCTCGACATCGTTCTTCTCGATGCCGCGCAGCAGCAGGCCCACGTTGTCGCCGGCCTGGCCGTCGTCGAGCAGCTTGCGGAACATCTCGACGCCGGTGACCGTGGTCTTCTTCTCGGAGTTGAAGCCGACCAGCGCGACTTCCTCGCCGACCTTGATCTTGCCGCGCTCGATACGGCCGGTCGCGACGGTGCCGCGGCCGGTGATCGAGAAGACGTCCTCGACCGGCATCAGGAACGGCTTGTCGACTTCGCGCTTCGGCTCCGGGATGTAGGTGTCCAGGGCGTTCAGCAGCTCCCACATCTTGTCGACCCACTGCTTCTCACCCTTGATGGCGGGCATCGCCGCGCCCCGGATGACCGGCAGGTCGTCGCCCGGATACTCGTACTTGCTGAGCAGCTCGCGGACTTCGAGCTCGACCAGGTCGAGGAGCTCGGGGTCGTCCACGAGGTCGCACTTGTTGAGGAACACGACGATCGACGGCACGTTCACCTGACGCGCCAGCAGAATGTGTTCGCGGGTCTGCGGCATCGGGCCGTCGACCGCGCTCACCACGAGGATCGCCCCGTCCATCTGGGCGGCGCCCGTGATCATGTTCTTCACGTAGTCCGCGTGGCCCGGGCAGTCCACGTGCGCATAGTGGCGCTTCTCCGTGGAATACTCGACGTGGCTCGTCGCGATCGTCAGGATCTTGGTCGGATCGCGGCGCCCCTGCGACTCCGACGCCTTGGCGACGGTGTCGTACGGGACGTACGCCGAGAGGCCCTTGTCCGCGGTGACCTTGGTCAACGCGGCCGTGGTGGTGGTCTTGCCGTGGTCAACGTGGCCGATGGTGCCGACGTTCACATGGGGCTTATTGCGCTCGAATTTGGCCTTGGCCATACGGTCCTCGAGGTGACTAGGCTGTCTACGGTCAGCGTGCGGTGATCGGCCCTAGGACTTCTTCTTCGCGATGATCGCTTCCGCGATCGACTTCGGTACTTCCTCGTAATGCGCAAACTCCATCGAGTATACCGCCCGGCCCTGCGTCATGCTGCGCAGCTGGGTCGAGTACCCGAACATTTCCTTGAGCGGGACGTGCGCCGCCACCACCTGCGCCTCGCCTCGCTGGGTCATCCCGCCGACCTTGCCGCGGCGCCCCGAGAGGTCGCCCACGACATTGCCGAGAAAGTCGGCGGGGGTCACGACTTCGACCTCCATCACCGGCTCGAGGATGATCGGCTTGGCCTGCTGAGCCGCCGCCTTGAAGGCCATCGACCCCGCGATCTTGAAGGCCATTTCCGAGCTGTCCACGTCGTGGTAGCTGCCGTAGACCAGCGTCGCCTTGACGTCCACCACCGGGTAGCCGGCCTGGATACCGTTCTCCAGCGCCTCGCGGATCCCGGCCTCGATCGGCTTGATGAACTCCCGCGGGATCACGCCCCCGACGATCTTGTCCTCGAAGATGAAGCCTTCACCCGGCTTCGACGGCTCGAGGTGGATCACGCAGTGGCCGTACTGGCCCTTGCCGCCCGACTGCCGGATGAACTTGCCTTCGACGTCCTCCACCCGGCGGGTGATCGTCTCGCGGAAGGCCACCTGCGGCTGCCCGACGTTCGCCTCGACCTTGAACTCCCGCTTCATGCGGTCGACCAGGATCTCCAGGTGCAGCTCGCCCATGCCCGCGATGATCGTCTGCGAGGTCTCCACGTCGGTCCGGACCCGGAACGTGGGGTCCTCCTCCTGCAGCTTCTGCAGGGCGATCGCCAGCTTGTCCTGGTCCGCCTTGGTCTTCGGCTCGATGGCGACGTCGATGACCGGGTTCGGGAACTTCATCGCCTCCAGGATGATCGGCATGTCCTCGTCGCACAGCGTGTCGCCGGTGCGGGTGTCCTTGAGGCCGATCGCCGCGCCGATATCCCCGGCGAGCACTTCCTGGATCTCCTCCCGCTTGTTCGCATGCATCTGCAGCAGCCGGGCGACCCGTTCCTTCTTGTCCTTGGTCGCGTTGTACACGTAGCTGCCCGCATCCAGCTTGCCCGAATAGACCCGGAAGAAGGTGAGCCGGCCCACGAAGGGGTCGGTCGCGATCTTGAAGGCCAGCGCCGCGAACGGCGCATCATCCTTCGGGGTCCGGGTGATGTGCTCGTCATCGTGCAGCGGCACATGCCCCTGGATCTCGTGCACGTCGGTCGGGCACGGCAGGTAGTCGATCACCGAGTCGAGCAGCGCCTGCACGCCCTTGTTCTTGAACGAGGCGCCGCACAGCACCGGCACGAAGCCGTGGTTCAGCGTGGCGTTCCGGATCGCGCCGCGGATCTCCTTCTCCGTCAGCTCCTCGCCGCCGAGGTACTTCTCGAGCAGCGCGTCCTCGTGCTCGATCGCCGCCTCGATCAGGTCGTGCCGGAATTTGGCCGCCTGCTCCTTGTATGCGTCGGCGATCGGCATCTCGGTGAAGGTCTTCCCGAGCGTCTGGTCGTCGAACACGATCTCCACCTGGCGGATCAGATCGATGTGCCCGGTGAAGGTGTCCGACGAGCCCACCGGCAGCTGCAGCGGATGCGCCTTCTTGGTCAGCCGGTCCCGGATCATGTCCAGGCAGCGGAAGAAGTCCGCGCCGATGCGGTCCATCTTGTTCGCGAAGATGAGCCGCGGCACCTCGTACCGGTCGGCCTGGCGCCACACCGTCTCGGTCTGCGGCTCCACGCCGGCCACCGAGTCGAGCAGCGTCACCGCGCCATCGAGTACCCGGAGGCTGCGCTCCACCTCGGCCGTGAAGTCCACGTGGCCGGGGGTGTCGATGATGTTGATCCGGTACTGGATGTTGTCCCGCATCCAGAAGCACGTCGTTGCCGCGGACGTGATGGTGATGCCGCGCTCCTGCTCCTGCTCCATCCAGTCCATCGTGGCCGCACCCTCGTGCACTTCACCGATCTTGTAGTTCTTGCCGGTGTAGTAGAGGATCCGCTCGGTAGTCGTGGTCTTTCCGGCATCGATGTGCGCCATGATGCCGATGTTCCGGTACCGATCGAGTGGAGTTTCGCGCGCCATTCCCTGTCTCTATTCCAGTCGCTTCGTGGTTGCCCGCGGCTGTGAACACAGCGTCAGCGGGGCCGCCGGCGGGCCCGCGTCGCGGGACCCTCTACCAGCGAAAAAGCGGGGCGACCGACCCGGGAAACCCCGGTGGTATCGCTCCGCGCACGTCAGGGCTTTCACCCCAACGAGGACCAGACGGCCCCACGCGTTTTCGTCAGAAGGCCGGAGGTGGCAGGCGGGGCTCCGAGCTACTGGAACCGGCCGTCACACGACCCGATGTCTCTTGGATCAACCCCGCCCCTGGGGCCGTACTGGCTGGCCACCGGCGGACGCCGAATTACCAAAGCCCGGGGAAGATAACGTCGAGGGCACCGTTGTCAACGGTCTGGAGACCCCGGAAACGCAATCGGGGCGGCCCCTTGGGCCGCCCCGACGTTCCTTCCCCACCCACCCCGGGGACTACCAGCGGTAGTGCGCGAAGGCCCGATTGGCCTCGGCCATCCGATGGGTGTCTTCCTTCTTCTTGAGGGCATTCCCCTCGCCCTTGGAAGCCAGGATCAGCTCCGCCGCCAGCCGCTCCTGCATGGTCTTCTCGGAGCGAGACCGGGCGAAGTCGATCACCCAGCGCATGGCCAGCGCGGCCCGGCGCTCCGGCCGCACTTCGACCGGCACCTGAAGGGAGGCGCCACCGACCCGGCGGCTCTTCACCTCGAGGGCGGGCTTCACGTTATTGATGGCCTGCTTGAAGACGGTCACCCCGGGCTGGCCGGTCCGCTCCTCGATCAGGTCCATGGCGGAATAGAAGATCCGCTCGGCCGTGCTCTTCTTCCCCTCGAACATCAGGGAGTTGATGAACTTCGACACCGTCTGGCTGTCGTACCGTGGATCCGCCGGAACGGGACGGCGGACGGCCTTGTTGCGGCGGCTCACTTCTTACCTCCCTTGGCAGCCGCGCCGGCACCAGCGGCCTTCGGACGCTTGGCGCCATACTTGGACCGGCTACGCCGGCGATCGTTCACACCCGCCGCGTCGAGCGCGCCCCGGACCAGGTGATACCGGACGCCCGGCAGGTCCTTCACCCGCCCACCGCGCACCAGCACGATGGAGTGCTCCTGCAGGTTGTGCCCTTCGCCGGGAATGTAGGCGATGACTTCGAACCCGTTCGTGAGCCGGACCTTCGCCACCTTGCGGAGAGCCGAGTTCGGCTTCTTGGGGGTGGTCGTGTAGACGCGGGTGCAGACGCCGCGGCGGAAGGGATTCTTCTTCAGCGCGGGCGACTTGTCCTTGTAGACGGGCGCCTTGCGGTTCTTGCGGACGAGCTGATTGATGGTCGGCATAACCCTGCTTGGAAACTGAACCTGAGCCCCGGGCGGTCCGGGAAAGACTGGCAAAGGTAGCGGCCGGAAGAGGTTGGGTCAAGCCGAGCCGAGTCGACGGCGCGCACCCGGCTAGGGTCCGGTTCGGGCGGCG
The DNA here is from genome assembly GCA_963825065.1 of uncultured Gemmatimonadales bacterium. GTDB lineage: Bacteria > Gemmatimonadota > Gemmatimonadetes > Gemmatimonadales > GWC2-71-9 > JADJOM01. Next base: position 493,627 of record CAWGRU010000004.1, read on the forward strand.
AGGATGTAGCGCCCTGAGTGAGGCCCGAAGCCGAAGAAGTCACCGCGGGTGACGGCCAGGTAGTACGTTCCGGCCGACAGCGACTGGGTGATCCGGGAGCAGAAGTTGTTGTGCGCCAGATCGATGTCCGCATTCTGGGCCAGTTGCGCCTGGGCCGAGTCGTACAGGGTCAGCGTGGTGTTGAGATCCAGCGCGAAGGAACAGAACGCCCCCTGCCCGCCGGTGGTCTCGAAGCTGTAGGTCCCGGCCGCCGGAATGCTGACCCGGAAATAGTCGACGTTGTCTCCCGCAGCGGTCAGCTCCCCCTGCACCGCACCATCGAGCAGCAGGCGAGTCGCGCCCGCTGGCAGATCGTTCGGCTCCCGCTCGCCTGGGTAACCCACCACGAACGACGCGAAACCGCCCTGGGCCGTGGAGACGAGCACCGGGGTCGGCGCCGCGTTGCCGCCAAAGACCCCGAAGCGCCGGCCCGGCAGTCCGATTAGGCCATCGGTTGCCTCGTCCTCGCCGGCGACCACGTAGTAGCTCCCGTCCGGCAGACCGCTGAGGGTGTAGTTGCCCCCCACGGCAGGCGCGGTCGCGACCGTCGCCCCGGAGAGCGCGTCGACGGCCCGCACGTAGAGCTGATGTGACGGCGCGGTCGTCTGGGTGAGCGCGTTCCTCGCATTCACGATCCCGGCACCGATCTGTTGTGAGGCGCTGACGGGGGTCGCGAATCCGGTGAGCATACTTCGGAGCGTCTGGGCCGAGAGCCCAGGGTTCTGGGCCAGGAGCAACGCCGCGACCCCGCTGACGTGCGGCGCGGCCATCGAGGTGCCTGGCAGCCGGGCCTCCCGCGGAGTGCACGGGGCCGGTGTGACGGCGAAGTTGCAGACCGTGGAGTAGACCCAGTACGTCGCGTCGGGCGCCGAGGTCTCCCCGCCCGGCGCCGCGATGCCGACCCACGCCCCGAAGTTCGAGTAGCTCGCGCGGGTCCCGGCGGGCCCCACGGCGGCAACGGCAAGCACCTCAGGGTACGCCGCGGGACAGGGGGCGATGCTGGTGTTGTCATTGCCCGCCGAGGCGACCACCAGCGCTCCACCATTGGGGAGCGTCGGGTCCGTTACGGCCGAGATCGCGGTGTGCAGCGGGTCGGCGCCCTGCAGACAGCGACCGCCCAGGCTGAGATTGATGATCCGCGCGGGTGGCGCCCCGGACGGCAACTGGATGAAACCGCCGTGGCCATCGTCGACTGGAAATCCCTCGGCGTACAGCACGCCGTTGGCGATGTCGAAGTAGTCCCCGCCGTCCAGCCCCAGCACGCGCACCGGACGAATGCCGACCTGCCAGTTCACGCCGGTGGTCGACAGCCCGTCATTGCCGATTGCGCCGATGGTTCCCGCAACATGCAGCCCGTGGCCGCCCAGCGAGTCACGCGGCCCGAGACAACTTGGTGCCGTGATGCGATCGTCGGGAATGGACGGATCGGGGTCATACCCGTCGCCATCGCCGGCGTTGTCGCTGCTCCCGCCAGCGCAGATTGAGTCGGCGAATACGCCCGCGGAGACGAAGTCGTAGCCGTCGTTCCGCAGATTCCCGCCGGCGGCGAGGTAGCTACCTCCGGCGATGCCGATGCCGGGGTGATGAAAGACGATGCCGTTGTCGAGAACCGCGACGACCACGCTCGCGGATCCGGTGGTGATCGACCAGGCGCGGGGCAGGTCGATCATCGCGTAGTGCCACGACTGGTTCGGGTAGTTGGGATCGTTGGGCACATTGCCCGGCCTCACGGGACCCGCGGGCGGGGCCCGATCCGCACGGACCAGCGGTGAGCGGGCGACGGACAGCACGGCCGGGTCTCCTCCGAGTGCGCGCATCACCGAATCGACGTCGGCGCCAGCCGAGACCCGGATCCGGGCCAGCCGGATGACGGGCGCGAGGCCGCTCAGCCGCACGGCGCCGCCGGCAAGGTGCGGCGCGAGCACCCCCCGCATGCTCGCGGCAACCTGGGCCGCGGCCGGCGCCGCCCGCAGGAACCGCGGGCTCGGCGCGTTGATCGCCTGCGGCGCGAGCGTGAGCAGCAGTTCACCCGGGATATCGGCCGACGGGGTGTCGTGGCGCCGGAGCCCTGCCCCGGCCGGTTCCGCGGAGAGGCGCATGGCGCCGCGGAGGCCGCGGTTGGCGGGCGGTGCCTGAAACAGCGAGTCACTGACTGCCACGGTGCCGGTAATGCTGGAGGGCTGCGGGACGATCGCCGTTCCGTGGAAGTGCACCGCGGTGGGGGTGAGTGCGGGGTTTGTGGCGCTTGCGGTCTGTGCCCCTGGGAGCGACCCGAGGCTCCAGATGGCGCTGGCCCGGCCCTGTGCATCGGTCACGGAGGTGTCAGGCGCGACGATGCCGCTGCCGGCGGCCGCACTCCAGCCGATCCGAACCCCGCTCACCGGATGTGAATCTGCAGCCATCACCACGGTGGTCAGCGGCAACGCGAGTGGTTGTCCGCCCAGTCCGAGCTGGCCGCTGCCGGAGAGAATCGCCAGCGTGCCGGTCGTGAGTGTGCCGGTCGCCTTCAGCGTCGCGGGCAGCGCCCCGGCCTGCACCTGGAGTTGCTGCGCATCGGCACCGGCCGCATAGCCCAAGGTCCAGGCGGCGGAGACGCGCCCCTGGGCATCGGTCAGGCTGGTGGCCGGCATGACGCTCCCGCCACCGGTAGTGGTAGCCAGCGTCGCGGGCTGGTTGGAGACCGGATTGCCAAACGCATCGCGGAATTCGACGATCAATGGAAGGGGCAGCGCCTGTCCGACTTCTGCGACCTGGTGATCTCCCTGGAGCACGGTGACCGTGGCGGGAGGGGCGGCCTCGACGGTGGCAATGAACTGTACAGGAGACCCGGCGAGGCCGGCCACACTTGCCGTCGTGGTGCTCGGTGCGCCCGCGGTGGTACCGAGGGCCCATGAGGCTGAGGCCTGCCCCCGTTCGTTGGTCACGACCGAGGCGGGCTGCACCGAGCCACCGCCGGCGGTCACCGTGAAGCCGACCGCGACGTTCGCGACCGGGTCTCCCTCCTTGTCGTCGACTTGGACGACGAGCGGGCTCGGCAGTGCCAGGCCGGCGCGGCCGGTCTGATTGCCGCCTGAGATCGCAACCAGCGCCGCCGGCGTGCGGTTGGGATCGCTGCCGCCGCAGGCCGCCAGCAGGAGGCCCGCGCAAAGCAGCCCGTAGAGCGCCCGAGAATGCATGCCGGAATCTGCGGCCCCGCCCGCCTCGCGACTAGAGCCGGGCGCCCCTCTGGCCGGGAGGGCACCCGGAAGAGATATTCCCGAGGACAGTGAGGCCAACCCCGGAGGACGCATGCGCTGGACCGATCGAGGACAGAGTCAGGACGTCGAAGACCGCAGGGGAAGCGGCGGCCGCTTCAGCGGAGGCGGCGCCCGTCTCGGGCTCGGCGGCATGCTGCTCCTCCTGATCCTCAGCGTCGTCTTCAAGCGGGACTTCTTCTCCCTGATCGGCGCGGGCGGCGGCGGCTTGGGGGCCGGTGCGCCCGGCCAGCTCGACACCACGGTCCAGTCGAGCCCGGAAGAGGAAAAGCTGGCGCACTTCGTCGGATTCGTGCTCGACACCACCCAGGCATTCTGGACCGGGGAATTTCCGACCCTTGGCGCTCAGTACCAGAAGGCCGGGCTGGTGCTTTTCCGCGACGCGATCCAGTCAGCCTGCGGCTTCGCGGAGACCGCGTCGGGACCATTCTACTGCCCGGGCGACCAGAAGGTCTATATCGATCTCGGTTTCTACGACGAGCTCACGCAGCGCTTCGGGGCCCCCGGCGACTTCGCCCAGGCCTACGTGATCGCCCACGAGCTCGGGCACCACGTCCAGAATCTATTGGGGATCGAGCGCCAGGTGCGGCAAGCCCAGCAACGCAACCCGGACCAGGAAAACGACCTGTCGGTCAGGTTGGAGCTGCAGGCGGATTGCTTTGCGGGAGTCTGGGGGCACGGCGCCCAACAGGAGGGCATCCTTGATGCGGGCGATGTCGAGGAGGGGCTCCGTGCCGCGGCCGCCGTGGGCGATGATCACATCCAGAAGATGACGCAGGGCTACGTGAACCCGGAGGGATTCACCCACGGGACTGCGGAGCAGCGGCAGCGCTGGTTCAACGCCGGCTTCTCCACCGGCGACCCGAAGCGCTGCGATACCTTCAGGGCCCCGCAGCTGTAGGGGATTCCGGTCGCCCGGGTGCGGGCTCGACCAGCTCCGCGTCGATCCGGGGCGGTCGTGGACTCGGCACCACGGTCATTCCGCCGTAGAACTCTCCGGGGCGAAGTCCCCGCACCCGGCGCGGGAACCCGTTTCCCTGTTCGGTGTCGACCCGATAGCGGAAGCTCACGGTGAAGAGGCTGAGCGACCGGAACTCGTAAGCCCACAGTGGGGAAGCACCGTCGGCTCCCGGGCTCCGGATCTTCCGGGTACGGAACTCCAGCACCCCGGCACCGGGGACGGGCTCCCAGGCGCTCCACTCCTCCGACTCGAGTGACCCGGCCGGCTCGGGATGGCGTCGGGCGAACAGCCCCCGCAGCAGGCGCGAAAACCACGGGGCCCAGCGCACCCGAATCGTCTCGGCGCTGTCGCTGCTACCAAGGAGCCCTGCCTCGGCCAGCTGTCCGGCCAGCGCCCGGATGTCGGCGAGCGGACAAGCCAGCACCCGCGCAATCTCTTCGACCGACTCACCCCTGAGTATCCGTCGCGCCGCCTCGGCGAGCCGATCGATGTCGGTCTGGCCCCCGATTGAAACGTCGTCGGTCCCCACCCCACCTCCCGGTCCAGGCGACGGCGGAAGTTGCTGCCGGCTCCGCCGCGGGTCAACATAGCGGGACAGCGTCAGCAGAGCGTCATCCGCCCCGAAACCCGAACGGGGCGATTCCTTTCGGATTCGCCCCGTCCCTTCCTGCCCGGCTCCTCCGCGTCCCAGGATCCTCTGGCAGATCCGACCCGGACGGTTCGGATCTACTCGTCGTCGTCGGCCAGAAGGGCCACCGGAATCGGGGCCGCCGCGACCTCCACCGGCACCTCGCTCGGCGGCGGGGGTTCGAATCCCGCCGGCGGCTCGATCTCGATTTCGGCGTAGCGGTAGATGCCCGACCCCGCCGGAATGAGGTGCCCGATGATGATGTTCTCCTTGAGACCGAGGAGATCGTCCTTGGCGCCACGGATGGCCGCATCGGTGAGCACCCGGGTGGTCTCCTGGAAGGAGGCCGCCGAGATGAACGACTGGGTCGTGAGCGACGCCTTGGTAATGCCGAGCAGCACCGGCTCGGACTGTGCCGGCTCGCCCTTCAGGCGCTTGATCACCCGCTCGTTCTCCTCGCGGAAGGTGACCTTGTCCACGGTCTCGCCCTCGAGGAAGTCGGTGTCGCCCGGATCGGTGACCCGCACCTTCTGCAGCATCTGGCGGACGATGGTGCCGATGTGCTTGTCGCTGATCCGCACGCCCTGCAGGCGGTAGACCTCCTGCACTTCGTTGAGCAGGTACTCCTGTACGGCGCGCGGGCCCTTGATCCGCAGGATGTCGTGCGGATTCACCGGGCCCTCGGTCAGCCGGTCGCCGGCACGGACGCGGTCGCCCTCGTGCACCCGGAGGTGCTTGCCGGCGCCCACCTCGTAGAGCTGCGGCGGCTCGGGCTCGCCCTTCTTGCCGGGCTCGGTGACGGGGTACACGTAGATCTCGCGCTTGCCGCGCTTGATCTCCCCGAACTTCACCACGCCGTCGATCTCGGAGATCGTTGACGGATCCTTCGGGCGACGGGCCTCGAAGAGCTCCGCCACGCGGGGCAGACCGCCGGTGATGTCGCGGGTCTTGTACGCCGTCCGCGGCATCTTGGTGACCGTCACGCCCTTCAGGATCTTCACCGCCGGAGAGAGGTAGACCGTCTTGTCCTTGCTCTCCTTCTTGCTCTTGCTCGGCCAGGCGACGTTGATCGGATACTCGTCGACCTTGAACTTGCTGGACCAGGGATTCCCCTCGTCCGGCAGGTCCATGCCCCGGGTGATCTGGTCGGTGTCGCTGCCCAGGATGATGCGCGAACCCTCCGCCAGGATGTACTCCTGGGGGTCCTTCCGGTTCGGGGCGTACACCAGGACCGATGGATGGAGCTCGCGGTCGGGGTCGGCCATGACCACGATCGAGCGCAGGCCGGTCGATTCGTCGAGCTCTTCGCGCAGCGTCGATCCCGGCACGAGATCCTTCCAGCGGAGCTCGCCGTCGAGCTTGATGATGCTCGGGTCGTTGTACGGGTCCCAGGTGTAGAGGATCGACATCTTCCCCTGCACGGCGTCGCCCTCCTTCACGTGGATGATGGCGCCTTCGGGCACCGGGTAGCGGTTGAGCACCCGCTTCGGGTCGGCCGCATCGACGACCAGGATGCCCTCCTTGCTCTCCTCGTCGGCGCTCTCATCCTCGCGGGTGAGCGCGATGCGCACGTTCGCCTTGGTGCCGTCCTCGTACTCCACCGGCACGTCGGCGTACTCCAGCCCGTCGGTGTAGCGCACCAGACCGCTGGCCCGGGCGCGGCGCTCTGCCTCCTCGGCGATGCGCGACGAGGCGCCGCCGATGTGGAAGGTCCGGAGGGTGAGCTGGGTGCCCGGCTCGCCGATCGACTGCGCGGCCAGGATGCCGATCGCCTCGCCCATGTCCACCATGTCCATCGTGGCGAGGTTGCGGCCGTAGCACATCCGGCAGCAGCCGCGCTTGGACTCGCAGGTGAGCACCGAGCGGATCTTGACCTTCTCGATGCCCGCCTCGTCGATCTGGATCGACACTTCCTCGTCGATCAGCTCGCCGGCGCGGACCAGCACCTTCGGATCGCCATGCTCGTCCAGCTCATGCGGGTCGAACACGTCTTCCGACGCCACGATGCCGAGGATGCGCTCCTTCAGCGGCTCGATGATGTCCTCGCCCTCCTTCAGGGCCGAGATCTCGAGCCCCTGAATGGTGCCGCAATCCTCCTCGGTGATCGTGACGTCCTGGGCCACGTCCACCAGGCGGCGCGTCAGGTAGCCGGCGTCGGCCGTCTTGAGCGCCGTGTCGGCCAGGCCCTTGCGGGCGCCGTGGGTCGAGATGAAGTACTCGAGGCCGGTCAGGCCCTCGCGGAAGTTCGACTTGATCGGGCTCTCGATGATTTCGCCGATGCCGCCCGTCAGCTTCTTCTGCGGCTTGGCCATCAGGCCGCGCATGCCAGCCAGCTGCCGGATCTGGTCGCGCGAGCCGCGGGATCCGGAGTCGAACATCATGTACACCGGGTTGAACCCGCCGCGGCTCTGCCGCATGTGGGTCACCATCGCCTCGGCCACGTCGTTGTTGGCGTGGGTCCAGGCGTCGATCACCTTGTTGTACCGCTCCCCGAAGGTGATCTGGCCGGTGTTGTAGGCCCGCTGGAACCGCTGCACCCGCTTGTCGGCTTCCTCGAGCAGCGTGACCTTCTCCTTCGGAATCTCGAGGTCCTCGACGCCGATCGAGATGCCGCCCTGCGTGGCGTACCGGAAGCCGAATTCCTTGAGCCGGTCCAGGAAGACCACGGTGTCGGCCAGCCCCGCCTCGCGGTAGCTCAGGAGCACCAGCTCCGAGAGCGCCTTCTTCCGCATCAAGGTGTTCCGGAAGCCGTGGTTGACCACGACCTGCCGGGGCAGGATGCTGTTGAACAGCACCCGTCCGGGGGTGGTCTTCACCCAGCGCGGCCGGTTGTCCTCCGCCTCCCGCGGCGGCTGGTACCAGAAGTAGATCGCCGTGTGGAACTTGATGGCGCGGTGCAGCAGCGCCATCTCGATCTCGGCCAGCGAGCCGTAGTGCTTGGCCTTGTCCCAGGCCGGCACCGGCTTGTTGTCGTCGGGCTCCCCCGAGCCGGCCGGGAGCTTGGTGAGGAAGTAGCTCCCCAGCACCATGTCCTGCGACGGCTCCGCCACCGGGCGGCCGTCGGACGGCTTCAGGATGTTGTTCGACGAGATCATCAGCATCCGCGCTTCGATCTGCGCCTCGAACGACAGCGGCACGTGCACCGCCATCTGGTCGCCGTCGAAGTCCGCGTTGAACGCGGCGCAGACCAGCGGGTGGATGCGGATGGCCTTGCCCTCGACCAGCACCGGCTCGAACGCCTGGATGCCCAGGCGGTGCAGCGTCGGCGCGCGGTTGAGGAGTACCGGGTGGTCCTGGATGATCTCTTCCAGAATCTCGTAGACCTCCGGGCTCTCCTTCTCCACGATCTTCTTGGCCCGCTTGACCGTCTCGGCGATGCCCTTCTCCACCAGCTTGTGGATGATGAACGGCTTGAACAGCTCCACCGCCATCGCCTTGGGCAGACCGCACTGGTGCAGCCGCAGCTCCGGCCCCACCACGATGACCGACCGCCCAGAGTAGTCCACCCGCTTGCCGAGCAGGTTCTGCCGGAACCGGCCCTGCTTGCCCTTGAGCATGTCGGAGAGCGACTTCAGCGGACGCTTGCCCCGGCCGCGGATCGCCTTGGAGCGGCGGCCGTTGTCGAACAGCGCGTCGACGGCCTCCTGCAGCATGCGCTTCTCGTTGCGGAGGATGACCTCCGGCGCCTTGTGCTGAATCAGCTTCATCAACCGGTTGTTGCGGTTGATCACCCGGCGGTACAGGTCATTGAGGTCCGAGGTGGCGAACCGGCCGCCATCCAGCGGCACCAGCGGCCGCAGGTCGGGCGGAATCACCGGAATCACGTCGAGGATCATCCACGCCGGGTTGTTCGGCACATCGCCGTTGTCGCCCGAAGTCAGGAAGGCATCGACGATCTTGAGCCGCTTCAGCATCTGCTTCTTGCGATGCTGGCTGGTCTCCGTCGCCACCGAGGTGCGGAGCTCCTCGGCCAGCTTCTTGACGTCGATCCGGTTGAGCAGCTCGCGCACCGCGGGGGCGCCGATGTCCGCCTTGAAGCCGGTGTCGCCCTCGTCCCGCGCCTTGTGCCGGAGCTGGAGGTACTCGTCCTCGTCCAGCAGCTGGCCGCTCTCGTAGTCCTCCTGCTTGCCCGGATCGATGACGATGTAGCTGGAGTAGTAGATCACCCGCTCCAGGTCACGCAGGGTGACGTTGAGCAGGTTGCCCATCGGCGAGGGCAGCGTCTTGAAGAACCAGATGTGTGCCACCGGCACGCTGAGCTCGATGTGGCCCATGCGTTCGCGCCGGACCTTCGACAGCGTCACCTCGACCCCGCAGCGGTCGCAGATCACGCCACGATAGCGGATCCGCTTGTACTTGCCGCAATGGCACTCCCAGTCCTTGACCGGACCGAAGATCCGCTCGCAGAACAGGCCGTCCTTCTCCGGCTTGAAGGAGCGGTAGTTGATGGTCTCGGGCTTGGTGACTTCGCCCCACGACCACCAGTACCGCTGCCCCTGGAGCTCCAGCCGCTCGCGTTCCTTGGCGTCGCGCGGGCCGCGGATCTCCTCCGGAGAGGCGATGCGGATGCTGATGAAGTCGAAACTCGAGCTCTTGGGCTCGCGTCCGCTGCGGAAATCGATCATTGCCGCCTCATTCCTGAATTCGGTGTTCCTGCCACCGACTGAATAACCATGCGATCGCTCGTGTCGTGGTCCCGGCTTCGGCACCGGGAACACGGCGGCCCCGAGAGGCCGCCCTACTCGTCGCCGTCGGCGGTCGTGCCGAGGGTGACCTTGAGCCCCAGGGCCTGGAGCTCCTTCACCAGCACGTTGAACGACTCCGGGATGCCGGGCTCCGGCAGGTTCTGTCCCTTCACGATGGCCTCGTACACCTTGCTGCGGCCATTCACGTCGTCCGACTTCACCGTCAGCATCTCCTGCAGGACGTGCGCGGCGCCGTACGCCTCCAGCGCCCACACTTCCATTTCGCCGAACCGCTGGCCGCCGAACTGCGCCTTGCCGGCAAGCGGCTGCTGGGTCACCAGCGAGTACGGTCCGATCGAGCGCGCGTGGATCTTGTCGTCCACCAGGTGCGACAGCTTCAGCATGTAGATCGTGCCGACCGTGACGTCGCCCTCGAACTCATTGCCGCTGCGGCCGTCGCGGAGCCGCGCCTTGCCGCTGGGCGTGAGCCCCGCCGCACGGATCAGCTCCTCCGCCGCCTTGGAGACCTCCTCGGCCTCCCCCCTGCCGCTGGCGAGCACCGCCAGCGCCGGCCGGCCCGCCGCCTCGAGCAGTTCGGCCGCGCCGAGCTCTGCCACCTTCTCGAGGTCCTTCACCACCTTCTGCATCGCCTTCTGGTCCGCGCCCTCGGCGTTGGCCAGGCGATGCTGGTGATAGGCCAGCTCGTGCTTCTTGCGGCTCTGCTCCCGCTGCGCCAGCTCCTTGGCCGCCGCCACCAGGAAGGCCTTCACGCCCTGGTAGAGCTCCTTGGTGGCCGGCTCCGCGGCACGGAGCGCCAGGTCGGCGATCCCCGCCTCGGTCAGCGAGTGCGTGGCCTGATGCAGGTCCTGCACGACCAGCGCGATGGTCTTCGCGTCCGGATCGGGCGCCGGATGCTTGAGCGCCAGCGCCTGTCCGGCCCACTTGAGCCCGGCGACGCGGAGCAGGACGCCAATCTCGTGCTCGTCGGCGCCCCGGAACACCGGGGTCTTCGCCTTGAAGCCCAGGATCGTCGCGCACCAGCCGAGATGGGTCTCCAGGATCTGACCCACGTTCATGCGGCTCGGGACGCCCAGCGGGTTGAGCACGATGTCTACCGGACTCCCGTCCGGCAGGAACGGCATGTCCTCTTCCGGGACGATGCGGGCGACGATGCCCTTGTTGCCGTGGCGACCGGCCATCTTGTCGCCCACCGAGACCTTCCGCTTCTCGGCGCAGTACACCTTCACCAGCTGGATGACGCCCGGGGGCAGTTCATCGGGCTGGAGGATCTTGTCGATCTGGTCTTCCGCCTTCTCCTCGACCTTGGCCCGCTCGCGCGTGGCGGTGTCGATGGCGAGGCGGATCCGCTCGTTCGACGCCTTGTGGGCGACCCGGAGCGTCTTGAGGTCGATGTCGGCCAGGTCCAGGTCCGCGAGCATGGCCCTGGTCAGCTTGGTCCCCGCCGCAATCGCTTCCTCGACGGTGCCGGCCTTGAGCATCAGCGCGACTTCCTGGCCCTCGAGCAGGTGGGCCAGCTCCTCGAACATCACCGAGCTGATCCGCGCCTTCTCGTCGGTCTCGACCCGGCGCACTTCACCGATCCGCTCGCCGCGGTCCTTCTCGACGACCTGGTCCTCGACCCGGCTGAAGATCTTGACGTCGATGACGACGCCCTTCATCCCCGGCGGCACCTTCAGCGAGCTGTCCTTCACGTCCTTCGCCTTCTCGCCGAAGATCGCGGTGAGCAGCTTCTCTTCCGGCGACAGCTCGGTCTCGCCCTTCGGCGTGATCTTGCCGACCAGGATGTCGCCCGGCTTCACATGGGCGCCGATCCGCACGATGCCGCGCTCGTCCAGGTCCACCAGCGCCTCGTCGGAGACGTTGGGGATTTCCCGGGTGATCTCCTCCTGGCCGCGCTTGGTGTCGCGGACGTGGAGCTCCAGCTCCTGAATGTGGATCGACGAGTAGACGTCGTCCTTCACCAGCCGCTCCGACAGGACGATCGCGTCCTCGAAGTTGTGTCCGTACCAGGGCATGAACGCGACCAGCACGTTGCTGCCGAGGGCGAGCTCGCCCGCCTCGGTCGCCGCGCCGTCGGCAATCACCTGGTGCTGCGCCACCCTGTCCCCGACCCGCACCAGCGGACGCTGGTTGATCGCGGTGTCCTGGTTGGTGCGCCAGAACTTCCGCACCCGGTAGCGGTCGTGCTGGGTGAGACGCGCCAGCGGGATCGTCGGGTCGACGTGTCCCGCCTCGCCGCTGTCGACGATGATCTCGTCGGCGGTCACCCGGGTGACGGTTCCGCCCCGGCGGGCGACGATCACCGCGCCCGAGTCGGCGGCCACCTTGGCCTCGAGGCCCGTGCCCACGATCGGCGACTGCGGGAAGAGGAGCGGCACCGCCTGGCGCTGCATGTTGCTGCCCATCAGCGCGCGGTTGGCGTCGTCGTGCTCGAGGAACGGAATCAGCGCCGCGGCGATCGAGACCAGCTGCTCGGGCGCCACGTCCATGAAGTCGATGCGGTCCGGCGCCAGCAGCGGGTAGTCGTCGCCCTTGCGGCACAGCACCATGTCCTCCACGAACTTGCCCGACGGATCGAGCTGCGCGTTGGCCTGCGCGACCGCGTAGCCCTCCTCTTCGCTGGCCGACAGCCAGCGGATCTCCTCCGTCACCTTGCCGTTCTTCACCACCCGGTAAGGCGTCTCGATGAAGCCGAGATCGTTGATCCGGCCGTAGGTCGAGAGACTGGTGATCAGGCCGATGTTCGGGCCTTCCGGCGTCTCGATCGGGCACATGCGGCCGTACTGCGAGTAGTGCACGTCGCGGACTTCGAAGCCGGCGCGCTCGCGCGTCAGGCCGCCGGGGCCGAGGGCGCTGAGCCGGCGCTTGTTGGTCAGCTCCGCCAGCGGGTTGGTCTGGTCCATGAACTGCGACAGCTGCGACGAGCCGAAGAAGGCCTGGATCACCGCCGAGACCGTGCGGGCGTTGACCAGGTCGTCGAGCGAGATCTTCTCCGGATCGGAGTTGATGCTCATCCGCTCCTTGACCAGCCGCGCCATGCGCGAGAGGCCCACGGAGAACTGGTTGGCGATCAGCTCGCCCACCGACCGGATCCGGCGGTTGCCGAGATGGTCGATGTCATCGGTGAATCCGCGCCCGTCGTTCAGGTCCATCAGGTAGCGGATGATGGCGATGAAGTCCTCTTCGGTGAGGACGGTATGATTCGTGGGCGTCTTGAGCTTGAGTCGCTGGTTGATCTTGTAGCGGCCCACCCGCCCGAGGTCGTAGCGCTTCGGGTTGAAGAACAGCCGCTTGAGCGCCTCGCGCGCAGTCTCGAGGTTCGGCGCCTCGCCCGGGCGGAGCAGCGCATAGATCTGCTCCAGCGCCTCGGACTCGCTGTGGGTCGGATCCTTGGCCAGCGTGTTCTTGATCAGCGGCGACTCGCCCCGGCCGGCCGGCAGGAGCACCTCGACCTTCAGGACGCCGGCCTTGATCAGCTTCTTCTTCACCGACTCCGTGAGTTCGCTGCCGCCCTCGGCCAGCACCTCCCCGGTCTCCGGATCGGCCACGTCGAACGCCAGGACCAGCTTGGCCCGCTCCCGGGTGGTGGTCGGCTGCTCGTCGTCGCGCAGGTCGAGCGCGGTGTAACCGGCGAAGACCGTCACCGCCTTCACGCCCACGTGACGCAGGTGGTTCAGCCGCTCGGGGGTGAGCTCATCGCCGACCGAGGCCAGCGCGCCGCCCGCCGGATCTTCCGGATTCGGCACCTCGGCGGCCACCAGGGCGCCGACCAGCTCGCGACGCTCCTGCCGCCCCTCGAGCTTGCCGGTGATGTCCAGCTCCTTGGTGGCGAAGAACAGCTTCAGCACCTCGGCGTTGGTGCCGTAGCCGAACGCCCGGAGCAGCGCGGTCGCCGGGAACTTCTTCTTCTTGTCGATGTGGACGTAGATCACGTCATGGATGTCGATCGTGAACTCGACCCACGAGCCCCGGAAGGGGATGATCCGCGCCGAGAACAGCCGCTGCCCGTTCGGGTGGGTGTCCTCCTCGAAGACCACGCCCGGCGAGCGGTGCAACTGGCTGACCACGACGCGCTCGGCGCCATTGATCACGAACGTGCCGAGCGGGGTCATGATCGGGAGTTCCCCGAGGTAGACCTCCTTCTCGATCGCGTTCTTCAGCCGGCGCTGGCCGTCCACTTCCTCGAATACGTCAAGCCGGAGGGTGGCCTTGAGCGGCGCGGCGTAGGTCATGTCGCGCTCGATGCACTCCTCGACGGAGTACTTCGGCTCGCCCAGGTGGTAGGAGATGAACTCCAGGCTGTACTTCCCGTTCACGTCACCGATCGGGAAGAGGTCGCGGAACACGCGCTCCAGCGACACATCCTGGCGTTCCCCGTGCACATCATCGGGGACCAGGAGGCTCTGGAAAGCCCGGGTCTGAATGTCGAGCAGGTTGGGCATCGGCATGCCCACATCCCGCTTGGAAAAGACGATCTGGGGTCGAGTGGCGGTCATCGGTTACGCTCGCGCAACACAAATGGCCCCGGCGCGGGCCCTCCCTGCCGATTGCAGGGGGGCCACGCGGGGCTCCTGGATCCTACGGGTTATCGAAGCCGTCCAGCATTCATGTCGTCTCACCGAAATAGGGGGTCGTGGGTTCGCCCCGGATCGGGCGCCCCGTAGCGCCGCCCCGGGGGGCGACGCTACAACCGACCGGCCTACTTCAGCTCGACGACGCCGCCCTGGTCCTCGAGCTTCTTCTTCATCTCGGTGGCCTCAGCCTTGGTCACGCCTTCCTTGATGTTGCCACCATTGTCCACCAGGTCCTTCGCCTCCTTGAGGCCCAGGCTGGTGAGCTCACGCACCACCTTGATGACCTGGATCTTCTTCTCGCCGCCGCTCTTGAGGACGACCGTGAACTCGGTCTGCTCCTCGGCCGCCGGAGCCGCCGCGCCTGCCGGGGCCGCCGACGCCGCCACCACGGAGACGTTGAACTTGGCCTTGAAGGCCTCGATGAGATCCGCCAGGTCGAGCACGCTCATCGCGCCGATTGCCTCGAGGATCTGGTCCTTGCTCAGTGCAGTCGTGGTCATGTCCGTGTTCTCCTCAAGCGTTGGAGGCGGCTTCGCGCTGCTCGCGAAGGGCCTCGAGGCAGCCGGCAAATCCAGCCAGAATGTTGTTCAGCGATCCCGCGACCATCGCGAGGAGCGTCTGGCGATCCGGGATGGTCCCGAGCCGCTGGATGTGTTCTTTCGAGACCGGCGCCCCGTCGACCAGGCCGGCGCGAATCCCCGGCTTCTGGTTCTCCTTGGCAAACTCGGTCAGCACCTTCGCGGCCGCCATCGGTTCCCGGCTCAACACCAGCCCGGTGGGGCCCTTCAGGTGCTCGTTCAGCGTGGTGACCCCGTTGAGCTCGAGCGCACGCTCCGCCAAGGTGTTCTTCACCACCAGGTACTGCGCTCCGGCACCGCGGAGGCGGCGGCGGAATTCCGTCACCTTCGCGACGTTGAGCCCCGCGAAGTCGGTGACGTACACGTTGGGCGCCGCCTTGATGGCCGCGGTGATCGTCTCGACCTCGGCCTGGCGTTCAGCTTTGCTCATCGATACACCGCCGTGTCGAGCCGGACCCCGGGACCCATGGTGCTCGACACCGTGGCGCTCCGGATGTACTGCCCCTTCGCCGCGGCCGGCTTGGCGCGGACGATGGTATCCATGAAGGACTTGAGGTTCTCCGCCAGCTGCTGCTCGGAGAAGTTGATCTTGCCGACCGGCGCGTGAACGTTCCCGGTCTTGTCGACCCGGAATTCGATCTTGCCCGCCTTGATCTCGCGGACCGCCCGGGCGACATCCATCGTCACCGTCCCCGCCTTCGGGTTCGGCATCAGCCCGCGCGGGCCGAGGATCCGGCCCAGCTGACCCAGCTGGCCCATGACGTCCGGCGTGGCGACGATCACGTCGCACTCGAGCCAGCCGTCCTTGAGCTTCTGGACGTACTCGATGCCCGCGAAGTCGGCGCCCGCCGCCTCCGCTTCCTTGGTCTTCTCGCCCTGGGTGATCACCAGGACGCGGACCGTCTTGCCGGTGCCGTGCGGGAGCACCACCGTGCCGCGCACCACCTGGTCCGCATGCCGGGGATCCACGCCCAGCCGGACCGCGACGTCCACGGTCTCGTTGAACTTGGCGAACGCCGCCTGCTTGACCAGCTTGACCGCGTCGGTGATCGGGAACTCCCGGGACCGG
This sequence comes from uncultured Gemmatimonadales bacterium, assembly GCA_963825065.1. GTDB lineage: Bacteria > Gemmatimonadota > Gemmatimonadetes > Gemmatimonadales > GWC2-71-9 > JADJOM01. The sequence goes on from CAWGRU010000004.1 coordinate 509,436, forward strand.
TCGACCTTGGTCAGCGCGACGCCGAACTTCTTTCCATGGGCCGGCATCAGTCAATGACCTCCAGGCCCATCGAGCGCGCGGTGCCGGCGATCATCCGCATGGCGCCGGCCAGGTCGGCCGCGTTGAGGTCCGCCATCTTGATCTCGGCGATCTTCTTCACCTGCGCCGATGTCACCCGCCCGACCTTGGTGCGGTTGGGCGACGCGCTGCCCTTCTCCAGCCCCGCTTCCTTGAGCAGCAGGTTCGGCGCCGGGGGCGTCTTGGTGATGAAGGTGAACGTGCGGTCCTGGTAGACCGTCACGAGAACGGGGATGATCATCCCCGACTGGCTCTGGGTCCGGGCGTTGAACTGCTTGCAGAACTCCATGATGTTCACGCCATGCGGACCAAGGGCCGTGCCGACGGGCGGCGCGGGATTCGCCGCGCCAGCCGGGCACTGCAGCTTGATGACTGCGGTGACCTTCTTGGCCATCTATTCCTTCCCTCCCTTGGGTGGGGGCGAAGCATTCGCTCCGTCCCTGCACTCTGCCGCGTTGACCCGCGCGGTCGCGGGGCGGGACCTCAGTGGCCCCGGAGCTGGAGGTAGTCCAGCTCCACACTCGTCGGCCGGCCGAACAGGCTCACCGACACCTTCACCTTGCCCTTGTCCGCCAGGACTTCCTCGACGGTGCCGCTGAAGTCGGAGAACGGGCCCTCGGTGATCTCCACGACCTGACCTACCAGGAATGGGATCTCCTCGGCGGGCTCCGAGTCCGCCACTTCCTCGGCGATGCCCAGCAGGCGGTTGACCTCGTCCGGCCGGAGCGGCTGCGGAAACTTCCCGGCCCCGACGAACTTGATCACGCCCTGGATGCTGTTGATCACGTGCAGCGACTCCTGGTTCATCTGCATCTCGACCAGGACGTAGCCGGGGTAGAGCTTGCGCTCCACCGTGACCTTCTTCCCATTCTTGATCTCCACGACCTCCTGCACCGGGACCAGCGCCTGCTTGATCAGGCGGTGACCCTCCGGGCGGGGGTCCTGGGCGATCCGCTGCGCGATCAGTCCGCGGACCTTGTTCTCGTGGCCGGCGGTCGTCTGAATGGCGAACCAGCGGTATTCGGGCGACTCGGTCACCGCGTCAGGGCCGCCACCCCATCCACCAGGATGAGGTTGAAGAGCTTGTCCATCCAGCCGATGGCAAGGCCCAGCACGAGCGACAGGATCACGATCATGCGGGTGGCCTTGAGCAGCTCATCGCGCGTGGGCCAGGTCACCTTGACCAGCTCGGAGCGCACGGCGCGCAGAAACTCGACCGTCGCCCCGACCCAGCGGGCCGGACCGGTCGAAACCGCCGAGGCGACCTCCGTGCTCACTTCGACTCCTTGTGCAGCTTGTGCTGGTCGCAGCGCGGACAGTACTTCTTCCACTCGACCCGCTCGGGATGCTTCCGCCGGTTCTTGTCGGTGAAGTAGTTGCGGTCCCGGCACTCGGTGCACTCGAGAATGATCTTTTCACGCGGCATGTTGCTGCTCCTCCCTGTCCAGAGCTCGCGAGCGGGATTGAACCGCTGACCTCATCCTTACCAAGGATGCGCTCTACCGACTGAGCTACGCGAGCGTAGACTCTACCATGGTGATGGCGGCCCGGCCGTTCCGGGGCCATCCTGAGTGCTGCACAAGCGGGCGACGGGGCTCGAACCCGCGACATTCAGCTTGGAAGGCTGACGCTCTACCAACTGAGCTACACCCGCGAGCCTGACACATCGCCACTACTTGCCTGACACGCGCCCTCGGCGCGCGCCTACCATCATGGTGGGGGTAGGATTCGAACCTACGTAGCGCAAAGCGCGGCAGATTTACAGTCTGCTGCCATTAGCCACTCGGCCACCCCACCGGCGCCCGCAACTACCCCACCGTCCTCACACCCACCTTGAGAGCTGACGGAGGGAATCGAACCCTCAACCACCGGTTTACAAAACCGGTGCTCTGCCAATTGAGCTACGTCAGCGGGTAGCCAAAATGGACAGAACGTTATGATAGCCGGGGGTTTAGGGGTATGTCAACGGGTGGATGTGGAGGCCGCCCCGCTCACCCGCCGATCCGGCGAACCTCGACCGTGCCATCCCGGTTGTCTCGGACCTCCCACCCTGCCGCTTTGAGAAAGTCCCGGATCCGGTCCGCTTCCTTATAGTCCCGGCGGCCCTTGGCCGCCCGCCGGCCCCCGGCCCACCCCAGCGCCCAGGCCTCGGCTGCCGCCGGGTCGGCCGGCGGCAGGTCCGAAAGCACACCGGCGGACTCTTCCAGGATCCCGGTTTCCGAGCCTTTCAGCGACAATACTCGGCCCGCCGCCTCGCCGGGGAGAATATCCAGCACCGAGTTCGCCCACTCCAGCGCGGCCACGGCGGCCGCGGCCCCGCCCCGCCCAGCGTCCATCTCCCGGTTGGCCACCGTCGCAAGATCGAACATCGCCGCGACCCCCCCGGGCGCGTTCAGGTCGGCATCGAGCTCCCCGGCAAAGACTGCTCGGAACTGACCGGCCGCCTCGGCCAGAGGACCGGCGGACTCGGGGTGATCCCGGAGATGGTCCTTCAGCCGCTGGACGGTCTCGCCGAGTCGCTTGGACCCCTTGGCCGCGGCGGCGAGGGACTCGTCAGTGAGGTCCAGCTTCTGCCGGTAGTGGGTTTGCAGCAGCAGCAGCCGGATTGCGCCCGCATCCACGCCGTCCGCCTTGAGGTCGCGCGGGGTGGTGATATTGCCGAAGCGCTTGGACATCTTGGCCCCGCGCACGTTCAGAAACTCGCCGTGCACCCAGTAGCGGGCGAAGAGCTCCTCCCCGGTGAAGGCACAGCTCTGGGCGATCTCGTCCTCGTGATGCGGGAAGATCAGGTCTACGCCACCGGCATGGATATCGAGCACCGCGCCCAACCCGTGCCGCTCGAGCAGCGCAAGGGCCATCGCGGAGCACTCGAGGTGCCACCCCGGCCGGCCGCGGCCGAAGGGCGCGTCCCACGCGGCAGAGACCGCTTCGTCCTCCGGCCTGGCAGCCTTCCAGAGCACGAAGTCCTGGGCGTTTTCCTTGTCGTACTCGTCGCTCGAGACCCGGCCGCTCGCGCCGGCCTTCAGCTGCCGTTTGTCGAGCTGGGACAACCGCCCGTAGGCCGGGAAGCGCTGGATCGCGAAATACACCGACCGGTCCTCGCCCTGGTAGGCCGTCCCGTTCGCGAGCAGCCGCGCGACCAGGTCGATCATCGGCTGGACGTAGTCGGTCGCCCGCGGGTACTCGTGCGCGGGGCGGATTCGCAGGAAATCGCGATCCTCGAAGAAGGCCTGGGCGAACGGTTCGGTGAAGGCGCGGATCGCGAGGCCCCGCGCGCCGGCCTCCTTGATGATCCGGTCGTCCACGTCGGTCAGGTTCATGAGGTGGAGGACCGACAGCCCGCTCGCCTCAAGCCACCGCCGCAACACGTCCTCGAACAGGAAGGTCCGGAAGTTCCCGATGTGGGCATAGTTCCACACCGTCGGGCCGCAGGTGTACATGGATACCCGCCCCGGATGGAGCGGGGTGAAGTCCTCGAGCCGGCGGGTGAGCGTGTTGTACAGGCGGAGCGGCATCGCTCACTCTCCGTCGGTCGAATCGGGAAGGTGGGCGCTGCTGTCGCGGAGGTGCGGACGCGGCGGCGCCGGCGGCTGGAGCACCTCCGCCGGCCCGGCCACGGCGCGCACGTGCACGGTGCGTTGCGGGTAGGGAATCTCGATCCCCTCCCGGTCCAGCCGGTTCTTGATCCGCCGGCGGAACTCGCGCCCGACCGCCCACTGCTGGCCCGGAACGGTGCGCAGCAGGGTGCGAATGGTGATCGCGCTGTCTCCCAGCCCGTCCACTCCGGCGACCTCGGGCTCGCCGTCGAACCGGCCCGCCCACGCGGGATCGGCCGCAAAGGCGTCGGCCTCCGCGCGGAAGACGTCCAGCGCGCGATCCACGTTGGTGCCGTAACCTACCCCGACATCGATCACCGCCCGTGACCATTGCCGCGTCATGTTGCTCACGGTGGTGATCTGGCCGTTGGGGATCATGTGGACCGTCCCCTGCGCGTCGCGGAGCATCACCATCCGGAGGGTCATTCGCTCGACGACGCCGGTCTTCCCCGCCACCTCGATCACATCCCCGAGCGCGAACTGCGCTTCGACCAGGTAGAAGAATCCGGAGATCACGTCCTTCACGAGGCTCTGGGCGCCGAAGGAGATCGCCAGGCCGAGGATCCCCGCGCCGGCGAGCAGCGGTCCGATGTCGATGAAGGCATTGAGGGTGAGCAGGACGCCCAGCACGACGATCGCCACTCGGCCGACGCTCCGTAGCAGCTGGGAGATGGTGTGTCCGCGCTGCTCCCGTTCGGAGAAGGTGGTGTCGTCGCCATCGTCCACCGCCTTCTCGATGCGCCGGGCGATGAGCCCCACCACCCGCATCGACACGTAGCAGAAGGCCCAGACGAAGGCCACCTGGAGCAGCTTGCGCATGACCAGCCCCGCGTCCAGCTCGAAGAGCCCGGCGAGGTCGCGGATCCAGTCCGGTATGGCGATCAGGAGAAGCTGCACGACAGGGCCTCGGCGGTAACGGCCACGGCGGCCGGGGCAGGAACATAGGAGCCCCCGCCAAGGGCTTCAACCCGGGCCTTACAACCCCAGTTCCAGGCCTGCCCCGACGCTCACGAACTCTGGATGGGAGATGTTGGAGATCTGCTCGAATCCCGAGTGGTACCGCACCTCGAACAGGACGCCAGCGTGCCGGCCGCCGAGTGGGATGACCAGCCCGGGCCCGACGCTGGCGCCGAGGGCGTGCGCCTTGCCCGCCGCGGTGGGCGAGTACCGGTAGTCGGCGAAGCCGACGACGAAGTACGGCCGCACCTTTCCGGAGGTGATGGCGACCAGTCGGAGGAAGCCGCCCACGACTCGGGCCCTCCGCCCGCCGCCGAGGGTGTACCGCCCGTATTCGCCGCCGAATGCGACCCTCGGCAGCCTGACACCCACGGCACCCTGCCAGGCGAAGCCGGCTCCCGCATTGGGCCGGTCGCTCCCGACGTCGAACGAAGCACCCGCCTGGCCCGCCGCGAAAACCGGTAGCTGGGCGGCGGCGGGAGCCGCGACGAGCAGGAGAAAGCCGAGAGTGACAGGGAACGGACGCACGCAATCCTCCGGGGGAGCGATGGGGAGCCGCCAGTGACACGGCGAGAGCGGCGCGGTGGCGGCTCGACACGTCCTACGGCGCGGAGGGCCGCGCCTCCACGCGGATCGGCCGGGGTAACCCGTGGGGCGGGACCGTTACTTCGGCCCAGAGGTCCATACCGGCCGGCAGCCTGGAAGGGTCCGGGCCGCGCTCGGGAATGAAATACGCGAGTGGTTCGTCGACCACCACGCCGAGTGCAGAGGGGGGCGCCGGCTCGCGCGTCCGGAAACCCCGCCACCCTTCCGCCCGGCGGACCGCCAGCCGCCCTTCGAGCACCGCGAACTCCACCGCGGCCGTGCTGTCGCCCGGGGTTCGACGGTCGTCCGCGTCCAGCCACAGCCGTACGTAGCGGCCCCGGAGCGGATCTTCGGGATCGACCGCCACCGTGCGCACCCACACGCGCGGCAGGGTCGCCCGATCGAACGCCAGCCTGCCGATCACCCCGAGGGCGAGCACCAGTTGTACGCCGAGGAGAGTCAGCCCGCGCCGCCGAGGGGTCATGGTGCGGTCGCCCCGTCGGTGGAGCGGACGAGTCGGCGGCGCAGCCGCTCCAGCAGCCATCCAAGGCCCAGAAGGAGCACTCCGCCGGCGGCGAGGCTCGTCGCCCGGCCGAACTTGTCCATCACGCTGGAGAAGTAGAAGACCACTACCGTCACCGCAAAGGCGGCCACGCCAAGATTGACGCGCCGGCGGTCACCGTCGTGCACACCCGACGCCGGGAGCCCGATCGCCCCGGCCGCCGCCCACAGGTACACGATCACACCGGGATGCGGTCCGAGGCGGACCCCCGACACCGCCCATGCGGCGGCGAGGATTCCCGGCCAGGCCTCCCGCCCGCGCAGCGCCCACGCCAGCCCCAGCGGCCCGCCGAGGGCCACGGTCCACGACAGCCATTGAAATACTGGCGGCGTGACAACTCCGCCCTGCAGCCACCTCTCCCCGCCGAGGATGGCGGCGAGAATGCCTGACGGAATGAGTGCAATCGCCCCGACGATTGCCAGCATGTGGCGCTCCGCGCTCCGGTGTCCCCGCGCATCCCCCAGCAGGTACACGAACGCGAGAAGCAGCACCCCCGCGGCGGGCGCGGCAGCATCCCGGAAGCCGTGCTCCTCCGCCCTCGCCGCCCACTCGGCGACCAGCCATGCCGGCGTCAGCAGCGCCGCGAACAGGCCCTGCGGCCACGATCGGAGCAGGAGGTACCCGGCCCAGGCGCCGGCTGCCCAGAGCAGAATCCCCTGAGGCCAGTGCGCCTGCAGGTGATAGGTCTGGCCGGTGAGGAAGATCGTCGCGCCCAGCGCGGCGGTTCCGACGGCGTGCAGAGTCGTGGCGAGCGGGGGGAGGCGGTCGGAGGCCAAGGCGCCGGCAGCGTGGAGTGCAGCCAGCAGGGTGAGGAGCAGCGTCAGGCGGGAGGCGGGGGCCAGTGTCGGCCAGTGTGCGGCGACGAAGAGCAGAAGTCCCGCCCCGAGCATCAACCCGCCGAGGCCGAGCGCCACCAGGGCAGGCCAGCGCATCCGGGTCGGCGCGCCGTGCGCCAGCTCGAACGCCCGGATCCGCTCGGCGGTGGCGGGGTCGATCACTCCGGCCCGCCGCCAGCGCTCGACCTGCTCGTCGATCAATCCGCGCCCTTGGGCGGCCGAACGATCAGCGTCGGGTGCGTCGAGCCCCGGATCACCTTGTCCGCCACGCTGCCCACCACCAGTCGCTCGAAACCCCCCGCGCCGTGGCTGGCCAGCGCGACGACATCCGCCTTGCACTGGTCCGCCTCCGCCAGCAGGGCGGTCGCGGCCGCGGGACCATCGACCTGATGCGTGGTTACGGTCAGGCCTTCCTTGCGCAGCCGATCCGCAAGACCATTCAGGTACTTGGTCGCGGCCTCCTTCAACTGCTTCTCCGTGCCGACGGCGACCGGCACCACCATGATTCCCGAGGGATCGGCGATCGGCAGTGGCGGCTCGACGACCATGGCCAGGGCGTATTCCGCACCGAACGGCTTGCCGAGCGCAACGGACGGACCGATCGCCTGCTCGCTGAAGGGGGAGCCGTCGAGCGCCAGCAGAATGCGCCGGATCGGACGCGGCGGGACGGGGTCACCCGAGGGACGGACCAGAAGGAGCGGCACGTGCAGGACCCGCATGAGGTGGTCGGCGATGCTTCCGAGCCAGAAGCGGCTCATCGGCCCTCGGCCGTGGGTCGTGATCACCACCAGATCCGCCCCCGAGGCCTCGATGTGGGCCTGCAGCGCTTCGGTGACGGCCCCGTCGAGCAGAGTGGCGGTCACCGGCACGTTCGCGGTCTTGCGCATCCGCTCGACGATGCCCGAGAGATAGACCTGCTCGCGGGCGCGGCTCTCCTGGTCGAGCTGTGATTCGATCTCCGGCACTTCGAGCGCCGTCGCGAGCGCCGGCACCGGATGGTGGACCAGCGCGACCTGCACCATCGCCCCGGCCCGGCTTGCGAGATCGAGCGCCAGCGGGATGGCCTGCTCCGCGAACGGCGAGCCGTCGAGCGGCACGAAGATCGATCGATACATGGCCTGAGGCATACCACCTCCAGCGTCGGATGAAGACAAGGATGAAACTGTCCGGCATCGCCTAAAGGAGGGATGAAGGCGCGGCGAAAGGGCGTTCCCGGCGACGCCATCCGAATCATAAGCGCGGTTTCATGCGCACGAGGTCACCTCGCGGCATCGGGGAAACCATCGCCGGATCAGCGGCCCAGCAGAATCCCCACGATGCTCGCGGTGGCCAGGGCGACCAGCCCCAGGCCGGCGCGACGGCGGAAATCTCCGGCCCCGAGCGCGAGCACGGCGGAGAGTTTGAGCAGGGTGTTGGCGAGCACACCCACTGCGAGCGCGGTCGCGGCGAGCCGAATCCCGTCCTCACTGGCGAGCCGACTCATGGAAAGTGTCAGTGCATCCATGTCGGTGAGGCCAAGGAGCGCGGCCGATGTCAGCACACCGACGTCGCCGAAGCGATCCCGTACGAAGCTCATGATCATCAGCACGGCCTGGAAGCCGAGCGCCAGGAGCAGGGCCGAGCCAAGGCGGAGCGGGCTGCGCGACGGGGCATCGGTCGCGGGTGAGGCGTTCTCGCCGGCCCCCCGCCGGAGTCCGGCCGCAACCAGGCCAGCCCCGACCAGCAGAGGAGGCAGGAAGTACGGCAGGACCGCGACAGTCAGCGCGGGACGGAGCACCAGGGTGAGCAGACAGAGCCGGGGCAGTAGCACCGTGCAGGCGCCGACGACGCCCAGCGCCAGCTCGTCACCATGATCGCCCTGCTCCCGGCTCCGGCGGGCGAAGCTGAGGGCCACCGCGGTGGAGGACACCAGTCCACCCAGCATCCCGGCGACCACGGTGCCCCGGGTGACGCCCACCAGCCGGCGTGCCAGGTCCCCCAGAAAATTCAGGGCCGAGACGATGAGCACCAAGATCCAGAGTTCGCGCGGCCGGATCCCGCCCAGCGGTCCGTATGGCCCTTCGGGAAGGATCGGGAGCAGCACCAGCGCCAGCACCGCGAACTGCAGCCCGGCCCGGAATTCCACTTCGCCCAGTCGCTCGACGAAGCCGTGGATGGCGCTTTTCTCCCGCAGGGCCAGCACGATCACTGCCCCTGCTCCGGCCGCGAGCCGCAGTTCGCCGAGGCCGGCCAGGGCCCCGAGGCCGAGGACGGTGATGGCGGCCGCCTCGGTGGTGCCATCCACCGCCTCCGGCGAGCCCCGCGAAGCGGCGACCACGTAGGCCGTCACTGAAAGGAGCGCGGCGCCGGCGAGGAGCGCCGTCGCGATCGGGGCCAGGCCGCTCTCGCCCAGCACGCCGGCCAGCCCCCCGGTCAACCCCAGCAGCAGGAAGGTGCGCGCCCCGGCGAAGCGCGCCTCCGGTCCGCTGGCATGCCCCGACCATTCGCGCTCGATCCCGACGGCGAGACCGACGAGCGCCGCCACGGCGAGGCTGGCCACGATCTGCGATTCAGGGTTGATGGGCGACTCCACCGGTCCGGGTACTCGGTCACCGGCACCAGGACCGGCCGAGCCTTCCGGCGCGGCGTCCCTTGCCGGTGGTCTCGAGGGTGTGGCTCAGGAAATAGGGAGGCGAACGACGCCTGCCGCCAGTCATGCCCGGCGGGGGGGCGGGGATCAGAGCGGGACAGTCAGGACGGCGCAGGGGGACTCGTGGGCCAGCCGGCGGGCGACACTGCCGCTCTCGATCGCGTCGGCGGGCCCTCCGCGATGAAAACCAAGCACCAGTACATCCGCACCCCACGCGTCCGCCTCACGAAGGATTTCCTCCACCACCATCCCCCGATGGATCACCACCGATGCGCCCCCTCCGCCCGGGGCGGCGGCGTCCCAGCTGCCTCGCCCGATCTCGGTGCCCGAGCGCAGGACGTTGACCATCTCCACGAGATTGGCGCTCCGCGCGGTCGGCACCCGGGGCGCTCCATGCTCGCTATCGTAGGCCGGCTCGACCGTGACGACCCGCAATACTGCGCCTGCGGCGCGGGCCAGATCCATCGCGACGACGAGGACCACCATCCCCCGCTCCGTGCCATCGAGCGATACCAGCACCCGCTGGAACTTCTGCGGGCCTGCGGCGACGAAGAGGCAGGGTGTGCGGCTGCGGCGAGCCACGGCATCGGCGGTGTCGCCGATCATCAGTCGCTGCACCGATGAACGGCGCTTGCGGCCGACCACGATGAGATCGGCGCGATTGGTCTCGGCAAACCGGCCAATCTCGATACCGGGTAGTCCGCTCGCCACGGCGAGCTCGAGCCGCGGCGGCTGGGAGACCCGCACGAGCGCGTTCTGCACCATGGCCTGCAGACCGGCGAGTGCGCGCGAGACATTGCGGTCTTCCTGCTGGGGCACCGTCACGGTGAGCACACTCACGCGGGCACGACCGAGTCGCCCGAGTTCGGTGGCGGCCAGAATCGCGGCCCGGCCCTCCTCGGATTCATCGGCGGCTGCGACAATGTGACGAAGCTCCATCGCCCGGGTCTCCTTCCGGTACGGCAACCCTAGAGGGGCGCCCATGAAGCCAGCGTGAATCGTCGCGGAATATCCCGGGTCGCCGGCAGCGCCTGGAGGCAGTACAATTCGAAGCCATGAGCAACAACCCTCCCCCATCAGAGACTCTGCCCTCCGAAGAGTCGATGCGCCTCGAGCGCCTGGTGACGGCGGTCCCCGGGCTCATCGCCGAACTCTCGCTCGACGGTGTCCTCCAGCGGGTGGCGGACCTCGCGGCCGAGGTGGTCGGGGCCCGCTACGCCGCGGTCGGCATGCTGAATGCCGACGGACGCAGCCTCGCGACGTTCACCACGTCCGGGATGACCAGGGACGAGCGCAGCCGGATTGGCTCGCCCCCCCACGGCCACGGCATCCTGGGGCTGGTGATCCACAAGGGCCACAGCATCCGGCTGGACGATCTGACCGCCCATCCCGCCAGCCATGGCTTTCCCAAGCATCACCCCGAAATGCACTCCTTCCTCGGCGTGCCGATCGTAGGCAAGCGCGGGGTGCTCGGGGATCTCTACATGACGGAGAAGCTCGGCGGGGGAAAGTTCACCGGAGCCGACGAGCATATCGCGACACTGCTGGCTTCGTACGCGGCCGCTGCCATCGAGAATACCCGGCTGCACGAGGAGAGCGCCCGCCTGCTGGAGGAGGTCCAGCAGCTGCACCGCTCCCGGGAGCGGTTCTTTGCGATGGTCAACCACGAGTTGCGCAACTCGCTCGCGGCCGTCTACGGGTGGGCGGAGATGCTGGTGCGGCGGAAGGACCCGAGCACGGTGCCCCGGGCCGCCTTCGAAGTTCTGGATTCCGCCGAGCAGGCCATCAGCCTGATCAACGATCTGCTCGACCTCTCCCGCCTGGATGAGGACCGCCTCAAGCCCGTCATCCGTGAAGTCGACTGCGCCGGGGCCATCCGCCAGGCGTTCAGTCGGATCACCCCGGCTGCCGACGGCAAGAGCGTCCGGCTGGTGGCCGACCTGGCCGACGGTGTTCCCCCGTGCCGTACCGATCCGCACCGCGTGGAGCAGATCCTGGTCAACCTGCTGGGCAACGCCATACGGCACACCCCACCCGGAAGCATCGTGCGGGTGGAGCTCCGCAGCGTCCCCCCGCGGGTGGAATTCCAGGTCCACGATCAGGGCCCCGGCGTGTCCGGCGATGACGTCGAGCGGATCTTCGATGTGTACCAGACCAAGGCCGGGGAGGAGGGCAAAGGCAGCGGGCTGGGCCTTCCATTGTCGCGCCGACTGGCCCGGCTGCTGGGTGGGGAGCTGTATGCCGTTCCCGGCGCGGGCGATGGGGGGTGCTTCGTACTCGACCTTCCTGCGGTCGAGACATAAAAGTATCTTCACAAAGCGTTCGCGAGGCGTTCACTTTCCGCGAGTAGCTTGGACTCCATGAAAATCCTCTGCGTGGAAGACGACCGGAAGGTCGCGGGCTTCATCGAGCAGGGCCTGAAGGAAGAGGGCTACGTCGTGGACGTCGCCACCGATGGCGAGGAGGCCACGACACTGGCCCATGTCTACGAGTACGACGTGATTCTGCTCGACGTCGTTCTCCCCAAGAAGAACGGTTTCCAGGTCGCGATGGAGCTGCGGCGGGAGGGACGCAATACGCCGATCATCATGCTCACCTCGCGCGATGCGGTCGAGGACATCGTCCGGGGGCTCGATGCCGGCGCCGATGACTACCTCGCGAAGCCGTTCCGGTTCGACGAGCTGCTGGCCCGGATCCGGGCCCTGGCCCGCCGGGGTGGCGCGGAGCGACTCGAAGTTCTGCGCTATGGGCCGCTCACCCTCGACCGGCTCCGCCACGTCGTGCCTGGTCGCAGGACAAGGCGCTGGACCTGACGCCGAAGGAGTTCCAGATCGTGGAGTTCTTCCTGCTCCACCCCGAACAGGTGGTCCGGCGGACCACGCTGCTGGAGAAGGTCTGGGACATGCACTTCGATCCCGAGAGCAACGTGGTGGACGTGCACGTCGGCAACGTGCGGCGCAAGCTGCACAAGGCGGCCGGCGAGAACCTGATCCAGACGGTGCGCGGGGTAGGATTCACACTCCGGCGCGACCGGGCCGGCGCCGAAGCCGAAGCCGAAGCGGAAGCGGTCGACGCGCAGGCCTCGTGATCCGACCCGGCCGGTCGCCGTGGGTCCGCTTCTCGGCGGCCCCGGTGACAACGCTGCTGGTCCTCCTCATCGGCCTCGCCCTACGGGCGGGGCCGTTCGGCGTCTGGGGCGACCGTGTCTGGTGGCTCGGCCTGCTGGTGCTGGGCTTCCCGGTCATGTGGCGGACCCTGCGGGGAGCGCTTCGCGGCCAGTTCGCCGCCGATCTCGTCGCCACCCTCGCGATCCTCACCGCCCTGGCCCTCCAGACGCCGCTGCCCGGCCTGGTCGTCGTCCTCATGCAAACCGGGGGCGAGGCCCTCGAGAAATACGCCGCAGGGCGAGCCTCACGCGCCGTGGAGGAGCTGGAAGCGGCGGCCCCGCGGCGAGCCAATCGAGTGCGGGGGCGGGAAGTCGAGTTGGTCGACAGCGACGCGGTGGCGGTCGGCGACCGGTTGCTGGTGCGTCCCGGCGAGATGGTCCCCTGCGACGGGAGGGTGCGTCGAGGGCTACTCCCACATCGATGAGGCGCGGCTGACCGGGGAACCGGTGCCCATCACGGCCCAGCCGGGCACCGCGCTCATGAGCGGCAGCCTGAACATCGAGGGGCCGCTCACCGTCGAGGTGACCGCTCTCGCGCAGGAGAGCCAGTACGCGAGGATCGTGCAGCTGGTCCGGAACGCGCAGCTGAGCAAGTCCCCGCTGCAGCGCATGGCCGACCGGTACGCCGTGGCGTTCACCCCCCTCACCCTGGCGCTCTGCATCGTCGCCTACCTGGCCTCACGCGACCCGATGCGGGTGCTCGCGATCCTGGTCGTGGCGACCCCCTGCCCGCTCATCCTCGCGGCGCCGGTCGCGATGATCGGCGGGATCAACCGCACCGCCCGCCGCAGCGTCATCGTCCGCCATGGCGAGGCGCTGGAACGCCTGGGCCAGGTCACCGCCGCGCTGCTCGACAAGACGGGCACCCTGACCATCGGCCATCCCGTGGTAAGCGCCGTGCTGCCGACCGGCGGGTTCACGAAGGAAGAGGTGCTGCAGTGCGCCGGCGGCGGTGGAGGCTGGCTCGGGGCACATGCTGGCACGATCCATCGTGCAGGCCGCGGCCGACCATGGGATCGCCTTCGTGCACGCCACCGGCGTGACCGAGAGCCCGGGCCAAGGGGTCGTCGGCAGGGTGAGCGGCCGGGAGATCGCGCTCGGGGCCCGTGGGTTCGTCGTCGGCCGGAACCCCGGGCTGGCGGCCAGCTGGATCGACGGCTCGGCGCCGGGGCTGCGCGCCTGGCTGGCGGTCGATGGCGAAGCGGCCGGCATCATCGAGTTCGCCGACCGGCTGCGTCCGGAGGCCCGCCGACTGATCGCGAGCCTGCGCGACCTCGGGCTGCATCGCATCATCATGGTGACGGGAGATGATCCGGGGCATGCGCACGCCGTCGCGGAGGCGGCCGGGATCTCGGAGGTGCGCGCCAGCCTGCTCCCGGCGGGCAAGGTCAGCGTGGTCGAGGAGCTGGAGAAGTCGGGGGAAAAGGTCATGATGGTCGGCGACGGCACCAACGACGCCCCCGCGCTGACCCGGGCAAGCGTGGGAGTAGCTCTTGCCGCGCACGGTGGCGGCATCACCGCCGAGGCCGCGGACGTGGTGATCCTCGCCGACGATGCCAGCCGGGTCGCGGAGGCGGTGGCGATCAGCCGCACCACCATCCGCATCGCCAAGCAGAGTGTGTGGGCCGGGCTCGGACTATCGGGGCTGGCGATGCTCATCGCCGCGTTCGGGTACATCCCGCCGACGGTAGGCGCGCTGCTGCAGGAGGTCATCGACGTCGCGGTCATTCTCAACGCGCTGCGCGCCAGCAGCGACTAGGGGGCGACCTCCGACGGGTCTCTGTATATTGCTCGGCGTGGCCCCGGTCCATTCGCCGCGGCCTGCAATTCTTCCCGTGACTTCACCAGGCGATGAGCACTCCCACCCTGCCCCACGTTCCGCCGAAGCGCACCGTGACCGCTTCCACCCTGCCCCTCGTCCCGCCCAAGCGCACCATGTTCGGCCGGGCGTTGCGCCGCCGCTGCCCGATCTGCGGCGGAGGTCCGATGTTCCAAGGCTGGTTCCGGATGCGGGATCATTGCCCCTCCTGCGGCCTCCGCACCCGCCGCGGCGAGGACGGCTACACGCTCGGCGCGCTCTGGTTCAATCTCTTCCTGGCCGAGCTGATCACCATGACGGCGTTCGTCACGACTCTGGTGCGCACCTGGCCGGACCCGCCGTGGGACAGGCTGCAGATCGTCGGTCCGATCGAGGCGATCGTGATGCCCCTCATCGTGTGGCCGTTCGCGCGGACACTGTTTCTGGCCTTCGATCTCTGCTTCCGGCCGCTGGAGGTCAAGGACTTCGACTAGTGCGCTCCTCCCGGAGGCCTCCACGACACTCGAGGGCACCATCCAGTTCATCTCCTTTAGCCTCAGCACCGGCATCGCGGCCAGCACCGGACCGAGCCACGCTCGGAGCTTTCTCGGGCCCCACCCGGCCTCGTGCCGGAGCTCTCCCAGGTACGCCGCATGGCTGTGCCGGCCGGTCGGGAGGGGCAGAGCCTCGCCGCGACCGGCGCCACACGTTTCTTCCACCTGCGGGTGGAGCGCGTCGAAAACCGTTTCACGACTCTCCCGGCGATCGCGCCGAGACCGCCTGCCGACCAAGGAACGGCTGGCTTCTGCCGACCCCACGGTCGTGGGGCAGACCGCGCTCGGCGAGCGCCGGAGCCAACCCAGGCTTCGAGACCCGAATGCAGCGGCTTGGGCGGCCGACCAATCGGGGCCATCTGCGACACCAGGGCAGCCAACTGGCTGCCCTATCGTGTCTTCGGCCCGACCGTGAAGCTGGCTTCACACACACTCCCACCTCGCTTCACAGACTCGCCTCTACTCTTCTGCCCGTCACTCCTCCCCGCTCATGCCGGGCATCACGTGCTGGTGCACGGAGTGGCCGTGACCCGTCGCCCTCGTCCATATGGTCCACAGGCCGGTGATCAGTATCAGGGTCGCGAAGGCCCGCCGGCGCCACAGGTTACCCATCACCAGGCGACGAAGCCCGAGGGCCGCGGCGGTGAGCGCCGGGACGGTCCCGAGACCGAACGCGGTCATGGCCAGGGCGCCCCGCAGCGGCTCGGCCGCGGCGATGGGAATGGTGAGGGCGGAGTAGACGAGCCCGCAGGGCAGGAAACCATTGGCGACGCCGAAGAGAAACTGGGCTCCCGGCGTCGTCGAGTGCGCCGCCCGGGTGCCAGCGCGGGCGAGGCCGGGCGGAATCAGCCGGGGTTCGGGGACCACACCGGCGAGTGCCAGCGCGAACCAGATCAGGAGCGCGCTGGCGATACCTGCGGCGAGCCAGGCCGGTCCGGGCAGCAGTTGCCCAAAGGCCCCCGCGAGCGCACCGAGCAGCGCGTAGGTCGCGATCCGGCCCAGGTGCCAGGCGGGCAGGCCAGCCGACGTGCGGGCGCAGGAGGCGGCAAAGGCGCCGCACATGCCGACGCAGTGCACGCTGCCGAGGAGTCCGGCGAGAAAGGCCGCGCCGAGGAGGCCAACCATTCAACCCTCAAGAGGAGGAGACGAGGCCGTGCAATATACCGGCGCGAGTACGGTGGACGAGTCCCAGTATGACGACGCGATCGTAAAACTGTTCACGATCGCGACGATCGCGTGGGCCGTCGTCGGAATGCTCGTGGGTGTATGGATCGCCCTCGAGATCGCCTGGTGGCCTGCGAATCTGGGTCTGCCGTGGACGACCTTCGGGCGCCTGCGTCCGCTGCATACCAACGCGGTGATCTTCGCGTTCGGCGGCAATATCTGCTTCGCGGGGATCTACTACTCGATGCAGCGGCTGCTCAAGACCCGGATGTTCAACGACACGCTCTCCAAGGTGCACTTCTGGGGCTGGCAGCTCATCATCGTGTGCGCCGCGGTCACCCTCCCGCTCGGTCTGACCGAATCGAAGGAATATGCCGAGCTCATCTGGCCGATCGACGTCCTGATCACCGTCATCTGGGTGGTCTTCGCGGTCAACTTCTTCGGCACCATCGCCATCCGGAAGGTGCAGCATCTGTACGTGGCGATCTGGTTCTACATGTCGTTCGTGCTGGTGATCGCGGTGCTGCACATCGTCAACAGCCTCGCCATCCCGGCCACGTTCACCCGATCGTATCCGGTCTACGCCGGCATGACCGATGCGCTGGTACAGTGGTGGTACGGCCACAATGCGGTCGGTTTCTTCCTCACCACGCCCTTCCTCGGCATGATGTACTACTTCCTGCCGAAGATCTCCGGCCGCCCGGTCTACTCCTACCGGCTGTCGATCATCCACTTCTGGGCGCTCATCTTCCTGTACATCTGGGCCGGACCGCATCACCTGCTCTATTCCTCGCTCCCCGAATGGGCCCAGACCCTGGGCATGGTGTTCAGCATCATGCTGATCGCGCCGTCATGGGGCGGCATGCTCAACGGTCTGCTGACGCTGCGCGGCGCCTGGGACCGGGTGCGCACCGATCCGGTGCTGAAGTTCCTGGTCGTGGCCGTGAGCTTCTACGGGATGAGCACCTTCGAGGGTCCGATGATGTCGATCCGGGCGGTGAACAGCCTGTCGCACTTCACCAACTGGACCATCGGTCACGTGCATTCGGGCGCCCTGGGCTGGAACGGAATGATCACCTTCGGGATCCTCTACTGGATCGTGCCGAAGCTGTGGAAGCGGAAGGAACTGGCCTATCCCGGCTGGGCCACCACCCACTTCTGGATGGCCACGATCGGAATCGTGCTCTACACCGTGTCCATGTGGGCGGCCGGGCTGACCGAGGGCCTGCAATGGCGGGCGTTCGACGACGCGGGGCAGCTCAAGTACCCCAACTTCGTCGACATCGTGCATCAGCTGGCGCCGTTCTACTGGCTTCGCCTGCTGGGCGGGCTGCTGTACCTCTCGGGCGCCATCATGATGGCCTGGAATCTCTTCAAGACCATCCACGGTCCCGCCGCCGAGCGGGCGCCGCTCACCGCCGCCGCCGCGAGCTGAGGGAGACGAACCATGAGTGAGACCAACGGAGGCGGCTACGCCGGCACCCACCGCACGCTCGAGGGCAAGAGCGCCCTCTTCGCGGTGCTGGTGACCGTGGCCATCCTGATCGGCGGGCTGGTGGAGATCATCCCGCTCTTCAGCGCCAAGACCGGGCCGGAGCTGCTGCCCGGCGTGACTCCCTACAGCCCGCTCGAGGTCGCCGGGCGCGACATCTACATCCGAGAGGGCTGCTATCTCTGCCACTCTCAAATGATCCGGCCGATGCGTGCCGAGGTGCTGCGCTACGGCGAGTGGACCCGGGCGGGCGAATATGCCTATGACCACCCCTTCCTGCTTGGCTCCCGCCGCATGGGTCCCGATCTGCAGCGGCTCGGCGGGAAGTATCCCGACGCCTGGCACTACGAACACATGCGTGACCCGCGCAGCACTTCGCCGGGGAGCGTGATGCCGCCGTACACCTGGCTGCACCACCAGACCTACGACGTGGCCGACATTCAGGCGTCGCTCAGGGCGCTCAAGCGGGTGGGTGTGCCCTACACCGACGCGCAGATCGGCAGTGCGGGCGCGAGCATGCAACTGCAGGCCCAGGGAGTCGTCGACCGGCTCAAGCAGTCCGGCGTGACCACCGAGCCGAACCGGGAGATCGTCGCCCTGATCGCCTACCTCCAGCGGCTGGGCAAGGACGGCAAGGCGGCGATCGCCGCGCAGCAGGCGGCCGTGCCGGCCGCGGCCCCGGGGACCCCATGAACCCCATTCTCCATGAAGCGGGGGCCAACTCCGAACTGGGCTGGCTGATGGGCGTGACGACGGTGGTGTTCGTGGCGGCCTTCCTGTTCTGGATCTGGTGGGCCTGGACGGCGAGACACAAGGCGCGGTGGGAGGCGGACAGCCGACTTCCCCTCAATGACGGAGGCGACTCGTGAGCAAGAAGGACCTGAACCAGGTGCTGGGCCACGCGGCCGAGTCGGATGGGATCGAGGAGTACGACAATCCGCTGCCGAACTGGTGGCTGGGCCTGTTCTACCTCTGCATCGTCTGGTCGTTCGTCTACGGGATCCACTATCACTTCGTGGCGCATCGGTCAGAGGTGGCGTCGCTCGCCGACGAGATGGCGGAGGCGAACAAGCGCTGGCCGCAGCTTGCGGCCGCCGCGACCTCCACGCACCTGGACATCACCGAGGCCTCGGTGGAGGCCGGCGAGACGATCTTCAAGGCCAATTGCGTCGCCTGCCACGGCGCCGACCTGAAGGGGGGTATCGGGCCGAATCTGCTCGACACCACCTGGATTCACGGCGGCAAGCCGGAGGAGATTCTGCACACCATCACCGTCGGCGTGCCCGAGAAGGGCATGCTGACCTGGGGACCGATTCTCGGCCCTGAGAAGGTGGCCCAGGTCGCCAGCTACGTGGTCGCCAAGAACCGCGAGGCGATCGGCGGCGAGCATCACGACGAGGAGAAGGACTCGGCCGGGCACTCCTGACGCCGGCCGGGCACGTACGGAAAGGCGTGGCACATGCTGTTCGCGAACAAGCGGAAGTGGATCTACGAGCAGAAGGTCACCGGGCCGTGGCAGCGCCTGCGCAAGGGCACGTTCACGCTGCTGCACCTGATCCTGTTCGTCACGCCGTGGCTCATCGTCAGCGGCAACCCGGCACTGCTGATCGACCTGCCAGGGCGCCGGCTGTACGTACTTGGCGCGATCTTCACCGCGTCGGACACCATCTTCCTGCTCTTCCTGCTGCTGTTCCTCGCCTTTGCGCTGTTCTTCTTCACCTCGCTGTTCGGACGGCTGTGGTGCGGCTTCGCCTGCCCGCAGACGGTCTTCCTGGACACCTGGATCCGTCCGTTCGAGGAGTGGATCGAGGGCGACTGGGTGCACCGCCGCAAGCGCGACGAGGGCGGCTGGACCTTCGACCGCCTCTGGCGCAAGGCGGCGAAGTGGGGCGGGTATCTGGTGATCTCGTTCGTGATCTCGATGGCCTTCGCCAGCTACTTCGCCGGCGCCCGGACGCTGTGGTCGGGACAGGGCAGCGGGCTCGAGTACGCCATCGTCGGCATCTTCACCGCGGTCTGGTTCCTCGACCTGGCCTGGTTCCGGGAGCAGTTCTGCAACTACCTCTGTCCCTACGCCCGGTTCCAGAGCGCGCTCACCGACCCGGAGACGCTGCTGGTCCAGTACGACGTTTCCCGGGGCGAGCCCCGCGGCGGGGCCGACGCCAAGGAAGCCGGCCGCTGCATCGAGTGCAATAAATGCGTCTTCGTCTGCCCGCAGGGCATCGACATCCGCCACGGTTTCCAGCTCGAGTGCATCGCCTGCGCCCGCTGCATCGACGCCTGCGATATCGTGATGGAGAAGCTGGGTCACGAGTCGCTGGTGACCTGGAGCTCGATGGCGGAGAGCGAAGGGAAGAAGCCCAAGCGGGTCCGGCCGCGGACGGTGGTCTACGGCGGGCTGCTCACCGGCATCGCGGCCGCTGCCGCGGTGCTGCTGGTGGCGCGGGCGCCCTTCGAGGCGGCGGTGCAGCGGGCTCCGGGCTCGCTCTTCATCCTGGACGCCGACGGGTACGTGCGGAACACCTACCTGGTCCGGGTCACCAACAAGGCCGCCTCCCCGACACCGGTGTCCTTCCACATCCGGGTCGAAGGGCTACCGCCCGAGGACGTCATGGTGCAGGATGTGCGGCTCGGTACGACCGAGAGCGCCACCGTCCCGCTCGTCATCCGGATGAAGTCGAGCCCGGACCTGCCCCGCACCATTCCGATCGAGGTGCACGTCAGCTCGCCCAGCCATGATGTGGAACTGGACGCCACCTTCAAGACGGAGGGTCACATTGGCACCGACTCCCAGTAATTCCTCCGACCGCCGCTGGCCGACGATCATCGCCGTCGGGCTGTTCGTGGTGGTGGTGGTGAACGCGCTGTTCGCCTATCTCGCCATCCACGGTGGCGACCCGATTGTCAGCTCCTACAACACCGAAGCCCGGTGAGGATGGCGGCGGGCCGCTGAGTCCGCGCGGGCCCGCCAGCATCAGCCACTGCCCTCACTGCGGCACCGCGGTCGAGGGCGGCGGCGCGGCGTTCTGCTGCACCGGCTGCGAGATCGCCTACGCCATCATCCGGGGCGCAGGGCTCGAGCGCTACTATGTCGAGCGGCGCGACTTCGCCCCGCGGCCAGATCCCGACGCCGCAGGCGACTGGTCCGCGGTGCCGGTGACGCCGGCGCCGGACGGCCAGTGTGAGGCCCGCCTGGTGGTCGACGGCCTGCGATGTGCCTCCTGCGTCTGGGTCACCGAACGGGTGCTCGAACGCACCCCCGGCGTGGCCCGCGCCACCGTGAGCTATGCCACCGGGCGAGCCACTCTGCGGTGGGACCCGGCCAAGGTGGACCTCCCCGCCCTCGCTCGCCGGATCGCCGCCTTGGGATATCGGCCCCGTCCCCTCGGCCAGGAACGCGCGCCGGACCGGAGTCTCATGCGCCGCATGGGCATCGCGGCCATCGCGGCGATCGCCATCATGGGGCTCTATGAGGGCCTCTACGCCGGATGGTGGTACGGCGCGATCGACCCGCGCTACGCGGCGCTGTTCCGCTGGACCAGCCTGCTGCTCGCGACACCGGTCACGTTCTGGTGCGCCGAACCGTTCTTTTCGGGCGCCTGGAACGCCCTGCGCCACCGCGTCCTGCACATGGACCTGCCGATCGCGCTGGGCGTGGGCATCCTGTACGCGCATGGCCTGGTACAGACGCTGCGCGGCGCCGACAGCTATCTCGACTCGCTCGCGATGCTGGTGGCGCTGCTCCTGGTCGGAAGAGTGCTGGAGTCCCGCGGGCGGCGCCGGGCGACCGAAGCCGCCTCCGCACTGGTGGGGAGCGTGCCCCACACCGCCCGCCGGGTGCGCGACGACAGGATGGAGCGAGTGCCGGTGAGCGAGCTTCACCCCGGAGATCGCCTCGATGTCGGCGCGGGCGAGGAACTCGCCGCCGATGGGCGGGTCGTGGAAGGTTCGGGGCAGCTCCGGATGGCGCTGGTGACCGGCGAGGCGGCGCCGGTGCTGGTCGGGCCCGGAGACCGGGTCGTCGCCGGCACCCTGCTCGCCGATGGCGCCATCACGATCGAGGTCGAGGCGACCGGGCGTGAGACCGTGGTCCACCGCATGGCGGCCGAGCTCCTGGCGGCACAGGACCGCGGCATGGCGCCTACCTCCGCCGACCGAATCGCCCCCTGTTTCACGCTTGCCACGCTCGTGGTCGCGGCCGCCACCTTCGTGGGCTGGTGGCTCGCCGGTGGTGCCGATCTCGCCGTCGCGAGGACCGTCGCGGTCCTGGTGGTGGCTTGCCCCTGTGCCCTCGCGCTCTCCCAGCCGCTCGCGGCCGCCGCGGGGCTGGGGGCCGCGGCGCGGCGCGGTCTCCTGCTCCGCTCCGCCGATGCCCTGCTCCAGCTCGCGCGGGTGGACGAAGCGGGCCTCGACAAGACCGGCACCGTCACTGCGGGTGCTGTCGCCGTCACCGGTGCCGAGGATGCGCCCTTGCGGATCGCGGCGGGATTGGAGCGATACAGTACCCACCCCATTGCGTCCGCCATCACCGCCGAGGCGAGCCGCCGGGGGATCCCGCTCCCCCAGGCCGGCGATGTCGTGGAGACCCCGGGGCACGGGATCGAGGGCACCATCGACGGTGCGCGCTGGGGCCTGCGATCGGCTGGGCCAGGACTGGTGGAAGTCGTGGCACTCGGTGGCTCCCCGCCGGCAGCGGAGGCGGTGGCGGGTGTCATCCAGATCGGTGATGCGATTCGACCCGACGCTCGGGCGGCGGTTGCCGCCCTGGTGGCCCTGGGCGTCGAGACGACGCTGCTCACCGGTGACCATGCGGACGCCGCCGCAGCGATCGCGGGTCAGGCCGGCATCGCCGCGGTCGGCGCCCGAGTCGATCCCGCCGCGAAGGCGGCCTGGATCCGCTCCCGCCAGGCAGAAGGCCACCGGGTGCTCTTCGCGGGGGATGGCTTGAACGACGGCCCGGCGCTCGCCGCCGCCGATGTCGGCATCGCGATGGCCAGAGGGGCGGCCAGCAGCGTCCTCGTGGCCGACGGAATCATCTCGACCCAGTCGCTCAGCGCCGGTGGTGGCCGGCATCCGGGCCGGGCGGGCCGCCGAGCAGATGGTGCGACGGAGCCAATGGCAGTCGATCGGGTATAACATCCTGTCGGTAGGTGCGGCAGCCGCGGGGCTGGTGAACCCGCTGGTCGCGGCGATCCTGATGCCCGTCTCGAGCGCGGTGGTGATCTGGAACGCGTCCCGGGTCGAGCGCCTGGTGCAAAGGGGCGACTGATGCGGGGGATCCTGATCCTGTTGCCGGCGGCCCTCGGGCTCGGCGCGGTCTTCGCCTGGCTGTTCCTCGTCGCGGTCAAGGATGGACAGTTCGACGATCTGGACGACCCGCCGCAGCGCATGCTCGAGGATGAGGACTAGCGAGCACCTCCCCACGCCTGAGGTTCGCTTCAACCCGCCTTCTGCCCCCCTTCATGGCTCCCCGGAGATCTTCCGCAGGTACGGCCGACCCTCGGAGGCCATCATGCTGATCCGCCGCGCGATACCACTCCTGCTGTCGTCACTGCTGCTGGCGCCTGCGCTTGCCGCCCAGGATACCCTGGTCGTGCTCCCCCGCCCGTCGCAGGTGAACGACTCCACCGTCGCCCGCGGACGGGAGCTGTTCCACGGCACCGCCAACTGCGCCGCGTGCCACGGCCCCGCCGGCGTGGGCACCGACAGCGGTCCGGCGCTCGCCCAGGGCGTCTGGATGCACGGGCCCGACAGCTTCGATGGCATCCTGGCCCGGGTCGTCCACGGCATCCCGAGGGACCTCTCGACCCGGGGGACCGCCATGCCGATGCGGGGGTGGAACACCATGACCGACGCGGAAGCCCGGGATGTCGCCGCCTATGTCTGGACCATCAGCCACGCCTGGAGCCGCCCACCCCGGACCCGCGCCCCTTCATGATCGACTTTTCTCACACCATTCAACCGGGCTTCAGGGGTGCGATGCTATGTTGGGCGGTGGAGGTGGAGAAGCGGTGATTCGAAGGTTCACAGGGAGGTTGTTATGAAACTCACCAAGACCCAGACCGGCGTGCCCACCCTCGTTCGTGATTTCGACGAGGTGATCGACCGGTTCTTCAACAACCCGCTGGCCTTTCCCGCCTATAATTTCGAGCCGCTGAAGAAGGCGATGGAGGGCACATGGATGCCGGCCATCGACCTGACGGAGACCGAGAAGGAGTTCATCATCCGGGCCGAAGTTCCTGGCGTGCCGCGGGAGAACCTCGATGTGCATCTCGAGGGCGACGTGCTCACCCTGACTGGCCATCGGGAGAAGAAGGTGCACGAGGCCAATGAGAACATGCTGTGGGAAGAGAGGGAGACGGGGAAGTTCATCCGCACGATCCGCCTGCCGAAGGCGGTGGAGGCGATTAAGGTCGAGGCCCTGTACAACGAGGGAATCCTGACGGTGCGCCTGCCCAAGACCGAGCTCACCGTGAAGAACAAGATCCTCATCAAGGCCTGAGAGCCTCAACCAGCACCGCTCGCCGCCCCGGCCCGCCTCGGCCGGGGCGGCACTTCTTTCGGGGTGTGGTGCCAACCAATGCCTGGGCGACGCGGGCAGTGCGGGGGGGGCCCCGGGGCGGGATCGATCGATTCGAGAATGATGGCGGGCTCAGACGGCACTGCGGGCGAGGACGCTTCAATCCAACTTCAGCGCAGCTTCAGGCCCGCCACTCCACTTTGAACTGGGCGCCGCCACCTCGGGGCGCCATGCCGACCGAACTCTCACCCCGCCAGGGAATGTAAGATGCCGCAATCCCACGCCACCCGAAAACCCGCGCCGTCGACCATCGCCTTCGAACTGGACCTCCCGATGGCGCCGGAGACGGCCATCGAGCGAGTCATCCATGCGCTCAAGGCCGAAGGGTTCGGGGTGATCACCCGGATCGACGCGCACACGACCTTCATGGAGAAGCTGGGGATCGTCTTCCCGCCCTATACGATTCTCGGGGCCTGCAACCCCGAGTTGGCCCACCGTGCGCTGACCATCCGCCCGCAAAGCGG
Organism: uncultured Gemmatimonadales bacterium; assembly: GCA_963825065.1. Taxonomy (GTDB): domain Bacteria; phylum Gemmatimonadota; class Gemmatimonadetes; order Gemmatimonadales; family GWC2-71-9; genus JADJOM01. The sequence goes on from CAWGRU010000004.1 coordinate 533,897, forward strand.
GCTGCTGCTGCCATGCAACATCACAGTCGAAAGCGCCGGGCCGAACCGGGTGACCGTCCGCATCCTCGATCCGGCGGCCATGCTGACCCTCGGCGGCCTCGGCGCCGATGCGGGACTCCGCACGCTGATGCAGGATGCCCGGGCGCGGCTCAGCCGCGTCGCTGACGAACTCAAGGCGCACGCGAAGACCCTGGCGCTGTAGCCGGGGGCACCTCAGGCCGGCGCGCTCAGCGCACGGCCAGCAGATCCCGGCGCCGCCGATTGGGCGCCTTCGAGCAGGCGCCGGATCGATCCGCGCACCCCCGGGTCCAGGTATCGGTCGCGCCAGGCAGGCCAGGGACTCAGCGCCTCACGCGAGCGCGCCAAGGCTGCCTCTCGCAGGGTGTCGAGGCCGTCCAGGTGCTCCAGCCGCAGCAGCAGCAGACCTTCGTCGTGCCAGCTACCGAGCGCATCCTGCATGGCGTGCAATTCGTTGAGCCATCCGGTCACCGGCTCGCCATACCAGTCCGAGAAGCACTCGACGGCGTAGCGGAGCGCCTTGAGCCTTCGGCGGAGCGCGTGCAATGGACGGGCTGCCGCGAGCTGCGGCTCGGGGAGCCCAACCGTCAGCCATCCGGCGTGGATAAGCGCCCGGCCGAGCACCGGGAGAAGCAGGTCGGGCGCGACCAGCCGCACGGAGAGCCCGGCGATCGGCGTGAAGGCCGGCGAATCGGTCCATTCATCGAGCGCGTCCAGCAACCGCGAGAGCCGCCGCCGGTCGACGGCTGCCGCGGCCTTCCGACCCGCCGCGACGCGATCGCCCTCGAGGGCATCGCGCAATTCGCGCAGCGAAGTCACGCCCTGCGGGGAACCGGGAGCCGGCTCGGTGGCGAGGCGTGCGGAGAGGACATCGAGATCGCGCAGGGCGCCGAAACGCCGCTCGATCCGGCGGAGCGGGGCTGGGGAGATCGCCGGCGGGAATTCGCAGAGCGGCGCACAGATTCGCAGCGCCGCCTGCAGCCGCCGCGCCGCGACCCTCAACTGATGGACGGCCTCGTCCGGCGGGCGGTCGTCCACTTCGCAGCGCCAATGGCGGAATCGTTCGAGCCGGCCACGGAGCATCTCACGGGCCAGTACGTCGGCATCGATGTCGCGCGCGCCTCCAGCCGCCGTCATGCCTCCCCCGCCGCCTCGGAAGTCTCTAGATTCGAGCGATCAGGGCCCCGCGAACGCCACCAGGTCGGGCCGGCTGCGGCGGACCATGGTGCGGACATCGAAGCGGGTCGTCTGACTGAAATCCGGGTCACAGATGAGGGTAGCCACCGGCGTGTCGCGCTCGAAGAGCAGCAGCCGGCCATCACACACGCTGCTGAGGGCGTCGCACAACGCCGGGCTCGCGCTTGGAGCGGCGTAGATGACGCGCGCGGCCCCGAGTTGCCGGAGTCCGCGGGCCGCCGCCGCGACCAGCAGCGCTTCGCTCAGCCCGTCGTCGGCCAGAATCGCCGTCCGATTCTCGAAGGCGACCGGCGGCGCCCCGCCCCGCCACGACCGTGCGGTCCGGTCGGCTTCGCGATGCGCCAGCTCCGCCATGGCGGTGACATAGTCCTGCGGCAGTCCGAGCTGCCGGACCCGATCGCCCAGGATCAGGGTGGCGCCATCGGCCACCGCCCCGAAGATCGAGTGGGGACGCCCGGAAACCTCGAGGCGCTTGGCGACGATGACGTCGAGCGGCGCTTCGAAGGCGCGGGCGATTTCGCTCGCGACACGGGCGCCGCCCGCCGACACGGCGAACACCACGGGCGGATCTTTCACGAGCGCGCTCAAGCCGAGGGCCAGCCGACGCCCCGCATCAGACCGAGTCAATGTCAGCATCGGGTCCTCCTGGGATGACTGCGAAAGCAATGTCGACCCGGGTGCATGAGTGAACCGTGAAGGAGCGGTGACAGAATGCCGGAACTGCACCCGATGTTCGTCTTCGAAGTGGCGCAGGCGATCGACCTGGATCAGGCCGAGCGCTCGATCGGCGGCGGCTCGGAGCGTCAGACCTTTCGCCATCGAGGACGCGCCACGCTCTTCTTTCAGTACCGGCCGGCTCCGCTCCGAGTTTCGCAGGAGCGCTCCCCCATCGCAATCGGGTCCTGGGCCACCGACCCGGTCGTCGACCTGGTGCTGTATGACTTCGGGGCGGCTTCCGTTGCTTACCACATCCCGGTGCAGGGAGGGCTGACCGAGCTGAGCGCCGCCACCGTTGCATTGCGGGACTCGCGCCTGCTGAAGGTGGATGCGCGTGGCCGGGTCGAGGCCCTGCTGCGCTCCCTTGGCAGCGCCGTGCAGAAACCGCGGGTGTCCGATTTCAGTGAGGACTACACGATCGTCGGCATGCGCGAACTTCCCTCCGGGGCCACCGCCGCAGCGTTCTGCGAGGCCCATGCGGAGGCGATCACCCGTATCCTGCGACCCGACAGCGGCCGACCGTCCGCCGAGGAGATCCACAACGCCACCGATGTGCGCATCTCCTTCGGCCCCACCGACCTGACGATCGTCGACTGGGACGCCGCCTTCGTGCTGGACCCCGATCCCGAGGATGTGCGAGCCGTCCTGGAGTTCGCCAACGTGCAGCTGCTGGAGATGCGCTGGCTGGACCTGCAACTCGACGACGCCATCGAAGGTTCCTACCTCCTGCTCGCCCGCCGACAGGGCTGGCGGACCATGCTCCCGAGTGCCATCAGCGCGGACCTGCACCAGGTGGCGGAATTGCAGCTGGAGAGCGCCGTCATGCTGGAGCGGGTCTCCAATGCCCTCAAGGTGTTCGGCGAAGAGTACCTGGCGCGGATCTACCGGCTGGCCGCCGGGCGATTCCAGCTTGCGGAGCTGGATGCCACGATCACCCGGAAGCTCAGCACGATCGAGAGCATCTACCAGAAGCTGTCCGACAAGGCCGCGGCAATCCGGATGGAAGCGCTGGAGTGGGTGGTGATCGTGCTGATCGCGCTGGAAATCCTGCTGGGACTCTTCAAATAGGCGCCGGTGTGCCACCACTTTCCCGCTGGTTCGTGAAGTCGGGGTTCATCTCACTCGGGCTGGCGCTGCTGCTCGAGGCCCTGCTGGCCCGTCCGGCGGGGACCCTGCCCACTCTTCCCGACGCGGCCCTGCACCTCGGGGCCATCCACCTGCTCACCGTTGGCTGGCTGCTCCAGCTCATCAGCGGGGTCGCCTTCTGGATGTTCCCCCGTCACCCCACCCGGCCGCCCAGGGGTGACGAGCGACCAGGCTGGGCCGCGCTGGTCCTGCTCAACAGTGGGCTCGCCCTCAGGCTGGTGGGCGAATCCTGGCGGTTGGGCGGTAACGGCCCGGCGTGGCCGCTCATCACGGCGGCCCTGCTCCAACTGCTGGCCGTGGGTTGCCTGGTCTGGCTGCTCTGGCCCCGCATTCGGGAGCTCCGCAGCTGATGCCCAGGCTTTCGGTCTGGCTGTTGCGACTCTCCCTCCTCGCCCTGCTGGTCGGCAGCGGCCTCGGCGCCTGGCTCCTGGCCACCGAGCCAGGCTTCATCCCGGCGCGCCCCGCCCTCCGGCTCATCCATCTCGACCTGCTGCTGTTCGGCTGGCTCACCCAGTTCGTGCTGGGCGTGGCCTACTGGATGCTGCCCCGACATCCCGTCGCGCCGGAGCGTGGCCCCGTCTGGCTGGGATGGACTGCATTCGCCCTCTTCCAGGCCGGGCTCGGCATCAGCCTCGTTGGTACGGACACCTCCAGCCACGGCACCATTGCGCCCGCGGGCCACCTGCTGCTCGCGGGCGCGACCTTCATCTTCCTGCTGCTGCTCTGGGGCCGGGCGAGGCCGTTCGGCCTCGGCTAGCACCGCGCCATCACCGATCTCCGCCTCACGGCTTCCTCGGCCGGGCGAGATCTGCCACCGTCGTCTCCCGAAAGAACTGAGCCTCCCGTTCGGAAACCGCCTGCCAGCGGGTGTGCGCGGCGCACGGATTCTGGTCGCTGCAGACGCTGCGCCCCAGGAGACACCGCCGGCGGCCGCTGATGTCGTCGAATTGGATCACGATGTCGAGCAGGGTGATCCGCGCGGCCGGGCGACCGAGCTGGAAGCCGCCGAGCTTCCCCCGGGTCGACTCCAGCAGGCCGGAGCGGGCCAGCTGGTGCAGGGTCTTGGAGAGATAGTTCTGCGGAATCCCGAGTCCGGAGGCCAGAGTTGCTGCCCCGATCGGCTGCCCCCGAGGCTGTTCGGCAATCATGATCACAGCCCGCAAGGCGTATTCAGAGGTCTGGGAAAGCATGCCGCAAATTGTCATCCGGAGGTCAAGAATTCACCCCGAAGAGGGTGAGTTTCTTTTCACGTTTGAAATATCACTTGTTCATGATCTTTACCTAGACTACCCCGTGACGCCGGCACAGCCCCCGCAGCATGAACCTCTGACTCCAGGACCGTCGCCATGTCTCGTGCGCCCCAATTGCTCCTCCTCGTCTGCGGCAGCCTCCTGATCGGATGTGGAGGCAAGGACACGCCCCCCCCTCCGCCGGCCACGCCGCCTGCCGCGGCGGATGGGGGACTCACCCCATTCCAGCTCGAGAACGGGATCGGTCCGGTCACCGAGGAAATCACCCTGGGCAAGCTCGACAAGGAGATGGCCGAGGCTGGCGAGAAGCTTTTCGAGGGCAAGTGTGCGGCCTGCCACAAGATGACCGAGAAGTATGTGGGCCCGCCGCTGGGCGGGATCACCGAGCGGCTCAAACCCGCCTTCATCATGAACCAGATCCTCAACCCGGAGGGGATGTACACCAAGCATCCCGCCGTCAAGCAGCTGCTCGCTGAGTACATGACCCAGATGCCGAATCTCGGACTCACCCAGGACCAGGCGCGGCAGGTGCTCGAGTACCTCCGTACCAAGACTGCCAGCAAGTCCGCTCCGTAAGAGCCGAATTCACCACTCAGGAGAGAAGACGATGATGCGCGCAATCTCGTGGACCCGGACTGGCCGGCTCGGCCTCGCCCTCGCGGCGGTGCTGGCGGCGGCGGGATGTGGGAAGACCAATACGCAGGCAGGCGGCACCGGTGATGCCGCGTCGCGAGTCTACGTGGCTCCCGGCCAGTACGACGAGTACTACATGTTCGCCTCCGGGGGCTTCTCCGGCCAGGTGAGCGTGTACGGCCTTCCCTCCGGACGGCTGTTTCGGGTGATCCCGGTGTTCTCGCTGGACGCCGAGAAGTCGTACGGCTACAGCGAACAGAGCAAGCCGATGCTGGAGACCAGCTACGGCTTCATTCCATGGGACGACTCCCACCATCCGTCGTTGTCGAAGACCGACGGCATGAATGATGGCCGCTGGCTCTTCATCAACGGCAACAACACCCCACGGGTGGCACGCATCGACCTGGCGGAGATGAACACGAAGGAAATCATCGAGCTTCCAAACGCCGCCGGCAATCACGCCTCGCCTTTCGTGACCCAGGGCACCGAGTACGTCGTAACGGCCACCCGTTTCAGCGTGCCGACGCCGCAGCAGGACGTCTCCATCGCGACCTACAAGGAGAATTTCAGCGGGCAGATCGGCTTCGTGGCGGTCGATCCGAAGTCGGGCAAGATGTCGCTCGCGTTCCAGATCCACATGCCGGGCTTCGACTACGACCTCGCCCGTCCCGGCAAGGGCGTTTCCCACGGGTGGGCGTTCTTCACCTCCTACAACACCGAGCAGGCGAATTCGCTGCTCGAGCGCAATGCGTCCCAGAACGACAAGGACGTGATTGCGGCCGTCAACTGGAAGGCCGCCGAACAGTGCGTGGCGCAGGGCAAGGCGAAGACCTGGAATACCAAGTATGCCCACAACTGGGTGGATGATGCCGATATCGCGCACTCCGAGATGCTCACCAGCGAGAAGGTGCTGGAGCCGGCGGACTGCCCGGGCATGGTCTATTTCCTGCCGACGCCGAAGTCTCCCCACGGCGTCGATGTGGATCCGACTGGTGAGTTCATCGCCGCGGGTGGCAAGCTGGCCGCGATGATCCCCGTCCATTCGTTCACCAAGATGCAGAAGGCGATCGCCGACAAGGCGTTCTCTGGTGACATGCAGGGCATCCCGGTGCTCAAGTACGAGGCGGTCAACAGCTGCGAGGTCAAGGATCCGGGCCTCGGCCCGCTGCACACCGAATTCGACGCCGACGGCAACGCCTATACGTCGATGTTCATCTCCTCCGAGATCGTCAAGTGGCGGGTCAAGGATTGCGCCGTGCTGGACCGCATTCCGACCTACTACTCGATCGGTCACCTCATGGTCATCGGCGGCGACACCCGGACCCCCGACGGCAAGTACATGGTCGCGCTCAACAAGATCACCAAGGATCGCTACCTGCCGACCGGACCCGAGCTGCCCCAGGCGGCGCAGCTGATCGACATCACCGGGGCAAAGATGAAGCTGCTGCTGGACTTCCCCACGATCGGCGAGCCGCACTACGCCCAGGCGATTCTGGCCTCCAAGATCAAGGACAAGCAGATCAAGACGTTCGACCTGGCAGCGAACAAGGATCCGAACGCGGTCAAGGCCGAGAAGGACGCCAAGGTGGTGCGCAAGGGGAATGTGGTCCATGTCTACATGACCGCCATCCGCAGCCACTTCGTACCGGACAATATCGAGGGCGTCCAGGTCGGCGACAGCGTGTACTTCCATGTGACCAACGTGGAGCAGGACTGGGATGTGCCACACGGCTTCGCGGTCACCGGAATGCACAACTCGGAGCTGCTGGTCATGCCGGGACAGACGCGGACGATCGTCTTCGTCCCCGAGCGGGTGGGTGTGTTCCCCTACTATTGCACCGACTTCTGCTCGGCGCTCCACCAGGAGATGCAGGGTTACATCCGGGTGTCGCCGAAGGGATCGTCGGTCGCGGTGTCGTACAACACTCCGAAGTAGTCTGACTCACAGGGGGAGAGGCGACGGCGCCTCTCCTCCTTGCCCCGGCCGAGAGACCTCATGTCCCGTTCGACACGCTTGCTGCTGGCGGCCGCCGCACTCTCACTGGCCCTGGTGTACCTGCTTCCACTCTGGCACGTCGGTCTTGTGGCCCCGCAGTACCCGGAAGGGCTCGGGATGTACATCGGGATCAACAGGGTGACGGGCGAGAAACCCCAGGACCTCAACAGCATCAACAACCTGAATCACTACATCGGGATGAAGCGGATCGTCCCGGAATCGATTCCCGAGCTGCGCTACATGCCCTTCCTGGTGGGCGGGCTGATTGCCGTGGGCCTGGCCGCCGCGGCCAGCGGCCGGCGGCCCCTCCTGTATCTGTGGGTAGGGCTCTTCGCTCTCGGGGCGGTTGCCGGCTTGGCCGACTTCTACCGCTGGGGTTACGATTACGGCCACAATCTCGATCCCCAGGCAATCATCAAGATCACCGGCATGTCCTACCAGCCACCGCTCATCGGCAGGAAGCAGCTGCTCAACTTCCACGCGACGAGTTGGCCGGCGTCGGGAGGCTGGGTGCTGGTCGTGGCGCTGCTCGTCGGCGTCGGGCTGGTGATCGTGGAGCGACGCTCCGCGAAGGTCCACCCAGCCTGACGTCATGCCCAGCCCGCTGCGCCGCTTCATTCTCTACTCGGCCGCCGCTACTCTGCTCGCCTGCGGCCCGCGCGCCCCGCGGTCGATCGCGCTCGGCAGCGAGCCCTGCGCCCACTGCCACATGACGATCACCGACCCGCGGTTCACCGCCGAGGCAATCACGGCGACGGGGCGCGCGGTGGTCTTCGACGACGTGGGCTGCCTGTCCTCCTGGATGGCTGGCAACAGTGCGCCTGTCGCCTCGGCCTGGGTGACCAGCTTCGTCGACCGGCGCTCGTGGCTGGACGCGACCACGGCGGTCTACCTGCACAGCGACAGCCTGCGCACTCCAATGGCGAGCGGACTGGCCGCGCTGCGTCCCGGGCGGGAGGCCGACAGCGTCCGGGCCGCGACCGGTGGGACGCTGCTCTCCTGGTCTGACGTCCTCGCCCTGCCGCGAGCCCACCGCGCCTCCCCGGCCAGCTGATGCTCCCCCTGCTGCTGCTTTCGCTGGCGTTCGCGCCGGTGCCGCCGGCGCGCTGGGTAGTAGCGCCGGGCACCCCCCTCCCCTCACTCACCGCCGCTCTGACCCGGGCACGCGATGGCGACACGATCGTGGTGATGCCCGGGGACTATCACGAAGCTGAGCTGGTCGTCGCCCGGCGGGTGACGATCCTCGGCCGGGGCTGGCCGGTGTTCCACGGAGGTGACCACCAGATTCTGCGGGTCGTGGCGGACAGCGTCACCATCGAGGGGCTGGTCCTGCGTGACGTGTCGCCCAGCGCGACCGACGACCGGGCCGGGATCAAGGTGCTGGACGCGCGCGGATGTCGCATCGAGAACAACACCTTGCTGGGCACCTTCTTCGGGATCTACCTGTCCCGGGTCACCGGATGCGTCATCAGGGGCAATCGGGTTCGCGGCTCCGGCACGGCGGAGGTCTTCTCGGGCAACGCCATCCATTCCTGGAGCTCGACGGATCTCCTCATCGAGGACAACGTGGTCCGGGGCCACCGGGACGGCATCTACTTCGAATTCACCACCAACGCGACCGTCCGCCGCAACCTGAGCAGTCGGGCGGTACGCTACGGGCTGCACTTCATGTTCTCCAACGGCTGCACCTACGTCGACAACGTCTTCGCGGACAATGGCGCGGGGGTCGCCGTCATGTACAGCCACGACGTCCGAATGGAGGGCAATCGCTTCGAGCACAGCTGGGGCGGTGCGGCGTACGGGTTGCTGCTCAAGGACATCAGCGACAGCCATATCGCGGGGAATCAATTCCGGAACAACACGATTGGACTCTACGCCGAGGGGACCAGCCGGGTGGAGGTCACCGACAATCAGTTCCTGGCCAACGGCTGGGGGGTGCAGGTGATGGCGGACGCGCAGGCGACGGCCTTCCGGCACAACCGTTTCGAGGGTAACTCCTTCGATGTGACCACCAACAGCGTCAACGCCACCAGCCTGTTCACCGGAAACTACTGGGACCGGTATGCCGGTTACGACCTGGACCATGACGGAATCGGCGACATTCCCTTTCCGCCGGTACGGCTGTTCGCGTTCGTGGTCCAGCACAACGAGCCCTCCCTGATCCTGCTGCGCAGCTTCTTCGTCTCGCTGCTCGACGCGGCCGAGCGGGTCGCCCCGGTCCTCACCCCGCAGACGATGGTCGACCAGCATCCGCGAATGGCCTGGGAGCCGCGTTGACCACCTCCGCACTCGCAATCGAAGCGACCGGCCTCTCCAAGCGCTTTGGCCGGCTGGAGGTGCTCCGGAGCCTCGACCTCTCGGTCGCATCGGGCCGGATCACCGGCCTGGTCGGTCCCAACGCCGCCGGCAAGTCCACTTTCATCAAGGCGCTGCTCGGTCTGGTCCGGCCCGACGAAGGCCGGCTCCTGGTGCTGGGCCAGTCCGTCAACGGCGATGAACGCTACCGCCGCCGCCTCGGCTATATGCCACAGTCCGCGCGCTTCCCCGAGAACCTCACCGGCACCGAGGTGCTGGACATGGTCCGCGACCTCCGCGGACCCGGCCAGCCCCAGGATACCGAGCTGCTCGACCTGTTCCGTCTCGAGTCCGAACTCGGCAAACCGATTCGCACCCTTTCCGGCGGCACCCGCCAGAAGCTCTCGGCGGCGGTCGCGTTCCTGTTCCGTCCCGAGCTGCTGATCCTCGACGAACCCACCGCCGGACTCGACCCGGTCGCCAGCGGCACCTTCAAGGAGAAGCTGCTCGCGGCCAGAGAAGGCGGTGCCTCGGTGCTGCTCGCCTCGCATACGCTCAGCGAGCTGGAGGAGCTTGCCGACGACATCGTCTTCCTGCACGAGGGCCGGGTGCGGTTCCACGGCCCGATCCGTTCGCTGACCGAGCTCACTGGATTCGCCCGGCTCGAGCGGGCCATCGCGGCGCTGATGCAGCAGGGGTCCGCGGAATGAGAAACGCGCGCAAGATCCTGGGCTACCAGCTGCGCGACATCGCCCGCAACAAGTGGGTGATCGCCTACACGCTGGTTCTGCTGCTCCTGACCGAGGCGTTGTTCCGGCTGGGCGGGGACGGCGGGCGGGTGGTGCTGTCGCTGCTGAACGTGGTGCTGATCTTCGTGCCGCTGGTCGCGCTCACCTTCGGGACCCTCTACCTCTACACGGCCCGGGAGTTCATCGAGCTGCTGCTCGCCCAGCCGGTCGGGCGCGGGTCGATGTTCGCCGGGCTGTGGGGTGGCCTCGCACTCCCGCTCGCCGGCGCCCTGGTCGTCGGCGTCGGGACGCCCTTCGCGCTCCACGCCGGCGGCGGCGCACCGAGCGCCGGCTCGCTCTTCATGCTGCTCGGCACCGGGGTGCTGCTCACCTGTGTCTTCACCGCGCTCGCCTTTCTCATCGCGCTGCGGTTCGAGGACCGGGCACGCGGCTTCGGCGCGGCCCTGCTCGTGTGGCTCGCCTGCGCGGTGCTCTACGACGGCGTGGTGCTGCTGGTCGTCGCCCTCTTCGGCGACTATCCGCTGGAGACGCCGCTGCTTGTGCTCATGGTGCTCAACCCGCTCGACCTCGGCCGGGTGCTCCTGCTGCTCAACCTCGACATCGCCGCGCTGATGGGGTACACCGGGGCAGTCTTCCAGCGCTTCCTCGGGACGGCGCTCGGACTGGGCGTGGCGACGGGGGCCCTGCTGCTGTGGACCGCGCTGCCCCTCTGGCTGGGGGCGCGGCGATTCGCCCGGCGGGACTTCTAGGCGAGCTGGCGGTCGGGGCTAGAGCGTGGTCGGTGGGAGCGGGTGCTCGAGGCGGAAGGTGAAGCGCTGCGCGACGAGCTGCCGCACCCGGTGCGCGCTGCGCCACGCCGGTCGGAACTGCATGCCCATCAGCGCCAGCCGGACCGCGGACGAGAACTCCTGGTGGGTGCTGCGCAGGATCCGCACGCTCTGCGGGTCCACCCAGCCGGTGGTGTCCACCACGAACTCCGCCTCGACCGAGCCCTCCACCCCGTTGGCGAGCAGATCCGTCGGATAGGCCGGCGCAGCACTGCCGTCGACCCGGACGACCTCCGAATCGACGGCGAGCACGCTGAAGACCGAGTCGAGGATGGGTTCATTCGGCCCCGCCGGCATCAGCCCGAGGACGCGAGGCGGCGGCGCTGCCGCCGTTCCCCCGTCGAACCCCAGTACGGCGATGTCCTTGCCCATGCCGTCGGCGTGGCCGGGAGGAGCCGGCAGGGGGAGGCGGGATTCGCGCGGTTCGGAGGGGAGCCGGTCGTGGGCGTACAGGTACAGCGCGGGAAGGATGCGGGAGTCGTCGAGGAAGCGGGAGATATCCGGACCTCTGAGCACGGTCTGGATCACGAAGACGTGGACCATCGCGCTGAGCAGCAGCGCCAGGCCGGCAGGCCAGCGACGATGGGTGGTTGGCAGAATCCCCATGGCTCCTCGATGCGCCGCCCCGGCGCCGCGATCCGCTCCACAATGCGGCTGCCGCCCTGGAAGTGCAACCAGCCGTTCACCGCCGAAACGTCCTGTGCCCGGTCGTGAGGCCCGCAGGCGCACCTCCGCTGGTGCGGGGCACGGGGGCCCGAACGGGTCTGACGGATGATTGGTGTTGCCTTGGGAGACGATGCCGGCCAACCGGGACGCACGGCGCGCGGCGGCGGGAGGATCAGCCGATGGTCCGCCGGACGAAGGCCCGGATGCCGAGGCTTCCCAGCGCGAGCGTGGCGGTGGCGAGGGCGCCGAGGAACGCCAGCGGGGGCATGTGCGGCAGGTCCGGCGTGAGCGCCGCGCGGAGCCCCTCACTCATGTACACCAGCGGATTGATCAGGACCAGCAGTTGCAGCCACGGGATCGGGTGCAGCAGCGCCCAGGGGTAGTAGACGCAGCCGAGGAAGGTGATGGGGACGACGACGACGGCGAACATCAGCCCGATCTGTTGCGGTCGCACGATGGTTCCCAGCGCGAGGCCCAGCGCGCCGGCGGTGAGACTCGCGAGGAGCACGACGGCGACCAGGAGCGGCCAGCTCGCGACGTGGATCTGGACCGGGGTGGCGGGGATGAAATACACCAGCGGGAACACGACCAGCCCGGCGATGATGCCCTGGACCGCGCCAACGAGCAGCTTCTCGATCGCGACCAGCTCCACCGGCACCGGGGCGAGCACCCGGTCCTCGATCTCGCGGGTGCCTCCCAGTTCGATGGAGAGCGGCAGCGCCACGGCGGAGATCCCGGTGAACACCATCCCGACGGCGACCAGACCGGGCACGACGATCGTCGCGTAGCTCGCCCCGGTCTCCCCGGACTGGAACGACTGGCCGATATGGGGCAATACGTAGGTGAAGACGAAGACGAACAGCAGCGGGTTCATCACCGTCCGAGTGATGAAGGGCAGGAAGTTCCGCCGCAGGACCCGCAGGTCGCGGAGCACCATCCCCCACAGGGGTGCGGCGTAGTCGGTCGCGTCAGTCACGGAGATCCCGTCCGGTGAGCTGGATGAAGACGGTTTCGAGCGTCGGTTCGAAGACCGAGACGTCGCGCAGGCCGTAGGGTACCGTGGCCTCCACCAGCCGGGGAAGGAGGCCCTCCCGCGAGTCGGCGAGGACCCGGAGTCCCCTGGCAGTACGCCGCGCCTCCCGGACCGATGGCAGGAGGCCGACCGTCTGCTCGAGCGCCTCGTCGCTGCGCTCCAGCTCCACCTCCACCACCGTGCCGGCGCCGACCCGCCGCTTGAGTTCCGCCGGTGCGCCGGTGACCAGCACGGTGCCGTGGTCGATGATCGCCACCCGGTCGCTGAGCCGGTCGGCCTCTTCCATGTAGTGGGTGGTGAGCAGCACGGTGATGACCGCCGGTGCGCAATTCGCCGATCAGCTCCCAGAGCGCGAGCCGGCTCTGCGGGTCGAGTCCGGCGGTCGGCTCATCGAGGAAGAGCATGCCCGGCCGGTGGGCGATCGCGCGGGCGATCTGCACCCGCTGGGCCAGGCCGCCGGAGAGAGTCACCGCCATCGCGGCCGCGCGGTCGGTCAGCCGGAACTGGGCCAGCAGTTCGTCGGCACGGGCGCCGGCGTCGGTGCCGGCCATGCCGAAGTAGCGGCAGTGGTAGTACAGATTCTCGCGGACGGTGCAGGCCCGATCGAGGGTGTTGTACTGGGTGACCACGCCGATGCGGCGCTTGACCGCCGCGGGATCCGCTCCCACGTCGATGCCATCGAGGGCCACCCGCCCGCCGGTGGGGCGTACCCGGGTCGTGCAGACGCCGACCGTGGTGGTCTTTCCCGCGCCATTCGGGCCCAGCAGGGCGAAGATCTCGCCGGGGCGAACCTCCAGATTCACCCCCCGCAAGGCACGTATCTCCGGCGGCCCCGGGTACGTCTTGATGAGCGCCTCGATCGTGAGCGCGGGCGTCCCGGTCACGGCGGGCGTCGCCTCAATCTGCGACCCGGGCGCGGCGGGCGACACGGTAGGCTTCCCGCGAGCGCACCACGGCGTCGACCAGCGGCGCCGGGTTGAAGCGCACCGGGTCGGTGCACGGCAGCCCGGTCTCCCGTGCGGCCGCCTCGACCGCCGCCCTCGCCTCGGCGTCATTCAGGTCGTAGGTGTTGAGCGAGATGCCGATCGTCGTCGTGGGATGGACGTAGCTGGCGACCGACTCGTAGAGCCGGATGTACTCGCTCAGCGGCGGGATCTTCAGCCAGGACGCCTTGCGGTAGTCGCCGATGTATTCGCGGCTGGCCTGGTGGCAGAGGATCAGCGCGTCGGGGCACGAACCGTGGAGCAGCCCGCAGGTGACTCCGGAGTACCCTGGATGGTTGAGGCTCCCCTGTCCCTCGACCAGCACGATGTCCGCGTCCTTGCTGCCTTCGAGCACCAGCCACTCCGCGGCGCCGGCGATGAAGTCCGCGACCACGGCATCGACCGCGATCCCCCAACCCTCGATCATGATCCCGGTCTGGCCGGTGGCCACGAAGCGAGTCCTGAGGCCCCGAGCGTTGAGCTGCTTGGTGATCTGCAGCTGGCTCGTCATCTTGCCGACGTTGCAGTCCGTTCCCACCGTGAGGATGACGAACGGCTCGACCGCCTTGGCCCTGCCTGACGAGACAGGGAGGTCGGCCGGAGGACGGCGGAGGTCGTGAATGTCGACCCCCTTCTGCCGCGCCCGCTCGGCGAGCAGCGGGTCATCGGAGAGAAAGGTGTGGAGCCCGCTCCAGAGGTGACAGCCGGCGTCGATGGCGGCCAGCAGCCACCGGCGCCACTCCTCCGGCATCCGGCCACCGACCGGCGCGATCCCGATCAGTACCGCGTCGGGCTTCCGGGCCAGACCCTCTGCCATCGTCGCCACCACCGGCACGCCACCACCGAAGCCGAGCACATCCTGCACGGTCTTGCCGCCGTGGACCTGATCCACCACCGCGACCACGCGGTCCGGCAGGTAGCGGATGACCGAATTCGCCGTCTTGGAGGTCAAGGGGCCGAATTCGCCATCGGCGAGGATGAGGAACCGGGAACCGTGCATGATCGGGAGCCGTGAGCCGGGAGCCAGCAGCCATGGGCGGACGGGGGAAACTAACGACCGCCGGGTATCCGGCCAAGCAAGAGGGCCGGATCGCTCCGGCCCTCTGTCGACGCGCCCCTGACGCCCCGCGGCTACTTCTTCTTGTCGTCCTCGTCGTCCACCAGTTCGGCTTCCACAGTGTCGCCCCCCTTGCCGATCTGCTTGGCCGGCCCCCCCCCCGGGCCGAGCATGCCCATCTTGGCCTTGAGTTCCAGCAGCTGCTGGTCGGGCGCGCCCTTGTACTCTAGGGCCTGGAACTGCTGCAGCAGGTTGTCGCCCTCGAATTCATTCTGCAGCTCGGCGGCGGCGATGGCCTTCCGCTCCTGGTTCTCGATCTTCTCGGTCATCCGCTCGAACGACTCGAAGGCCGACTTGTCGGACATCCCCGACATCGTCTCCTGGATGCGCTGCTGGGCTTCGGCGCGGCGGGCCCGCGCGATCAGGATGTTCTTCTTCCGCTTGGCCTCTTCGATCTTGTCGTTGAGCTGGCGGAGCGAGCCCTTCAGGGTCTCCGTCTCGGCCTTGTGCTTGACCCAGGTCTCGTGCAGCTGCTGGGCCCCCTGCATGGCCTCGTTGTAGCGCATCAGCGCCTGTTTGGCGAGATCGTCGCGCCCCTCCTGAACGGCGAGCATCGCCCGGCGTTCCCAGTCCTCCGCCTGCTTCTTCATCGATTCGGCGTCGGCCTGGAGCTTCTTCTCGTCCGCGATGGCGGAGGCGACCTGCTGCTTCGCCTTGGCCAGCTGACCCTTCATGTCGGCGATCAGCTGGTTGAGCATCTTCTCGGGATTTTCCGCCCGGGAGATGAGGTCGTTGATGTTCGACCGGAGCAGCGTCGAGAAACGGTCAAAGATCCCCATGCTTACTCCCGGTACGGCGCGAGGGCGCCGAGGTGCGTGGCCAGCGCGAGCGTGAGCGAATCAAAGCTCGCCTCGAATTCGTCGAAGTCCAGGTTCTGCAGTTCCAGCGTATCCACCAGCACCACCCGGTCGCCTTCGAGGCCGTAGGCGCCGTGGACCAGTTCGCTCGCGTTGTACGACAGCAACTGGCGGCAGAGCTCGGTCTGCCTGGCCGCGCCCGAAGGCAGCGGCATCACCGCGACCCGCAGGATGACCACCGGCGGCGCGTACTGCACCAGCACTTCGGCCCCCGCCGTGGTCCGCACCATCCAGACCCCGGCCTCCAGCTCCTCCACTTCGGCGGAGCCGCTGTCGAGGCGGTCGATGAACCCCTCGATGTCTTCCTTGCCGACCATGTGCGTTCTCCGGAGTTGGCCGGCCGGCAACCCGGCCGGTCCGCTCAATCTAATCATTCGGCGACCGGGGCCAACGCCGTCCCCCGCCCCGGCGCGGGTGACGCCTAACCGCCGAGGCGCTGCGGGTCCCGCTGCTGTGCCAGCATCCGTTCGGCGAATTCGAGCCGTCCCTCCAGCTCCGTCATCCGCTCCTGACCGCGCTGCAGGGCGTCGAGCCGCGCCGAGATCTCGGCCAGGTCCTCCCGGAGCGCCGCCGTCGGGGCGCTCCCCTCGAGCCGACGGGCGTAGGCCCGGGCAATCGGGTACAGCAACGCGCCCGCGAACGAGGCCACGGTGACGACCACGATGCCGAGCGCCTTGGTCTCCTCGGGAGACATCGCGGCGACCAGAGCGAGCATGATCATTGGTGCTCTCCCGCGCCGAGCCTCGATGGCTCCCGCTGCTGCGCCAGCATCCGCTCCGTGAAGTCCAGTCGCTCCTCCAGCTCGCCGATCCGCTGGCCCATCCGCTCGAACTCCTGCAGCCGTTGTTCCACCTCGGGCGACCCGCCGTCCTGGCGGTGGGCAGCCGATTCGATCCAGCGGCCGAGGGCCTTGCCGACGGGGCCGAAGAAGATACCCAGCGCGGCGAAACCGACCGCCAGCCAGAATGCGAAGTCGCCGATGCCATCGCCCATGCGCCCTCAGCCTCCCCGGCCAAGCTGCTCGCGTTCCCGCTGCTGGGTCAGCATGCGTTCCGCGAAGTCCACCCGCTCCTCGAGCTCCAGCAATCGGCCCCGCTCCAGCTCCAGTTCGGCGACCCGCTGCTCCAGCTCCTGCAGCCGGCCCTCCCCAGGCGCTGCCTCGTCCGGCCCGAGCTGCCGCAGGGCCCGGTTCCGGCGCCAGGCGAGGAGCCCCATCGACATCGCCACCACCGCGGCGATCGCGCCATCGCTCTCGCCGTGGGAGGCGCTGTCCACCACGACCATCAGCATCCCGGTGATGCCGATGTGGATCAGCAGGTCGAACCAGTCGAGCCCGACCGTGCGCTTGAAGCTCATGCGCGCCCCATGCCGTCCGGCAGCCGCTCCGCCTCGTGCTGACGGGCCAGCAGGCGTTCAGTGAAGTCCAGCCGCTCCTCGAGTTCCAGCAGCCGCGCCTCACTCTGCGACAGCCGGGCGCCCAGTTCCGCCCGTTCGGCATCGGCCAGGGCTTCACCCGTGCGGCCCTCGATCTTCCGCGCGATGGCCCGGCCGATCGGCCCCAGCGCCACGAACCCGAGGAGGAGTGTGATCGAGGTGATGGTGGCCAGATTCTCGATCAGCCGGACATCAAACGGCATCGGCCCCCCCCGCGATGCGCTCGTGGTCACGCTGGCGCGCCAGCAGGCGCTCCGTGAATTCCAGTCGTTCCTCCAGCTCGGCCACGCGCGCCTCGAGCCGGTCCGCATCCTCTACCCGGGCCTGCAGCTCCTCGAGATCGGCCTGGAGCGCGGCGCCGGGCACGCCACCCTCGAGCCGTCGGGCATAGGCCTTGGCAAGCATGATGACGACGAAGGGGCCGGTGATGGTGGCCGCAAGCGTTATCATCACGCTGAAGAAGTGCCAGTTCATCAGCTGTGTCCCCGCTCCAGCCGGTCCGGTTCCCGCCGCTGGGCCAGCAACCGCTCGGCGAAATCCACCCGCTCCTCGAGCTCGAGCACCCGGTGCTGCACCTGCTCCAGCTCGTGCAGCCGGGATTGCAGCTGGTCGAGCTCGGACCGCAGCGCCGGATCGGTACCCAGGTGCTTCCCCTCGATCCGCCGGCCGATGGCCCGCATCAGCGGATACAGCACCACCCCGCAGACCGCGAAGAACCCGAGCGAGATAAGCACCGTGACCGCCGGCGGCAGTGTCATCCACGGCGGCAGCGACTGGAAGATCACCTGCGGACTGGGCGGGACCGGAGGCGTTGGAGGCGTCGGAATCGTCGGCACCTGCAGCAGCATCAGCTCCCTCCTCCGGGCAGGCGCTCGGGCTCACGATGCTGGGCGATGACCCGCTCGGTGAAATCGAGCCGCTCTTCGAGTTCGCCCACCCGCTCGCGCAGTTGCTGCAGCTCCTCCAGCACCGCGGCATCGGCCGTGGGCGAGGTCCCCGCCTCAAGCTTGCGGGCCCACGCCTTTCCCAACGGAATCCCGATCGCCAGAATCCCCGGCAGGATCACGCCGAAGACCGCAATCAGGATCAGGGCGAAGTGCTGGTCGGAACTCATCGGGGCCCTCCTCCGAGCTCCGGCGCTTCCCGCTGCTTGGCGAGCAGGCGTTCGGTGAAGTCCACCCGTTCCTGCAACTCCGCGACGTCCTGGCGCAGCCGATCGATCTCCTCGAGCAGCGCCGGATCGGGGGTGGCCAGGGCCGTGTGTCCCCGGATCCGGTCAGCCAGCGCCCGGCCGATCTCGGTCTTGGAGAGGGCGAAGAGCATCCCGCCCCCGAAGACGATGATGATGAACAGCACGCCTTCCATTTACTGTCCCCCTGCCAGCTGTTCGGGATCTCGCGACTTGGCCAGCAACCGTTCGGTGAAGTCGACGCGCTCCTGCAGCTCCGCCATCTCGCTCCGCATCCGCTCCAGCTCCTCGTACACGGCCGGATCGGGCCCCGATTCGGGCGCCGCGCCACGGATCCGCTCGGCGATCGCCCGGCCAATCGGGCTGAAGGAAATGGCGATCAGCGTGCCGCCGCCGAAGATCAGAACGATCGCAAGGATGTCTTCCATGACTCGCCTCAGGCCGACCCTTCGTGCGATTCCCGGCCCTTCGTCAGCAGCCGTTCGGTGAAGTCGATCCGCTCGTGGGCCTCGATCACCTGCTGCTGAAGCTGATCCACCTGCTCGCGCAGCGCCGCCACGTCCCCGGCGAGCGCCGGATCGGCCAGCTGACCACCGTAGCGGTGCTTGATGCCCTGCACCACTCCCCAGACGATCGCGCCAGTGATCGCAATGCCGGTCACCATGCCGAAGATCGCGACCAGCGCCTCCGCGTTGTTCATCCCTCAGCCTCTCGACAGCGAATCGGGGGCCTTGCCCTGGGCCAGCAGCCGCTCGGTGAAGTCGAGCCGTTCGTGGGTTTCGGCGAGCTGGGCGCGGACCTGTTCGAGTTCATCGGCCAGCCGCTCCACGCGCTGCTCGAGCAGACCGCCACCCGGGTCGTGGCCGGCACTGAGCCGCCGCGCGAACGCCTGCCCGATGGGCCCCAGAATCTTCACCGCGGTCCACGCCATGATGCCGAGAATCGGAATGGCGCCGAGAATGCTGACGATGATGAACTCTATCGGAGGCGGGCCGCCCGCCCCAATCTGCAGCATCATGTCGGGACCGGGCCCCGCTCAGGGTTTGAGCCGCGCGTCATGCTCGCGGCCCGTGGCCAGCAACCGTTCCGTGAAGTCCAGTCGTTCCTGGGTCTCGGCGAGCTCGAGGCGCATCGCCTCGAGTTCCCGCTTGACGTCTCCCAGCTCCTGGCCGAGCAACGCCAGCCCCTCTTCGTCCGCGTCGGTGGCGTTGGCCCGAATCGCGTGTGCAATGGCGCCCCCGATCTGGGTCTTCGCGATGGCGACAAGTCCGATCACGATGATCAGAATCGAAATCGGAATGGTCGGACCGTCCATACTGCCTCCGCCCTGGTCCTAGGGCTGCGGGTCTGCTGGGAATGAAGTGTCGCCCCGGCCCGGAGCGGCGTGCCCCCTGTACGGGGCCACGTTTCAGGATGTTTCAGCGTGGAGCGTCGCCCGTCAGGAGCCCTTGCGCTTCAATTGAACCAGCCGCTCCTTGGCCAGTTTACGTCCGGTCGGCGTGGCCGCCAGTCCGCCCCCCGCCGTTTCCCGGTAGCGCACATCCATCGTGCGGCCGATCTCACCCATGGTGTCGATCACCTCGTCGACCGGGATCGGGAACCGGATCCCCGCCAGCGCCATCTCGATGCCGGCCAGCGCCATCGCTCCGCCCGTCGCGTTCCGGTAGACGCAGGGGACTTCGACCAGGCCACCGAGGGGATCGCAGACCAGGCCGAGGGTTCCCTGCATGGTGAGGGCGACGGCGTGGCTGGCCTCGGTCGGAGAACCGCCGAGCAGTTCGACACCCGCGGCCGCCGCCATCCCCGCCGCGGCGCCGGTTTCGGCCTGGCAGCCGCCTTCGGCGCCGCAGAGCGAGGCCCGCACCGCAACGACGGCCCCAACCAGTCCGGCGGTCGCGAGGGCGCGGATGAGCTGATCGTCGGACACGGAGCGGTGTCGGGCAAGGCCGAGCAGCACACCCGGAAGCACCCCCGCGCCGCCGGCGGTCGGAGCGGCAACGATGACGCCCATCGCGGCGTTGACCTCCTGCACTGCCAGCGCCGACGCGATCACTTCGGTGAACACCGTCCCCGCCAGCGGCCCTACGGCGCGCGTCATCCGCGCGGCATCGCCTCCCACCAGCCCGCTCACGCTTCGGAGATCGCCCGGCAGACCCCGCTCCACCGCGTTGCGCATGACCTCGAGCGCGCGGCGCAGCGCCGCTTCGATTTCGGCCCGGCTCTTCAACCCTTCACCGGTCTCGGTCCGCAGGGCCAGTTCGCCGAGCGAGAGCCCCTGGGCTTCCGCCTGTTCCACCGCCTCGGCCATGGACTCGAACATCAGGAGATCCTCGGGATCGAACGGATCATGCTCACGGCGGGGATGGCGCGGATGACCTCCATGGCCTGAGGGCTCGCCACCTGGTCCAGCTCGTAAATGTGAATGGCGTCGCCGCCCTTCTGGCGGCGGGAGACCTTCATCGTGGCGATGTTATCGCCCTGGCGCGCGAGCGCCGTGCTCACCGCGGAGATGATCCCCGGGACGTCCTGTGCCACGAAGACCAGGGTGGGAAAGGCACCGGTCACTTCGACCGAGAACCCGTCGATCTCCGTAATCAGGATCCGGCCCGCGCCAAGGGAGGAGCCGGTGACGACAGCGTGCTGCTCGGCCCGAGACAGGGTGATCCTGGTCGTATTCGGGTGATGCTCGCCCGACAGCTTGCTGTTGACGAAGCTGAACGCCAGGCCGGCCTTTTCCGCATGATCGAGACTCTCCCGCAGCCGCTCGTCGTCGGGATAAAACCCCAGCAGCCCTCCAACGATCGCCCGGTCGGTTCCGTGACCGCTGCCGGTGCGGGCGAACGAGCCGTGCAGTTCGATCCTGGCGGCGTCGGGCTGGCCGCTGACCAGCCCGCGGGCGAACAGGCCGATCCTGCACGCACCGGCGGTGTGGGACGACGAGGGCCCCACCATGACCGGACCGATGATATCGAGAATGGAAACCATGAAGGAATCTACAACAGCTCGACCTCGCTGATGGCGCCGAGGCTGAGGGCGATCTCGGTCGAGTCGTCACCAGGCGGCTGCAGGTAGACCTCGTGGGCGGTGACGTGGGTGTCGACGCTGGTAGGCACCCCGACGACCTCCTGGCCGCCGGTTGTCACGATCCGCACCCCGCGCTCATGGCTCGCCGCGTAGCCGAGTGCCGAGACGATCTGCTCGTAGGTCACGGAGGCCTCCGGGGGTGGGTTGGTTCCCAATGTAGGGATTCCCACCAGCCCGGGTAGGGGTCCTGGCCCATCCCGGGCGAATCTGGGCCAATGGGGCAGGCTGCAGTCGGACGGGGGAGCCGACTGGAGGCCCAGCCGGGCGGCGAGGGTGCGGTCAGTTCGTCAGCGGTCCGGCCTCGGCGTGGGGCAGAGCCTGCGGCGGTCCGAGGGTCTCATCGATGAACCGGGTGAGCATTTCCCTCAAATGCAGGGTGGTGTTGCCGCCGAAGATGCCGTGATTGCGGTTCGGGTAGCTCATGAAGTCATAGGACTTGTCGGCCTTCACGAGTGCGTTCTGCAGCGACTCGGTGTTCTGATAGTGCACGTTGTCGTCGCCGGTGCCATGCACCAGCAGCAGGCGGCCGCGCATCTGGCTCACGTACGACAGCGGCGAGCCCTTGTCGTACCCTTCCTCGTTGTCCTTCGGCAGGCCGTTGTAGCGCTCGGTGTAGATGTTGTCGTAGAACTTCCAGTGCGTCACCGGCGCCACGGCGATCGCCATGGAATAGACGTCGGGAGCCTGGAAGAGGCCGTTGAGGCTCATGAAGCCGCCGTAGCTCCAGCCGAACACGCCGATGCGGGTCGAGTCGACGAAGCTCCAGCGACCCATGGTCCGGGCCGCGTTGGCCTGGTCCCGGGTCTCGATGACGCCCAGCTGGCGATAGACGATCTTGCGCCAGTCGCGCCCGCGCATCCCGGTGCCCCGGTTGTCGATGCTGGCGACCAGGTAGCCCTTCTGCGTCAGCAGCAGGTTCCAGAGGTAGCCGGAACCACCCCAGCTGTCGAGCACGGTCTGCGATCCGGGTCCGCCGTAGTTGGTGAAGAAGAGCGGGTACTTGCGCGCGGGGTTGAAGTCCACCGGCTTCATGATCCAGCCATTGAGCTTCACCCCCTCGCCGATGTCCACCTTGAAGAATTCGGCCGGCCCGGTCCGCAGCGCCGCGACCCGGCCCTTGAGTTGCACATTGGCCACCAGGATGCGGGCGAGCGCGTGATCGGGCAGCCGGATCAGTTCGGTGACCGGCGGCGTACCGAAGCGGGAATAGGTGTGAAAGGCAACCCGAGTATCCGGTGCAATGTCGTAGCCGTGGGTCCCTGGCTGGTCGGCCGGAGTGACCCGCTCGGCGGAGCCGCTGCCGTCCAGCCGCACCCGGTAGAGGTAGCGTTGGGCGGGATCGTCCGGGGAAGCCACGTAGTAGAGCCAGCCCCCGGTCTCGTCGACCGCCGCCACCGAGGCGATATCGAAATCTCCGCGGGTCAGCAGCTGCATGTGCTGGCCGTCCCGGGAGACGCGGTAGACATGCCGCCAGCCGTCCCGCTCGCTCTCCCAGATGAAGCTCGCGCCCTTGTCGAGCCAGGGAATTTCGCCGACCACGTCTACCCAGGCGCTGTCGGTCTCGACGAGAATGGGGCGCACCGCGCCGGTGCGGCGGTCGCCGAGGTAGACGGTGTTGCTGTCCTGCAGCCGGTTGAGGTGTTCGATCACCACTTCCTCGCTGGAGGCGGCCCATTCCATCCGGGCCAGATAGTTGTTACGCGGATCGCCGGGAATCTGGAACCAGGTCACCTGGCCGCCGATGGCGGGGACCACACCGACCTTCGCCGCCGAGTTGGCTTCCCCCGCCTTCGGGTACTGGATCTCGATGACCTGCGCGTACAGCGAGTCGGTGGTGTTCAGCAGGTCGAAATTCCGGACCTGGTCGGCATTGAGCTGCCAGAAGGCGATGCTGCGCCCGTCGGGGCTCCACCGCCAGCCATCCCGGTCGCCGAGTTCCTCCTCGTAGACCCAGTCGAAGGTGCCGTTGATGATGGTGCGGGAGCCATCGCGGGTGAGACTGGTGATGACCCCGGTGCGCAGGTTTTCGACGTACAGATCGTGCTCCCGCACGTAGCCGACACGGCGCCCGTCAGGCGAGAACTTCGCGAACATCAGCGTCGACGGCTTGGCGCGCGGGCCACCAAGCTTCTTGATTCTCCAGGTCCGCAGGTCCAGGGCCCAGTAGTCGCCGCGGGTGTTCTGGCGCCAGACCGGCTTGGAACTGGTGAAGACCAGCAACTGCTGCTCGTCGTCCGACCAGCGATAGTCCTCGACGTCCAGCGGCAGCGTGTCGCCCGCCGGAATCAGGCGGCGGGCGGGGACGAGCACGGTCCGGGTGCCAGTCTCGGAGTCGTACCGCACCAGGTCCTCGCCACCCTTGACCGTGGCAGAGGGCTCGAGCGTGGTATAGGCGGCGCCCTTCGCGAGCCAGCGCGCCGGGCCGAACGACTCCGGCCGGAATTCGGCCGAGCCGTAGATTCTCTGGACGGACAGGAGGGTGGAATCAGTGGTCTGCGCCGACGCCTCATGGGCGACGAGCAGGGAGACCACCGTGAGCAGCAGGCGAGTCGGACGCAGCACGGCTGGACGGCTCCGGTTTCGGGACGAGTCAATGACGGAGATACGCTCCTGCAGTTTCGCTAAGCCAGCACCTTCTTGAGAAACCCACCGGTGAAGCTCTCGGCGGTTCGCGCCACCTGCTCGGGGGTGCCCTCGGCAACGACCCGGCCGCCCTTCTCGCCGCCCTCAGGCCCGAGGTCGATGATCCAGTCGGCGGTCTTGATGACGTCGAGATTGTGCTCGATCACGATGACGCTGTTGCCCTTGTCGACCAGGCGATGCAGCACCTCGAGCAGCAGCCGGACATCCTCGAAGTGCAGCCCCGTTGTGGGTTCGTCGAGGATGTAGAGCGTCCGGCCGGTGTCCCGCTTGGCCAGCTCGGTCGCCAGCTTGACTCGCTGGGCCTCGCCGCCCGAGAGCGTCGTCGCCGCCTGCCCCAGGTGGATATACCCCAGGCCGACGTCGTTGAGCAGTTCCGAGCTTCTCGGCGATGCGCCGCTGGGCCTCGAAGAACTCCAGCCCGTCGGCGACGGTCAGGTCGAGCACGTCGGCGATGCTCCGGCCCTTGTAGCGGACCTCGAGCGTCTCCCGGTTGTAGCGCCGTCCCTTGCAGACCTCGCAGGGGACGTAGACGTCGGGCAGGAAGTGCATCTCGATCTTCACCAGCCCGTCGCCCTCGCAGGCCTCGCAGCGCCCCCCCTTCACGTTGAAGCGAGAACCGGCCGGCCCGTAGCCGCGGATCTTCGCCTCCGGCAGCTGGGTGAACAGCTCGCGAATCGGGGTGAAGAGCCCGGTGTACGTCGCCGGGTTGCTGCGCGGCGTGCGGCCGATGGGGCTCTGGTCGATGTCGATGACCTTGTCGATGTGCGTCGAGGCCCTCGAGCCGACCGGTGCGCGCCCGGGACGACCTTGGCGCGGTAGAAGTGCCGCGCCAGCGACTGGTAGAGGATGTCAGTGACCAGCGTGGACTTCCCCGAGCCGGACACGCCGGTCACGGCGACGAAGAGCCCGAGGGGGAAGTCGACGGTCGAGGCTCTGCAGATTGTTGGCCTTGCGCGCCGCCGACGCGCGGAGCCGTTGCCCGGCTCGGAGGGCGCCGCGACAGCGGCACCGGAATCCGGAGCTCGCCGCGCAGGTAGCGCGCCGTGAGCGAAGTCTTGTGACGCAGGACGTCGGTCGAGTGTCGCCCTCCGCCACGACCTCGCCGCCGAAGCGGCCCGCGCGCGGGCCCGAGGTCGAGGATGTGGTCGGCGGCGCGGATGGTGTCCTCGTCGTGCTCGACGACCAGGACGGTGTTGCCCAGGTCGCGCAGGTCCCGCAGCGTGGCGAGCAGGCGCTCGTTGTCCCGCTGGTGCAGGCCGATGCTCGGCTCGTCCAGGATGTAGAGCACGCCGACCAGCCGGGAACCGATCTGGGTGGCGAGCCGGATCCGCTGGGCCTCGCCGCCGGAGAGGGTACGCCGCGGAGCGGCCCAGGGTGAGGTAGTCGAGGCCGACGTCTCGCGAGGAAGCGCAGCCGGTCGCAGACCTCCTTGAGGATCGGGCCGGCGATCTCCGGGTCGAGGCCCGTCGCCGAATCCGGGCCCCGCACCGGCAGCGCCTCGAAGAAGTCGCAGGCGCGGGAGACCGACAGCTCGACTACCTCGCCGATGCTCCTTCCCGCCGACGGTCACGGCGAGCGACTCGGGCTTGAGCCGCTTTCCGTCGCAGGCCCGGCAGGGCTGCTTCGACCATGTACTGTTCCAGGCTGACGCGGACGGCGTCGCTGCTGCTCTCGCGGTAGCGCCGCGCGACGTTGGCGAGGATGCCCTCCCAGTCGCTCTCGTAGTCGTCGCGATGCCGGGCCCCCTCGATCTGGAACTTGAGCTTCCGGCCAGCGCGCGCCGTGCACCAGGGCCTGCTGCGCGGCCTGGCACTGTGGTCCCGCCACGGCGCGTTGAGGTCGAACTTGAATGCCCTGGCGAGAGTCGGGAGCACGACCTTGCGGAGGTAGCCGGTCGGCTCGCCCCAGGGCAGCACGACCCCCTCGAGGATCGAGATGCTGGGATCGCCGAGGATCAGCTCGGCGTTCACCTCGCGCCGCGTCCCGACGCCGTGGCACTCGGGACAGGCGCCGAAGGGGGAGTTGAAGGAGAACTGGCGGGGCTCGAGCTCCGGGAGCGACAGTCCGCAGACCGGGCAGGCGAACTTCTCGGAGAAGATGACGGACACCGCCGATCTGGCGAGAACCGCCGTGCCGCACCACCTCCACCACGCCCTCCGCCGCCTTGAGCGCCGTCTCGATCGAGTCGGCCAGCCGGCTGCGGTCGGCGGCCCGGACGACCAGCCGGTCGACCACGACCGCGATGTCGTGGTTCTGCCGGCGATTGAGCGTCGGCACCTCGTTCAGGTCGTAGATCGTCGCCGTCAACGCGGACCCGCACGAAGCCCCGCTTGCGGATCTCGTCGAACAGCTCGCGGAACTCGCCCTTGCGACCCCGCACCAGCGGCGCGAGGACCTCGATACTTGGTCTCCTCCGGCCAGCCGAGGATCGATGTCGGTGATCTGGGTCGCCGACTGGAGCGCTCGATCGGGGTGCCATCGTTGGGACAGTGCGGCACGCCGGCGCGGGCCCACAGCAGCCGCAGGTAGTCGTAGACCTCGGTGACGGTGCCGACGGTGGAGCGCGGGTTGTGGCCGGCGGTCTTCTGCTCGATCGCGATGGCCGGGGAGAGCCCCTCGATGGCGTCGACGTCCGGCTTCTCCATCAGGCCGAGGAACTGGCGGGCGTAGGCCGAGAGCGACTCGACGTAGCGACGCTGGCCCTCGGCGTAGATGGTGTCGAAGGCGAGGGAGGACTTGCCCGACCCGGAGAGCCCGGTGATGACCGTCAGGCGATCGCGCGGGATCTGCGACGTAGATGTTCTTGAGGTTGTGCTCCCGGGCGCCCGCGGACGACGAGGTATTCCTCAGCCATAAGCAGTTGAACGTACCCCCGGGATGGGCGGGGTTCAACTTCTCGAGGTCCGGGGCGGATGGCGTTCCGGTGGCAGGCCGGAGGCCGGAGCTACCGCCAATCTCCTGGAGTGATGATCATTGAGGGTGAGCTTCCCCCGCACACCTCATCGGTTGTCGCCCGAGGGCTGATGGCGCTGCTCCGCTCCACCGGCATCGAATCGATGCTGGATGAACTGTTCGGCGCCCGCGGGCCCGACGCCGACCCCGAATCCGAAGGTCCGGACGCGGGGTATCCGCTACGGCCCTTCGCCGCGCAGGTGCCGCAGGACGATCTCGTCGCCACCGAACCGCGGACCGACGAGTCGCCGGCCGAACGGCTGTACCGGCGGGCCGTCGAGGCGGCCAGCCGGGGCCGGGTCAGCGAGGCCATTCACCGCTACCGCGAGCTGCTGGCGCTGGAGCCCGGCCACGTCGCCGCCCGCAACAATCTGTCCGCCCTCCTCGAAACCACCGGTGACCCGGCCGAGGCGCTGGAGCAGCTCAGCGCCGCGCTCAAGGTGGCGCCGGACGACGTCAACATGCTGGTGTCCCGCGGCGCGATTCACGGCCGGCTCAAGCAGTACGGCGAGGCCGAGACCGACCTCCGGCGCGCCCTCCGGCTGGAACCGCAGCACGTTCAGGCCCACCTGACGCTGGGGCTGGTGCTGTGGCGGAAGGGGGTCCCGAAGGATGCGGCCGACGCGCTGCGCCGCGCCATCCAGCTGGAGCCCCAGAATGCCACGGCCTACTACTATCTCGGGGAGGCGCTGAACCAGGCGGGCGACCTCGCCGGCGCCCGGACCGCGCTGGAGCAGGCTGCCCAACTCGGCCCCGACCACGGCCGCACCTACCGGCTGCTGGGACGGGTACTCGACCGAATGGGGAAGCCCGACGAGGCGCAGGGTATGTACCGCCGGGCCAAAGAGGTCGGCGACGCGTGATCCGCATCGTCGAACGAGCACTCGCCGAGCTTCCCGTGGACGCGGTGGTGCGCAGCGCAGATGATCAGCTCCGACCGATCGGCGCGACCAGCGAGGCACTCGACCGCGCCGCGGGGGACCGGTTCGCCGACCAGCGCCGGGTCCAGTCCGCGCTCGAGGTCGGCGCGGCGGTGATCACCGGGGGAGGTGAACTCGCCGCCGAATTCGTGATCCATATCGTGATCCAGGGCGACGAACGCGCCGCCTCACGGGACACCATCCGCAAGGCGTTGACCTCCGCCTGGCATCGTGCCGAGGGGTGGCAGCTCACCACGGTCGGAGCGGCGCTCACCGGGCTGGGCGGACCCACCCTGTCCCCAGAGGAGGCGGCCGTCGCCCTCATCGAGACCTTCCGCGACCGCCCCGGGGCCACCGGATTCCCCGCCGAGTTGCAGATCGTGATCGACGAGCCGGGCCAGCGCGGGGCGATCGAGCCGTTCCTGCCCCCCGGCGAGCGATGAATCGCCGCAGCGCCGCCGCCATCATCCTGCTTGCCTGGGCCGGCGCACTCGGCTGGCTGGTGCAGCGCCACTACCTGAGCGCGCCGCGCGCCTCCGACACACCCCGCTGGCCGGTGCCGCCCGGCGCCGCGTTCCACACCATCCGCATCGGCGAGCGGCAGTACGGCCTCGCCTCGCTTACGGTGGACACCCTCCCCGAGGGACTCCGGGTCATCGAACTGGTCACACTCGACCTGCCTCCGGCGCAACCGAAGGTGCCGCGCCGTACCAGCGTCCGGGTGGAGGCGCAATACACCCGCGGACTGCAGCTGCGCAGCTGGACCAGCGCACTGCTCACCGAGCATGGCCGCAGCGCGTCGACCGGCAGCGTCAGCGGCGACACCCTGCTGACGATCGTCAACAGCGGCGCCGGCATGCCGACCGAGACCCTGTCGGTGGTGTTGCGACGGCCGGTGGTGCTGCCGTCGGCGATTCCGCTGGTCGCGGCCTCGCGCGGCCTTCCCCGCACCGGGACCAAGCTCAACGTCGAGATCTTCGATCCGATCGACGACGAGCTGCGTACCGAGCATATCACCATTGCGGCCGAGTCGCTGTTCTCCGTTCCCGACAGCGCGGAGTTCGTCGAATCACTCAAGCGGTGGACGGTGGTGCATGCCGACACGATGCGCGCCTGGCGGCTGGAACGGTTCGAGCACGGCCTGCCGCTCCGCCAGTGGATCGACGCCGCCGGCATGACGGTGCGGCTGCAGCATCCGCTCGGCGCCGTGATCGACCGCTCCGCGTTCGAGGTGGTGAACAGCAACTTCCGCGCGTTGCCGGCGCCACCGTGGGACACCAGCGCTGCGGCACCGAGCTATACCGCGGCCGAAGGGATCCCGGACCGGGTGCGCAGTCTCGCCGTCGTCGCCCGCCTCGTCCCGCCGGGCGCGCTGCCACAGGCCATCCCGGCGTTCGAGGGAGGCTGGCAGATCCGCGCCGGCGACACGCTGCGGGTGAGCCCCGCGACCGCGACCGACACCGCCCCCGAACGCGCCGTGCTGGCCGAACCCCGGCTCGAGAGTACCGACCCGGCGCTGGTCAGGGTGGCCGCACAGGCGGCGGGCCGCGCGCGGCAGCCGGAGCAGATCGCGCTCGCCCTCAGCGATTGGGTCCGGCGGACGATTACTCTTCGGGAGGGGTCCGACGCGGGCAGCGCCGGGAGCGTCTTCCGCGCTCGCGCGGGGACCGCGGTCGAGCGGGTGCGGGTGCTGGTCGCCCTGGCACGCTCCGCGGGGCTGGAGGCGCGGATGGTTTCGGGCCTGGTGCTCTCCGGCGGCCGGTGGCAGTCCCGGGCGTGGGGGGAGGTCTGGACCGGCACCTGGACGCCGGTCGACCCGGCGCTGCCATCCGCCAGCCCCCGCGCCGCCCGCGTGCGGTTGTCCGTCGGCGGCGCCCCGCGGCTGCTCGATCTGGCGCTCCGCGCCGGCCGCCTGCGGCTCGACGTTCTCGAGGAGACCCGATGATCCGGTTGAGCAAACTGACCAAGCGCTACGGCAAGTTCACCGCGGTCGACGGCATCGATCTCGAGATCCGCCGCGGCGAGCTGTTCGGTTTCCTGGGCCCCAACGGCGCCGGGAAGACGACGACCATGCGCATGATCGCCGGCATCCTCCAGCCGACCTCGGGAACCATACGAGATCGCCGGCGACGATCTCGCCGCCGACCCGATCAAGGCCAAGAGCCGGCTCGGCTTCATTCCCGACCGGCCCTTCGTGTACGACAAGCTCACCGGAGCGGAGTTCCTCCGTTTCGTGGCCGCGCTCTATGGCCAGGACGGGGACGCCGTCGAACGCCGGATGGAGGAGCTGCTCGACCTCTTCGAGCTGATGCCGTGGAAGGACGAGCTGGTCGAGAGCTACAGCCACGGCATGCGGCAGAAGCTGATCATCTCCAGCGCACTGCTCCACCGGCCCGAGGTGATCGTGGTCGACGAGCCGATGGTCGGTCTCGACCCCAAGGGGCAGAAGTTCCTGAAGGACCTGTTCCGCGCCTTCGTGGAGCGCGGCGGGACGGTGCTGATGAGCACCCACACCCTCGACACCGTCGAGGAGATGTGCGACCGCATCGGAATCATCGCCGGCGGCCGGATGCTCGCCTGCGGCTCCATGGCCGAGGTGCGGCAGCAGACCCAGGGCGGGGACGTGAAGCTCGAGGAACTCTTCCTCAAGCTGACCGGCGGGGTGATCGACCGCGAGATGGACGCGATTCTCGAGCGCTGAGATGACCGCACCCGCGATTCCGCAGCCCAGCCTGCAGACGATCCTGATTCCGAAGTGGAAGAGCGCCCTCAACCGCCTGCGGCAGGAACGCTCCGGCGGCAACGGCAAGTTCTATCTGCTCGCGCTGGTGGCGCTGGGGTTCTGGGCGGCGGTCTTCGGGCTGTCCTACAAGATCCTCCGCTACATCCAGTCAACGACCGAGGTCGGGGTTCCGCTCGCCGCCAAGTTTCTAGGCATCATTCTGCTGGCGTTTGCGTCGCTGCTCCTCCTCTCCAACCTGATCACCGCCCTCTCCAGCTTCTTCCTGGCGAAAGACCTGGACCTGCTGGTCTCCTCTCCGATCGACTGGCTCCGGCTCTATTTCGCCAAGCTGGGCGAGACGCTGCTGCATTCATCCTGGATGGTGGCGCTGATGGCGGTGCCGATCTTCACGGCCTACGGCATGGTCTTCGGCGGCGGTCCGCTGTTCCCGCTCGTGGTGCTGGCCGCGCTGCTGCCGTACTTCGTCATGCCCTGCGTGCTCGGCTCCGCCCTCACCCTCATCCTGGTCAACGTCTTCCCCGCCCGGCGCACCCGGGACCTGCTCAGCCTGATCGCGATCGGGGCCTTCGGCGGCCTGGTCCTGCTGTTCCGGCTGATCCGTCCCGAACAGCTCGCCCGCCCGGAAGGGGTGCGGAATCTGCTCGACTACCTCTCCGCCCTCCGCACCCCGACCAGTCCGTTCCTGCCCAGCGAGTGGGCGACCGGCATGGTCATGAACTGGCTGCAGCACGTGGCCGACCCGCTGCCGATCGTCCTGCTGTGGACCACGGCCGCCGGCCTTCGTGGTCCTCGGTGCCATGCTCCATGGGCGGCTCTATCACACCGGGTTCTCCAAGGCCCAGGAGGGCGCCGAACGCTTCGTGCGGGGACGGGCCTGGTCGGGGATCCTGGGCCGGCTGTTCCGCCACATGCCGGCGTCCAGGCGGGAGTTCGTCCTGAAGGACCTGCGGGTCTTCTTCCGCGACACGACCCAGTGGAGCCAGCTCATCCTGCTGGCCGTGCTGCTGGTGGTCTACGTCTTCAACATCAAGACGCTGCCGCTGTTCAAGGGCGAGGCGGTCCCGGTCTTCCTCGTGACCCTGGTCGTCTTTCTCAATCTCGGCCTGGCGGGCTTCGTGCTCGCCGCGGTCGCGGCCCGCTTCGTCTTCCCCGCGGTCTCGCTGGAGGGGAAGCAGATGTGGCTGCTCCGCTCGAGCCCGCTCGACCTGCAAGTCGCTCCTGTGGAGCAAGTACTGGACGGGGACGATCCCGCTGCTGGTGCTGGCGATCGGCATCAACTTCAGCACCAACGTCCTGCTGCAGGCCACCCCGTTCATGATGGTGATCAGCCTGGGCACCATCGTCCTGCTCACCTTTGCCATCAGCGCGATGGCGCTGGGCTTCGGCGCGCTCTATCCCCGGTTCGACACCGAGAACGCGGCGCAGATCCCCACCAGCTTCGGCGGCATGGTGTTCATGATGTCGGCGATCGTGCTGCTGGGGGTGGTGATGGTGATCGAGGCCGGACCGGTGCTGAGTTATCTGCGAGCCCAGATGAACGGCAAGGACCCGGCACCCGGCCCCTGGATGATCGGCTCGCTGCTCGCCGTGGTCGCGATCTGCCTGACGATGACGATCGTGCCGATCCGGCTGGGGCTGAAGAAGGTCGAAGCGATGGAATTCTGAGGAACCTCATCCCTCGCTGCCCAGGATTTCCGCGTACATCTGCCGGTCGACGTTCCCGCCGCTCAGCACCACACCGACTTTCTTCCCCCGCATCCGCTCCCGCTCCTGCGCCAGCGCCGCGAACCCGGCCGCCCCGGCCCCTTCCGCCACCTGGTGGGTGTCGCTGAAGGTGTCGCGCATCGCCTGCCGGATGGCGGCGTCCGGCACGCGCACGATCCGCTCCGCCCCGCGCCGGATGACCTCGAGGGCGCTCGGATCCGGTTGTCGAGTCGCAATCCCGTCCGCAAGGGTGTTCGCCTCCGGCGTGGAGACCACCATCCCCCGCTCGAAGGAAAGCGCGTACGCCGGTGCCCCTTCGGCGACGACCCCCACCACCTTCGTACCGAGGCCCAGCGCATCCCGGGCCGCGATCACCCCGCAGATCCCCGAGCCCATGCCGATCGGCACGTAGACCGTGTCCAGATCCGGCGCCGCTCGCAACCACTCCAGTCCATAGGTCGCCACGCCGAGCACCAGGAGCGGGTGCCACGACGGGATCATGTGCAGTCCCTCGCGTTCGGCGCGCTCCGTGGCGTACTCGCGGGCCGACTGGAAGTCGTGCCCCTCCTCGACCAGCTCCACCCCCAGCGCCCGCATCGCCGCGTTCTTCTCGCGACTGTTCCCGTGCGGCACGGCGACGACGGCGCGCACCCCGAGCCGCGCCGCCGCGAAGCCGATGCTCTGGCCGTGGTTTCCGCGAGTGGCCGTGATCACTCCGGCGAGGTCCGGCTGCCGGCGCCGCAGGTCCTCGAGATAGACCAGCCCGCCACGGACCTTGAAGGCGCCGGTGGGAAGGTGGTTCTCATGCTTGACCCACACCTCGGCGCCGTAGCGCTCGCGGAGGAGCGGCCAGGCGATGGTCGGCGTCGGCGCGAGCAGCGGAGCCAGGAAGCGAGCGGTCTGTTCGAGGTCGGCGAGTGTGTTCATGGAGTGGGGGAAAGGGTACGGAAATCTAGACGGAATTCCTGGCCACGATCCGCGTTTCGGGGTACCCGGCCAGCGCTGAACCCGTTCCTAGCTTGGGCCCGCAATCGCCCGCGCCCGATCCATCGGCGCATCCCCAAGCCAAGGAGGAACAGATGCCTCGGATTCCTGTGCCGGTTGCGCTGGCCGCAACCGTGGTCCTCGCTGCCTGCGGCACCGAGGACCTGGCCCGCACACCCACGGCCCCGGCGGCCGCCCTCAACGGGCCGATCACCGTCTCCCCGGAGACCCGCCAGCTGGAAGGCATGGCCCGCCGACTCGCGCTCGCCCTCGGTGATCCGGGGTTCAGGGCCCGGCTCTACGGCCGGCTCCAGGCCTCCCCGTTCCCGGAGGGCAAGATCCAGCTGCAGCGGACCCTGGAGGAGCGCGGCCGGGGGGAATTCCATGCCCTGGCCAGGCTCGCCCGCGAGTCGGAAGCGGTCACCGATTCGGTACTCCGCGCCACCCAGGCGCTCGAGGTGTATCTCCCCGTTCCGGCTCACCGGCGCCAGTGGACCGGAGACACCAGGCTCCTGGTAGCCACTCAGGCCCGGGACGGCGAGCTGCCGGTCGCGTACGACTTGCAGGGGGGACGCCATTTCCTCGACCCGACTCGTCCGCCGCAGACCCCGGTCCTCGCCGTGGTGCCGGTCGAGACCGACTTCGACGCGGCTCCGGTCCGCCGGACGGTGCAGTGCCTCCCCGAGACCTGCAGCGGCGGCGGCGGTGGTGGTGGTGGCAGCGTCCCGGGCCTCTACATGACCAAGGCCCACTTCGTCCAGGATTTTGAGGGTTGGTTGAAGGGGAGTCCCGAATTTGAGGTGCACGTGATGGGGCAGAACGGCAGCTCGGATTCCCTGGTCAGATACCAATGTGCCGGCGAACATCAGCCGTACTACTACTACTGGGACGGCAACGTGGACTGGTCCGGCAGCGTCCTGCTCTTCAGCCAGTCCGAGATCAACGCCTACAAGACGGCGCACCCCGGGGAGGTCTTCCGGCTGGTCTTCATGGAGGACGACGACACCTCCTGCCAGATGAAGATCGACCCCAATCGCTGGGCGACCTTCGTGGGGACCATCGGACCGCTGTACCACGACATCACCGGGGCCGTGGACACCGGGAGCGCCAAGAAGTACATCGCCGCCGCGAAGGGGCTTCGCAAGTTCCTCGCCGCCCTGGCGAGCTGGATCAAGTCCAACGACGATCTGATCGGCAATGCGATGGAGGACAAGGTTGTGGGCGAATTCCATCCCGGCTACAACTGGGTACTGCGCGCCGACAACAACGTGACCAACGGCTGGGTGAACCTGCAGATGCAGTGACCGAGCGCCGGCGGGGCGTGACCCCGCCGGCTTCCTCCCACTCTGGAGCCACCATGCGGTGCTGCCCCCTTCGAACCGGTCTCATCCTGCTGCTCATCCCCGCCGCCCTCACAGCCCAGCGCCCCGCCAGTCGCTGGACCCTCGCTCTCGGCCTGGCGCGGGAGAGCTTCGGCGGGGCCTCCCGGGACACCTCGACTCTCTCCGGCACGAATGTGCGGGTCCTTCCGTCGTCCCGGCTCGCGGCCGAGTTGGGGCTCGGCCGCCGGCTCGGCCCCTGGGACCTGGCTCTCGCCGCTGGATACGCCTCGGGGAGCCTGCGCGCGAGGACGGATGCCCTGGTCCTCGATGACCGGACCACCCCGGTACGGCGCTACCGGATGGCCATTCAGATCGGCCGCCGGATCGCGCGGCTCGGGGAGAACGCCGTGCATTTCGTCGGAGGCCCGACGCTGGATCACTGGACCACGTCTGGACTCGGGGATCGGACCACACTCGCCGCGCGGGCAGGGGTCGCACTCAGGATACCGCTCGGCGGGATGGAGCTGGAGAATCGGGTGCTGTTCGGCGTGGGGCAGAGTCCGTTCCGAAAGCGGGATCTGCCGCCGGAGGCCGTGATCGAGAGCCTCCGCACCTGGAGCGTCGGGGTGACGCTCCACTTCGGCCTCTAGCGTGGGACCGCTGTTCCGCACCCCTCGCAGAACCGGCTGCCGGGCACCATCGGCGCGCCGCAGGTCGCGCAGCCGCCCACGGTGAGCGAGCGCCCGCAGGAGGAGCAGAACAGGGCGTCGCTCTCGGGCCGGGGACCGCAGCGGGGGCAGCGAATCGTCACCGCCTGCATCGTCCGGACCCGCTCGGCGATCATCGCCTCGACCGCGTCGGTCGCATCGCCTGAGGCGGGCACCGTCACCGGTGAGGCTGCCGGTTCCACCGGCGCCTCCGCCGGGGCGGCCGCCTTCTCGAGTCGCAGGATGGCGAGCGCTTCCGCGGTGTACTTGGTATTGAGCGCCGAGTAGTCCTCGTCCGAAAGCTTCCCGGTAGCGCGGTCGAACTCGATCTCCCGAAGGGCCGCGAGAGCCATGCCCTTGGGAGTCTCCTCGAGGTCCTCGGGCTCATCCGCGCCCGCCGGGGCGCCCTGGCCCGGACGGGTCAACGGGCCGACAATGAGGGCCACCACAGCCAGCGCCACGAGGGCGGCGGCAATCGCTTCGTAGAGCATCACGTATCCAGTTCCCTGAGTTCACGCTGCAGCCGTTCGAGTTCGTCGGCAGACGCGGGCGGCGTGGCGGTGATCCCCGCGCCGGCACCCGGCGTCATCGGGGGTGCTCCGGCGACGACTTCCGGCCGGCTGAGCCTGGCCCGCCGTTGCAGGATGGCGAGCATCACCCCGCCCACCAGCAGTATGAGCAGCCCCGGCACCACGTAGCCGGCCACGTTGAAGCCTTCCGGCTTGGGCGCCATGAGCACCTTTTCGCCATACTTCGCGACGAAGGCCGCGATGATTTCGTCGGCGTTCTTGCCCTCGTCCTGCAGGGCGAGCACCTCCTTGTGCATCGCCGGTGAGTAGGTGCAGGTGAAGTCCGTGGTGCGGCAGGTGTACACATCCAGAGTGCAGCCGCAGGTGCACTGGATCCGCTTCTCGATCGCAGTCACGAACGGGTCGTTGTCCCGGTGCGTCGCGGGCTCGGCCGAGCGGCCGGCCGCCTCGGGGTCCCGCAGCGATCCGGTTTCGCCCTGGCCCGGGAGGGTGCCCTGCTGGGCCGCGAGCCGCCGAGCCACCGCACCGCCCATCAGGAGCGAGGCGGTGCCCGTCAGAAAGGTCCGTCGGCCGTGGTTCACGTCGTCGGGCCCGCCCCGGCCAGCTGCACCTCGTAACCAGCCTCCGCCCGCTTGGGGGTGCCGGTGCTCGTGGTGCCGCCCGGCCACATCGTGATCAGCCCGCCGACGACCAGCACCACGCCGCCAATCCAGACCCAGAGTACCAGGGGATTGATGGTGAAGCGATAGACCGCCTCCTCGGTGCCCGCCACCGAGCCGGCATACACGATGTACAGGTCCTCCTGCAGCGTGCTCCGGATTCCGACCTCGGTCGAAGGCTCGAACGACTTCTGCCGCACTCCCGGCGCCGGCTCGGAGAAGTGCTGCCGCTTCTCCGAGTTGATCACGCCGATCGACTTGCCGTCCTTGGCCACCTGCACCGAGGCCTGGGTCACCACCCGGTTGAGCTGCTCGAACTGGGACACGCCCAGGTGGGTGAAGGTGTAGGTGTGACCGAAGGGGCTCTTGAGGGTCGCGGTGTCCCCGGGCTTCAGGGTGGCTTCCATTTCCACCTTGAACGCATATCCGGCGAAGGCCACGAAGTAGATCAGCATCCCGGTGTGTACGATGTATCCGCCGTAGCGGCGCCGGTTGCGCGCCACCAGCCGCGCGAACGCCATCGGATACGACTCGGCGTACATCTTGTGGCGGGCCAGCGTGCCGCGCGCGAACTCCTGGGTCAGGGTTCCCGCGGTGAACCCGGCGAGGCCCAGGGCAACGATGGCGTAGAAGTTCTCCATCCCGCCAGCGAGGCACAGCGCAGTCGCCACCGCGCCGGCCACCAGCGGCCAGGTGAACTGGCGCTTCAGGTTCGCGGTGGATGCCTTGCGCCAGGCGATGAGGGGGCCGATGCCGGTCAGTGCAAGCAGCAGCAGGCCCAGAGGCACATTCACCTTATTGAAGAACGGGGGGCCGACCGTGATCTTGGTGCCCCGCACCGCCTCGGAGAGAATCGGGAAGAGCGTGCCCCAGAGGACCGAGAAGGCGATGCCGACGAAGAGCAGGTTGTTGAAGAGGAATGCCGCCTCGCGGCTCATCACGCTCTCCAGGCGCACCTCCGCCTCCAGCCGTTCCCAGCGGGTATACAGCAGGGTGAAGGCGAGCACGCCGGAGCTGAGCAGGAAGGCGAGGAAGAAGTAGCCGACGTTCGACTGGGTGAAGCTGTGCACGCTGGCGATGACCCCGCTCCGGGTGATGAACGTCCCGAAGATGCTGAGCAGGAACGAGCCAATGATCAGGGTCATGTTCCAGCGCTTCAGCATGCCCCGCTTCTCTTCAATCATGACCGAGTGCAGGAACGCCGACATCGTGAGCCACGGGAGCAGGCTCGCGTTCTCTACCGGGTCCCACGCCCAG
The DNA here is from genome assembly GCA_963825065.1 of uncultured Gemmatimonadales bacterium. GTDB lineage: Bacteria > Gemmatimonadota > Gemmatimonadetes > Gemmatimonadales > GWC2-71-9 > JADJOM01. Next base: position 571,509 of record CAWGRU010000004.1, read on the forward strand.
TAGCCGCCCCAGCCCAGCTCGACATACGCCCACCACATCCCCAGGGTGATGCCGATGGAGAGGAACAGCCAGCTCATGAGCGTCCACTTGCGGATGGCGTGCAGCCAGCCGGTATCGAGCCGCCGCGAGAGCAGCGCCGCGATAGCGAACGCGAAGGGAATCGTGATGCTGATATAGCCGAGGTAGAGCATCGGCGGGTGGATCACCATGCCGATGTTCTGCAGCTGTGGATTGAGCCCGTTGCCGTCGGGCGGCGTGAAGGGCAGCCGCATGAAGGGATTGGCGGCGAACAGCATCACGGTGACGAAGAACACTACTACCGAGCTGGTCACCGCGGCCACGTAGGGCATCAGCGCCCGGTACCGCGCCGCGGTAAGCCACTGCGCCAGGGCGGCGAAGAAGCTGAGCACGATCGCCCAGAAGAGCAGGGAGCCCTTCTGTCCCGCCCAGAAGGCCGAGAAGATGAAGTAGCCGGGCAGGTTCCGCGAGGTGTAGCTGGCGACGTATTCGATATTGAAGTCGTGGGTGATCAGCCCCTGCCACAGGCTGATCGCGGCCACGACCAGGACGCCGAACAGGGCGTAGACGGAGCGGGTCACGCTGAGCGCGAGCTCGGGGCGCCCGTGCCACCGGCCCGAGAAACCGATCACCGCGGCCCAGCTGCCGACGAAGAAGGCGGCCCAGAGCGCGAACTGGCCTAGCAGTGTCATGGGTCAGACCTCATCAGGACTTTCCGCGGGCATCACGCGCGGCCTTGAGGAAATCCTCGAGGGCCCGCGGGTGTGCCGCATACTCGGGACGGTTCGCCGCTTTTTCGGCGTCGTAATGCTTGAGGAAGCCGTCGTAACTGCGCGCCAGCAGCTTGTCGTCCTTCTGGAAGCGGGCGATGGTGCCCTGCACCACGAAGCCGAAGAGATGGGTCGGCTGGGTGCGCAGGATCGTATCCCCGAGGGCGCGCGCGCCCTCGACGTCGCCGGTGTGCAGCCGGATCAGGGCGGCGTGATACCGGGCATCGGCATCCACATCAGCTTTGTCGAGCATGCCGTACGCGGACAGCGCCATCGGCGCGAAGGTCGTGACGGTGGTTTCGTCGCCCTGCTCCGCCGCCCGCATCACCCGGTCAAACAGCTTATCGAACCGTTCCTTCGGGCTCATGTTGCTGATGTCCGGCGGCGCCCCACCGCCGCCGGCCGCGAAGGGGGCCTCGGCCGCTGCCGGCGCAACCGGCGACGCACTGACGGTGCCGCGGGTGGCATACAACGCCAGCCCCCCCACGACCGCCACCACCCCTCCGCCGGCCAGGAACCAGAGCAGCCGCACGTTCTGTCCAATGTTCTGGGAGGTCTGTGTCGCCGAGGTGCCGCAATTGGCGCAGAATCGAGCGCCGGCGGGTAACGCTGTGCCGCAGCGGGCACACCCGTCACCCCCCAGAGTGGTGCCGCAGTGACGACAGAACTTTCCACCAGCCGGCTTACCGCACGAAGGGCAGACCGCAGCTGTCACGGGAATCTCGCGGAGGGAGTGAGCATCAGAGAGACGCGGCGCTTCTGTATATAGGGAAGGTAGAGCGGGACCCGCGAGAACGGGAGATGGGGACCCGATTGCATCCCGGGAGCCCCGCCAGTACGACCCGCACCCGCCGGAGCGCCACTTTTGTTAGCACGGCGACACAAACGCCTATAGATCCTGAATCCATCTTAAGTTTGGGATGAAGGAGGTTTCACAGGAAACATGCTTGCGCTACACCTAATTAGGCGTAGAATAGTCGCGAACCCTTACAACATGGTTGACGCGTATGAGCCACTCGCGGGTGAGATCCCTCCTCGGGACCCTGGTGCTCTCTCTTGCCACTGTCCTGTGGCTGGGCGGTTGCACCGACATCGTCTATCGTGACCGGCCACCGTTCAGTCCCCCGCCTGATGCAGCGAGTGGATTCCTCGGCTACTTCGACGTCGCGACGCAGCAGACGAATTGCGGCAACTGCCACGTCGAGCACCAGGCTGACTGGAAGGGCACCAAACACGCCAGCGCCTGGGCCAACCTCCAAGCGCTGCCGCAGCCCGCTGACAAAAGTAGCTGTGTCGGCTGCCACACGGTGAACGAGAACGGCAATTCGGCGACGGCTCCTGCCGGCTATAGCGCGAAGGCTGACGCGGCGTACCAGGACGTGCAATGCGAGAACTGCCACGGCCCTGGGTTCCTCCACGTCCAGACTCCCGACGGCGGTACGGCGCCACTGCCGAGCATTCACGTCGACACGACCCAGAATCCCGCAGACCCCGCGACCGCAGCCCAATTGGCGGCCGGCACGTGCGCTGCGTGCCACCAGGACACGCACCACCCGTTCTGGGAGGAGTGGCGGCAATCGTTGCACGCGCGGATGGGCCGCCACAACGACGAGCCATTGTGTCTGCAATGCCACTCGGGCCAGGGCGCGCTGACGGCCTGGGGCGTCACGACCGCCTATAAGGAACAGAATGCGGTAGACGAGGGAATCACCTGTAGCGTCTGCCACGACCCGCACAGCGACGCCAATCCGGGGCAGCTGCGGTATCCGCTGTCGTCGACCGATCCGACCCAGCAGCTGTGCATGAAGTGCCATAATCGACGCTCGGTACCGCTGGCCATGGACTCGACCCGGCCGTCCGAGGACCCGCAAGGCCTCAGCGGGAGCAACTCGCCGCACGCACCCCAGGGAGCCGTCCTGCTCGCCTACGCCGGGTATCAGAACTTGAACTACCTCGATCCGTCCGTGGTCCAGCCATCGAGTCACGGCAATCTTACCAAGAACCCGAAGCTCTGCGGCGGCTGTCACCTGTTCCCGTTCCAGACTACGAACGATGCCGGAGCCGCGGTTTCCGTGACCGGCCACCTTTTCCGCCCGGCCCCCTGCTACGGGCCGGACGGCCTGCCCACGGACACGATCAGGACCTGCGGGTACACCCCGGCGGAGCGGTCGTTCAAGTCATGCGCAGCCTCGGGTTGCCACGCCGACGAAGCCACGGTGGCCGGGCTGCTCTCGGTCACGCGCAGCCGAATCCAGGCTCTGACGGCGACGCTGTGGGTGAATTCGGGCGTCGGTTCTGGTAGCTCGTCCAGCTCGATCGACACCCTGGACGCTGGCATCCTCCCCGCGATCTACAAGAACACGTTCAGCCAGCGGGGGTCGCTCACAAACCTGAGCCTGCAGGTGAAGACCGCCGCTACCGCGGGCGCGACCAGCATCGACCTGAATACCGCGGGTACCGCTCTGGTGACGGGTCGGCTGGCACCGACGAACACCTTCAAGATTGCCAATGACCCGACGACGCTCTACACCGTTCAGAATACCGACACGGCCAACTTGAACACCCTCACCGCCGTGCAGATCTCTCCGCCCCTGGTAGTGGCCGCCCCGGCCGGGACCAAGGTCAGTGTGATCTACCTGGGGCCCCTGTTCGCTAATGACAGACTGATCACGCCGGTCGACGGGGCCGAGTGGAACGTGCGCGCATTCGGCGAGGACGCCAACGGCGTCTTCATGCCTGGCGGCACGGGCACTCCCAGCTCGAACACCGACCGGTCGCACACCGTCCACAACCCGTTCTACGCGGAGGCGATGCTGCGGGCGAACATCGCGGAGTTGACCGCGCTGTACGGGACGCAGCCGTGGTTCCCGGCCCCTCCCCCGTTTGTTCAAGCCATCATGCGTGGCCCGCTGGGTGCGACGGGCAGCGTGCCGTTCCGGGCGCCGCAGGTAAGCTCCAAGTAGCGGAGGGGTATTCTTGCTCCGATTGAATGCTGGCCCCGGTGGCGTCCCGCTCGCCGGGGCCGGCTCTTTGCCCATGATCCACCCCGTCTCCGTGGCGCTGTCGCTCCCCGGCGTGCAGGACAGCCTCACCCGCAGGCTGGTCCATACCGCCGCCGACACGACCGTCGACAAGACCCTGCTCGGCGACAAGATCACCCCGATCATCCAGTTCCTGTTCCAGAAGGAGCCCTGGGTGATGTGGAGCGGGGCGATTCTCGCCCTGGTCCTGGCGGTGGTGATCCTCCGCTGGCTCTGGCTCCGGCGCCGACCGATTCTGCACTGGGTGACAACCCGGAGCGGCGCCGTGAAGGCCGCACTCGTCGCCACTGTGCTGCTGGCGGTGGCCGCCGCGGGCGGACTCGCCTATAAGGCCAACCAGTTCGTCGCGACGGACAAACGCTTCTGCAACGGCTGCCACATCTTCGTCGGCAGCGGTTACGCATGGGTGGAGCCCGATTCCGGCAATTACACGGTGGTGCCGAGACTCGAGGGCAAGCATGACTCGCTGGGCTGCCACACCTGCCATCCCCTCAAGCCGCTGAAGGAGGGGGTCAAGCTGGTCTTGTGGATGTCGGGAATCCGGGAAACCGAGATCCCGCAGCACGCGCGGGTACCGCGCAAGATCTGCGAGCAGTGTCACGTCCAGGGGCGGGCGGAAGACAAGGAGAAGTGGAAGGCCATCGCCGCCACCGCCGGCCACCGCGTCCACCTGGAGTCAGACTCCTCGGTCCTCAAAGGAAAGGTCGAGTGCCTCACCTGCCACGCCCGGATCGCCCACCGATTCGTACCGGCGGACAGTACCTGCGGACAGAGCGACTGCCACAAGCCGTACGAGACCCGCATCGTCCTCGGGAAGATGAGGGATCAGGGCGACTTTCACTGCGTGGGCTGCCACCAGTTCACGGCCAGCGTCCCGGCGCTCGCGACCCGGGACTCGGCGGTCTCCACCCTGACGCCCGCGATCAAGAGCTGCTTCCGCTGCCACGCCATGCAGCAGCGGCTCCCCGACTTCGACGAGCGCAAGGATCCCCACAAGGGGACCTGCGGGATGTGCCACAATCCGCATACCCAGAACAGGAAAGAGGAAGCGGTCAAGACCTGCTCCACCAGAGAGTGTCATGGCCTCTGGAATCAGATACCGTTCCATGCCGGCGCTCAGCACCGGCGGAAGGCCACCCAGTGCACGCTGTGCCACGCGCCGCACGCGGCCCGGGTGGACGCGAGCGACTGCGTCGGATGCCACCAGAGGGTGCGTGACTACCAACCCGGCCAGCGACTCTTTCCGCCGCTGCCGTTCGATACCTCGGCCGCGCTCCGTCGCTCGTCGCTGCCTGAGCCGTCTGCGGCCGACTCGGAACGACCCGGCAAGGTGAAGGGCGACGCTCCGCCGTCGCCAACCGACACCCTGGGCGCGCGGCGCCACTCGTCGGCGCCCGAACCACCCGCCGCCGAGCCGGAACGGCCCAGCAAGGTGAAGGGCGATGCACCGCCCGGGGACGACGACCTCCCCGGGCGCGCGCTCAGCGCTCTTCCCGCCCTGCCGAGTGATTCCTTCCCACACCCCCGACACAAGAAGCTGGCCTGCCTGACCTGTCACCTCAGCACGTCCCAGTCGAAGCTCACCTTTCAACCGCCGCGCGGCTGCCAGATCTGCCATCATCAGGATCCGGCCAAGAGCGACTGCGCCAAGTGTCACGAGGAGGGAAGCCTTCCCGAAATCGTCGCGGTCCCGGTCAGCATCGCCGCCGCAAACAAGCCCGCCCGAGAACGCACCGTCGCTTTTCGGCATGAGAAGCACACCGATCTCAAGTGCACGGCGTGCCACGGCCAGGCGGTCACAATGGCTCCGGTGGATTCCGCGATCACCTGCCAGGGCTGCCATGAGAAGCACCATGAGGCGGCGCGTCATTGCGCGGAGTGCCACCAGACCGCATCGATCAAGCAGACCCATGCCAAGCCGGCCCGCACCCATGTCGCCTGCGATGCCTGCCACGCGACGGCCGCCATCGCCGCGCTCTCGCCGAATCGGACCTTGTGCCTGGCGTGTCATCCGCCCGCGGTTGATCACCACCCCGAGAAGGAGTGCAGTACCTGTCACCTTCAGGCCACCCCCGACCAGTACCGGGCGCGACTGCTCAAGCGAGGGAAGGCAGGATGAACTCGAGCATCCGGTGGGGGCTGGTGCTGCTGCTGGCCGCGCCGACGGCGGTTGGCGCACAGGAGTACCTGGTCCGGATCGATTCCCGGGTCCAGGGGGCGTCTTACCGGGGCATCCTGAAGGACAGCATCCCCGTCGGACAGGTGGTGACGGGTCCCGGTGGAGGCCCCCAGACGCCTGACGGCTACACGGCCATCTGCATCACGGGGCAGGCGATCTGTCACTTCTATCGAGCCGGAGCGGCAAGACGTGGCGGTCCCTTCGTTACCAGCGTCGATCTCACCGCCTGGGGCTTCGGAGTCAGCCAGCTCAGCCTCCATTCCAATGCCAGGGTGGGTGTCGACCTCGGCGCGTCGGACGTCTGGCCCGGCACCAATCCCGCCGTGCAGCTGCTCGAGGGATACGCCGAGTATGCCTCGGAGCGGATCACCGGCCGGCTCGGCCGGCAGATCGAGCGCAGCCGCCTAGGCTACTATGGCTACGACGGGGGCCGGCTGGCCTATCGCCTGCCCGGCCTCGGCCTGACCGCGATCGGTTATGGCGGACTTGGTCTGGCGCGCGGCCTCGCCCTTCCCGTGACCAGCGACGCCCTCAATCCGCTCGATGATTTCCAGCCGCGGCGCAGGCAATGGCTCGCCGGCGCAGCCTTGGAATGGTCCACCCGTTTCGCCGATGCCCGGTTCGACTACGAACGGGAAGTCGACCGGGACCCCCGCAATCTTGTTTCCGAACGCATCGCGCTCTCGGCAACGCTTCGGCCGTTGTCGGGCTGGAGCCTGACTGGCGGCGGGGACTACGATCTTGCCCGGGGACTCTGGGGCAGCGCCGATCTGTCTCTCCGCCACGGCGAGACCCATTTCGGCGGCGCGGTGGGGGTGCGGCGGTACCGCCCCTATTTCGACCTCTGGACCATCTGGGGGGTGTTCAGCCCCGTGCCCTACGAAGCCGTGAATGGCTCGCTGTGGATCTCCCCAGTACGCGGCCTGACCCTGCGCGGCGGGGGAGAGCGGTACCGGTATCAGAACGCCGAGGCGGCGACGCCACTGGTGCAGGAGGAGACCAAGGGCTGGCGCTGGAATGCGGGCGCCACCTTCGCGATCACTTCGGCCCTGACGCTGGACGGTGGCTACCAGGCCGAATTCGGACCAGGCGCAGGCTCGCAGGGCGGCGATGGAAGTGTGAGCTTCAGGCCCGTCGGCAGGCTCACTGTCACCGCGGAAGGGGGACACCTGGTCCGGCCGCTCGAATTCCGGATCGACAACCCGGCGCTCACCTGGTACGGGCTCTCGGTCGAAGTCCGCGCCACCGACCGGTTGCGGATCGGCGCGGCGGCGACCCGGTACGACGAAAACCGCCGCCGGCCCGATGCCTCGGGGATCGACTGGTCGCAGACCCGCCTCCGCGCCAGCCTCTCCTGGCTCTTCGGCTCGGGCGCCGATAGGCTGCCTCTGCCGCCGGCGGTCCGGCGGGAGGGCCGCCGATGAACATGCTTCGTCTCCCCTTCGCGGTCGGTCTGCTCGCCCTCCTCGGAGCCTCCGCTGGCGCGGCGCTGCGGCAGGACCGGGTCAAGTTCGATCACGAGAAGCACGCGAAGGTGTTTCCCGAGTGCCAGTCCTGCCACGCGGGGATCCTCGACGAGGGAAAATCGGTCTTCCCGACGGCCGAGTCCTGCGCCAGCTGCCACGACGGTACGGTGGAGAAGAAGGTGGACTGGGTGGCACCGCCGGCTCGCCCGTCCAACTTCCGCTTCACCCATGCGGAGCATTTCAAGAAGTCCGGCGAAAAGCTCCCCGCCGATTCAGTACTGGCCTGCCCCGCATGCCACATCCCGTCGGGTGCCGAATGGCTGACGGTGCGGCGAACCATCTCGCGCCAGTGCCTGGACTGCCACGGGATCAAGCTGGCGCATTTTTCCGCCCCGGACACGGCCTGCGGGACCTGCCATCTCACCCTAGCCAAGGCCACGGCGTTGCCAACGGAGCGAGTGGCGCTCTTCAAGAAGCCCGCTTCCCACGACGAGGATGGATTCCTCTCCTCCAAGGGGCATGGAAAGGAGGCGAAAGACGGTAATCAGAGCTGCGCGATCTGCCACGCGCGCGACTTCTGCACCCAGTGCCATGTGAACGCGCCTGAGGTCAAGGCCATCCAGGCCCTGGAATCCGATTCCCGCTCTCTCGCACTCAAGGCTGAACTCAAGGCGCCGGCGTCCCACGAGGAGTCGCGGTGGCTCTCCCAGCACGGCGGCAGGGCGAAGCGCGACCCGGAAACCTGCGCCACCTGTCACACTCAGGAGAGCTGCGTGGCCTGCCATCGCAGCCGCCCGGCGATCGTCCTGGCCCTTCACCCCGCGGGGCCGGGCCGGGCTGCTGGCGCGCACATCGAAAGGAAGCGGCCCGGGTACCACACCGTGGACTTCGCCGACCGGCACGCGCCAATCGCCAGTTCCAAACCGGGCACCTGCAGCGCGTGCCACGCGCGCGCCGAATGCCTGGAGTGTCATCGTCCGAATGCGGGGGCCGGGAACGGCGGCGGTTACCATCCTGCCGGGTTCCTGAGCCGGCATCCCGCCGCCGCGTTCAACCGGCAGACCGATTGCGCCGCCTGCCACAATCAGAGCGTCTTCTGCGCCACGTGTCACGAGCAGGCTGGCCTCACGGCCACCGCAAATCTGGCCAAGGGCTACCACGACGCGAACCCTGCCTTCCTCGTCGGGCATGGGACAGCGGCGCGCCAGAACATCGAAAGTTGCATCACCTGCCACGCCGAGCGGGACTGCCTCGCCTGCCACTCGGCCCAGACGCGGCGGTTCAACCCTCATGGCCCCGGGTTCGACGCCGAACGGCTGAAGGCCAAGAATCCGCAGACCTGCGCGGCGTGTCACGGTAGGAATATCCCATAGGATCAGCGGATGGGCTCGACAACTGAACAGGGGTGAGCCTCGCATTCGAGTCTCACCCCTGTGTCATTCGTGACTGTAGCCGCCACCCTACTCCCTATTCACCCACCCTGTCACTCCTTCGTCGGCTCACCCGCCCCGAGGAGCTGCCATCAGTGTGCCCGACCCCCGCCGTCGTGCGGCAGGTCTCCTGAGCTGTCCGCCGCTCCCATTAGCGAGGGGACGTTCAGCGAGTCGGCCAGCCCTGACGGCACCACCATGAGCGAGCCCCGCTTGACGATGCTCTCATAGAGCATGTTCATCGCCCGCAGGTTCATGGCCGCCGGGTGGTCGCGGTAGGCGTCCGCGGCCTCCACGAACTTGTGGGCGATCTCGGTCTCCGCCGTGCCGAGGATGATGCGCGCCTGCCGCTCCCGTTCGGCCTGCGCCTGGCGGGACATGGCGTCCTCCAGCGCGGCCGGGATGATCACGTCGCGGATCTCCACCGACTGCACGTGGATCCCCCAGTTCGCCATCTTCTGCTCCAGCGCTTCCTTGAGACCCTGACCGAGTTCCACCCGGGACTGGATCAGCTCGGCGAGGTCGTGCTTGCCGATGGCGTCCCGCAGGGCGGTCTGGGCGGAGAGGATGACCGCCTCGTCGTAGTCCTGGACCTCCAGGGCAGCGCGCTCGGCGTCCCGCACGATCCAGAAGGCGATGGCATCGACGTTCACCGGCACCGTGTCACGGGTCAGGCACGATTCGGCGCCGAAGGCCGCCGTCCGGATGCGCTGATCGATGGTGTAGGCCACCCGGTCGATCACCGGCACGATGGCGAAGTAGCCCGGGCCCCGCAGGCCGCGGTAGCGGCCCAGCCGCAGCAGCACCGCCTTCTCCCACTGGTCGGTGTACTTGATCGCGGACGCGAGGAGCACGCCCAACGCCAGGCCCGCGACGGCCGCCAGCGGGAGCGGGAGCCCCGCGAGGAACAGCGCGCCGGCCAGCCCGGCCGCGCCGACCAGTCCCGCGGCGAGAGCGGCGAACGAGTATCGGGTGTCGTTGGGCCGATGTGTGGTCATGTCCATCACCTCGTGGAAAGAAAAGTCAACCGGCATGCTGCCAGCAGTCGCATCACCGTTTCCGGACGGGCCGGACTTCCTCGTACCGCGCCCGGGCGGCGCGCGGGCGGACGGCCCGCGCGGGAGGCGGGGCCTCCAGATAGGGACTCCGCACATGACCCAGCTCGATCGGCAGCGCCACCCGCACCAGGACGGTCAGCACGAACAGGCCAAGCGCCCAGATGCCGACGGTCACGCACAGTTCGACCCAGGTCGGGGTGTATTCGACGATCTCGCCCAGCGGCGAGGGAATGAAGCCGGGAATCACCAGGCCGATCCCCTTCTCCACCCAGATGGCGACGAAGAGCGTGGCGCAGGCGGCCATCAGCCAGCGTGGGTTGCGCCGCAGCGGGTGGATCATGAGCGCGGCCGTCGCCGCGATGTTGAGGGCGATCGCCGTCCTGATCCACGGGACAAGGGCGTGGTACTCGCCGATCCCGAAGAAGAGATATCTCGCGCTCAGACTGTGATGCGTGGGAAAACGGAACTCGAAGACCAGATCGGAAAGCAGCATCACCAGGTTGATCTGCGCCGCCACCGTCGTGGCCGTGGCCAGCTTCGAAATGGACTTATCCGAAACGGGGTATTTGGTATTTGCCCGGATAAAGCCGAGCAGCAGGATCATGAACGCCGGGCCGGCCGTGAAGGCCGAGGCCAGGAACCGGGGCCCGAGGAGCGGCGAGTTCCACAACGGGCGGGACGGCGGTGCCGCAAAGAGAAACGCGGTGATCAGGTGAATGCTCACCGCCCACGCGACCGACAGGTAGATGAAGGGGACGTACTTCTTCTTCGAAGGCACGCGCCCGACGTAGTGACTGTAGAGGATGTAGAACGGGATGGCGAGGTTCAGCACCAGGTAGCCGTTCAGCGCGATCACGTCCCACGCCAGCATCGAGGCGGGCCAGTTCAGCAGTCCGATGACCGGTGCCAAGCGCCACCACTTCCACGGATAACCCGGGCTGTTGGCCATCACGAATCCAAGGCACATCACCAGCGCGGAGACCGCGACCCCCTCCGCGATGAGCACCGCCTGACTGAAGTCGACGTCCTCCAGGATATACGCCGGCATCACCAGGATCACCGCCGCGGCCGCCACCCCCACCAGGAACGCCATGTTGGAGATGTAGAGGCCCCAGCTCACGTGGTTGTTCATGCCCGTGGCGACGAGGCCCTCGTTGGCCTGGACGATGTACGCATAGAACCCGACCAGAATGATCGCCGTCAGGCTCCCCATCCAGAGATGGTAGCGGCGACCGCCGGAGGTCGCGGCGCGCAGCGCGCTCAACAGGAAGGCTCGTAGATGCACGGTTGCCTCAGTCGATGTAATACCAGAAGCGTGGCTCGGTGGCGAGCTCTTCCTTCAGCCGGAAGACCTGCTTGTTCGCCAGGATCCAGCGGATTTCGGAATCGGGATCCAGCAGGTTGCCGAAGACTCGCGCTCCGGTGGGACAGGCCTCGGCACAGGCCGGCAGCCGGCCCAGCCGGGTCCGATGGATGCAGAACGTGCACTTCTCGACACAGCCCTGTTTGCGCGCCCGGTTGCCCAGGTAGTGCTGATTGGGGTTCACTTCCTCGAGGGGCACCTCGGTCACACCCCAGTTGAAACGCCGGGCCCAGTAGGGGCAGGCGGCCATGCAGGCGCGACACCCGACGCACCAGTTGTAATCGATGACCACGATGCCATCCGGCTCCTGCCAGGTGGCGCCCACCGGGCAGACCGGGACGCAGGGCGGGTTGGCGCACTGGAAGCACTGGGTGCCGAGATAGAAGTGCCCTTCGGCCGGGACCTCGTGCTGGTAGGTCGCGTCGGCATTGTTGAGATCGATCACGCCGTGTTCGTTCTCGAAGATCCTGATGTACTGCGTATCCTCGAGCCGATCGAGATTGTTCTCGTTGATGCACGCCTCGACGCAGCGCCGGAATCCCTTGCACTTCGAGATGTTGAAGGCGTAGCCGAAGAGGACTCCAGGTTGTGCATCGGTGGTGGCGATGGTCACGTCCTGGTTATGCAGGAGCTTGGCGAGTCGCTCGAGCCGCTGGATAGCCTCGGCACGCTCCTCCGGAGTCATGCGGCGATAGTGCTTCTGGGTAAAATTCTCCCACTCGAGAAGCTTGAGCTCGCGCTCCTCGGGCGTCGCCGCGTTGAGCGGCGTGCAGGCGCCCACCGCGGCAGCGCCCGCGGCCAGCCCGCCAAGAAGGACGCCGAGCGCCCCCCGCCGATCAACCGGCTTCTGCAAGACCGTGCCGTCGTCCGCGTTCTCGGGCCTTTCGGGGGTGCGGTTAGTGCTCATTAGCCATGGCTCCTCGTTCACTGCAAGTTGTAGCGCGCGGAATGGGATATTCCGCGGGATGGTGATCGCGTGTGGATCACGCCTATGTGCGTTGCCGTTCATTCCTCAGGAGCGAGCACCTCTATTGCCGGTCGCCGGATGCTGCGCTGCGAGCGCGCCGATCCCTGCCTTCATCGCAGGCGCGCGAGCAGGGGTACCCGTACGCCCGCCAGCGCTTCCCTGCCGGGTTAATGGCCCTGCGGCCCTCCCTTGGCCACGTCCGGCCCCGTCTCCTTCGGCGGCCCGGCTGCCTCGCCGCCAGCCCCCAGCGGTGCGCGGCCCTCCCCATCTCGCGGCACCAGCCCGGCACCACCCATCATGCCCATCAGCGAGGGGACGTTCAGCGAGTCGGCCAGCCCCGACGGCACCACCATGAGCGAGCCCCGCTTGACGATGCTCTCGTAGAGCATGTTCATCGCCCGCAGGTTCATGGCCGCCGGGTGGTCGCGGTAGGCGTCCGCGGCCTCCACGAACTTGTGGGCGATCTCGGTCTCCGCCGTGCCGAGGATGATGCGCGCCTGCCGCTCCCGTTCGGCCTGCGCCTGGCGGGACATGGCGTCCTCGAGGGCGGCCGGAATGATCACGTCGCGGATCTCCACCGACTGCACGTGGATCCCCCAGTTCGCCATCTTCTGCTCCAGCGCTTCCTTGAGCCCCTGGCCGAGTTCCACCCGGGACTGGATCAGCTCGGCGAGATCGTGCTTGCCGATGGCGTCCCGCAGTGCGGTCTGGGCGGAGAGGATGACCGCCTCGTCGTAGTCCTGCACCTCCAGCGCGGCCCGCTCGGCGTCCCGCACGATCCAGAAGGCGATCGCATCGACGTTCACCGGCACCGTGTCGCGGGTCAGGCACGATTCGGCGCCGAAGGCCGCCGTCCGGATGCGCTGATCGATGGTGTAGGCCACCCGGTCGATGATCGGCACGATGGCGAAGTAGCCCGGGCCCCGCAGGCCGCGGTAGCGGCCCAGCCGCAGCAGCACCGCCTTCTCCCACTGGTCGGTGTACTTGATCGCGGACGCGAGGAGCACGCCCAACGCCAGGCCCGCGACGGCCGCCAGCGGGAGCGGGATCCCCGCGAGGAACAGCGCGCCGGCCAGCCCGGCCGCACCGACCAGCCCCGCGGCGAGAGCGGCGAACGAGTATCGGGTGTCGTTGGGCCGATGTGTGGTCATGTCCATCACCTCGTGGAAAGAAAAGTCAACCGGCATGCTGCCAGCAGTCGCATCACCGTTTCCGGACGGGCCGGACTTCCTCGTACCGCGCCCGGGTGGCGCGCGGGCGGACGGCCCGCGCGGGAGGCGGGGCCTCCAGGTAGGGGCTCCGCACCTCGCCCAGCTCGATCGGCAGCGCCACCCGCACCAGGACGGTCAGCACGAACAGGCCGAGCGCCCAGATGCCGGCGGTCACGCAGAGTTCGACCCAGGTCGGGGTGTACTCGACGATCTCGCCCAGCGGCGAGGGAATGAAGCCGGGAATCACCAAGCCGATCCCCTTCTCGACCCAGATGCCCAGGAACAGCGTGGCACAGGCAGGCATCAGCCACCGGGGATTACGCCGCAACGGATGGATCATGAGGATGATGGTCGAGCAGACATTCAGCCCGATCCCAGTCCAGATCCATGGCACCAGCGCGTGGTGCTCGCCGATCCCGGTGAAGAGGTACCTCGCACTGATGCCGTGGTGGGTTGGCGAGTAGAACTCGTAGAACAGCTCGGAGATGAGCATGACCAGGTTGATCTGCGCCGCGGCGACGACGACCAGCGCAAGCTTCGAGAACGCGCCATCGGAGATCACGTAGTGCGTAGTCCGCCGGATGAAGTACAGCAGCAAGATCACGAACGCCGGTCCTGCGGTGAAGGCGGAGGCCAGGAACCGGGGTCCGAGCAGCGCCGTGTTCCAGAACGGGCGGGACGGCAGCCCCGCCAGCAGGAATGCCGTGACCAGGTGAATGCTCACCGCCCACATGGCGGAGATGTACATCCACGGGAGGTACTTCTTCTTGTCCGGCGAGCGGCCGGTGTAGTGGCTGTAAAGGACGTAGAACGGGATGGCCAGATTCAGCGCCAGGTAGCCGTTCAGCACCAGTACGTCCCAGGCGAGGAGCGAGCGCGGCCAGTTCAGATAGCCGATTCCGGGAGTGAGGTGCCACCCGGCCAGCGGGTTGCCGATGTCGACCACCACGAACCCGAGTGCCATGACCAGCGCCGCCACGGCGACCCCTTCCGCCATCAGCACTGCACTACCGAAGTCGACGTCGCGCAGGATGTACGCCGGCAGTACCAGCATCATGGCTGCCGCGGCCATCCCGACGAGAAAGGTGAAGTTCGAGATATACAGGCCCCAACTCACATGATCGCTCATCCCGGTGACGCCGAGTCCGTAACGCAACTGGACGGAATAGGCGTACGCCCCGGTGAGGATGATGAGCGTCAGGGTCCCCATCCAGAGGTGGTAGCGCCGGCCCCCGGAGGTGGCCGAGTCCAGTGCGGTCAGCAGGAATGGCTTCAGGTGCACGCGGGCCTCAATCGGTGAAGTACCAGAAGCGAGGCTCCGTCTTCAGCTCTTCCTTCAGCCGGAAGATCTTCTTGTTCGCGAGCACCCAACGGATTTCGGAATCGGGATCCAGCAGGTTGCCGAAGACCCGTGCCCCGGTGGGACAGGCCTCGGCACAGGCCGGCAGCCGGCCCTGCCGGGTCCGATGAATGCAGAAGGTGCACTTCTCAACCACGCCGACCTTGCGCGCGCGGTTGCCCAGGTAGTGCTGGTTGGTGTTCACCTCCTCGACCGGAACCTCCGGCGCGCTCCAGTTGAATCGCCGGGCCCAGTAGGGACAGGCAGCCATGCAATAGCGGCATCCGATGCACCAGTCGTAGTCGATGACCGTGATGCCATCCGGCTCCTGCCAGGTGGCACCGACGGGGCAGACCTTCACGCACGGCGGATCGGCGCACTGGAAGCACTGGGTCCCGAGGTAGAAGTGGCCTTCCGCCGGCACCTCGTGCTGAAAAGTCGCATCGGCTTCGTCCAGATCGACGACGCCGTCCTCCATCTCGAAGATGCGGATGTACTGGGTGGCGGCGTGGCGGTCGAGGTTGTTCTCGTTGATGCAGGCCTCGACGCAGCTTCGGAAGCCCTTGCATTTCGAAATGTTGAAGGCGTAGCCGAACTGCACTCCGGGCTGCGCCCCGGTGGACTGGATCGTCACCTCCACGTCGCGCTGCAGCTCGGCAAGACGCTCGAGGCGAGCAATCGTAGCCGCCCGCTCTTCCTCCGTCATGAAGCGGTAGTTGCCCTTGATGTACTCTCGCCAGGCCAGCAGCTTGACCTCACGCTCCTCGTCTGTCTCAGCGCTGAGCGGCGCGCAGGCGCCTACCGCGGAAACACCGGCCGCCAGACCGCCGATGAGGAGTCCCAGCGCCCCACGCCGGTCGACGCGCTTCCCCAAGACGGTGCCGTCGCCGGCACCAGTCGGCGTCTCTGCGGCGCGGTCGCCACTCATCGGTCGTGGCCTCGGGTTCGCTCGAGCTGCGGCGCGCGGAACGGGATGCGCGTCTGGACCGCGGGCTTGTGCGGGTCGTGACAGTCCGCGCAGGCCATGACGACGCGCCGCCCCTGCCAGCCGTCAAGGCGTTTTCCGTGCGCGCCGCCGGCCCATGCCTTCGCCTGCTCGAAGTGGCACTGCGCGCACAGCCGGTAGCTTTCGTCCAACGGAGCGCGCTCACCGCTCTTCAGGGTCAGCGACGCGACGTCATCCGCCGAATGGCAGGTGGAGCAGACGGCGCCGGTCTGGTCCGGGTGCACTGGCTTGATGTTGTTGTGTGCGTCGCCGATGCGCTTGTTCGCCATGACCACCTTCTTGCCCTGGTGACACGACGTACAGGGGTACTGATTGATGGCAGCTGCGCGACTGCGCAGCGCGATCGGCAGGGTGATGGTGCCGAACATGCGCGCGTGCCCCGCCTCGGGCGCGGCGCTTCGGAGGGCAACCTCGAATGGACGGTCGCCGGGGCCCTTCCAGCGTTGGACCGGGACCGCCTGCACGGTGGCGAGTGCACCGGGTTCCAGGGTGGCGTTGCGGGCCGCAGTCGCCGAGTCAACCGTCGCCACGATGGTTCCCGCCGGGTGCTGGTCCCAGCGCAGCTGGCGGCTTTCGCTGCAGCCGGAAACCAGCAACACCGCTGCAATGCATAGCGCGGTACTCCCATCCAGTGTCCGTCTCATGGTGTACCTCGGAGGGCGACGTTGCCCGCGGGGCGAACGAACGGCTCTGCCTCGGGATCGAGCACGACGTGACACTGACGGCAGTTGGCGCGCTCCGGATGCTTGGTGCGGATTTCGGCGACCGCCGCGGGGCCGGCGTGGCAGGTGAGGCAGTTCTGGCGGTACTGCAGATCGTGCGGAATCGGCGGAGGGCTGCCGTCCGCCGCCTCCGAAGGGAGCGTCGGCCAGACTGTCGTCGACCACGTCGCCGAAGCCTCTTCACGGGGGCGGCCGCCGCTCGGTCCATGACAGAGCGGACAGCGGGAGTTCGGATTGGCGCCGGGATCCGCGGTCCCCATGAGCGAATCCACTCCAACGTGGCACTGAAGACAGATGCCTCGCTCCGGATGTGGCGTTACCGGTACGTACGCAGAGAAACGCACCGAATATCCCCCGCGCTCGTGGCAGGTGCGGCAGGCATCCGTGCGAAACTCGTCGGCGGCGAGGGGATGCGGGATGCGGGGTGGCGCACCCTCATAGCCGCGCAGGAAGCGCACCGTCTTCAGGGTGCGCGGGTGGGCCGAGCGTTCCCGATGAGTTGCGGGCTCGATCGCCAGCATCGCGGGGCTGGTGCGGAACACCTGCGCCTCGGCATGGATCGGTTCCGCGGGCGCGACTACCGGCTCAACCCGGGACAGCACCGGTTCATGCGCCCGCTTCCAGGCGGCCCGCTTCACCGCGACGCTCCCCGCGGCCACCGCCGTGACGGCCGAGGCAATGAGGAAGACTTGCAGCGCGATCGCCGTCGGGTGCCGGTCGCGGCTCATGGACTGCTCCGAGCCGAGAGCCGTTCCACGCGCACCGCGCACTTGCCGCCATCGGGCTGACCCGAGAGCGGACAGCAGGCGTCGAGCGTGAGCCGGTTCACCGCCCGGGCCTCGTCGAACGAGGGCACGAAGACCGTGTTGCGTGGGGGCTGGGAGCGGTAGTCGATGCGGGCTTCGAGCTCGACTGAGCCGCGCCGACTGACAAGGCGTACGGTCTCACGATTCCGGATGCCGAGGTCGCGCGCGTCCTCCTTGTTGATCTCGACGTATGCGTGCGGGAGCGCCCGATGCAGGACCGGGATTCGTTGCGTCATCGAGCCGGTACCCCATTGCTCGAGCACGGCGCCGGTCACGAGCCAGACCGGATAGTCGCGGTCCGGTGACTCGGCGGGCGGCTCGTAGGGGCGGAGCCAGATCCGCGCCCGATGGTCCGGGTGGCCGTAGAAGTCGAAGGCGCCGCGGGCGCCATCGGCTGCAGGGTCGTGGGTGGGATTGTAGCGCCACCGGGTCTCTCGGCCAGCGACATAGGGCCACATCACGCCAGGCTGCGCGCGCAGCGCGGCGAGGGGAGGGAGCGCGCTCGCCGTCTCTGCATGGAAGCGGCCGTACTCCTCCCAGATCTGCTCGACATAACGGCTGGGCTCATAGGCAAAGAGCTTCTCGAAGCCAAGGCGGCGGGCGACCTCGATCATCTGCCACGCATCGCTGGTCGCGTCGCCGGGCGGCGGAACGATCCGTTCGAAGTGCTGGAGACGCCGCTCGACGTTCGCGTAGATGCCTTCGCGTTCGAGCCACATCGCCGCAGGGAGAACGACATCCGCCACGTCGGTGGTCGGGGTGGGATACGCCTCGGACACAACGACGAACTTGGCCTCGCCGGCAACCGCCCGGCGATAGCGGTCCAGGTTCGGGAGGCTGACCATCGGATCGGTCGCCTGGATCCAGAGAAACCGGATGTCACCCCGCTCCAGCCGGCGGAACATCGTGAGCGCAGCTCCGGTCGGTTCGGGGGCTATCATCTCCACCGGTACGCCCCAAATATCCGCCGCTCTGCGCCGGTCCTCCTCGCTCTGCACCACCCCGCGCGGCAGGGTCTCCGTCAGCGTGCCCGCGTCGTGCACCGCGCTTCCGCCGCTGGGTTGTCCGGTGGTGCAGAAGGGGCTGTTGCCGGGTGCGGCGACCTTCCCCACCAGCAGATGGATGTTGTAGAGCAGGTTGTTCGCCCATGTGCCCCGCACGTCCTGGTTCAGCTCCCGGCCCCAGACCGACATCACCTTGCGCAGCGGATCGCCGTAGATGGAGGCAAGCCAGCGGATGCTCGCCGCGGAGAGGCCCGATAACTCCTGCGCGCGCTCCGGGCTGTAATCCGCGAGAAACGCCACATATTCGTCCCACGTGGCCTCGGTGCCCTCGTCCGTGATCATGGCGCCGTTTGCCGTCCCATCGCCGATGTTGGTCTTGCCGCGCTTGAAGGCGACATGGGTGTCGACGAACTCGCGGTGCACCCACTTCCGGCTCACGATCTCGTGGCAGACACCGTTGGCGATGACCTGCCCCGCATGCGGCACGTGCAGCAGCGAGTGGTCACAGGCGTAGCTCGTGCGCGTTGTACGGGTGGCGACGTCGATGATGCGCACCGCGGGATTGGCCCGCTTGCGGTCCAGCATGCGGGAGAAGAGCACGGGGTCTGTTTCGGCCAGATCGATGTCCCAGAGCACGAAGATGTCGGCGTGGTCGATGTCCTCGTAGCACCCGATCGCACCATCGAGTCCAAAGCTGCTCTTGAGCCCGGCCATCGCACTCGCGGCGTAGATCCTGGCACTGGTTTCGACGTTGTTCGTGCCGAGGGCCCCCTTGAATAGTTTCGAGGCGATGTAGGCATCGGGGATGGTCCACTGGGCGGACCCGTAGATCGCGACGCTGTCCTTGCCATGCTGCTGGACCGTCTCCCGGAGCTTGCTCGCCACTACATCGAGGGCCTCCCTGAGCGGGACCTCGACCAGGACGCCGCCCCGTCGGACCCTGGCTCGGGCGAACCGCTCCGGCCCGTAGAGTGCCTGCACGGAGTTGTAGCCCTTCACGCAGGCCAGTCCCTTGCCCACCGGCGAGTCGGGATCGCCCTTGACCGCCACCGCGCGTCCGTTCTGGACGGCGACCAGGAGCCCGCAACCCACGCCGCAGAGGCGGCATGGCGTCTTGTGCCAGGTCGGCCCGGCGGGCCCCTCCCGGGAGGAAAGGACCGCGCTCGCGGGGAATGCCAGGTCGGGTACGGCCGCGGCCGCGGCCGTGGCGGCCGACACCACCCCCACGCCTTTGAGAAACGTCCTCCGATCGACCGGTTTCATAGAACTCCGCGGCTCTTAGGGAGTGGTCCTAGCCCACGAGACGGACGCGTTGTTCAGGCGGGCGCAGGCTTAGCCGACGCCGATCTGGTTGTCTGCGAACAGGGGAAACCGGCCAGGGACGGCTCGGTCAGCATGTGCCATGCGCAGTCGCAGCGTGAATGGCCCCGCGCAAGGTCCACCTTTGCTCCCCGGCCCCGTCAACATGGGGGAGTAACAGAAGGGCGCCTCGATCTGGCGACCTCGACTGGTCAACGCTAGGCGGTCGGATTGAACGGATGCGGAACGGAGGATGAAAGTTTCCTCAGCCACGGTCGACTCCGGCGTCCTTCACTCTGGGAGGGGTCGGCTGCGATCCGAGGCTGACGCAGGGAGCCGCTGCCTCCGGCCACCGACGGAACGGCGATGGATTCAACGGAGCTGTGGCCATCCATCGCGCGGGGGGTGGCCACCAGGAACGAGAAAGGGGTGACGCTCGAAGCGAGCGTCACCCCTTCATCCAGCCTCCCGGCTGCGGCGGCGGGCTAGGCCCGCTTGCCCTGCTCGTTGTACTTGGCTTCGTAGCGCGAGCCACACTTGGCCAGCAGGGTCGTGGCGCGGAAGACACCATCCCGTCCCAACCGCCCCTCGACCACCACCTCGATGTCCTTCTGGTCCGTGAAGGTGTCGGGGGCGAGGCCGCGATAGCTCACGGCATAGGTCTGCACCCCGTCGCTCACCTTGAAATCGATGGTCTGGCTGGCCGCGTCCCGGGTCACGGACCCGGGGACGACCTTCGCCTCCATCTTGAGGCCGGTGTCGTAGAGGCTGGGATCGCGTTGGACCCGCTGGGCAAGCTCGGACGGCTTCATGGAGTACTGCCCGAACTGCTTGACCCCCTGAGCCATCAGGAGACTCACCGCGCCGACGATGATGCCCGCCCCGATGAGGAACTTGTGACCTGCCTTCATGGATCTTCTCCAGGCTGAGCGTACACCTCAATATACCGGTTCAGGCGACTTCGCGCGCCTCCGTGGCCGCCTGGACGCTCAGATCGACCTGCCCCAGCTGCACTCCGATCTTCTCCAGGAAGGCGTTGGGTGGGGTTCCGCCCGCAAACACCCAGACGTAATCGTTGGGGACTTCCCGCTTGCCCCCCTGCACCTTCAGGATGACGGACTTTTCACGAATCTCGACCGGCTCGGAGTTGAAGATGACGGTCAGCTTGCCCGAGCGCATGCAATCCCGGATCCGCTGGTTGTTTCGCTCCTTGAGGCGGCTGAACACGTCCTTCCGGTAGGAGAGGGTGACCTTGTTCCCCTTCTGATAGGCCAGACCCATCGCGGCTTCCACGGCGCTGTCCCCTCCGCCGACCACGAGGATGTGGTGGTTCACGTAGTGCCCCGCTTCGATCAGGCTGTACATCACCTTGTCCCGCTCCTCGCCGGGTATGCCGAGCTTGCGCGGCGTACCCCGGCGGCCGATCGCAAGCACGACGCTGAGGGCGCGGTAGCGCCCCTTGGTGGTCTCGATCGTGAAGGCACCGTCGGGTTCGCGCTGAATGTGTTCCACCCGTTCGTGGGTGTTGATCTTGAGACCGGCCTTGCTGGCGGCCTTCTGCCAGAACCCGAGCAGCTCCTCTTTGCCGATCTCGAGTTTCTTGAACTTGCCGTGCAGGGGGAATTCCACCGGGCTGGTCATCACCAGCTTCTGACGGGGGTACTTCGCCACCGTGCCGCCGAATTCCTCCGCCTCGAGGGTCACGTAGGACAACCCCTTCTCCACCGCTCTCAGCGAGGCCGAGAGCCCGGCCGGCCCGGCTCCCACCACGCACACATCGACGACCTCGCCGACCCGCCGCTTCCTTAGCGGCGGTATCACCCGCGCGATGTGATCGATGCAGTCCCGCCCCTGATTCACCGCGTTCTTGATGAGCGCGAGCCCGCCAAGCTCCCCGACGATGAAGAGTCGTTCGACGCTGCTCTCGAAGTGCGCGTTCAGCGCCGGCATGTCGGCCGTCATGCTGGGCGCCGCCATCACGATCTCGATGGCGCCGACCGGGCAGGCGTCGGCGCAAAGGCCATGTCCGATGCACTTCTGGCCATTGACCAGCGCCGCCTTGCCACCGAGCACCGCGAGGACGTCACCCTCGGGGCAGGCGCTGACACAGGCGCCGCACCCGATGCACCAGGTGACGTCGATGTGCGGATGCTGGGCCCGGGGGCCCTCCGAGCTCAAACCGGCATGCTCCGCCGATTGGCGGGCGGCCCGCTCCCGCTGCTTGACCCCCCGAACCTGTGACCTCATGGCGAGCAGCAGGAGGCCGGCGAAGCCGGCGTAGATCAGGTATTCCATGGATCGGCCGCATTCATGAATTGCATTGTTTCGTTCCGGCTGGAATGCCGTGTACCGGAAGGTGAACCGCGTGATCGCCCTCACTCGGGGCATTTATGCCAGTGCCAGCATCGGGTTAGCATGGATCAACCCGCAGTGGAGCTTGAGCTTCCGGGCCGACAGGCTCGCACGGTTTATGCCGTAATGCTGCGTGATAGCGTTCGCCAATTCGAAACAACTCTGAGTACGCCAATGACCCGGTCCAACCTGGCCAGTACCCGGAACTCGGGTGCCATTCCGAGTCCACAGTCGCTGCGCGTCGTGCCGCCCGCAGGCGGGCCCCAGCCCACGCCCGCCAAGCCGAAGGCGCGCACCGACAAGTCGCTGACGCCGGTGTGGTTTGCCATCGGGCTCCTGCTCGTCGGCACCGCCGCGGGCGGCGAGTACTACTTCGCGCCGCCAAGCGACCGGGTGCGCAGTGCCCTTCACCCGTGGCTCCGCCCATCCGGCTATGTCGGGCAAACTGCAGGAATTCTGGCGCTGCTGATTTTCATCTTCCTCTGGCTGTACCCGTTGCGGAAGAAGTACCGCTGGCTGGCCTGGACCGGGGTCATGTCCAAGTGGATGGACGCCCACGTGTCGGTCGCGCTGGTGCTGCCGTTTCTCGCCGCGATCCATGCAAGCTGGCGGTTCGACGGGGTGATCGGGCTGGGCTACTGGTCCATGATCGTGGTCTGCCTGAGCGGTATCGTGGGGCGATACCTCTATGTCCACATTCCGCGCAGCGCGACCGGCCTCGAACTCTCGGCGGAGGAAATCGCTGCCGAGCGAAGGGAGCTGATCGCCGCCGTGGCGGCGACTTCGGGGCTGCCGGTCGCGCAGGTCGAGTCGGTGCTCCGCTCCGATCCGACCCCGCACGACGGCGCCGGATTCATGAAGACCCTCTACCTCATGGTGCGGGATGACCTGGCTCGCCGGCGGGCTGCGAGGGCGCTCCGGCGGATCTCCGCGGACCGGCCCGGCGCTCAGAAGCTCGACCGCGGCGCGCTGCGAGAAATCGTCCGGCTGGCGAGCCGGGAAATGGCGCTCACCCAGCAGGCCCGCATGCTGGAAGCAACCCGCGACATCTTCCGCTTCTGGCACGTGGCCCACCGGCCCTTCGCCATCACGGCGCTGGTCGCCGTCCTGGTGCACGTCGGAGTGGTGGTCGCGATGGGCGCTACCTGGTTCTGGTAATGCAACTTCGGCAAATCGGACTGGTGATGATGCTGGCACTCGGGTTCGGCGCGACGGCGAGCACTCCACTCCGGGGGCAGGTGTCCCCCGGGCCGCTCGCGCGTGCCCATCACGACCTCGAGGGCACCCTGAACTGCACCAAGTGCCACGGCGGGGGCAAGGAGGCGATGCCGGGCCGCTGCGAGAGCTGCCACAAGGACGTCGCCTGGCTGGTGGATCAGAATCGTGGCTACCACGCCAGCCGGGAGGCCAAAGGGACTCCCTGTGCTTCCTGTCACCCGGACCACGCCGGAGCCGATTTCAATCTGGTGAAGTGGCCGGACGGCAGCGCCGAACGATTCGACCACAAGCGCGCTGGCTGGCCGCTCGAAAAAACCCACGCCGAAGCGAAGTGCACCGACTGTCACCAGCCCAAGTACCGGATCTCGCCGGCGGCGAAGCTCTCGGCCCGGAAGACAGGTCAGGGCTACACCGGCCTCGATGCGACCTGCACCAGTTGTCACGAGGACGTCCATCGCGGCGCACTCGGCGTATCCTGCACCCAATGCCACGACACCGGGAAATGGACCGCGACGCCGGGCTTCAGCCATGACACTACGGACTATCCCCTCACCAGCAAACACACCGAGGTGAAGTGCGAGAAGTGCCACCTCGCTCCGAGCCTTTCACCGAAGCGGGATGGCCGGGGGAACCTGGTGCCGGTCTACAAGCCTGTCCCACACCAGTCGTGCGCCGACTGCCACGAGGACGTGCACAAGGGCCAGTTCGGCGCGACCTGTTCCAGCTGTCACTCGACCCGCGGGTTCAAGCTCATCGACCGCGGCAACTTCAATCACGACAAGACGAAGTATCCGCTGGCGGGCAAGCATGCCTCCGTGCGCTGCGCCGCCTGCCACCAGGACTTCTCGACCCCGGCAACCAAGAAGCCGGCATTCCAGACCTGCACCGCATGTCACAAGGATGCCCATGGCGGCACCGCGACGCTGGCCGGCAAGGTGGTCGGCTGCGACGGTTGCCACACCGTGAACGGCTTTGTCCCCTCGACCTTCACGGCCGAGAAGCATGCGAGTGCGAAGTACGCCCTCGAGGGCAAGCATGCCACGGTGAAATGCGCGTCCTGCCACGTCCGCGATGCGACCGCGACCGCCGCAGCGAAATGGGGCAGCTCGAAGGTCGTATTGCGGCCGGCATTCATGAAATGCCTCGATTGTCATACCGATGATCACGGCGGCCAGCTCAGTGCGCGAACGGACCGTGGCAATTGTGCAGTGTGTCACCGCGTGACGGGCTGGAAACCCAGCACGTTCGACCAGTCCTCACACGCGAAGCTCAAACTGCTGCTCGACGGCCGCCACGCGGACGTCGAGTGCCGCGCCTGTCACGGCGCGGACCGCAAGGGTCTGCCGGCGATCGGCGCCAAGGTGTCGCTGGGAAAGGCGGCGTTCCTCTTCAAGGTGAGCGAAGTGGAATGCGCTGCCTGCCACGCGGACCCGCACAAGGGGCGCTTCAGCGGCACCGGCGCGAGGGCGAAGGAACGGGGCTGCCTGGCCTGTCACGATACCAGGGCCTTCCGGCCCTCGACGACGGACATCGCGACGCACCAGCAGTTCGGCTTCGCGCTCGAGGGGGCTCATCGGGCTACTCCCTGCGTGGCGTGTCATGCGGAGATGGAGCAGAAGGGGCCCGTGCAGAAGCGACCGACACTGATCCTCGCGGGAGGCAGGTTCGCGGAGCTGCGCTTCGAGACCAGGACCGCCTGCGCAGACTGTCACGAGACCCCGCACGGCGACCAGTTCGCGGCCCGCAAGGACCAGGGCCGGTGCGACGCCTGCCATACGGCGGATGCATTCCAGCCGGCCGGCCGGTTCGACCACAATCGGGACGCGGCCTTCTCGCTCAAGGGCGCCCATGAGCGGGTGCCCTGCAACCGGTGTCATCCAACGGACGTGAACGGCGGGAACCCGAATCGGCTGATCTTCCGGCCGGTATCGGGGAAGTGCGAAAGCTGCCACGGCGGCAAGGAGACCCGATGAAGCGCCTGATCCTGCTTGGCCTGGCGTTCCTGCTGGCGCGGCCGCTGGCCGCGCAAGAGCGCACCCGCTCGCCGCACGGCGAGCTGAAGCTCGAGTGCGCCGCCTGCCACCGGTCCGAAGGCTGGACCCAGGTGACGATCAGCCGGTCGTTCGATCACAACAAGTTCGGCTTTCCGCTGATCGGCGCCCACACGACGGCGGCCTGCCGTGCCTGCCATCAGTCACTGGACTTCAAAGGCACCCCGACCACCTGTGCCTCCTGTCATGAGGATGCGCACCGTGGTGAGCTCGGCGCCGATTGCGTCCGCTGCCACACGACCCGCAGCTTCATCGACCGCGGCAGGATGGCCCGGGCACATCAGCTGACCCGCTTCCCGCTGGAAGGCGCCCACCTGGCGACCGACTGTACCGCCTGTCACGCCCCGACCGAACAGGGTCACCTGCAGTTCGTCGCCCGCGCGGCCGACTGCGTGAGCTGCCACCGCCCCAATTACCTGGCCGCCAAGGCGCCGGACCACCTGCAGAACAATTTTCCGCAGGATTGCACCCAGTGCCACACCGTCACCGCATGGACGACCGCGCGGTTCAATCACGACGCCTCGGGGTTTCCGCTCACGGGAACCCACGCCCACACCGCCTGCGACCAGTGCCACAAGAACTCGAACTTCCAGACTCCCCTCAGCACCCAGTGTGTGGGCTGTCACCTGGACAAGTACAACGCGACCTCCTCTCCGCCGCATGCCCCGAGCCAATTCGGCACGGATTGCGTGAGCTGCCACAACACGACGGACTGGACCGCGGCGTTCGACCACTCGAAGAGCCAGTTCCCGCTGACCGGCGGCCATCAGGCCCTCAACTGCGTGCAGTGCCATTCGGACGGCGTCTACAAGGGAAAACCGACGGACTGCTGGAGCTGCCACCAGAAGGACTACAACGGCACCAACGGCGCCCCCACGCCTGACCCCGTGCATACCCTGCCGAGCTTCGTCACGACCTGCACCAATTGCCATAACACGGTGGCGTGGGCGCCGTCGACGTTCAAGCACAGCAGCACCGCGTTCCAGCTCACCGGAACGCACATCACGACGCCGTGCGTCAAGTGCCACATCAACGGGGTGTACAAGGGGACGCAGGGCACGCTCACGACCTGCCAGGTGTGCCACCTCACCGACTACACCAACGCTGTGAATCCGAGCCACACCCAGTACGGCTGGCCCCAGACCTGCATCACCTGCCACTCAGGTTCGGGCAACACCGTGGCATGGGACCAGGGCGTGACGCTGCCAACGCAGTACCACTCGATGTTCGATCCCAGGCATGAACGTGCCAACAACGTGTGCAGCAACTGTCACGTCACCACGGATTTCAAGCAATCGACGTGCAGCACCCACCACCACCCGGCGTCATGCACGTTCCTCAGTCAGCGAAGCTGCGACTGACATCGGGCGCAATATCGAGCCGTGAAACGCGAGCGGTCTATGACGATCGAAGCATCGGGAGGCGCGCCGTGAGAGCGAGCATTCATGCAGTCCTGCGGCCGGTAATTGCGGTCGCCGCCCTGACCATGGGGACCGCGCACCGCAGCGCGGCCCAGGACACAAGCACGGTGCGAAGCGCCAGTGTGACGTATGTCTCCGGTTCTTCTATCTACGTGAGCGCGGGCCGTGCCGACGGGCTGGTCGAGGGCCAGGAGCTCTCGGTGGTCCGGCACGATTCCACCGCCGCGACGCTCAAGGTCGTATTCCTCTCGTCCCGGCAGTCCTCGTGTGAGGTGGTTCGGGGGGCGACCGATATCGCCGTCGGAGACCAGGTGCGCTACACGCCCACCGCTTCGAGCGGCGCCGGCCAGCAGGTCGCGGCTGCCAGGACAGCGTCGCGCCCGCACCGCCTGAGCGGCCCCGGTCTGCATGGTCGAGTGGGAGGCCGTTACCTGCTTTCCCAGACATCCCCGAGCAGCGGCGGGTTCAACCAGCCCTCGCTCGACCTCCGTCTCGATGGAAGCGGGCTCGGCGGTTCACCCTTCGGTCTGGCGGTGGACCTGCGCACCCGGCGTACTGCGGCCACACGGTCCGACGGCTCGAGTACCGTTGACGGCCATACCCGGGTGTATCAGGCCGCGTTGCTCTGGAACGCCCCTGGCGACCGCTTCCGCATGTCGGCGGGACGCCAGTACCTCACGGCGGTCACCTGGGTGAGCCTCTTCGACGGCGCCCTGGTCGAGTTCGGAGGGTCGCACCTCACCTTCGGGGCCTTCGGAGGCGTGGAGCCCGACAAGGTCAACCTCGGGCTTTCCAGGGAGGTTCAGGACTTCGGGGGCTACGTCCAGCTGCATAACAAGCCGGGGCGCGGGACGCCCTGGTCATTCACCACCGGGGCCGTCGGCTCCTACGCGGGCGGCAAGTCGAATCGGGAATTCGCCTTCGCGCAGGCGAGCGTGAGCAGCCGGGTGGTGTCGCTGTACGCCCTGCAGGAGATCGACTACTACCGGCCGTGGAAGGTCTCCCTCGGAGAGAACACCATCTCTCCAACCAGCACCTACCTGAATGGTGCCTTCCGGCCGACCCGCTGGATCTCGTTCAACGGCGGCTACGACAATCGCCGCAGCGTGCGGCTCTACCGGGACGCGACCAACCCTGCGATCGCCTTCGATGACGCCTACCGGCAGGGTGTCTGGGGCGGGCTCTCGCTGATCGGGCACCGGGCCCGGGTGTCCGGCGATGTGCGCTTTTCCGACGGCGCGGGCGCTGGCAAGGCGACCTCCTATACCGGCTCGTTCGGCCTGGACCGGTTCACGCCGCTGCATCTGAGTCTGACCAGCCGCGCCACCTGGTATCAGAGCCGCACCAGCGCCGACAGCCTGGGTGCTACGCTCAGAAACAATGGCCAGATCTACACGCTCCGACTCGGCGGCGATCCCTGGCAGGCCATCCATGTGGATCTCGAAGGCGGCCTGCGCAAGGACAACAACCCGCACAACAGTCCGCCGAGCAGCACCATCACCTGGTACGGGCTCGACCTCGACGTCAGCCTGGCGAGATCCTGGTTTCTCTCGCTCTCGGGTCAGCGGGAGAAGAGCCCCGGGTTCACCACCACTCTGTTCTACAGCAGCCTGACCTGGCGCTTCTGACGGCCGGACCGCCCGGGGACACCCTCAGCGCTCATGTCGGGCCCATGCCAGCGCGGCGTGAACCGCGCGGCGCCAACCCCGCCAACCCTCCTCGCGCCGGCCTGGATCGGCGCCGTGTTCGAACCGGGTGAACACCCGTCCCGCCAGGAACGCGTCGATCGACGGCCAGACCCCGAGCGCGAGCCCCGCGAGCGCGCCGGCGCCCAGCGCGGTCGTCTCGACGTTGTCGGGGCGTTCGACCGGCACGGCCAGCACATCGGCCTGAAACTGCATCAGCCAGTCATTTGCCGTCGCACCACCATCCACCCGTAGCGCCGCCACCTGCAAGTGCGCGGTGGCGGCCATGGCCTCCAGCAGGTCGGCGCTCGCGAAGGCCATCGCCTCGAGGGCGGCGCGCACCAGCTGGGCGCGGGTGGTCCCCCGGGTCAGGCCGACGATCGTTCCCCGTGCCTCCGATTCCCAATGCGGAGAACCCAGCCCCACGAATGCGGGGACGAAGTACACCCCGCCGGTATCCGGCACCGAGCGCGCCAGCGCCTCGGTTTCGTTGGCTCGGGTGATCAATCCCAGTCCGTCGCGCAGCCACTGCACCGCCGCCCCCGCGATGAACACGCTTCCCTCCAGCGCATAGGCCGGCTCCCCCATCGGACCGCACGCCGCGGTGAGCAGCAGTCCGTTCCCCGGCCGGGGCTGCTGCTGTCCGGTGTAGGCGAGCAGGAAGGCCCCCGTCCCGTAGGTGTTCTTGGCCAGACCCTCCTCCACGCATCCCTGCCCGAACAACGCGGCCTGCTGGTCACCGGCAATCCCCGCAATCGCGAGCGGAGTGCCGAAGTGCTCCGCATCGGTCTCCCCTACGATCCCCGAGGAGGGGACGATGGCCGGCAGCAGGCCTCGCGGGATGCCGAAGAGCGACAGCAGGCCGGGATCCCAGTCGCGCGCGGCCAGGCCGTACAGCATCGTGCGCGAAGCATTGGTGTGGTCGGTGACATGCACCCGGCCCCCGGTCAGCCGGGCGATCAGCCAGCTGTCGATCGTGCCGGCCGCGAGCTCGCCCTGTTCCGCGCGCCGCCGCCGCTCGGGGTCCTGCAGCAGCAATTCCAGCTTGGTCGCCGAGAAGTAGGGATCGAGCACCAGACCGGTACGCTCGCGGATCATCTCCTCGTGACCCGCCAGCTTCAGCTCGCGGCACCGGTCGGCCGTGCGCCGGTCCTGCCAGACGATCGCCGGAGCGACCGGCCGGAGCGTCGCCCGGTCCCAGATGACCACGGTTTCGCGCTGATTGGTGATCCCGATGCCCACCGGAGTCTCCCCGGCCCCGGCGATTGCCTCGCGGGCGGCCTCGACCGTCACCCTGAGGATCTCCTCGGGGTCGTGCTCCACCCAACCGGGCCGCGGAAAATGCTGGGTGAACTCGCGGTATCCGCGACCGAGAATGCGCCCGTCCTGGTGGATGACGAGCGCGGTGGAGCCGGTGGTGCCCTGGTCGAGGGCGAGAATGGACGGCATGGGAGGAAGGTGGTGGCGAGGACCGCCGCCGGCTAGCCGCCGAGCCGGCCCAGCTGCTCGCGGGTCAGGAGCCCGGCGTCGGTGATGTAGCCGGTGATGAGCGCGGCGGGGGTGACATCGAATGCGGGGTTC
This sequence comes from uncultured Gemmatimonadales bacterium, assembly GCA_963825065.1. Taxonomy (GTDB): domain Bacteria; phylum Gemmatimonadota; class Gemmatimonadetes; order Gemmatimonadales; family GWC2-71-9; genus JADJOM01. The sequence continues at coordinate 601,496 of CAWGRU010000004.1, forward strand.
CAGACGCTGGCCCGTTCCGCGGTGGGCCCCACGCGCCGGATCTCGCTTTCCACCCGTTCCTCGATCGGGATCGCCCGCCCGTCCGGGGTGGCGGCATCGAACGTCGAGTATGGAGCCGCGACATAGAACGGCACGCCGTGGGCGTGCGCGGCGAGCGCCACCCCGTAGGTCCCGATCTTGTTGGCGACGTCGCCGTTGCTGGCGATGCGATCGGCGCCCACGATGACACAGGTGATGTCCCCCATGCGCAGGCGGCTGGCCGCCATGTTGTCGGCGATGACCGTGGTGGGCACCCCGGCATGGGTAAGCTCCCACGCGGTGAGGCGGCTCCCCTGCAGCAGCGGCCGGGTCTCGTCGGCGATCACCCGCACCCGTCGCCCCAGCGCATGGGCCAGGTAGATCGGCGCGAGCGCGGTGCCGATGCCGCCGGTGGCCAGCGCCCCGGCATTGCAGTGGGTCAGCACGGTGGCGCCATCGGGAACCAGCGGCAACCCTGCCTCGCCGATCCGGTCGCACATGGCGCGGTCCTCATCCCAGATGGAATTCGCTTCGGCGACCACCGCGGTGTGAAGCGCGGCACCGCTGCCCGCGTTGCGTGCGGCAGTACGCATCCGCGCCAGTGCCCAGGCCAGATTGACCGCGGTAGGACGGGTCGCTTCGAGGACGTCGCAGGCCGCGAGCAGGTCGGGGAGAATTCCCCCGCGTGCCGCGAGGGTGGCCCCCATCGCGGCCGCGATTCCGATCAGCGGAGCCCCGCGGACGCGAAGCAATCGGATCGCCTCTGCGACCTGTTCGACGGTGGTGAGGTGGAGGTATCGCTCCTCGGTGGGGAGCAGGGTCTGATCCAGGAGGCGGATGGTCTGGCCATCGGCCCAGGAAATAGGCTGGAATCGCACGCCCAGAAGATACCCCCGACCCGGCCGGACGTCAGGTCGCGGCGAGCCGTTCGAGTCGGCGGAGCGCTGGCAGCGCGCCCGTGGCAGCGTAACCGTCCCGGGCCATCCGATAGAACTCCCGTGCCTCTTCCGGCCGCTCGAGCAGGCGACAGGTCCGGGCGGACAGCTCGGCGCATTCCGCGGCCAGCTGCTCCGCGCCCAACCGCCGCGCCCGGCGATGGGCCAGCCGCGCCAGCCGGAATGCGTCGCGATGGCGGCCCTCGGCCATGGCCAGCGCGCCAAGGAGTCGGGCGGCCTCGGTGAGGCCCAGCGCATCCGCGCTTTCCCGCGACCGGTGCCTCCCAGCGGCGATGTCGGCGGCGGCGCTTTCCAGCTCGCCCATCCGCAGCGCCACCTGCGCCCGTCCCAGCAGCACGATGCCCTGCAGGGCCGCGTCGCCGTGCTCCCGGGCGCGGCGGACTGCGCGCCGTGCTGCCAAGGCGGCCGCGGGCAGGTTGCCCGCCTCCAGGTGCAGCAGGGCCAGGTTATGCAGTGCCTGCGCCTCGCCCATTGCGTCACCCACCTCGCGCCATACCGTGAGCGCGCCACGGTAGAGACTGACGGCCAGGGTCCGCTTGCCGCGGAGCTGCGCGACCATCGCGAGATTGTTGGTGGCCCGGGCACCGAGAACGGCGTCGCGGTGGGCACGCGCTCCGCGGATCGCCTCCTCGAACCAGGTCTCGGCCGCCGCGAGCTTGCCCTGCTCGAAGGCGATGCCCCCGAGCAGATTCGCCAGTCGGACCAGGCCACGATCCCCGGCGGGCAGCGCAGTGCGCGCAGCCTCGGCCAGCGCAATCGCCACGGCGTAGTCACCGCGCCGGGCCGCAGCCATGACCGCGTCGAGGGTGACCTCGAGGGACGATGCCGTCATCTCACACCGCCGCCACCTGGCCGACGCCCACCGTGCGCATGAAGGCAGCCACCACATCCGGACGCCACCAATGGGCGGACTCCGCCAGCCGCGCGAGGGCTTCGGCGTGCGTCATCGCTGCCCGGTAGCTGCGCGTCGTGGTGAGCGCGTCGTATACGTCCACGATGCCGATGATCTGAGCCTCGACCGGGATCTGATCGCCGGCCAGGCGATCGGGATACCCCGTTCCATCGGCCTTCTCGTGATGCCAGCGGATGATGGGCTTGATGTCCCATGGGAATTCGATCGCGGCGAGGAGCTCCACCCCCCAGACCGGGTGCTGCTGAATGATCTCGAACTCCTTGGGGGTGAGCCGGCCGGGCTTGTTCAGTACCTCGTGCGGCACCTTCACCTTCCCCACATCGTGGAGGTACGCCCCGAGGCGAATGGTCGTCAGTTCGACATCGCTCATTCCTAGAGCGCTGGCGACCTCGGCCGCGTAGGTCGCGACCCGTTCGCAGTGCCCGTGGGTGTAGCTGTCCGCGGACTCGATCGACTGTCCCCACTCACGCACTACCGCGAGAAAGGTGTTTTCGAGCTCCGCCACCTTGCCCTGGACATCCACGAGGTCGAGATGCGCATCCAGTCGGTGGAAGAGCCGGTAGGAGGCGTTGAGAAGCGTGAGCGCTTCCTGGTTCCTCCCCATCGCCTGGAACAGCCGGCCCAGCTCCCGGGAGGCCTCGGCCTCACTCAGCACCGATCCCGTGGCCACGGCAACCTCGATTGCGTCGCGCAGCCGCGCCCCGGCCAGCGCGTGCCGGCCGGTTTCCCGGTAGACCACGCCGAGCACCCTGTAGGCATCGGCCTTGTCCATCCGCGAGCCAAGCTGGTCGAAGATGGACAGCGCCGCTTCAGCGCCGGCTCGGGCCTCTTCGAACCCTTCGCGCGCCAGGTGGACCTCCGCCTGGTTCAGATGACAGAGCCCCTGCAGGTGCACATCGCCGAGCTTGTGGGCGAGGGCCAGACTCTGCCGGTAGCAGTGTTCCGCCTCCGCCCACGCCCGCCGGTCGGCGCTGATCATCCCGAGATTGTGGTAGGCGATGGCGCAGCCCTGTTCGTCACCGGCCGCCTGACAGGCCTCCAGCGAGGAGCGATAGTGGCCGAGGGCGGCCGCGTGGTCTCCCTGGACGGTCGAAAGGATCCCGAGATTCTGCTCGATCCGGCTGCGGAGTGAGGGGAACCGCCCCCCGAGCTGGAGCGCTGCTGTAAACAGCTCCCGGGCCCGGTGCATCGCGCCTCGTTCGAATTCCATGCCGCCCAGGGCGTTCAAGGCCTCCGCGGCGAGCCCACCCTCGCCCAGCGCTGCCGCGAGCGCATGGCTCCGCTCGCAAAACATCCGCGCCTCGTCCGGCAAGTCGCGATGATGGCAGACCACCGCCTGCCGCCTGAGCGCCTCGACGAGGACCAGTCCGTCGCCTGCCTGCTCCGCCATCTGGCAGGCCGCGGTGTAGCCAGCCAGCGCCTCATCCAGCCGACCGGCCCGCTCGTGGGTCCGCGCCTCCGCCAGGCGCTCGGCGGCGCTCGGCCCCTCGGCGAGGACCTCCCCGGCGCGCGACGCGGCACGGGAGACGCTCGGCATTCGCTACCAGGCCACCGCGTACCGGGAGAAGTGCCACAGATCGCCGGTGACCCGCATCTGCAGCAGGTCATCCCGCGAGCGCAGATAGCTCAGGATGTTCAGCAGGTCGTCGGTGTAGGCCACCCGCTTGAGGATGTTCAGCCGACCGAGCGGGCAGCTGGAATAGTCGAGCGTCAGCGCCGCGGGGCGTCGGAACTGGAGGCCCTCAGGCTGAAAGACGACCGAGCTGACCCGATCGGTCGGCGCGTCGCCGGTAATGAGTGTCGGCCGCGACAGCGCTCCGGGGGCACAATCAGGGTGTGCGATCCGACCTGCAGGGTACCGCCGGCAGAGCCGATCACCGCCTGGCCATGGGCCGCGGGCTGGGGGGCGCACATCAGCAGCCCTGTGACCGTATTGAGGAGCGGCAGAGAGAGCTTGGCTTGGGGAGACGCGGCGGAGGCCGCTGTGGGTGCCGTCGGGCTCTCGTACGAGCCGCAGCTCGTCAGGAGGAGGCTGGCGAGCAGCAGCCCGGTCAGCGCAAACTGGACGCGGCGGGAACGAATCATTGTGCCCTCCAGACGTGTTGACTGGGCCTGAGTCCCGTCTCGGCGGAAGTGGCCCTGGTGGTCGCGCTGGTGTAGGGCAATGGGGGTGCCACGGGGGTCAAACAAGCGACTAGATCTTATTCACGATGTCTGTAATATGACTGTATAAACTGTTGTTAAACAACATGTTAACACGCAGCACCGCACGCACGACTAGTAAGATAATCGCACAGTGACATGCTCGGCTTCGGAGCACCAAGGTGGCGTCCCCGGGGCGCTCAGGCCGGTCGGGGCCGACTCGAGCATCAGCAACCGTCGGAACGGATCCGCAACGTGTGGTATGCATCCGGCAGCGGCGCGCACTACTTTCCGACCACCGCGCGCCCCGAGTCCCCTGGCCCCTGTTCCGGAACCGCCGATGAGCTATTCGACCATTCTGTACGCGGTGCACGACGGCATCGCCACCATCACCGTCAATCGGCCCGACAAGCTCAACGCCCTGAACGCCGCCGTGATCGCGGACCTCGGCGCGGCCATCGAGGCCGCGGGAACGGATGCCACGGTCCGGGGGGTGATTCTGACCGGAGCCGGCGCCAAGGCATTCGTGGCCGGCGCCGACATCACCGAACTGGCTGGCCAGGATCCCTTCGAGGGCAAGCAGCGCTCGCTCGCCGGCCAGGCGGTGTTCCGCCGCTTCGAGGCGCTCCGCAAACCGGTGGTGGCCGCGGTCAACGGCTTCTGCCTCGGCGGGGGCTGCGAGCTCGCCATGGCGTGTCACATCAGGCTGGCAAGCGACTCGGCCAAGTTCGGGCAGCCGGAGGTGAAGCTCGGGATCGGGCCGGGGTACGGCGGGACCGTACGGCTCCCCAGGCTGGTGGGCCGCGGGCGGGCCATCCAGCTCCTGCTCACGGGGGAGATGATCGATGCGCAGGAGGCCTGGCGCATCGGCCTGGTGAACCGGGTGGTGCCGGGTGATCGCCTGATGGCGGAGGCGGAAGCCCTGATCCGGACCATCCAGGCTCAGGGCCCGCTGGCCGTCGGTTGCGTCCTCGAGGCGGTGGATGCGGGCTACGAAATGGCCACCCCGGAGGCCCTGCTCCTCGAGGCAAACCACTTCGGGCTATTGTCCTCATCGGCCGACATGCGGGAGGGGATGCGGGCCTTCCTGGAGAAGCGGGCGGCGAACTTCGAAGGGCGATAGTTGCGGCTGCCAATCCCCCCCGTTCCCGACTAAATTTGTGCATGCGTCCGGGCCGTCTTCGACCCCGTTTCCCTCGGTGGATTGAGGTGGCCTGGGCCGCGTCGGCCCTGGTCGGCCCGGCATGCGGGACACGAGATCGGCTGACCTTTCCGTCGACCGACAGTGCAGGACCCCAGACCAAAATCGACCGCCCGAATGCCGACACCACCGTGTCCGGCGACTCCGCCTTCTTTCTGGTGACCGGGACCAGCGTGGATGCGGACGGGGTGGACACGCTCTATGTCGAGACGGCCGGAGGGGTGACCAACTTCCCACCCCAGTCCTTCCATCAGGACTCGGTGCGCTTCGGTCTGCCGCTGACGACCCAGGGCCTGGCTGGAGACACGATCACGGTGCAGGTGTTCGCCACCGACGAACTGGGCAACCGGGGCGACACGGCGATCCGGCGCATCGCGGTCCAGTAGTGCGGGCCACGCGGTTGACGATCCGCGGTTTCCGCAATCTCGCGGATGCCGATTTCGACCTCCCGCCCGCGGGGCTGACGCTGCTCGGCGCCAACGGGCAGGGCAAGACCAGCCTCCTCGAGGCGATCGCCTATCCGGTGCTGTTCCGCTCCTTCCGGACGGCGGCCGACGCGGAGATAGCCCGCTTCGGGGACGCGGGGTTCTATGTCGGCCTCGACTTCGGTCGCGACGGACGGGCGCGTTCCGTCTCGGCGACCTTCCGGCAGGCGGGGCGGCGGAAGCACCTTGAACTCGACGGGGTGCCGCTCCAGCGGCTGGTGGAAGGCGCCGGTGCCTGGCTGGCGGTGGTGTTCGCACCGGAGGATGTGCGGCTCGCGTCGGGACCTGCGGCGGCGCGCCGGCTCTATCTGGACCGGACGCTGGCCCTGTCCGACGTCGACTACATGCGCGCGCTGGCCCGCTACCGCGCAGCGCTGGCCCAGCGGAATGCCGCCCTCAGACAGGGACGACCCGAGCTGGCCCTGGCGTTCGATGGGCCGCTGGCCAGGGCCGGAGCGATCGTCGTGGCGCGCCGGGTGGCCTGGGTGAGCGCGGTGCGGGAGGCGTACGCCGTCTCACTGGTGGCGCTGGGAGAGCTCAGCGGGGAGGCGCTGCTCGGCTACATGGGCGCGGCCGAACTCGCCGATCCGGGGGCGTGGCCTGACCGACTGACGCAGGCCGCACCCCGCGACGCGGCACGGCGGGTGACCACGGTCGGGCCGCACCGCGACGACCTGGAAATCCGGCTCAATGGGCGTGGGTTGCGGGAGTACGGCTCGACCGGGCAGCATCGCGGCGCCGCGATCGCCCTCAAACTGCTGGAGCTGGAAACGATCGAGCGGGCCACCGGCGCCTGCCCCGCCCTGCTCCTCGACGACGTCTTTGCGGAGCTGGACAGCGAACGGCAGGAGCGGCTGGCTGCCCGGCTCCTCGGGCGACGCCCCGCGCAGGTGTTCATCACCTCGCCCCGTACCGACGAACTGCCGGCGGGCCTGGACTTGCCGGTGTGGCGCGTGGCGAACGGGCGGGTCGTGGGCCCATGAGGCGCAGCACCCCGATGGCCGGCGGAGTCAGGATGCGATCATGAGAGAACGCTCGGGCGATTCCAGACCCACTCCGCTCGCGGAGGTGCTCCAGGCCTACCTGAAGCGCGCCGGGTTGGTGCGCCGAGTGGGCCAGGCCGGAGTGATCGAGGAATGGGCCGAGCTGGTCGGGCCGCAGATCGCGTCGGTGACGACGGCGGAATCGGTCACCCCGGAGGGTGTGCTGCGGGTGCAGGTCGCGACGGCGGCGTGGGCCAACGAGCTGCAGCTCATGACGCCGCAGATCCTCGCGCGGCTCAACACCGGGCGGACCGGACGCATCACTGCCGTGCGCTGGGTGGCCGGGACTGCCCCGGAAGCAGCTCGCGGTCGGGGATACGGCGGCGGGCGACGACATACGACGGGCTCGGAGTAGACGCGCGCGACCGTGCGCGACAACGCAGGACCTCAACAGGGAATGCAATGGCGAAGGAATCGACGGGCAACGGCAGCGAACAGCAGTACGACGCGGGGTCGATCCAGGTCCTCAAGGGTCTCGAGGCGGTCCGGAAACGCCCGGGCATGTACATCGGCTCCACCGGCGAGAACGGGCTGCACCACCTGGTCTACGAGGTGGTGGACAACTCGATCGACGAGGCGCTGGCTGGGTACTGCGACGATATCCGGGTCACGATCCACAAGGACAACTCGATTTCGGTCGAGGACAACGGCCGCGGGATTCCGGTCGAAATGCACCCGACCGAGAAGCTGCCCGCGGTCGAGGTCGCGCTCACGGTGCTCCATGCCGGCGGCAAGTTCGACAAATCGAATTACAAGGTCTCCGGCGGGCTCCATGGGGTGGGTGTCTCGGTGGTGAACGCCCTGTCCGAGCGGACGGAGGTGATCGTCCGTCGGGACGGATTCAAGTGGCGGATGGCGTTCGTCAGGGGCCAGACCGTCAAGAAGCTCGAGAAGCTCGACAAGGTGAAGGACACCGGCACCCTGGTCCGCTTCAAGCCCGACCCCGAGATCTTCAACGTCCTCGAATACAACTGGAGTACCCTGGCGGACCGGCTGCGACAGCTCGCCTTTCTCAACAAGGGCGTGAACATCACGCTGAAGGACGATCGTCCCGACGAGCCGAAGCAGGAAACGTTCTTCGCCAAGGGCGGCCTGATCCAATTCGTGGAGTGGCTGAACCGGAACAAGAAGCCGCTGCACCCCAAGCCGATCGCCTTCACGGTGACCAAGGACGATGTCGAGGTGGACGTCGCGATCCAGTATGAGGATGGGTACAACGAGAACATCTTCACCTTCGTCAACAACATCAACACCCACGAGGGCGGCACCCACCTCACCGGGTTCCGCGCGGCGCTGACCCGCGCGATCAACGAGTTCGCGAAGCAGCAGGGCACCCTGAAGAAGGAGGACTTCTCCCTGACGGGGGAGGACATCCGCGAAGGGCTGACCTGCGTGCTGCACTGCAAGGTCCGCGAGCCGCAGTTCGAGGGCCAGACCAAGACCAAGCTGGGCAACTCCGAGGTCGAGGGGATCGTGAAGCAGGTGGTCTACGAACAGATCCGGACCTACCTGGACGAGAAGCCCGCGGTGGGCCGCGCGGTCATCGAAAAGGCGGTCAGCGCTGCGCGGGCCCGCGAGGCCGCACGCAAGGCCCGCGACCTGGTGCGCAAGAAGTCTGGCCTCGAGGGCGGCGGTGCTCCCGGGCAAGCTGGCCGACTGCTCGCTCGACGACCCGGCGCTCTGCGAGATCTACCTGGTCGAGGGCGACTCGGCGGGCGGCAGCGCCAAGCAGGGCCGCGACCGCCAGTTCCAGGCGATCCTGCCGCTGCGCGGCAAGATCCTGAACGTCGAGAAGGCGCGCATCGACAAGATCCTCTCCAACGAGGAGATCCGGGCGATCATCACCGCCATCGGCGCCGGCGTCCGTGACGATTTCACCCTGGATGACGTACGCTACCACAAGATCGTCATCATGACCGACGCCGACGTGGACGGCGCCCACATTCGGACCCTGCTGCTGACCTTCTTCTTCCGGCAGATGCCGGAGCTGATCGACGCGGGCTTCATCTATATCGCCCAGCCGCCGCTCTACCGGGTCGCCAAGGGCAAGGAAGAGTTCTACGCCTACGACGAAAAGGAGCGGGACGAGTACATCAAGCGGCTGGCCGGTCCCGAGGGTCGCGGGAATGTGAACATCCAGCGGTACAAGGGTCTGGGCGAGATGAACCCCGGCCAGTTGTGGAACACGACCATGGACCCGATGAAGCGGACCGTCCTCCGGGTCACGATGTCGGACGCCGTGGAGGCCTCCAAGCTGTTCGAGGAGTTAATGGGAGACGAAGTGGAGCCGCGGCGGCTCTTCATCGAAAAGAACGCGAAGTACGTGAGCCACCTCGACGTCTGAGCCTCGGGGTGGCGGCGGAGCCCGGCGCCCGGGTAGGGGTGGAGCGAAGCTCCACCCCTAGCCTGTTTTCGGGGGCCCGCACCGGGCCCCCAGTCGTCCCCCGTGAAGTCATCCGCCGGCCGCTGGTCCACACCGAGATCGCGTACCTCCCGCTCGGCAGCCTCGAGCTCGTCGGCATCCACCGGTTCGACCGAATCGGCCCTGGACCGGCGGCGGCCGAGGCCGGGGGCGAACAGCCAGACCAGCAGCGCCAGCAGCAGTGCGAGGGCGACGGCCACACCCATCAGAAGCTCTCCACGCCCGTCCGGGTGACCCGGTGAGAGATGAGGGGGAGCTGCGGCCGTGGCTCACCGAAGCGAATGGCCTCGCCGAGGGCACGGAGCCCCAGGGCCACGCCGGCCGCATTCCGCGCGAACACCGAGGCAATGGGTTCGCCCTTCGCGACCTTCGCTCCCGGCCGTGCGGAGACCACGAAGCCGACGCTGGGATCGATGCTGTCTCCCAGCGCCGCCCTGCCTCCGCCCATCCCGATGACCGCCAGACCGAGCGGCCTGGGATCGACCGACTGGACGGTGCCCGCTGCCGGGGCCTCGAAGAGTTCCACCTCGGCCGCCTGCGGCAACCGGCCCGGGTCGTCGATGATGGCGGGGTCGCCGCCCTGGGCCGCGATCAGGGACCGGAATTTTTCCAGCGCCCGTCCCGAGCCGAGAGCCTCGTTCACCCGCCGGGTGGCCGCACTGCGATCGGGATCGGTACCGGCCAGCACCAGCATTTCGACGGCGAGGGCGCGGGTCACGAGCAGGAGGTCCTGGGGGCCCTTGCCCTCCAGCGCGAGCAGCGCCTCCTCCACCTCGAGCGCATTGCCGATCGCCCGGCCGAGCGGGCGATCCATCGCGGTCACCAGGGCCGCCGTGCGGCAGCCACCTCCCTCGCCGAGCGCGACCATGGTCTGCGCGAGAGTGAGCGCCGCCCCGGATCGGCCATGAACGCTCCGCTCCCGGCCTTGACGTCGAGGATGAGTCCCGAGAGCCCTTCGGCCAGCTTCTTGGACATGATGCTCGCCGCGATGAGCGGAATGGACGCCACGGTGCCCGTGACATCACGCAGCGCGTAGAGCCTGCGGTCCGCGGGGGCGATCGACGGGCTCTGGCCGAACATCGCGACCCCGATCGACTCGACCTGGGCGCGCACCTCGTCGAGGGTGAGCGCCGTGCGGAAGCCGGGAATCGCCTCGAGCTTGTCGGTGGTGCCGCCGGTATGTCCGAGCCCCCGGCCCGACATCATGGGCACCGCCACGCCGCAGCTCGCGACCAGGGGAGCGAGAATCAGCGAGACCTTGTCCCCCACCCCGCCGGTGGAATGCTTGTCGACTCGAGGCACATCGAGACCCGCCCAGTCCAGGGTGGCGCCTGAGCCGAGCATCGCGCCGGTGAGCGCCTCCAGCTCGCCGGCACTCAGGCCGCGCCAGACGATCGCCATCAGCATGGCCGCCATCTGGTAGTCCGGGATGGCATCGCGCAGGTAGTCGGCGATGACGCCGCGCCACTCCGCGGGCGTCAGCTCGCCGCCGTCGCGCTTGCGTTCGATGAGAGCGGGGAACAGCATAGAGGATTGGCTGGTATATTCTGGAGCGACGGGTGACTGCCCGTCCGCGGTTGGCCGTCAGTCTTCAGCGGAGCGTGTCATGCGCCTGGTGACCGGAGTCCTTGCCGTGCTGGTGTTCGCCGCGTCCGCGGGAGCGATGCCGGCCCAGACAGTGGAGGAACACATCCGCGCAGGAGCGGACGCGCAACTGGCACGCGATCCCGCGGCCGCGCTCACCCACTTCGAGGCGGCGATTGCCGCAGATCCGCAGAGCTACGAAGCGCACTGGCGAGCGGCGGAGGCCCTGATGGACATCGGGAAGCAGACCCCCGATTCGGTGTCGAGCCCGACCCGCGACTCGATCTACGCGCGGGCCGAGGCGCTCGGACGGACCGCCACCCAGCTGAATCCCGAGGGGGCGGATGGCCATTACGTGCTGGCGGCGGCGATCGGGCGCGCCTCCCTGACCAAGAGCAAGAAGGAGCGCGTCCGGCGCGCGGCGGAGATCCGCTCGGAGGCCCTGCGCGCACTGGAAATCGATCCCGACCACCACAAGACGTATCACGTCCTCGGGCGCTGGAATGCCGAGATCATGCGACTGTCGGGCTTCCAGCGGTTCTTCGCCAAGACCTTTCTCGGCGGCAAGATCTTCAACGCCGCCTCGTGGGACAGCGCGACGGTCTACATGGACAAGGCGGTGGCCCTGTCGCCCGACAACATCTACCATCACCTCGACCTGGCTGAAATCCTGATCGACCTCGGCCGCTTCCGGGAGGCACGGATCCACCTGAATCAGGTGGAAAGCCTGCCGGTGTACGACGTGGGCGATCCGGCCTACAAGGAGCGGGCCGCGGCGCTGGCGCGAAAGATCGAAGGGAAGAAGGACAAGGAGAGCTGAGCGCCGCTCACCCCTCCACCTCCTCCTCGAGCCGCTCGAGGCCCTGCGCGAGCCGCTCGCGCAGGGCCTCCTTCTTCTCGTGCAGCGTCCGCCGGGCCTCGTCCCGGACCGAGACCCAACCGCGGGACGTCTCCTTGCCCAGCGCGCGGGCCCGGCGGCGGATCAGGCGGCGGGTCTTCTCGCCCGAGGCCGGCGCAAAGATCAGGGCGACCCCGGCCCCGACCGCTGCGCCGACCAGGATACCGGTCAGGAAGCTGGTCGTGTCGAATTCGCGATCGGGAATCCGGGTTTCGTCCAGGTCGTCTTCATCGTCATCGTGGTCGTGCATGGTGTCCTCCCCTGTGCCGGGGTAAGGTACCCCCGCTTGACCCCCCTCCGCCACGCCGCGACAATTCGGCAACCTTCACAGGCATCCCATGAGCGCACCGACCCTCTCCACCGACGAGATCGAACGCCTTCAGGCCCGGGTCCGGGAGCTGGAGCACGAGCGCAAGCACCTGCTGGCGGTGCTGGAGATCCTGCAGGAAATCGCCGGATCGCTCCACTTCGTCGACATCATGCAGTCCATTGCCCGGCGTCTCGGCGAGGCGTTCGGGCTGGACCGTTGCTCGATCTTCCTCGCGGAGCGGGATGGCCAGACCGCGCGCCTGGTGGCGAGCTTCGAGGACCCGAGCATCCGCAACTACGTGGTCGACCTCGACCGCTATCCGGAGCTTCGCCGCGCGCTGCAGGAGGGGGAGACGGTCTACATCCCGGACGTCGAGATCGACCCGACGATGGCACACCTCAAGGGCTCCTTCGATACCCGCAAGGTGCGATCGATTACCGTGGTTCCGATCACCTGGCGGGGCGCCTCGATCGGGGCGATCCTGCTGCGCACCTTCCGCGACGGGCCCGCCTTCTCGGAAAGCGACGTCCGGTTCTGCCAGGTGATCGCCAGCCTGACCGCCAAGGCGCTGCGCAACGCGCACCGCTTCGAGAAGCTGCAGCAGCGAGTCGGCGACAACACCAGCAGCCGGGCGCTCGAGCGGGAGCGGGTCGCGCTCATCGGGTTCCTCCGCCGCCTGCTCGATGACTTCGCGGCGCGGGAGGGCCCGTGGAGCGAAGGGGTCCTCGCCCGGGCCAGCGCGGAGGAGATCGAGCGGCTGGTGGGTGTCGCGCTCACGGTCCTGCAGCAGGAGGCCGCGGCGCGGTAGGGGTCTCATGGCTTCATCACCCAAGGCCGAGATCGAGAAGCTCCGCAAGCTGATCGACCGCGCCAACCACGCCTACTACGTCCTCGACGCGCCGGAGGTCAGCGACGCCGAGTACGACCGCTGGATGCGGGAGCTGCAGGCGCTCGAAGCACAGCATCCCGACCTCCGCACTCCCGACAGCCCCACTCAGCGGGTCGGGGCCGAGCCGGCCTCGGCGCTGCAGAAGCACACCCATCTCCGGCCGATGATGTCGCTGGCCAACGCATTCACCCCCGAAGAGCTGACGGCGTGGGAGGACCGCAACGCGCGCATCACCGCGGATGCCCGTGACGGCGGCTACACCACCGAGGTCAAGATCGATGGATCCGCGGTCAGCCTGACCTACCGCGACAGTGTGCTGGTGAGCGGGGCCACCCGCGGCAACGGCCGGGTGGGCGAGCTGATCACCGAGAATCTCAAGACCCTTCCGGACGTGCCGCTCCGGCTCGCCGGTGATCGGCACCCGCCGCTGATGGAGATCCGGGGCGAGGTGTACATGCCCCGCGCCGCCTTCGAGCGGCTGAACCGGGAACGGGAACAGGAGGGGGAGCCGCTCTACGCCAATCCGCGGAACACCGCCGCAGGCAGCCTCAAGCTGCTCGACCCCAGGATCACCAAGCGGCGCCGGCTGCGGATGTATGCCTTCCACGTGGAGGTGATCGAGGGATCGCTGCCGTTGAAGACCCAGTCGGAAGTGCTCGACCGTTTGGCCGAGTGGGGATTTCCAGTCGAGCCGCACCGGAAGCGCCACCGTGATCTGGCCGCGGTGCACGCGGAGGTGGAACGACTCGAAGGGCGCATCAAGAAGCTGGCATTCGATGCGGACGGCGTGGTGGTCAAGATCGATCGGCTGGCACTGCACGTCGAGCTCGGGGCCGTGAGCGAGCGGGAACCGCGCTGGGCCATCGCCCGGAAGTTCGAGTCCGAAGTGGCCGTCACCCGGCTGCTCGACATCCAGATCAACGTGGGGCGGACGGGTGCGCTCAATCCTTTCGCGGTCCTCGAACCGGTGGAGGTGGGTGGGGTCACGGTCTCCAGCGCCACGCTCCACAACGAGGACCTCATCGAGACGAAGGACCTCCGGATCGGCGACTGGGTGGAGGTGGTCCGCGCCGGCGAGGTGATCCCGCAGGTGGTGCGCTCGCTCCCGGAGCGGCGCGAGGGCGGGGAGCGGCCGTTCGCGATGCCGGAGCGCTGCCCGCGCTGCGACACCCCGGTGGTGCGGGACCCGGACGAGGCGATCCGCTACTGTCCCAATGCCCTCTGTCCCGGCCGGATGCTCGAGGGGATCGTCCACTACGCCTCGCGGGAGGCGATGGATATCCGCGGGCTGGGCTACGAGCGGGTGCGCCAGCTCCTGGACGAGAAGCTCATCGCGGATGTCGCGGATCTCTACGATCTCGCCGCCGAACGGCTGCAGGAGCTGGAGCGCTTCGCCGAGCAGTCGGCGGGGCAGCTGGTCGCGGCAATCGCCGCCTCGAAGCACCGGCCGCTCTCCCTCCTGCTCTTCGGGCTGGGTGTTCGCCACGTCGGCAAGACAGTCGCCCAGGTGCTGGCGCGCCGCTTCGGCAGCATGACGTCGCTGGCCGCCGCCACGCGCGAGGAGATCGAAAACACCCCGGGCGTGGGACCGACGATCGCCGAGGCGGTGGTGGAATTCTTCCATGCGAAGACGAACCGTGCCCTGGTCGCCCGGCTGGCGCGGGCGGGGCTCACGATGGAGGAGCCGCGCGCGGTCAGCGCCGGGGGGCGGCTCGCCGGGCAGGTCTTCGTGCTGACCGGCACGCTGCCCGCATTGAGCCGCCAGGAGGCGACGGATCTCATCGACCAGGCCGGCGGCCGGGTGGCCGGGAGTGTCAGCCGGAAGACCACGGCCGTCGTGGCCGGCAACGAGGCGGGCAGCAAACTCGACAAGGCGAAGGAGCTGGGCATCGAGATCATCGACGAGGCGGAGTTGCGCCGACGGGCGGGGGGATAGCGCGCCGCGCCGAGGAGCGGTACGCTCTCTTGCGCCATTCCCGCTCCTCTTCCTACGTTTCCCCAACCTTCGACCCGACCCCGCCATGGCCATCGCCGTTACCGCCCCCCCTGACACAGTACTGCTCAGTCGGCAGAGCATCCGCCACCTCCGCCTCGTGCTGGAGCGGGAAGCCGGGGGGCAGGCGGCGACGTGGCTGCAGGAGGCCGGATTCGCCGGGGGGGAGTCGTTGTACGGGGTGTACGCCGAGTGGCTGGCGGGACGATTCGCGGTCGACCGGCCCTCCGCGCTCGATGTCCGCCACCTCGGCGAGACGCTCTCGGGGTTCTTTCAGGAGAACGGCTGGGGCCCGGTGCGAGTCACTCCGCTCACCCCCGCCGTGATCGCCGTCGACTCGGTAGACTGGTGGGAGTCGGATCCCGGCGCCGGCGCGGCGTATCCTTCATGCCACCTCTCGTCGGGCCTGCTCGCAGAACTGCTGTCGCGGATCTCCGAGACGACCCTCGGCGTGATGGAGGTGGAGTGCCGCTCGGCCGGCGATTCGCGGTGTCGCTTCCTCGCGGGGGCGCCGGAGACGCTGCAGATCCTCTACGAGCGGATGGCCCAGGGGACTCACTATCTCGAGGCGCTGGGCGTGCAGTCCTGACGATGTGCGCCTACAACGTCCGGAAGAGCGGCAAGGTCGATCACGATCCGGCGTCCGGGCAGGACCGGGCGCTGAACCGCTTCCGGGAGCTGGGGGTCTGGGTGTTTGGCGCGGGCCTGATGTACCTGGTCTACTGGCTGGTGCGGCGTTTCCTCTTCTAGCTCTAGAACACCGACACCCCGTCGACGACCACGGCCGGTGTCGAACGGCTCCCCACCCACATCACATCCCGGCCGACCGCGAGCACCCGCCCCAGCAGATCATGGGCGTTGCCCGCGACGGTCACCTCCGGCAGCAGCCCGGTGATCTCGCCGCCCTCCACCCGCCAGGCGAGCGCCGCCGGCAGCGCGAAGGTCCCGCCGATCAGGTTCTCCTGCCCCGACGGCCGCAACCGCTCGATCAGCAGACCATCCCCGATCGCGGCGAGGAGCTCGTTCCAGCTCGACTCCCCCGGTTCGACCACGAGGTTGGAATAGGCGGCCTGCGGCTTGCCGAAGGTCGCGCGCCGGCCGTGGCCGGTCGGCATCGCCCCGACCCGGCCGGCGGTTTCCAGGTCGTAGATCAGTCCTTCGATTTCTCCGGCGACGACCAGCGGCAGCCGCCGGCTGACGACCCCTTCGTCGTCGATGGGCCGCGATCCGGGACGGCCGTCGAGCAGCGGGTGATCGTGGATCGTGAGCAGCTCGCTGAACGTCCGTGCCCCGCGCCGCCGGGCGAGTGGCGAACCGCCGTGCAGCGCCGCCTTCCCGATCAGCGCCTGTTCCACGGGGGTGAGCAGCACCGGCATCGCCGTGGGCAGGAACCCGACGCGCTGGCGCCCCGCCGCGATCTCCGCATCCCGCTCCGCCCAGGCCAGTCGCTGCCGGACCATCGCGACGAGCTGCTCCAGTTCGGAGAGGGTGGGGAGATCGGCGCCACTCAGTGAGCCCTCGATGATCAGCTGCCTGGCGTTGCGATCGCGCCGCGCCCGCAGCCGCAGCGTGGCCAGCGACACGTCGTAGCCAGCGTCCACGCCGAGGGTGTTGGCGACCCGCACCGACCCGAGCGAGCGCCCGATCGTGAGGCCGAGATCCGCCCGCTCGGCGCCGAGCCGGTCGCGGACCAGAGTGCCAAGGGCGACCAGGTCTGGAACCGTCGCGGACGCGGCACGCGGCAGGTGGGTCACCACGGCGGGGACCGCCGCGGGTGACGGAAGCGCAAGCACGGCGAGTTCCCCGACCCGGGCCGAGCCGAGCGCCCGGTCGAGCAGGTCGGCATCATCGTCGGTGGTGGTGCCGGAGGTCCCCACCCGGCCGTCGGAGACGACACGCAGATTGACGCCCTGGCTGGTGTCGGTGGTGGCCCCGGCGAGCCGGCCCCCTGCGAACTCGAGAGTCGTCACCTCCGAGATCGTGAGTGCGGCGTCGGCCATCGTCGAGCGGCGCGCCGCCTGTTCGATGAGGGCCTGGATCACGAGGTGTCTCCGCCGACGGCGACCCCGTCGATCCGCAGGTGCGGCGCTCCTTCGGACACGGGCACGCGACCACACCCCCCGCGACTGCAGTCGCTGGCGAGGTGGTTCCAGCGGAAGTCCCCGGCGATCGCGTCGACCCGCGAGAGGGTCTGCACAAGGTCGCCCGAGATCACCACGGGCTTCACCATCTCGGCGAGGTGACCGTCCCGGATGAGCTGCCCCCAGCCGGTGGTCAGCGAGAATCGCCCGAGGTGGGACTCGCCGGCCATCGCATCGCTCAGATAGACGCCGTACCGGATGCCGCGGATGAGGTCGTCGAGGGTGCCGCGTCCGTTGGCGACGTAGGTGTTGGTGAGCCGGGCTCCAGGCACCCGACGGAAGGTGCCGGCGCGGGCGTTGCCGGTAGGCCGGGCCCCCGCCCTGCCGGCGGTCTCCCGGGTGTGCAGCCGGCCGATCAGCACCCCATGCTGCACCAGCAGGGTGTTCTGGGTGGGCGCGCCTTCGTCGTCGAAAGGGAGCGAACCGATGAGCCCCGAGGCGCTGCCGTCATCCCCGATGGTGAGCAGATCGGAACCGACGCGCTGACCGGTTTGGAGGTACTCGGGACCGTCGGCCTCTCCAAGGTGCCCCACGGTCTGGTGCATCAGGGCGCCGACCGCCCGCGGATCGAGGATGACCGGCACGATGCCGGCCTTCATGCGCGGCGCCCCGAGGAGCGCGATGGCCCGGCGCGCGGCGGTGCGGAAGAGGTGATCGGCATCCTGCAGGGCGCGCCACCCGCCCCGGGCCGCCCACGACTCGAACGCCCGTTCGAGGAAGCTGTCCTCGCGCGCGACCGCTCCGGCGGCGAGGCGCACGTCGGTCCGGAGATCGTGGATCATCAACCCCTCGGAGGTCGCGATCCAGCGTTCCGTCACCCGGTCCTCATAGGAGGCGTGGGCGTCCACGATACGCCGGTCGGTGCCGAGCATCTCCTGGTTGAGTCGCTCCAGGAGCTGGCGCTTCTCGGCGAGCGGGATCTCGCGCACGTCCCCCTCGAGGTCGGCGAGATGATCGGCGGTCCGGATCGGGATGTCGGCGAGGCGCACCGGCTGCTCGACGTGGACCGCGAGGGAGAGCTCGTGGGCCTGCGCGACCATCGAGCGCGCCTGGTCGACCCCGGTGAAGCTCGCCACCCCCCAGCCGCGCCCCCGATTGAGGCAGCGCACGATTCCGCCGACTTCGACCCCGGTGGTGGCACCTTCCAGGCGGCTCCCCCGGAAGGCGATCGCGGTGGCCCAGCGCCGCTGGAGGCGGATCTCGGTGTGGTCGGCGCGAGAGGACTTCAGCGCGTCGGCGAGGAGATTCTGCAAGCCTCAGCCGTTCCCCTTGAGCCACTGCACGTAGTCGGGCCGCATGACCAGTTCGCCGTTGGCGATGATCTCCCGGTCCCAGGGCAGGATGATGAGATTCTCGGTCTCGAAGGCGTGGAAGTCAGGGACGTAGGGTCCCGTCTTGAAGGAGACCGCGGTGCGCACCTCGCTGGGTTTCAGGGCGCGGACCTCGTTGAGAGCCAGCCGCATGGTGGAACCGGTGTCGCAGGTCTCGTCGACCAGCAGGACCCGCCGGCCCCGGATGCTGGGCGGCGGACCGGCAACCAGGATCGGCTCGCCACCTTCATCCTTCCGGGTGACCGCCATCGAGGCGAATTCGGCCTGCAGGATCGACGCGACCACGACGCCGGGAATCACTCCCGCCTTGGCGATCCCGAGGACGACCTCCGGTTCGTAGGCACGTGCCACCTTGAGTGCCAGGGCGCGGCAGATCTCGCCGAAGAACGGCCAGTCAACCTCGAGGACTCCGCGGGGCTGGGAGGCAGGTTGCGTGCGCTTCATGGGACGCCTGTCGGCTGAGGCTCGCGGCCGGTGACCGGATGACCGCGGTCCTTGAAGCTACCGGCTCCTGCGTGCCCCTTCAACCACGTTGCGGGTCCCTCCGGGGCGGGCTATCTTAGCCTCAACTTCCCTTCCTGCTCCGCAAGGATGTTGTCCCGCAATGAGTTTCTGGCGGTCGTTGTTCGGCGGCGCCAAGTCGGAAAGTCTCAAGCCACAGCGCCTCGACTATCTCAACGAAGCTCTGGCGCTGGAACGCCAGGGAGATTACGAGGCGGCCCTGACCTCGTACCGCCTCGCGATGCGCGACAACCCCAACGACCCGCGAATCCTGCAGAACATGGCGATCGCCTTCACTAAGACGGGCCAGCAGGAGGAGGCGATCCGCCACTACCGGCGTGCCCTGTCGCTCGACGATTCGCTGGTGGGCGCCCACTACGGCCTCGCGTTCCGCCTGAAGGAAAAGGGGGAGAATCGCGAAGCGGCCGATCATCTGCGGTCGTTCCTGTCGCGACCGCCCAAGGGTCCCGATGCGGAACGCTGGGTGCGTCATGCGGAGGCGACGCTTCGGGAGCTGGAGGACGGCGCCGCGTCGGAGCCGGAGTGAGGGCCGGGCAGTGGTGCGCCGTGGCGGCGCTGTGCGTCGCCTGCAGCAAGCTCTCTGGTCCCAAGGGTGCGCCGGTCGCCCTGGAGCTCCGGCTGCCCGTCCCGCCGGCGGTCGAGACCGATGACACGCTGCAACTTCGCGCCCGGGCCATCGACGAAAACGGCGACAGCGTGGCCGCCGCCATCTACTGGCGGGTGGCGGACACCACCCTGATCCTGGTCGATTCGACCGGGCTGGTCACGACCACGCAGACCAGCGGCAGTGGCCGAGTCCAGGCCCACGTCGGGAGCCTCTATTCCGGCCTGAGCAGCGGACAACTGACCATCCGCCCCCGCTCGGATACGCTGGCGCTGACGCCCCCCGACACGGTGGTGGTTGCCGCCGGCGACACGGCGTCGACGAGCCTGGTGGCCGCGGTGCTCTCCAATAACCCGGCCGGAGGGGTGAGCGGCACCACGATTCTCTTCGAGGTCGACCCCGCGGACCAGGGGCGCATCGCCGACACCGCGCACTTCGCCGGCGGCCTCTCGGCGGTGCGGGTGACGACCGGCGCCACCGGGGCTCCGCTGTCGCCGGTGACGCTCCGCCGGCAATCGGCCGGGTGGACGGACAGCATTCACGTCCGGGTCTCGGCGATCCGGCCCAGCGGCGTCACGGTACCCGGGTCCGGTTCCCTCTTCACGATTCTCTTCCAGTAGGCCGGGCCGCCAGCCCCGGCCCGCAGGCAATTCCCTCCAAGGGAGGCAGCATGCCGGTTCCCCGTACGCTCAACGAGATGTTCTTCGGCGGCCTCGACCGCTTCGGGAAGCGCCCGGTGGCGATGCGCATGAAGCCCAAGGGCGCCAGCGCCTGGCGGGAGTACTCCTACGTCGAGGTCGAGGACCGGGTGCGCTGTCTCGCGGCGGGGTTCCGGGAATTGGGCGTCGCGGCAGGGAGCAACATCGCCATCCTCTCGGAGAATCGTCCCGAGTGGGCCTGGCTCGACTTCGCCTGCCTCACCATCCGCTGCGCCGACGTTCCGATCTACCCCACCCTGCCCGCCGGCCAGATCTCCTACATCCTCCGCGACTCCGGCTCGGTGGCGATCGTCGTGTCGAGCAAGGCGCAGCTGGAGAAGATTCTCGACATCCGGCATCCCGACGTGACGCCGGCCCTGCGCCACATCATCTCCATCGACGAGGACGCCACCGGCCCCGGGGTGATGCCCTTCGGGGACCTCATCGAGCGCGGCCGCCGCGCGCTGGAGCGCTACCCGCGGTGGCGCGAGGACGCGCTGGCGGCCGGACCCGACGACCTGGCCACGCTGATCTACACCTCGGGCACCACCGGAGACCCGAAGGGGGTGATGCTGACGCACGGCAACCTCTGCTCCAACGTCATCGCGGGGCTCCAATCGCTCGACCTGCAGGAGACGGACGAGTGTCTCTCCTTCCTCCCGCTCTCCCACGTCTTCGAGCGCATGGCGGGCCACTACTGCATGTGGCAGAGCGGCGCGCTGGTCAACTACGCCCAGGGAATCGACACGGTCTCCAGCGACATGGTCGAGCGCCGTCCCACCGTGCTCCTCTCGGTGCCCCGCCTCTACGAGAAGATCTACGCGAAGGTCATCGAGGGGGCCGCCGCCTCGCCCGTGAAGAAGCGGATCTTCGACTGGGCCCGGACCACCGGCGAGGCCTGGGCCGACTACGTCCTGGCCAAGAAGCCGGTGCCCGGGGTGCTCGGACTCAAGAAGTCCCTCGCCGACCGGCTGGTCTTCGCCAAGCTGCAGGCGAAGACCGGTGGCAAGGTCCGGTTCTTCGTCTCCGGCGGCGCTCCGCTCTCGGCCGAGATTGCCAAGTTCTTCTTCGCGGCCGGGCTGCCGATCTACGAAGGCTACGGCCTGACGGAGACGTCGCCGGTGATCACCGTGAATTCCCGGGAGTACATCCGCATGGGCACCGTCGGCCGGCCGATTGTCGGGGTGGATGTCCGGATCGCGGCCGACGGCGAGATCCTCACCAAGGGACCGCACGTCATGAAGGGGTACTACAACAAACCCCAGGCCACGGCCGAGGCCATCGACAGCCAGGGCTGGTTCCACACCGGCGACATCGGGCTGATCGACGGCGACGGCTTCCTGCGGATCACCGATCGCAAGAAGGACATCATCGTCACGGCCAACGGCAAGAACATCGCGCCGCAGCCGATCGAGAACCGGGTGAAGACCAATCCGTTCATTCTCAACGCCGTGATGATCGGCGACAAACGCAAGTTTCCGGTAATGCTGGTGGTCCCCAACCTCGATGCGCTGAAGGCATGGGCGGCCACGCAAAACCTCCCCTATCGCGACGATGCGAGTCTCGTGGCGAGCGCGGAGGCAGGGGACAAGGTGGAGCGGGAGGTGAAGAAGGCGCTCCGGGACCTGGCCCAGTTCGAGATGCCGAAGAAGGTGGTCCTGATCCAGCGCGACTTCTCGATCGAGACCGGCGAACTGACGCCGACCCTCAAGGTGAAGCGGCGGATCGTGGAGAAGAACTACCAGTCCCAGATCGAAGCGGTTTACGCCGAGGCCAAGGGCGGGGGCCACGACGTGTAGCGTCGACCGCCGGAGAAATGCGTCCTTCGCGGCGAGGGCGGCGGGTCGCCCCTATCCTCTCGTCCGCCCCACCCACCATCCCGCCGCCGTCCCCAGCAGCTCGAACCCCTCGACCGCCGGCACCGGACCCTCGCCGGCGGCGCGCAGCCCGGGAAGCACCGCGCGAATCGACTGCTCGCTCCACCCGGGATCGGCGGCGAGCGGAGCACCCACCACCACACCCCTGAGTGACTTCGCCTTGAGCGGCATCCGCTGCGCTCGAAGCACCGTGATCGCCGGCGACGGCGCGATCGATCCGACCGGATTGACTGCCACCAGGTGAATCCCCGGGAGCAGGGCGGCCAGTGCCTCGGCGACTCCCGCCGCCTCGCCCAGCAGCGCGAGGTAGCCGCCCGGCCCCTCGAGGCCGAGGAAGGCGTGCAGGCCGGCGGCGTCCGGAACCTCCGCGCCGCCCGCCCGCCGGCGCGGATGCTGGGGCGGCGCGCCTAACTCGGCTATACCATCGCGGATGCGGTATTCGGCCTGGCAGACCGGACAACCAAGCACGCCAGTGACGACCCGCCGGTCATTCATCGCGTCGGGGATGAGGACCAGGAACGATTCGGGGTGATCGGCGATGCAGCGCAGGTGGTCGGTCAGTTCGATGAACACACGGCCTCGAGTGCGCAGGCGCCGGGCATCAGGGGCGGAACACCACCCAGGTCAGCAGCCCGGCCTCGACCGTGACCCGGCGGTAGACCTTCTTCCCCTCGATCTCCGTACCCAGCACATAGGTGCCGGGGGGGACATCCCCCACCGCGAAGTGCTCGCCGTAGAGGGGATGGGGGTGCGCCTTGTCTCCGTAGGTTTCCGCATAGGAGAGCGGGGTCTCGGCGGGTTCGGCCTTGAGGATGCCGTAGATGCGCGCCTGGGGTACCGGGGTGCCGGTCGCATCGAACACCTGGCCGGCGATGACGCCGGTACCCGGGAGCGGCTCGATCCACAGTTCCGGATTGGTGGTGTACGGGGGAAACTTCTGCAGCGAGTCGACGATCTCGCTCACGTCGTCGCCCGGTGCGGCGTGCACCTCGAGATGCAGGTGATCGTTGGTGGCCCGCCCGGTGTTGCCGACCCTGGAGATCACGTCCCCCGCCGCCACCCGGTCGCCGACTTTCACCTTGAGCGCCGAGTTGTGGTAATAGACGCTGAAGATCCGGAGCGGGCCGGCCGGGCCGGCGATCACGCTGTCGTGCCGGATCGCCACGGTCAGTGCCCCCTGCTCCGCGGGCCCGGCATAGACCACCCTGCCCGCCCCGATCGCCATGACTGATGTTCCGTCGGGATTGTTGAATTCCACGCCCTGATGCTGCTGAAAGTTGCCGCCCATCGTCGACCCGTACCGGTAGGTCTGGTCGATGTAAGGGTTGTCGCCGCGATCGATGGGTCTGCGGAACCAGGTCGTCTTCGGCGGCTTCGGCGCGTCACCGGTCTTCACCGCCCGGCGCAGACAGGGGAGGGTGTCGCTGAGCGGCCGGAGGCCGCAGGGGGTACCGCGCCAGGGACGGCCGTCCAGAAGAAAGCGATTGCGCGGCATGAACGCCGCCGAGGCGACCGGCTCGGTCGCCCAGGTCCCCGCCGTGTTGAGCAGCCGCTCGTTCCCCTTCAGGGTGGTGACCAGGAGCCCGCGGCGGTCGAGGCCGAGTCGGCGGACGTACTCGTTGTGCAGGAGGGGCAGCACGCTGTCGGCCGGCCCCTTTGCCACGGGGCCGGTGCTATCCTCGATCGCCAGCCAGTGGGCGCCGTCGTCCACCGTCATCTGTACCCCGTCCGCGGTGCCGACCCAGGTGGTGTCGCCACGAACCACGATGCCGTCCGGGGCGACGTACTGCCACTCGGGCCCGAGTTCGGCAAAGGTCCAGTTCTTCCAGGTCGCGCCGCCGTCCTTCGAGAGGCCCCAGCCATTCCCGACGGTGCCGTACCAGATCTCGCCCCGGCTCCCGAAGGCGAAGGCGTGGATGAAATCCCAGGAGATGCTGGTGGCGGTGCTGTCGTGACGAATCCGCTCCCACGCCGTGGCCTTCGGGGGCAGCCGGAAGATCCCCTGACCGTAGCTGCCCACCCAGAGCGCGCCCTCCGGGTCCCGCGCCACCGCCAGGACGTGGACGCCCCAGCCCGATGAATCGGGAAGCGGGGGCAGCGGCGGGATCGACTGGGCCGTGAGAGGAGTTGCGGCGAGGGTGAGTGCGGAAAGCACCGGAACCATCCCGGTGAGGACTCCGGGAAACCGGTGCGGCCGGCCGATCGTGGATTTCACTCCTGGTACCTCACCTCTCACTCGAGGCCTTCCGTGGGATTGGGCGACAGCTGCAGCCAGTCGACTGTCGCATGCGCCGGACGAGTGGCGACGAAGCGGACGGCCTCGGCCACATCCTCCGGCCGAAGCATCAGGGCCCGGCGCAGGTAACCGGGCCGGGCGTCGGGGTCGAACGGGTCCCAGATCGGCGTGTCGGTCGAACCGGGCGAGACCAGGGAGAACCGCACACCAGTTCCGCGATACTCCGCCGCCAAAGCCGCATGCAGCCCGCGCACCCCGAACTTGCTGGCGGCATACGCGCTGTTGTCCGGGAATCCTACGTGGTCGCAGGTGCTGCCGATCGTCACGTGGATGCCGCGGCCGGCGGCGTGCATGGCGGGCAGCAGCCCCTGGGCCAGCACGAAGGGTGCCCGGATGTTCACCGCCAGCTGGCGCTCCAGATCGGCGATCTCGGTAGACTCGAACGGCTGCAGCAGGAAGATCCCGGCGTTCTGCACTACGACCGCCGGCGCGCCCCACTCGCCGAGAATGCGGGTGGAGCAGCGCACGATGTCTTTGACGTCCGCCAGGTCGCAACGCAGGTTGCGGAACGGCCCCTCGGTGCCGTCCTTGAGGCTTCGTGCCAGTCGCACCACCGTCGCGCCGTCCGCCGCGAGGGCGCGCGCAATGGCCAATCCGATGCCGCGCGATGCGCCGGTGACGACCGCCAGCGATCCTTCCAGGGGTTTCATTCGCCGCCTCGCCCGTAGACCAGCCGAAGAAACTCCTCGCGGGTGCGGATGTCGCTGCGGAAGATCCCCCGGACCGCGCTGGTGACCGTCCGCGAATTCTGCTTCTCCACGCCGCGCATCGCCATGCAGAGGTGTGTGGCCTCGATCAGGACGCCCACCCCGTGGGGCGCAAGCACCTCCATGATCGCGTCGGCGATCTGGTCGGTGAGCCGCTCCTGCACCTGCAGCCGGCGGGCGAAGACCTCGACGAGCCGGGGCAGCTTCGAGAGACCGACGATCCGGCCGTTGGGGATGTAGGCCACGTGAGCCCGGCCGAAGAAGGGGAGGATGTGGTGCTCGCACATCGAGTACAACTCGATCTCGCGCACCAGGATCATGCTGTTGTGTTCTTCCTCGAAGAGCGCGTCGCCCACGGCGTCCATGACCGAGAGGCCGTAGCCCCGGGTGAGCCAGCGCAGCGCCTTTTCCACCCGTTCGGGCGTCTTGGACAGTCCCTGCCGGTCGGGATCCTCCCCGAGCGCCCCGAGGATGTGACGGACCTCCGCCTGGAACGGCGTGGTCCGGGCCCGGCTGATGTCAGCGGCCTTCATATTCGACATAGATCCGCGGGGTCTCCCAGAGTCGGATGCGCAGCAGACGGCCCGCCGGGATCAGCGGTGCGAGCACATTCCAGCAGTAGATCGCGATGTTCTCCGCAGTCGGGATGACCTCGCGGAAGTGCGGCACGTCCAGGTTCAGATTCTTGTGATCGAGCTGGGCCAGCAGCTTCTCCTCGGCCAGCCGCTTCAGTACGTTGATATCGATGACGTATCCCGTCTCGGGATCGAGGTCGCCCTCGACCGCGATGTCCATCTCGTAGTTGTGCCCGTGATAGTTCGGGTTGGCGCATACTCCGAAGACCCGCGCGTTCCACTCCTCGGAGTGCGCGGGGTTGAACAGGCGGTGCGCCGCATTGAAGTGTACCCGGCGCGTGACGCTCAAAGTCGGCATGCCGACATTCCATCCCCAGGTTCAGTTGGGTGGAAGATGGCCAGCCCTCCGCCTCCGTCAAGGATGCGCGCCACAGCGTTGAACAAACGAGGGCACCGGCCCGCTGGCCGGTGCCCCCGGGGATGGCAGGGCGGCGCCGAGGAGGTTTATTGAAGCCCGATGAAGAAATTTGGCGCCCTCACCCCAACGTCTGCCTACCCCCGAGGGGCGTGACATCGGTCAAAGTATCTGGGCCCTTCATTGGACCTGTTGGCTCAATAACGATGTTCCTCGACGCCGCTTTCGATTTCAAAGGTAGGACTCCGTTCTGCTACCGTCAACGCGCACCTTTCGGGACTCGCATGCCACTCACCCTGCTCGGCGCCATCATTGCGCTTCTGCTCTGGATCACTCTGGTTTTCCTCTTCCCGCTGGGTCCGGCAGGCGCCGTGGTCCACCTCCTGCTCGGCACGGCCGGCGCCCTCCTGGTCCGCTGGTGGGCGCTGCGTGGCTGATCGCACGGGACACCGCCCGGACGATCGCCCCCGTCGTCCGGAGGAGATCCGTCCATGAGTGAACCGGCCGGCTCACGCGACACGCTGTCCGCCATCCTCGCGGGACTCCTCTACCTGCTGCTGCTCGCCACCCTCCGCGACATCCTGTCGCCGCCGGTCGTGCTGCCGCTGGTGCTGGTCGCGCTCTGGCCCCTGCGCGCCAGGCCCGGGATCCAGGCCGCGATGGGAATCGCGGTCGCCCTGACCGCGATCTGGGGGCTCAAGCTCTATGGCGGCCTGCTCGGTCCCTTCCTGCTCGCGCTGGCGGTAGCCTACATCCTGTCACCGCTGGTCGCCCGGGTGGAGCGCCGCGGTGTCGGACGCGGGTTGGCAATCCTGCTCGTCGCCATTCCGCCGCTCGCCGCGATGATCGCCATCGCCGTGCTGGCCGGCCCCCAGATGTGGACCCAGGCCGTAGCGGTGGTCAACGCGATGCCTCGCTTCGCGACCACGCTCCTCGACCTCCTCACCACGCTCCGCACCAGGCTCGAGGGGCTGTCGTTCCTGACTCCCGCGCAACGCGGCTGGATTCACGACCTCAGCGCCGAACAGCTCGCGCAACTGCTGCAGGAAAACGCCGATGGGCTGCTGCGGGGCCTTGCCCAGTGGGGACTCGCCTTCCTGCGGCAGCTCGGCACCGTGGTCGGCTTTCTCGGGTACCTCGTGGTCACCCCGGTCGTCGCCTTCTACCTGCTGCGCGACTGGCGCCGGCTGCTGAGCATTCTCGAGGAGCTGATCCCGCCCGCGCACCGGCCCGCGCTGGTCGCGTTCATCGGCGCCTACGACGGGGCGCTCGGCAAGTTCTTCCGCGGGCAGCTCATCGAGGCGACGCTGGTGGGAGTACTGACCGGCGGCGGTCTCGCCCTGCTCGGCGTGCCGAGCGCGCTGCTCCTCGGGGTCGTCGCAGGACTGTGCAACCTGGTGCCCTATATCGGCATTGTCATCTCGATCGTGCCGGCACTGGTGGTGGCCCTCACCATGCCGTCTCCGGTCGCCGGGTTGCTTCGCGTCGGCGGCGTCTTCGTGGTCGTGCAGTTCATCGACGGATCGGTGACCGGACCGCGCATCGTGGGCGGCTCGGTCGGGCTGCATCCCGTGGTGACGATGCTCGCCCTCGCCTTCGGCGGTGCGGTGCTTGGCTTCGCCGGCCTGTTGCTTGCCATCCCGCTCGCGGTGCTGGTCAAGCTGCTCGGGGAACGGGCGGTGGCGCGCTACCGGCGTTCGTCGATGTACGGAGAAGGGGAAGTGACGCAGGAGTCGGGAACCTAGGCCGATGGGGAACCCGGAATTCAGATCTCCCAATTCGACCACACCACCGCGCCCGGGCGGGCGGGCGGCTCCCCGAAACCGGCGAGTGTCATCCGGAGATCGGTCCAGTGGGCCCGGTAACCGAGGTTGATCAGCCGCAGATAGGCATCGGCGAACGCCGTCTGGCAGCGCAGACTCACCCGCCGGATGTCTGCGGCGAGCGCTGCGGCCTCGGCGGCGGTGATGAGGCGCTCGAAGGCGTCGCCATCACGGGCCGCGAGTTTGAGGATCCGGAGTTCATCCTGGGGCCGACCAGCCGCCAGCGGTGCGGTGTGGTACAGCGCGAATCCCGCCAGTTCCCCCGCCGGGTCGCGGAGCATCAGGGTGTCGCCGATCCGCAGGTCAGCCGTGGTGGCCAGCTCACGGGTGAAGTCGGTGCCGGGCACCAGCCGCTGAGTGAGTTCGCGACAGAGCCGCAGCCGCTCGGCCCGGGCGGGGCCGGAGGTCGACAGCACCTCGGGATGCAGCACCGGACGGCGGGCCAGGTCCCGTACGAGCGTGATGGTGAGATGCCCGGGCGTGAAGCCCAGCCGGCTGTAGAAGCCGATGTTCTCGATGGTGCGGGGCATCGTTTCGAGGCCGACGGTGCGTGCCCCCCGCTCCTGCAGCCAGCCGATTCCGGCATGGAGCATCGTCTTGCCGAGGCCGACACCCTGACGATCGGGGCGGACCGCCAGCGGGCCCATCCACCCTTCACGACCGGACAGGTGGACGATGTTGAAGCCGCAGAGCTCTCCGTCCGCATCCCGCCAGACCATCGCGCCCTCTCCGGCATCCTCCAGGGCATAACGCCAGATCGCCGGGTTGAGGTGCGGCACCCGCACACCGCTCATCCCGTCGCGCCGGTAGCGGTCGGTGAACGCCTCGGAGAAGATCCGGTTGAGCGGCTCGATGTCGCGGACGGTGGGCCGTTCCGGCCCGTAGACCTCGCGGTCAGGCAGCCAGGCCATCGGCCACTCCCGGCGCTTCGTCGCGCACCCGCGCGGCGCCCTTCTCGACATCGAACTCCACCCGGATCACCCGGTCGAATCCCTCCCGCACCGTGTCGATGTGGGTGATGAGCACGACCTGGGGGAAGCGATCGGCGAGACTCCGCAGCAGGTCCATCACCGAGGCCCGGCGCTCCTCGTCGAGCGAGCCGAAGATCTCATCGAGCACCAGGAGCGAAAGCGGCTGCCCGGCGCGGTCGGCGATCATCTGGCTGATCGCCAGCCGGAGCGCGAGGTTGGCGACGTCCTCCTCGCCTCCCGAGATGACGGGCTTCGGCTCTCCCGCCTCGATGATCGTCGCGACGTAGTCCTCATCCAGCTCCAGCTCGGGATACCGCCCGTTGGTGAGGTCGCGCAGGAAGCCGCTGGCGATCTCCGAGAGGTCGGGACGCAGCTGGAGGTTCAGGTCGGTGCGCAGGTCGGTGAAGGCGCGATCCAGCTCATTGTAGAGGGCGAGATCCCGCGCCGCCCCTCTGGCTTCTGCCTCCCGCCGGGCCCGCTCGTCCTTCCGCCGGCTCACCGCCACTACACCCTCGGCGGCCGCCTGGCGTTCCGCCCCGGCCCGCACGATGGTCATCTCGGCTTCGCGCCGCGCCCGTTCCGCCGCCTCCCAGGCCTCGCGGGCCGAGAGGAACGCGGCCTCGCTGTAGCCCAGCTCCGCGAGTTGCCCCTGCAGCGACTTCACCTGGGCTTCCCGCTCCGACAGCGTGCGCTCCGCCTGTTCGGCCTCCGCGACCAGCATCTCGGCCCGCTCGGCCGCCGACCGCAGCCGCTCCGCCTGCAGGGCGAGCGGATCCAGCTCGGCGAGCAGCCGCCGCACCTCGGCGTGACGGTTCGGATCGTAGTCGCGCGGCCCCTGCGCAGCGGCGAGTTCGAGTTCGGCGATCCGGGCTTCGAGCCGGAGCTGTTCGGCGCGCAGCGCCGGGCCCTCCTGCGCCTGCGCCTGCAGCCGGCCAAGCTGCCCGCTCGCGTCGGCGAGGAGCTTCTCGGTGGCTTCGCGCTGGCGCTCGAACTCCCGCAGTTCGGCGGGCTCGATCTGCAGCTGTTCCACTCGTGACTTGAAATAGTTGCCGTTGAACTTCACGTCTTCGAGCTGCCGGTCCAGAATGCCGACCACATTCTCGTACTCCGCGCCCAGCGGGCGCGCACAGGTCGGACAGGCGCCATCGGCGCCCGCGGTGGTGATGCGATCGAGCTGCTCCTTGAGATCCTTGTACTGGTCGCGGAGCGCCACCAGCTTGGTCTTGGCATCCTGCAGGTCCCGATCCCACCCCGATCGCCGCTCCTGGCGGCTCTCGTCGAGCGCCTCGAGCCGGGTCCGGTGCTCGGTGATCACCGCGCGCGCCTGCTCGATGGCATCGGCCGGCGGCAGCTTGGCTGCACGGCCGTGGACGGCCTGCAGCCCCATCCGCGCTTCATCGAGCTGGGCCTGGGCGACCTGTCGCTTGGCGAAGAGACCCGCCTGCTCATCCAGTCGTTGCCGTTCGAGCCGGAGCGCCTCGAGCGGCGCCAGTTGGGCCTTCAGACTCTCGAGCTTGCCCCGGGCCTCGTTGGCGGCGACCAGTTCCCGATCCAGGGTACTGAACGCCTCGCGCGCGGCCTGCACCCGGTGTTCCGAGAGCCGGAGGTCGCCATCGAGGGCGGCCACCCGCTCCTTCTGTTTCTGCAGCTCCTGCCAGTGCGGCCCCGACTCCGCCTGGC
The DNA here is from genome assembly GCA_963825065.1 of uncultured Gemmatimonadales bacterium. Classification (GTDB taxonomy): domain Bacteria; phylum Gemmatimonadota; class Gemmatimonadetes; order Gemmatimonadales; family GWC2-71-9; genus JADJOM01. Next base: position 631,990 of record CAWGRU010000004.1, read on the forward strand.
GCCGCTCCGCCGCCTCGAGCGCCAGCCTGGCTCCACTCTCGAGCTCGGTGGCCGACTCGAGCCGAGCCCGGGCCCGTGCGTCCTCCGCCTCGAGTTCCGCGGGGTCGGACAGCGCCGCCTCGAGCGCGGTGAGCCGGGCCCGGATGCCGACGCGCTGTTCCCGCAGGCGGTCCTGGGCCGTCTGCAGCCGGTCGTAGCCGAGGACCCGGGAGAGGAACTGGGCCCGCTCCACCGGCTTCATCGCCGACATCACCGCGAGCTGCTTCTGCCCGGTGAAGTAGGTATTGAAGAACTCCTCGCGCGACATGCCCAGCAGCCGGCCGACCTTTTCGGTGACGGCGGCGAGGCTGTTGGCGATGGGAGCGGGATCGGCGTCCTGGTACAGTTCCGCGCCGTTGAGGGTCCGCACCGCGCGATAGCGGTGCGGGCCCAGCGCGAACTCGAGTTCCACCCGCACCGTCGCGCGGGCGCCGGCTCCCCGGCGGCGGATGGTGTCCCGGGTGCCCCGGGCGGCATCGGCGCCGTAGAGCGCCCAGGCGATCGCCTCGAGCAGCGTGGTCTTCCCCGCCCCGTTGGGGCCGATGATGCCGGTGATGCCTGCACCGAAGACCAGGTCGGTGTCCTCGTGCTGCCGGAAGTTCACCAGGCGGAGGCGCTCGATCTGCATCAGCCCTCCACCCATTCGCGCTCGACCGCGGCCATCAGTTCGGCTCCGGTCCGCACGAAGCGCTCGCGGTCGATGTCCCCCGGGAGGAGCCGCCGCTCGAAGTAGTCCTGCACGATCTCGGGGAGCGTCTGCCGCCGGCCGGGCGCACCGACCCCCACCTCGCGATGCGCCTCGGGCCGGCGCAGATCGAGCTGGAAGTGCAGCGCCTCCGCCTTGAAGCTGCGGAGCGCGACATGGTTCATCTCGCGGCCGATGTGCCTCGGCACGTTGCGGATGACCTGGCGGACGACCTGGTCCGCAAATCCCCCCTCGATGCTGCGCAGCGCGTCGGCCACCGACTGGTCCAGTTCGGCGGAGGTGCGCGCCTCGCCGTTGATCGCAGGGAGGTCGATCACCCGCCGCGCGGGAACGACGGGCTTCCGCTCGACCGTCCCCGCCGGGAGATCCACCAGCAGCCACCCCTTGCCCCGGATGCCATGGTCACGCTCGTCGGCCAGTTCTCCCCATGGATTGGGACTGACGTAGTCGAGCGCGCCGCTGTACCAGACGCGGGGGGCGACCTCGCGCTGCACGTGATAATGGCCCAGCGCCACGTAACTCCACCCACCCTCGCCGAGTTCATCCCGCGAGAGCACCGCGCCGCCGTATTCGACCGCGCTGCGGTCGGTGGGGAAGATCCCCTCGACCTCGCCGTGGAGCACCAGCACCTGATGCGGCTCGCCTCCCTGCGGCCGCAGCTCCGGTCGCTCGGTGCTCACCAGCGCCGTATGGGGCACCGCGAGCACCGAGAGTCCGAGGGCCGGATAGGCGAGCCGTCGCGGCTCCTCGCTGACGACCTCCGCACCCAGGGTCTCGAACAGTTCGAGGATCGAGCCGGTCTCGGTGGAACGCGGCGTGTCGTGATTGCCCGCGATGACAATCAGCGGGGCATCGGGCAGCGCCTCCCGCAGGCGCTGGAACTGGTGGAACGCGAAGAGAATGGCGGGATTAGTCGGACGCACGGAATGGAAGATGTCGCCCGCGACGATGACCGCGTCGGGCGTCGCGGCGATGACCTGGTCGACTGCGCGGCGGAAGGCCTGCGCGACGTCGGCCTCCCGCTGGTTCAGACCGTTGGCGGTCTGGCGGTGGTACTGGCGGAAGCCGAGGTGCAGGTCGGCGAGGTGCGCGAGTTTCACTGGACGAATTCTAAGGGAGAGAGGCGCGGAGGTAAGAGGCAGCTTCGCGCGGCGGCCTTGCCGATATATTGACATCAATACAATATTCTGTCGATGCCAGCCAACCTCCGCCCCGCTCCCCGCCGCGCCGTGCCCTCCCCGGACACCGACGCGACCGCGATCGTCGTCGGCTTGCGCCGCGTGGTGCGGGCCCTGGAGCTCTATTCGCAGGAGGTCCGCCGCGGCTACGGGCTTACCGCGCCTCAGCTCTGGGCGCTCACCACCCTGCTCCGCGGCGGTCCGCTGACCACCGGTGAACTCGCAACCGCCCTCATGGTCCACCAGAGCAGCACCTCGCTGCTGATCCGGCGGCTGGAGCGGCGCGGGCTGGTGCGGCGCACCCGGCTGCGGGATGACCGCCGATTCGTCCGCATCGAACTGACCGACCGGGGGCAGGCGGTGGCGGCCGAAGCGCCCGAGCCGGCGCAGGGCCGCCTCCTGCATGGCCTCCGTCGAATGCCCCCCCGACGGGTCCGCGGCATCCGCCGGGCCGTCGAGGACCTGGTCGGCGCCATGGAGGCGGAGGGCGTCGATCCGCAATTCTTCTTCACGGATGGCTGAGATGAGCCAGACCGCGCAGCCCGAGCAGGGCCCCGACCTCCGCCGGGGCATTCCGGAAGACCGCCTCAAGGACGGCGAACTGCTCCGCGGCCACGTCAACGGCGACCCGGTGATTCTCGTCCGACGAGGCGCGGTCTTTCACGCCGTCGGCGCCGTCTGCACCCACTATAGCGGTGCCCTCGAGTCGGGACTGGTCAGCGGCGACACGGTCCGCTGCCCGCTGCATCACGCCTGCTTCGACCTTGTTACCGGTCGCGCGCTGCGGGCGCCGGGCCTGGCGCCGCTGCCGGTCTATCGGGTAGAACGCCATCTCGATCTCGTCCTCGTCACGGAACGCCAGCCCATCACCGGCCCGCCCTCACGGGCACCGGCCGTGCTGCGATCCAGGCCCTCCATCTCGCGGGTGATCGTCGTGGGGGCGGGCGCGGCGGGGAGTGCCGCTGCGATCACGCTGCGGGAGGAGGGGTTCGCCGGGCAGGTCCTGCTCATCGGTGCGGAGCCCTCCCCGCCCTATGACCGGCCGAACCTTTCCAAGGACTACCTCGCGGGCAGCGCACCGGAGGACTGGCTGCCGCTCCGCCCGCGCGAGGAGTACGACAGCCAGAGCATCCGCCTGGCGCTCGGCACCGCCGTCGCCCGGATCGATCCGGTGGGGCGGACGGTCTGGCTCGAGGACGGCCGGGCCTTTCCCGGCGATCGGCTGCTCCTCGCGCCCGGCGCGGTACCGGTCCGACCGCCGATCCCCGGAATCGAGGCACCCCATGTCTTCACTCTGCGCAGCCTCGGCGACTGCCACGCCCTCATCCAGCGGGCGGAGCGGTCCGCGCTGGCGGTGGTGATCGGTGCGGGGTTCCTCGGGCTCGAGGTCGCCGCCGCGTTGCGGGATGCGGGACCTCAAGGTCCACGTGGTCGCCCCCGACGCCCACCCGCTCGAGCGCGCTCTCGGCCCCGCCCTGGGCTCCCGCATCCAGCAGTTGCACGAGGAGCGGGGCGTCTATTCCACCTGCGCCGGAGCGTCACCGCGATGGACGCGAGCGCGGTCCACCTCGATGACGGCACCTCGATCACCACCGATCTCGTGATCGTGGCACCGGGGTGCAAGCCAGCGACCCGGCTGGCCGAAAGCGCGGGACTGGTGCTCGATCACGGCATCGTCGTGGATCGCTACCTCGAAACCAGTGTGAAGGGGATCTTCGCCGCCGGCGACGCAGTTCGCTGGCCCGATCCGGTCAGCGGCGGCCTCACCGGCTGCGGACACTGGAGTCTTGCCGGACGCATGGGTCAGACGGCCGCGCGAAACCTGCTCGGTCACAGTGAGGCGTTCACCGCGGCGCCATTCTTCTGGAGCCAGCACTACGACATGCGCATCAACTGCACCGGCAACACCGAGGGGGTCGACCGGATCGAGGTGGTCGCCAACGTCCCGACAACGGAGTGGGAGCAGCGCCACTACCGCGACGACAGGCTCGTTGCCGTCACCACGGTGGGCCGCGATCGGCGGAGCCTGGAGGCGGAGATGGCGCTCGAACGGCCGACGATTCACCGCGCATTGCCCGCATGAGCGAGCTCCGCGCGCTGCACCTGCCGATCTCCGGGTTCGGCGTCCGGTCCAGCCAGGCGAACATCGAGATCCGTTCCCTGAGCGGCAGGGAGCGCCTCCGCCGGGCCGCGATGGCTCCGCTGATCGGCCTGGGCGTCGCGATCGCGGTGCTGCCGATCCCGATCGTTCACTTCGCCGTGCCGCCGGTCGCGCTGCTCGGCGGGATCGTGGTGGGATTGCGCCGTGCCACCCAGCGCGAGCTCTTCGCCACCGCGCACGGTCCCTGCCCGTTCTGCGGCACCGAGCAGACCCTCGGCGTCAACGGCTCGGCGTACCGGCTGCCGCGCACCCTGAGCTGCCGCTCCTGCCGCAAGCCGCTCACACTCGACGCCGCCTGATCCCGATGTCCGCCCCCTCGACCGCCGGGTCGGCGCACATCACGCCCCCGGCGAGGCCCGCCGCCGATCGTCGGCTGCTGCTGCTCTGTCTCACCTCGATTGTCGTCGCCATCGGCGCGGGCCTGCTGGCCGAAGCGCTGATGGGGCTGATCGCCTTCATCACCAACCTGGCTTTCCACGGCCAGCTTTCCCTCGCGCCCGCCTCCCCGGCCGGGCACCACCTCGGGGCGTGGGTGATCCTCGTTCCGGTGATCGGCGCGCTCATCGTCGGGGTGATGGCGCGCTATGGCTCTCCCGCGATCCGCGGGCATGGCATCCCCGAGGTGATGGAGCGCATCCTGCTGCACGAGAGCCGGATCGCGCCGGGCATCACCATTCTGAAGCCGGTCTCGACCGCGATCTCCATCGGCACCGGCGGGCCGTTCGGTGCCGAGGGCCCCATCATCGCGAGTGGCGGCGCGCTCGGCTCTCTGGTGGGACAGATGCTCCGGGTCACCGCCGACGAGCGGAAGACGCTGCTCGCGGCGGGCGCGGCCGCCGGCATGGCCGCCACCTTCGGCGCGCCCGTCTCCGCCACTCTGCTCGCCATCGAACTGCTGCTCTTCGAGTACCGGCCCCGTTCCCTTGCTCCCGTCGCCCTGGCCACCGCGACGGCCACGGCGGTGCGCTATCTCTTTCACGGCAGCGGCCCGGTCTTCGCCGTGCCGGACATCATCGCGCCACCGGGCGGCGAGGCACTGGCCGCCTACGTGCTGCTGGGTGGAGTGGTCGGTCTGTTCGCGGTGCTGCTGACCCAGGCGCTGTACGCCATCGAGGACGGGTTCGAGCGGCTGCCGATCCATTGGATGTGGTGGCCCGCCCTGGGTGCGGTCGTCGTGGGCCTCACCGGCTGGTACGAACCGCGCGTGCTCGGAGTGGGCTACGACAACATCACCGCAATCCTGGGCGGTTCCCTCGTGGGGTGGGCTCTGCTCACGCTGGCGGTCCTCAAGTGCATCGCCTGGTCGATCGCACTGGGAAGCGGCACGGCGGGCGGCACCCTCGCCCCGCTGTTCACGATCGGCGGTGCGGCCGGATCGCTGCTCGCCGCGCTGGCGATCGCGGCGGTTCCTGGCCTCGGGCTCGACGTGCGGATCGGCGCCCTGGTCGGGATGGCGGCGATGTTCACCGGGGCATCGCGCGCGCTGCTCGCCTCGGTGGTGTTCGCCTTCGAGACCACCCGGCAGCCGCTCGGGCTGCTCCCGCTGCTTGCCGGCTGCACCGGTGCGTACCTCATCTCGCTGCTCCGGATGCGCACGACCATCATGACCGAACGGCTGGCCCGCCGCGGCGTGCCGGTGATCACCGAGTACGGCGTCGACCACCTCGCGCAGATCAGCGCGGGGGATTGCGCCACCCGCGCGGTCATCACCTTGCCGTCGACCCAGTCTCTCCACGAGACCCGGGCCTGGCTGGCCGGGGCGGGCGCGCCGGCCACCCACCAGGGCTTTCCGATCGTGGATGAATCGGGTGCGGTCGTGGGGCTGCTCACGCGGCGCGACCTGCTCGCGCCGGGGAGGCCGGATTGCCACCTGCTGCGCGACCTGATCCAGCGTCCAGCGGTCGTGGCCTGGGAGACGAGTTCGCTGCGGGAGGTCGCCGACCTGATGGTGCATCAGCGGGTGGGACGGATACCCCTGATCGCCGCCGATGGCAGCGGCCGACTGGTGGGCATTCTCAGCCGGAGCGACCTGCTCGCGGCGCACGAAGTTCGGCTGGACGCGGGGCGCCGGGCCGACCCGACGATCCGTTTCTCGTTCCCCTAGCCCCGCCCGCCGGCCGACTAGGCGTAAGGATCGCTGCTCTTCTTGAGTCCGGGCACGCCCTTCGCGGGCGCGACCTCGCGCTCCACCCGCTTGCCCAATTGCGCCGTGAAGAACGCGAGTACGCTCTCGGGGCGGGTCCGACGAGTGGCGTGCAGGGCACGGCGCACGTCGTCCTCCCGGCGGCCATCGATCAGCGGTTCGAGCCGCGCCGAGGTGATCGTGGGGTCGAGGGCGCGGAGCTGGCGGGCCACGGCCTGCGGGAAGGGCAGCTCGGGCGCGGGAGGAAAGCGCTCGACTCCGATGCGGCCGGGCATGACCGCCGGGCGGGGGAAGCGCACGAAGAGCGGCTGGGTGAAGTGGGGGTGCCGCACCATGAGCTCGCCCTTGGGGAGGGCGGCGAGCTTCGCCTTGGTCGCGGGCGAGAGCGTGGCGTAGCCGGGCGAGGAGATCTCGTCCATGTCCATACGGCCGAAGAGCGCCGTGCCGGCGTTGCCCACGACGCGCCGCAGCACCTGCGATCGGAACTGCTGGGCCGAAAACAGCACCAGTCCGAGATAGCGTCCCCGTTCGGAGAGGTCGAGCAGCATCCGCCGCACGTAGGTCTCGGGCCCGTCGGTCGGGGCGTACTTGTTGAGTTCGTCCACGAAGACCACCACGTGATCCACGCCGAGATCGCGGCGCTCGAGGTGCTCGCGGAGCTTGGAAACGATGCGGGCGAAGACCAGGTCCTGCACCACCGGCTCGAGCCCCGCCACGTCGACCACGTGCACGCTCCGGTCGGCAACCTTGCCCCAGGGGAGGTCGCTCGCCTGCCCGTCGTCGGTGACCAGCCCCTTGGCCCGCACGCTGATGTTGCCCAGGCGATTGCGGACCTTGCGGATGGTGGCGAGGTGATGGTTGCGCCACACTTCGCTGGTCTTGGCCTGCACCTCCATGAACTCGAAGATGCGGCGGAAGAAGTCCTCCAGGTCGGCGAAGCTCTTCACTTCCAGCGGCTGCTCGCTGAGCGTCACGTCATGGAAGCTGCGACCGATGACCCGCTCCTTGAGGAAGTCGATGAACCCGCCGGCCTTCGCGTCGACGTCGTCCCGATTGAGCAGCACCTCGGCGTAGTCCAGTACTTCGCGCAGCCCCCAGACCAGCGGAATGGTGTTGGCGGCCAGTGCTTCGTTGGTGCGGAGGGTATTGAGGTTCACCCCGTCGCCCTTGTATGGCGCGTAGTACCGTACGTCGGCGAACGGGTCGGCGTGCAGCCCGAGGCGGGCGTACAGCCGCCGGTCCTCATCGGAGAGATCCGCGGGCTGATCGAGGAAGCAGAGGTCGGGTCCCTTCACGTTGAAGCAGACCGCCGCGACGCTCCCCTTGTGGGCCGGGAACGTCTGGAAGATGCTCGAGAGCAGGAACTCCACGGCGCTGGTCTTGGTGGCGAGGCCGGAGACGCCGGTGATGTTGAGATGCGCCGCCTCGGGGCCGAGCAGGAAGTCGGCATCGAGGTAGATCGGCGACTCGAGCCCGCCCGCGGCATAGACCCCCGCTGGGATGCCGGTGGTCTTGTCGCCGGTCATGAAGGCGTCCATGCGGAGACCGGAGACCACGTCGGCGTCGGCGGCCATGTGCACCGCGCCGAGCGGCACCGGCTGCAGCGGCTCCTCGGGGAGCTGGCGGAGCACCGCCGCGGTGTACAGCCGGATCTCCGCCCGTTCGGTCGGGGCGATGCCCGCGAGCGCCGGGTCTCCGTCGGCGCCGATGACATCGTGGATCGGGGTGAGCAGGTCGGAGTACGCGAAGCCGTCAGTGACGATCCCGAGCACCGTGCGTCCGGGAGCATCGACCCGGACGATCGCGCCGATGCCCACCGGCGACTCGCGGGCGGTCCAGAAGTGGAATTGATGAGGGGTGGAGGGCTTCAGCTCGGTCGCGACCACGCGGCCGATGGGTGGCGAGTCTGGCATGGAGGAAAGGTAGTTCTACCGTCCTCCGCTGGCCCGGAGATACTCCTCGACGGCGTGGATTCCGTAGAGCAGGCGGTCCCACCGAGGATCGGGGCTGCTCACCGGCGCGCGCTCGGCGAGGAGCCACCGGGAGAGCTGATCGGCCTCCGCCAGGCTCTCGAGCGCGGCCGCCGCCTCGACCCGGATGAGCCCGTGCAGCAGGTCCTTCCCCTCCCAGGGCCAGAGCCGGAGGGCCCAGGAATAGACCGGGGCGACTTCGTTCCCTGCCGGCTCGAAGACCGGCGAACGCGAGCCGGCGGCGATGCGGAGATACTGCTCCAGATCGGCGCCGGAGAACGGCAGCGTGGCGTGACTCTTGGAGACGCCCAGCATCCGCAGATCACGGGCCCACTGGGGCGACTCGGCAAGCGAGCCGTCCACGATCAGCCAGGCGTTGCTCGAGGCGCGATAGCGATGGCCGGTTTCCACCTCGAGTCGCCCGCGGGCGGCATCCACCTCGCGGCGGGCAAGCTGGAAGTCGAGGACCGGATGGACCGGACCGTGTTCCGGCAGCGCCACTGCCTCGTGGCCGGTGATCGCCTCTTCGAGCTGTTCGAGCACTTCCGGCCGCGCGATCACCAGCCGGCGGCGGGCGACCTCGGCCACCTGCAGCTTGCGATCACGCCGCTCCATGACCGCGGCGGCGATCTCCGCCACGACCACCGGGCTCGCGCCGGCGTAGGCCATGACTTCATAGCGCTGGGTGCCGTCGAGGAAGGCGACGGTGTCGGGCCATGCCTCGGCAGCCCCCACATGCCGCCCCGCGATCGGCAGGTCCTCCAGCACCCGCGCCAGACGAATGGTGGCCTCCTCGGCCCGGCCTTCGCTGGCCGCCGGAATCCAGGTGGCCGGGGTAAACCCTCGCGCCGCGACGGCTCGGCGCAGCCGGGTCCAGGTCCGGGTGGCCACCCTACGCCGCCTTGGCCCCGAGCCGCTTGATCAGACCGATGATCCGGTCGATCGCGAGCTCGAGGTCCTTGTCGGAGGCGGCGTAGCTCATCCGTACCCAGCGGTCGTCCCCGAAGGCAGCTCCCGGCACCATCGCCACCCCGGCGGCCATCGCGGCCTCGCAGAAGGCGGTACCGGTGCAGTCATGGGTCGGGGTGACGCCGTCCACCCGGAAGAAGAAGTAGAAGGCGCCGGTCGGCTCCACGAATTCGACCCCCGGAGCCTCGGTGCGGAACCGTTCCACCACCCGGTCGCGGCGCCGGCGGAAGGCCGCCACCATCTTCACCACGTCGGCCTCGACCCGTTCATCGGAGAAGGCGGTCGCGGCCGCCCACTGCGCGGGGTGATTCGCGCCGGTGGTAGTCTGCGACTGCAGCGCAGCCATCGCCTTGGCGACTGGCATCGGGGCGTAGGCGGAGCCGATCCGCCACCCGGTCATCGCATAGGCCTTCGCCGCGCCGTAGATCAGCACGACCCGCTCGAGGTACTCGTCCGGCAGATCCAGGAACGACGGCGCCGGCCCGTTTCCATAGTAGATACGGCGGTAGATCTCGTCGGCGATGATCCAGACGCCATGCTTGCGCGCCCATTCGGCGATCGCCTTGATCTCGGTGGCGCTGTAGGTGGCGCCCGTCGGGTTGCAGGGGGAGCAGAGGATGAGCCCCTTCACCAGCTTGTCGTACTTCTGCTCCAGGTCCTTCACGCTGACCTTGAGACCCCACTCGGGGTCTCCCGGCACCGCGACCGGCTCCGCCCGGCAGAGGTGGATGATCTGCGGATAGGAGACCCAGGCCGGCGAGGGAATCAGCACCTTGTCCTTGGGTCCGAACAGCGTGAAGCAGGCGTTGAAGATCGACTGCTTGGAGCCCGAACTGATCACGATCTGGTCGGGATTCAACGCCCGGCCACCGGACATCAGCGACAGGTTGTGGGCGATGGCGGTGCGCAGCTCGGCGATGCCGATATTCGGCGGATAGCGGGTGTAGCCCTTCTGGATCGCGGCGATGCCGGCGTCACAGGCAACCTTGGGCGTGTCGAAATCGGGTTCCCCGACGCTCAGATCCACGATATCCTCGCCCGCCGCGCGGCGACGCTTGGTCTCGTTGCTGATGGCGACGGTCTCGGAGGGCTTCAGGTACGCGAGGTTCGACGACAGGCTGTCCGACATGCAGAGGTCCGGCTCAGGGTGAATGCCAAGGGTGGACGCGACGGCACCGTTGAGCTGGGCGGACCCGCGCGGGAGACCTTCAGCTGCAGTGTGTCCGGGGAAAAGTCCCCTCATGGGAGAGCGATGTCAACTGGCTCAAAGTGCGGCCCGCGATTAGGTTGCACGCCCGCGGAATGACCCGCACTGTTTGACAATCGAGGGTGGCATGTCGGGACTTGTGGAGCTGCATCTGGCGCCGGCCGTGGCGGGCGCACTGGAGTCATTCGGATATCGCGCCCAGGACCAGGTCGTCCGCGACCAGGTCCCCGCGGCGGCCCGGGGTACCAATCTCTCGCTGGCCTGCCCGCCCGCTGCCCGCTATGCCGCGCCCGCCCTCGCCGGGCTGGTGAGCGCCCTCACCACCACGGACCGCCAGGCGCTGGTGCTGGTCCCGCCCCACGCCCTCGCGGAGTGGGCCGCCGTCCTGCTGCCGCTCGCCGAAAGCGCCGGCGTGTCCGCGCTCGCCGCCGTCATGCCTTCGCGTGCCGCGCGCGGCGTCAAGGATGGCCGGTTGCGCATCCTCCTCACCACACCGGGCACCGCGCTCACACTGCTCGAACGCAGTGCGCTCAAGGCCGATCAGCTCGGCCATCTGGTGCTCGCGTGGCCCGAGCTGTTCGAGCAGGATGACGCGCTCACCGCCCTGATGCAGGATCTCCCTGCGGAAGCGCAGCGGATCCTGATCCTCGCCGATCCGCGGACGGGGCAGCCGCTGGTCGAGCGCTATGCCCGCCGGGCCCTGGTCTGCGGCCCGCTCGCGGGCCCGGAAGAAATCCTCGCGCAGAAGCCGATCGTCCGGATCGCGCCGAGTTCCTGGAGCCAGCGCGCGGCAACGCTCGCGTCGGTGCTCGAGTCGGAAGACCCCGCGTCGGTCGTCGTCTGGTGCGCGGATCTGGACAGTGCCGCCGCGGCCAGGGCGGCGCTGCCGGTGGGCGACGCCACCGTGCGGGTCATCACCGGCGAGGCCGAGCCCGCCGCCCAGATCATCGCCTGGGATCTGCCGACGCCGGCGGTCATGGCGCAGCTGCGCGCGGCGGGCGACCTCATCCTGCTGGTTCCGCCGCATGCCTCGAACTACGTCGCGCAGGCCAGCTCGCGTCAGCTGCTGGTGCGGGTGCGGGGTGCGGCCGACGAGGCGCGCGAGGCCTCCTCCCGCCGGCGCGCCGTCATCGAGGCGGAACTGGGCCGGAACCTCGACGGCGACCTGCTCGCGCTGACGCCGCTGTTGGAGCGGCACGATCCGGCGCGGGTGGCGGCGGCACTCTACCGGATGTGGCGCAGCCGCTCGCCAGAGCCGGCCCCCGCCGCCAGCACCCCGCTCTCCGCCTCGAGCAGCGCGCTCCCCGCGATCGCCAAGCTCTGGGTGAGCGTGGGGAAGAAGGACGGTGCCACGGCGAACGACCTCGTCGGCTCGCTCACCAAGGAGGTGGGTCTCGGCGCCGGCAAGATCGGGCGCATCGAGTTGAAGGAAGCGTATTCGCTGGTGGAAGTTCCCGCGGCGGAGGCCGAGGACATTGCGCGCGGGCTCAACGGCAAGACGATCCGGCGGCAGAAGGTCGTCGCCAAGGTGGACCGGACCCGGCCTACCGCCGGTTCACGAGGTCCTTCAAGCTCTTCCCCGCGCGGAAGACCGGGGCGACCGAGGCCTTGATGGTCATGGTGCGCCCGGTCCGGGGATTACGCGCGGTACGCGCCTTGCGGCGGCGAGTCTCGAAATTGCCGAAGCCGCTGATCTGGATTTTGCGTCCGCGACGCAGCTCGGCGGCGAGCAGGCCCTCGGCGCCGAACAGCGCGTCCACGATTCGGCCGGCATCGGCCTTCGAGCGACCAAGCCTGGCGGCGAGTGCACCGACCAACTGCTGCTTGTTCACGTGGGACTCCAGGCGCTGTGGGATATTTCGGGGCGCGGAGTATAGCGCGCCGGTTCGAAGCACCGCAAGCGGCGTTCGGCGCTCGCTTGACCCGATCCCCTCCACGCCGTATCGTCACCGCCCTACCCCCTGAGAGGCTGGCGGATGTATCACGGATCGCGTCCCGGGTGGATCGAAGTCATCACCGGGGTGATGTTCAGCGGCAAGAGCGAGGAACTGATCCGCCGCGTCCGCCGGGCGATCATCGCGCGCCGCAAGGTGCAGGTGTTCAAGTCGCACCTCGATGCGCGCTACGCCGGCCTGTTCAGCGTGGCGACCCACGACGGACGCGAGATCGAAGCGACGCCGGTCGACCAGGCGGCGGAGATCTTCCGGCTGGTGCGCCCCGACACCGAACTGGTGGCGATCGACGAGGCTCAGTTCCTCGACCCCGAGATCGTGACTGTGGCGAGCGCGCTCGCCGCGCGGGGCGTGCGGGTCATGCTGGCCGGCACCGACACCGACTTCCGCGGCGAACCCTTCGGGGCAATGGGCAATCTTCTCGCCATCGCCGAGTCGGTCGACAAGCTCCAGGCCATCTGCGTCATCTGCGGCGACCTCGCCACCCGCAACCAGCGCCTGGTGGACGGCAAGCCCGCCCGCTACGACTCTCCCACCATTCTCGTCGGGGGCCGCGAGACCTACGAGGCACGCTGCCGGCACTGCCACCGGGTGCCCCGCAAGGACGAGGACCAGACGGCGTTGCTGTGACGTCGCCACAGCGCCATGCTGAACGTCGCCCTCACCGGCAACATCGCCGCCGGCAAGTCCACCGTCGCTGAACTGTTCCGGCGCTGGGGCGCAACGATCATCGACGCCGATCAGCTGGTCCGCGAGGTCCAGCCCCCGGCACCCCGGTCCTCCGCGCCATTGCAGACGCAGTTCGGCTCGGCCGTCCTGCTGCCGGACGGGTCGCTCGACCGGCGCCCGGCTCCGCGCCAATGGTGATGGCGGACCCGGTTGCCCGCCGCGCACTCGAAGCGATCGTGCACCCCGCCGTGGAGGCGCTCCGGGCGGGACGGCTGGCGCTGGCCCGGGCGGCGGGCGACCGAATCATGGTCAACGACATCCCGCTCCTCTTCGAGACGCTCGATCCCGGCGCCTTTGATGCGGTGGTACTGGTGGACGCGCCCGAGTCCATCCGGCTCGCCCGGCTGATGGCCGGCCGCGGCCTCGGCGAGGCCGAGGCTCGGCAACTGATCGCCGCGCAGATGCCGAGCGAGGCCAAGCGGGCGTGGCGGGGCGGCCCGCGCGGCCGCGGGCCCTGGGTGATCGAGAACGACGCCGACCGCCCGACCCTCGAGGCCCGCGCGCGCACGGTGTGGGAGGCGGTGACGCGGGAGGACGTGCCTGCATAAACATGAAGGAATCGGGGCCGCATCGGCCCCTACTTGATATGCGTCGCATCGCTGTCTATCGTTGCCGCACGTACTTCCTTCGGAGCCTGCTGTGGCCAACGTTCCCGCCGATCTGCTCTACACCCCCGAACACGAATACGTCCGTCGCACGAAGGACCCCGCCGTCGTCGAGATCGGCATCACCGACTACGCGCAGGGCGAGCTGGGCGACATCGTCTTCGTCGACTTGCCGAAGCCCGGCGCCAGCTTCAGCCGCATGGGCGTCTTCGGCACCGTCGAGGCGGTGAAGGCCGTCTCCGAACTGTTCTGCCCGGTCGCCGGCACGGTGGTGGAGTCCAACGGGGCCATCGATGGCGACCCCGGACTGATCAATCGCGATCCCTACGGCACGGGCTGGATGGTCCGGCTCAAGATTTCCAATCCCGCGGAACTCGCCACGCTGCTCGATGCAGCGGCCTACGAGGCGAAGATCGGCGGATGAACGATCGCAGTTCGTGCGCATCGCCTCCCGTTGCACCCTACGCCCCGCGGCCGGATCGCGGGGCGTTTGCCTGCTCCGGGCGACGGCCGGGTGCCCGTCGCCTAACCCAATTCCCCGTCCTCCTTCGCCATGACCGACGCCACACCCTCCTACACGCTCCTCCGCACCGATCGCTTCGTCCAGCGGCACATCGGCCCCCGCCGGGAGGACATCGGCGCCATGCTCGCCGTGCTGGGATACGATTCGCTCGACGCCTTCACCGACGCCGTGGTGCCCGAGAACATCCGGCTCCGGCAGCCGCTCGACCTGCCGCCGAACCGGAGCGAACGGGAGGTCCTGCAGGCGCTCCGGGGCATCGCGTCGCAGAACCGGCTCTGCCGCTACTACATCGGCATGGGCTACTACGGCACCTTCACGCCGCAGGTGATCCAGCGCAACATCCTCGAGAATCCCGGCTGGTACACCGCCTACACTCCCTACCAGGCCGAGATCTCGCAGGGCCGCCTGGAGGCGCTGCTCAACTTCCAGACCATGGTGGCCGATCTCACCGGCCTGCCGATCGCCAACGCCTCGCTGCTGGACGAGGCCACTGCGGCGGCGGAGGCGATGAACCTCACCTTCGCGGTAAGCAAGGCCACCGGTGCGCCAGTCTACCTGGTGGATGACGGGTGCCATCCGCAGACGATCGCGGTGGTCAAGACCCGCGCCGGGGCGCGCGGCATCGAGGTGCGGGTCGGTCCGGCCGAGCAGATGGTCTTCGGCCCCGGCGTGATCGGCTGCCTGGTCCAGTACCCCGCCACCGACGGCGGCATCCGCGACTTCCGGCCGCTCTGCGAGCGGGCCCACGCCGCGGGAGCGCTGGTCACCGCCGCGACCGACCTGCTCGCGCTGACGATGCTGACGCCGCCGGGCGAGTGGGGGGCCGACATCGCGGTCGGGAACTCGCAGCGCTTCGGCGTGCCGATGGGCTATGGCGGGCCGCACGCCGCGTTCTTCTCCACCCGCGACGAATTCAAGCGCCACATGCCGGGCCGGATCATCGGCGTCTCGAAGGACACCAGCGGGCGGCTGGCGCTGCGGATGGCGCTGCAGACCCGCGAACAGCACATCCGCCGCGACAAGGCGACGAGCAATGTCTGCACCGCGCAGGTGCTGCTCGCCGTGATGGCGAGCATGTATGCGGTCTACCATGGCCCCGAGGGACTGCGCCGGATCGCCGAGCGGGTGCACACCCAGGCGACCCTGTTCGCCGCCGCGCTCCGCCGGCTGCAGGTATCACGTCGTCCACCAGCACTTCTTCGATACGGTGTGCGTCGAGGTCCGCTCCGCCAACCTGCCGCAGGATTCTCGATGCTGCCCGGTCCCGCCAGATCAATCTCCGGGTGCTCGACAATCACCACGTCTCGGTTGCCCTCGACGAGACGGTCTCGGTGGCCGACCTCTCCGACCTCATCTCGGTCTTTTCCCTCGACGTCGCCCTGCCCTACATGCTGGGCGACAGCGGGACCCACACCGA
Organism: uncultured Gemmatimonadales bacterium; assembly: GCA_963825065.1. Taxonomy (GTDB): domain Bacteria; phylum Gemmatimonadota; class Gemmatimonadetes; order Gemmatimonadales; family GWC2-71-9; genus JADJOM01. The sequence goes on from CAWGRU010000004.1 coordinate 647,589, forward strand.
GCCGGCCATCCCCGAGTCGCTGCGCCGGACCTCGCCGTACCTCACCCATCCGGTCTTCCATCGCTGCCACACCGAGACCGAGATGCTGCGCTACATCAAGCGGCTCGAGGCGAAGGATCTCTCGCTCACCTCGTCGATGATCCCGCTCGGCTCCTGCACGATGAAGCTCAACGCGACGACCGAGATGATGCCGGTCGAGCTGGCGGGAGTTCAACCGGCTGCACCCGTTCGAGCCGCTGTCGCAGACCCAGGGCTACCATGCAGCTCTTCAGCCAGCTCGAGAGTTCGCTGGCGGAGATCACCGGCTTCAGCCGGTGTCGCTGCAGCCGAATGCCGGGAGCCAGGGCGAGTACGCCGGCCTGCTGGTGATCCGCAAGTATCATCGAGGCCGGGGCGAGGGGCATCGGCGCACCTGCCTGATCCCGATGTCCGCGCACGGAACCAATCCGGCCAGCGCGGTCATGGCGGGCCTCACGGTGGTGCCGGTCGCCACCGACCAGCAGGGGAACGTCGATCTCGCGGACCTGCGCGCCAAGGCGAAGCAGCACCGGGACACGCTCGCCTGCCTGATGGTGACCTACCCCTCCACCCACGGCGTCTTCGAGTCGGGCATCCGGGAGATCTGCAGTATCGTGCACGAGCACGGCGGCCAGGTCTACATGGATGGCGCCAACATGAACGCCCAGGTCGGCGCTGTGCCGGCCGGGCGACTTCGGCGCCGACGTCTGCCACCTCAATCTCCACAAGACCTTCTGCATCCCGCACGGCGGCGGCGGTCCCGGCATGGGCCCGATCTGCGTTGCCGCCCACCTGGCGCCGTACCTCCCCGATCATCCGGTGGTTCCCCAGGGCTTCGCCCAGAGCTGCGGCACCATCTCCGCCGCCCCGTGGGGCAGCCCGTCGATGCTGCCGATCTCCTACGCCTACATCGCGCTGATGGGCACCGACGGACTGGCCGAGGCGACCAAGGTCGCCATCCTGAACGCCAACTACATCGCCAAGCGGCTGGAGGGGCACTTCGAAGTGCTCTACACCGGCGCCCATGGACTGGTGGCGCACGAGTGCATTATCGACATGCGGCCCTTCAAGGCAGTCGGCCGGCATCGAGGTGGAGGACATCGCCAAGCGGATCATCGACTACGGCTTCCATCCGCCGACGGTCTCCTTCCCGGTCCCCGGCACGCTGATGATCGAGCCGACCGAGAGCGAGCCGCGGGAAGAGCTCGACCGCTTCATCGACGCGCTGATCGGAATCCGGAAGGAGATCCGCGAGATCGAGGAGGGCCGGGCGCCGCGGGAGAACAACCTGCTGACCAACTCGCCTCACACCCTGGTGCAGGTGATCGGCGACACCTGGGATCGTCCCTACAGCCGCGAGCGCGCCGCCTTTCCGGCGCCGGGGCTCCGGGAGCACAAGACCTGGCCGACCGTCGGACGGATCGACGGCGCCTACGGCGACCGCCACCTCGTGTGCACCTGCCCGCCGGTGGCGGAGTACGGCTCGTAGGAGCGGACCGCGACGGTTTCCCGCGGTCCGAAGCGCGCAGCCATGAACCGGCGATGACCGGGCGTCGATGGACGCTGCTCTCCGATGCCGTCGGCCACCCGGGCTGGTGGCAGATGGCCCTCGACGCCGCGCTGCTCGCCTGCGCGGAGCGGACCGGCGAGGGGTTCGTGCGCCTGTACCGGTGGGAACCCTGGTGCCTCTCCTTCGGGCGCCATGAGCCGGCGCTGCGTCGCTATGACCGGGACGCCATCGACCGGCTTCGCCTCGACACGGTCCGCCGCCCGACCGGCGGCCGGGCCGTCTGGCATGCCCGGGAGCTGACCTACGCCGTTGCCGCGCCCGGCGCCTGGTTCGGCACCCTCGCCGAAACCTACCGGACCATACACGCAACCCTTGCGGCCGCCCTCGGTGCAATGGACGTGCAGGCGACGCTCGCCGCGCCAGCCCCCGCCGCCGGCGTCGGGGCCGGGGCCTGCTTCGCGAGTCCTGCGGGCGGCGAAGTGACGGTGCGGGGCCGCAAGCTGCTGGGAAGCGCGCAGCTTCGGCAGGGCGCGGCGTTCCTGCAGCACGGCAGCCTGCTGCTCGAGGACGATCAGCGCTTGGTGGCCGAGCTGACGCTGGGCGAGCCGCCGATGGGCGACGAGATCACCCTGCGCGAGGCCGCGGACCGGGCGGTCTCCTTCGAGGAAGTCGCCGCGGCGATCGCCGGCGAACTCGGGGGCTGGGGCGAAGACTGGCGAGACGGGTCGCGGACCGTGGACGTGGCGGCGCTCGTCGCCACGGAGTCGCCACGATTCCGCGACCCGGAGTGGACCTGGCGGCGTTGACGGCGCCGAGGCATGGCGCGATGCCCGAGGCCCGCGCTACTATGATGACACCTATGCGTGGACGCCTTCCGCTGCTCCTCCTGTCCATCCTCCTCGCCGCTGCTCAGCCTGCGCCTGCGCAGGTGCCGGCCGATGCCGGCACCATCATCGTGACGACCGGCGGCGAGTCCGACAGCCCGGTCCCCACGCTGCTGAAGAAGAACCAGGCCAACCGCGAGATCCAGGACCTGCTCTTCCTGCACCTCGCCGACCTCGGCCGCGATCTCAGCACGACCAACGAACGCGGCTTCCTGCCGAGGCTGGCCAGGTCCTGGTCCCGCCGGGATCCGACGACCCTCGCCTTCGAACTCGACCCGCGCGCCAGGTGGCAGGATGGTCGGCCGGTCACCAGCGCCGACGTGATGTTCGCGCTCGACCGCGCGCGCGATCCGAAGCTCACCCCCGACCTCGCGCCGCTGCTGACCCGGATTCAGTCGGTGACGGCGGAGGGGGATCACCGGGTGGTGGTCCACTTCACGGCGCCCTACGCCGAGCAGCTGTACGATGTGGTCTACCACGCGCCGCCGCTGCCCGCGCATCTGCTTGCCGCAATCCCCCCCGAGTCGCTCGCCACCGCCCCGTTCATCGCCCAGCCGGTGGGCAACGGGCCGTACCGCTACGTCCGGCATGTGCAGGGGCAGCTCATCGAGCTGGCCGCCGATCCGGGCTTCTTCCTCGGCGCGCCCAGGATCCGGAGAGTCGTCGTCCTGGTGGTGCGCGACGCCGAAACCCGGGCGAGCATGCTCCTCTCCGGCGCGGCCGACGCGGTCGACAACATCTACGCGCTGCCCAATCCGGCCCGTCTCGAGCGCCTGCCGGAGTTCCGGTACTATCCGCTGCCCGGGCTCACCGTGTTGTACGCAGTCTTCGGTGCCCGGGACCGGGCGGACTCGACCCGGCCGCATCCGCTCTTCGCCGACGCCGCGGTGCGCCGGGCCCTGGTGGAATCGGTGGATCGCCTGGCGCTGGCGCGGCTGGCCTATGGCGCACTCAGTACCTCGCCGAGCGCGCCGGTCTCGGCGATCCTCGCTCGCGCGGTCGACGCACCTCCCGCCCTGCCCTACGACACCGCCGCGGCGCGCCGGCTGCTGGCCCAGCGTGGGTGGGCTGATCACGATGGTGACGGCGTGCTCGACAAGAACGGTGTGCCGTTCAGCTTCTCCATCATGTTGCCGGCCGGTGTCCCCGCCCGGTTGCTGATGGCCACCCGCATGCAGGAAGGGTGGCGACAACTCGGCATCAACGCGCAGCTCGATCTGGTCGACCGCGCCGTCTTCCTGAGCCGACGCAGCGCCGGGGATTTCGACCTGGAGATGGACGGCGTGATCCAGGACCCGACGCCGTCGGGACTGACCCAGAGCTGGAGCTGCGGCGGCATCGGCGGCGCGAACATCGCGCGCTACTGCAACCGCCGGGTCGATTCGCTGCTGGCCGCCGCACCCACGGCCCGCGGTGGCCCGTTACATCCCTGGCGCGAGGCAGTCCGGCTGATCGCGGAAGATGTGCCGGCGATCTTCCTCGCGGCCCCGGTGGGATTCCCGATGGTGCATCGCCGCTTCAACGACGTCACGGTCCGTCCGGAATCGGTCTGGTCGACGGTCTGGCAGTGGTCGGTACGACCGGGGCAGCAGATCGACCGGGACCGCCAGTGAGCGGATGGGTGCTGCGCCGGTTGCTCCAGGCGCTCGCGACCTACGTCCTGGCCGTCTCGCTCGCCTTCTTCATCATGCGCTTCACGCCGGGTGATCCACTCGCCACCCTCTCGGAAGATCGCTCGCTCCCGCCCGATGCCATCGCCGCGCTGCGCGCGCGCTACCAGCTCGACCGGCCCCTTCTCACCCAGTACGCCAGCTTCGTTGGGGCCGCCCTGCGCGGCGACCTGGGACGTTCGATCGAGCACCAGGGACGTCCGGTCACCAGCCTCATCCGCGAGCGGCTCTGGGCGACGGTGCTGCTCGGCGGCACCGCGCTGCTGCTCAATTTCTCGGTGGGGATCTGGATTGGCGTCTGGCAGGCGACGCGCCGGGGCGGGCCGGCGGACCGGGTCCTGACCGTGCTCACCCTGACCGCATACGCGACCCCGTCATTCTGGCTGAGTCTGGTGCTGGTCTGGATCTTCGCCACCGAGCTGCACTGGCTGCCGGTCGCCTTCATGGCCGATCCGCTGGTCCCGCCGGAGGCGCCCCTCGCGGCCCGCATCGGCGACGTCGCACGGCACCTCATTCTGCCCGCGGTCACCCTCTCGGTCGCGACCCTCGGCGCCACCGCGCGCTACCAGCGTGCCGCGATGTCCGAGGCGCTGGCGCTCGACTGCGTGCGTACCGCGCGTGGCAAGGGCCTGCCGGAGCGGGAGGTCCGCTGGCGGCACGCGTGGCGCAATGCGCTCGGCACGATGCTCGCCCTCTTCGGACTGTGGCTTCCGCTGCTGGTCGCGGGATCGGTCTTCGTGGAGTGGGTGTTCGCCTGGCCGGGCCTCGGCACCCTCGCCGCCGACTCGATCGCGAGCCGGGACTATCCGGTGATCATGGGCACGACGCTCCTCGTCTCCGCCTCGGTGATCGCGGGCAGCTTCCTCGCCGACGTCGTGCACCGGCTGATCGACCCGAGGCTGCGCACCGCATGAGCACCTGGCACATCATCTGGAGCGATCGCGGCGGTCGCTGGGGCCTGCTGCTCCTGCTCGCACTCATCGCGGTGACGCTGCTGGCCCCGCTGGTGCTCCCCGATCCCCGGGTCATGGACGATCTCGCAAGCCCCTCCCTCGCCGGCCCCAGCCTGCGGCACCCGCTGGGTACCGACATCGCGCGCCGGGACGTGCTCGCCCGGCTCGCTTCGGGGGGACGGGTTTCGCTGGCCGTGGCCGTCGGCGCGGTGGCGCTCTCCATCTCCCTCGGCGCCCTGGTCGGGATCGTGGCCGGTTACGCCGGCGGCGTGCTCGACGCGGTGCTGATGCGGCTGGTGGACGCGGCGCTGGCCATTCCGCGGCTGTTCCTCCTGCTCATCATCGTCGCGATCATGGAGCACATCCCGCTCGGCATCCTGATCCTCGCGATCGGCGGCACCGGCTGGTTCGGCACCAGCCGGCTGGTGCGTGCCGAGGTCCTGCGGCTGCGGACGCTCGATTTCGTGCGGAGCGCGGAGGCGCTGGGAGCGGGGCGGTGGCGGGTCATCCGCCGGCATCTGCTCCCCAACGTGGCCGGTCCGCTCGCGGCGGCCACCACCCTCGCAGTAGGCGACGTGATCCTGCTCGAGGCCGGGCTTTCCTACCTCGGACTCGGTGTGCGGCCTCCGACGCCGTCGTGGGGCGGCATGATCTCGGACGCCAAGTCGTACCTCTTCGATGCGCCATGGGCGAGTCTGGCGCCGGGCATCGCGATCGTGATCGCGGTGCTCGCCGTGAACCTCGTCGGTGAGGCGTTGCAGCAACCCGGCGTGCCGGGACGGGTATGACGGCGCTACTCGAGGTCGCGAACCTGCGCGTCAGCTTTCCCACGCCGGCAGGGCGCGCAACGCCGGTCGACGGTGTGGATTTCGCGATCGCCCGGGGGGAGACCCTCGCACTCGTGGGTGAGTCGGGATCGGGCAAGAGCCTGACGAGCCTGGCCCTGCTGCAACTGGTGCCGGAGCCCGGCCGGATCGAGGCCGATTCCCACGTCCGGCTGGATGGCACCGACCTGCTCGAACTGACCGGCGAACCGCTGCGGCAGGTGCGGGGGCGGCGCATCGGCATGGTCTTTCAGGACCCTGCCGCGAGCCTCAACCCGGTCCTGACGATCGGCGACCAGATCAGCGAGACGATTCGCGCCCACCTTCCGCTCAGCGCCCGTGAGGCACGGACCCGCACCGAGGGACTGCTCGCCGAAGTCGGGCTCTGCCGACGGAACGGCGCGCTACGGCAGCTATCCGCACCAGCTGAGCGGGGGAATGCGCCAACGGGTGATGATCGCGATCGCCCTAGCCGCTGAGCCGGAGCTGCTGGTCGCCGACGAACCGACCTCGGCGCTCGACGTCACGGTGCAGGCGCAGATCCTGGCGCTGCTCGACGGGCTCAAGCGGGCGCGCGGAATGGCGATGCTGCTGATCACTCACGATCTCGGCGTGGTCGCCGGACGCGCGGACCGGGTGGCCGTGATGTACGCGGGACGGATCGTGGAGATGGCGGCGACCGCGACCCTGTTCGAGCGGCCGGCCCATCCGTACACCCGCGGACTCCTGGCGTCGCTGCCGAGGCTCCGTGGCCCTCGCACTCCGCTGCTCGCGATTCCCGGCACTGTCCCGGTACCGGGGGAATTCCCCGCCGGGTGTCGCTTCCACCCGCGCTGCCCGCAGGTGATGGCGGTGTGCCGGACCGAGCCGCCGGTCGTCTCCGTCGCGCCGGGACAGACCATGCGCTGCTGGCTGGGGGCGGCCCCCCGTGGCTGAGGGGATGCTGGTCTCGGTCCGCGATCTCGTGGTGGAATACACTGCGGGCGGGTGGCTCGGTCATGGCACCCGGGCGCGGGCGGTGGACGGGGTGTCGTTTGAGATCGCCCGGGGCGAAACGCTGGCGCTGGTCGGCGAGTCCGGCTCCGGCAAGTCCTCCGTGGCGCGGACCATCCTCCGGCTCCAGCCGGCCGCGGCGGGCTCGGTCATCGTCGATGGCCACGAGGTCTTCGCGCTCGACACGATCGCACTTCGCGCACTCCGCCGTCGCATGCAGATCGTATTCCAGGACCCGTCGAGCGCACTCAATCCACGAATGACCGTCGGCAATGCGATCGCGGAGGGCCTGGAGATTCACGACATTCTGCCTCGTGGGGAGCGCGGAGCGAGAGTCGCGAGCCTCATGGAAGAGGTCGGCCTCGATCCGGCAGCCGCGCATCGATACCCGCGGGCGTTTTCCGGGGGACAGCGGCAGCGGGTGGGAATCGCGCGGGCCCTGGCGGTGGACCCGTCCTTCCTGGTGCTCGACGAACCGGTGTCGGCCCTCGACGTCTCGGTGCAGGCTCAGGTGCTGAACCTGTTGCAGGTGCTGCAGCAGCGACGCGGCCTCGCCTATCTATTCATCGCTCATGACCTGGCCGTGGTCCGGCAAGTGGCGCATCGGGTCGCGGTGATGTACCAGGGGAAGATCGTGGAAACCGGGCCGACGGAACAGGTGCTCTCCGCGCCGAGCCAGCCCTACACCCAGGCATTGCTGGCCGCGGCGCCTACCCTGCCGCCGGCTCCGCTCCCGTCTCAGGCGAATCCGGAGACCTGAGCCCCGCCCGCCTCCAGCAGCTGCACGGCCACGTCGCGCGCACGATCCCATTCCCTGATCAGTTTCGGGAGCCGGGCCTGCGCCGAGGCGAGGTCGCCGGTCCCCGTCCGGCGTCCTGCGTGGCGATCGACTCCTCGATCCTGGTCAGGCGCCCGGGCCCATCGCGCAGAAAGGGCTGGAGCATCGCCGTCATGAGACCGAGGGGAAGATCCTCCATGCTCCGGTAGTCGTCGAGCTGGGCTTCATCGAAAGGAGGCCGTTCCCGGGCCGTATTGGCCAGGACCGCCAGCACCCGATCGACTTCGAACGCCAGGCCGGAATGCGCTTCCGGCGTCGCGTACCAGCCCTGCGGCGCACGCTGCATTCCTCCCCCGAAGACCGGCGCGTGACCGCTGTGTCGCCAATAGCCGAAGCCGAGCCTCCCCGCCTGCGCCGCCGGCAGCAGGAAGACATTCACGCTCGGCACCGGATCGGGATAGGTCGGCCGACCGTACCTGGTGGGGCTGAACCCGGCGGAGGCGTTGATGAATTCGCCGGCACTCTGCACCACCCCGAACTCGCCGTTGGCGTCCACCTGGCCCAGCTTGAGCCGCGCCCGACCTCCCAGGAGCCGCTGCTCGAACCACACCCCGCAGACTGGACGAAATGCCGGGCATCGCTGTTGGAGAACGCCTGGATCTCCCCGGTAAGCGCGGAGCCGACGGACCCGGCTTGGGTTTGAACCCCGATAAGGAAGGCCCCGCCCCACGGCCGGCGAACCGACCCGGATCCCCCGCCAGTCCCAGATTCAGCAGGCCCCGGCCGACCGTACCCCGGCGGACGCCGCCGCGCAGGTCGCTCGAGCGGTCGAAGGTGTAGGCGCCCGAGACCTCCAGGCCTGCTTTGGTGAGCCGGGAGGCGGCCCGGCCAGCGATCGCCGAGGCCAGCCGATCGGCCCGGACCCGGAACCCAACCGAGAACGGGGACAGGCCGATGACAAGAATCAGGAGGATCGATCGGGCAGGAACCCATTCGACAATCCCATCGTTGGCTTCTGGGGGTGAGCGGCATTCCTCTTCCGGGAGTTGTCGGCAACTGTTGCCCGGTACTTGAAGCTGTGATGCCTCAACTCGGATCAGTGTGTCGACGGGCGTGTCGGAATCGCGACGAGTACCAGCCCGCCTCAATCCGTCGGCTTTTTCAAGCTGTTGATTCTCATACACTTACGTGTGAGCCATTTGAGGGCAATCCGGGAATGGGCTGGGCACGGCACTTGCGCAAGCACTTCGCACCACTGTTTCCGGAGGCGTCTCAATGCTCAAGGCGTTGTTCGTGATGATCGTAGTCAGCAACGACTATGCGGCTCGCCTGGTCCAGCGGCTCGCGCGCCGGACAGCCTGAGGCACCTCACCTCCCGCGGAAACGGAATGATCTGGGGGCCCTGCCAAAGCAGGGCCCCCAGTTCGTTTTCAGCAACCGAACCGCGGCGTTCCTCCTGATGAGAGGAATTGCCTCGCCCGCGCGGACGCGACGGCGGCCGACGCCAATCTCCCGAAGCCGCATGACCTGGCCGAGTCGACGGGCCAGATTCGCGGACTACCTGCTGAAGCCGATCAGTCCCGAGCAAACCATGCCGCGCCTGGCGAAGCTCTTCCCGGTACTGCTCGCAGGGAAGAAGGCGGTCGGCTAGTCCGCGCAGTTGCGAGCGGCTCGTCAAGCCGCTACGGTTTCGGCATGTCTCGCCAGAACATCCCCGGCGGCGCCCCGTGGGAACCCATCGTCGGCTACTCCCGCGCCGTCCGGGTAGGCCGGATCATCCATGTGGCGGGCACCACCGCCGTCGGAGCGGATGGCGCGGTCGTCGGTCCCGGCGATCCCCACGCCCAGGCGCTCCACATCTTCAGGACCATCGAGAAGGCGCTCGCCAGCGCCGGCGCTACCATGCAGCATGTGGTGCGCACCCGGATGTTCGTGACCGACATCAGCCACTGGGAGGCAATCGGGCGGGCGCACGGCGAATTCTTCAGGGACATCCGCCCTGTGGCCACGATGGTCGAGGTGAAGTCGCTCATCGACCCCGCCCTGATGGTGGAGATCGAAGCCGAGGCGATCATCCCATGACTACCGCGATCACTGTCGTCGACGCCTTTACCGAGCATCCCTTCGGCGGCAATCCGGCGGCCGTCTGCATCCTGCCTCGGCCCGCCACCGAAGAGTGGATGCAGGCGGTGGCGCGGGAGATGAACCTCTCCGAGACTGCGTTCCTGCATCGCACGGACGACGGCTTCTCGCTGCGCTGGTTCACGCCCGCGGTCGAGGTGGCCCTCTGTGGCCATGCCACGCTCGCCAGCGCGCACGTTCTCTGGAAGCAGGCGTACCTGCCGCCCCATGCCCCGGCCCGATTCCACACTCGTAGCGGGCTGCTCACCGCCACCCGCGCCGGCGATCTCATCACCCTCGACTTTCCCGTCACGCGCGCCGAGCCGGTCGAGCCCCCGCCGACACTGCTGAACACGCTCGGTCTGGCGCGGGCCGAGTGGGTTGGCAAGAACCAGTTCGACTACCTGGTGCAGGTCGCCGACGAGGCCACCGTGCGTGCGCTCGCGCCCGATCACGGTGCCCTGGCACGCCTCCCGGTACGCGGCGTGATCGTCACCAGCCGCGCCGACGCCGGCCAGCCGTACGATTTCGTCTCCCGCTTCTTCGCGCCGGGCGCCGGCGTCACCGAGGATCCAGTCACCGGATCGGCACACTGTGCCCTCGCGCCGTTCTGGAGCGCCAGGCTCGGCCTCACCGCGCTGACCGGCTACCAGGCGTCGGCCCGAGGCGGTACCGTCCGGGTCGAGTGTCAAGGCGAGCGCGTTCTGCTCGGTGGCCATGCGGTGACCGTGCTGCGCGGACAGTTGATGTAGTGCGACCATCCGCAGTATCGAAGCATCCCTGGGGGATGCCGATCCGTCGATCGCCGCTGGCGCTGTGCCTGCTCCTCGGAACCTCTCCCCTCGCGGCACAGGGGCCGGAGGCGGTCGAGGTCATCGCGGCATACGCTCGGCTCAGCACCCGCCCGCTCTGGCCCGGCTTCGATCCCGCGACCACTCCCGTTGCCGTCTTCGATGGCGACTCCACCTGGCTCTCTAGTCATCCGGCCCCTGGCGCGCGCTATGCCCCCACGGGCAGACCGGGGATCTGGGTGATGGCTGGCCGGGACCCCGCGGTCAACGCCAACTCCTCCGCCCAGCTCGACAGCGCCATCACGGCGACGCTGCTGCTGGACCGGCACCGCCCCGGCAGCGCCACTCGCTGGGCGGCGACGCTCATCCATGAGGCCTTCCACGTATTCCAGCGGGCGCACCACGCGGACTGGACCGCCAACGAAGCCGAGTTCTTCACCTACCCCGTCGAATCCGAAGCAGCGCAGCGATTGCAGCGGATGGAGACCGAGCAGTGGCGCCGGGCGGTGGCGCTCCAGGATCCGGGCTGCTGGGCCCGCTCGGCGCTGCATACCCGGGAGCTTCGGTTCGCGCTCCTGCCGGTCGGGGCCGTCGAGTACGAACGCGGAACAGAACTCAACGAGGGACTCGCCACCTACGTCGAGTTCCGGGCGGCAAGCCTGGACACCATTCCCTTCCCCGTCGCCGGATTCGGCCCCGACGGCGCGCGGCTCCGGGCGTACACAATTGGCCCCGCCATGGGGCAGCTGCTCGACGGCTTCGCGCCAAAGTGGCGAGAGGCACTAGAACGGGGACCGACCCGCTCCCTCGATCAGCTGCTGCGTGGCGCCGTCCCGGCGGGAGCACGCTGCCGATTGACCGCCGCGGAGGAGGATTCCATCCGGCGCCTCGCCCACGACGACGTGCAGACGATCCAGGTCACGCACGAGGCACTGCGGGATTCGGTGCAGGACGCCCCCGGCTGGCGAGTGGAGATCGTCGCCGACTCGGGCGTTCCGCTCTGGCCACAGCGCTTCGATCCGTGGAACGTCGTGGCGCTCAAGGATGGGGGCATCGTCCATCGCCGGTTTCTCCGCCTCTCCAAGGACGGGCTCTCGGCTGAGGTAATCGATCGTCTCGCACTCACCGAGCCAGCGGGCAGTCATCCCCTGTTCAACGGAGTCCGGGACCTCCTGATCACTGGCATCCCAGAAGAACCGGCCGTGGTGGATCAGCCGGGTCATCTGTTGCTGACGGCACCGGGACTCCGCATCGAGGGGCGGACGCGCAGGGTGGAGCGCGCCGGTCAGGCCATCCGGATCTTCGCCGGGCCCTGACCACCAGGTCGCGCCAATACCCTTGGCCGGCTGGGACGGAGTGGGTACCATCCTCGGGCCCCGGCGACCGGGGCCCGATTCACTTCCCTCTTCCCTACTCGCCATGCGTGTCTACATCTCCGTCGACATGGAAGGGATCGCGGGCGTGGTCCACGAGGACCAGACCAACCCGATCGATCCGCGCTGCGCCACCGAGTACGGCCGCTTCCGCCGGCTGATGACGCGGGAAGCCAACGCCGCCATCGAAGGCGCGCTGCTCGGCGGCGCCACGCAGGTGCTGGTGAATGACAGCCACTGGACGATGCGCAACCTGCTGGCCGAGGAGCTGCATCCGAAAGCGGAGTTGCTGTCGGGCGGCCCCAAGACCTGGTCGATGATGGAGGGGATCGACCGCGGCTGGGACCTCGCCGCCTTCGTCGGCTACCACGCCCGGGCCGGCACCACGCACGCGATCCTCGACCACACCTATTCAGACAGGATCCTCGACGTGCGCCTCAACGGTACCTCCGTCGGTGAGATCGGCATCAACGCCGCGCTCGCGGGAGCGTTCGGTGTGCCGGTGGCGCTGGTGTCAGGCGATGCCGCCGCCGCACGGGAAGCGCGGGCGCTGCTCGGCGAGACGGTGCGGATCGTGGTCGTGAAGGAGGCGGTGAGCCGCCACTCGGCACGGAGCGCCGCGCCGGAGATCGCCTGCGGAATGCTGCAGGACGCCATGCGTGAAGCGGTGGCCGGCTTTGCGCCTGGGGAGACGGACGCGGCCCGGCGCGCCCGGCCGTTCGAGCTCGCGGCGCCGGTGACGCTCGAGGTGGACTTCGCCCAAACGGTGTATGCCGACCATGCGGCCATGGTGCCCGGCTTCCAGCGGCAGGGGCCGCGCACCGTGGCCTGGCGGCACGACGACTATCGCGAGGTGTTCCGCGCCTTCCGGACCATGTTCAACCTGGGCGGTCTGGCATAGGCGCCCCCGATCACGTCCCGTCGGGGTGCGAGGTGCTGCAACACGCTCCGCGTCTGCCGCGGAAGCGGTGACGGCATGGCGAGCCGGGAATCCGGGCTGCCGGGCTCCTTCCTGCTTGCGTCTGACAGGCGCACCGACAGGCTCTCCACTTCGGCGCCGAGGAATGACCCCGTAGACTGCGGCCCCAGGAGCGCCATGTCGGCTGGGCTGCGACATCCCCGGCGTGCGCGAGCACTCGCCGGACTTGTGTTTCAGGATTCAACGTCAGCCGCAGCCCGACGCCAGTCCGGCACCCTTGCCCGCCGGTGCGGAAAAGGCAGATTCCCCGCCGATCCAACGACCGGTGCTTGCCCACCGCACCACCATGATGGGGTCTCGCACTCCCGGGTCCGCTGCCGAGCCGGCCCGGACTGCGCGAAACTCCGTCCTGGCCAGCGCGTACGTCGTCCGCGCCGCCTCACCCGGACCTCGCCCACATCCTCCCCTCGGAGTCCCGATGCTGCTCCACGCGATGGCGATGCTCGCCGCCCTTCACGGCGACACGACCAGGAAGAAGATCGACAGCCTTCCGCTCGTCACCACCCGCACAGTGACATTCGAGGACAGCGAAGGCACCTGGATGTCGCTCGACGTCTCCCCCGACGGGCAGACCATCGCCTTCGAGCTGCTCGGCGACATCTACACCCTGCCCTTCACCGGCGGCCGGGCCACGCCGATCACTCACGGGCCACCGTTCGATTCCCAGCCGCGCTGGTCACCGGATGGAAAGCGCATCGTCTTCCTGAGTGATCGTGACGGCGGCGAGAACGTCTGGACGATGGACCCCGACGGAAGCAAGCCCGCGGCGGTGAGCAAGGGCGACAACAACCTCTACGCCTCGCCGGAGTGGACGCCCGACGGGCAGTACATCGTGGTCTCCCGTACCAATGCGCCGATCGGCAGCAGCTACCAGCTCTGGCTGTTCCACAAGGACGGCGGCCCTGGCGTCAGCCTCACCAAGGACGACAAGGGCGTGGGAGCCCTCGGGACCGGCAGGGGCACCAACATCAACAGCCTCGGCGCCGCCTTCGGACCCGATGGACGATACCTCTGGTACGCCAGGAAGCGGGGCGGGTTCGGCTACAATATCGACATCACGCAGTGGCAGCTGGCCATCTTCGACCGGCAAAACGGGAAGATCTTCCCCCAGACCGACGTCTACGGCAGTGCCATGCGCCCGATACTTTCGCCCGACGGCCACTGGCTGGTGTATGCGGTGCGCCACGATGCGGAGACCGGCCTCCGCCTCCGCGACCTCACCAACGGCGACGAGCGCTGGCTCCGCTATCCGGTCCAGCGCGACGACCAGGAATCGCGGTTCACCCGCGACCTGATGCCTGGCTCCTCCTTCACCCCCGACAGCAAGGCGCTGCTGACCACCTGGGGCGGCAGGATCTGGAAGGTGTCGCTCACCGACACCACCGCCACCGAGATTCCCTTCACCGCCCCGGTGAATCTCGCGCTGGGTCCACTGGTGCAATCGGCCTACCGCGCGGACACCGGCGACATCCTTGCCAAACAGGTGCGCGACGTGGCGGTCTCGCCCGACGGCCGGAGCCTGGTCTTCAGCGCCCTCGACCGGCTGTACCGGCTCGACCTCCCCAACGGCAAACCCCGCCGCCTGACCAGCGACACGGTACACGAGCAGCAGCCGTCGTGGTCGCCCGACGGCAAGTCGGTCGCCTACATCACCTGGAGCAACGCGGGGGGATTCATCCAGTCGGTGAGCGCGACGGGCGGCAAGCCGCAGCGACTGGTCACGGCGCCGGCGTTCTACATGTTCCCCGCCTGGTCCCCCGATGGCCAGCGCATCGTGGCGCTGCGCGGGCCGCGCGAGGCGCGGATCCGGGAGGGATTCGGCCCCGGGTATGACCTGGTCTGGATTCCCGCAAAGGGCGGTGCGGTGCAGCGGGTCGGCCCCGTCAACCCCACCGGACGGCCGCACTTCTCCCGCGACCCGAACCGCATCTACCTCTACGATGGCGGCGAAGGCCTGCTCTCGATGCGCTTCGACGGCACCGACCGCAAGGCGCTGATCAAGATCACCGGTTTCACCGTGAACGCTCCCGCCGCCGAGCCGAACGCGGCGGACGAAATCCTGATCTCGCCGGACAGCGAGCGGGTCCTGGCCCTGGTCAACAACTACGTCTATCTCGTCACCCTGCCGATGACCGGCCAGTTGCCCCTCACCATCAACATTGCCGACCCGGCCACGGCGGTCTTCCCGGCGAAGCGGCTCACCCGGGTAGGCGGCGACTTCATCGGCTGGGCGCCCGATGGCAAGAGCGTCACCTGGGCCCTGGGACGGAGCTTCTTCCGCTACGACATGGCGCGCGCCGATTCGCTGGCGAAGCTCAAGGCGACGGCCGATTCACTCCGCGCCGACTCCCTCAAGGCGATGGGCGAGAAGCCCGACTCCACCTTCAAGGCCCGCGTCGATTCGCTCGCCAAGGCTCCGGCCTACGACCCGCCCCGCCTGGACATCGCCGTGACCGTGCCCCGGGACGTCCCGAGGGGCACCGTGGTCCTGACCGGCGCCCGCATCATCAGCATGAAGGGAGACGAGCTGATCGAGCAGGGCGACGTGGTGATCACTGACAACCGGATCGTGTGCGTCGCAGCCTCGGGATGCGACCGGCCCGTCGGCGCGAAGCTCATCGACGTGGCGGGCAAGACGATCATGCCTGGCATGGTAGACATCCACGCCCACCCCTGGCCCACTTTCGGTGTGCACGAGACCCAGGTCTGGAAGTATCTCGCCAACCTCGCGTACGGCGTCACCACCGTTCGCGATCCGCAGACCAACACCACCGACGTGCTGACCTACGCCGACCAGGTGGAGGAGGGCGCCCTCCTCGGGCCGCGCATCTACCACACCGGCCCGGGGGTGTTCGGGCCGTACATCGAGGAGCCGTTCGCGAGCCTCGACGACGTGCGCAATGCGCTCAAGCGCTACAGTGAGTTCTACCATACCCACACCATCAAGCAGTACATGGCCGGCAACCGGAAGCAGCGGCAGTGGGTCATCATGGCGGCCAGGGAGCAGAGCCTGATGCCGACCACCGAAGGCGGGCTCGACTTCAAGATGAACCTGACCTTCGCCATGGACGGCTACCCGGGCCACGAACACGCCCTCCCCATCATGCCGCTGTCGCAGGATGTGGTGCAGCTTTACGCCCAGTCCGGCATCACCTGGACGCCGACGCTGCTGGTCTCCTACGGTGGGCCGTTCAGCGAGAATTACTTCTACGAGCACTACGACATCCACGACATACCCAAGGTGCGCCGCTTCATGCCGCACGCAGAAATCGACGGCCGGGCCGAGCGGCGGCCCTGGTTCCGCGACAATCAGTACGTCTTTCAGCGCATCGCCGAAGGTGCCCGCAGGATCGTGGAGGCCGGCGGCAAGGTCGGGCTCGGCGGGCATGGGCAGCTGGACGGCCTTGGCGACCACTGGGAGCTGTGGGCCATCGCCTCGGGGGGCATGAAGCCGCACGACGTCCTGCGGGTGGCGACCATCTTCGGCGCCCAGGCCATCGGCATGGACCAGGATCTCGGCTCGCTCGAGCCCGGCAAGCTGGCCGACCTGCTGGTGCTGGACCAGAATCCGCTCGACGACATCCACAACACCACCAGCATCCGCTACGTGATGAAGAACGGGCGGCTCTACGAGGGCGACACGCTCGACGAGATCTACCCCCGCAAGCGCGCCCTGGAGAAGCAGTGGTGGTGGGACCGGGACACCGGCGACATCGGCGCCCCGCCCGCAGCAGATCGGGACGATCCGGGCGCGGGATCTCCCTGATGCCCGCACGGCGGCGGATCAGCGTCGCGCTTGGCCGGGCGCCCCTCGCGGGCGCCCGGTTGCTGTTCTCCCTCGGGCTCCCCGTCCTCGCCGCCTGCCACCCCGCCACCGTGCCCGCCCCGGGCGGCAACAGTCCACTCGCTCCCGTCGAGCGCGTCTATCAGGTCGTCCGCTACTGGGACGATCAGCTCCGGCTGACCCAGTCACTCGGGCGGGACGCCAGCCCCGACGGCGTGACGACGAAACAGATCCGGGACAGTCTCCGGATCTTCGGGGCCCGCTTCTCGCTGCTGCTCGATGACAGGGCCCGCGGGCTCTACTCTGCCGAGGACGAACGGGCCCGGGCGGTACTGCGTGAGGCCCGCGAGGGTGGACTTGGGCGGACGGACTCGGCCGCCGAGATGCAGACGGCCGCACCGCAGGATTCTCTGCGTCTGCTCACCGACTCGGTGCTGGCGACCTACGAGCGGGCGGCCAATACCATACTGGTCGACGGCGACACTCTCAACCGCCTCACAGTCCTTGGCCTTCTGCCACGCACCGACGATCCCGCGAGGCGGCGGCGGCTCTTTCTCGCCCTCGATCCGGTCTGGCGGAGCATCAATGGCGCGGATGACAGCAGCAGCCCCTACCGCGCCCTGCTCCGCCTGCGCCGCACCGCGTGGGGAGACAGCGCCTCGCCGATCGAGCAGAAGGGCCCCGCCTTCGGGTTGAGCACCGCACAGGTGGAAGCGTGGATCGTCGAGGCGCTCGGCGCCTGGCGCGCCGCCATGCCCGATACCCTGCTCGAACCGTGGGACTGGTACTACCGCACCGGTGCGGCCAGCCGGCATCTGAGTCCGGGCATCCCCGCACTCGCCGACATCCGGCGGGTGAACGATGCCTACTACGACGCGCTCGGCGCGGCGCCGGCCCGCTTGCAGATTCGCTACGACCTCGAAGCGCGCGCGGGGAAGTACCCGGTCGCCTTCACCGACTTCGGCAGTCGCAACCGCTGGATCGGCGGGCGGTTCGTCCCGGGCGAGCCATGGGTGTTCACCAGCTACCTCGGCGGCGGACTCGAGAACCTCGCCGAACTGCTGCACGAGAGTGGCCATGCGATCCACATCGCCGGCATCCGCACCCGGCCGGCGTACACCGACTGGCCGGACAACGACACCTTCACGGAGGCGCTCGCGGACCTGCCGGCTCTCGAGCTGTATGAGCCGGCCTGGCAGGTGCGTTTCCTGGGGGACAGCGCGTCGCTCGCGGAATCGCTGCGGGCCAAGTATGCGGGGATCGTCTTCGATCTGGCGTGGGCGCTGTTCGAGATCCGGGTGCACCGGACCCCCGACGCCGACCCCAACCGGATCTGGTCTGACATCACTTCCGAGTACCTCCGGATTCGCCCTCACCCTGAATGGTCCTGGTGGGCGATGCGCGGCCAGCTCATCGACGGCCCCGGCTATCTGATCAACTATGCGCTCGGCGCATTCTTCGTGGCCGATCTGCGCGCCCGGTCCCGCGATCGCTGGGGCCCATTCGCCGCGGCCGACTCGCTGATGTACCCTCGACTCTGCGCGGCCATCTACCGCTTCGGCAGAGAGCGCCCTTCACGCCAGGTGCTCGAGGATTTCCTCGGCCGCGCCCCCCGCCCCGATGCCCTGCTCGGCGACCTGGCGCGGATGTCGCCATGATCGACCACCCGCTCTTCTCGGACGATTCGGCCGACAAGGCGGCCTTCCTCAAGCTCTTCGTCCGGACTGCCCTGCCGGCGCTGCCAATTCTGGTGATGGGAGAGGGCGTCGGCGCAATGAAAGGGTGGTACGGAGGGGGCGTGTTTCTGCTCCTGCTGCTGCTCGACCTGCCGCTGATCTTCGCGATCTCGACCCTGCTCTGGTTCGCCATCGCGGGCACCGCGCATGGCTTCGCTCACACGGTACTCGGGATGGGCAATCTCAAGCCTGAGCCGGCACACTCGGGTGCCGAATCGCTGGTCGCCCGCGGGTACTACCGGGAATCTGTGGCGTCGTTCCAGGCGCTGATCGCGGCCAACCCCGGCGACAATCTCGCCAGGATCAAGCTGGCGCAGGTGCATCGCGACCACCTGGCCGAGCCTGAGGCCGCCGAGCGACTGCTGCTCGAGGTGCGGCGCAGCGCCCCCGATCCCCGCCACGAAGTGCTGGCGGCGAACCTGCTCATCGAGCTGTACCGGGCCACGGGCCGGAGGGACCGCCTGATCGTCGAGCTGGCCCGGTTCGCCGATCGCTATCGGGGCACCCACGCCGGCCGCGAGGCGGCGCGGGCGCTCAGGGAATTGAAGCAGGAGGGCGGAGCGTAAGCAGGACCACCTCGGGCGGGCAGCGGAATCGCGCCCGGATTCCGCTGGTGCCGATGCCGCGTGACACGTACATCGGGGCGAAGGTATCGCGATACCAGCCGGCCACGAAGCGGCCGCTCGCGGGCGGCGTGATCGCCGGCAGGAGCGGCGGGCGAATCTGTCCGCCGTGCGTGTGCCCCGCCAGCGTCAGTGCTGGCCTTGGGTAGGGCTCCCGCAGCAACTGATCCGCGTACCCCGGCGCGTGGAAGCCCCAGAGCTGCACCGCGTCGGCCGGGACGTCGCGCAGCGCCCGGGAGGGATCCGGGATCCCCGCTCGCGGGTCGTCCAGGCCGACCAGCGCGAGCGACCCATCACCGACGCGGACCACTTGCGCCTCGTTGTAGAGAAAGGCGGCACCCGCGGCCGCGCAGGTGGCCTGCAGCAACCCGGGCGACACTCCCACCTGGTGTTCCCAGTTCCCCATCGTGACAACCGTCGCGAACCGCCCCCGGCATCCCTGCAGGAAGGGGCCGAGTTCGACAAGTTGCATCACTCGCTCGACCAGGTCGCCGGTGATAACTGTGACATCGGGCCGCGCCTCGCCAACCAGCTGCATGCTCCGCCGCGCGGCCTCGTGCAACCCGTCATACAGATGAATGTCGCTCAGATGGGCGATGGTGAGCCCGTGCAGGGCGAGAGGAAGCCCTGGGCACCGGCACATCGTACCGGCTGAGTTCCACCCTGCGCGGCTCCCAGGCAAAGGCGTCGGTGCCGACGGCAGCGAGACCTGCGGCGGCGCCGCCGGCAGCCAGCACGAACGCCCGGCGGGACAGTAGATGGTTCGACATCGGTGATGCGTTTCCTTTAGCGGCGGCAGCGTGGCCGTCCGCCCCCTGTTCTCCGGCTTGGGCCACGGGCTGAGCGGCTGGAAATAGTCGAAGATGGCCCGCCCATCGAACGAGCGGCCGGTACTCTCCTTCAGGACCTCCCGCCACGACCGGCTTAGGGAGGTCGTGAAATCTATACGGCGCGACCCGGCGGAGAATCGATGCCGCCAGCACGGCGCCATGCTCTACCCCACACTGGCCCGCGACTAGCCACCTTCAGCGGACCAGCACCGCGAGCGCCGCGGCAACCAACCACAGGTCACAGTCGTCGCGGCCATCGTCGGAGGGGTCGGGAGCGGGCCGGACGCCGAGCAGCAGCGCCGCCATCGCCGCCGCGAGTGCGGGAATGACGTTCATGCCCCGGCGGGTGGAAGGGGCAGGAGTACCTTGCCGTGCCATGGGCTCCGCTCGTCCCCGATGAGAACGCGGCCGATCCACTCGGAATCCTCGACGAGCAACGCCGCGGGCGCGGCACCAGCCGGCAGCTCGAACAGGAGCATCGTGAGGTAGGAATCCCCGGGGCGAAGCTCCTGCGTCAGTGGAGTCGAGACAATCTGCTGTCTCGCAAGCCACTCGGACGCACCGGACACCGGCTCATGGAATCCTCCGGAGGTATCCCGAAGCGAGACGTGCCGTGGCGCGGGCCAGAGCGGAGCCTCACGCCCCCTTCGCGCGGAAATCGTGGTCTCGTCGAACCGGGTCCGCAGCGCCACGGCCCAGACTGGCCCCGTCGCCCCCCTCACGCCTTCCGCCGTGCGGACCCCAACCACGCTATAGGCGAGGTGACAGTCGATCTCGCAGAAGTACTTCTCGCTTCCCGCGGGCAGCATCGAGTCGCTGCTCAGCAGACCGAAGCCGACCAGCGCCGCCACATAGGCAACCGCGAGCCCGGCGATGCCGAACCCGGCGCCCCGCGCGAGCCGGCGATTTCCGGTCCGGGCAGCCCAGCCCCACGCGAGCATCAGCACGACGGCCAGGCCACAGCTTCCGAGAAAGGCGAACGACGATAGCAGCACTGCCAGCTGATTCGACACCACTGCAGCCTCCCGCGTGTGATGGGCCGTGGTCAGTGCAGGTCGGCGATCAGCCGCTCCGCCCGTTGCCGGCCGAAATGCCAGTCCCGCCAGTCGTGCACGGAGGGCGCTGGCCCCTCCCGAAGCTCGTGTTCGACCCGGCCCCGCTCCGATTCCGGCATGCTGGCCAGTCCTTCCACCAGTGCCGGGACGGCATCACTCGTGAGGCGACTCAGGTAGTCGACGTCCAGCACCTGCCCGGACTTCGCCCGCGCGAGATTGGTCTCGACGATCACCCTTTCGGGATTCACCACATGCAGGAGCGCGAGCCACCCCGCCCAGGCCAGCAGCGCTCCTCCCGCGAAACGATTCGCCGACCCGCGGAGCACGGTGGCGCCGAACCAGCAGCAGGTGACCGCGAGTCCCCCGATCAGCGCCGAGGCGAAGAACCGGTCTTCAGTGAGCCCGAACTCCCGCTGATACAGCGCCATGCGATGGATGGCCGACGCCATGATCACCAGCACCAGCAGAATCTGCCAGCCAGCCAGCGCCCGGTAGAGCCGCTCGCCCCGGCGGTCTTCCTCCGGGAGCTGGGCGTGGAGAAGTAGCAGCATCGGCAGGACCAGTCCCGAGACGGCTACCAGCTCGAAGAAGCCGTGCCTCGCATACTCGGCCAGGGTCACGCCGGCGGTCCGCTCCACCCACCCGGCCCCCCCGAAGAGATACGGCAACTGGAAGGCGATGAACGCGGCGAAAAGCAGATCCACCAGCCCGAGGATCATGCCGATCTCGACCGGCCCGAATCCCAGGTGGAGTGATGCCCACTCCAGCCGCTCGGGAACTGCAGATCCGCTGAGGACCCCGGAGAGGAGGGCGGACCCGATCCATCCCGCCGCAAGCAGGCCGATGGTGTGACTCGCCAGTCGCTCCGGGTCGAACCCCACCAGTCCGGCAAGAACGTCCCCGAAGACCGGGTCGGCGTGGCCCAACAGGCCCCCG
The DNA here is from genome assembly GCA_963825065.1 of uncultured Gemmatimonadales bacterium. Classification (GTDB taxonomy): domain Bacteria; phylum Gemmatimonadota; class Gemmatimonadetes; order Gemmatimonadales; family GWC2-71-9; genus JADJOM01. The sequence continues at coordinate 669,447 of CAWGRU010000004.1, forward strand.
AAGATCAGCAGCAGCGGGACGGTGACTATCGTGCCCCGCGCAACAGCGGCCACGGTGGCGACGCGTGAGCTCGGGCCCTCCCGCCGGACCCGGTTGGCATCCAGCAGCGTCGGTACCAGGCCGGTGAGCAGGCGTCGCAGCAGCCCGAACAGCGAGGCGATGAGTCGTCCGAGCGAAAGCTCCCGCAGCGTTTCGGCGGAGGCTGCCCCCGCGGCGACCGGCAGCAGCGCAAAGCTCAGCACCAGCGCGACCGCATCGAGGAATCGCAGCATCGGATTCTCCCGCCATGCAAAGGCGGCGCCCAGGGCCAGTACTCCGACGAGCAGGGCCCGTTCCACTCCCGCGGGCAGGTCACCCATCCTCTGCCGGTACAGCCACCAGGCGGCCACCACACCGGAGGTCCACACGGCCAGGTTGATTCCGAGTCCCTCCGCGCGGAACAGGAAGTCGCCGGCCACGCCGAGCAGCAGCACGGGCCAGAGCAGGTTGGCGGCGGCTCCGCGGTGGACGTTCATGCGCCCCTCCCCTCCGCGATGCGGCCGAATCGACGGTTGCGGCGCCGGAACTCCTGCACCGCCAGGACGAGGTGCTTCGCGCCGAACTCCGGCCATGGCTGGTCGAGAAAGACCAGCTCCGCGTAGGCCGATTCCCACAGCAGGAAGTCGCTGAGCCGCCTCTCGCCCCCGGTGCGGATCAGCAGGTCGACCTCGGGCGCGCCACCCAGGGCGGCCGCGAACCGGTCCCTGGTGAACCCCGCGCCTGGCGCGGCACTCCGGGGCAGGCGCGCCGCAGCCCGCAGCATCTCGTCGCGTGCGGAATAGTCGATGGCGAGCCGCAGCCAGAGCCGGCTGCAGTCCGCGGTCGCACGCTCCGCCGTGGTGATGGCGGCGCGCAGCGCGAGCGGCAATCGATCCCGGCGGCCGATCACCGTGAGGCGGACCTCCGCCTCCCGACAGGCGTCGAGTTCCTCCCGGAAATAGCGGAGGAAGAGCGCCAGCAGGCCGCGGACTTCGCTCGCCGGGCGCTGCCAGTTGTCGGAGGAGAAGGCATAGAGGGTGAGGGTCGAGATGCCGCAGCCCGGTGCCGCCCGCACCACCCGGCGGACGGCGTCGGCGCCTGCGGCATGGCCGGCGGTACGCGGCTGCCCCAACCGGGTGGCCCAGCGGCCGTTGCCGTCCATGATGATCGCCGCGTGCAGTGAAGTGCTTTGCATTACAAAGTTTCTCTCCCTGAAAGAGGGCGACCAGCAGCGTCGCCCATTGCGCGCCGGCCAGCCTCCGCCGGTCGGGACTATCCCCGGGTCACCCGGATCAGCGCTTCCATGTGCGCCAGATAGCGCTCCAGCGCCTTCCGTCCCGCGGCGGTGAGCCTGAACTCCGTCCGGGGCACCCGTCCATCGAAGAACTTGCTGCAGGCCACATAGCCCGCGTCCTCGAGCTTGCGCGCGTGCACGCTGAGATTGCCGTCGCTGGTGCCCAGCAGATCCTTGAGCTCGTTGAAGGTGAGCCGGTCGTTGACGGCCAGCGAGCTGACGATGGCCAGCCGGATCCGCTCGTGGATGATCCGGTCGAAGTCCGGCGTCAGCGCCGAGCCGCCTCCGGCCACGCTCTTCAGGCCCGCTTTCGCCGCTCCGGCGTCGGGGCCGGCCCCGCGCCTGGCTGCATTCGCCTTAGCCACCATACCTCCTCGCGATCCACAGCCCGAAGCCGATGTGCAGCACTCCGAACCCCGCGGCCATCAGGCCATCGCCCCAGGTTCCCGGCGCAAAGAGCGCGACCGTGCCCAGCCCGAGAAAGCAGGCGCCCATCACGGGAACAACGGGGACCGACAGCGCGCCGCCCGTCACCACCGCCGCGCCGTACAGGAGCAGCCAGATCCCAGGCAGCAAGCCGGGGAGCCCGGCCTGGTACAGCGCGGCGGTGAGCAGGCCTCCGACCACGATCGGCGGGGTATATGCCAGCACGAACCGGCGCCCCGGCCGCGAGGTCAGCGGCGTAACCCCCGCGCTGGACTTCCGCACCATCGCCACCCCGCCGATGGCAAAGGCGAGCCATCCCTCGGCGAGCCAGGCCAGCAGCCAGCGTTCGATGGTCGGCTGCTGGTGGGCAATCCACGCGGCGGCCAGGGCGGTGACGCCCATGCCCACCCCGCCCCAGCCCGGCACCCCCGTGAACGCGCCGGCCCGTTCCATCGTGTCGCGGATGAAGCGGAGGTTCTCCATGGCGCGGTCCTGGAGGGGAACCTCCTCGGGGACGCGGCGCTGGGCTCGGGGGGCGGGCATGGGACGAGGATACCGCGCGGGGCCGAATGTGTCAAGTACTTTGTCGTGCAAAGAAAGGATCCCTGCACCCCCGAAAGCCCGCGAGGGACCGCCCGGTGCGAAACCCGGAGCGATCCCTCGCGACCACCTGCCCCCGCCCTCCCTGCTACGGCCCGATGTTCACCGTGATGGTCGACGCCGGGATGACCCGGAAGCCGGGGATGCCTACGGTGACGCCGGTCGTGCCCTGGGCCTGCGGATCGAATTGGACCCCACCCGCTGCGAGGCCGCTGGGGGACCGCGCCGTGCCGGCGCTCACGGTGGTAGTCGCGCTCTGGGTGTTCCCCTGGGCCTGGGTCACCAGCTGCGCCGCCGTGGAATTGGTGTTGTTGATCGTCGTGGTCACCGCGGTTGCGCCGGCCCGGAGACTCTGCTCCTGGCTGATGCTGTTGCCCAGCGCGTCGGGGATTCCGAGGCGGGTCTGGAAGTCGACGTTCGCCGCCGTCGAGGAGATCGACGTCGGCAGGAAGATGATGTCTGCCGCGGGCTGGGCTACCGAGTCGCTCGCGGTGCCGGTCACGAATCCTGAGGCTAGCGCGGTGACGGTGCCGCGGGTCTGCGAGTTCTCGACGCCCTGCACGAAGTAGCTGAAGCTGGTGGCGCCGTTCGGGACCACCACGTCGAGCGTCGGGGTTCCTGGGGTCGTGGCGTTGGGAGCCAGCATGATCGCGGGGTCATTGCTCGACAGCGACACAGTGATGCCGCCGTGCTGGCCGGCGGTCAGGCTGCCGCCGGTCTGGACCTGCAGCCCGCTCCCCACCGTCACCTGGTTGAGGTTGATCAGCGGCGTGGTCACAGTCACCGTCTGGGTGGCGGTGGGCATCGGGATGAGCCCTGGGATCACTGCAGACACCGTGGTGGTGCCGACGGCCAGTCCGCTGAACTCCACCCCGCCCGAGGTCGCTGGCGAAGGCGAACGGGTCGAGTTGACAGCGATGGTCACCGTGCCGCTCGGCGCGGGCCCGCCCTGGAAGAACAGCTGCCCGACGGTCCCGTTGCTGCTGCTGATGGTCGCCGTGAGTGGAGTCCCGCCGGCCCGGATCGCCTCCTCCTGCTGGATCCCGGTGTTGTTCGAGTTCGGAATGCCGAGCCGCACCTGGAAGGCGTTGTTCGCCTGGAAGGTGGTGGTGTTGGTGTTCAGGAAGATCACGTCGAACGCCGACTTCGTCACCGTGGCCGGCGAGCTGCCGGCGGTGAAACCGGGTGCGGTTGCGGTGATGGCGACCGTGTTCGTGGTCGTGACGCTGTCCACTCCCTGGATCACGAAGGAGCCGAAGGTCTGGCCGTTCGGGACCACGACGTCGATGGCCGTGTCACCCGGAGTTGCGGTGTTGGGTGAGATGAGCACCAGTCCGGGCTGCGAGCTGGAGACGTGCACCGTCGTGCCGCCGTGGTTCGACGCGCCCAGGTTGAAGCTCGCGCCGACCTGCAGCCCTGCGCCCACGGTCCCCGTGGAGACCGAGATCCCCGGCGAGCTGACGCTCACGTTCACCGTGGCCGAGGGCAGGACGACGTAGCCCGGAATCGTGGCCGAGACCGCCGTAGTTCCGCCCAGAATCGGATCGAACTCGATGCCGCCGGTCGCGACGCTGCCCGGCGACCGCGCATTCCCCGGGGCGGTGATGGTGACCGAGCCACTGCCGCTGCTTCCCGCCTGGGTCACCAGCGCACCGACTCCAGGCACCGAGCTGGTGAGCGACGCGGTGACCGAGGTACCGCCGAAGCGCAGGACCTCTTCCTGCTGGATCCCCGTGTTGTTCGAATTCGGGATACCGATCCGCACCTGGAACGGATTGTTGGGCGAGAAGGTCGTCTGCGTGGCCGACAGGAAGATCACGTCCAGCGCCGGCTGTACCACAGAGCTGGCCAACGAAACCCCGCTGGAGAAACCAGGCGCCGTCGCCGTGACGGTATACGTCCCCGTCTGCCCCTCGAGGCCCATGACCACGAAGCTGAAGAACGTGCTGCCGTTGGCCACCGGGATGTCGATGGAGCCGGTCCCCGCGGTGGTCGTGTTCGGCGCGAGCAGCATGATGCTCGAGTCGCTCGAGACCAGATGGACCGTCACCCCGCCGTGGTTGCTCGCTCCGAGGTTCCCCGAACTCCCGACCACCATCCCGCTGCCGACGGTGCTGGCCGCGTTCACGGTGATCCCCTGACCGCTGATCGCCACCGCCACGGAGGCACTCGGCAGGGAGAGGTAGCCGGGGATGCTCGCATGCACCGTATCGTTGCCCGGCGCCAGCGGGTCATACTCGACGCCGCCGCTCGAGGCCGGGCTCGGCGAGCGCGCCTGCTGCGCCGTGATCGGCACCGTAACCGTATCACCGGTGAGGGCCGACGTGACCAGCTGCGCCGCCGCCGGCGTACTGTGGTCGATGGTCGCGGTGACCCCCGGACTGCCGCCGCGCAGGACCTCCTCCTGCTGGATGGCCGTCAGCTGTCCGTTCGGAATGCCGACCCGGACCTGGAAGGCGCTGTTCGGCGCCAGCGAGGTCGTGGTGGTGGGCAGGAAGATGATGTCCAGCGCAGGCGTCACCGCGGTGACCGTCGTGCTGCCCGAAGTGAAGCCGGGGGCGGTCGCCGTCAGCGTCGCCGTGCCCGTCTGCCCCTCGATCGCCTGCAGCGTGTAGCTGAACCCGGTGTTGCCGTTGAGGATCGGGATATCGAGCGAGCCCGTCCCGGTGACCGCCGGGTTGGTGGTGATCCGGAAGACGGTCGAATCGGAGAGCACGAGGTGCACCGGTCGTGCCGCCGTGAGTCGAGGCGCCCAGCTGGCCGCTCGCGCCCACCTGCAGGCCGCTGCCGACCGTGGCCGGCGGGAAGGCAGTAATTGCCGGGGCGCTCACCGTCACCACGTACTTCGGGAACGGCGCCGGAGTCTGCGGTACCGACAGGAAGCCCGGGATGGTCGCCGTGACCGTCGTGACGCCCGGGTTGAGCGGCTTGAACTCCACTCCGCCGAGTGCGGCGTTGCCGCCCGAGCGGGCCTGGCCTGGCTGGACCAGGATCGGCAGCGAGTTGCCCGAGGTGGACTGTCCGACCAGCACCGCGACGGCGGCCGTATCGTTGACCACGGTCGCGGTCAGCGGCGGCCCGCCGAAGCGTCGCGCCTGTTCCGCCGCGATGCCCTGGGGCACGCCCTGGACGTTGAAGAACGGATAGCCGGTGCGGACCTGGAAGGCGGTGTTGGGCTGGAACACCGTCGCCGTGGTGCCGAGGAAGATGATATCCACCGCCGGCGTGACCACCGAGTCATTGACCGATGCGGCGGTGAAGCCTGGCGCCGTGAGGTCGATCGCCACCAGCCCGGTCTGGCCGTCGAGGGCCTGCGAGACGTAGCTGAAGGACGATCCGTTCACGGGGATCGCAATATCGATCGACCCGGAGCCCGGCGTGCTCGCGTTGGGCGCCACGACAACCTTGCTCGAATCGGTGCTGACGACATGCACCGTGATGCCGCCATGGTTGCTGGCGCCGAGGCTCACGCCAGTGGCCACCTGCAGTCCGCTGCCCAACGCCTGGGTGACCGGGACGTTGAAGCCCGGCACCGGATTGACCGTTACCTGGACGCTGTCCGGCTGGATGTTCGTCGCGGTGGCGACGACGTAGGTGGTGCACGGGAACGGTCCGGTCGCCGCGGTCAGGACGGCGGTGGTGGCCACCTGGCCCTGGGCGATGGTGCGCGGCGAGTTGCTGCTCACGCAGGCCGGACTGCGGGCGACCAGCGCGACGCTGACGCCTCCCGCAGGCGCCGCGATCCCGGTGCCCGCGCTGGTCAGCTGCACATCGATACTGATCGGGAAGCTGGCGTTGAGCGTCGTGAACGTCTGCAGCACGTCGAGCGACGCCGATGTCGTCACCACGGATACATCGGTGGTGTACGCCGGGTTGTCGACCGTGATGTTCGCGGTGCCCGGCAGCAGCCCCTGCACCACGGCGTTGGCGCTGGTGGCGCCGGCGGGAATCGTCACGCTCGGCGTCTGCACCCCGACCGCGGTCGGGTTGTCGCTGCTGACGGTGATGACAACCCCGCCCACCGGCGCAGGCGAGCCGATGTTGATCGGCAGCTGCGCGGTGCCGCCGAAGGGCACGTTCAGCGTGGCGGCGACGCTGATCGAGCGGTCCTGCACCGTGATCGGCAGGGTGCCCGAGGTGTAGCCCGGTGCGCTCGCCGTCAGCGTCGTCGAACCGATCACCAGGCCGTTCACAGTAAAGTTGGCCGTCGTGCCGCCCTGAGGCACGGTAACGGTCGCGGGGGCCTGGACCGCCGCGATGGCAGGCAGCGTGCTCGCGAGCGTGACCGCGGTGCCGCCCGCGGGGGCGGGGGCGGAAAGCGTGGCCCGGACGGCGACCGACTTGCCCACGCCGACGTCCGGAATGCCTACGAACGCGAGGCTGATCGCCGGCGGGCCGAAGGTCGCCGTCGCGGTGAAGTTGGCGGGCGGGAGCGCGCCGACCGTGGCGGTCGCCGCCTGACTGGCGAGCGAGGTTCCGAGGGTCCAGGTCGCCTGCGCCTGACCGGTGATCCCGGTCGGTCCGCTCGGCGGCGCGAGCGAGCCGCCGCCGGTGGTCGCCCAGTTCACTGTGGCGCCGGTAACCGCATTGCCGAGGGCGTCCTTCACCACCACGACCAGCGGTTGCGGGAGCGCGGCGCCTGCCGCGGCGGTCTGCGCATCGCCGCTCACGACGGCCACGCTGGCCGGGGCGCCTGCGACGCCGGTCGCGGTGAAGGTCACCACCGGGAGCGCGCCAACGGTCGCGGTCAGGGTGTTCACTCCGGCGGTCTGTCCCACCGTCCAGCTCGAGACCGTCGCGATGCCGGAGGCGTTGGTAAGCTGGCTACCCCCCGTCAGCGACCCGCCGCCGGTGGCGACGGCGAAGGTGACCGCCGCGTTCGGTACCGGCTGGCTCGCGGCGTCGAGTACCAGCACCGAGGGCGGCGCGCCCACCGCGGTGTTCACGGTGGCGTTCTGGGTCAGCGCGGAATTCGCGGCCACGCTGGCCGGCGGTCCGGTCGTGGTGGTGGCGGTCGCGGTAAACGTGATGGGCGAACCGGTGAGGCCAGGCGCCGTCGCGGTAACGGTGATGGGACCGGCGGTCGCGCCGGCGGTAAGCGCTGTCTGCGCGAGCCCGAGCGGATCGGTCGTGGTCGACGTCGGCGTGACACTGGTGCCGGTCGGTCCGGTGGCCACGGCGAAGGTCACCGCGACGCCAGGCACCGCGACGCCGAGACCATCGGTCACCTTCACGACCAGGGGCAGCGTCGCGGCCGTGCCGACCGGCACATTCTGGGCATCGCCGCTGATCTTGGCGATGTTGGCCGCGGCCAGAGCCCAGCTCACGACGCCGGTGGTCGACAGGCCGCTCGGCGTCTTGGCGGTGATCGTCACGCTTCCTGTTCCCGTCGCGGGCGCGGTCACCGTCGCCTGATTGAGCCCGACCGGGACCGGAATGATCGCGGTGGAATCGCTGGAACTGAACGAAACAGGCACCCCCGTAACGATGCTGCCGCCCTGAAAGACATCGGCGGTGAGGGTCGCGAGCTGGCCGGTCGCGAGCGAAGTTATCGGTGGGAGGTGAATCGAGTCGGCGGTGACGCCGGGCCCTGTATAGGTCGGGGTGAGCGGCGGTGTCTGGGTGATCTGGTTGGCGGTGGCGGTCACCGACCCGCTGGCACGGTAGTACTCGACCCCGCCCGAGCTGGCGATGGCCAGGAAGGTGAACTGCTCGGGCGAGGTGCGGAGCTGAAGGGTGATGTCGATGATGAGCTGACCGCCGCTCTGGCTGTATTCGGCGCTGGTCAGGGTCCGGCTGAACGCAATGGTGTTGTCCGACACCCGCTGCAGTTCGAGGTCAACCTGGTCGATGACGATGGGGAACTCGCCCGCCCGGAAGAAGGCGCTGGCATCGAAGCGGCTGTGCACCATGCCGCGGGGCCCCAGGGGGCTGTCGGTGGAGCACGTCGTCAACAGAACTGCGCCAAGAATGACACGGAGGGCGCGCCCGAAGACGCTCCAGCGGCGGACGGCAGGGGTCAAGGATCGCACGGGGGTTGTGAGGTAACATGAAGCTACGGGCCGTCTTGGCGAGTGTCAAACCGCCGGCTTCGGGTATCGGGGCCCAGCGCGCGCTCCCCCAACCCTTATGAAAGGCCCGTGCCAGCCCCGAGCGGCAGCCAGAGCCTGGCCCGGCAACCCCGGCGATCATCGCGATTCTCCAGCCGGAGCGAGCCGCCATGGGCCTCGGCAATCTGGCGCGACAGCGCCAGTCCGATCCCCGAGCCACCCGGCTTGGTGGTGAAGAATGGGACGAAGAGATTGGCCGTCTCGCTGAGGCCTTCGCCCTCGTCCTCCACCAGGACCTCCAGCCCTGCGGCGGCGAGCCGCCACGAGACCCGTACCCCACCGCCCGTCGCGGCCGCGGCATCGGCGGCGTTGCGGACCAGGTTGATCAGCAGCTGGTCGAGCTGGTCACCATCGGCATGGAGCACGCAGCGTGGTCCCGGCACGACCTCAACTGCGAGCCGCCGCTCGAGCAGCGACACCCGGCGGATCCACGGCTCGACCTCGAGGGAGGCCCGCTGCGGCCGGGGCAGGCGCGCGAGCCTGGCGTAGGCCGCCATGAAGCGGCCCAGCGCATCGGCGCGCTGGCCGATGATGTCGAGTCCCTGCCGGAGATCAGCACCCTCGTCGGCACGCTCCCCTCCCCGATCGAGAATCGACCGGAGGCTCCCCGCGAGCGAGCGGATCGGCGCAAGGGAATTGTTGATCTCGTGGGAGAGCACCCGGATCAGCCGCTGCCACGCCAGCCGCTCCTCCGCCTGCAGGGTCCGGCTCAGGTCGGTGAGCACCACCAGCTGGTGCTGGCGTCCATCCTGCCGGAAGGTGTTGCGGCGCAGCTCCCACCGCCCCGGCTCCCGCCCGCTCCGCTCCAGCACGCGGGGCGAATCTCCCTCGAGGCACTCGCCGAGTCCCAGTTCCGGGGCGCTCCGTCCGACCAGGCGTTCCGCCGGCTGTCCCAACAGCCGTTCGCCCCTCCGGTTGACCAGCCGCAACGTCCCGTCACCATCGAAGGCGAAGATCGCGGCGTCGATCTGGGCCATGACGGTGCGCAGCAGCGCGGACGCCTCGAGCGCGCCGAGCCGCTGGCCACGCAGGGTTTCGGCGAGGGCGTTGGCTTCGAAATAGACCAGGCCGAGGGAGTCGTCGGTGGCGGCGCCGCGGGCGCGGAGCGAGTAATCGCCCTCCCGGAGCGCGGCGAGCACGTTCGAGAGTGTCTGCAGCGGTCGCACCACCCGCTCATGCAGCAGCAGCAGACCGACGAGGAGCGCCCCGACGATCAGCAGGGACGCGGTCCACTGAACCTTGTCGCTGAAGTCGCCGCGCCAGAGCAGCAGCAGGGCGAGCCCGACCGCCGGCAGCGCCGTGGTAAACGCGATCAGGAGGACTCGTCGGGGATGGCTCGTCACCCGCCGGCTCACCGAGGGGCGCGGCCGCCGTTACAGGCCATACCGCTCCAGCCGCCGGTACATCGCGCTGCGGGAGAGACCGAGGGCCCGGGCCGCGTCGGTCACGTTGCCCCCGGTGCGGGCCAGCGCCTTCTGGACCAGCAGCTTCTCGACTTCCTCGAGGGTGAGCTGATCCAGCCGCGACCGCGCTGTCCGCCGGCGGCGTCAGCGCGAGGTCGCCGAGCCGGATCTCGCCACCATCGGCGAGGAGGACCGCCCGCTCGATCGTATGGTCGAGCTCACGCACGTTGCCGGGCCAGCCGTAGCGGAGCAGTGCCTCCATCGCCTCGGGCCGGAAGCCGGCGAGCGCCTTGCGGTAGCGGGTCGCGTGACGATGCAGGAAACTCGCGGCCAGGAGCGGGATGTCCTCCCGCCGGTCCCGCAGCGGCGGGATGACGGATCTCGATGGTGTTCAGCCGGTAGACCAGGTCCTCGCGGAAGCGCCCCGTGGCGACTTCCCCAGGCAGTTCGGCATTGGTCGCCGAGAGCACCCGGACATCCACGGTGCGGGTCTTGGACGAGCCGACCCGTTCCAGCTCGCCGGTCTGGAGCACCCTGAGCAGCTTGGCCTGCTGGGAGAGGGTGATGTTGGCGATCTCATCGAGGAAGAGGGTGCCGCCGTCGGCCAGCTCGAAGCGTCCGATCCGGTCGGCCTTGGCGTCGGTGAAGGAGCCCTTCGAGATGCCCGAACAGCTCGCTTTCGAAGACCCCCTCGGAGAGTCCGCCGACATTCACTGTGATCATGGGGCGGCCGGCGCGCGCGCTGGCGGCGTGTATCCAGCGCGCGGCGATCTCCTTCCCCACGCCATGTTCGCCGAGAATCAGCGCGTTGGCGTCGGAGGGGGCGACGCGTTCCATCAGCCGCGCGGCCTGCCGCATGGCGGACGATTCCGCGACCAGGTCGGGGAGCCCTTCGCGGCGCAGGGTCTGGTTCTCACTTTCCAGCCGCTGACCGCGCTTGAGGGCGCGGCCCAGCTCCACCTGGGTGCGCAGCAGGGCCACGAGGCGGGTGTTGTCCCACGGCTTCTCGAGATAGTCGCGTGCGCCGCGGCGCATCGCCTCGACCGCTCCCTCGACGCTGCCGTAGGCGGTCATCACCACCACCGGGAGCGACCCGTCGAGCAGCTGAATCCGGGAGAGAAGGTCGAAGCCCTCCATGCCGGAGGTGGTGTCGCGGGTGTAATTGAGGTCCATCAGGAGCGCGTCGAAGTCGCTGCGCTCCAGGGCCGCGAGCACGCCTCCCGGAGAGGCGACGGTCTCGACCACGAACCCCTCGCCCTTGAGCAAGAACCTGAGGGCCTGGAGGATGTCGGGCTGGTCGTCGGCGACGAGAATCCGCGGGGTGGGAAGAGCCATCGGGCGTCGGCCATCTGATTGGGGAGCAGCATGGGCGGCCGCGAGAGCCGCCCCCGGCAGCGTGGAAGGTACCGCGGGACGGCTACACCATCCACCCGTCCTTGAGCCGGACCACCCGGTTGCCGTAGGTGGCGTTCTCCTCCGAGTGGGTGACCTGGACGATGGTGGTCCCCTCCTTGTTGAGCCGGCGGAACAGTTCCATCACCTCGCGTCCCTGCTCAGAGTGGAGATTGCCAGTCGGCTCGTCCGCGAGGAGGAGCGGCGGTCGGGCGATCACTGCCCGGGCCACCCCGACCAGCTGCTGCTGGCCGCCGGAGAGCTGCGCCGGATAGAGGTCCTTCTTCCCCACCATCTGGAAACGATCGAGGGTATCAGCCACCAGGGCCGCGCGCTCGCTCCCTTTCATGTTCCGGTAGCTCAGCGGCACCTCGAGATTCTCCGCGACCGTCAGGTCATCGAGCAGGTGATACTGCTGAAAGACGAAGCCGACGCTGCGTCTGGCGAGGTCGGTGCGGGCCTTCGACTTGAGGCTGTGAGCAGGCTCTCCCTGCAGCCAGTACTCTCCGCGGAACTCTCCGTCCATCATGCCCAGGATGGCGAGCAGCGTCGACTTGCCGGCCCCCGACGGCCCCATGACGGTGATGAACTCCCCGCGTTCGATGGTGAGGTTGATGCGCCGCAGGACATAGGTCGGCGAGGGCCGGGTATCAAAGGACTTCTCGACATCCACGAGGCGGATCAAGTCGTCGCTCCTGGCGGTTGATGGGTGACGAAGCTTCGCATCCCGATCATTCCGGGCCCGGCCCGACGGCCCGACCGGTTCCGAACCTGAAAGGGCCGGCCATCGCTACTCCGACCGCAGCGCGGTCATCGGATCGACCCGCGTCGCGCGGCGGGCGGGCAGGAAGCTGGCGGCGCCGGCGACGAGGAGCAGGACCGTTCCCGCAGCCGCGAGCGTGAGCGGGTCGCCCGGAGCGACGCCGTACAACAGCGCGGCGAGTGCCCGTCCGGCGATGAGCGTAGCGCCGAGCCCGAGCACCGTTCCGAACAGGGCGAGCCGCAGCCCGTCGCCCATGACCATCCGGAGCAGCGCCATCGGTTCCGCGCCGAGCGCCACCCGGATGCCCAGTTCGTGGGTACGACCACGCACCGAATAGGCCAGCACGCTGTAGATGCCGACACTCGCGAGCAGGAGCGCGGTGGCGGCGTACAGCCCGAAGAGGGTGGCGCCCAGCCGCCACGACCGATACCGCGGCGCCAGCACCTCCTGAAGCGACTGTGCCTCGACATAGGGCAGGCCCGGCGCCGCGGTCTGCAGCGACTTCTGCAGTGCCCCCGAGAGCGCGCTGGCGTCCGACCGGGTCCGCACGAAGAGGGTGAGATGCCTGGTCTCCGCGGTCGCCGGGGGCAGCGGCAGGTAGTACAGCGCCTGCGCGTCCTCCTGCGGGCTTTCCCGGATTCCGTCCTTCACCACGCCGATCACGGTGGTACAGCTCTTCGAATCGCCGAGCAGCAGACACTGCCCGACCGGATCTGCGCCGCGGAAGAACCGCTTGGCCATCGTGGCGCCCGACCAGCGCCACCGTCGGGGTCTGCGCGTCGGTCCTGGTCGGTGAACGCCCTGCCCCGCAGGATGCCGAGCCCCATGGTGCGGAAGTAGTCGGCGGTCACCGATTGCAGGTATGGCCCGCCGCTCGGCAGCCGCGGCAGCGAGTCCTGTCCGGCGATGCGCAGCCCGCGCGCCAGGCTCCAGCCGAACGGTTCGCCTGAGGTCAGTGCCACCGATTCGACGCCCGGATCGCGCCGGGCCGCTTCCGCCATCGCCTCGAACGCGCTGCCGATCTGCACACCGCCGAAGCCGGCGCGGGCCGGATTCACGTTGACCATGATGACCCGGTCGCGGTCGTAGCCGATGTCGATCGCCAGGACCTTCCGGAGGCTCTGCACGAAGAGGCCGGCGCCGACAACCAGGAGCACGCTGAGCGCGACCTGCAGCACGACCAGCCCGCCACGCAACCGCGAGCGGCGGAACCCGCTCCCGCGCCCACCCTCCTTGAGCATCGGGGTGAGATCGCTGCGCACTGCCCGGAACGCCGGCACCACGCTGGACAGGATGGCTGCGGCAAAGGTGGCGCCGAGGGCGATCAGAAAGACCCGGTGATCGAGCGTGAAGCGATCGGCCTGACCGCCGGGAAGGAGATAGCCACGCAACAGCCCGCCCCCCCAGGCGCAGACCAGCAGCCCTGCCATGCCTGCGAATAGGCTGACCAGGAGCCCCTCCAACACCAGCTGCCGCACCACCCGGCCCTGGCGGGCGCCGAGGGACTTGCGGATGGCGAACTCGCGGGCCCGCACCAGTCCGCGTGCGAGCAGCAGGTTCGCGACGTTGGCGCAGGCGATGAGCAGCACGACCGCCGACATCGCGGCCAGCCAGAGCGCCAGCTTCGCATCCTGCGAGTAGTCCGGCCCCCGGGCCTCCTGCACTGGCCCGAGCAGGACTTCGCGAAAGCCGTTGTTGACGGACGAGTCGCTCCGGGCCGCGGCGATGATGCCGGTCGCCTCCGCGGCGGCCTGGGTCCGGGTCACTCCGGGGGCGAGCCGCGCGAGGATGTTGATGAAGAACCAGTTCCGGTTGCTGCGGAAATCTCCGAGCGGGCTGCTCTCCGCCACCAGCGGTGCCCAGGCATCGGGCGCCGAGTAGTCACCGCCATCGAATCCTTCGGCCGCCACGCCGGCCACGGTATAGACCTGGGCGTCGATCGGCAGCGTCCGTCCGACGATACCCGAGTCACCACCGAAGCGGCTCTGCCATGTTGCCTCGCTCAGCACCACCACCGGCGAGCCGCTTCCGGCCTCGCCGTCCGCGGCGGTGAGCAGTCGCCCGAGCAGCGGGCGGGTGCGGTACAGTCCGAAGTAGTCGCCGGCCACCAGCGAGAGGTTGATCGGGCGGGCATCGGCGCCACGGCCGAGCGAGGCCGTCGTGGAGGAGACCGCGGCCACCGACGCAAACGCCTTCGATCCCCTGAGGTCGGTGAAGTCGGGATACGAAATGACCGAATTGGTGAAGCTCCCAAATTGCGGGGCGCTGAAGCGGAAGTAGCTCCGCACCACCCGATCGGGCTGGTCGACGGCGACCGGCGGCCGGAGCAGCAGCGTATCGAGCACGCTGACCAGCGTCGTGGTGGCGCCGACCCCGAGGGCCAGGGTGAGCGCGGCGACGGCGGTGAATCGCGGTGCCCGGCGGATGGCACGCCACGCGGCGGCGAGATCGTCAAGAAGCGTCATGGGTTCTCCGGGGTCATTCGCTGCGCAGGGTGATCATCGGATCGACCCGCGCCGCCCGGCGGGCCGGGAGGTAGCAGGCGGTCACGCCGACCGCGACCAGGAGCAGCGCGACCGCGATGAAAGTGAAGCCGTCGGTCGGCGGGACGCCGTAGAGCAGCCGGCCGAGCACCCGAGACAACGCTGCGGCGGCCACGGTCCCGAGGCCCAGACCGAGCAGAGTCAGCGAGAGTCCGCCCCGGATGACGAGGCGCAGCACGTCGGAGGAGCTGGCGCCGAGCGCCATCCGCAGCCCGAGCTCCCGGGTGCGCTCGCCGACGGTGAAAGACAGCACACCGTAGAGACCGATCGCGGCGAGGGTGACGGCGAGCGTCGCGAAGATCGCCAACAGCAGCATGGGATAGCGGCGGTCCGCCATCGACGCGGACAGCCGGGTGTACATCGTCGCCACGTCGCTGATTGGAAGGTCGGAGTCGAGATCATGCAGCGTCGCCCGCACGGCCGCCGTGGCCGCGGCAGTGGGCTCGCCCGCCGTGCGCACCACCAGCATCATCCCGCCGCCGAACGGGCTCTGGGCCATCGGGTAGTAGATCATCGGGCGGATCTCCGCCTCGAGGCTGCTGCCCCGGACGTCGCCCATCACGCCGACGATCTCGGGTGTCGCCTGCTCGTTCCACCAGTTCACCCGCACCCGCTTGCCGATCGGGTCTTCGCCCGGCCACAGCTGCCGGGCCATCGTCTCGTTGATCACCACGACGGGGGGCGCCCCTGCGCGATCCGAGGCAGCGGGCGTCCGCCCCCGGCGCAGCGGAATCCGCATCGTGGCGAAGAAGCCGGAATCGACGACCCGGATGTCCGCCACGGGTGCCTGTCCCGGCGCCGGTTCGGGACGACCCACCACGGTAAAGGAGGTCGCCGATCCACCGCCGCCGAAGGGGAGGTAGCTCGCCACGCCAACCTGTTCCAGCCCAGCGGTATTGCGCAGCCGCTCGAGCAGCCGCTCGAAGAAGGCCGCCTGCGCCGAATCGCCCGGGTAGGTGGCGGCGGGCAGGTCCACCTGCGCGCTGAGCAGGTGGCGCGGATCGAAGCCCGGATCGACGGCGGTGAGTCGCTGCAGCGATCGGATCAGCAGGCCGGCCCCGAACAGCAGTACCAGCGCGAGCGCCACCTGGGCGACGACCAGCCCGCGACGCACCCTGTGCGAGCCGCGGCCCGCGGTGGTACGGTTGCTCTCCCGCAGCGATTCCGCGACGGGGCGGGCGCCGATGATGAGCAGCACCGGCAGGGAGAACAGCACCCCCGCGGTGATCGAGAGCAGCAGCGCCACGGCCAGCACTCGGCCATCGACCCCCAGCTCCGCCAACCGCGGCACATCGGGTGGGGCGGCGGCGATCAGCAGATCAACGCCCCACGAGGCGAGCAGCACGCCTGCCACGCCGCCGATGACGGCGAGGACCGCCCCCTCGAGCAGCCACTGCCGGGCCAGGCGCCAGCGCGGCGCGCCGAGCGCAGAGCGGACCGCCAGCTCCTGGCGCCGCGCCGCCGCCCGGCCGAGCATCAGGTTCGCGATGTTGGCGCAGGCGATCAGCAACACCAGCGTCACCGCGCCGAGCAGCACCAGCAGCGGGCGGCGGGAGGCGCCTGCCACCTGCTCCGCGAGCGGCACCACGTTGGAGCCCCACCCGGCGTTGAAATCGGGGTACTCCACGCTCAGCGCGTTGCTGATCGAGGTCATCTCCGCCTGCGCCATCGCGGGCGTGACCCCGGGCTTGAGCCGGCCGATCACCTGGCTGTAGCGGCCGTGGCGCCCGCTCTCGCCCGCACCCAGGGGAAACGGCTCCCAGTATTCCTCGTCGCCCCAGGGCAGGGGCCGGAACGAGGGCGGCATGACGCCCACCACGGTGGCGCTGCCGCCCGCCAGGGCGATGCTGCGTCCCACGATCGCCGGATCGGCGGCGAACCGCCGCCGCCACAGCCCATCACTCAGCACGACGAGCTTCGGCCCGCCGGTGACCGCCTCCACCGCGCTGAAGGTGCGGCCCAGCGCCGGGGCCACCCCCAGCACCGAGAAGAAGTTGCTCGTCACCCGGCGGCCCTGCACTCGCTCCGGATTCTCCCCCGTCAGCGTGGTACCCGACCAGGTCAGCGCGGCGAGATCGGTGAAGCTGTTCGCGCGGGCTTTCCAGTCGAGATAGTTCCCTGGATTGACCACGTTGCGGTCCGTCGGGGTGCCGGTCTTGCGCTCCCACACCATGACCAGCCGTTCCGGCGCTCCGTAGGGCAGCGGGCGCAGCAGCACCGTGTTGACCACGCTGAAGATCGCGGTGGTGGCGCCGATGCCGAGCGCCAGGGAAAGCAGGGCGCTCGCGGTGGTCACCGGCTGCTTGCGCAGCATGCGAAAGGCGTAACGAATGTCGGCGAGCAGTGTGCTCATCGTGAACTTTCTCCGTGAACACTCGGCCACGGACGGGTGTGCCGGCCGACGGAACTACTCCGCCCGCATCGCAATCACCGGATCGACGCGGGTCGCGCGCCGGGCCGGTACCCAGCTCGCGACGAGAGTGACCCCCATCAGGAGCAACGGGATCAGCACGAACGTCAGCGGGTCGGTGGCGCTGATGTCGAAGAGCATTCCCCGGATGAGCCGCGAGAGCGCAAGCGACGCGACCAGACCGATGCCAACCCCCGCGAGTGCGAGCCGCACCCCCTGCCCCAGCACCAGCCGCAGCACATCGCCGGTACCGGCGCCGAGGGCCAGCCGCACGCCGAGTTCCTTGGCGCGCTGAGCGACCAGGTAGGCCATCACGCCGTACAGACCGACCGAGGCCAGCACGACGGCCAGCAGCGAGAAGACCCCGAGCAGCAGCATCGAGAACCGCCGCGGGCCGGTCGTAGAGGAAATGAGTTGTTCCATGCTGGAGAGATTCGACACCGGGAGGTCTGCATCGGCCTCCCGCACGGCGGCGCGCACCGCCGCGCTCAGCGCGAGCGGATCGCCCTGGGTACGCGCCACGACGCCGATGAATGGCAGCGGGACCTGGCTGAGCGGCCGGTACACCTGCACCCGGCGCCCGCCGTCGAGGCCCTCGTGCATGGTGTGTCCAACGACGCCGATGACCTCCACCCAGTCCGGCATCGAATCCGTCGCGACGTCATCGAAGGTGAGCCGCTTCCCCAGCGGGTCCTGGCCGGGCCAGTACTTCTCGGCCACGGTCTCGTCGACGATCGCCACCCGTCGTCCGCCCAGTCGGTCCTCGCCGGTGAAGAACCGTCCCGCCTTGAGTGAGACCTGCAGGGTGGAGAGGAAGTCCGGCGTCACCACCCGCACGTCGCCCCAGGGCCCGGGAGTGTTGGCGGGGACCTGGTAGCCCTCGATCGTGAATGAGGAGGTGGACCAGTTGCCTCCGAAGGGGATGTTGGAGGTCCCGCCGGCCGAGACGACGCCGGGCACCCGCGAGACCGCGTCGACCACCCGTTCGACTCCCGCGATCCGCAGCGTATCGTTGCCGTACTTGGCGTTCGGCAGGTTGACCACGAACGTGAGCAGATGGTCAGGCGCGAAGCCGGGCGACACGCCGAGCAGCCGGCCGAAGCTGCGGATCAGCAGGCCCGCGCCGGCGAGCAGGGTCAGTGCCAGCGCCACCGTTGCGACCACCAGTCCCCGCCGCATCGCCTGCCCGCGCCGGCCCCCGGCGGCCCCCCGCCCGCCTTCCTTGAGGGTCTCCTGCAGACTGGTGCGCGAGACCTGCAGCGCCGGCGCCAGGCCGAAGAGCAGACCCGTGAGCAGCGAGAGCGCGAGCGTATAGAGGAGGACCCGGGCATCGAGCCCGATCTCGCCGGCCGGCGGGAGCCCATTCCCACCGAGCCCGAGCAGGAGCGGTACACCCCACAGCGCGAGGAGCAGCCCGAACACGCCGCCCGCGAGAGCAAGGAGCACACTCTCCGTGAGGAGCTGGCGGACGAGTTGCGCCGGTGAGGCCCCGAGCGCCACTCGGACCGCGATCTCGCGGCCGCGTGCCGCGGCGCGGGCGAGCTGGAGGTTGGCGACATTCGCGCAGGCAATCAGCAGAACCAGCCCGACGGCACCTAACAGGACCAGCAGCGCCGTCCGGGTCCCGCTGGTCGCCCGGTCGTCGAGCGTGGTGAGCCGGAGCGACCAGTCGGGCGGATAGACGTTGGGGTAGTCGGTGACCAGCCTCCTGGCGAAGCCGGCGAGTTCCGACTGCGCCTGGGCCGGGGTGACGCCGGGCGCCAGCCGGGCCGTAAGCGAGAGGTACTCGTTGGTCGCGGTGTTGCGGCTCAGCTGCGCCGGCCTGAAGCTGAGCGGGGCCCACAACTCAACTCTCCGGTTCCAGAAGTCCCGGAACGTGGCCGGCATGACACCGACCACCTCGTAGCTTTCACCATCCAGCAGGACCCGGCGGCCGACCGCCTGCGGGTCGCCGCCGAGCCGCCGCTGCCAGAAACCGTGGCTCACCACCACGACCCGCACGGGGCCGTCCCCTCCCTCGTCGGGCCGGAGCGCCCGGCCTCGCTCGGCCGCCACGCCGAGCGTCCCGAAGAGATCGCCCGCCACGCGCTGGCCGACGACCCGTTCCGGATCGCCGTCCCCGGTGAGGTTCGGGTTCCAGCCCCCTTCCACGCCCACGCCGCTGAACAGCCGGGTGAGGCCGCGATAGTCCTCGAACCCGACCGCGGACACGGGAGCCTGCATGCTGTTGAGCGAGGGATACAGGTGCTCGATCGTGACCAGCGCGGCCGGGGCGCGGTACGGCAGCGGCCGCAGCAACACGGCGTTCACCACCGAGAAGATGGCCGTGTTGGCGCCAATCCCGAGGGCCAGCGTCACGACGGCGATCGCGGTGAACCCCGGACTCCGCCGCAGCAGGCGAACCGCGTAGGTGATGTCGTGCAGCGGATTGGCCATCGGTCCCCCTGCAAGCGTGAAGTTCGGGACGGCCCACCCTCGTGGTGGCCCGGATGGGGACGGCTATTCGGCGCGGAGCGCCGTCATCGGGTCGATGCGCGTCGCCCGCCGCGCCGGCAGGTAGCTGGCCCCGAGCGCGACCATGCCGAAGACCAGCGGCCCGCTGACAAACGCGATCGGATCCAGCGGCGCGAGACCATAGAGCAGTCCGCGGGCGAGCATCCCGCCTCCGGCGGCGAGCAGCAGCCCGATGCCGACGCCCGCCGCGACCAGCCGCATGCCGTCGCGGACCATCAGCCCGACGACCGCCCGGCCCCTCGCCCCGAGGGCGACGCGAATGCCGATCTCCCGGCGACGCTGAGTCACCCCGTATGCGACGACCCCATACACCCCGAGGCTCGCAAGCAGCAATCCCAGCAGGCCGAAGGTGGCGAGTGCCAGTCCGCCGGCGCGCGCGGGGAGCAGGGCAAAGGCGAGATGATCCTGCAGGGTGCCGATGTCCTCGATCGGAAGTGCCGGATCCAGTTCATGCACCAGCGCCCGGGCAGCCGGCGCGAGCGTCGCCGGATCGCCACGGGTCCGCAGCAGGAGCGCGGAGCGCTCCGTACTCACCTGCGCGATGGGGAGGTAGAAGTACGGCCGGGTCTCCTCCCCGAGCGAGGTGTACTTGGCGTCGCGGACCACGCCGACAACCTCGCGCCAGGGGCCCTCATCGCCTTCGATGCTCAGCCGTCGCCCGATGGCCTGCTGTCCCGGCCAGTAGCGGCGGGCGAAGGCCTCGCTCACCAGCGCCACCTTGGGCGCGTTGCCCCGATCCAGATCGGAGAAGGCCCGCCCCTGGAGCACCGGCAGTTCGAGGGCCGCGAGGTACCCGGGGCTCACCGCACCCCGCCCGACCTCCATGTCTTCGTAGGGCTGCGGCGCGTAGCCCTCGATGGCGATGCCACTGCGATTGCCGAACAGCGAGAGCGGGAGCGCCGCGGTCAGTCCCGCGGCCGTCACGCCGGGAAGGTGCCGGGCCCGCTCCAGGAGATTCGTCTGGAACGACTCGACTCTCGAGTGATCGTAACCGCCGAGCCCGAGGTCGGTGGCCAGGACCAGCCCGTCGCGTGCCCCGAACCCGACGTCGAGCGCAGCCGCGCGCTGCAGACTCCGGAGGAACAGCCCCGCCATCACCAGCAGCACGATCGACAGCGCGGCCTGACCCACGACGAACGCACCGCGCAGCCTGGAGCGAGAGGAGAGAGTCCCCCCACCGTTGTCCTTGAGTGCCGGCAGGAGGGAGGGCCGGGTCGCCTGCAGCGCGGGCGCAATCCCGACCAGGAGGCCGGTCGCGAGCGCGATGACCACCCCGAACCCGAGCACCCGCGCGTCGGGTGCGAGGTCAAGCGCGATCGGAAGCGGAAGCGGAATCTTCACGGCGGCGAGGGCGCCGCTCACCCACACCGACGCCGCCACACCGAGCGCGCCGCCGATGCCCGCGAGCAGCACGCTCTCGGTCACCAGTTGGCGGACGACGCGGCTCCGGGTTGCCCCGAGGGAAAGGCGGACCGCGACCTCGCGCTGCCGGGCGGCCGCCCGTGCCAGGAACAGGCCGGCCACGTTGGCGCAGGCGATCAGCAGCACAGCGAGTACGACCAGGAACAGGAGCGCGCTCGCGCCCAGCACCGGTGCACGGGCCCCGGGAAAGATCCGGCTATCGGTTTCGGGGAGGATGGTGATCGCCCGCGTGTGTTGCCGCAGGTCGGTCCACTGCAGGGAGTCCGTCGCGCGAAGCCGCGTCGCGAGCGCGCCTGCCTGGGCCCGCGCCTCGGCCAGGGTGGCGCCTGGCGACAAGTGCCCGATCACCAGCAGCCCACGGTCGCCCCGTTCGGTCAGCATCCGGGAGGAGGGGTTGAGCAACGGCATGGCCGCGAGCGGTGCCCAGGCATCGTGGGCCAGTCCCCGGATGAGCCCGCCGAATCCGGGCGGCGCCACCCCGATGACGGTGAAGGGCCGGCCGGCGAGCCGGATGGTCTGGCCGACCACTTCCGGGCGCCGACCGAAGCGCGAGGTCCAAAGCGCATGACTCAGCACCACCACCGCGGCGTCGCCGCCGGGAGCGTTTTCCTCCGCCGTGAACCCGCGCCCGAGCGCAAGCGGCGCACCGAGACCCGCGAAGTAGTCCTCGGAGACCAGGCCGATGGTCACCCGGATCGGCTCCCCGGCTACGGTGAGACTCGCCTGGTGCATGGCCATGCCGACAACATGGTCCAGCGCCGGGATCCCCTGCCGGAAGGCGAGCAGGTCGGGGTTGCTGGAGGCGCCGAACTCATCCCCGCTGAAGTCACTGGTGTAGATCGTGACGGTGCGGGCCGGGTCGGCGACGGGGAGGGGCTTGAGCAGGAGCGCGTTGACGACGGTGAACACGGTGGCCGTGCCGGCCACGCCGAGGGCCAGCGTGAGCACCGCCACCGTGGCGTAGCCCGGGGTCCGCACCAGGGTGCGCAGGGCGTACCGCAGATCCTGCAGCAGAACCGTCATGCAATCCTCCGGACGTCGGGGACGGAGGAACGACCGCTCGAGGGGATGGCCCGGCACGGAGGCGCGCCGGCGTGTCGCGGCTATTCCGCGCCGGCCAGCTGGGTCGCCCGGTCTTCCACCACTCGTCCATCGAAGAGGTGGATGGCCCGGTCGGCATGGGCGGCGTAGCGCGGGTCGTGGGTGACCATGCAGATCGTCGCACCACCGCGGTGCAGCTCCTGCAGCAGGCCCATTACCTGCTCGCCGTTGGTGGAGTCGAGGTTGCCCGTCGGTTCGTCAGCGAGCAGGATGAGCGGATCCCCGGCGACGGCCCGCGCGACAGCGACCCGCTGCTGCTGGCCGCCCGAGAGCTGGGAGGGATAGTGCTTGACCCGGTGCGACATCCCGACCCGCTCCAGCGCCGCGAGCACCCGCTGTTTCCGCTCCGTGGCGGGCATGCCGCGATAGGTGAGCGGGAGCTCCACGTTTTCGTACACGGTGAGGTCGCCGATCAGGTTGAACGCCTGGAAGATGAATCCGATCTCCCGGTTCCTGATCCGTGCCCGTTCGGCGGCGGTGAGCTGTGCGACCGGCTTGCCGTCGAGCCAGTACTCGCCACCGGTGGGGGTGTCGAGCAATCCCAGCAGAGAGAGCATCGTGGTCTTGCCGCAGCCCGACGGGCCCTCGATGGCGACGTACTCGCCGCGGCGCACCTCGAGATGGATCTCCGCCAGCGCGTGAGTCTCCACCTCGTCGGTATAGAAGACCTTCTTGATGCCGTCGAGGCGGATCAGGGGCTGCCCGTTCGTGGTCATGCGGATTCCGTCCTTGGTTAGGCTGCTGGCTGGTGGCTAGTTCAGTCTGACCCGTTCCA
Organism: uncultured Gemmatimonadales bacterium; assembly: GCA_963825065.1. GTDB lineage: Bacteria > Gemmatimonadota > Gemmatimonadetes > Gemmatimonadales > GWC2-71-9 > JADJOM01. The sequence goes on from CAWGRU010000004.1 coordinate 692,218, forward strand.
CGGCGTCCCAGCGCGACATGTCCGACAGGATCACCACGTCGCCGGCGGACAGGCCGCGGAGCACCTCGATCGCATTCACCGAGCTCCGCCCGAGATCCACCCGTACCCGCTCCGCTTCGCTCGTCCCGGGGATCAGCCGAAACACGCCCACGGTGGAATTGCCCTGGCCGTAGGCCGGGCGGCCGACGTGCAGCACGTTGTCGAGTCGCTCGATCTCGATGGTACCGTCGACGCTGAGATCGGGTCGTGCACCGCGCGGCAGCGCATCGTCCAGGGTGATATCCACGGTGACGGTGCCGTTCTGCGCCGCGGGGTCGATGCGCATGACGTGGCCCTTCACGATTCCGTTTCGGGTGTCGATCGCAGCCCCCTGCCCGAGCGTCACATCCTTGGCCTGGGTCTCCGGAATCCGCAGCACCGCCTTGAGCTTCTCCGGCTGGACCACCTTGGCGAGCGTCGCTCCGGAGATGGCCCACTGCCCCACCTCGAGCGGCAGCTCCTGCAGCACCCCGTCCGAGCCGGCCCGCACCACCATCGAATTGACCATCGAGCGCTGGAAATCTGCGACGGCCTTCAGCCGCTTGGTCTGCTCCTCCTGCACTGCGAGCTGCGAGGTGATGTTCGAGCTGTAGATCTGCAGTCGCTGCTGCTCCACCTGGAGCCGTTCGGTCAACTCCTCGGCCTGGTCCCGCGAACGGGCGTAGTCCGCCGTCGAGATCAGATCCCGCGACGCCAGGTCCGAATCGGCGGCAGCCTTGCGGATGGCATCGCGGTACTGGGAACGAATCGACGCGACCACGCCCGCCTGGTTGAGTCGCTGAGTTTCCAGCTGGGTCTTGAGCGAAATCAACTGGGACTCCGCGTCCGTCAGCTGGCGCTCCGCCTGCAAGAGCTGGATCTGGACGTCCGGATTGCTGAGTTCCAGCAGGATGGTCCCGGCCGTCACCCGGGCCCCCGGCTGCACCGGCTTCTTCTCCACTCGCCCCGGCGTGACGGCCGAGACCCAACGGATCTGCTCCGGCACCAGCGTCCCGGGGCCGCGTACCTCGCGGACCATCGGCCCCTGACGCACGGTGTCCATCCACAGCGTGCCCCGTTCCACCGCAGGCGCCGCCGGCCGGAGCTTGCTGAGGCCGACGGTCACCCCCACCAGCGCGGCGAGGCCGCCCCCTATATAGAGGAAGCGGCGACGATTGGGTTTCTTCTCGCGGACGATATCCAAGCAGACTCCTGCAAACGCTGATCTGGCCGAGGCCGGGCGACGCTACTCACCAGGAGGTAGGTAAGAATCGTGCCGTCTGGTCACCCCGCATTCCGAAGGGAAGCGACGCAGCGACAGGCACTTAGTGATCACCGGCTGGCCGCGCGACAGTGACGCCCGTTCGTTCGCGGGATTCAGCGTCCCGGAAACGGACACGACCAGGACCGGTTCGGTTGCTCCGGCGGGGAGTGCGCCACGAAAGGGTCGCGTCGTCACCTACCCGGAAGTACCTTGGGCCAGGTTCGCGCCCGCACCCGTCGCAACAGACCAGAACGCCTGACACGATCTGCCTCCTGAGCCGATTCCCGGCGTCCGGGATCAGCCCGGGTCAACGACCTCAGCCCCTGAGCGAGCTCCCCATGCGACTGATGCCCGTCCTGCTGTTGCTGGCCATGGCCTGTGCGCACACCGATCCCTTCCCCCCGGGCCAGGTCCCCGACAACGGCCCCCGCGCCCCGGTCCTCCCGCTACAGCTGACCTACAACACCGGTCAGGACCGGACTCCGGCATGGAGCCCGGACGGCTCCCGCATCCTCTACTCGTTCGACCGATCGGACCAGACCGACCACGATCACTGCATCGGCGTCCTCCCGGGGGCGGGGGGCACCCTTCGGGCAACGAAGTGCTATCCATACAATCCCCGCAACGACTCGAGCGAGGTGCTCGAGACGCCCACACTCGCATCGGACGGCCGCCTGGCCTGGCTGGACATCGGGGACCCGGCACCGACCAGTCTCACGCTACGTCTGGGGTCCCTCGCGTCGGCGGATCGGGGCCGGATCCTGGTCACCTTCCCCTATATCAGCACCAGTGGCCAGCGAATCGATCTTGCCACTCACCTCGCGTGGCTCGGCAGCCAGTCGCTGGTCTTCGTCGGCGCCGGGTTGGGCACCGTCTCCCCCTGCTCGATCTGCCTGCTCGACACCCTGGTCATCGGACACGAAGTCACCGTGGTAAACCTGGCGAGCAACCCGCCCGCGCTGGCCGTGGTTTCCGGCACCACCAACGCCACTTCCGTCTGGGCCGATCGAGGCGGGCAGCTCATCTATTTCACCCTCGGCGGCGACTCCGTCGTGTATCTCCACAATCTTGCCAGCGGCCTTACAGCCCCCCTGCACGACTTCGGGGCCACTGGCATCGCGCGGGATGTCGCAGTGTCGGACTCCGTGCTGACCGCGATCGTCGGGGGGAACGTGAGCTTCGGCGTCGATCCGACCTTCGGGCCGCTGCAGGCGGACAGCGGCGGCTTTCTGCACGTGGTGAACCTGAACAGCGGCCGGGATACGCTCATCGATCTGCCAGGCCTCCTGCTGCGCCATGCCGCACTGTCTCCCCAGGGCGACCGGGTCGTGGCCGAGGCCTACGCCGGGGCGGGCGCCCGGGTCGCCGACCTCTGGCTGGTGGCGACGCCATGACCGCCACCCTCGGGATCCAGGTCCCGCGATCGGCCCACGGGGTCCGGGTCGCGCTGCTGCTGCTGGCGCCCTGCCTGACAACGAGCCTGTCCGCTCAGGGAACCGGCGCCGTCGCGGGTGTGGTGCGCGAAGCCGGCCCAGGCGGCAAGCCGCTGCCGGGAGCGCGTATTTCCGTCGATGGCGGGCGATACACCGCCGCCACCGATGCGCAGGGGTTCTACCGGCTCCGCGAACTGGCGGCCGGCTGGCATACCATCGCGGCGGCGGCCATCGGCCGGCGGCCGCAGAGCCGGGACAGCGTCCTGGTGCGCAGCGGGCAGACCACCGGCCTCGACTTCACGCTGCTGGCCGACCCTGTCGGACTCGAACCGCTTGAAGTGATTGCCGAGCGCGTGGACTCGGTGCTCGACCCCCTCGCCGTCCAGGACCAGCAGCGTTACACCGCGGAGGACATCCGGCGGCTTCCCGTCACCAATGTTGACGAGGCGATTGCACTCTCCTCGGGTGCCGTCGGCGAGAGCTACCGCGGCGGGCGGCTTGGCCAGCAGGCGTTCGTCCTCGATGGACTCGGTCTCAAGAATCAGCTGGATGCCTCGACCGGGACCCTCGGCATCCGGGTACCACCCGATCTCCTGGCCGAGGCCTCGCTCGTCACCAACGGGTTTTCGGCACGGTACGGTCAGGCGGTCTCCGCTCTCGTCAATCTCGCGACTCGCGATGGCGCGGATCGCTGGGGAGGCCGGGTAGCCTATGAAACCGATCGACCGCTCGGCGGCGCCGCGGATCATGGTCTCGACCGTGCGGTGGTGAGCGCGGAGGGGCCGGTCGTCGGAGGGATCCGCTTCATCGGCGTGGCGGACCTCTCGGGCCGGCTCGATGCCGACCCGGTCAATGCTCCCGCGCCCGCCAATCCGCGCGATCCACGCCACGATGAGCCGTGGCTGCTCCCCCACAACAGCGGCGAACAGGCGGACCTCGCCGGCAAGCTGACGATTCCCCTCGGGACCAGGCGAACGCTGCGACTGCTGGGGATCCACTCCGCCGAACAGCGTCTGCTCTACGATCCCCAGTACAAGTACGATCAGGCGCTGGCGCCGGTACGCCGGGTCACCGGCGACCTCCTCAACGCGCATCTCCAGCAGATCTTCACGGGCCCCAGCATCGTGGCCGACCTCCGGCTCGGCTACTTCACCCGGGACTTCATCCGCGGCGCGCCGAGCAGCACGCCGGACTACCGGTTCGGCGCGTTCACCGGCAAGAAGATCGGCATTATTGACGAGGACCTCGCCCGCGCCCAGGACACCGCGGCCGCCCGAAACCCGCTGCCGGGGCTGGCTACGCCCAGCTTCAGCAGCAACACCCCGTGGGGCGTCCCCGCCTTCTTCCTCGGCAGCGGGCCGCGAGGAGATCTGGGCTGGAATCATTTCCGGGAACTGCGTGGGCGGCTGGATTTGAGCATTCCGGCGGGAACTCACGGCGACTTCTACGTTGGCGGAGAGTACTCCGGCCAGCGGGTGAGGAGCTTCCAGCGGGTGCTGGGATTTCTGCCCGTTGGCGACACCGTGCCGGCCGCGAGCGCGGCGAACTTCACGCCGTGGGCTGCCTCGATGTACGCCGAGGTCCAGGCCCGGGCCAGCGATCTCGCCATCACCGGCGGGCTGCGCTACGACCAGTTCAGCGGCCGAAACGATCTCCCGGGAAGCGCCGCCAAGAGCCAGCGCGCACTGTCGCCCCGGTTCGCAGTCAGTACGGTGTTGAAGGGGGCAACCCTCGTGGCCAGCTTCGGCAAGTTCCGCCAGGCACCCGACTACCAGTACCTCATCGACGCCGCATTCGACGACACCACGCGCACCGGTCGCTTCCGCCAGGGAAACCCGGATCTCGGCTTCGAGGAGTCCACCCAGTACGAGTTCAGTCTCCGGGTCCGTCCGGTCCCGCTCGCCAGCATCCGGGCCAACGTCTACCGCCGACGACTGGACGGGCTGGTCGCCTCCGTCCCGCTGGGTGCGAACCCGGACTCGGCCATCTTCGGCAACGTCGACGCGGGAACGGTGACGGGTGGGGAAGTCATCGTCGAGCGGGAGTTCGCCCGAGGATGGGGAGCCCGGGTGTCCTACACGGTCCAGCAGGCGAAGGCCAACTCCTCGAGTGCCTTCCTGGTGCACCAGGTCTTCCGGATCGATCCATCGACTGGAGATACGATCTTCCCCGAACGGGTGGAATTCCCGCTGGATTTCGACCGGAGGCAATCGTTCACCGCGATTGTCACCGGCACGGTGCCGGCGGAGTTCGGGCCGAAGCTGCTGGGAAACCGTCTGCTCGGTGGATTCGAGGGGACAGCCATCCTCCGCGTAGCGACGGGGCTGCCCTACTCGCGCACCAACGCCGCCGGTGATTCGATCCTCGGCCTGCCCAACGGGGCCCGGCTGCCGAACACCTCGACGCTGGATATGCTGCTGCGCCGGCCGCTGCGGTTCGGCCGGATGGGAGGGAGCATCTACCTGGACGTGCGGAACCTGCTCAACAGGCGGAATGTGCTCGCCGTGCGCCGCGACATCGGACGAACCGGTCTCAGCGCCGCCACCGTCCAGGCCATGGCGGACAGTGCGTATGCGGCCCACCCGGAGTCGATCCCCTACGAGTCATCCCGGTATCGTCGCTGGGCCGACCTGGATGGAAACGGCTTCGTGGATGGCCCCGCGGAGCTCCAGCCGCTCTTCCTTGCCGCGGCACGGGACTTCACCCAGCCCCTGTTCTTCTTCGGCCAGCCGAGACTATTCCGGCTGGGAGTCGAGCTGCTCTTCTAGAACCACTCGCAATGCCACTTTGAGTCGGGCGAGTAGTTGCAGTGAACCGGCAGGGGATTGGTGTAGTTGAAGCTGAGCTTGTAGTTGGCGCCGAGCCGCTCGTACTCGATCTCGCTGCCGTTGGAAAGGTGAGGCACGCCCGACAGGAACTCGGGCACCAGGTCCGAGAGGTTCATCGGGTACACTCCCCGCGAGCTGCGATAGCTCTCGACGGTCTGTATGATCGCCGCCGAGGCCCGCATCCCCGCCTGGGCGTTCGGACCCTGGCCCGGGGGGAGCGGCTTCAGGTAGATCCAGGCGGCGACGCCGATCGCCACCAGCACCAGCATGAACTTCATCAGGGCCTCCAGGGTCCTTCGGATAGCCGGTTCAGAAGCAAGTCGGGTGCCGAAGGTCCCTGGCCACCCTGCCCGCCCGTCGTGGCCCCCCTCACCAAGCGCTATCTTCCCACCAGGCCGCGGGTTGCGGACCGGGGACCTGCTCTCCGACGGACGTTCATCGAGCGCCATGCACCTGTCGGTCATCGGAATTCCATTCGTTCCGTTCGCAGGCTGCACCATGGCAGCCCAGACGCGGTCGGCGCCGACCGAGTCCGGATTCCCCGTCCTTCTCGCCCAAGGCAACGGATCGCACGTCGCGGTCGGCTCGGATTCGGCGTCCGATCCCCGCCTGCGGGCTGTTCCGCTTCGTCGATGACCGTTTCATCTTGATGGAGCGCTGGGTGGGTGGATACGCCGCGTACCCGTCCTCCAGTCGTCTTGCACTACAGAGCTCACCATGAAATCTCTGCAGGCCCTGTTGCTGGCGGCCGTCCTCATCGCGGCGATTGTCGGTCGCGCCCTGGCGCAACAGCCCTCCCCCGAGGGGCCGCCACCGGTGCGCGCGGTGTTCGCCATCGTCGACTCCGCCGGCCAGCGTGCCGGGCAGGTGGACGCCCTGCAGCAGCCTGACGGGGTGCTCTTTCAGGTGCTGGCGACCGGACTCACGCCGGGAGCCCACGGGCTCCATCTCCACGTCTCGCCGGCCTGCGAACCGCCGGCGTTCCAGTCCGCGGGCGGCCATCTCAATCCCGAAGGCAGGCAGCACGGAGCCCGCAACCCCGCGGGGCCACATGCGGGGGATCTCCCGAACCTTATCGCCGATGACCAGGGTGAGGCGCGGGCCCAAGTGATGATCCCGGCGGCCACACTCGGCGCGGGCCCGCATTCGATCGGACTGCCCGGCACGGCCCTGGTGATCCATGCCAATCCGGACGACGAGCTGACCGACCCGACGGGCAACTCCGGGGCCCGGATCGCCTGCGCCGTCATCAGCATCGCGACGCCTTAGCACGGGGAACAGCGCACGTGAGCGACCTCTTCGCCGCCCGCACCCAGATGGGGCTGTCGCTGGGATTTCACATCCTCTTTGCCGTGGTCGGCATCGGCATGCCGCTCCTCATGGTCATTGCGGAGCGGCGGTGGCTCGCAACCCGCGATCCAGTCGATCTCGAACTGGCGCGGCGCTGGAGCAAGGGCACCGCGATCCTGTTCGCGGTCGGCGCGGTCAGCGGCACGGTACTCAGCTTCGAGCTGGGCCTGCTCTGGCCGAGGTTCATGGAGGTGGCGGGCCCGATCATCGGGATGCCGTTCTCGCTGGAAGGATTCGCCTTCTTCACGGAAGCGATCTTCCTGGGCATCTACCTGTACGGCTGGGACCGGATCCCGCCGCAGGCCCACCTGCTGGCCGGCATGATGGTCGCGGCCTCGGGCGTCGTCTCGGGCATCTTCGTGGTGATCGCCAACGCCTGGATGAACACGCCGGTCGGCTTCGACCTGGTCGACGGCCTGCCGGCGAACATCGACCCCATCCGCGCGATCTTCAATCCGGCGATGGTGCAGCAGACGCTTCACATGACTCTCGCCGCGTACGCGGCCACCGGCTTCGCGGTCGCCGGTATTCATGCCCTGCTGCTGCTGCGCGATCCGCTCAACACCTTTCACCGGCGGGCGCTCAGCATCGGCCTCCTGGTTGGAGCGCCGGCTGCCCTGCTGCAGCCCCTCTCCGGCGACCTGAGCGCCCGGAACGTCGCCGAGTACCAACCGGCCAAACTCGCCGCGATGGAGGCGCTCTTCACCACGCGAAGCAGCGCACCGCTGCTGATCGGCGGATTGCCTGACATGGCGACCGGCGAGGTCAGGTTCGGCCTGGAGCTCCCCTACGGTCTCTCCCTGCTGGCCTTTCACGACCCTGCGGCGGAGGTCAAGGGGCTGGACGTGGTGCCCCGGGCCGACTGGCCCCACGTCCCCACGGTACACCTGGCCTTCCAGGTCATGGTGGGGATCGGCAGCCTGATGGCGGTGGTGGCGCTCTGGAGCCTGGCGGTCATCATCCGCCGCCAGGAGGTGGCGGCTCGTCCGCTTCTGCTCAGGGCCATCGCGCTCTGCGCACCGCTCGGATTCCTGGCCATCGAAGCGGGCTGGACGGTAACCGAAGTCGGACGACAACCGTGGATCATCCATGGTGTGCTGCGCACCAGCCAGGCGGTGACTCCAATGCCCGGGCTGGTCTACACCATGCTCGGCTTCACTCTGCTCTACGTCTTCCTCGGTATCGTGGTGGCGTGGCTGCTGTATGCCCAGATCATCCGCAGCCCGCGGCACCAGGAGTGGCATCGCGTCTATCACCCTCGACCGGCCTGAACGATGGAATACCCGTCTCCGTCTCTGGTGCTGGCGGGAGCCGTCGCGATCGCGCTGAACGCCTACGTGGTCTTCGCCGGCGCGGACTTCGGTGGCGGCGTGTGGGACCTCTTCGCGCGGGGACCACGCCGCGAACAGCAGCGAGCCCTGATCGCCCACGCCATCGGACCGGTCTGGGAAGCCAACCATGTCTGGCTGATCCTGGTCGTGGTGCTGCTGTTCAGCTGCTTCCCACCGGCCTTCAGCCTGCTGGCGATCGCGATGCACATTCCGCTCACACTGGTGCTGCTCGGCGTGGTGCTGCGCGGGTCGGCGTTCATCTTTCGGAGCTACGGCGGGGATGACATCCCCACCCAACGGCGCTGGGGCCGGCTGTTCGCCACCGCCAGCCTGGTCACTCCGCTTCTCCTGGGCGTGATCGTCGGTACCATCGCCGCGGGTCGGGTGCGTGCGCCGACCGGCGCGGGATTCCGGGCCGACTACATCACGCCGTGGCTCTCACCTTTCACTGCCAGCGTCGGGGTGCTCACGCTGCTCCTGTTCGCCTACCTCGCCGCCGTATATCTGACCCTCGAGGCCGGCGACGGCGAATTGCGGGAGGACTTCCGTCGCCGCGCCCTGGCGGCAGGGCTCGGTGTCTTCGTGGCGGCGATGCTCACCCTCGGACTCGCCTGGGGGGAAGCGCCCCTGGTCTGGTCGGGTCTGGTGACGGCGCCGAGGGCCATCCCGGTGCATCTGCTCACCGGGGTGAGCGCGACGCTGGCCCTCTGGGCGCTCTGGGCAAGGCGCTATGCTCTCGCCCGGGTGGCGGCCATCGCGCAGATCTCGCTGATTCTCTGGGGCTGGGCGCTCGCCCAGTTCCCCTGGCTGTTGCCGCCGACGCTGAGCATCACCGATGCGGCCGCACCCGCGATCACTCTCAAACTGACGCTCGGGGCCCTCGGCGCCGGCGCCCTGCTGCTCTTCCCATCGCTTTACTATCTGTTCCGGGTGTTCAAGAGCACCACACGCTGACCCCGCCGGCAACGCGAACGGGGCGGCGATTCGAGAGAATCGCCGCCCCGTGGTGCATCCCCAGGCCGGTACCACTGGCGGAAACCCGCCCCGGGGGTTACTCCCGTTCCAGCATCCGGCGGATCGGTCCCACCAGCAAGAACATGATCAAGCTCGCGACCAGCGCGAACGCGGTGACGGCACCGAACAGCTGGGTCAGGGTGAACGAGTCGTACAGGCCTGCGACGGTCCCGGCAATGAGGTTGCCGACTGATGTGGCCAGGAACCAGACGCCCATCATCATTCCCTTGACGCGGTCGGGGGCGAGCCGGGTCATCGAGGACAGACCAACCGGACTCAAGCAGAGTTCGCCGATGGTATGGAACAGATAGGTGAGCACCAGCCACATGGGGCTGACCAGTTGCCCGCCCGCCGTCGCCTGTGCCGCACCGATCATCACGGCGAACCCGAGGCCGACGAACAGCAGTCCCACCGCGAACTTGGCGGGGCTCGAGGGGTTGTGGTTGCCGAGGCGCAGCCAGAGCCAGGCAAAGACCGGCGCGAAGACGATGATCATCACGGCGTTGACGGCCTGAAACCAGCTCGCGGGATAGGCCCAGCCGAAGATCGTGTTGGCGGTGTTCTGCTGCGCGAAGAGGTTGAGCGTGGACGCCGCCTGTTCGAACGCGGACCAGAAGATGGCGGCGCCGACGAACAACACCACGATGACGATCAACCGCTTCCGCTCCTCCCGGGTCCATTCCCCGAGGGTGAACAGTCCCGTGAAGAACAGCACCACGATTACCGCGAACACCCACTTGAAGGCGTTGGCGAACGAGTCCGGAGATAGCATCCCGCTCAGCATCAGGCCGGCGATCAGTCCCGCCACGATCACCAGTCCTACCAGTCCCATCCAGAACTGGCGCCGCACCTTGGCGCCCTCGGGAGAGTCCGGTCGTACGCTGGGATGCGTGCCCGCATCGCCCAGATGCTTCCAGCCCAGCACGAACTGGATGAGGCCACAGAACATGCCGATCGCGCCGACCCCGAAACCCCAGTTCCATGAGGTTTCCGGGCGAATGCCCCAGCCCTGCAGGACGCCCTTGAATGCATCGCTCTGCGCCAGCCAGCCCACCACCAGCGGTGAGATGAAGGCGCCGAGGTTGATGCCCATGTAGAAGATCGAGAATCCCGCGTCGCGGCGTACGTCCGTTTCGCCGTACAGCTCGCCAACGATGACGCTCACGTTCGGCTTGAGCATGCCGGTGCCAAGGATGATGAACGCCAGGCCCGGAAAGAACAGCGGGGCCCCGGGCACGGCCAGGCAAATCTGTCCGCACATGATCAGGATGCCGCCGATCAGCACCGACTTGCGCGTGCCCAGCAGCTTGTCGGCGATCCAGCCGCCGGGCAGCGACATCAGATAGACCAGCGCGGCGTACATGCCGAGGATCGGGCCTGCCTTCGATTTCTCCCACCCGAGGCCACCATCGGCCACCGTCGCCGTCATGAAGAGAATGAGGATCGCCCGCATGCCATAGAAGGCGAAGCGCTCCCACATCTCGGTGAAGAACAGGGTGGACAGTCCGCGCGGGTGTCCGAAGAAGGCCGTATCGGACCTAGGGGTGGTTGCCAAGCGAGAGGCTCCGGTCAGAGAGAGGTGGGCAGCGACGGGCCGCGGCTCACCGGTGGCGCTTCCTGAGGATGTCGTCCAGCACGACCCGATCGATCCTGCCGTCCATGCGTACCCGCACGTCGTAGTTCTCCCAGTACATGAAATCGCGCAGCGCCGCCAGGAAGGTGTCGTCCACCTTCCCCTCCGGCGCCTTCAGCCACTTCTCCGGCTGTCCGACGGGCTCCCGGAGCAGGATCGGCTCCAGTTGCCGGACCACGTCGGGGGTGATGGGAATCAGGTCGGCGGGCTCGCTGGGGAAGAAGTGCAGCTTGTGCAGCGCGAGCAGCCGTGCCAGCTCGGCGATCGGATCGGGCGCATCGTAGACCCGGATGTCGATGAATCGGTCGTTGGCGCCGAGGTATCCGCCGTGCCTTCGCACCACCAGCAATGCCGCGGATTGCATTCCCCGCCGGTCGCCGCCCCCCGCCTGTCCAGCCCTGAGTGCCGCCATCAGCCTATCCGCAAGCGATCCGGAACTGCGCTCGAAGGTCTCAGCGAGGTTCTTCACCGTCTGGTCGGAGACCATGATGTTCGCCTGCGCGGCATAGCCGTGCCCGACGATGACCTCGCCCTTCCCCCCCGAGGTGTTGCCGTGGCCATCGGGGCGCCCGACGCGGCCCCCCGCCCAGTCGAAGGTCCTGGTCCCGGTGAAGCTCGCCGCGTTGCCCCGCGCGTCGACCATGCCCACCTGCCGGTCCTGCAGCATGGTGTCGCTGCGCATGATGATGCGCAGCGCCTCCTCGGCGGTGGCGCCCTGGGCGATCAGCGAGAGGCCCTCCTCGCCGTAGGCGGTGTTGCCGAGGCTCTGGGTCGCGACTGCGCCGACCCCGCTGATGCCCCACGGCACGATCCCCCCGACGTTCGGAAACTTCGACTCGACCGCCACGCCGAGATCACCGGTCACGGAGTCCCAGGCGACGATGCTGTAGGTGTGGGCTAGTTTCTGGAAATGGTCCGGCGGGGTGAGCGGCTGCTGGGCAGAGAGGGCTGGCGCGAAGAGGACGCCGGCCGCGAGCAGCCGTCGCAGGCATCGCGCCCGCCATTCGGCGGGTTCGGCGCCCGCCCGTCCGGACTCCTCGTTCCCCGTTTCCGTTTCGCTGGAACCCATTGCTACTCCTTCCCCAGCTTCTTCTTGAGATGATCGAGCTGCGCCTGCACCGCTGCGTCCATCTGGCTCCGGTTGATCTGCCCCTTGAGCAGCTCGCCCTCGACGTCGGTCTCCGGCCGGACCCCGCCGGCCGCCTCGAGGTCCCGCCACGCGGCCTCCTGGGCCGGCGTTCGGCCTCCCTCGGTGCCCTGGCGGGCACCCCGGTACTCCTGGGCGAGCTGGGCCAGGTCGCGCTCGGCGAGCGACAACTCCTCCTGCTGCGCGGCCAGCTTCTTCTCGAGGACGCCAATCCGCTCTCGGTGGCGCACGGCGAACTGCTCAGCGACCTTGACGGTCTCCGGATCCGGGACCTGCGCCGCCAGCGCGCCACGCCGTTCGGAGTCCGCGAGCTGTTGCCGCTCGACGGCAAGCGCCCGCTCGGTGTTCATCAGCGCGTCACGCATCACCCCCACCGCGACCTTGGTTTCGAGGAGCGCGGCGTGGATCTGGGCGCTGCGGGCCCTGGGGTCATCCGGCAGCGTATGGTCGGCGAGGAGCTTCTCGAGCCGGGCCCTGAGCCCTTCAAACACGGTGGGATCGTCCGGGTCGCGGAATGGCCGAATGGTACGGATCGCTCCGGGGGGCGTCAAGGAAGCAGGCGCGTTACCTTATTGGATATGCGCCGCGTCCTCCGCGTCCTCCCGCTCGCCGGCCTGATCGCCTGCGGCACCAGTCGCTCCGGTGGTGCCTGCGGCATCACGGCGATCGCCGGCGCCACGATGCTGCTGCAGGAGTTCGGCACCCCCGACCAGACACTCGGTGTTCCCCCCGCGACCCTGCCACCGCGGCTGGTCGCACGGGTCGCGGCGGGGCCGGCCTTCGAATCGGTGGTGGGCCGCACCGCCGACAGCGGCTGGGTGATCGGGATCGAGGGGAGCATGCCGGTCCGCATCAAGCCCCGCTTCGGGGTCCTGATCCTCGATCTCAAGGGTGCCGCCCGCGGCGTCATGGTCTACGAATCCGAGCCGATTCGCGGTGCGCCGGAAATCGGACGGCTGAGCGTGGACACGCTGATGCTCCCGCTGCTGGGCATCCAGCTCGACCCCGCCCGGTTCGAGGACCCCGGCTGTCCGCTCTTCCCCGACAGCGTCCTCCGATGAAAAGCCCCCGGATCGGCGTCACGGGGATCACCCGCGCAGTCTCCGGCACCGACCGCACCGGCGTCAACGCCGCGTACGTCCGCTCCGTGCTCCGTGCCGGCGGGGTACCGCTGGTCCTCTCGCCGCTGCTCGGCACGGAACACAATTCCGTCGTACTGGAGGCGCTCGACGGCCTGGTGCTCACGGGGGGAGACGACGTGGATCCCGCGCACTATGGCCAGGCCGCGCACCCCCGGTTGGGCGTCGTCGACGCGGTCCGCGATGCCTTCGAACTGGCGATCTTCCGGGAGGCGCGTGCCCGCGGACTGCCGGTGCTCGCGATCTGCCGCGGGATCCAGCTGGTGAACGTCGCGATGGGCGGGACGCTCTGGCAGGATATTCCAAGCGAGCGCCCGGAGGCGATCCCCCATACTCAGACGACCGGGCGGGATGACCGCACCCACCCGGTGGACCTCGTCGCCGGCTCCCGCCTGGCGGAGGCCCTCGGCGAGACCCGCTGCCACGTGAACAGCTTCCACCACCAGTCGATTCGCGACCTCGCCCCCGGCCTGGTCGTCACCGGCCGTGCACCCGATGGAGAGATCGAAGGGGTGGAGTCCGCCAAAGAGGGCCCCTGGCTGCTGGCGGTGCAGTGGCACCCGGAGGAATTCCATCATCACCGGGAGGCCCCCGATCACGGCCTGTTCGACGCGCTGGTCCGGGAGGCCGCCGGCGCCGGTCTCGCTTCGACGCGTTCACGCTGACGCGGCCGCCGTGGCGCCGCGCCGAACGAGAGCCTAGTGCACGAACAGCACCCGCTCGGAGAGGTCGTTGAGCGCCTCCCGCAGCGTCGGGTAGCGTTCCGCCGCGATATCGAGAATCCCCTCCAGATGGTAGGCATCGGCCAGCGCGTGGTCGCGCGCCATCGCATAGCCACGGCGGCCGAGCGCATCGTAGTAGGAGACATCGGGACCGCCGCGACGCAGCCGCCTGGCCTCGATGTACTGGGGGAAGAGCCCAGCCAGCCACAGGGCGTAGTTGCCCAGATGGACCATCACCCGGAAGCGACGCTCCCCCTGCGTCGCATCGAGGTCGGTGAGAATGTCGACGAGGTAGCGGTGGGCGTGATCGTCGTGCCAGTCGACCCGCATGGCCCGGTCGCGTCGACCGAATTCCAGCAGCATGGCCGACAGGTAGTCCGCCACATCGCGATCATGGACGCCGGCGGCCACCAGCCGGTGCCGAACCATGACGTAGAAGTACAGCACTTCACTCGGCGCCAGCAGGGTCCGGACCGCCTGCAACCGTTCAGCCAGCTCGGCACGATCGAGCAGCGCATCCGGTCCCTCCCGCTCCAGCCGCCGTTCGAACTCGGTCCGCCGGGCCACGGAGCCCCGGCTCAAGAGCAGGAGTACCAGCTGGAGATCGCCTGCCGTCAGCCGACCACGCATGTTCGCGAGAATCATGACTCCACCTTCCGGCGCTGAAGGACCCCCATCAGGGAGGGACGGATCCGGCGAGGTCCTCGCGCGGGTCCTGCGGTTCGCGCGCGCAATCTCGGGGACGCTTCGTCCTGTTTCACTGTTCGACCGACTGGCCCTGGAAGTCAAGGCAACCTTCGGGCCGGTGCCGTTCCGGATGCTGGCGGTGGATCAGCAGGGGCACGAGGAGAGTGCCAACGGTGACACCGCTCACCCCGTTCTCGACGCGGTCGTTCGCGAGGCGCTGCACACCGGCGCCTCCGCCCGCCGGGTGGAGCACGGCCTCACGATCCTCGCCGAGCCCCTGCTCGGCCGCCGCAACGTGCTGGGCGCCATCGGCGTTGCGCTGCCCGGTGAGCTGGGTCCCGGCGACCGGCAGACGATCGAGGGATACGCCGTCATCGCCGCGATCGCGCTCGAAGGCGCCGGCCTCGTCGCCGCCGCGGACGATCGGCGCCGGGCGTGGGAGGATGCGGCCGATTCGATCAACCTCGCGCTCTGCATCATCGACCGCACGGGCAGAGTTCAGCGCGGCAACCGGGCGTTCGGCGAATTGACGGGGCACTCGGTGGCCGCGATCGTCGGCCGGCCCTGGCGCGAGCTGGTCGCCGCGGGGTGGCAGGACGGCATCGCCCGCGCGCTCGACAGCCTGGGCACCGAAGCGGTCGAGCTCGCCCTCGGCACGCAGACGATCGCGGTGAGCGCCTTTGCGACCGCCGATCCGATCGCTGGTCGCACCGTCCTCCTCTTCGAAGACCAGACCGACCGGCGGCGCATGCAGGATCGACTGATCCAGTCGGAGAAGCTGACCGCCATCGGACAGTTGATCGCCGGCGTGGCCCACGACCTCAATAATCCGCTCACCTCGGTCGTCGGCTTCGCCGACTTCCTGGCCGAATCGGCCGAGGTCCCCACCCGGATCCGCGAACCACTCCGGGTGATTCAACAGGAGGCGGAGCGCGCATCCAAGATCGTCAAGAACCTGCTGAGCTTCGCGCGGCGGCAGGAGACTCGGCAGCTTGCCTCGTTGGGTCCGATCCTCGATGCGACCGTCGGCCTCTTCCGCAATCAGTTGAGCGCCGACCGGGTCACCCTGCTCGCCGAACTCGAACCCGACCTCCCCGAGCTCGATCTCAATCCGAATCAGATCCAGCAGGTCTTCGTCAACCTGATCCAGAATGCCGCCCAGGCGATCGCGGGCGCCGGCCGGGCCGGGACCGTCCGGCTGCGGGCCCGGCGCTGGATGGATGGCGTGGCGGTGGATGTCGCGGACGATGGCCCCGGCATGAGCCCCGAGCTCGCGGCCCACGTGTTCGAGCCGTTCTTCACCACCAAGCCGGAGAGCCAGGGGACCGGCCTCGGCCTCTCGATCAGCCAGGGCATCATCAAGGAGCACGGCGGCCGCATCACCCTCGCCACCGAGCCCGGGCACGGCTCCACCTTCACCGTGGAGCTGCCGGGCCGAGTCCGGTCCGTCGCACCGCCAGCGGAGCCGGCGCCGGCGATCGCGGCGAAGCCCCTCCGGGTGCTGGTCGTGGATGACGAGCCTCACATCCTCCACTACATCCGGGCCACCCTCGAAGCGTGGGGGCACACCGTGACCACGGCCGCGGACGGTCTCGACGGGCTGGAGCGTGCCGTCGCCGAGCCCTTCGACCTGATCATTTCCGACCTGCGGATGCCCCGCGCGGGGGGGCGGGAGTTCTACGCCGAGCTGGAACGTCGCGCCCCCGAGGCAGCGCGGAGGGTCGCGTTCAGCACCGGGGACACCGTGCGTGGCGATACGCTGGCCTTCCTCGAGGCCCAGCGCCGGCCCTGCCTCCAGAAACCGTTCAGCCTCACGGAACTCCGCGCGCTGCTGCGCGACGCCGCCCGTTCGTGAACGAGATTCGCGTTGTTCATCTCTGCCGCGGGCGTGAATGGCGCGGAGGCGAACGCCAGGTGCGCCTGCTGGTGCGGATGCTGGCGGAATCCTCGGCGGTGTCCCAGCTGGTGGCGACCGGCCGCAACACCCGCCTCGGCGCGGCGCTGGGGGAGGATCGGCGCGAGGTCCGCGAGCTGCCGTGGCAGACCGCCTACGATCCGCGCGCCGTGATCGGCCTGCTTCGACACCTCCGCGGGGAGCCGGGACCGCGCGACCGTCTGCTGCTCCACGCCCACGACAGTCACGCCCTCGCAATCGGGCTCATTGCGTCGCGACTGCTGCGGGTACCGCTGGTTGCCACCCGGCGGAGCGTGACCCCGCCCGGCTCGCTCTGGCGACGAGCCGACCGCGTCATCGCCATCTCGCGCGCGGTCGAAGGGGTACTGCTGGCCGCCGCCGTCCCGCCGATGAGAATCCGCTGCATCCCGTCCGCGGTTCCCGTCGACGCGCTGCGCGCACGGTCCCGGCCGCACGAGGTCGGCGCGGGTCAGCTGCTCGCCATCGGGGCACTCACGGCGGAGAAGGGCCACGCGACCCTCATCGAGGCATTCGCGCTGCTGGCCACCAGAGTGCCGGGTGCCCGCCTGCGCATCCTCGGGGATGGTCCCGAACGACCCGCGCTTGCCGCGCGGATCGAGCGCCTGGGGATGGCCTCGCGCATCGAACTGGCCGGTGAGCGCGACGACGCGATCCCGTGCCTCACACAGGCCGCCATCTTCGTCCAGCCGTCGCGCCGTGAGGCACTCGGCACGGCGGTGCTCGAGGCGATGGCGCTTGGCATCCCGGTCGTGGCCAGCCGCACCGGTGGGCTCCCCGAACTGCTCGACCCGACGGCGGGACTGCTCGTCCCCCCGGACGATCCGGCGACCCTCGCCGCGGCCATCGAGTCGCTGATCCGCGATCCGCAGCTGGGTGCACGACTGGTCGCGGCGGCGAGCGTGCGCGTCCTGGATTTCGATGCGGTTGGGATGGCAGATGGAGTGGCAGAGGTGTATCGTTCGGCCCTGGGAGACACCTGACGACCATGCTCTACCTCTGCATTCCAAGCCACAACGAAGCCCCCACGGTGGGGCTCCTGCTGTGGAAGATCCGCAAGACGCTGCAGGCCTTTCCGCGTGAGTACGAAATCCTCGTCGTGGATGACGGCTCGACCGACGCCACCTCGGAAATCCTGGAGCCGTACACCAAGGCGCTGCCACTCACGGTGGTGCGCCACGCCGAGCGGCATGGCTACGCGCGCACCGTCGAGGAACTGCTCCGGATGGCCGTCGCCCGGACCGATCGCCCCAAGCGCGACGCCGCGATCCTCATGCAGGCCGATTTCACCTCCGGCCCCGAATATCTCCCCGAACTGGTCAAACGCCTGGACAATGGCGCGGATGTGGTCATCGGGCAGGCCTCCATGGCCGGGGAGCCCCGCCGCGCGGCACGCCTCGTGCGAAGTGGCGCCCGGTGGCTGCTTAGAGGCGTCCGAGTGTCCGGTGTACGGGACATTGTCTCCGGATATGCCGCGTTTCGGCTCATCGGCATCAAGAACGCGCTCCGGGACCGCGAAGGACCGTTGCTCACTTCGGAAGGGTGGGCGGCCAACGCGGAACTCATCGCCCGCGTCGCGCAGCAGGCGCGCCGGGTGGACACGGTCGACATCGTGGAACGTCACGACCTCAGGCAGCGGCCCAGCCGGATCGATCCCTGGCTCCTCGCCAAGCAGCTCTGGCGGGAAGGAGGCAGGCTTCACATCCGTGCAGCCCGCGCACCGGAACCGAAGCGGGGCGCGGCACCGCGACCGGCTGAGGACCCGGACCTGGAGGAAGCATCTCGATGAATACGCTTGCACTGCTCTGCTGTGCGACGCTCGCAGCCCAGACACCCGCCCCGGCGCCCGCCCCCGCGCGGACCCCGGCGAGCTACCCGTTCCAGGTGGGGGAACGCTTTCAGTACGCCGCCAAGCTGGGCTTCCTGAGGCTCGGAACGGCCTGGCTCAGCGTCAACGCGATCGACACCGTCCGCGGATCGGAGTCCTTCGTCTTCGAGTTCGGTCTCGATGCCTCGGCGCCGTTCTACAAGAGCCGCAACGTGATGCAGTCGTGGACCGGCACCCAGGATCTCATTTCGCGCCGGTTCCACAAGGACATGGTCGAGAACGGAAAGCCGCGGCAGTATTACTACGACATCTACCCCGACTCGCAGGTGTATACCCAGGAGCGGAAGACAGGGAGTCACCCCTCCGTGGGTGACCCGCTCGACGATGCCGCCTTCTTCTACTTCCTGCGCACCGTGCCGCTCGAGGCGGGCAAGACCTACCGCTATGACCGCTACTTCCGCCGCGAGCTGAACCCGGTGGTGATCAAGGTGGTCAAGCGGGAGAAGATGGAGCTGCCTGACGGCCGCCAGGTGCAGTGCGTACTGCTCAACCCGGAAGTGGGCGAGGAAGGCGTCTTCGCGCCGCGGGCCAAGGCCATGCTCTGGCTCACCGACGACGAGCAGCGCATCCCGGTGCAGATCCGCTCCAAGCTCCCCTTCGGGACGGTGACGCTGGTGCTGGAGAAGATCGGCGGAGAGCCCGACTCGAGATGAGCGGATACCGCGAACCCGATCTTACCCGGCTTCGGACCGTGGCGATCGGGGAGCGGCCCAACCAGCTCGACTCGAGCCTGCTCGCCTCTGCCCCCGGTCCCGGCCGCACCTTTCACGACTTCCTCGACAGCCTGCCCCACGTCCTCGCGGCCGACCACCTTCGCACGGTGGCGGCCGCGATCGTTTCGGCCCAGCGCGCGGGGCGCGGAGTCGTCCTGCTGGTCGGCGGCCACGTGATCAAGGTCGGCCTGGGGCCGATACTTGCCCACTGGGTGCGCGAGGGCGTCGTCACCCACGTCGCCCTGAACGGCGCGGCCGCGATCCACGACTTCGAGCTCGCCGCCTTCGGCGGAACCAGCGAGGTGGTGGAGCGTGGACTGCCGGATGGGACCTTCGGCATGGCGGAGGAGACCGGCAGCCAGATGAACGCCGCCATCGCCGCGGCGCACGCCCGCAACCAGGGCATGGGGGAGGGTCTCGGGCTCGCACTCCGGGCTCGGGGCGACCTTCCAGGCGGGACAGCGAGCGTGCTGGTCGCGTGCGCCCAGGCCGCGGTGCCGGTGACCGTGCACGTCGCCATCGGTGCCGACATCATCCACCAGCACCCGGCGGCGAATGGCGCGGCGCTCGGCGACACCACCCACCGCGACTTCCGCCGGCTGGCGGGTTCACTCCCGGAGCTGCATGATGGGGGCGTCGTGCTGAACCTGGGGAGCGCGGTGATCCTCCCCGAGGTATTTCTCAAGGCGCTGACCATCGCGCGGAATCTCGGCGAGGGCCGGCCGACCGCATTCCTCGCCGCCGACTTCGACATGATTCGACACTACCGGCCGCGGCTGAACGTGGTTGAGCGTCCCACGCGCGGCAACGGAACGGGTCTGCTGTTCACCGGGCATCATGAAATCATGATTCCGCTTCTCGCCTGGGCGGTGCGCGATGCGCTGGATCGGCCATGAAGGCCTGCTGATCATTCTCGGGGCGGCGTGCGCGGCCCCCCGCGCCGCCGTGGTCCCCCGGCCGTCGGTCAACGCCGCCGCCGATCAACTCACCGACCTGGCCACCGCCGCACTCGAGGCCGATGGCCGCTTCGAACCCGCCGACAGTCTGTACGCACCCGGGGCCGAAATCATCACGGAGGGCAAGCGCCACCCGGTCGTGCCACGCTTTGCGGGCGTCGAACGGGGAGGCGAGGTGGTGGTTGGATCGATCCGGGTGGACCACCGGGACAGCGTCGCGTGGGCGACCATCGAGTACCGCTGGCTCGCGTCGGACCAGAACCTGATCCGCGAAGGGCGAGCGACTCTGGTCTTCGTCCAGGCGCCGGGCAGCGGGCGCTGGCTGATCGTCCACGCCCACAGCTCGACACCTCCATAGACAGCCCCGAGGCCTCCCGCCCGGACGCGACTCATCCGGCGACGGCCCGCCAGCACAGAGGGGGCGGCCCGAAGGCCGCCCCCCGCTCCCCGCCCGGGCTGGCCGGTGGTGTCAGACAGTCGAATTCGGCTTCCCGGCGATCATCTCCTTGACCCGGTCGGCCGTCCCCGGCGCGAAGACCCGCAGGACGAGGTAGACCAGGAACCCGAGGAAGGCCAGCCACAGGATTCTCCCCATCAGGCCGACGATGATCCCGAACAGGCCGAAAAAGAGGTTGAGGCCGATCCAGGCGACGATGGCAAGCACGGCGAACCCGATCAAGTTCCGGAACATGCTATTTTCCTCCAGCGGAAGACTGTTCAGGCCGCCTCTACGGGACACGTTTCAGAAAGTTTCGCCATCTCTCCTGTGACGGAAGTCTACGACGTAATCGTCGTCGGCGGCGGGCCGGTGGGTGCGGCCTGCGCGCGCGAATTGGCCGAGTCGGGCCGTCGGGTTCTGCTCCTGGAGCGGGGCGACGACCAGGGCGTGGGCTGGCGAGCCGCGGCGGGCATGCTCTCCGCCCAAGCCGGAGCCGATGCCGACGACCCGCTGTTCGAACTGGGGATCGCGGGCCGGGAACGGTTTGCCGAGCTCGCCCCGATGCTCAGGGAATCGACCGGGATCGACATCGGTTTCTGGCAGGAGGGCATCGCCCGAGTCGCGACCGACGAGACGGAAGCCGCCGGCCTCCGGGCGCAGGTCGCGTGGCAGAGGCAACAGGGCCACCTCGCCGACTGGTTCGATGCCGGCGAGGTCAAGACCCGCTGGCCGTGGATCGGACCGACCTGTGGCACCATGTGGGCCTCGCGCGACGCCGCCCTGCACCCGGCCCACCTGGTCGAGGCGCTGACCCGCGATGCGGTGCGCCTCGGCGCGACCGTCGCGCAGGATCATGTCGTATCGGTGGAGCGCCGGGGCGATCGAGTCACCGGGGTGACCGGGCGGCAGAGCTACAGCGCCGCCGACGTGGTGCTCGCCGCGGGCGCGTGGTCCAGGGAGGTTGCGGGGCTGCCGCGGCCGCTCAGCGTCGAACCGATCCGGGGGCAGATGGCGGCGCTCGCCTGGCCGCCCGGCGTGCCCCGGGCCATCGTGCTGGGCAAGGCCGCCTATCTTGTCGCGCGCGACGGAGAAGCCATCGTCGGCAGCACGATGGAGCACGCCGGGTACAGCGCCGAGGTGACGGCCGCCGGTCTGGCCCAGATCTTCACGGGCGTCGGCGCGCTCTGCCCCGCCCTCGCGCGTGGGGAGGTACTCCGGACCTGGGCGGGCCTGCGCCCGATCACGCCAGACGGACTCCCGATCCTGGGCCGCGAACCGCGGCTGGATGGACTCTGGTACGCTACCGGACATGGCCGCAACGGCATCCTCCTCGCCGGCATTACCGGCGTGATGCTGGCCCGGCTGCTCGCCGGGGAGAAGGGCATCGAGCACCTGGCGCCGCTGAAGCCGGAGCGATTCTGGAACTGGTAGCCCACACCGCCCCACCGCACACGACAACCCCTCCTGCGACAGCCGCGGGAGGGGTTTCTCGTTTCCGCCTCTGCTGATTCCGCGGCGCCGATCCGGTATCGCCGCTGTTTTCCGGCCGATACATCCGACCACCATCGAGCGCCGTACCTGTGGTGCGCGCGACGAGATCGCCTCGTCGCCGATCCCCGGGGCCTGCCCCCGGGTCACCGGCAACCTCCGCATCGGAGAATCCCATGTCCCGTTGGAGCGCCCGCACGCGCACCACGCGGCTCGTCGCCCTGCTTCTTGTCACCGGCACGCTCGCCGGCGGCGCGAGGCTGGTGACGGGTTCAGACCACCAGGACACGCCCCTGGTCGAGCTCAATCCCCGGATGGATCTCACGGACATCTACGCCTTCCCGGGCTCGGCCCCGGGGCGCATCGTGCTCGTGATGAATACCAGCGGACTGCTCACGCCGGCGCAGACCCCAGCCGCCGCCTTCGATCCGAACATCCTCTATCAGTTCAAGGTCGACAACGACGGGGATGCCAGGGAAGACCGGGTCATCCAGGTGACCTTCAACGGCAAGGACATCAACCAGAAGGTGCAGGTCCGCGGACCATTCACCCCCGCCATGCAGGGCGCCATGATGAACCCCCTGAACACCTCGACGCCGATGCTGGAGGGGAACTTCAACACCGCGTTCGGCTCCGCCGGCGCCATCCAGGCATTTGCGGGGCCGCGGGACGATCCGTTCTTCCTCGATCTCGAGGCGGCGTTCTGCATCCTCCCTGACCGTCGCCCGGTCACCGGCCCGCTCGCCGCGCCGTGCCAGCTCCCCGCCGTCGGCTTCCGCAGTCCCGGGGTGAACTACCTCGCGGGCTACAACGTGCTGTCGATCGTCGTCGAACTGCCGAGCAGCCTGCTGGAGAACGGGGCGCCGGGCAAGCTGGGCATCTGGGGCACCATCAGCCGCTGAACCACGACCCAACCGGAGAATACTTCGATGCGTATCCGCACTCCCGTCCTGCTGCTGGG
Organism: uncultured Gemmatimonadales bacterium; assembly: GCA_963825065.1. Classification (GTDB taxonomy): domain Bacteria; phylum Gemmatimonadota; class Gemmatimonadetes; order Gemmatimonadales; family GWC2-71-9; genus JADJOM01. The sequence goes on from CAWGRU010000004.1 coordinate 715,162, forward strand.
GCTCGCGCTTCTGGCCGGCGCCTGCAGCGACGACAACACGGGGACCAGCCCGAGTCCCAGCCGCAGCTACAACCAGGTACAACGGCTGGGCAACCCGCTCATCAGCGAGGTCCTGCTCGACAAGCGCAGCCACCCTACCCACGGTTCGATCGGCCCCGATCAGGACGCGGCGCTGATCGGCCCCGAAATCTTCGGCCACCTGGTGCTCGGCTCGCCGACCACCTTTGCCGGCCGCGACTCTGGCTACGTCGGCGTCCTCGCCGGGGCACTGCTTCCCGACATGCTGATCGTGCAGACCGACAAGAACCCCAACGCGGCATCGGGCGCCGGCTGGCTGACCTGGCTGCCGCTCGCCCCGTTCTCGAATGGCTACGGCGGTCGCAAGCTGGACGACGACGTGGTGGACCTTGCCCTGCTTGCAGTCTTCGGTGACCCGTTCGGCGCCGATCCCGGCCACGTCACCCCGGGTCTGACCACCGACTACGTCTCCTGCGGCAACTGCGCCGCCGGACCCGAGCCGACCAAGTTCACCAGCAGCTTCCCCTACCTCGCCGATCCGAACTAACGACTCGGCGGCTCGGCGACTCGGCCGAGCCGCCGGGCGCTCACTGTGAAAGGGCGACCGATGCGTCTCGACCGCACGATTCCCGGGATCCTGGCACTGGCCAGTCTGGCGACCTGCGCGTCCCCGCCCCGGCATGTCAGCACGCCGGAGCGCCTGACGCCGGAGGCGATTCGCGACGCGGACATCGCATTCTACACTGCGCGCGTGGCCCGCGACCCCTACGGCGCCCGAGATCGCGCCCTGCTTGGCGCCCTGTACCTCGGCCGCGGCCGCAGCACCGGCAGCGAGACCGACTATCGCCGGGCGGAGCGGCTCGCCCGTGCCAGCTATGCCGAGCGTCGCAAACGAAATGACGGCGCGGCCAGCATCCTCAGCGGCGCGCTGATGGCACAGCATCGGTTCATCGAAGCCTACGGCGTGATGCGGGATGTCGTGCACCAGGATCCAACGGAACCGACGGCCCGCGCCACCCTCGGCGAGATCGCACTCGAACTCGGGCGCTACCGCGAAGCCGACAGCCTCTTTGGTTCCGTGGCGCTGGTCCGCACCCGCGGCAACATCGGCCCGCGCTACGCCCGCTGGCTGGAGTTGCACGGCAGGAGTGGCGAGGCCCGTGACCTGCTCGCCTCCGTCCGTGACGAGCTCTCCAGGAGCTTTCGGGCGCCTTCCGAGCAGCTCGCCTGGTTCGATCTACGCCTCGGCGATCTCGCCTACCGGAATGGCCGGCTCGACCTCGCGGCCGATGCCTACAGCCGAGGGCTGCGCGAGGTGCCGGAGGATCCCCGCCTGCTCACCGGGCTGGGGCAACTCGAAGCCGCCCAGGGTAAGTGGATCGAGGCCATCGCCCTCGGGGAACGTTCCCTCGCGCGCCTGTTCGACCCGGTGACGCTGGGGCTGCTCGCCGACAGCTACGAGGCGCTGGGCGACAGCAGCAGGGCAGCGGATTTCGCCCGGGGGATGGAGGTTGCCGTCTCACGCCAGGCGGGCGCCTACCATCGGGGCTGGGCGCTCTTCCTGCTCGACCGCCACCGGCGAGTGCCGGAGATGCTGGCGCGAACCCGGGCGGAGCTGGCCGACCGGAAGGATGTCTACGGCTACGATGTCGCCGCGTGGGCGCTGCACCAGGCGGGCCGGGATCGGGAGGCACGCCCGCTCTCCGATTCCTCGCTCGCGCTCGGCACCCGCGACGGCCTGCTGCACTTTCACGCGGGGATGATCGCACTCGCGCTGGCCGATTCGGCCCGCGCCCGCACGGAACTCGCCACCGCCCTCGACATCAATCCATGGTTCCACTCGCGGCATGCCGACCAGGCTCGGGCCACGCTGCGCGCGCTGAGCCGGTAAGGCCGACGCAGGGAGGCCGGTCATGTCGCAGCTGCTGACGTACATCCACCTGGGTTTCCACCACGTCGCCAGTCCAGGCGCGCTCGACCACATTCTCTTTCTGCTCGCGCTCGCCGCCGTGTACCGGCCGCGCGACTGGCGGGAGAGTCTTTGGGTCATCACCGCATTCACGGTGGGGCACTCGCTCACGCTGGCCCTCGTGACGACCCGGGTGGTGGAGCTGCCGGCAGCCTGGATCGAGTTTCTCATCCCGGTGACGATCGTGGTGACCTGCGCCGGCAATCTGCTGAGCGCCCGCGATGGCGCCCCGCGGCCGGGGCGGCGGCGTGCCGGATACGCCGTGCTGTTCGGACTGGTCCATGGCGCAGGTTTCGCCGAATACCTTCGACGCATGTTCCTCGAGCAGCTCGTCGTCCCGCTGGCCGGGTTCAATCTGGGGATCGAGGCGGGCCAGATTCTGGTGCTGGCGCTGGCCGCGACATTGCTCTGGGTCGCTGACCGGGCGCTGGGCCGCCTCGCCAGCGACGGTGTCGTGGCCGGATTCCGCCGCCGGGTGGTGCTGGTTTCGCTGGCCGCCGGCGCGGTGGCGTCGGGGATGGCGCTGCACCGTCTGCCGCTCTGATTCATGGCAGCCACGCGCCTCGCCATCCTCGGCTACGCGATCTGCCTGCTGATCGGCCGGCATCCGCTTCACACGACTCACACCGATCTGGTCGAAGGCGCGGGGGGACGGGTGACGATCACCGTACGGAGCTTCAGCGACGACCTGCGCGCCGCCCTGGTGAAGCGCGAGCGGGTGCTCGACGATTCCGCCATCGCGCGCTACGTCCGCGGCGCGGTGGAGATTCGCGACCAGGCAGGCCGGCCCCGGCCGCTCGCCTGGGATGGCATCCGGCAGGAGGGTGACATCACGCTGCTCGCGCTGCACGTCACGCTCGGCTCGGGCCTGCGCGGCGCCAGCGTCCGGCAGGCGATGCAGATGGAGTTGTACGGCGACCAGGTGAACGTCCTGCAAGCCAGCTACGCCGGCACCTCGACCAGCCTGCTGTTCTTGCCAGGCGACGGGCTCAAGCCGCTGCCATGAACCGATCGACAATCTCTCCCGTACGGCATGACCGGCCGGTCTTGTGGGCTCCTCCCGTGGCGATATAGACTGATGCACCTGATTCCGATGTCCGCATCCATATTGCCGGTTGGGAGTGCCCCCCGCGCATGGCCCATGACTGAAGCGACGGCCCCGGCCAGAACGCCGCGCGACGCGGATCTGGTTTCGCGGGTCGCCCGGGGCGATGAGCAGGCGCTCGGTCAGCTCTACGACCGCTTCGGCAACGTGCTCTCTGCCGTCGCCACCCGGATCCTCTCCGAAAAGGCGGACGCGGAGGAAGTTGTCATGGAGGCCTTCGCTCAGGCCTGGCGCGATGCACCCCGCTTCGACGCCGCCCGCGGCTCCGTGGCCGCCTGGCTCACGATGATGACCCGGAGCCGCGCCCTCGACCTGGTGCGGTCGCAGTCCCGCCGGGCCCGGATCACCGACACCGCCGCGCGGGAGGAACCGACCACGGCGCCGGCGATGAGCTCCGGATTCCGGGGCCCCGGCGCCGCGCTGGAGGATGCCGAGCGGAAACAGGCGGTCAGCGCCGCCCTGGCCGGTCTCTCGGCACCGCAGCGGCTGGCCATCGAGCTGGCGTATTACGAAGGTCTGTCGCAGTCGGAGATCGCCGAGCGGCTGCAGGAACCCCTGGGGACCATCAAGACGCGAATGCGGCTGGCAATGCAGAAGCTCCGCGAGACGCTCCGGCCACACTACTTCGAGGGGGCGGTGTGAGCGGCGACAGCGGCCAGAGCCTCAACGAGCTGGCGGCGGCCTACGCCCTCGGTGCGCTGCAGCCCGAGGAAGCCAGGGCCTTCGAGGCCTACATGGCAACTTCGCCGGAGGCGCAGCGCGAAGTCGCCGAGTATCGTGAGGTCGGCGCGCTGCTGGCGCTGGGGGCGGCCGGAACCGGCGCGCCCGCGGGCGACCTGCGCAGCCGGGTCCTCGCGCACGCGACCCGAGAGAGGGTCGTGCCGATCGCCCGCCGGAGCCGCTGGGTGCCCTGGGCCGCCCTGGCCGCCAGCTTGTTCGCCGTGGCCGGCCTCGGTCTCGGCCAGCGCGCACTCCGCCAGCAGCTCTCCGCGCGCGATTCGACGATCGCCGCGCTCCAGCAGAGCCTGGGCGAACGGGAGGCGACGCTCGCCAGCCGGGAAGCCGAACTCAATGCGGTGCTCGATCCCAACGTTTCGCTGACACGGATGGGCACGCCCGGCACGCCGCAGCCGGTGGTCCAGCTGTTCTGGAATCGCCGCTCCAACCTGATCCTGGCCCACGCCTTTCAGCTGCCTCCCGTGGGGGCCAGTCGCGCCTATCAGCTCTGGTTCATTCCGAAGGGCGGCAAGCCGATCCCGTCGGTGACCTTCAATACCGAGCCAGGTGGCCACGGCCTGGTGCAGCAGATCCCGGTCCCGCAAGACGTGGAGCTCACGGCGGCCGCGATCACCGAGGAGCCGGAGGGCGGCTCACCCCAGCCGACGTCGCCGATCGTCCTGATCGGGACCTTCGCACCGGCGAAGTCGTGAGGATCCGGCGCCGCGCACTTTTCTCTCTTTTCCTTCTGCTGCTCGCGGCGGTTGGGTCTCCCCTTCTCGGCCAGGCTCCCCCCGCCCTCGAACGCGAGCGGAGCGAATTCGCGACCTGGCTCGCGGCCTCGAACCTCTCCCCCTTCGCCATCCTCGCCCTGCAGCCGGTTGGAGGCGGCATCAGCATCGGGTACGAACCATCGGACATCCCGCTGCCGATTGCCACCCGGGGCACCGCCCGGGAGGCACGAGGTGTCATCACGCTGTCCCAGGGGACCAGCGTGCTGCCGCTGCCGCGCGGACGGCCGGTCAGGCTGGAGCAGTTCACCCTGGTTGCCAGTGGGGCACCGGGACGCTCGGTCATCGCAGCCTACGGCGCGGTGCGACACTATCACCCGCCGGTCTATTACCCGTACAGCGCCGCACTCTCCCTCATTCTGCCGCTCGAGCCACCCCAACGGCGCGGGGGCTTCCGGGTACTCGGCCCCGACGGGGTCGAGACCGAGGCGAGTGAGGCGGGATTCGTCACCGTTTCGGTGGGCACCGCCGTGAAGCTGCGCGTCTACCGGCTCGGCGCCGCCGACGACGATGAAGCCGAACTCGAGATCTTCTTCCGGGACAGCACCAGCGGTCATGGGAGCTACCCGGCGGGACGATTCGTCACGCTCGAGCCGGCCGGCGGAGGCCAGTACAAGCTGGATTTCAATCGCGCCCGCAATCCCTTCTGCGCCTACAGCTCGGTCTACCCCTGCCCCGCACCCTGGCCCGGCAACTCCCTCCCGGCGAAGATCGAGGCCGGCGAACGGTACCCCGAGGCACCCCGGTGAGCCTGCTGACCCTCCTGCTGGCGCTCGCCGGAGCCGGGGATCCCGCCGGATCGTGGCGCGCCTCTCTCGACCTGGCCGGGGGAGAGCTGCACTTCGCGATGGTGATTGAGGGCTCCGCGCCCCATTGGCGGGGCCGACTCTGCAACGGCTCGGCCTGCGAGCCGTTCAGCGACGTGCGGATGCAGGGGGACAGCCTGCTCCTCGATCTCGGCGACTACGCCGCGTCGATCGTCGTCGCGATGCGGGGCGACTCGCTCGTCGGCCAGTATCACAACGTCGGCCGGAAAGGCCCGCGCACGATTCCCATCCGGGCCGCGCGCGGCGCCTGGGAGGTTCGGCCCGCGGCGGCGCGGCTGCTGGGACGCTGGGATGCATGGTTCCAGAGCGGATTCGACCAGAGCCCCAGGGTGCTGGCGTTCAGCAATGGCAACGATGGGCTGAACGGCACGATCATCTCCAACTCGGGCGACTACGGGCCGTTCTGGGGCGGCATGGAGGGCGACAGCTTCGCCATCGCTCACTTCGACGGGTCGTTTGTGTATCTGCTGACGGGTCGGCTGGATGGCGATACGCTGCGCGGGACCTTCCACGCGGGACTGCGGAGTCAGACGCGCTACGTCGCCGTCCGCAGCACCGGGAAGCCGCACCTCACGCCACCCACCGCCGTCACCCGGGCCGATACCGCCGGACCCTTTCACTTTCGCCTGCCCGACCTCGACGGGAAGCCAGTCAGCTCCGAGGATGCGCGCTTCCATGGCAAGGTCGTGCTGATCGACATCTTCGGCAGCTGGTGCCCGACCTGCCACGACGCCGCCCCCGCGCTGGTCGAGCTGTACCGCGCCTATCATGCCCGGGGTCTCGAAGTGGTCGGTCTGGCCTTCGAGGTCAGTGGCGACACCGCGGTCGATGCTCCGATGGTCCGCCGCTATCGCGACAAGTTCAAGCTGCCCTTCCCGCTGCTGCTCGGCGGCGTGAGCGATGCCGAAGCGGTGAGTACGGTCCTGCCACAGCTCGACGGGTTCACCGCCTTTCCCACCAGCATCTTCCTCGGCCGGGACGGACGGGTCCGGCGGATTCATGCGGGATTCTACGGACCGGCGACCGGGGCGCAGCATGCGGCGCTGGTGGCGGAGTTCAGGCGGGAGATCGAGCGACTGCTGCGTGAGAAGTGAGGAGTGCGGAGAGAACGGTGAGTCGCGAGTGGTGAGGAGGGCCGAGCAAGGGGACAGTCCCAGCCTCCTCCGTCACTCCTGACTGCTCACCTCACGACCACCGCGGGCATCGTTGCCGCCGGGTCCACCTTGAGTCCGATCCACTCGCCGTGGAGCGCGTGGCCGGGTACGCCGCACAGCATCCAGTACCAGCCTGGCTGGTCGGCGGTAAAGGTGGTGAGGTCGCGCTGCCCGACCGCCAGCCCGCTGGTGACCGCGCGACTCATGGCGTTGTCGAATGCGGGGCGGCCGCCCTCCACCGGGAGCTTCTCCCGCTCCGCCATGACGACGAGACTGTGGCGCTGGGTGCTGTCGCGATTCACCCAGATCCACTTGACGGTCCAGCGGACGGGCACCACCACCTGCACGCCGCCATGATGGTGCCCGGCCAGCGATGCGATGCCCTCGGGCCCGTCCGCCACCGCATCGAGGGTGAGCGTGACGGCCTGTTGCGCCGAATCGGAGGCGACCCAGGCCGGCAGCGAGGCCTGGGCCGCGAGCGGGACGGCACCTCCGAACAGGCCGGCCGCGACGACCAGGTGGCGGCTCCAGCGCGTTACGCGATTCACGATCGCATCCGGGTTGGCGTTTTCCTCATTCCGACGATAATGTACCCCGTCGCTGGTTCCCTTCCTATATCTGCGGAGCTTCCCGATGGCCGGTCTGCTCGACCGTGAACGGATCATCGCTCGGCCCGGATTCAATCGCTGGCTGGTGCCTCCAGCCGCGCTCGCGATCCATCTCTCCATTGGCATGGCCTACGGGTTCAGCGTCTTCTGGCTGCCGCTGAGCAAGGCCGTGGGCGTCACCCAGCCGGTCCCCTGCGGACCCGAGGTCGGCTTCTTCCAGCAACTGGTCACCACCAGTTGCGACTGGAAGATCAGCATGCTCGGGTGGATGTTTTCGCTCTTCTTCTTCTTCCTGGGCAGCTCGGCGGCGGTCTTCGGTGGATGGCTCGAACGGGTCGGCCCGCGCCGTGCCGGCGTGGTCGCGGCCTTCTGCTGGGGCGGCGGGTTCTTCCTGTCGGCCATCGGGATCCGGACCCACCAGTTGTGGCTGATGTGGCTGGCCTCGGGAGTGATCGGCGGCTGCGGCCTGGGGCTGGGCTACATTTCGCCGGTCTCCACCCTCATCAAGTGGTTCCCTGACCGGCGCGGCATGGCGACTGGCATGGCGATCATGGGCTTCGGCGGCGGCGCGCTCATCGGCTCCCCGCTGGCCGACCTGCTCATCAAGCATTTCGCGACGCCGACCTCGGTCGGGGTCTACGAGACCTTTCTCACCATGGGCGCCCTGTACTTCGTGGCGATGCTCTGCGGCGCCTTCGGCTATCGCGTTCCGCCCGCGGACTGGAAGCCGGCGGGGTGGGAGCCCAAGATCCACGCGAGCGCCATGGTCACCAACCGGCATGTCCACGTGCGGGAGGCCTGGAAGACCCCACAGTTCTGGCTCCTCTGGGGCGTGCTCTGCCTGAACGTGAGCGCCGGCATCGGCGTCATCGGCATGGCCTCCCCGATGATCCAGGAGGTCTTCGGCGGCAAGCTGATCGGCGTCCCGGGTGCGCTGGCGGACCTCAGCGCCGATCAGAAGGCGCAGGTCGCGACGATCGGCGCCGCCTTCGCCGCCCTGCTCAGCTTCTTCAACATCCTGGGACGCTTCGCCTGGGCCTCCGCGTCGGACTTCATCGGGCGCAAGCGCACCTACGTCATCTTCTTCCTGCTGGGGATCCTGCTCTACTCCTCGGCGCCGGGCGCCGGACGGAGCGGAAGCCTCGCGCTGTTCGCGGCGATCTTCTGCGTGATCCTCACGATGTACGGCGGCGGGTTTGCGACGATCCCGGCCTACCTCGCCGACATGTTCGGCACCCAGTTCGTGGGCGCCATCCACGGCCGCCTGCTCACGGCGTGGTCGACGGCGGGGATCCTGGGTCCGGTGCTGATCAACTACATTCGCGAGTACCAGATCGGCCACGGCGTGCCTAACGCCCAGGCGTACAACACCACGATGTACATCCTGGCGGGGCTGCTGGCGGTTGGGTTCTTCTGCAACCTCGCGGTGCGTCCGGTTGCCGATCGCTATTTCATGAGTGAGACGGAGCTCGCCGCGGTCCGCGGCGCGCACTAGTGGTCGGCGCATCGCCGCCCGCTCCGCCACACCGACCAGTCCCTGAGGAGACCGCATGGCCGACGCTTCACCCGAGATCCGTCCCAGCCCCAGCAGTTGGATCATGGTGGCGATCGCCTGGGTGCTGGTCGGCGTGCCCCTGCTTTGGGGAATCTTCATCACCTTCAAGAAGGCCGCGCTCCTGTTCAGGTAGGGTGGAGGCACTTGACGGGAACTTGGGGCGGGGGATATTGGTACCACCTTGGAACCGCCATTTTGTCGAACGTCACTGCCGCTCCCTTGCGAGACCCCGACGGAGTGACTTGGCCTGGTCAGCGGCCCCTAGCATGTAGCGACCGCCTTCGGGCGTTGCTGGTATTGTTTCTCCCCTCATCCCTCACAATACGGAGATTGTCCTCATGCGTAGGTACACGCAGTGGGGTCTGTCGCTTGCGCTCCTCGGCGTAGGTGCGACAACTCTGTCGGCCCAGGCGAATTGGACGACGTACGGCGGCAACGACTGGAATCAGCGGTTCTCGACGCTGGCACAGATCAACACCACCAATGTCCGCAGCCTGGTGCCGCGGATGATGTTCCAGACCGGCATCAGCCGGCTGGGCAGCTTCGAGAACACCCCGATCGTGGTCGACAACATGATGTACGTCACCACCCCCTATAACACGGCGATCGGGTACGACCTCAGCACCGGCAAGCAGGTCTGGCGCTACGAGCACAAGCTCGGCAGCACCATCACCTGCTGCGGCCCGAACAACCGCGGCGTCGCGGTCCACGGGCCCCACGTCTACATGGGCACCATGGACGCCCGGCTGGTGGCGCTCGACCGGATGACCGGCGAGGTGGCCTGGGACGTCGAGGTGGCCGACCCGGCCTACGGATACAGCATCACCGCGGCGCCGCTGGTCATCGGCGACATGGTCATCATCGGCGTCTCCGGCGGCGAGTACGGCATCCGGGGCCACGTCACCGCCTACAACGCGATGACCGGCGAGCAGATGTGGCGCTGGTACTCCATCCCCGCCCCCAAGGGCGACCCGACCTTCGACGAGGTCGCGCCCAACGGCTGGTGGGGCACCTGGCCGACCCACACCGCCGACGGTGCCGACCTCCACCGGAACATCGCGGCCGAGAAGGCTGACAGCGCCAAATATGCAGACGCCTGGACCCGCGGCGGCGGCGGCGTCTGGATGACCCCGGCGTACGACAAGGCGCTGAACATGATCTACGTCGCGGTGGGCAACCCCTCGCCCGACCTCGACGGCGGCATCCGCCCGGGCGACAACCTCTACACCGACTGTGTCGTCGCCATCGACGCCACCACCGGCAAGACCAAGTGGTACTACCAGACCGTGCCCCACGACGTGTGGGACCTCGACGCGGTCTCCCCGCCGGCCGTCACCACCATCGGCGGCCGCAAGGTGGTGGTGCATGCCGGCAAGACCGCCTGGGTGTACGTGCTCGACGCCGCGACCGGCAAGCTGGTCCGCCGCACCGAGAACTTCACCCCGCAGGAGAACATGTTTGCGCTGCCCAGCGCCGAAGGCACCCGGATGCTCCCGGGCGCCAACGGAGGCTCGGAGTGGTCGCCCATCGCGATCGACCCGCGGCTCAGCTACGCCTACGTGGCGGGCCTCCACCAGCCGATGAATTACATCACCCACAACGCCCCGTGGGAGAAGGGCCGGCTCTGGCTCGGCTCCGCCTTCGTGGCGATCGCGGGTGAGGAGCAGTGGGGCACCTTCACCGCCATCAACCTGGCCACCGGGAAGGTCGTCTGGCAGAACAAGGTCGATCAACCGATGATGGGCGGCTCGCTGGCCACCGCGGGCGGGCTCACCTTCACCGGTGAAGGCAATGGCAAGTTCAACGCCTTCGACTCCCGTACCGGCAAGCTGCTGTGGCAGTTCCAGGCCGGCGCCGGATGCAACAGCGCGCCGATGAGCTTCTCCTACAAGGGCGAGCAGATGATCGCGGTCGCCTGCGGCGGCAACTTCCAGCTGAACTACCCGCTGGGCAGCGCCGTGATGCTCTTCGGCCTGCCGAAGCCCTTCATGGCCGCCATGGCGCACTAGGCAATCGCCACAGGGTCGCAGTACTTTTAGGGGGCGGGAGCGTCCGAATGGACGCTCCCGCTCTTTTCCATCCCGGAGGATGCTGATGTTCGTCAGCCGCACCACCCTGGCCCTGGTCCTCGGCCTTTCCCTCTCCCCGGCGGGCGCCGCACGAGCCCAGGGAGCCGCCGCCGCCCCGGTCCAGCCGGATTCCACCCTGCTCAAGTGGAACCCGGCGACGAAGACAGCCACCTTCAAGCTCATCGCGGGTATCCCGGGGCGCGCCAAGAGCCCGTTCAACTTCGACGGGTACACCGACGGCGAGCTGACGCTGATCGTGCCGGAGAATGCCACTCTGATCATCAATTTCGTCAACGAGGACGGAACCCCCCACAGCGCGCAGGTCATCGCCGAGCAGAAGCCGATTCCCAACATGGCGCTCAACGATGCGGCGATTCCGCGGGCGTACACCAAGGCGGTCGGCGAGGGGATCGCTCAGTTCGGGACCGACAACCTGCGCTTCAAGGCCGCCCCCGCAGGCAAGTATCTGATCTTCTGCGGGGTGCCCGGACATGGACTGTCCGGAATGTGGATCCGACTGCACGTGAACGCGGATGCGACCGCCCCCAGCCTGCTGGAAACCCCGCCCGGCCAGTAGGTCGCTCCTTTGGTTGGCCCTGTCCCGCCAGGCCACACGGAATAAAAATTCACCATAATCCCGAGTCTTGTTACCGGAATTACGTCGCATTGGGTTGCGGTGACGGCGAGGTTCGGTATCTTAGGATCGCCTCGGCAGATAGCGGAGCCCGCCTGGCTTCAGCTGGATGGCCAAGACTGAGCGCGTTCGGGCTCTGAGGCGAAGCAGGCCTACCTGGCGGGATCCTCGGCCTCCATCCTACGGCCCAGGCCCTCGACGCCGGGACCGCGGACTCCGCTGGACTGCGCCGGGCACTCGAGTCTCTGAGTCGCGCGGGGTTCCGGTTCCCCTTCAGCCCCACCGTTTCCGGGGCGCGCGTGGAGGACTTCAACTGGTATGACACCCAACGTTTCCAACCCGTGTGGTTCGCCCTCTGGGAGGTGAGCAGCCGGCTTCGCGAGTCGCCCTCAGGGCGGCAGGGGAGCCCAGTGCACAAGGCGTCGTCCGTACCGCAGGTGCAGGCAGGAAGTCGTTCTGAATCGTGCAGTCTCAGTCCTCTTCTAGTCAGGAGAAGCACCGATGAAGCGTAGCGCTCTGTTGTTCGGGGCCCTCTGCCTCGGCGTGGCCTCGGCCGCGAACGCGCAGGGGCTGACCATGCAGATGAGCAATGGTTGGAATTTCTCGTTCGCCGGCAACGTCAACATCTTCGCGCAGTACCAGTCCCAGTCCTCCAGCGGCAACACCCCGACGGGCGGCGTGGCCGTCCTCGTCGGCCCTGGCAAGAACCAAGCGTTCTACTATGGCACCGGTCTGCTGCCGGCGTTCGCGACCTTCACCGCGAGCGGCAAGGAAGGGAACACCGACCTCGGCGCCCACTTCGGCTTCGCGCCAGAGGTGCAGTGCGGCGGCGGGAACCACGACTGCTTCGGCGCCCAGATCGACATGCGTCAGGTCTACCTGACCGTCGGCGGCAGCTGGGGCATGATCACCGCCGGTAAGGAGTTGGGCATCTATCAGCGCGGCAACATCCTGAACGACCAGACCCTGTTCGGCGTCGGCGGACCGAACCAGCTCGGTGGGAACCTCGCCCCCGGCGGGACCACCCTCGGCCGCATCGGCTACGGCTATGTGTATCCGAACTTCGTCGCCCAGATGACCTACAGCACCCCGGCCGGCAGGCCGGGCTCGCTCTCCATCGGCTTGGTGGATCCGAGCACCTTCGGCCCATACAGCGTCCACAATACGCCGCGCGTCGAGGCTGAGGGCAGCTACAAGAGCGGCAATATCACCGTCTTCGCGAGCGGTGAGGTCCAGAACAGCAAGACCGCCCCGAGCGGTGGTACCAGCAAGACTTCGTGGGGCGGCGCTGGTGGTGTGACCTACAAGACGAGCACCTTCTCGGTCCACGGCTCGGGCTACTACGGCCGCGGCATCGGCACGACCCTCATGTTCGGCCCCCTGGGTGATGACGGCTCCGGCCTGACCAAGAGCTACGGCTACTTTGGCCAGATCACCGTCACGCCAGCGGGCAGCAAGGTGACCATCGCCGGCAGCTACGGCTCGAGCAACCTGAAGCCCTCGTCGAGCTCGGTCAGCAACCAGCGGCTGGAAAACGCCCTCATTTCGGGTGGCATTTACTACCAGGCCACCAAGTCACTCAAGACCGTGTTTGAAGGCGACTATGCTTGGAGCGAGATCCACAAGAGCGCCTTCAAGAAGAACAAGTCGTTCACCGGCGCGTTCGGCCTGATGCTGTTCTACTAAGCCTCCCTGGATGATCGGTCAGGGCTCGCCCTGATCGTCCCCGGCCGGAAGCTGGTACAGTCGGCCTCCCCCATGGGGAGGCCGTTCTGTTTCCCCCCGTCCGTCTCCCGGCTCCCCTCGGCCGGGTGTAGATTGTCGGCTCCCTTTCAGCCTCTGCTGAGGATCCCTCGTGATGCCTCGTTCCTCCCTGCTCCTGCTGGTCGCCGCGCTAGCCGGTTGCGCCGGCACACTGTACTCCCTTTCCAAGGCGGCTTCCACCGCCGCCCCCGACGACGCCTACACCTGCATGACTGATCAGCTCAAGCGGCTCGGATACCAGCGAAGGAACTACGATCCGCAGGAGCGGTGGTACGTCGGCCAGAAGTCGGATCCGGCCGCTCGGCTGGCGGACGTGCGCTTCCGCCAGCGGGTCAACCGGCTCGACATCCGGGTCCGGCCCGATGCCAGCGGGAATTCCGGCATCGTGCTCAAGGCCCAGACGTTCGATCAGTTCGACAATCAGCAGGGGCTCGCCGAGACCGAGATCCCGGCATCGAACCAGGTCAAGCTGGACGCCCAGGCGCTGATCGAGGCCTGCGGCAAGTAGCGCGACTGGGTCGTTCGATCGCGACCAGGGGTCGCGGCGGCGGGGCGGCCACTTCGGTCGCCCCGCCGCGCTTCGATGCCCGCCGCCCCCTCCAGGAACCGCACCCCCGGGCGAGCCTGGAAGGGCATCGGTCGAAGGCCCCAGTTCAACCAAATGGTTGAAAAATCCGGCCTCCCCTATGGCCCGCTTCATCACCCGGCACTAGCTTGCGGTCGCACTTCATGTCCGGTCCACCCCACGGAGTTCTCGGCATGGCAGCACCGCTGGTCCAGCTCACTCGCGGCACGCCGTCCCCGGAAGACCCGACTCCGGCGGTCCCGGGCCCGTTCGTTCGGAAGCCTTCCTGGCTGAAGGTGAAAGCTCCGGGAGGCGAGAACTACATCCGCCTCAAGGGGATGATGCGGGAGCTCGGCCTCCATACGGTGTGTGAGGAGGCGCGCTGCCCGAACATCGGCGAGTGCTGGGAGCACCAGGCCGCGACCTTCATGATCCTAGGCGATGTGTGCACCCGGAACTGCGCCTACTGCGCCGTCGCCCACGGCACCCCGGCTGCCTACGACCCCGTCGAGCCGATCCGGCTGGCCGAGGCGGTCCAGCGGATGGGACTGCAGCATGTGGTCATCACCTCCGTTGATCGCGACGACCTGCCCAACGGCGGCGCCGAGGCGTTCGCCGGCTGCGTCACCGAGATCCGGGCCCGGCTCCCCGGGACCACAGTCGAAGTGCTGATCCCCGACTTCAAGGGCTCCGAGCCGGCCCTGCAGATCGTCATGGATTCCCAGCCGGCCATCCTTAATCACAACCTCGAGACCAGCGAGCGGCTCTACCGGCTGGCCCGGCCGGGGGGCCGCTACGACCGCGCCCTGCAGCTGCTCGCGAACGCCCGGCGGATGCACCCTGATGGCCTGACCAAGTCAGGGATCATCCTGGGCATGGGCGAGGAGTGGGACGAGGTGTTGACCTGCATGCGCGATCTCCGCCAGAGCGACGTCAACATCCTCACCCTCGGCCAGTACCTCCGGCCCACCGAAAGCCACCTGCCGATCGCCCGGTACTACACCCCTGGAGAGTTCGCGGAGCTGGAAGCGATCGGCATGGCCATGGGATTCACCCACGTGCAGGCGAGCCCGCTCACGCGCTCGTCGTATCACGCGTGGGAGCAGGTGGATTCGGCGACTCGGCGGCTCGGCGACCGGGGACCCTCCGAGGGCGCACCCGCGCGACCCGAGGGCGAGGCAGTCCTGCAGGGCGGCGCGGCCGCAGGCAGCATCGATCGAGTCGCCCAGTCGCCCAGTCACCGAGCCGACTGAGGAGACCGATGGCCACGACCAGAGCCGGGCGCAAGACCGACACCAAGCTGGCCGAGAAGTACCGCTTCTATCTCCGGCAGATGCTGCTCATCCGCCGGTTCGAGGAGAAGGCGGGCGAGGCCTACAGCCTGGGCAAGATCGGGGGCTTCTGTCACCTCTACATCGGCCAGGAAGCAGTGGGGGTGGGCTGCATCTCGCAGCTCAGGCCTGATGACTACATCACGACCACCTACCGGGACCACGGGCAGGCGCTGGCGCGCGGCATGCCGGCGCGCACCGTGATGGCCGAACTGTTCGGCAAGGCGGCGGGGTGTTCCCACGGCAAGGGCGGGTCGATGCACCTGTTCGACGCCTCCCTGGGGTTCCTCGGCGGTCACGGCATCGTCGGCGGACACATACCGCTCGCCACGGGTATCGGCTTCGCCATCAAGTACCGGGAGCAGGACCAGGTCTCGATCTGCTTCTTCGGCGAGGCGGCCATCAACAACGGCGCCTTTCACGAGGCGCTCAACATGGCGGGAGTCTGGAAGCTGCCCTGCATCTTCATCTGCGAGAACAACCGCTACGGCATGGGCACGGCGCTCGACCGCGCGACGGCCACCTGGAACATCTCCGAGCGCGCCGCTTCCTACGACATGGCGCGCGAGGTGGTGGACGGCCAGGACCTCGGCGAGGTGATGGCCGCGATGGACCGGGCTGTGGTGCGGGCGCGCCGGCCGGCCCAGCCGACGCTGCTGGAGATCCGGACCTATCGCTTCGTGGGGCATTCGATGTCGGACCCGATCCATGGGCACTATCGCACCAAGGAGGAGGTCGAGGCGCACCGCAAGCGGGACCCGATCCTGATCTGGGGCGAGCGACTCAAGTCCGAAGGGCTGATCGACGACGCGGGGATCGAGCAGCTGGACGCCGAGGTCAAGGCCGAGGTGCAGGACGCCTACGAGTTCGCGGACCAGAGTCCGGAACCCGAGCCGGGGGAGCTGTATACCGACGTCTACGCGCCGGTCGGGGAGATCACGCCATGAGATCCCTCGCTCTGCTTAGGATGACGACCGGCCCACTGGTGCCGACGGGAGGAGGTCGCTGATGCCGGTCGTCTCCTACCGCGATGCGCTGAACGCCGCCCTCCGCGAAGAGATGGCCCGCGATCCGAACGTCTTCCTGATGGGCGAGGAGGTCGGCGTCTACCAGGGTGCCTACAAGGTGAGCCGGGGCCTGCTCGAGGAGTTCGGGCCCAACCGCATCGTGGACACGCCGATCACCGAGCTCGGCTTTGCGGGCGTTGGGGTGGGCGCCGCGATGGTGGGGCTGCGGCCGATCATCGAATTCATGACCTGGAACTTCGCCCTGCTGGCAATCGACCAGATCATCAATGCCGCCGCGAAGATGCGCTACATGTCCGGAGGACAGGTGGGCGTCCCTATCGTCTTCCGCGGCCCGGCGGGGGCCGCGCTGCAGCTCGGCGCCCAGCACTCGCAGTGTTTCGAATCGATGTACGCTCACATCCCCGGCCTGAAGGTGGTCATGCCCGCCACGCCGGCCGATGCGAAGGGACTGCTGAAGAGCGCCATCCGCGATGACGATCCGATCGTCTTCATGGAGGGCGAGATGCTCTACAATACGAAGGGCGAGGTGCCGGAAGGCGAGCACGTCGTCCCGATCGGCAAGGCGGAGGTGAAGCGGACGGGGGAACATGTCACCCTCATCTGCTATTCCAAGACGGTCGCCGCCTGTCTCAAGGCGGCCGAACAGCTCGAGGCGGATGGGGTGTCCGCCGAAGTGCTGGATCTGCGGACCATCCGCCCGCTCGACCTCGAGGCGATCTTCACCTCGGTCTCCAAGACCCACCGCGCGGTGATGGCGGAAGAGGGGTGGTACTTCGCGGGGGCGGGCGCACAGGTGGTGGACGAGATTCAGCGGGGGATCTTCGACGAGCTGGACGCACCGGTGCTCAGGGTGACCGGGGCCGACGTTCCGATGCCCTACAACAAATACCTGGAGAAGGCGGCAAAGGCCTCGCCGGAGAAGATCGTCTCGGCGGCGAAGAAGGTCCTCTACCTCGAGTAGGTCATGGCAACCAAAGTCCTCATGGAGGCGCTCTCCCCGACGATGGAGGAGGGTCGCCTCGTCGAATGGAAGAAGCAGGAGGGCGACGCGGTCGCCGCGGGAGAGATCCTGGCCGAGGTGGAAACCGACAAGGCCGTCATGGACCTCACCGCGCGGGCCGCAGGTGTGCTGCTCAGACAGGCGATCCCCGCCGGCACCACGGTGCCGGTCGGGCAACTGGTCGGCGTAATCGGTGCCAAGGGCGAGGACATCGCGACGATTGTCGGGGCCGCCTCCACGAAGGGGGCCGCACCCGCGACCAGGCCAACACCCCCTGCCGCACCGACGCCCGCATCCGCACCGGTGGCCGACCCGGCGCCGGTCCCGTCCCCACCGGTCGCCGCAACCGTCACAGTTCCGGCGGGGGATGGCCGGGTGAAGGCGTCTCCGCTCGCACGGAAGATCGCGGCGGACACCGGCGTTGACCTCAGCAGGGTGCGAGGATCGGGCCCCGAGGGCCGGATCATCGTGCGCGATCTCGCGAACCCTGCCGCTGCAGCGTCTCGTCCGGCGGCAGCAGTCGCGAGCGCGGGCGGCGAGGCGATCGTCGGCTTCACCGACGTCTCTCTGACCCAGATCCGCAAGACGATCGCCAAGCGGCTGGCGCAGTCGATCGGCCCCGTGCCGACGTTCTACCTCACCACCGAGGTGGACATGGAGCGGGTGGCCGTGGCGCGCGAGGCGCTCAACGCGCGGGCCGAGGCCGAAAAGCGCCCCAAGGTGAGCTTCAACGACATCATCATCAAGGCCACGGCGCTCGCGCTGCGACAGCACCCCGCCTGCAACGCCTGGTGGCTGGACGACCGAATCCGCTACTGGAACGAGATTCACGTGAGCATGGCGGTGGCGGTCGAGGATGGGCTGATCACGCCGATCATCCGTCACGCAGACCGCAAGTCGCTGCGGGAGATCGGGGCCGAAGCGAAGGACCTGGCGGGCCGGGCGCGAGAGCGGCGGCTCATGCCGGAGGAGTACACCGGCGGGACCTTCTCGGTGTCCAACCTCGGCATGTTCGAGATCGATCAGTTTACCGCGGTGATCAATCCCCCCGAGGCTGGCATCCTGGCGATCGGCAGCATCGTGGCCAAGCCCGTCGCCGAGGCTGACCGGGTTGTGGTCCGGCGCCGGATGCGGATCACGATGTCGTGCGACCATCGCGTCATTGACGGAGCAACTGGCGCGGCGTTCCTGAAGACCCTCAAGCAGATGCTGGAGAACCCGCTGGCGCTCGTGTGGTAGCCTGATCCGACCATCGATCCGGGGGTGTGAGATGACGCGACGGGACAAGCTGGTGCTGGGGATGCTGCTGTTCGCGCTCACCGCGCCTCTTGGCGCGGCGCACGCCCAGAAGCGGGTGCACTTCGGCGTCGAGGGAGGGATCAACTTCGCCACCTGGCACGGCTCGGACGTGGGCAGCGGCGCCAAGCGACGGACCGGCGTCCACGCGGGCGCGACGGTGATGACGAAGCTCAACCAGGCCTTCACACTCCGCAGCGGCGTGCGCTACTCGCAGGAGGGCACCGGCGCCGACCTCGGCGCCGGGGTGACCGGGTCGATCAAGGTCGACTACCTCAGGATTCCGCTCTACCTCGAAGCCGCCACAACCCTCCGGGGCACGACGCCGATCCGGCCGTTTCTCTATGCCGGCCCCAGCCTCGGCTTCAAGGTGAGGTGCCGAGTCGCCGCGCAGTCCGGGGGGCAGAGCGCCGAGGTCGATTGCGACGATCCCACCCTGGGACTGCGGATCAAGGGGACCGACCTCGGCCTGGATTTCGGTGCCGGCGTAGGCATCGGCCATTTCACACTGGGCGGACGCTACCAGTATGGCATCCGCTCGGTCGATGATTCCGGGGGTAACGCCGACGTGAAGAACTCCACCTTCGCCCTGTCGGCGGGATACAGCTTCTGATCCGGCCGGGACCGGATCGGGCAGTGGCAAACCTGACGCGCGCAGAGAAGTGTGCGCCAACGCTCAACTCGGGGATACCGTGGCAACCTTCGACGTAATCATCCTGGGCGGCGGGCCCGCCGGCTATGTCTGCGCGATCCGTGCGGCGCAACTGGGCCTCAGCACGGCCGTCGTCGAGAAGGACAAGCTTGGCGGGGTCTGCGTGAACATCGGCTGCATTCCGACCAAGGCCCTGCTGCACAGCTCGCGGGTCGCCAACATCGTGGCCCACGAGGCCAAGGACCTGGGCATCCAGGTCGGCGAGGTGAAGACCGACTACGGTGTCGCCATGAAGCGCTCGCGCAAGGTGGCCGAGCAGAACTCGAGGGGCGTCGAGTTCCTGATGAAGAAGCACAAGGTGACGGTGCTCAAGGGGGAGGGCAGTCTGCTCGCGGGCCGGAAGGTGAAAGTGGGCGGGGACACCCATGAGGCGAAGAAAGCGATCGTGATCGCGACCGGGTCACGGGTCAAGGGGATCCCCCAGATCGGGCTGGAGATCGACAAGACCACGGTGATCAGCTCCGATGAGGCGCTGTTCCTCGAGAAGACCCCGGCCAGCCTCGCGATCATCGGCGCCGGAGCGGTCGGGTGCGAATTCGCCGACATCTTCAGCTCCTTCGGCGCCAAGGTGACGCTCATCGAGGCCCTGCCCCGGATCCTGCCGATCGAGGATGCGGAGGCCTCGGACGCGGTGGCGAAGAGCTTCAAGAAACGCGGGATCGACGTGATCGCCGGCGCCACGGTGGTGCAGGCCGATGTGGCGAAGGACAAGGTGGTGCTGACGCTCGAGGTGGCCGGCAAGCGGATGCCGGTGGAGGCGGAAAAGGTCCTGATGGCCGCGGGGCGGGCGGTGAACACGGAGAACATGGGGTTCAAGGAAGCCGGGGTGCAGCTCACCGACCGCGGGTGGGTGAAGGTGAACCTCGCCACCCTCGAGACCACCGCGCCCGGGATCTATTGCATCGGAGACGTAGCGGGCCCCCCGATGCTCGCCCACAAGGGGAGCCGCGAGGGGATCGTCGTCGCGGAGCTGATCGCCGGCCACAAGCCCCACGCCATCCGGTACGACAACATCCCGTCGGTCACCTACTGCCACCCCGAGGTGGCGAGCATCGGCCTGACCGAGGACCAGTGCAAGGAGAAGAAGCTCGACTACCAGGTCGGCCGCTTTCCGTTCAGCGCCAACGGCCGGGCCCGCGCCACCAATGAGACCGAAGGGTTCGTGAAGATCATCCGGGACAAGAAGTACGGGGAGATCCTCGGGGCGCACATCGTCGGCGGCCACGCCTCCGAGATGATCCACGAGCTCGCGGTGGCGAGAGAGAACGAGTACACCGTCGAGGAAGTGGATCTCGCAGTGCACGCCCACCCGACCCTGTCGGAGGCGATCGCCGAGGCAGCGCTCGATTCGATGGGGCGGGTGATACACATCTAGAAGTTCCGAGTTCCGAGTACCGAGGCCCTGCCCCTCACCGGGATACCCGGTACTCGGAACTCGGTGCCCGGTACCCAGAACCCTTCACGAAGCCGACGACTCGTGACCGTTGAACTCTCCCCGACCGGCGAACCGGCCGCTCCGGGTCATGTGGGCGTGGCCTTTCGCGCGATGAGCTTCGGGGTCTGCTTCGGGCTTGGGGTCACTGCGGCCGTGCTCTGGGTGGTGCGAACCGTGCAGCTCTCTACGCCCACCCCCGTGGACGCGAAGCCCTCCGAACTGGTCGTCAACCTCCTGCTACTCGCCTGGCTCGGTGGTGCGGCGCTCGCCTCCGTCGCGAGCTTCTCCCTCATGCAGCCCCTCACCTCGCTGTACCGTCGGGGTGGTCTCTCGATGGTGGCGGGCTTCGCCACGATGGTGGTGAGCTTCGTGACCCAGCCGGTCGATGCCGCCCTCGGCCGCGGCGGGCTGCTCGGGCTCACCGGCCTCACCACCCTGCTCTGCCTGCTCGTGGCCCGTTCGATCATCCGGAGGCGCGAGTGAGCGGCACCCTCGCCGTCGCGGAGCTGGGCCGGGTGCCGTACCACGAGGCGCACGCCCTGCAACGAGCGCTCGCGGAGCGCCGGATCAGCGGCGCCCTGGATCGGGACGTGCTCCTGCTACTCGAACACGAACCGACCATCAGCCTGGGCCGCGGCACCAGGGCCAGCAGCCTTCCCCTCTCCCCCGCAGCCCTCGCCGAACGGGGGCTGACGGTCGTCGAGGTGGAGCGCGGCGGTGACGTGACCTGGCATGGGCCTGGGCAGTTGGTCGGGTACCCCATCCTCGACCTGAGCCACCACAAGCAGGACCTGCACTGGTACCTCCGCCAGGTCGAGCAGGTCGTCATCGTGGCGCTGGCACGGCTGGGAATCGCCGCGGAGCGGAATCCGGGATACACCGGGGTGTGGACCGGGGGGCGAAAGATCGCCAGCATCGGCGTCCACGTCCGCCACTGGGTGACCACCCACGGTTTCGCCCTGAATGTGACCAACGCGCTGGATGATTTCGGGTTGATCGTGCCCTGCGGAATCAGCGGGGTCGAGATGACGAGCGTGGCGCGGGAACTCGACGACTCGACACCTCGGCACCCGAGCGGCCAATCGGAGCCACCGGCAACCCGGCGGCAGCAAGGGAGCCCGGAGGAGCTATGGCAGCAGGCGATCAGGGCGGTCTCCCAGAGCACCGCCGAGGTATTCGCGCTGACGCCCGTCCCGGTCACGCTTGCTCAGCTTGTGCCGGAGGGAACCGCGCGGACCGCCCCGGCGTACTAGTGGCGTCCCGAGCATCAGGCCCGGGAATGCCTTCTCGGGAGTTCGCATGAGCCAGCGCATCGACGTCCGCACCACCGACCGCAATCGCCTGCCGCCGGGCCAGATCGTCACCCGGAAGTGGCCGGTCCTGCACTACGGCACCGTTCCCTCGGTCGACCGCGCCGCCTGGCGGCTCACGGTGACCGGCGCGGTCGAGCAGCCTTTCGAGCTGACCTGGGACCAGCTGCTCGCCTTCCCCCGGCAGGAGACGCTCTGTGACATCCACTGCGTCACGCGCTGGAGCCGCTACGACAACCTGTTTGAGGGGATCCCGGTGATGGACATCCTCGGCCAGGCGAAGCCCGGTCCCGAGGCGAAGTTCGTGCTGATCCACGCCGAGCATGGCTTCACGACGAATCTGCCGATCGAGGATCTGGCGCTGCCGGCGAACATCCTGGCTCTGAGGCACAACGGTCAGGAACTGGACCCGGAGCATGGCGGCCCGGTCCGGCTGGTGATTCCGCACCTGTATTTCTGGAAGAGCGCGAAGTGGATCCGCGGCTTCGAGTTCCTGGAGGACGACTACCCGGGATTCTGGGAGCAGAACGGGTACCACATGCGTGGCGAGCCGTGGGCGGAGGAGCGGTATGGCCGCCCGGATCCGGCGCGGATGCGGCGGGGACCGAGGAAATAGAGTGCACCGAAGTTGTCAACCGGTGAAGCGCAACCGGTCGGTAGCCTCCGCCATTGCGTTTCGTCGGAGCCGGGGGCATTCTCACTATCCTATGACTGCCCCGACCGAGCGTCGCCCTCCCGAGGCGCAGGCCGACCAACTGGTCCGAGATATCCTGAAAGCGGCCCACGGGTGGGCGCGTGAGGCCCCGCCTGCCGTTCAGCCCGCGGTGCGGGCGGTGTGCATCCGGCTGGGAGAGATGGTCGCCGACCAGCGGAACTTCTTCGCGCCCCTCCCGGGACCACAGGAAGCGGAACGACAGCAGGTACTGGCGCTGGTGGCCAACCGGCTGACGGTCGCGGCGGCCTCCGAGGGGCTCGAGCGGCAGTTGGCGGAACTTAACGAACTCGAACTCAAGTCCACTTCGTCGTGGGCGCTGGTCCCGGCGGCGCAGGGGGAGTGGGTGTCGACCGCAGTGCAGTATCTGGAGAGCTGCGCCCGGGAGGTGCCGGCCGACCAGCGTCCCGACCCGTACTGGGCTGACGATGTGGTGGCCGGGGTCATCGCGTCGGTTCGGGCCGTGCTCGGCATCGATGAACTGCACGCCCGCACGGAGACGCAGTACCCCGGAGGACGGCGGACGACGGGCGAGCAGCAGGTACCGGAGGAAGAGTAGCGAGCCCGCTTCCCCTTCCCTCTATCGCTTCCCCGTCTTCGCGAACAACTCCATGAACCGCCCGAAGACGTTGATTCCCTCCCAGAGCTGATGCAGGTCGAGCTTTTCGTTGGGTGAGTGCAGACCGTCGTCGGGCAATCCGATGCCGGTGAGCAGCACCGGTGCCCCCATGGTGCCCAGCCGCGGAATGATGGGGATCGATCCGCCGGCACGCACCCGGACCGCCGGCTTCCCGACCACCTCCCTGAACGCCTCGTCCAGCACCGCGAACGCCGGAGCCGTGGTGTCCACCTGCACCGGGTCTCCACCGTGCAGGATCTTGAGCTGCACGTCGGCATACTTGGGCGCGGCGGCCCGGGCGGCGCGCTCCAGCCACTTCGAGACGTCGGCGAAGGGGAGGCCCGGTACCAGCCGGAGGCTGACCTTGGCGGTAGCCACCGCCGGGATCACCGTCTTGGCGCCCTCGCCGACGAAGCCGCCCTTGATGCCGTGGATCTCGAAGGTGGGCAGCGCCCAGGTGCGCTCGAACACGGAGAACTTCTTGAGCCCGGTCAGCGCCTTGCCCGTGACTTCGTCCCGCAGAAAGTCCTTCTTCCTGAAGGGCAGCTTGTTCCAGTCCCGGAGCTCCGCCTTGGAGGGCGGCACCACGGACTTATACAGCTTGGGAATGTTGATCCTGCCGTCCTCGTCCTTGAGGTCGGCCAGCAGGCGCACCAGCGTCTCGAGCGCGTTGGGCGCGACACCGCCGTAGGTGCCGGAGTGCAGGTCGCGCTGGAGCGTCCGGACGGTCAGCTCGGCGTAGCACATGCCGCGCAGCGCGGTATACACCCCGGGGATCCCCGGGGCGTAGTATGACATGTCGCAGACCAGCGCGGCGTCGGCCTTGGTGCGCTCCGGCTCCCGCTTGAGGAGCTCGTCGATCATGTGACCGCCGCACTCCTCCTCCCCCTCGAAGATGAAGTGCACGTTGAGCGGCGGACGGCCCCTCGCGTCGCGGATGGCCTCGTAGGCACGCAACAGGCAGAAGACCTGGCCCTTGTCGTCGGCAGTGCCCCGGGCGTACAGCTTGCCGTCGCGCACCGTCGCCTCGAAGGGGGGGGTGTGCCACTCGTCGAGGGGGTCCACCGGCTGAACATCGTAGTGCCCGTAAATCAGGAGCGTCGGCGCGTTGGGGATCTTCGGTCCCTCCGCCCAGACGATGGGATGGCCGTCCCCCTCGATGAGCTGGACGACGGGGCAACCCAGCCGGGTGAGGTCGGTCATCAGCCACTCGGCGGCGCGGCGGCAGTCGGCGGCGTGGCTGGGCAGGGCGCTGATGCTGGGAATGGCGAGGAACTCGGTGAGCTCGCGCAGGAGACGCGACTGCTCGCGGGTGGCAAAGGAGGTATCCATGGGGGGATAAGGTACAGCGAGAACGGGAGCGGGAGAAGAGAGCGCATCGTCACACCATGAAGCCACCGCTGGGACACCGGACATGTGCTGCGGACTGGCGACGCACCCTCTAGCGCTCCGCACGACGCACGGTACATTCGCGCGCATGTACTCCACGGACCAGTTCCGCGTCTTCCCCGGAGCGCCGGCCGACCGCCTGCTCTCCCGGCCGCGCCGCCTCCTGCAGGAGGGGCGCGTCGCGGAAGCCGAACAGGCCTATGAAGCGCTGGTGATGGCCCAGCCCGAACTGAAGCAGGCGTGGCTGGAACTCTTCACCCTGCTGCGGCAGACGGGCCGCCACCCGGCGGCACTCGCTCTGGCCGAACGGTGTGTGGCTCAGCTAGGCGAAGATGCCTTGCCGGCGGCGCTCCGCGGCGCCGCGCTGGTCGAGCTGGGCCGTTTCCGGGAAGGGCTCGCCGCCCTCGACGATGCGGCCTGTCGCGATCCCAATCTCGGACTGATCTGGCACGAGGCGGGCTACGCCGCCTTCCGGCTCGGCGAGCTCTCCCGCGCCCTGATGGCGCTCGACCGGGCCTTCGCGCTCGAGCCGCACGGCAGCACTCTCCATCTCCGCGGTCAGGTGCTCCGTCAGGCAGGACGCTACCTCGCCGCCGAGGTGGCGTTCGAGGGGGCGGCGGAGGCCGCGGAATTCGCGGAGCAGCGGAGCGCGGCGGAGGCGGAGATCCGGGTGACCCGTCGGTATGCGCTGTTCCCCGGCTCACGGCCGGATACCCTGCCTCCGCTCTCCCGCTGGTTCGCGGAGACCGGCGCGGTGCCGCTGACCGGCAGCGGGGGGAGCGCCGCCACCGATGCCGACCTCGCCGCCGCGGTGGTGAATCTCGCCCGGGACCTGGGATGGCGGTTCTCCGTGCTGGTGGCGCTCGACGCCTGGGAGGGATGGTACGATCTGGCGAAGGCCCTCGGCACTCCCGTTGCGGCGCTGATGCCGAGCGACGCTTCGGCCATACCCCTCATCGCGGTCCGGGACCCCACCGCCCATGCGCAGTGGAGCAGCTTCGCGTCGGCGCCGATGGAGTCGGGTCGCGGTCTGTCGCTCGCGCTCCGTCAGCCGACGGAAGCCGCCGCGGCCGATCTCACCGGCCAGCTCGGAGGAACTCCGCCGCATGCCGTTGATGAGGGGTTCGCCCGGGAGGCGGCGTTGCATCCGGAAGGCCGGCTGGCCGGCCGGATGCTGAGTCGAGCCGCCCCATAGCCGCGCTGCCAGCACGTCATCGCGAGCCCGCAATTCTACCGCTTGAAGACCCGATCCACCCACTGCACGGAGTTGCGGTACAGACCCGGCAGCCGTCCGACCGACACATCCGCCGCCTCCGCCAGCTCCCTCAGTCCCTCCCAGTACGCCCGCGCATCGCAGAGCACGACCGCCCACACCGCGGAGAGGCTGGTGCGGCGGGCCGAGTAGGCTGTCCCGGATTTCCGCGGACACGGGCATGTGGCTGAGTGCCTCCTCCATCGGGCGACCGAGAAGACTGTCGAGAGACGTCGCGCGAGGCTTGAAGAACGCCGCCTTCTCCGCCACGAGTCTGTCGAGCCCGAAGCCAATCAGGCGGTGTCCATCAGCCACAGGGACGCCTTGTTCGGGTCGTTGCGGCCAAAGAGATCTTCGGTGCTGGAACGAACGAGCAGCCCGTACGCCATGACCTCGCGGCGGCGGTCGAAGATCGGCTGTCGCGCGACGAAGATTTTGATGCGGCGGGGATCAGGTGGTTTGCAGGACGGGGAGGGCGGCCCGCATGGCGTCGGCGGTGGGCCAGCGCTCCTCGCGCAATTTGGCCAGTGCCCGGGTGATGGCCCCCACGAGCTGTGGCGGACAATCCGGACGGTACTCGAGCAGGTTGGGGATCGGCGCGGTCTGGTGCTTGGTCAGTACCATGTCCTCGAATGGGTCGTCGAACGGCGGCCGCCCCGCGAGACACTCGAACAGCACGCAGCCCAGCGAATAGAGGTCGCTGCGCGGATCGATGCCCTCGTACCCGCTGATCTGCTCCGGGCTCATGTAGGCCGAAGTGCCCACCGCGAAGCCCGAGCGGGTGAGCCGGTCGGAGCCGGCTTCCGAGATCGCCTTGGCGATGCCGAAATCGAGCAGCACCGCCCCCGCGCGCGCCAGCATGATGTTCTCCGGCTTGACGTCACGGTGCACCACGTCCCGGCCGTGGGCACAGGCCAAGGCCCCCAGCATGTCATGTCCGATATGAATGGTGTCCGCGATCGAGAGCTTGCGGGTCCGCTCGAGCTGCTGCCGGAGGGTGGGGCCGTCCACGTACTCCATCATGTACCAGAGCAGCCATTCGCTCTCCCCGAAATCCACCAGCCGGGCGATTCGGGGATGGACCAGGCGGGAGACGACCTTGATCTCCCGAAGGAACCGCTCGGCGGTGACGCTCGCCGCGAGCTGCGGGTGGAGCACCTTCAGGGCGAGCTGCTCACCCGCCGGCCCCCGGGCCATGAACACCCGGGAGGCCCCCCGCGCCCGATCTCCCGCTCGACGGTATACCGGCCGGCGAGCGCATGGCGAATGAGGGGGAGTAGATCACGACCCATGGATGCTCCACGGGAAACCGGTGCGGGATGGGTAAGTAGCGGGCTGAGCCCCGGCGCCGCAAGGGGACCGGCGGGGGTTTCCAACCAGCGCCACCATTCGCCTGTCGAAGATCCGTTCCCCAGCCAGGAGATCTGCCGTGCCCCGTCTGTTTGCCTGCGTGACGCTCGCCGCCGCCGCGGCCACCCCCCTCGCCGCCCAGCAGTCCAGATCCTATACCCTCGCCGGCGCCGATGTGGCCATCTATGACCTCGTCGGCACGGTGACCATCGCCGGCGGCACGGGGTCCGCCGTGTCGGTCGAGGTGACGACCGCGGGCGCCGACGCCAGCCGGCTGACCGTGGAGAACAGCGAGGTCCGCGGCCGGCCCACCCTGCGGGTGATATACCCCGAGGACCGGATCGTCTATCCGGTGCTGGGCCGAGGCTCCAATACCAGCCTCACGATCCGCGAGGACGGCACCTGGGGTGGCTCCGACCAGGGGTGGCACGACCGTTCGGAAGGCCGGAGAATCACCATCCAGGGCGAGGGGAAGGGATTGGAGGCCGCCGCGGACCTGCGGATTACCGTCCCCACCGGGAAACGGCTCGCGGTCTATGTGGGCGTGGGCCGGGTCCAGGTGACCAACGTCGATGGCGAGTTGCGGGTCGACGCCGCCGCGGCCGAGGTCACCTCGCGCAGCACCAGGGGTCGGCTCGCCATCGAGACGGGGGCCGGAGATGTCGCCGTCGATGACGCGAGCGGCAGCATCTCCCTCGAGACCGGATCGGGTGACGTGAGGATCAACCGGATCCGCGACGGCGACCTGAAGCTCGAGACCGGGAGTGGCGCGGTCGAAGGGAGCGGCATCACCGTCGGCACCGCCGACATCGAGACCGGCTCCGGCGACATCCGGATCGACGCCGTCGCCTCCCCCCGGCTCTCCCTCGAGACGGGGAGCGGCTCGGTGAACGCCACACTGACCGCCGGACCCGAGATGCTGCACGCGGAGACCGGTTCGGGCGATATCACGGTGCGTCTCCCCGACAACACCAGCGCCAGCGTTGACCTTGACACCGGCAGCGGAGATTTCCAGGTGGAGTTCCCGCTGCAACTCATCAGGAAGGGCAATGGCAATCTCCGCGGCACCGTGGGAGATGGCCGTGGCCGGATCGAGATCGAGACTGGCTCTGGAGATATCGCGCTGCTGAAGTGACGGAGGGGAGAGGCGGAGCGCCGGCTCCGCCCCTGCCCTGTTCAACGTATGATCGAGGCGGTCGTGTCGGCCCGTTCCAGCCGCGCAAATGCGCTGTCCCCCTCGGCGCCCTGCATCAACGTATCGAGTGCGGCGACCGCCACCCTGATGTCGGCGCCGTGCCCCTGGTACCACCGCTCGAAGAGGTCCAGGTGGGTGCGGTAGATGGTCGCGGCGATCAGCCGCGCGTTGTTCACCGGCCGGTCGGCCATCGGGCCGATGCTGTAGGTCTTCAGGCGCTGGCCCACCTCCCCCTCCAGCTGCTCGCGCGCCCATCGCCCCAGCGCCGCCCGGCCGCTGTCCACCGCGACCGAGTCATGCGTCGTCCGATACAGCGTGTCGAGCCGTGCGCTGAGCTCGGCATAGTACCCGCTCAGCACGACCTCATCCAGCCAGCGATTCGCCGCCTGTTCGGCCGCCGCGGTTGAACCCCGGCGCCGGAAGAACTCCTCGGCCGCCCGATAGCCAGCCAGCTGGGCGAAGCTCTCGTTGAACGGGGTCGCGCTCTTCACGTACAGGGTGTTGTGGGCAATCTCGTGCAGCACCGTGGCCGCCAGCTCGACCGAGTCGTGACTCATCGCCGTCGAGTAGAGCGGGTCGTTGAACCAGCCGAGGGTCGAAAAGGCGCCCGCCGGCCGGAGGTAGATGTCGTAGCCCTTCCGCTCCAGCTTGTCGGCCTCCTTCCTCGCCATCTTCGGATCGAAGAAGCCCTTGTAGGGGATCCGGCCGACGATCGGATACTTCCAGGTGAAGGGGCACAGACAGTTCCGCGGACTCGCCGAAAGCACCAGCAGCAGGGTGTCGCGGCCGATGTCGGCATAGGTGGTGTAGGTCTTCCTGGCGTCGTAGCCCAGCTCTGCCGCGAAGTCCCGCGCATCCAGGACCAGCTGCAGCGAGCCGCGGGTGTCGGCATCGGTCTTCGGGTCCTGGAGGATGTCGGCGATGGGACGCCGGGCCTCGAGAATCGCCGTCTGCTCGATCCCGGCCCGGGTGAGATACCGGACATCTTCGCTGGCCACGTAGGCAGTGCCATACCCGGCCATCAGGGCCCCGACGATGATCAGGAAGACCATGCAACCTCGCCGTCGCATCAGAGGGTGAAGCGCAGACCGAGCCGGTGGACCTGGTTACCGAGCTTGGTGCGACGCTGCCAGGCGTAGTCGATGTTGAAGCGACTGAGCACCAGGCCGCCGCCGAGGGAGACCTGCTTCTGCCCCGATGCCTGCGGCGCGGCGCCGTACCCCAGCCGGCCGACCAGCCCGACCTTCCCCAGTACCGCCCCCGCCTCGACACCCATCACCGTCCGGCGTGGCGCCCGCGCCGTCCAGGCCACCTCCAGCGTGCCCAGCAGCCGGAAGGTCTCCTGCGGGTCGGTGAAGTTGAAGGTGAACCCCGTGCGCTTGCTGATCGGGAGCTGCATCGGGCCGCCGGTCACCCGCCAGCTGCCGATGTTCTCGACGGCAAAGCCGAGCGTCATCAGGTCGAAGATGTGGATGCCGAGACCGAGATTGGTCGTCGCGGAGCGTCGGGTCTGCCGGAGCGAATCCTCCAGCGACACGTACTTGAGCGTTCCGCCGAGCGCGAAGAAACCGAAGCGGTACACCCCCGAGGCGGTCCACTGCAGGTTGTCGATGACGCTGGAGGTGTCGCTGAATCTCAGGTACTGGATCCCACCACCGAGATCGAATTGAAAAAGGCGAAAGGCGCCCGCTGCCATCCCTTCGACCGTGCCGTCGGGGTAGCGCTGTGCCGCGGCCTCGATGGCGATGTTGCGGATGGTGGCGAGCCCCGCGGGGTTGGTGAAGGTCGCGCTCGCATCCCCGGAGAGCGCCACGCTCGCCCCGCCGAGCCCCGCGGCGCGGACCGAGACCGGCAGGGTGAGAATCAGCGGCAGGGGCGAACTCTGTGCGGCCAGCGGCGCGGCACCGCCCAGCAGTACAATTGCCAGCGAGGCGGCGCACCGCGGACCCCTCATCGGATACGCGCGACCGCCAGCCGCGGCGCCAGCGGAATGGTGTTGGTGGTACGGAGCCCCACCGCCACGGCGGCACCGTTGGCTGGCTGGACGATCCGGACGCAGGTGCCCGAGCCGCCGAGCAGCGTGCCGCTCACCCCGTAGGCCTGCCCTGCGGTGGAGTCGGGGTGCAGCGGATAGGGACCGCCGAAGAGCTGGCCGAACGCCCCGGCGAGATTCCAGCTCCGGTAGTTGAGCCGGTCGCCTGGATCGCTGAAGGTCGGGACAGATTCGAGATAGTTCGTCAGGTGCCACTGCCCCACCAGCGTGGGGAAGGTGACCCCAGGCTGAAAGAGCTGCGCGGCGAGGGCGGCGTTGGCGCCACCTGTGCTGCCGATTCCCCCCGGCTGATCGGCGCCGTCGAGTCGGCGAGTGATGTCGGTCCCCAGGATCGAGTCGGTCGGAGACCGGTCGGCGAGCCAGCGCACGAACAGCCAATTGGCGCCGCGCTCACTGAGGGAGCCCGTCGTGGTCCCCGGCTCGACCAGATAGCTATTCACAGGTTGAAGGAGATAATTGAACGCATTGCCGATGTCTCCCCGCGCGAACTGATCGAGGCAGCTGGCCCCGCTGCACAGGCTGTCCGGCACCCGGCGACCACCCAGCTCCTCCGCGAAGTGAGAGAGCCCCTCGTTGAGCCAGGTCTCCTCCGCGCCGCCACCGCCCAGCAGCACATGCCGGTTGAAGCTGATCATGTGCTGGAGTTCGTGGATCGCCGTCGGCGCGATGCGGTCCAGCACGAAGCTGCGGCCGAAGCAGGCCGGCTTCGCGGGATCGGGCACGATGCCGTAGAAGACCTCGCCCCCATTGGAATGGGGGTCGGTCAGATCCAGGTCGAGACCGAAGAAGTATCCCAGGATCACCTGCCCCGTCTGCTGGCAGTTGGCAGAGAGAGCATTGATCTGGTCGGAGAGCAGGACGACGACGACGCCGTTGCCGTCGAGATCCGACTCCCGTCCGAATGCCGTGGTATCGATGGGGTAGAGATGCTGGTCGAAGAGCGTACCCAGGGTCTGAATGTCCGCGGGACTGTATCCGTTGGCCGGGACGGTGTCGTCGAGAAAGATCGCGCTCTTGGCACCAACGTACTGTGCCGTCGCCTTGACGCTCACGAAGCCTGTGCACATGGCGGTCGCGCAGACCTTGAACGTCCGCGAGTCCCCCACCGTCGGAGGCGCCACGAGGCGCGACTGCGCGGCGCGGGCGAACGCCATCCCGGGCCGCCGGCCGATCTCCCGCTCCTGCTCGCGCAGCATCAGGTGAAATCGGGTCGGCTCATCCACCGCCCAGACGGCCGCCCGATCGGGCGGCGGCGGCGCCGGGCTGAAGGTGTCGGTGGAGGCGAGCAAGCTGAAGCTCCCCCACACCCCCGATGGCGTCTCCTGTCCATTGGCCGACAGCGCCACCACCAGGTATTCCGCCCCTGCCGGTCCCGCCGCCGGAAGCCGGAGGCAACCATGCGTCGTGGTCGGATCGACGATCGCATGCGCCCCGACCGCGAGCCCCGTGGCGAGCACCCCATCGCAATCGAACCCGCTGAGCGGATCGGTCATGCCCCCGCCGCTACAGCCCCCGAGCAGGGCACCGCCAAGCAGCAAGATTGCTACGCGAAGGGAGGGCATCGACGAGGGGGCTCCGCGACCGGCATCAGAGGGCGGCGAGTGAAGGCAAGATAAAGCGCGACAACGGGTTTTGACAATCATATCGAGCCCCGATAGCTTGGGGCCGTGACTCACGACCCATGGTTGGAGCAGGTGCGGTTTGGCACCGACGGACTGGTGCCGGTGGTAGCCCAGGACCGGAGGACTGGCGACGTGCTGATGCTCGCCTGGGCCAATCGCGAAGCGCTCGGCCAGACGCTGCGGACCGGCTTCGCCCACTACTGGAGCCGCAGCCGCCAGGCCCTCTGGAAGAAGGGGGAGACCTCCGGCCACCTGCAGCGGGTGGCCGAGATGCCGCCTCGATTGCGACGCCGACACGGTGCTCTACCGGGTGGACCAGACCGGTCCCGCCTGCCACACCGGGCGGCCGACCTGTTTCTCGACCGTGGTGCGTCCCGATGGGAGCACCGCCGAAGGAGCCGATCCCGGCGGACACTTGCTCACCCGGCTGGCCACGACCATCGCCGCCGGGCCGCGGAGCGGCCGCCAGGATCGTACACGGTCTCCCTGCTGGATCACGGAATAGCGAAGATCTCGCAAAAGGTCGGTGAAGAGGCCATCGAGGTAGTCGTCGCCGCCAACGCCGAAGACGACCGGCACCTGGCCGCCGAGTCGGCCGACCTGATCTATCATCTGCTGGTGCTGCTCCGGGCCCGCGGCGTCGAGCTTGGCGACGTGCTGCAGGCACTGGAGGCACGGGAGAAGTAGGCCTCTCGGCGCATCGCCGATCGCCGGACTCCGCCCACCGTCTCCGGGGCGAGCCGCCGATCCGCGACGCCGCCGAATCGCCGAGTCGCCACTATGTCGTTCGTCCACCTTCACACCCACTCCGAGTACTCCCTGCTCGACGGCGCCAACCGCGTCCCCGAGCTGGTGAAGCACGTCCAGAAGCTCGGGATGGACAGCCTCGCCGTCACCGATCACGGCAACCTGCACTGCGCCTGGTCGTTCTACGAGGAGGCGAAGGCCAGGGGGATGCGGCCCATTCTCGGCTTCGAGGCCTATCTCGCCTTCGGCCCGCGCACGGTCATGCAGAAGCCGCAGTGGGCGCCGGCGCAGTACAGCCACCTGGTGCTCCTGGCGCAGAACCGCGCCGGCTACAAGAACCTGGTCCGGCTCTCCTCCATCGGGTACCTGGAGGGCTTCTACCGGCGCCCGCGGATCGACAAGGAGGTGCTCGCGAAGTATTCCGAAGGCGTGGTCTGCCTGGCGGCCTGCCTCTCCGGCGAGATCGCGCTCTACCTGCGGCAGGGGAACTACGAGGAGGCGAAGCAGTCGGCCCAGTGGTTCGCCCAGATCTTCGGCGAGCAGAACTTCTGGCTGGAGGTGCAGCACCACGGCATCCCCGAGGAGAAGATCGTCAACGAGGGGATGTTCCGGCTGGGCGAGGAGCTCGGGCTCGGCGTGGTCGCGACCAACGACGCGCACTACCTGCGGCGCGAGGACGCCGAGGCGCACGACGTGCTGCTGGCGATCGGCACCGGCGCCGAGCTGGACGACCCGAAGCGGTTCCGCTTCACCGGCGAGGAATCGTACGTCAAGTCGGAGCCGGAGATGGCGCAGCTCTTCCGCGACCACCCGGAGACTCTGGCCAACACCCAGCTCGTCGCGAACCGCTGCGAGTTCAGCTTCGAGAAGAAGTATTTCGTCCCCGAGTTCCCCCGCCCCGAGGGATTCGACTCGGAGGAGGCGCTGCTCGAGGCGCTCGCGACCCGCGGTACCGAGACCCGCTACGGCACCCCGCTCCCGGCGCAGGTGCAGGAACGGCTCGACTTCGAACTCGGGGTGATCAACAAGGCCGGCTACGCCGGCTACTTCCTGATCGTGCAGGACTTCATCAAGGCCGCCCGCGACCGCGACATCCCGGTGGGGCCGGGTCGCGGCTCGGCGGCGGGGTCGATCGTCGCCTACGGCCTCGGGATCACCAACGTCGACCCGCTCAAGTTCGACCTGCTGTTCGAGCGGTTCCTGAATCCCGAGCGGGTGTCGATGCCCGACATCGACATCGACTTCTGCTTCGAGCGGCGGGGTGAGGTGATCGAGTACGTCCGCCAGCGCTACGGCCGGGCGAGCGTGGGCCAGATCATCACCTTCGGGACCCTCAAGGCCCGGGCCGCGGTGAAGGACGTCGCCCGGCTGCTGCGGATCCCGCCGGGCGACGCCGACAAGCTCACCAAGCTCATTCCCTCGGGACCCGCCTTTGCGCTCACGATCGACGAGGCGATGAGCAAGGTCCCCGAGTTCCGGGACCTGGTGAAGACCAGCCCCCAGTACGAACGCTGCATCCAGCTCGCCAGCCGGATCGAGGGAATCTCCCGGCACGCCTCGGTGCACGCAGCCGGCCTGGTGATCGCCCCGGGTCCGCTCAGCGAGTACGTCCCCGTCTGCACGGCGCCCACCAAGGGCTCCGGCCAGAATGCGGAGGGGGAGGACTCCATCATCACCCAGTTCGAGATGGGGCCGCTCGAGAAGGTCGGCATGCTCAAGATGGACATGCTCGGCCTGCGCACCCTGACCGTGATCTACGACGCGGTCCAGATGATCCGCGAGCGGCATGGAGTGCACCTCGACATGGACGCGCTGGACCTCGAAGACCCGAAGGTCTACCAGCTGCTCCGCGCCGGCCGCACCGCGGGGATCTTCCAGTTCGAGTCGCCGCTCGCCACCGAGACGCTGCGCAACATGAAGTGCGACCGGTTCGACGACCTGGTCGCCTCCAATGCGCTGCTCCGCCCCGGCCCGCTCGACACCGGGATGCACCTGGTCTTCATCAAGCGGAAGCTCGGCCAGGAGGCGGTCACCTATCCGCATCCCAGCCTCAAGGACATTCTCGAGCCGACCTACGGTGTCATCACCTACCAGGAGCAGGTGATGCGGATCGCGAACGTGCTGGCGGGCTTCAGCCTTGCCGAAGCCGACGTGCTCCGCAAGGCGGTCGGCAAGAAGGACGCGGAGCTGATCAAGCAGGAGCTGGGCAAGTTCGTGGAGCGGGCGGTGGCCCTCGGGCACCCGAAGAAGCTGGCCGACGAGCTCGCCACCCAGATCGAGACCTTCGGCCGCTACGGCTTCAACAAGTCCCACTCGGTGGCCTATTCGGTCCTGAGCTACCAGACGGCGTGGCTCAAGACCTACTACCCCGCCGAGTTCATGGCCGCGCTGCTTTCGTCGGAAATCGGCAGCACTGACAAGGTCGTGCAGTACATCAACGAGGCACGCGAGCTCGGCATCGAGGTCCTGCCGCCCGACGTCAATGAATCGGGCTTCAAGTTCACTGTGACCGGCGACCGCCGGATGCGGTTCGGGCTCGGGGCCGTCCGCAACGTCGGGCGCGGCGCCATCGAGTCGATGATCGCCGCACGGAAGGAAGCGCCCTTCACCACCCTCGCCGACTTCGCCCGCCGGGTGGACCTGCGCCTGTGCAACAAGCGGGTGATCGAGTCGCTGATCGCTGCAGGCGCGCTCGACCAGCTGGGCGGACACCGCGCCCAGCTGGCTCAGGGGCTCGACGAAGCGCTGCGAGAAGCGCAGTTTCTCCAGCAGGAGAAGGAGGCGGGACAGGCCTCACTGTTCGGGGAGGGGCCGGGCACCACTGCCCGCCCCTCGAGCGGGACCCTTCCCGAGCTGCCGCCGTGGAGCGAGCAGGAGCGCCTCGCCCGGGAGAAGGAAGTCCTCGGCTTCTTCATTTCGGGACACCCGCTGGAGCGCTACCGGGCGGAAGTCGAGGTGTTCGGCTCCCGTACCACCGCTACGCTCGGCGAGTGGAGCGAGCACCAGGTGACGCTCGCGGCGGTCATCACCCAGGTGAAGCGGCAGATCTCCAAGAAGACCGGCAAGGAGTACGCGCGGCTCATCCTCGAGGACTTCCACGGCACCGCGGAGGCGATCGTGTTCCCGGAGTCGTGGGCGAAGCTCAATCAGGTGGTGAAGGAGGACCTCGCCGTGCTGCTGACCGGCGGGTACAGTGCCCGGGACCGGGGCGAGGAACGGGCACCGTTCGTCATCGAGAGTGCCCGTCCCCTCGAGGATCTCATGGCGAGCGGGGCGCTCGGCCTGGCGCTCCGCTGGCGGCTGCCGGAGGCACCCGAACCTGAGCTGCTCCGGCAGGCGCTCGCGATGTGCGGGAAGCACCCCGGGCCGGCTCCGCTCTATATTGAATGGAGCGACGGGAACGGTGAGCGCCTTCGGGCGCGCTCCCGCCGCCTTCGCGTTACCCCCGATGAAGAGCTGGTCCAGGGCCTCCGGCGACTGCTCGGGCCGGATGCGGTCGCATTCGTAAAGGCGGGCTGACATGGCATCGAACTACGCACTCGACTTCGAGAAACCGCTCCAGGAACTCGAACGGCAGATCGACGACCTCCAGAAGCTGGGGGAAGAGCGCCAGATCGACGTCGGCGAGGAGGCGCGCCTGCTGCAGGTCCGGCTCAATACTCTTCGCCACGAGATCTACAGCAATCTCACTCCGATGCAGCGGGTGCAGGTCGCGCGGCACCCCCGCCGCCCGTATCCGCTCGATTATCTGAGCACGATCTTCACCGATTTCATCGAGCTCCACGGCGACCGGCTCTTCCGGGACGACCCCGCGATCGTCGGCGGCTGGGCCCGCCTCGCCGGGATCTCGGTGATGGTGATCGGCCACCAGAAGGGCCGGGACACCAAGGAGAACCTGAAGCGCAACTTCGGCATGGCCCACCCCGAGGGCTACCGCAAGGCGCTCCGGCTGATGAAGCTCGCCGCCAAGTTCAGCGCGCCGGTCGTGACCCTCATCGATACCCCCGGCGCCTTTCCCGGACTCGGCGCCGAGGAGCGGGGCCAGTCGGAGGCGCTGGCACGCAACATCCTCGAGATGGCCGCGCTGCCGACGCCGATCGTCGCCGTGGTGATCGGCGAGGGCGGCTCCGGCGGCGCGCTCGCCCTCGGCACCGCCGACCGGATTCTCATGTTCGAGAACTCGGTCTACTCGGTGATCTCGCCCGAGGGGTGCGCGGCGATCCTGTGGAAGGACGGCAGCCAGCGCGAACGCGCCGCCAACGCGCTGAAACTCACCGCGCAGGACCTTCTCAGGTTCAAGCTGGTCGACGAGATCATCACGGAGCCGATGGGCGGTGCCCACCTCGATCCGGACGCCACCGGCGAAGCCCTCCGCGAGGCCCTCATCCGGCACGTCAACGAGCTGCGCAAGGTCCGCCCCGAAAAGCTGGTCCGCCGCCGCGCGGAGAAGTTCGCGGCGATGGGCGTCTATACCGAGGCCTGATGCCCCAGACCGTTGAGGTACGGTTCAAGGGCACCCGGCGGGACTTCTTCCTCTGGCCCGATGAGCAGGAACCGCTCCGCCTCCGCGAGGCCGTGGTGGTGGACGCGGAGCGTGGCACCGACCTGGGGCGGGTGCACACCGCGGGCGCGACGGCGGAGAAGAAGTGCGGTGGCGGCTGCACCTCCTGCGCGGTAGGCGAGGGGATCGCGGAGGCTCGCTCCGGCGGCCAGGCGGTCGCCAGCGACGAACCGGAGTCCCAGCCGGCCGACGCCGAGCCCGTCCTGGAGCCGGAGGCTGGGCCGCCCCGGAGCCGGAGGCCGTGCCCGCCC
The DNA here is from genome assembly GCA_963825065.1 of uncultured Gemmatimonadales bacterium. Lineage (GTDB taxonomy): Bacteria > Gemmatimonadota > Gemmatimonadetes > Gemmatimonadales > GWC2-71-9 > JADJOM01. Next base: position 752,801 of record CAWGRU010000004.1, read on the forward strand.
CGAAGTCACCGCCGCTGCGGCCGGTGCTCCGCCGGGCGAGCCAGGAGGATATCCAGGCCGCCAACGACCTGCGCCGCTCCGAAGAAGAGATCCGCCGGCAGATCATCGACAAGGTCCGCCAGCACAAGCTGGACATGAAGGTGAGCGACACCGAGTGGCAGTGGGATCGGACCAAGCTCACCGTCTTCTTCACCGCGGAGAAGCGGGTCGACTTCCGGGCGCTGGTGCGCGATCTCGCCACCGTGTTCCGCACCCGGATCGAGCTGCGGCAGATCGGTGTCCGGGACGAAGCGGCCCGGCTCAAGGGCGTCGGCCGCTGCGGCCGGGAATACTGCTGCTCCACCTGGCTCACCGAGCTCTCCCCCGTGAGCCTGGCGCTCGCCAAGGACCAGCATCTCTCGCTCAACCCCTCGCAGATCTCCGGTGGCTGCGGCCGTCTGCTCTGCTGCCTCAAGTACGAGCACGAGTTCTACGTGGCCGCTCGGAAGCGGTTCCCGCGCGAAGGCAAGATGCTCGAGGCCGCCCGCGGTCCCGAGAAGGTCATCGCGGTGGACATCTTCCGGGAGCGGGTCTTCCTGCGCAACGAGGAGGGTTCCCGCATCATCCCGCTGGTACAGCTCAGGGAGGAGATGGAGCAGGCGGCACTCCACCCGACTGCCGGGAGTGCCGCGTCCCCTCCGCCGCCGAGGCCCGCCGAACGTCGCGGCGCGCCGCCGCAGCGGCCCCGGCCGGAACGCGGTCCCCGCACCCCGCTTCGCGATCAGGCGTCAGCCCCTCCCGATCCGACCCGGCCACCGAGCGGGCCAGCCCCGCGGAATCGCCCGCCCCGTCCACGGCGGGAGGAGCCACCACCCCAACGCGAACCCGCCGCGCCTCCCGCGGCCCGCCAGCCGTCCGCGCCGGCCGAGCCAGCCACGCCCGCTCCCGAGGGTGAGGCCCGGCGCTCGCGCCGCCGCCGCCGCGGTCGCCGGGGCGGTCGCGGAGGGCCGTCGTCCCCACCTCCTGCCCCAGAGGCGTGAGTGGCCCGGTTCTTCATCACGACTGCCATCGACTACGCCAACGGCGATCCCCACATGGGACACGCCTTCGAAAAGGTCGGCGCCGACTGCATTGCGCGCTATCGCCGCCTGCGCGGTGATGAAGTCTGGTTTCTCATCGGCATGGACGAGCATGGCCAGAAGGTGGCGCAGACCGCGGCCAGCCGCGGGGTCACTCCCCAGGCCCTGACCGACGAGGTCGCCGCCGCGTTCCAGCGCACCTGGGCCCGGCTCGGCATCTCCAACGATCAGTTCATCCGCACCACGGCGCGCGCCCACCAGGAGGGCGTCCGCGATCTCATCGAACGCATCTTCGCGCGCAATCCGGATGACTTCTACGAGAAGGCCTACCGGGGGCTGTACTGTGTAGGCTGCGAAGCCTTCAAGACCGACGCCGAGATCGTTGAAGGCAAGTGTGTCCTGCATCCGACGCGGACGCTGGAGATGGTCGAGGAGCGCAACTGGTTCTTCCGGCTGAGCCGCTATCAGCAGTTCCTGGAGGAACTGCTGGAGCGGAATCCCGACTTCATCCGGCCCGAGATCCGGCGCAACGAAATCCTCGGTCTGCTCCGCCAGGGGCTGGAGGACATCTCCGCCAGCCGGAGTCGCTTCGGCTGGGGGGTGCCCTTCCCCCGCCCCACCAGCGACGGCGAGGCCCAGACGACCTACGTCTGGTTCGACGCGCTGCCGAACTACTGGACCGCTCCGCGGTTCCCCGGCTCGGGCGCGCACTGGCCGGCACAGCTCCACGTCATCGGGAAGGACATCACCCGGTTCCACTGCGTCATCTGGCCGGCGATGCTCGAGGCGGCGGGAGAGGCGCTCCCGGGCGGCGTCTGGGCGCACGGCTTCATCTACTACGGCGGTGATCGGTTCTCCAAGAGTTCGGGGGTACGCCTGGATCTGCAGGAGGCGATCGACCGTCACGGCCCGGACGCCCTGCGCTACTTCCTGCTGCGCGATGTCGGCTTCGCCAACGACGGCAACTTCACCTGGGAGCGCTTCGACGAGCGCTACCTGGCGGATCTCGCCGACGGCCTCGGGAACCTCGCCAGTCGCTCGCTGGCCATGATCGAGAAGTACCGGGGCGGGACGGTTCCGGCCGACAGCAGTACCGCGCTCGATGACGCCGGCACGGCGACCATTGCCGCGTACGCCGCCGCCATGGACGCGCTCGACCTGCGCGCCGGCGCAGATGCCGCGTGGGCCCTGGTCACCACCGCCAACCAGTACATCGTGCACACCGCCCCCTGGACCCTCGCCAAGCAGGACAAGCACGCCGAACTCGACCAGGCCCTCGGCGCCCTGGCCCGCTGCCTCATCCGGCTGGCCGTCCTGGCCTCCCCCTTCATCCCGGGCAAGGCGGAAGAGCTCTGGCGGCACCTCGCGCAGGATGCCGCGCTTTCTGGCGCATGGCGACTCGCCGAACACCCGCTGGCGGCCGGCCGCCAGGTGAAGAAACCGGTGGGGTTATTCCCGAAACCCCAAGCGGCAAATCCTTGACTGTCAAAGACTTGGACGTGACCTACCGCACTTGACGCCCCCCGTTCCGGGGGACATGTTATTCCGCCCTCAGGCAGCCTCCATCGGTGCCGCCCTCCCGGGCACAGGATTTCCCAAGGAATTACGGCGTTACCTGCCGATACCAGGGGTCATGCGCATGTCCGAACGGAAGTGGAAGGTGGTCGTCGTCCCGCCGGGTTCCGGCGCCTCGAAGGTCATCGAGGTGTCGCAGCGCGTACTGAAGACGGCGACCGGCTTCGGGGCCGTGATCGGCCTCGTGGCACTTCTGCTCGGCTATGGCACGATGTCGCGTACCGTCGACCTGCAGCATGCCGCGCAGCTGGAGCGGGAGAATGCCCGCCTTGCCGAAGAACTCGGCCGGCTGCACGGACAGCTCTCCAGCCTCTCCGATACCCTGAGCCATATCGCCATCCGCGACCAGCGCATCCGGCTGCTCGCCAACCTCGAGCCGAACGATCCCACCGTGCAGCAGGCGGGCATCGGCGGGCCGAAGCGCGCGAACCCGGAAGAGACCAGCCTGCTCAGCGTGGGCGTCCTGGGGCGCCGCGCGGACGAGATCCGGGTGGATCTGGGCGCGCTGATCCGGCGGGCCAATCTGCTGGCCGCGTCGTTCAACGAGGCGCACGACTCGCTCGAGCACCATCGCGACCGGCTGGCCGCCATGCCGTCGATCATGCCCACGACCGGCTGGCTCTCCAGCGCGTTCAGCTCGATGCGCGAGCATCCGATCCTGCACATCCTGCGGCCGCACGAGGGCATCGACGTCTCCGCCCCGATGGGCGCGCCGATTCAGTCCCCCGCCGGCGGCACCGTCCTCTCGGCCGGGTGGGAGAGCGGCTACGGCAACGTGATCGAGATCGACCATGGCTTCGGCATCGTCACCAAGTTTGCGCACTGCTCCAAGCTCCTCTTCCGCAGCGGCCAGCACGTCGCCCGGGGCCAGGTCATCGCGGAGGTCGGCAACACCGGCCTCGCGACCGGCCCGCACCTGCACTACGAGGTGCACGTGAACGGGAAGCCGGTGGATCCGCTCCGGTATGTCCTCCCCGACGTGGTGGTCGACTAGACTGCTCGGCGGCTCGCAATGACAGGAGCGGGGCGGATTCCCTGGGGAATCCGCCCCGCTCGTCGTTGGCCGGAACAGTTCACTGCCTGCCGGTCGTCGGTACGATCCACCGCACCCTTCGCCGCCCCGCTGAGCCGTCTAGAACTTCACCGGCGGCGGGGTCTCGGCGCCTTCCTTGGCCTCGAAATACGGCTTGGGTGCCGAGGCGCCGAACATCTTGGCGGTCAGGTTGTTCGGGAAGGTGCGGATGAAGCTGTTGTAGCTGTTCACCGCATCGTTGTAATCCTGCCTCGCCGTGGCGATCCGGTTTTCGGTGCCCGTCAGTTCGTCCTGCAGCGCGCGGAAGTTGGCGTCCGACTTGAGCTGCGGATAGTTCTCGCTGATCGCCAGCAGGCGGCCCAGCGGCGCATTGAGCGCCTGGTTCGCGTTGGCCATGTCCTCGAGGTTGCCGCTCTGCACCGAGCCGGCCAGCCGCGCGCGGGCGTTGGCCACCTCGATGAAAATGCTCGACTCCTGCTTGGCGTAGCCCTTCACGGTCTCGACCAGATTGGGAATGAGGTCCGCCCTGCGCTGCAGCTGGGCGGCAATCTGGCCCTTGGCCTTCCCGACCTGTTCGTCGAGACTCTGAATCCGGTTGTAGCCGCAGCCGCTGGCCGCGAGCGTGAGGGCCGCGAACAGCGCCACCCGAAGGGACCGCGTCATGTCTGTGCTCCGATCTTGAAGTGATCGACAAAGCTGGCCGCGTGCTGCATGGCCAGAAGATAATCCGCCGCCAGGCCCTCCGGGCATTGCCACTTCGGATTGGCCCGCTCGTGGACCACCAGACCCATCGCCTCGGAGCCCACGCCCGCGAGCCGGCCGGCCGCTCCCACCACCGCCACCGGTTCCACCGGCACTTCCTGCCCGGCGAGCACCAGCAGCCCGCGACAGAGCACCAGCAACGATGATGCGCTCCTCCGGACGAACTCCGAGAGCTTCGTGCCGTCCGTCGCGTAGAGGGCATATCCCTGACGGAGCCGCATCAGCTTGCCCCGGAACTCCCGCTCGAGCGCGGTGCGGAGATCGGAGTGTCGGACGTGGAGCCCCTTGAGCGGATCGTTGCCCCGCAGCACCCGATGCGCGGTCCGCATCTCGGCAATCTCCAGCGGATAGGCGTCCGCCGACCGTTTCCACTCCGCCTGGGTGAAGAGCAGGGGCAGCGTCCGGGCATCGGTCTGCCAGCGCTCCAGCGCGGCGCGCGCGGCCCGCAGCTCCGCCAGGGCCAGCGACTCCGCCACCAGCAGCATGTTGATGTCCGACCACCCGGGGATATGCTGACTCCGCGCCGCCGAGCCGAACAGGATGGCCGCGTAACCGCCCGGCCACACCCGGTCGAGGTCGCCGAGGACACGATCGATACTCTTCTGCACATCGCTCATCTAGAAGCTCCTTCCGGCGCCGCCGCCGCTGAACCCGCCGCCGCCGCCAAATCCGCCGAATCCTCCACCCCCGCCACCAAACCCGCCACCCCCACCCCATCCCCCGCCACCCCACCCGCCCCCGCCGGGGAAGATCATCGGGCCCCGGCCGCCACGCCCACGGCCACCGCGTGAGGCGGACGAGAGCACGATGAAGATCACGACGATGATGAAGAAGATGGCGATCGGCGGGAGCTGGCCGCTGTCGCCACCCCCCTGCCCCGTGAACGGATCCGCCGCCGAGATGACCGAGTCGCTGATTCCGTAGCCCTTGGCCACGGTCGCCGCGATCGCCTGGGTCCCCAGGAGCAGCGCGGGACCATACTGCTCCTGCCTCAGGTCGGGGACCATCAGATCGGTGATCCGCCCGGCCATGGCATCGGTGATGATCCCCTCGATGCCGCGTCCGGTCTCGAAGCGCACGTGCCCGGTGCCCGGCTGGTGATTCTGGAGCGGCATCAGCAGCAGCACGATGCCGGCATTGCGGGCCGAGTCACCGATCGCGCCCGCTCCCCCCACCTTCCAGTTCCGCCCGATCGCCAGCGCCACGTCGCTCGGCTCGTACTCGCCGAGGGTCGGCAGAGTCACCACGGCGAGTTCCACCCCGGTCGCGGTCCGCAGCCGGGCGGCGAGATCGTTGATCTGTGTCGAAGAGGAGGCGTCCACCACGCCGGCAACGTCGGTCAGATAGTTGGTAGGCTGCGCGGGGAAGAGCTGCTGGAGGGCGGGTCGCTGCGCCGCCAGTGGCGAGACAACGAGAGCGACGACCAGGCACACGGGCATGAGTTGAAGCAGCCCGAGGGCACGGGTAGCTTTCCGCCGTCTCCGACCAAGCCCGGTGCCCGTGTCACGCTGGTTGTCCGTCGTCCTGCTCGCGCTCGCCGCCTGCCGCGGTCGCGAGGTCCAGATCGAAGTCGCCATTCCCGGTCCTGATTCCGTGGACGCGCCCGTGGCGCATCTCGGGCTGGTGGCCCTGCCCTACGACCGCGACAGTCTGCTGCGCGCGCTCGAGGCGAAGAACCCTCGGCCCGTCGCGCTTACGCGGCCCATGGACAGCCTGTTTCAGATCTTCCGCGGGCCCTTCATGGCCTATGCATCCGCCGCCTATCGCCTGCAGACACTCGAGCGCTCACTGGCAGGGCGGAAACTCCAGCTCGACTCGCTTCCCCGCTCGAGTCCGGCGTACGACTCGCTCTATCGCCGCTTCGCCGCGGGCTCCGACAGCTTCGCCGTGCTGCAGCACCGTCGCGACGACGCGCAGCACCGGCTGGCCGAGGTGCGGGCGCACGTCTCCGACCCGCTGGACTCGCTCCGCCAGCGGATGAGCCGCTGGGAAGATAGCACCTACCGGAGCTACGACAGCCTCACCAAGGTACTCGGCACCGGCATCGGCCGGGAACCGATCTCCGACAGCACCGGCCCGACCGGGAAGGTGACCCTCCACCTGCCGCCGGGCGACTGGTGGATCTACGCCCGCTCCTGGGACACCTGGGATCCCAACAGCGAGTGGTACTGGAATCTGCCCGTGAAGGGCGACCGGCTCACCCTCGACCGCGCCAGCGGCCGCCGCGTGCCACGCTATTGAGCTCAACCTCCGGAGAACCGGCATGATCCGTCGTTCTGTCGTCTGGGCAGCACTCGGCTCCCTCGCGCTCGCCGTGGGTGGAGTGCTGGCGTTCGCGCCGGCGCGACCGCGCCCCGTCGCCAACGCCGCCCCCGCCACGCATGCGCAGCTCGACCCGCTCATCGGCCAGCGCACCAAGGGCTCCCCCAAGGCACTGATCACGGTGTACGAGATGTCGGACTTCCAGTGCCCCTTCTGCAAACGGCAGGCGCTCGAAACCCTGCCCGCGATCGAGAAGGAGTACATCGCCACGGGCAAGGTGCGCTGGATCTTCATGAACTTCCCGCTCACCCAGATTCACGCCAATGCTGCCGCCGCGTCGGAGTTTGCCATGTGCGCCGCCGCGATCGACAAGTTCTGGCCCATCCACGATCTGCTGTTCACGTATCAGGAAAAGTGGGCCCCACTCAAGGACCCCGCACCGTTTCTCATCACCCTGGCCGACTCCGCCGGCATCCCGCGGAGCGACCTGACCTCCTGCCTGCAGAATCACGACACCCGGGGCCGCATCGAAGCGGAGGCGGAGGGTGCCGCCAAGTCAGGGGTGCAGAGCACGCCGACGGTGTATATCGAGGGTGCGGGACTGCTGCGGGGAGCGGCGCCGGTGGCGGTGTTTCGCGCGGTGCTGGACTCGCTGGTGAAGGAGCGGTCGGAGGGAAAGCACTGAGAAGCGAGGAGTGAGGAGCAGGAAGTCGGGGTGACCCGCTTCCTGCTTCTTGCTGCCTGCGTCCTAGAACCCGTGGAAAGCAAGCAATACGTCGTATAGCGCGTGGGTCCACGCCGCGATCCCGAAGCCGCGCAGCAGGAAGAGCCCGCTCAGCAGCACTCCCGCCACCATCCGGAAGACGAACGACCCCACCTGCAGGGTATCTCCCAGCGGGCCGATGTAGTGGAACGCGCTGAAGACGAACGCTCCCACGACCGTCGCGAAGCTGCCCGCCACCCAGGGTCGCCACCCGAAACCGGCCGAGGCAAGCTTCGCGAGCGCCGACACCAGCACCACGCGGAACAGCAGCTCTTCGTAGATGCCCGCGCCGAGCGAGACCATGATCTCGGTGGGGAAGCTGAGCGAGGTTCCCTGGACGATCGCCAGAGCGCGGGGTCCATGCAGCAGCAGTCCGGTCAGCGCGCTGGTGAGCCCGCCGAAGACCATCGCGTACACGATCGACTCGCCGAGCATGCCGGCGAAATAGCCCGCCTGGGGCGCTCCGCTCTTCTTCCAGTCACGGGCCACCAGGATGAGCCCGGTGCCGAGGAGGACGAAGGCAAACGCGGTCAGCCCGTGCCGGCCCCCGAAGACCACGAACAGACTCTTGAGCAGGACATCGGCGCCGTTGCGCACCCCCATCTCGCCGGACAGCATCCGCGCAAGCACCTCATAGAGCACCAGGAGCGGGAGCGCGAAGAGCAGACTGTATCGGGGGGCGCGGGAATCGCGCCAGTAACGTGCGGCCATGAGCAGAATCTACGCGGGAAGAAGTCGCGGTGTGTCATGGGGGAGAGCGATCCGGCTCACCAGGCCCCCGGACGTGAACCGCGCCCCGCAGCAAGCGCGATCAATCGCGGTTGCCACGAGGCGCGGTCAGTGTGCATCGGACTCGAGGCGATCCCCGGGTCCTGCAGGGATCAGCAGCTCACCAGGCGATCGCTTGCCCTATTCGAGCCACCGATGCAACTCGGACCTTCAGACAATGGATCACCTCCTTCATCACGGGTGGAACATCGGGCGGACGATTTCAACCTAAAAAAGTCCGGTCAGCGGCGCAAGCCGGTAGATTCGTGGTCGTGACTCCTCCGCCACTGACCTATCGCATGGCCCTCGCGGCCGCGCGGCGATTCGCGCCCCGGCCCACGACCCTGCTCGACTGGGCCGCGGCGCATCGAGACCGCGCGCATTCGCTGCTGCTCTTCCACGCCGCCTCCGCCGGAGAATTGCGCCAGGCCGAGCCGGTGATCCGCCGGATCCGGGACCGCCACCCCGAGTGGCAGTTGGCGGTGAGCTACTTCAGCCCTTCGGGGCGGCACGTGGCGGAGTCGCTGCCGGTCGACGCCAGTGGCCTCGCGCCCTGGGACACGCCGGCGGACGTCACGGCGCTCCTCGACGCCCTCGCCCCGGCGGCGATCGTGATCGTCAAGCACGACCTCTGGCCGGAGCTGGCCGCAGCCGCCGCGGCCCGCGCGATGCCAGTCGCCCTCATCGCCGGGACGGTTCGCCCCGGCAGCAGCCGCTTGCGCTGGCCAGCGCGGTCGCTGCTGGCTCCTGCCTACGCCAGCCTCCGTCGCGTCGGGGCGGCCTCCGAGGAAGACGCGGTCCGGCTGGCGACGCTGGGCACCCAGCCCTCCCGCATCGAGGTGCTGGGCGATCCCCGCTACGACGGGGTGCGCGAACGCATCGCCGCGGCGACCCCGCTCCCGCAGGAACCAGCGACCCTCGTCGCCGGCTCCACCTGGCCCGCGGACGAGGCAGTGTTGCTCAAGGCATTCGTCCGGGTCCGCGAACAGCGGCCCGATGCCCGGCTGGTGCTCGCCCCCCATGAACCGACCCCCGCGGCGCTGACCCGGATCGCGGCGCGCGCCCGCGCTCTCGCCCTCCCGGCGCCGGTATCCTTTCGCGACGCGACCGCACACGACTCGCTGCTGCTGATCGACGCCGTCGGACCACTCGCGCTCTGGTACAGCGCCGGCGCGGTCGCGTACGTCGGGGGTGGCTTCGGTGGCAGCGGAGTGCACTCGGTGCTCGAACCGGCGGCGTGGGGTGTGCCGGTCATCGTGGGACCCCGCTCCACCGAAAGCACCGATGCCCGGCGGCTCGAGGAAGCGGAAGCGTTGGCGCGACTCTCCGCCCGGGGGGCGGCTGCGGAGCTGGAAGCGTGGTGGCTGGAGTGGCTCGCCGACCCGGCGTGGCGGTCCGCCGCGGGAGCCGCGGCGAAGCAGGTGGTTGACGATGGCGCCGGCGCGGCCGATCGCTGCGCCGCCCTGGTGGAGCGCCTCGTGTAGCGGTCCCTACTTCTGCACCACCACGCCCTCGAAGGTGACCGCCCGGGGCACCACCAGCCCGAGCGTGAGCCCGGTGATGAGGATGTCGCTGAACCGGCTCCTCACCCTGATCCGGAGATCGGCCACCTGCTTCCCCCCCACCAGTTGGGCCGCCAGCGCCTTCTGCAGCGATGGCTCCGAGAGCTTCGCTAGACCCCACAAGCCGTACACCGCCCGACTCGTCACCCGGAACGGCACTCCCTCCGCCGGGGCGCCCGCGGCGGACGCCATGGTGGCGGGCACGCCAAGCCGGGTGGCGTCGAACGACAGCGAGCAACCGGTAGCGGCGCACACCAGAAGGAGCGACAGCACCAGGCGGCGCGGCACGAGTCGAATCACGGGACCATCCACGAGGGAGGGGAACGGACGGGCGGGCCGAGGCCCGCCCGGAATGGGACGGCTCAGAGGCCGGGGATCTTGAGCGTGTAGTTCACGCCGGCGCTGAAGACCGAGGGATTCAGGCCGCTGCCAGCCGAAAGCCGATCGTACGCCACCCCGAAACCCAGCCCGCCGAGCAGGCTGAAGTCGATGCCACCGCTGATGCCGAACTTGGTCTTCGTCTTGGTCGAGATGCCGGAGCCCGAGACCCGCGAGATGTCGACGCGCGGCGCGATCCAGGGCTTGATCGCGAGCGCGGGGTTGGGAATCTTGAGGGCGATACCCAGGCCGATTGGTGCGTGCAGCAGCTTTGCCCCGCTGTTCTTCACATACTCGGCGCCGCCCTGGAGCGTGACCGAGAGCGGGATGAGTGGCCCGCCGAAGACTTTGAAATTCAGATAGCCACCGATCCCGGTCTGCGATCCTGCCGGGCCCTTCGGGTTCCAGCTTGAGATCACCGCGCTCACGCCGAAGGGGCCGAGGCCGATCGCAGCCCGGCCGCCGTAGGCCGTCCCCTTGCCGTAGTCCGTGTTCGGGAAGCCGATCTCACCCCCAATGCTGAGCCCTGTGCTGATCCCGCTGTTGCGGACGGGCAGGCCGGTGACCTGCCCCAGAACGGACGATGCCAGTCCCGCGCTCAGCAGGACGGTGGCGGCGATGGAACGAAGCTGAAGCATGAATCCTCCGAAGCGGCTGGTCGGGTTGAGGCGCCGCAAGCTAGTGTCTTGATTGGGGATAAGTCAATGATGTTCGGCTCCGGCGGGTCCCCCGGCGCGATGTGAAACGACCCTCCTCGGCCGAGCCGGAGAGGGTCGCGTTCAGATCGGTGGCGGGCCGCTGCGCGAGGGCAGCGTCCTAGTGGTGCCAGGCTCCGCCAACGCCCACGCCTTCGATGTCGCCGAGGGAACCGCTCACCCGGATGTCGAAGGTCTTGGAGACGGCCAGGTCGACACCGAGGCCGAGGCCGAACTGCACGTCGCTGAGGAGTTCGCCGAAGGTCGGCGCGACCACCGGGTTCACGTACGGCGTGAAGCTCATGTTCGAACCCTCCAGCAGCACCTGCCGCCCGAGGCTGACACCGAGCGGGACTGCGAAGCCCGCCTGGCCGTTGCCGAACAGCGCGCCGAACGCGCCGGTGAAGGAGGCGTCGAGGGGGAAGCTCTGGGTGTGCCGAGCGATCGGGAGCCGGCCGTCAACGCCTACGCCGAACAGATTGTTTCCACCGCCTGTGGCGTCGATGTAGCCGACGGTCAATCCGAGGTCGAACTTGGGCCGGGCGATGCGATACTCGCCCTGTACCGCGACGCTCACGCCGGAGCCCGGGTCGGAGATGTAGCCGCCCAGCTCGGACACTCGGAACGCCCGGTACGGGCTGTGATAGATCGGGGTGAGAATGGTCTGTGCGGATCCGGAAACGGTGATGAACGCTGCGAGCACGAAGATGAGGGGGAGGCTTCGGCGCATTCTATTCTCCTTTGACATGTTCCGCGACGACGCGGACCGTGTTGTTGATCGCCTGCAGGAACCCACCCTTGACCAGGAAGCGGCGGGTCTCGCCCCCGGTGCGGACGATGAGCGGTCCGTTCCCAAGCAGCGTCATGAACGGCGCATGGCGGGGGAGGATCCCCACCTGCCCGTCGAACGCCGGCGCGGTCACCGCGTCGGCGTCGCCGTCGAAGATGGCGGCTTCGGGCGAGATCACCGTGACCCGCATCACGAGGCCGCCAGCTTCTTGGCCTTCTCGACCGCTTCGTCGATGCCGCCCTCCATGTAGAAGGCCTGCTCCGGGAGGTCGTCGAACTCGCCGGACAGCACCCGCTCGAAGCTGGAAATCGTGTCCTCGAGCTTGACGTACTTGCCGGGGAAGCCGGTGAACTGCTCGGCGACGAAGAACGGCTGCGACAGGAAGCGCTGGATCCGGCGGGCGCGCGACACCACCAGCTTGTCGTCCTCGGAGAGCTCGTCCATGCCGAGGATGGCGATGATGTCCTGGAGGCTCTTGTACTTCTGCAGGGTGCGCTGCACCCCGATGGCCACGTTGTAGTGCCGCTCGCCGATGTACTGCGGGTCCAGGATGCGGCTGGAGCTGTCGAGCGGGTCCACGGCCGGATAGATGCCCAGCTCGGAGATCGCACGCGAGAGCACGACCGTCGCGTCCAGGTGGGCGAAGGCCGTCGCCGGGGCCGGATCGGTCAGGTCGTCCGCGGGCACGTAGATCGCCTGCACCGAGGTGATCGAGCCCTTCTTCGTCGAGGTGATCCGCTCCTGCAGGTCGCCCATCTCGGTGGCCAGCGTCGGCTGGTAACCGACCGCGCTCGGCATGCGACCGAGCAGTGCCGACACCTCGGAGCCCGCCTGGGTGAAGCGGAAGATGTTGTCGATGAAGAGCAGCACGTCCTGGCCTTCGATGTCGCGGAAGTACTCGGCGACGGTCAGACCGGAGAGGCCCACCCGCAGCCGGGCGCCCGGCGGCTCGTTCATCTGGCCGTAGATCAGGGCGCAGCTCTTGATCACGCCCGACTCGTTCATTTCCAGGTAGAGGTCGTTGCCCTCGCGGGTCCGCTCGCCCACGCCGCAGAAGACCGACTTGCCGCCGTGTCCCTTCGCGACGTTGTTGATCAGCTCCATGATGACGACCGTCTTGCCCACACCGGCGCCGCCGAAGAGGCCGATCTTGCCGCCCTTCACGAACGGGGCGATCAGGTCGATGACCTTGATGCCGGTCTCGAAGACCGTGGTCTTGGGCTCCAGGTCGGTGAACTTCGGAGTCTCGCGGTGGATCGGCCAGCGCTCGTTGCTCGCCGGGATCGGGGCGCCGCCGTCGACCGGCTCGCCGAGCACGTTGAGGATGCGGCCCAGCGCGGCGTAACCGACCGGCACCGTGATCGCGGACCCGGTGTCCACCGCCTTCATGCCCCGGGTGACACCGTCCGTGGTGGACATGGCGACCGCGCGGACCTGGTTCTGGCCGATGTGCTGCTGCACCTCGGCAACCAGCCGGACCGGCAGCGAGCCGCCGGAGTCCTCGACGAGCAGCGCGTTGTAGATCTCGGGCAGGTTCTCGGGCTCGAACTCGACGTCGAGCACCGGGCCGATGACCTGGACGATCCTGCCGATGTTCTTCGTTGCGGTAGCGGTTGCCATGACTGAGTCACACCTTGAGTTGGATGGCCGTTGGCCGTTGGCCCCGGGCCGTGAGCTGCTTCTCGTTGAATCAACCGTCGCTGCCACCGTGCGATCGCCCTGCCGACCGGCCAGGCACCGACGGACCGTCGGCCTTCCCTATCCTTCCAATGCCGCCGCGCCGCCCACGATCTCCGCGATCTCCTGCGTGATCGCAGCCTGACGCTGGCGGTTGTAGGTCCGTTTCAGGATCTCGTAGATGTCGCCCGCGTTGTCCGTGGCGTTCTTCATCGCGGTGCGGCGCGCTCCGTGCTCGGCCGCGGCGGTCTCTACCAGCCCGCGAAAGACCTGGTTGCGGACGTAGAGCGGCAGCAGCTGTTCCAGGATCTCATCCGGGCCGGGCTTCAGGATGTAGTCGGCCTTCATCCCGCCCTGCTTCGCTGCCGGCGTCCGTACCGGCAGTACCTGGAGCGTGGTCGGCGGGGTGGAGAGCGGGCTGTTGAACTTGGCACAGACCACGTCCACGCTGGCCAATTGGCCCGCGGCGTAGTCCGCGATCAGACCTTCGACCAGCTCCTGGGCGTGCTGCGCCGTCGGCTTGTCACCGATGTCGACCCGCTGGCTGGCGAGCGCACGACCGATGTAGCGGAAGTACCCGATGCCCTTCTTGCCGACGCCGTGCAGATCGACGGCATACCCCTGGCTCTCGAGCTGCTCGATCCGCTTCCGCGCCTCCTTGATGAGGTTCGCGTTGAAACCGCCACACAGCCCGCGATTGGAAGTCACCAGCAGCACGGCGGCACGCCGGGGCCCGCCCTTGGCGGGAGGCGCGGGACGGCGGAGCAGCGGGAACCGCTCGGCGAGTTCCGGGGTGACCAGGTCCGCGATCACCTCCGCCAGCGCCGCCGCGTAGGGTCGCGCAGCCACCACCCGGTCCTGGGCCCGCTTCAGCTTGGAGGTGGAGACCAGCTCCATCGTCCGGGTGATCTTCCGGGTGTTCTGGACGGACTTCATCCGTCCCCGGAGCGCCTTTGACGACTTGGCCATTTACTCGGCCTTGAACAGCGGCTTGAACGCGGCGATCGCGGCCTTGAGACCGGCGGTGTTCGCGTCGTCCAGCGCCTTCTTGGTGCGGATGCCCTCGAGCACCGCGGGATGGGCGCTCGCCAGGAAACCGAGGAAATCGGTCTCCCACTTCCGGATGTCCTTCACCTCTACATCATCCAGGTGGCCATTCACCACCGCGTAGATGATCGCCACCTGCCGCTCGACCGAGGCCGGCGCGTACTGCGGCTGCTTCAGCACCTCGACCGTCCGGGCGCCGCGGGCCAACTGGCGCTGGGTGGCGGCATCCAGTTCCGAGCCGAACTGGGCGAAGGCCTCGAGTTCGCGATACTGCGCCAGCGACAACCGCAGCGGGCCGGCCACCTGCTTCATCGCCTTGATCTGTGCATTGCCGCCGACTCGGCTCACGCTGATGCCGGCGTCCACCGCGGGGCGGACGTTGGAGTAGAACAGGTCGGTGGTCAGGAAGATCTGGCCGTCGGTGATCGAGATGACGTTGGTCGGGATGTAGGCCGAAACGTCGCCGGCCTGGGTCTCGATGATCGGCAGCGCGGTGAGCGACCCGCCTGGCTTCTTGATGCGGCTGTCCAGCTTCACCACATCCGCATCCTCGGAGATCTTGGCGGCGCGTTCGAGCAGGCGGCTGTGGAGGTAGAACACGTCGCCCGGGTAGGCCTCTCGGCCCGGCGGGCGGCGGAGAATGAGCGACAGCTGGCGGTACGCGGCGGCCTGCTTGGAGAGGTCGTCATACACGCAGAGGGTGGGCTTTCCCTCCTCGTACATGAAGTACTCCGCGATGGCGCAGCCCGAGTAGGGCGCGATGTACTGCAGCGGCGCGGGGTCGGAGGCACTGGCCACGACCACGATGGTGTAGTCCATCGCGCCGTGCTCCTTCAGCTTCTCCACCACCGTGGCGACCGTCGAGCGCTTCTGGCCGATGGCCACGTACACGCAGACGACCCCGGTGCCCTTCTGGTTGATGATCGTGTCGACCGCGATGGCGGTCTTGCCGGTGCCGCGGTCACCGATGATCAGCTCGCGCTGGCCGCGACCGATCGGGATCATCGCGTCGATTGCCTTGATGCCGGTTTGCAGCGGTTCCTTCACGGGCTGGCGGACGATGATGCCCGGTGCGACCATCTCGACCGAGCGGGCGCCGCTCGCGGCGATCGGGCCGCGGCCGTCCACCGGCTGGCCCAGCGCATTCACCACCCGGCCCAGCATCGCCTGACCCACCGGCACCTCGAGCAGGCGACCGGTGCACCGCACCTCGTCCCCTTCCTTGAGCTTCAGGTAGTCACCCAGGATGACCGCGCCGACATTGTCCTCTTCGAGGTTCAGTGCCATCCCGGTGACCGTATCGCCGGACTCGGCCGCGGTGAACTCGAGCATCTCGCCCGCGACCGCCTTGTTCAGGCCGTAGATGCGGGCCACGCCGTCACGCACCTCGAGAACGGTGCCGACCTCGTTGACGTCCATCGACGCCAGATCGGCCTTCTCGATCTCTCGAAGCAGGACGTCCTTGAGCTCGCCCGGACGGAGTACAGATTCGGTCGCCATAGGTCTCGAAGTTGGTGGGTGGCACGGTCAGGCCTTAGCTTGTGAAAAGTATCACAAGGCACAATCAAAGGCAACCATCGGCGCTGGGATATACAACGGAATCCGCCTGCGGCAAGGCTCCCGCTCCGACCCCAACTTTCCCGGCCTCCAGACCGCGCTACTATGATGAGGAATACCGGTGCTGCCGGTGACATCTGCCCAGGCTATTCGCGGTTCCGGGCCCTCCGCGGAACCGCTTGAAGGAAACCTGACTCGACCCCTTTATCGGGCCCTCACCCAGGTTCGCGACTGGTCCGCCGGCCTGAGTCGCCTGGGCCAGCAGATCCCCGACCGGCTCCTCCGGCTCGGGCTAGGCGAGACCGCTCTGCTGCTCATCATCGCCGCCTGCGTCGGACTGCTTGCCGGCGCCGCCATTCTCGGCTTCTACCGGTTGCTCGCCGGCGCCGCCACCTTTTCTGAACGCCTCGCCGCCCTGCTCGTCCTCCCCCCGTTCTGGATTCACGCGGCAGTGCTCCTTGCGGGCATCGGCCTGGCCCGGTGGCTGGTCCGTGCGGGTACCCGCGACTCGCAGGAGGAAACGTCGCCGCGGTGATGCAGGCCGTGGCCCGCCGCGGCGGACGGCTTCGCCTGCCACAAATCCTGGTGAAGACCCTGGCCGCCGCGATCGTGATCGGAGCTGGAGGCTCGGCGGCTGCCGAGGGACCGGTGGCAGTCCTCGGCGCCGGCACCGCGAGCGGTACCGGCCGATCGCTTCGGTTCCGCGCGGAGCGGCTCCGGCTGCTGGTGGGCTGCGGCGCCGCAGTGACGAGGTCGGCCCTCGGCGTCCATTCAGCCCTGATTCGAATGCCTCCGGTGCACGGCGACTGGCGGCTGCCGGATCTGGCATTCGCGGCGGGACTGGGAATGCTGGGTGGCCTGGTCTCGGTGGCGTACACCCGCGGCATCTGGCTGGGCCGGGATCTCCTCGCCCGGATTCCGATCGCGGCACGGGTGGCCGTCGCCGCGATCGTGGTGGCCGGCATCTACACCGTGCTGCCGACCGAGCTGCTTGGCGTGGGCACGCTGGATGTCGCCCGGCTGGCGGGAAGCGGAGTGGGACTGCTGCTCCTGCTCGTGGCCGGGAAGATCGTTGCCACCTCGCTCACGATCGGCGCGGCGGAGGTTGGCGGCCTCTTCGCGCCGGCGATCATCGCCGGTGCGGCACTGGGTGGCGCAGTCGGCGTCGCACTCCACCTGCTCGGAGTCGGCAATGCGCTCGGGCCGGCCGGGTATTCGCTCCTCGGCATGACTGCCGTCGTCGCCGGCTCGGCGCATGCACCGCTCACCGCGATCTTCATCGTGCTGGAGATGTCCGGCGACTGGACGCTCATCCTGCCGCTGCTCCTCGCCGGCAGCCTGAGCTACGTCACCGCTCGGGGCCTCTATCCCAACTCGGTCTACTCCGAGTGGCTGGCACGGCGTGGCGAACGGATCAGCCACGGCACCGACGAGGGGGTGCTGGACCGGATCAGGGTGGCGCAGGCCCTCAATCCGGCACCGGTCACCCTCCGCGCCGGCGACCGCCTCGCCGACGCCCTCCGCAACGTCGCCGGGCCGCCCCGGACCGAGTACCCGGTGCTGGACGCCGGGGGCCGGCTTACTGGGGTCCTGACCTTCGAGGACTGGCACCGTGCGCTGCTGGATCCGGCGGCGGCCGGGGTGCGCACCGTCGGAGAACTGGCCAGCCCTCCGACCGACATCGTCACGACCAACGACTCGTTGCTGGAAGCGCTGCGACGCATGGGGACCCGGGACGCACCGCAACTGCCGGTGGTTTCTGCGAACGGCGATGGGCGGCTGGTCGGGGTGATTGGACGGAAGGAGATTTTCGCGGCCTATGAGGCGGCGCTGGGGTAGTTCAGACCCGGCTTCGGGTCTTGCCCTTCGCGAAATTCGCCAGCACCCCTCGGGCGCCGAGACCGGCCAGGCCCCGCGTCGGCACGCCGGCGATCCGCCGCGCCGTGGCGCCGAGATGACTGGCCGTGGCGAAGCGCAGGATGCGCGCGACCGCCGCCACGTCGTAGCCCGGATTGCGGAGCAGTGAGGCGGCGCAGGCGATTCGGGTGAGGTCGATGACCCGCTTGAGGTTCGGCGCGCCTCCCGCGCCGAACTGCCGGGAGAGATGCTCCCGCGAGCAGCCGAGCGTCCGGGCGATCGACTGGGTGCGCACCGTCTGATCGACCCGGTCCAGCAGATAGTGCCAGACCTCCCGCTGCAGCGGCTCCGCGAGGCGGAGCACCCTGAGGGCATCGTCCAGCGCCAGGCGCCGCTCGGCCGCCGCGGAGTGCCGCACCACCAGGTCCCCAGCCACCGCATTGTCGACGCCGTCTACCAATACGAGCGACACTCCGCCTGCCTGGCAGGCGAGCAGCAGCGGGCCATCGTCCGGCTTGAACGGGGCGAAGGCGACCCAGGGCACCTGCGGAAAGGCCCGGCGAAGGCCAGCGATCTCCTCGAGCGGGGTCCGCGTCGGTGTGAAGACCACCGCATCCACCAACCGGGTGGCCAGGGTGCGTTCGAGATGGAGCGGGGAGCGACAGCCGATGAACGACCACGAGCCGCCGCCCGGCAGGGTGCGCCGCAGAGCCTGCGAGGCCTCAGCGCCGGGGACCAGGGCGGCGACGGCGGGCATTTCAAGACTCCGTGGGCACCGCAGGCGCGGGAACCTCGGACGGCGCCGGGGCGGGCGGCCGCGGGCGGCCTTCACCCATCGCCACCAGGGTGCGCGCCATCTCGCCAGCCCGTTTGAGCACGCCACGCGCGTTGTCGTAGGAGAGCTGCTCCAGCGCCTCCTCGAGCGTGAGCCAGCGATAGTCGGTGATGCCCTCGTCGAGCTGGGGCACCACCTCGGCCGCCGCACTCTCCAGCAGGAAGAAGTGGCAGAACTTGTGGATGTATCGCCCCTTGAACCGGAAATGCCAGTCGATGATGCGAATGGGGCCCAGCATCTGCAGATCGACCAGTCCCGTCTCCTCGGCGGTCTCCCGATAGGCCGCTTCGGCCGGGGACTCCTCACCCTCGAGGTGACCCTTCGGAAAGCCCCAGTGCTCGTAGGGGTCGCGGATCAGGAGGAAGCGGGCGCTGCGGTCGGGCTGCCGTCGAAAGACGATGCCCCCCGCGCTGACTTCCCGCTCGGCCTTGCGCTTCGGCTTGGACACTAGAACACCGAAAACTTGAAGTACTTGCGCGGGTTCATCTGGATGTCCGCGATGAGCCGCCGCATCTCCTGCATCGTCTCGATCGTCTCGTTGTACATCGCCGGGTTCTTCGAGAGCAGGCCGAGCGTCCCCTGGCCGTTCTGGATCCGCGACAGCGCCGAGTCGATGGCCAGGAGGGAATGCACCAGGGTGGAGTCCTGTCCATGCAGCGTGGCGAGGAACGCCTTCAGATCGGCGGAGGCATCGCGGAGATTCCCCGAGCCGTCGCGGGCGTTGCTGAGGATCTGCTGCAGCTGTCCGTCCGCAGTGGCGGAGTCGACCCTGGCAAGGGTGTTCTCCAGGTGACCCGAGGCGCTGAGGACGGCGTCCGAGGTGCGCTCCACGTTCCCGGTCACCTGGTTGAGGCGGCTGGTCTGGCTCTCCGTGAAGCGCTCCAGCTTGCTCGCGATGGCGCCGAAATCCTTGATGCTCTGCCGCAGCTCAGCGACGGCGTTGGAATCGAAGGTCTCCTGCACCCGCTGCGCCACCGCGGCGATGTCGGTGGCGATGCGTCCGGCCTGCGCGGTGAGCTGTCCCACGTCGGGGAGGGTGGCGCCGGGCCAGCGATCGCCACCGGGACGCGCGGTCTCGGCGAGCATCACCCGCACGTTCGGATCGTCCTGGGGCTGGTCGCGGGAGACGATCGTCGCCGCCCATTCACCAAAGAGACTCTGCGAGGCGGCGATGACCGCCGGGTTGGACGGCAGGTCCACGGCCTGAAAGACCCGGAGATCGGCCTCGACGAACTGATCGGCGAGACGAATCGCCTCGATCCGGCCGACGCGGACACCGCGGTAGGTGACCGGCGCGCCGGGGGTGAGCCCGCCCACGGTGCGGAAGCGCGCCACGTGGATCGACTCCCGCCGGCCGATGTCCGCCTCGGAGAGCCAGAGCGCCCCGGCCACGACCACGGCCAGACTGACCAGCAGGACCAGCCCGACCAGGAACTCGTTCCGCCGCTTCATGCGCCGGCCTCCTGCGGCTGCAGCTTCTCCGGGTCGAACGGCCGCCCCTCGATGAAGTTCCGCACCACCGGATCGTCGGTGTGGCGGATCTCCTCGATGCTTCCGACCTGCCGGATGCGGCCCTGGTACAGCATCGCGATGCGGTCTCCGACCGTGTAGGCGCTGCGCATATCGTGGGTGACGACGACGCCGGTCGTGCCGAGCTCCTGTCGGGCGCGGACCATCAGCTCGTCGATCACGGCCGAGGTGACCGGATCGAGCCCGGTGGTCGGTTCGTCGTAGAGAATGTAGCGCGGCCGGAGCGCGATCGCCCGGGCGATGCCCACCCGCTTGCGCATGCCGCCGGAGAGTTCCGCCGGAAGACGCTCCTCGGCCCCGGGCAGGTCGACCAGCCGGAGGCTCTCCCGAATCCGGGTCTGCACCTCGGCCTCGTCGAGGCCCCGCCGCTTGAGTCCGAGGCGGATGTTGTCCGCGACCGACATGGAGTCGAAGAGCGCCGCAAACTGGAAGACGTAGCCGATCTGGCCGCGCAGCGCGTCGAGTTCCTTCGGCGCCAGCGCGTCGACCTCCTGCCCGTCCACCGTGACGCTCCCCGCGTCAGGCAGCAACAGGCCGACGATGTGCTTGAGCGCGACGCTCTTCCCCGTGCCCGAGAACCCGATGATGACGGTGGTCTGTCCGTCGGGGATGTCGAGGGTCATGCCGTCGAGCACCACCTTGGGTCCGAAGGCCTTGTGGACCTCGTCGAAGCGGATCACAGGAGCACCAGCGCCCAGAAGGCGTCGAGCACCAGGATCGCCTCGCAGCCGATGACGACGGCGCGGGTGGTGTTGCGGCCGACCCCCTCCGCGCCACCGCGGGTGGTGAGGCCCTGGATGCAGCCGGCGAGCGTGACGGCGGCGCCGAAACTCATCGCCTTCACCATGCCGAACCAGATGTCCTTGAACCGGTAGAAGAGCCGCAGCCCCTTCACGAACTCGAGAGTGGAGAGGTCGAGCAGGTTGATCGCGGTGAACCAGCCGGCGGTGACGCCGAGCGCGATCGCCAGCGCGGTCACCACGGGGAACATCAGCATCCCCGCGACGACCCGGGGGACGACGAGATAACTGCGCGGGTTGTAGGCGAGGGTCTCGAGGGCGTCGACCTGCTCGGTGACGCGCATGGTGCCGAGCTCGGCGGCGATGTTGGCCCCGACGCGGCCCGCGAGCGCGAGGCCGGTCAGCACCGGCCCGAGCTCCATCATGATCGTCTTCCCCACCAGGGCGCCCACGAAGTAGAGGGGGACCGCACCGGTGAAGATGTACTTCGAGAGCAGGGAAAGGACGATGCCGGTGAACGTCGCGATGAACAGCGCGATGGGAACGGAATCGACGCCGAGGCGGCGCATCTGCGGAATCACGTGCGGCGCCCAGGTCCGCACGTCGGCCACCGCCCGACCCGATTCGACGCCCCACCGGCCGACCCGCGTGACGGCCCTGGTCCAGCCTGCGCGAGAGGCGAGAGCTTGTTGCACGGGGTCAAGGTACGGCGGAAGGTACGGAGTGTAAAGCAGCGATCCTGCTTCCCCCGCCGGCGTTGCCGGCGGCGGATGGGGAGCGGTGTGACTACGCGGCGAAGCTGGCGAGCGCGCGTCCCACGTCGCCCTCGCGCAGCCGCTTGAGCGCGCGGTCCCGGAGCTGGCGGACCCGCTCGCGAGTGACGCCCAGCATGCCGCCGATCTCCTCGAGGGTGTGCTCCCGCCCGCCGTCGAGCCCGAAGTACAGCCGCAGCACCTTGGCGTCGCGGGCAGGGAGGGTGGCGAGGGCGCCTTCGATCTCGTCGGTGAGGAACCGGTCCATCGCCTGTTCTTCGGCGTCGGAGTGGTCGTCGGCGATGAAGCGATCGATGAGCGAGCGATCGCCGTCGGGATCGAGCGGGGCGTCGAGCCGGACCTCGGCGGTGTTCAGAGCGGCGAGCGACTGCACCACTTCGAGTGAAAGCCCGGTAGACTTGGCGATCTCCTCCGGAGTCGGCTCGCGGCGCAATTCCTGGCGCAGGGTCTCCGCGGTGCGCACGATGCGCGACAGGTCGGCGGTCCGGTTGAGCGGCACCCGCACAGTGCGGCCCTGGCGCGCGAGCGAGGCGAGGATTGCCTGGCGGATCCACCAGACCGCGTAGGAGATGAACTTGACGCCCTGGTCGGGATCGAACTTCCGCGCCGCGGTGAGCAGGCCGACGTTGCCCTCGCCGATCAGGTCGGTGAGGGGGAGACCCCGGTTCTGATACTTCTTGGCGACGGAGATGACGAACCGCAGGTTGCGCTTGACCAGCTCCTGCATCGCCTCGGGATCGCCCAGGCGGACCAGCTTGGCGATGGCGATCTCCTGCGGAGTGGTCAGCAGGGGTGTCTGGCTGACCTCATAGAGGTACTGGTCGAGAATATCGCGGTCGGCGTCGTAGACGCCGAGGGTCTTGGCGGTCTCCCGCCGGCTCTTCCGCGGCTTCCTGGTCGGCTGGTTGTTGATCAGGATCTGCTGGACCGGCGTGAGCGGGAGCTCCTTGCGGGGCGCCTCGGACCGGGCGGCGGCGGGCTTCTTCGCCTTGGCGGCGGATTTGGCCTTGCCGGTGACGGCTTTCGATCCCGGGCCCCTGGAACCCGACCCCGTTCGCTTCTTCATCTCCGACCTGTACCCTCCGACGTCGCCAGAAGTTCACCCGCCAGTTGACATCGCCATGAGCGGCCGAGTAGCTTGTCGTGCTCCCCAACCGGGGGGTCAGCGGGGCGCGCTAATATAATGGGGGCGTAGCTCAGTTGGGAGAGCGCGTGAATGGCATTCACGAGGTCAGGGGTTCGATCCCCCTCGCCTCCACTCTCCTGCTCGCACCGTTGAATCCGCGTCGAAGGTAGTTGCGAAGAGGCCGGTCGGTCGGTAGTATCCGGCTCGTTTCGCGGGAATAGCTCAGTTGGTAGAGCACAACCTTGCCAAGGTTGGGGTCGCGGGTTCGAGTCCCGTTTCCCGCTCTCCAGTAGGCGCCGCGATTCATGGCGGCGGTCACAGCAGAAGAATCCGTCGCGGGGTGGAGCAGTCTGGTAGCTCGCCGGGCTCATAACCCGGAGGTCGTGGGTTCAAATCCCACCCCCGCTATTTGGCAGTCAGCGTTGTTGGGGGCGAGGCGCCGCCTCGCCCTTCCGCGTTTCGGGCGGTTAGCTCAGTTGGTTAGAGCGCCACGTTGACATCGTGGAGGTCACAAGTTCGAGCCTTGTACCGCCCATCGGGCCCATAGCTCAACTGGATAGAGCATCTGACTACGGATCAGAAGGTTGGGGGTTCGAATCCCTCTGGGCCCATGTGCGCCAAGGCCGGTCTTGGCGCCACCTGCGGGGCGTAGCGCAGCCTGGTAGCGCGCCTGCTTCGGGAGCAGGAGGCCCCGGGTTCAAATCCCGGCGCCCCGATAGAACAGCACTCGACACCCCGTCACGCCGCCGCGTGGCGGGGTTTCGTTCATCTCCCCGCGCCAGTTCGCCTTCCAATTCGGGCGCCGACCCACCCCCCGCCCTCTCCGGTCCCGACAACGCCAGATGAGTGATCGCGCCGAGCGCCTCGAGCGGATCCGGCTCCTCGCGGGACAGGCCGTGGTCTGGGTCCTGGCGCTGATCGGGATCCTGATCTCGCTGCTCCTCTACTCGCGGCTTGCAACCCGAAACCTCGGCCCGCTCAACATTCCTCTCTATCTGGGTGCGTTGGGTCTTGGGGCCGCCGGGGCGCATGTCCTCTGGTCGGCCGCCGGCAGGCGGGTGCGGGGGACGACACGCCGGCTGCTCGGCTACTGGCCCCTCCTCCTCTATCTCGGCGCCCAGGTCTACCGCCGGACTCACCACGTCTGATCGGGCTCGCCGCCCCGCGATCGGTTGTCTCGGGTGAGGGGCCCGGATACGTTCACGAGGTGAAGAGTTACCCGCCGACCCGCGCCAGGACTCCCCGATGAAGCGTGTCGTACTCCTGCTGGTGGATGGATTGCGCCCCGACGTTGCCGAGGCGGCGCTGGGTCGTGGCGAGCTGCCGAACCTCGCGGCGATGACCGCCGGACGCGGGGTGCAGCGCGCGATCACCGCCTTTCCTTCCACTACCAGCGTCGCATACCTGCCCTTCCTCACCGGGTGCACCCCGGGGAGCTGCAACGTGCCGAGCATCCGCTGGCTCGACCGCGAGGCGTACCGCGGCCGCTGGTGGCGGGAGCGCGATGCGGTGCGGAGCTACTGTGGCTACCAGGCGCCGCGGCTGGACGACGACATCGCGCCCGGCGTGCGCACCATCTTCGAGCTGGTGCCCGAGAGCCTCGGCATCTTCACTCCGGTGGCAAGGGGGCTGACCTCCGAGCGTGACCCCTCGCGAACAGAGCGGAAGTTCTGGGGCGCGCTGGCACACTACGCGCTGTGGCACCAGCCGTCCGACGACGCGGTCACCCGGCATCTGCTCGCGGGTGTGGACCGGAGCTGGCGGTTCATCTTTGCCCAGTTCCCGGCGGTGGACGGCTACACCCATCAGAGCACGCCGGAGGGGCCAAAAGTGCTGCGCGCGCTGCGGAAGGTGGACGACACCGTCGCCGCGCTCAGGGGCCGGCTCGCGACGCGTGGTGAACTCGAGGACACCCTCATCCTCATGGTGAGCGATCACGGCGCCACAGTGGTGGAGTCCCATCTCGATCTGGCCGACTGGTTCCGCGCCCAGGGCGTCGCGACCCTCTCGCACCCGATCATCTGGGAGCGGGAGCCGAGCGCAGCGGTGATGGTGGCGGGGAATGGATCGGCGATGGTCTATGCCCGGCCGGGTGTGCCGCGGCGCGAGCGCTGGCCGCTGGCGCAGCTGCGAGCCCGGGAGAGCTTCGGCAGCGCGCACGATGTCATCAGCGCACTCCTCCGGGAGGCGGCCGTCGGCTTTGTGGCGGCGGAAGAGGGTGAGGGCACGGTACGGGTGGCGGGGGCGGAGGGAGAGGCGCTGGTGCGGCGGGAGGGCGATCTCGTCAGCTATCGCCGTCTCACCGGCGATCCGCTGCTCCTCGGCGCCGATCCGACGCTCACCGCAGCGGAGTGGGTGGAGACCAGCTGGGACCACGCATACCCCGATGCCTGCTTCCAGCTGCTGGACCAGTTCCGCTCACCACGTACCGGCGACCTGATTGTGGTCGCCCGCGAGGGCCACGACTTCCGGAAGCGGTACGAAGTCCCGGAGCACCTGTCGGGACATGGCAGCCTGATCCGGGCGCATATGCAGGTACCCGTCTGGGCCAGCGTCGAAGCACCGGCGTCACCGCTCCGCACGGTGGATCTCTTCCCGGCCATGCTGGAGTGGCTCGGAGTCCCGGTACCGACGGGAATCGACGGCCAGCCGGTGTGGAGCCCCGGGCGCAGCATGGCTGTTGCGTAACCAGCCCCGGCAGGCGATTTTCCCTCCCCCAACGCGCCCGTAGCTCAGCTGGATAGAGCGCTTGCCTCCGGAGCAAGAGGTCGGACGTTCGAATCGTCTCGGGCGCATGCCGCAAACCGAAGCCCCGCCGTCCTCACGGACCGCGGGGCTTGGCATTTCTCGGCGATGTGAATTCCAATCAGGCCGCCGAGACAGCGGGTACTGCAGGCCTAGTTGGTCCTGGTCAACTCGACCCGGCGATTGGCGGCGCGGCCGGCGACGGTGGCGTTATCCGCCACCGGATTTTCCTCACCGTAGCCCTTGGCGGTCAACCGTCCGGCATCCACGCCCTTGGTGATCAGGTAGTCGCGCACCGCGTTGGCGCGGGCCTGGCTCAGGCGCACATTCGCCGCCGCGGTGCCGATGTGGTCGGTGTGCCCGGCCACTTCGACGTTCACGTCCGGATTGTCGACCAGCGACTGGGCGACCTGATCGAGAACGCCCTTCGACGACGGCAGCAGTACCGCCTTGCCGGTCTCGAAGTTCACGCCGAGCAGGACCAGCGGCTGGCTCGCCTGGAAGATCGAGGGACAGCCCTTCGAGTCGACGCTCATACCGGCGACGGTTGCAGGGCAAAGATCCCTGTCATCGGTAACGCCATCGCCATCGCTGTCGAAGGCACAGCCATACCGATCGACCTTGGTTCCTGCCGGAGTGCCCGGGCAGACATCGCTGGCGTCGCTGACGCCGTCACGATCGGAATCGCTCGGGCATCCCGTCGCATCCACCCCGGTCCCGGCCGGCGTGTTCGGGCACTTATCGCTCGCATCCGCCACACCATCGCCGTCACTGTCCTTCGGGCAGCCGTTCGAGTCCACGGCCGTGCCGGCGGGCGTGTTCGGGCACCTGTCGTTTGCATCCACCACGCCGTCGCCATCGGCATCCTGCGCCAGCGGACAGCCGGCAGCATCCACGCGCGTCCCTGCCGGGGTGTTGGGGCAACGGTCGAGGTTGTCCGTTACGCCGTCATGATCGGCATCCTTCGGCAGGCTGCAGCCGCTGGCATCGACCGCTTCCCCCGCCGGAGTATTGGGGCAGGCGTCGATCGAGTTCTTCACGCCGTCGTGGTCGCGGTCACCATCCCGCTTGGCGCCGAGCAGGATCGACAGGCCGGCCTGGCCTGCCAGGTGGAAGTTGGACTTCTTGTGCTGGACGCCGGCCACCTGCGGTGGCACGGCATCGCTCTCGGCGGTCGGGATGTAGTCCCCGACACCATCGAGGCGAAGGGCGACCACGTCCCCCAGCCCGAAGCGAACGCCGAACAACCCGCCGACACCGTCGTTCGTCTCGCGATAATTGGCCCGGAAGATGTTCCGTGCATAGCCCGCGCCCAACAGCACGGCCGCATGGTCAGTCACCGGAATGCTGTAAATGAGGCGGGCGTGAATCGGGGTGTGGCGGACGTCGAGGTTACCCTGAGTCTTGGTCCTCGTATACGTCACATCCCCCTCGATCGCCAGATTGGTCAGGAAGAACACACCCAGCCGGCCACCGACGCCGAAACGATTGTCGAAGTTGAGCTTGCTGTCGAACTTCGTGTAGCGCCCGAAGGCGCCGATTTCCACCGCTCCCGCTCTCTGGGCATGCACCGGCATCCCCCCGACCAGGACCAGCATAGCAGTCAGCAGACCAGTTCTCACACGCATAGAGCCCCCCGAAATGAACCCCAGAAACACCCTGCTTCCATTAGTTGCCACCTTGAGCCATGGCTCGCCCCGTAAGGCGCGCGCATCCCCCCGGGAGGCCACGCGGGGCGCTCCATAGGGTGTCAGGGCGTGGCTAGACCCTAGCATGGCGAACGTGTCGAAAATCTGAAGAGCGGGTGAGGGTTCTTGCGCCAACCGGGCCAGGCCCTCGCACCAGTCTCCTGTCCCCCACTTGACATTTCATAAGCCATTACTTATTTATTGCCCATGCATCTCGAAGACACCGTCTTTCGCGCTCTCGCCGACCCCAGCCGCCGAGCCATCTTCGAACGGCTCACCCGGGGGGAGTCCGCCGTGAAAGACCTTACCGCCTGCTTCGACATCTCGCAGCCGGCGGTCTCCCAGCACCTGGCCGCGCTCCGCAAGGCGGGGCTGGTGACCGAGCGCCGGGAGGGTCGTCTCGTCTACTACCGAGTGGAGCCCAGGGGGCTCCGGCCGCTCGTCGATTGGATCACCCATTACCAGGCGTTCTGGCTGGAATGCCTCGACCGCCTCAACGCTCTGCTCAAGGAGATGGATGAATGACGGCCAGCCCGCAAACCCAGTCGATCCGGGTGGAATACGACCTGCCCCACCCGCCCGCGAAGGTCTGGCGCACCCTGACCGAGCCGGAGCTGCTCGCGAAATGGATCATGGCCAACGACATCCGGCCGGAGGTCGGACACCGGTTCACATTCCAGGCGGAACCGACGCCCTGGTGGGACGGGATCGTGCATTGCGAGGTGCTGGAGCTGGATCCCCCGCGGCGGCTCCGCTACTCCTGGCGGAGCGGCCCAGCGGCCTCGCCGCTCGACACCGAGGTGACCTGGACCCTCGCAGCAAGCCCGTCCGGCGGCACTCGGCTCATCCTCGACCACGCCGGCTTCCGCCCCAGCGACAAGTTCGCCTTCGACGGCGCCAACAAGGGGTGGCAGCATATGGTCGGTACCCGGCTCCCCGACGTGCTGGCGGCGCTATGACCACGTTTCCGCTCTCCGTAACCCGCGCCACGAAGCTGCGGGCCGCCGGCTACTGGCTCTGCACCGCGGTGATCGGATTCTCGTTTCTCTCGGGCGGGATCGGTCACCTGATGGGACTGCCGCAGGTGGTCGAAGGGATCACGCAGCTTGGCTACCCGGTCTACGTCGTCACGATCCTGGGTGTCTGGAAGCTGCTCGGCGGCGGCGCGGTGGTCCTCCCGGGCCTGCCGCTCCTCAAGGAGTGGGCCCACGCCGGGATGATCTTCGATCTGACCGGCGCCTCAGCATCACACCTCGCGTCAGGCAGCGACCTGCGCCACATCGTTGCCCCGCTGATCCTGGCCCTGCTGGCTGCCGGGTCATGGGCGCGCCGCCCCGAGAGCCGCAGGCTGAAGCGGTCAGCAGATTTCGCAGCCTTCGCAGATGCCTGACGACGCGTTCCCTGCCCTGCCGATCGGAGTCGTCCGCTCCTCGCTCACTTCATCGGGGAAGGCCCCCAGACAGGGGGCCGAAGGGGCACCCGACGCCTGGATCGACGTCGATGAGCGGTACGCCGGGGGGCTCGAAGGGCTCCGCGCCGGACAGGAGATCATCGTCATCACCTGGCTGCACCAGGCGAGTCGCGACGTCCTCAGGGTGCACCCTCGGGGCAACCCCGCTACTCCCCTCGCCGGGGTCTTTGCCACCCGCTCCCCCTCCCGGCCGAATCCCATCGGACTCCATCCGGTGACGATCCGCCGGATCGACGGGATCCATCTGGAAGTGGGTCCCCTCGAAGCGGTGGACGGGACGCCGGTGCTGGATATCAAGCCGGTGCTCTCCCGGACTCCATACTAGGGTCCTCCGACGGCCACGAAGTCGCGCCCAGGCTCGCGACCGGGAGCCGGTGCTGGAACGGGAGCGGGATCGTCTGGGTGAGTGCGTCGCGACGTTGTCGGCCGTGCCAACCGGGCGACGGTCCGCTCCGGGTCGCCTGACGGGGAGGAGCCCACTGCCCAGGCCTACACCGGCCTCACGGGGTTGGGTGTCCCTGGGTGGGCGGTCCTCGACTCGCCGGCGCGGCGGGTGGCGGAGTGCTGACGCGGCCGCGGTGCCGCTGCCCTCACCAGTCTCTCACGACAGAGTTCCCGCCTTCCCGAGCTAGTGGGTTTCGCCGAAGTTCTGTTCCCATCGGCAGTTCACCGTGTCTTCAGGCTCGCTTCATGGGTCGCCGACGACCTTGTTCGCACATTCCGGCCCAACCCGACGCTGATCCGACCCGCCTTTCCAGGCCGCCGCGCCAGGCACCCTGGGCCACTGGTTCCGAGCCACGCCGGACCGGAGGTGCAGACGATGTCCCTGCCTTACATGATCCATCAGATCGGCGGAGAACGCCTCGAGGAGGAGTTGGTCCGCCACGGAGTCTCCCGCCGCCAGTTCCTGGAGTACTGCGGCAGCCTCTGCGTCGTGCTCGGGGTCGGCGAAGCGGCCGCGCCGAAGATGATGAAGGCGCTGCTCGCGCCGGGCCGGCCGCCGGTCATCTGGCTGCAGCTGCAGGAGTGCACCGGCTGCGTCGAGAGCGTGTTGCGCACCGGCGACCCCACCATCGGCGACCTGGTGCTCGATCTGATCTCGCTCGACTACCAGCACACCCTGATGGCGGGAGCGGGTGACTCGGTGGAAGCGGCGAAGCAGGATTCGATGAAGGCCAACGCCGGGAAGTACATCCTGCTGGTGACGGGCTCGATTCCCACCAAGGACGACGGCATCTACTGCACCATCGGCGGCCGCACCGCGCAGGACATCCTGGAAGAGGCCGCGAAGGGCGCGGCCGCGGTGGTCGCGATCGGCGCCTGCGCCCACTGGGGCAGCGTCCAGGCCGCGCGGCCCAATCCCACCGGTGCCGTGGGGGTGTCGTCGATCATCAAGGACAAGCCGGTGGTCAACATCGCGGGCTGCCCGCCGATCGGGGACGTGATCACCGCGACCGTGGTGCACTTCCTCACCTTCGGCCGGCTGCCCACGCTCGATCCCGAAGGCCGCCCGATGTTCGCCTACGGTGCGCGGATCCACGATCAGTGCTCGCGCCGCGCCAACTTCGACGCCGGACAGTTTGTCGAGGTGTTCGACGACGAGGCCGCCCGGAAGGGGTGGTGTCTGTATCACGTCGGCTGCAAGGGCCCGGCGACCTTCTCGCCCTGCCCGATCTTCCAGTGGAACGGGGCGACCTCGTGGCCGATCGGCGCGGGCCACCCGTGCCTCGGCTGCACCGAGCCCCACTTCTGGGACACGATGACGCCGTTCTACGACCGGCTGCCTGATGTCGGCGGGTTCGGGATCGAGCAGCGGGTGGATGTGCTGGGCGCCGCGCTGGCCATCGGCGCCACCGCCGGCGTGCTGGCCCATGCGGCCGCGACCGGCGTGCATCAGATGCGGGAACGGAAGCGCCAACTGCCTGTGGTCGAGACCCCGCCGAGCGGCGGCCCCGGCCCCTCGAACACCTGACGGAGGACGCGTACCATGGCTGCGACCAAAGTCGTTGTCGATCCCATCACCCGGATCGAGGGGCACCTCCGGATCGAGGTGCAGGCGGAGAACGGGAAGATCACGGACTCGTGGGCATCGTCCACCCAGTTCCGCGGCATCGAGATCATCATGGAGGGGCGCGATCCCCGCGATGCCTGGGCCTTCACCCAGCGGATATGCGGCGTCTGCACGGTGGTGCACGCGGTGGCGTCCTGCCGCGCCGTGGAAGACGCCCTGGGGATCAAGATCCCGCCCAACGCCAACATCATCCGGAACCTGATCCACGGGATGCAGTTCATCCAGGACCACGTGGTCCACTTCTACCACCTGCATGCGCTCGACTGGGTGGACGTGGTGAGCGCGCTCAAGGCCGACCCAGAGGTCACCGCGAAGATCGCCAAGTCGATCTCTCCGTGGCCAAACAACTCGGCCACCTGGTTCGCCGAGGTGCAGAACCGGGTCAAGAAGTTCGTGGCCAGCGGGCAGCTCGGCATCTTCACCAACGGCTACTGGGGCCATCCGGCCTACAAGCTTCCGCCTGAGGTGAATCTCCTCGGGGTAGCGCATTACCTGGAGGCACTCGACTGGCAGCGCGACGTGATCAAGCTGCACACGATCTTCGGCGGCAAGAACCCGCACCCGAACTTCCTGGTGGGTGGCATGGCCTCCGCCATCAACCTGGACGACACCGGCACCATCAACATGGTGCGGCTCTCGGAGATCCGGGACCTCATCACCAAGGCCCAGCGGTTCGTGGAGCAGGTGTACTGGCCCGACCTGGTGGCGATCGCCGGCTTCTACAAGGATTGGGGCAGCATCGGCGGCGGGGTGCCGAATTTCATGAGCTACGGCGAGTTCCCCGAGGGGGACATCACCGACCTCGACAAGCTGTACCTGCCGCGCGGCATCATCCTCAACAAGGATCTCAGCAAGGTCCATCCGTTCGACCCGGAGAAGATCCAGGAATTCATCAACAGCTCCTGGTACGAATACAGCGTCGGTGACGCGAATGGGCTCCACCCCTTCGAGGGCGAGACCAAGGCGAAGTACACCGGCCCGCCGACTCCATGGAAATACCTGCAGGGCGAACAGAGGTACACCTGGATGAAGGCGCCGCGGTATGACGGCCTGCCGATGCAGGTCGGGCCGCTGGCGCGGATGCTGGTGGGCTACGGCCACGGCCACCCGGAGATCCAGGAGATGGTCAAGGCCGTCCTGGACACCCTGAAGGTGGGACCGGGCGTGCTGTTCTCGACCCTTGGCCGGACCGCAGCGCGCGGCATGGAGACGGTGCTGCTGGCACGGCGGATGAACATCTGGTACGACCAGCTGGTCGCCCGCATCAAGAGCGGTGACACTCAGACCTTCAACAAGGACAAGTGGGACCCCTCCACCTGGCCCAGCGGCGAGGCCAAGGGCTTCGGCTGGCTCGACGCCCCGCGGGGCGGGCTCGGCCACTGGGTCAAGATCAAGAACGGGAAGATCACCAAGTACCAGTGCGTGGTGCCGAGCACCTGGAACTGCTCGCCGCGCGACACCAAGGGCCAGATGGGCCCCTACGAGGCGTCGCTGGTGGACAACCATCCGCTGGTACGGCCCGACCAGCCGCTGGAGATCCTGCGCACGATCCACTCCTTCGATCCGTGCATGGCCTGCGGGGTGCACGTGCTCGACGCCCAGGGCAACCTGGTGACGGAGGTGAAGGTCCAATGAGCGCGCCCAAGCCCAAGCCGGCGACCCGCGCAATGCGCGGGTTCAGCCTGGCGCACAAGCTGCCGCCGCCGAGCGGAGACTATCACTGGGTGTATCTCTGGGAGTGGCCGATCCGGGTGATGCACTGGCTCGCGGTGGCCTGCATCCTGGCCCTGGTCGTCACCGGCCTGTACATCGGCATGCCGTACTTCGTCGTGGGCGGCGACACCGCGCAGCACTACCTCATGGGCAGGATCCGGTTCGTGCACTTCGCGGCCGCGGCGGTGCTGATCGCCACGGCGATGGTGCGGTTCTACTGGCTCTTCGCCGGCAACAAGTTCGAGCGGCTGCCGGCGCTCTTTCCGGTGCGGGGGCGCGACTGGGTCAACATGTGGCGCCAGGTCAAGTACTACCTGATGATCCAGCCCGAGAAGGCGCCGCACTACCTCGGCCACAACCCGATGCAGCAGCTCAGCTACACCGGGATCTACCTCGCGGCCGTCGTGATGGTGGTGACCGGCTTCGCGATGTACGGGCAGTCGAATCCCGGCGGCGTGATCTACAGCGCGACCAACTGGGTGGGCATGGTCTTCGGCGGCATGCCGGTGGTGCGGTTCGTCCACCACGTGCTGACCTGGATCTTCCTCGCCTTCATCCCGATCCACGTCTACCTGGCGATCCGGGCCGATCACCTGGAGCGCACGGGGGTCATCTCCTCGATCATCAGCGGCGGGCGGTTCGTCCCGGCCGACGAGCACTTCATCGATGCCGAAGATTCCTGACGCGGCCGGCCCATTGACGGTGGTCCTTGGCCTGGGCAACCCGCTCATGGGCGATGACGGGCTCGGGCTGGCGGTGCTCGAACGGCTGCGCAGCGACTGGGAGGTGCCGCCGGCGGTCGAACTGGTGGACGGCGGCACCTGGGGGATGAACCTCCTCCCCCTGATCGAGGATGCGCACCAGCTCATCCTGATTGACGCGATCCGCACCGGGGCGGCGCCCGGTACGCTGGTCACCCTGGAGCGGGAGAACCTGCCGCGTTACCTCGCCCACAAGCTTTCGCCGCACCAGATCGACCTGAAGGAAGTGCTGGCGCTGGCCGAGCTGCGAGGCAACCTGTCGGAGGCGACGGTGGCGATCGGTGCGGAACCGGGCCTGGTCGAGCTCTCCATGAGCCTCACCCCAGCGCTCGAGGCCCAGGTGGACGCCGTGGCGCAGCGGGTGGTCGACCGACTGGAGCAGTGGGGGCTCCGCTGCGAACCGAGGGCGGCGGTGACGGATGCATGAGATGAGTCTCGCGCTCGAGGTAGCGCGGATCGTCGAAGGGCAGCTGGCGGCGCATCCCGGCCGCCTGCTGCGCATCGGGGTCGCGGTGGGAGACGACGCGGGGGTGGAGCCGGACAATCTGGCCTTCTGCCTCGAGGCGGTGCTCGCGCACCCGCCGTTCGCGGGAGCGACCGCGGTGCTGGAGCGGGTCCCCGGCGATGCGCTCCGGCTCAACTACCTGGAGGTGGACGATGGCCGTCCGGACGATTGAAGTGCGGGAGCGGCTGATGGCGCGCAACGACGAGCTGGCGGGCGTCGTGCGCGAGCGGCTCCGCGCGGCGGGTGTCACCTCATTCAACCTCGTCTCCTCTCCCGGCTCGGGAAAGACCAGCCTGCTCGAGCGCACCCTGGACGTGCTGGGTGAGGCGCTCGATATCGCCGTCGTCACCGGCGACGTGCAGACCCAGAACGACGCCGACCGGCTCGCCCGGCGGACCACCCGTCTGGTGCAGGCGGTGGTGACCGGGGGCGCCTGCCACCTCGACGCCAGCCAGGTGACGACGGCGCTGGACGCGATCGACCTGGCACGGACCCGGCTGCTGTTCGTGGAGAACGTCGGCAACCTGGTCTGCCCCGCCACGTGGGATCTCGGCGAGCAGGCCAAGATCGTGGTCTTCTCGGTGACCGAGGGCGAGGACAAGCCCCTCAAGTATCCCAAGATGTTCCGCATGGCGCGCTACGCGGTGCTCAACAAGATCGACCTGCTGCCCCATCTCGATTTCGACGTGGATCAGGCGATCGCCTGTGCCCGTCAGGTGAACCCGGAGCTGCAGTTCTTCCTGACCTCCGCCAGGACCGGGGAGGGACTCGACGAGTGGTTCGACTTCCTGCGCCAGCAGGTGCGGGCTCCCGCCCACGCATGATCGCCATGCAGCCGTTCCCGCAGGCCGCCTGCCGCATCCGGGTGCGGGGCGTGGTGCAGGGCGTGGGGTTCCGGCCCTTCGTGCACCGGCTCGCCCTCCGTCATCACCTCGGCGGCTGGGTGCGGAACGCCTCGGGGCACGTGCAGATCGCGCTGGAGGGGGAGCGGGTCGAGATCCGGGATTTTCTGAGCGCGCTGCGGCTGGAGGCGCCGCCCCTCGCCCGGATCACGGAGGTCGCGGTCGAGGACGCCGAGATCGAGGGGCTCACCGACTTCGTGATCGAGGCGAGTGCGGAGGAGCCGGGTGCCCGGCTGCCGGTGCCCCCGGACGTGGCGATCTGCGCTGCCTGTGAGCGTGAACTCGACGATCCGCTCAACCGCCGCTACCGGTATCCGTTCATCACCTGCACCGATTGCGGGCCGCGCTACACCGTGATCGAGCGGCTGCCGTATGACCGTGAGCGCACCACGATGCGGGCCTTCACCCAGTGCCCCGCGTGCGCCGCCGAGTACCATACGCCGGGAGACCGGCGCCACCACTCCGAGACCAATAGCTGCCCGGTCTGCGGTCCCGCGCTCTGGTACGAGGCGGGGGCCGAGGGCTGCGCGACCGCGACCGACCAGGGAGCGATCCGCGAGGCGGCGACGCTGCTGGCGGGCGGCGGCATCCTCGCGTTGCGCGGGTTCGGCGGGTATCACCTGGCCTGCGACGCGACCAGCGAGTCGGCGGTCGCCGAACTGCGGCGCAGGAAGCGGCGGGAGGCCAAGCCGTTCGCGGTCATGGTCCGGACGCTCGACGATGCCCGGGCGATTGCCGAGGTTAGTGACGTCGAGGCAACGCTGCTGGAGCGCCGCGAGCGGCCGGTGGTGCTGCTCCGGATGGCGGATGGTGCGCCCCTCGCGGTGTCGCTGGCCCCAGGGCTCACGACCGTCGGCGTGATGCTGCCGTCCAGTCCCCTGCACCTGCTGCTGCTCGAGGCGGTTGACCGGCCGCTGGTGATGACCAGCGGCAACCTGAGCGAGGAGCCGATCGTCATCGGGAACGCGGAGGCCCGCCGCCGGCTCGCGGTGGTCGCCGACGCCTTCCTCATGCACGACCGCGAGATCCTCTCGCGCACCGATGACTCGGTGCTCCGCGTGGCCTCGGGGGAGCCGGTGTTTCTCCGGCGCGCGCGCGGATATGCCCCGCTCCCGCTGACGCTGCCGGTGGAGAGCCCTGTTCCCCTGCTCGCGGTGGGCCCCCATCTCAAGAACACCTTCACCGTGGCGCACGGCGCCACGGCGTGGGTGAGCCCGCATATCGGCGATCTCGAGAACCTCGAGGGACTGGAACACTTCCGCCACACGCTCACGGTCTACCGGCGGCTGTTTCAGATCGAGCCGGAGGCGGTGGTCCACGACTTCCACCCGGGGTATCTCTCGACCCGGGTGGCGCACGAGCTGGGTATCGCGACCACAATGGCGGTGCAGCATCACCACGCCCACATCGCAGCGGTCATGGCGGAGCATGGGGTCACGGCGCCGGTGATCGGCGTCGCCTACGACGGGACCGGGTACGGAACCGACGGCGCCGTGTGGGGGGCGGAGATCCTCGCGGCGGATCTCACCGGCTTCCGGCGACTGGCCCACCTGCGCTATGCCCCGCTGCCCGGCGGCGACCTTGCCGCCCGGAGGCCCTGGCGCGTTGCCGTCGGTTACGCCTCGCTCGACACCTCGGCCCGGCAGGCCTTCGACGCATTGTTTCGGCATGTGCCCGCCGCGGAGCGTGCCCTGGCCGAACGCCAGCTCGAGGCGCACATGAACGCGCCGCTGGCCTCGTCCATGGGTCGGCTCTTCGACGCGGCGGCGGCGGTGCTGGGGATCCGCGAGGTTTCCGCTTACGAGGGCCAGGCCGCGATGGAACTCGAGGCGCTCGCCGGAAACCGGATCGCGTCGGAATACCTCGTCCCCATCGAGGACGACGGCGCCGGGGGCTGGCAGCTCGATCCCATCCCGCTGCTCACCCGGCTGGCCCTGCGGCGGCAGCGGGGGGCCGATGTGAGAGACCTGGCCGCGGACTTCCACGCCTCCATCGCGCGGGCGACCGAGATGCTGGTCTGCCGTGCCGCGGAGCTGACCGGGGTCAGCACCGTCGTGCTCGCGGGCGGGGTCTTCCAGAATGTCCGGCTGCTCTCCTCGCTCCGCGCGCGCTTCGAAGCCCGCCGCTTCACCGTGCTGGCGGCGCGCGACCTGCCGCCCAACGACGGCGCCATCAGTTACGGCCAGGCGGCGATCGCCGCCGCGATGCTGACGCCCCACTGACCACAGCGACCCTTCCCTCGGAGGTCACCATGTGTCTCGGCATTCCCGGCCGTATTCTCGACATCAGCGACGATCGCGGCTTGCAGATGGGCATGGTGGACTTCGGCGGCGTCCGTCGCGAGGTGTGCCTCGCCTACGTGGCCCCGGAGGTCGCCGTGGGCGACTATGTCATCGTGCATGTCGGCTTCGCCATCACCAGGGTGGATGAAAGCGAAGCGCGGCGTACCTTCGAGGCGCTGAAGGAGATGAGCCAGCTCGAGGAGCTCGACTGGATGCGCGAAGTGGCCGAGCAGGGACTGGGCGGCACCTCCGCCGGGGGCGCCGCGTGAAATACCTCTCGGAGTACCGCGACGGCACGCTGGCGCATGGACTGATCACCCGGATCCGGGCCACGGCGAGCCGGCGCTGGACGCTGATGGAGGTGTGCGGCGGCCAGACCCACACCATCGTGCGCCAGGGCCTCGACGAGCTGCTGGGCGATGCCATCGAGATGATCCACGGCCCCGGCTGCCCGGTCTGTGTCACCCCGCTGGAGCAGATCGACAAGGCGCTGCTGCTCGCGGCGCGTTCCGACGTGATCTTCACCTCCTTCGGCGACATGCTGCGGGTACCCGGCTCGGAGTGCGACCTGCTGCAGGTGCGGGCCCGCGGCGGCAACATCCGCGTGGTCTACTCCCCGCTCGATGCGCTGGAGCTCGCCATCCGGACGCCTGACAAGCAGGTGGTGTTCTTCGCGGTGGGGTTCGAGACCACCGCGCCGGCGAACGCGATGGCGGTGTGGCGGGCGCGGGAGCTCGGGGTTCCCAACTTCAGCGT
This sequence comes from uncultured Gemmatimonadales bacterium, assembly GCA_963825065.1. Taxonomy (GTDB): domain Bacteria; phylum Gemmatimonadota; class Gemmatimonadetes; order Gemmatimonadales; family GWC2-71-9; genus JADJOM01. The sequence goes on from CAWGRU010000004.1 coordinate 790,483, forward strand.
GCTGGTGTCCCATGTGACCGTGCCGCCGGCGATGACTGCCATCCTCGAGGCGCCGGACAACCGGGTGCAGGGATTCCTCGCCGCGGGGCATGTCTGCTCGGTCATGGGCTGGACGGAGTACGAGCCGATCGCGGCCCGCTACGCCGTGCCCATCGTGGTCACCGGATTCGAGCCGCTGGACATCCTCGAGGGAATGCTGCTGGCGGTGCGGCAGCTCGAGGAGGGCCGCCACGAGGTGGAGAATCAGTACGCCCGCTCCGTCCGGCGGGACGGCACCCCGCCGGCTCAGGAGCTGGTGCGCCGGGTGTTCCGCCTCACGGACCGGCAGTGGCGCGGCATCGGCACCATCCCGAAGAGCGGCCTGATGCTGCGCGAGGAATACGCCGACTTCGATGCCGAAGTGCGTTTCGGGCTGGAGTCGATGAGCGTCAAGGAGCCGGCGGAGTGCCGCGCCGGGGACGTGCTCCGGGGCAACCTCAAGCCCCGGCAGTGCCCGGCCTTCGGGACCCGCTGCACACCGGAGCACCCGCTGGGCGCCCCGATGGTTTCCTCCGAAGGCGCCTGCGCCGCCTACTACAACTATGCCCGGTTCCGCACCCCCGCGGCCCACGAGGGATGATCCGATGACTGGCGTCCGATTCGAGGGCCCTTCCTGCGCCGTCCCGCTGGTCGAGACCGAGCGGGTGCAGCTGGGCCACGGCTCCGGGGGCAAGATGAGCGCCGCCCTGCTCCGCGACCGGTTCCTGCCGCACCTCGACAATCCCATCCTCGGTCAGCTCGGTGACGGGGCGGTGGTCTCGCTGGGCGGAGCCCAGATCGTGGTTTCCACCGACACCTTCGTGGTGAGCCCGCTGGAGTTTCCCGGCGGCAACATCGGCTCGCTCGCGGTGCACGGCACCCTGAACGATGTCGCGATGATGGGCGCGATTCCGGCCTATCTGACCGCGGGCTTCGTGCTGGAGGAGGGATTGTCGATGGAGCTGCTCGAGCGCATCGTCCGCACCATGGCCCACTCGGCGCGCCTGGCGGGAGTGCCGCTCATCACCGGCGACACCAAGGTGGTGGAACGGGGCAAGGCGGACGGGCTCTACATCAACACCACCGGTTTCGGGCTGGTGGAATCCGGGTTCCGCCCCGGCCCCTCGCGGGCCCGACCGGGAGACCGGATTGTGCTGAGCGCCCCGATCGGCCGCCACGGGATGGCGATCATGGCGGTGCGCGAGGGCCTCGCCTTCGAGTCCACCATCACGAGCGATACGGCCAACCTCGCTCCGCTGGTGGCCGCCCTGCGCGCGGCGGCGGGTGAATCGGTGATGGTGCTGCGGGACCCGACTCGCGGGGGCCTGGCCAGCGCACTCAACGAGATCGCCCAGTCATCCCGGGTCGGGATGGCCCTCGATGAGGCGCTGCTGCCGGTCCCGGGCGACGTCGCCGCCGCCTGCGAAATGCTGGGCCTCGACCCGATGTACGTCGCCAATGAAGGGGTTCTGGTGGCGATCGTCCGGCCGGAGGGCGCCGAGGCGGCATTGGCGGCGCTCCGCGCCCACCCGCTCGGCGCCGAGGCGGCGATCATCGGCGAGGTGGTATCGACCCACCCCGGCTATGTGGTGCTGAGGACGGCGATGGGAGGCAACCGGATCGTCGACCTGCTGCCGGGAGACCAGTTGCCACGGATCTGTTGAGCGGCAAAGCCAGCGCGAAGCAGGAGACACGAACAAGGGCGGAGCAGAAGCTCCGCCCTTGTTCGTGTCTCTCACCGGTCATGACTCAGACGAACAACCCATCCACTGACAGGTACCGCTCACCGGTGTCATAGCAGAACGCCAGCACCCGGCTTCCCGCGGCCATCTCGGGGATCTTCTTCGCTACGGCGGCCAGGGTGGCGCCTGACGACGGGCCGACGAAGATGCCCTCCTCCTTCGCGGCGCGGACCGCATACGCGAAGGCCTCTTCCTCGGTCACCTGGATCGCGCCGTCGAGCGTTGCGGTGTGCAGGTTCATCGGGATGAACCCGGCGCCGATCCCCTGGATCTTGTGCGGACTCGGCGCGCCACCGGAGATCACCGGCGACTTGGCCGGTTCGACGGCGAAGGTCTTGAGTCCCGGCATCTTCTCCTTCAGGAACTCGCTCGCGCCGGTGATGTGGCCGCCGGTGCCGACGCCGGTGATGAGGTAGTGCAGCCCATCCGGGAAGTCGGCGAGGATTTCCTTTGCAGTGGTGCGCCTGTGCACCTCGATGTTGGCCGGATTCTCGAACTGCTGCGGCATCCACGAGTTCGGGGTCTGGGCGACGAGTTCCTTGGCCCGCTCGATGGCGCCCTTCATGCCCTTCTCCCGCGGGGTCAGGTCGAGCTGGGCGCCGTACGCCGTCATGATGCGGCGGCGTTCGATCGACATCGACTCCGGCATCACCAGGACCAGGCTGTAGCCCTTCACCGCGGCAACCATCGCGAGCCCGATCCCGGTGTTGCCGGAGGTCGGTTCGATGATGACGCTCCCCGGCTTCAGGAGGCCCCGGCGCTCGGCGTCTTCGATCATGGCCAGCCCGATCCGGTCCTTGATGCTGCCGCCGGGATTGGCGCGTTCCAGCTTGAGCCACACCTCGACCTTCCGGTCGAAGAGGCGGTTGATCCGGACGTGGGGGGTGTTGCCGATCGTGTCGAGAATGGAATTGGCCTTCATGGTCGAGTCCTCGGAGGCACAGGGAAATCGTCGATGGCGGGGACTCGTGAGGTCACGTCGGCCCGCAACTGGCTGGCGACCGCGCATCACCCGCAGCGCGCCGCGAAACGTGGAGAACCTACCCGGCCGCCTTTGGGTGTGCCAGCCTCTGACGCCCGCCTGGCCGCGCCCGGGTGGCTAGATGTTGTACTCCAGCAACGACTCTTCCGCCGCCCGCGGCCGCTCGATCGTCCCGGCATGGGTCACCACCGATCCCGGGGGGATGCTGTGGGTGAGCCAGACGTTGCCGCCGATCACGCTCCCCGCGCCGATGACGGTATCACCGCCGAGAATCGTGGCGTTGGCGTAGATGACCACGTCGTCACCGATGGTCGGATGCCGCTTCTGCTGGGCCAGGTCCTTTCGCACGCTGAGCGCGCCCAGGGTGACGCCCTGATAGAGCCGCACGCGGTCGCCGATGACGGAGGTCTCCCCGATCACGATGCCGGTGCCGTGGTCGATCGCCAGCGAGCGCCCGATCTGCGCTCCCGGATGGATGTCGATACCGGTCTGCCGGTGCGCAAACTCGGTGATCAGCCGCGGCAGCAGGTTGACGCCGAGCTGGCTGAGACCGTGCGCGATCCGGTAGCAGGCCAGCGCAAAGAAGCCGGGGTAGGCCAGCAGCACCTCGTCGATGCTGTGGGCGGCGGGATCGGCCTCGCAGGTGGCGCGGGCATCGAGCTGCAGGCCCCGGTGCAGCCCCGGCAGGTCGGCCGCGAAGGCGGCGCTGACCAGACCGGCGTGTTCGCGGGGTGTGCCCTGCGCCAGCAGGAAGCCCTCGAGCTGCCCGCGCAGCCGCTCCAGCTCCGCCCGCACCTCTCCCGGGGCCCGGCTCTCCGAGGCCGCGAAGTGGGGAAAGAGCAGCGCCAGCGCTGCGTGCGTGAACTCCTCGGCCAGGCGGTGCGCCTGGATCGGCAGGGTGTAGGCGGATCGATCGGCCGCCACCTGCTGCACAAATTCGTCGAACGGATGATCCATGCCAGACAACTTAACCCGGCCCGGGCGTCCTGGGCGACACCAGCGCGTGCCGAACCCGGGCGGCAAGCTGCCTGGCGGCGAACGGCTTCCGGAGCAGCTCGATGCTCGGGTCGCGCACGCCGTGGGCACCCAGCTCGTCGCCGGCATCGCCCGGCATGAACAGCAGCCGGAGGCCCGGGCGCTGCCGGACGAGCGGCGCCGCGAGCACCGGGCCTGACTGTCCATGCATGATCACGTCGGTTACCAGCAGATCGATCGGGCCCGGAAGGATCGCCGCCGTCCCCGAGGCGGGGTCGCCACGAGGCGCGTCACAGTATGAAGCAGGAGACGATGTAGAGGGGAGGAAAGATGAAAGCGCGGCGGGGGGTGCCCAGGCTGGGAGGGATGATCAGGATCGCTCATGACTCACCCGCCGCCGCCCCGTCCGTGCCCGGCTACTTGGGGACGGGGCCCACCGCGCCGATCGAGGGGAGCGCCGACAGCGCCAGCCGGACTAGCCCGGTCACCAGCGGGGTGCCCGCGCCGAAGGCGATGAGGCCGAGGTTGGCCCCGAGCCAGCGGCCCGTCCACCGGTCGACCAGCCCCCGGTTGCGGGTGACCACCACCGCCGTGAGCGCCGCCGCGTTCACCACGACGAGCAGCCCCAGCGCGACGTGCCACGCCCACGTCCCGGCCTCACCGAGCCAGGCGGCCATCGCATCTGTCATTCTCGTCTGCCTGCAGGAGGGAGCGGCACCCGGCCAGGCGCCGCTGCTTCAAGATCGGGGTTCAGGCCGCGAGCGCAAGAGCCCGCCATCCCTCCCCCGCCCCCCAGGCCGCCGTTAGCTTCCGCCCGCCGATACCTGGAGGAGCCGCACCGATGCACGTGCTGGTCGTAAACGCAGGCAGCGCCAGCCTCAAGTACAAGCTGGTGCGGGTCGAGGGGCGGGAGCTGTCCGTCCTCGCCCAGGGACAGGAGGAGCTGTCGCATGGCCATGGTCGCGCCGTGGCACATCTGCTGGGGGGCCTCCCCACGAGGCCGGATGCCGTTGCCCACCGCTGCGTTCACGGCGGCGACCGCTTCGGTGCGGTCACCCGAATCGATGATCGGGTGCTCCGGGATCTCGAGGAACTCATTCCGCTCGACCCGTTGCACGGCGGCGCCGCGCTCGCCGGCATCATCGCCACCCTTGGGCTCGGTGTGCCGCTGGTCGCGGCCTTCGATACGGCGTTCCATCACACGATTCCGGAGTTCGCACGCCGCTACGCCCTCCCGCCGCTGCCCGGCGTCCACCGCTACGGCTTCCACGGCTGGTCCTACCTCGGCGTGGTGGAGCGATACGCCGAGCTCGCGGGCTCCCCCCGACCGACGCTCGTCGTGCTCCACCTCGGCAGCGGGGCCTCGGCGGCGGCCATCCTGCGCGGACACTCCGTCGATACCTCGATGGGGATGTCCCCGCTCGACGGCCTCATCATGGGGACCCGTCCCGGCGATCTCGATCCCGGCGTGCTGCTTCACCTGCTGCGGCGGGGGTACACCGAGGCGAGTCTCACCGAGCTGCTCTACCGCCAGTCGGGCCTCTACGGCATCGCCCGCGAGTCGGACCTCCGGACCCTGCTCGCCCGGCAGGATGATGCCGCGCGACTCGCCTTGGAGATGTTCTGCTACCGGGCACGGAAGTACGTCGGGGCCTACCTCGCGGCGCTGGAAGGAGGAGCCGAGGCCATCGTATTCACGGGGGGGATCGGCGAACACGCCAGCATCATCCGGCGCCGGATCGCCGAGCCGTTCGGCTGGGCAGGCCTCACGCTGGCCGAGGATGGCGACTGGGTCCGCGAACAGCGCATCTCCACGGAGGATTCCCGGCTGCACGCCTGGGTGATCCCCACCCGCGAGGAGGAGATGATTGCGCGGGAGACGGTGGCGCTGCTGCGGGCCAGGAGCCCGTCGGATTAGGGCCCTGCCTGGAGGCGCGCGGGCTAGCGGCAGAACCCGATGGTGTGAAGATTAGGCCGGTGAACCCGGTGGATACCCTGCTGTCATTCGGGCGTGACCTCGCCCCCGTTCCTTCTCGAATCCGGAACGGAGGAACCAAATGCCGGCTGGTTACGTTGTACCCATGCGCCCACACCGCCGTGGGGCCATCCTATGACCTCAGCTCCCGAATCGCGCCGCCCGGGCGCCGCCACCGAGTTCGCCTCCCGCGAGCTGGGCGTCCCCTATCCCAGCTTCCCCCGCCTCCTCCCCACGGAGGAGATCGAAGCAGGGCGCTATGTCGTGCGTTTCGCCCGGTCGGCGGAGGATCTCGACGCGATCGAGCGGCTCCGGTTCGAGATCTTCAACCTCGAGCTGGGCGAGGGCCTCGACAGCGCCTTTGCGACCGGCCGGGACCACGACGACCTCGATCCCTACTTCCACCACCTGCTGATCGCCTGCGAGGGGAGCGGCGAGGTCGTCGGCACCTACCGGCTGCAGACGGCCGAGATGGCCGGGGCGCGCCACGGCTTCTACTCCGCGGGCGAATTCGACCTGAGCGGGCTGCCCCGGGAGTTCATCGAGAGCGCGGTGGAGGTCGGCCGCGCCTGCGTGGCCCGGGACCACCGCAACGGCCGGGTGCTGAATCTGCTGTGGCGCGGGCTCGCGCTCTATCTCGTGCACAACAGCAAGCGCTACCTCTTCGGCTGCTGCTCCCTGACCTCGCAGGACCCGGCCCTCGGTCTCGCCACGATGCGGCGACTGGAGCGGGAGGGGCACACCCACCCGACACTCCTCGCGCCCCCGCTGGCCGGATTCGGGTGCGAAGACGCGGACCCGGTCGCTGTGGCCGAGGCAGCGGTCAAGATCCCGCCGCTCTTCCAGAGCTATCTGCATCTCGGGGCCAAGGTGTTCGGGCCACCCGCGATCGACCGGCAATTCAAGACCATCGACTTCCTGGTGGCGCTGGATGTCGCCAGCCTAGATGAGCATAGCTATCGCTTCTTCTTCCGCTGAAGGCGCCGGGGCGGTCTCCCGGTGGCGTGCCGGCTGGCGGCTCGCCGCCCTGGCCGGGTGGTCATTCGCGTGGTTCGCCGCCTGCTGCAGCCTGGCGCTGGTCACCCTGCCGTGGGCGAGCGGCCGTCCTGGGGCGCGCCGCTGGGTGTTCCGGCGGTGGGCGCGCGGGGTGGCGTGGCTGCTGGGGGTACGGATCCGGGTCGAGGGGACGGTGCCCCGAGCACCGTTCTTCCTGGTCTCCAACCACCTGAGCTATCCTGGACATCGTCACCTACGCGGCGGTGATGCCGTCGCGGTTCGTGGCCAAGCGGGAGGTACGGAGCTGGCCGGTGGTGGGCCTGCTCGCCGCGTCGGTGGGCACCATATTCATCGACCGGACGTTGAAGCGGGACGCGGTCCGCGTGCTGGATGCCCTCGCGGGGGCGATCGCCGACGGAGATGGGGTGGTCGTCTTCGCCGAGGCGACCAGTTCGCCGGGCGAGGCGGTGCTGCCCTTCCGCCCCGCCCTGCTCGAATGGGCCGCGCGCACCGGGCATCCGGTGCACCATGCCAGCCTCGGCTACCGGACGCCGGCGCCGAGCGTGCCCGCGCATCTCTCGGTGTGCTGGTGGGGCGACATGACCTTCGGCAGGCATCTCGTCGCGCTGTGCCGCCTGCCCGGGATCGAGGCGACGCTCCGCTTCGGCGAGGCACCAATTGCCGAGCGCAACCGCAAGCAACTCGCCGACCGGCTGCATCAGGCCGTCTCGGCCCGATTCACCCCAGTGGTCCAGGAGCCAGAATGACCGATCGCATGGAGGCCGTGGAGGGCAATCTCATCGTGCTCCGGCAGGCGGTGGAGGTACTCGGCCGGATGAACGACGCGACCTACGCCGAAGGCGGCGCGGCCCCGGGCGTTTCCGCCGTGGGCGTGCACTTCCGCCACGTCCTCGACCATTATCGCGCCTTTCTCATGGGGCTCGCCACCGACGAGATCGACTACGACGCGCGGCACCGCCACGTACCGCTCGAGTCCGACCGGCAACTCGCGATCGCCACGGCCCTGGGGTTCGCGACCGACCTCGCCCGCTTGCCGGCGGAGCTGGGGCCGCGGCGGCTGCGGGTCACCGTGAGGAGCGTGGCCGGCGAGGAGGGCGCGCCGGACTGGAGCGAGTCCAGCCTGAAGCGCGAGCTGCAGTTCCTGGTCAGCCACACGGTGCACCACTACGCCCTGATCAAGGAGCTGCTGCGGCGGACCGGCTTCGACGCGGGCGAGGAGTTCGGGGTCGCTCCCTCGACCCTCGCGGCCGCCCGGCGTGACACCGCATGTGCACGGTAAGCTGGCTCCCCGGCCCCACCGGCTATACCCTCTGTTTCAACCGCGATGAGCGATTCACCCGGGCGCCCGGCGGGCCTCCCGCCATCCAGGACAGCGGCGAGATCCCGTTCATCGCGCCGCGCGACGGCGATTTCGGCGGCACCTGGCTCGCCGCCAACGCCTGCGGTCTCACCCTCGGCATCCTGAACCGCTATCGGGTCGCGGACTACGCCCCCCCCGCTGCGCCACGGAGTCGCGGGCTCCTGCCCCTCGCACTCGCCGCGCAGCCCACGGCGGCCGATGCCATCGTGGCACTGGCGGGGATGGATCTCGGCGCCTTTCAGCCCTTCACCCTGGTGGTGGCAGAGGCGGGCGCACCGGCGCGGCTGGCCGCCTGGGACGGCCGCGCCCTCGAGGTCTCGCTGCACGCCGAGCCCGGTCTCATCCTGACGAGCTCCTCGGTGACCGAACCCGAGGTCGCCGAGTCGCGCCGGGCCCTGTTCCGCAGCCTGGTGGAGGTGACGGTGGACGCGCTGGAGACGCTGCATCGGAGCCATTTGCCGGAGCGGGGACGGCGCTCCGTCTGCATGCATCGAGAGGACGCCGAGACCCAGAGCTTCAGCGAGGTACGGGTGACGGCTGACCAGGTGAGTTTTTTCCACGTGCCCGACGCGCCCTGCCGCAGCGCGCGGCTGCCCACCATCCAATTGCCGCGTCGCGCCGCTCCCTGTCCGACGACCCGTTGAGTTCCCCGATCGACGATGCGCCGCCGCCCTCGCCCAGGCGGCGGTGGCTGCTCTGGAGCTACCTCGCGCTGCTCGCGGCGTCACACCTCGTGCGCCTGATGCATCCCCACCGGAGCACGCCTGCGGCTGATGAGCGGGTGGTCGGCGTGCGCGCCGTGCGTGGCGACCGGGAGCTCGACAGGCCCGTCCGACTCGCGTATCTCGAGTTTGGTCCCCCGGCGAGCGACCCGGCCGCGCCGACGATCGTGCTGGTGCACGGCAGCCCCGGGAGCAACGGCGAGGTCGCCGCCATCGCCCGGCTGCTGGGCAGCCGCTTCCGGACCATCGCCCCGGACCTGCCCGGGTTCGGCGGCTCCGACTGGGACGTCCCCGACTATTCCAACCGGGCGCATGCCCGCTACCTGCTTCAGCTCCTCGACAGCCTGCATGTACCCTCCGCACATCTGCTCGGGTTCAGCATGGGCGGGGGCGTCGTGCTGCAGGCCGAGAGTCTGGCGCCGGCGCGGGTCCGTTCGCTCACGATGCTCTCCGCCATCGGCGCCCAGGAGTACGAGCTGCTGGGCGACTATCACCTGAATCACCTCATCCACGGCCTGCAGCTCGGCGGGCTGTGGCTGTTGCGGGAAGGCCTGCCCCACTTCGGCTGGCTGGACGACGCGGTGCTCGGCGTCGCCTACGCCCGGAACTTCTACGACACCGACCAGCGCCCGCTCCGCGGGATCCTGCAGCGCTATGCCGGGCCGATGCTGATCCTGCAGGGAGAACGGGACCCACTGGTCAGCCCCGCCGTGGCCCGGGAACACGCCCGGATCGTCCCGCAGGCCGAACTGGACATGAACGAGAGCGACCACTTCACCGCCTTCATGCACCCGGAGCGGGTGGCGGCGCCGATGACCGACTTCGTCGATCGGGTGGAGCGGGGCACGGCAATCACCCGGGCCACTGCCGACCCCGCCCGCCTGGCCGCGGCCGCCGAACCATTCGATCCCGGGAGTCTGCCCAGGATCACCGGCCTCGCGCTGGTGATCCTGGTCCTGCTGATCGCAACCGCAACGCTCATCAGCGAGGACCTCACCTGCATCACCGCGGGTCTCATGATCGCGCGGGGCACGATCGGCTTCTGGACCGGGACCCTCGCCTGCTTCATCGGTATCTTCGTCGGCGACATGCTGGTCTTCCTCGCCGGCCGCGCCCTGGGGCGCCGAGTGCTCCGGCGGGCGCCGCTCCGCTGGTTCATCACGGCGGAAGCGGTGTCGACCAGTTCCCTGTGGATCGAGCGCCGGGGCGCGGTGCTGGTCTTCGCGACCCGCGTACTCCCGGGCACCAGGCTCCCGACCTACTTCGCGGCGGGCATGCTCCGCACCAGCTTCGCCCGGTTCGCGGCGTACTTCTTCGTCGCCTGCGCGCTGTGGACGCCGCTGCTGGTCGGTTTTTCCGCCGCCTTCGGCGAGGCGACCCAGCAGGCGCTCGCCATCTTCCGGGAGCGGGCGTCGCTCTACCTGCTGCTGACGGGGCTGTTCCTCTTCGTCCTGCTCAAGCTGCTCATCCCGCTGGCCACCTGGCGCGGGCGCCGGCTGCTGCTCTCACGGTGGCGCCGGCTTTCCCGGTGGGAGTTCTGGCCCCGCTGGGCGTTCTATCCGCCGATCGTCGGGTACGTGCTCTGGCTCGCGATCCGGCACCGGAGCCTGCTGCTGTTCACCGCCGTGAATCCGGGGATCCCGGGCGGCGGCTTTGTGGGCGAATCCAAGTCGCAGATCCTGCGCGGGCTGCGGGATGGCGCCGAGCTGATCGCGCGTCACGAGCTGATCCCGACGACGCTCCCGGCGGAACAGCGGATCCGCCAGGCCACGGAATTCCAGCGCACCCTGGCGACGCCCTGGCCGATCGTGCTCAAACCCGATGTGGGGGAGCGCGGCTCCGGGGTGGCCATCTGCCGCTCGCCCGAGGGAGTGCGCGGCTATCTCACCCGAGCCCAGGGCGACACGATCATCCAGGAGTATGCCCCCGGGGCGGAGTTCGGGGTCTTCTATGTCCGGGTCCCCGGCGAGCCCACCGGCCGGATCTTCTCGGTGACCGAGAAGCGCTTCCCCGCGGTCACCGGCGACGGCGAACACTCGCTTGAGGAGCTGATCCTCGCCGACGACCGCGGGGTGTGCATGGCGCCGTTCTATCTCCGCCTCCACGCCGCCCACCTGGCGGACATCCCCGGCGCCGGTGAGCGGCTCCCTCTGGTCGAGCTGGGAACTCATTGCCGGGGTGCGGCGTTCTTCGATGGCGAATGGGTCGTCACCCCCGCGCTGGAGGCGGCGATCGACCGGCTGAGCCAGAGCTTCACCGGCTTCTGGTTCGGCCGGTACGACATCCGGACACCGAGCATAGAGGAGTTCCAGGCGGGACGGAACTTCAAGGTGGTGGAGCTGAACGGCGCCACCGCGGAAGCGACGAGCATCTACGATCCGGAGAACCGGCTCGGCAGCGCATATCGTACTCTTCGCGAGCAGTGGCGCCTGTTGTACACCATCGCCGCCGCGAATGTGGCCCGGGGCGCCCGGCCCGCCACCGCCACCGAACTGTGGCGGCTGGTGCGTCACCACGGGGCGATGATCCGAACTCACTGAACGCCGACCGCCGGAGCGAAATCATGCTGGAGACCGAGACGATGTCCCTGCCCAAGACTGCCGTCGCCCTGAGCTGGGCCTGCCAGATGATCGCCGCGGTGATCCTGCTGCAGACTCTCTACTTCAAGTTCACGGCCGCTCCCGAATCGGTCTACATCTTCAGTACCCTGGGCCTCGAGCCGTGGGGCCGGATCGGCAGCGGGGTCGTGGAGCTGATCGCGGCGGTACTGCTGCTGATCCCGTCGACCGCCGGCATCGGCGCGATCATCGCGCTGGGGGTGATCTCCGGGGCCATTATGTCGCACCTGACCCGACTCGGCATCGTCGTCCTGAACGACGGCGGGCTGCTCTTCGGGCTCGCCCTCACCGTGTTCGTCTGCGGCGCGATCGTGGCCTGGTTGCGGCGGGAGCAGATCCCGATCGTGAGGAATTTCTTCTAGGCGCCTGCCGCCGACTCGAGACGACCCTCCCGGGCCGAGGCCGGGGAGGGTCGTGTTGTTCGCAGGAATGAGCGGATCGGCCGACGGCTAGTCCGGCACCCAGAATCCTTCCGGGCAGAGCCGGCGCACGAAGGCCTCGCCCGAGGGCGTGAAGGGGCGACGCCAGCCGAACGAGGTGATCGGCTGATCGACCTGCCGGCTCGCCACCTCGAGCAGCCGCTGAGCCAGGCCGCGCGACTGGCAGCTTCCGTGGGTCCAGATGGTCTCGACGGTCCAGGAGGTCAACGGCGCCACGCCGGTCGCGGGCCGGCGCTCCTCGTCCCAGTCATCCCACGACCACCAGGCCCAGCGCGGCCGCGGCCGCAGCACGGCGAGACCCACCGCCTGCCCCCCCTCCCGGGCGAGGAACACCCGGGTGTCCTCGGCATCGGCGGCGGTGTAGGCGGGCACATGGAATGGAGTATCCAGCATCGCGCGGCGGGCGACCTGCTCGGCCAGGGCGCGGAGCGGCGCGGGGGAGGCGCTGGTGACCAGCACGACCTCGACCCCCGGCCAGGTGGCGATGACCTGCTCCCCCGCGCCCGCGGGCAGGGGAATGGAATCGAGCTGGGCGCGGGCGTGGGGCACGGATACTCCGGAAGTTCGTGGACGGAGACAGACTAATTCTACATCGGTCCGGGGCCAACGGGAAACGGGCCAAGGCGCGGATTATCTTAGAGCATGCTGCTCATGGACCGCGAAAACCTTGTCGTGCCCGGGTGGTCACACGTGCTCTCCAGCACCAACGACCTCGCCGAGCTGGATGCGCTGCGCCAGCGGGTCGGGGCGCCGCGACAGGCGTTTCACCTGGGGGACCGCACCCGTCCGCACCTCGACCTCAAGCTGGAGCCGCGTGAGCGTGCCCTTCGCGACCCGGCGGTGACCGTCTTCGAGAGCACCCGGCTGCTGCTGCGGTACTGGCTCCGCTGTCAGGCAACCGGCGGACAAACAACGCCGGCGGAGAGGGAGCCCCGATGACGGCCACCCCGGCACTGCTGCTGCGCGGCCTGCGCAAAGCGTACAAAGACGTCCGGGCCGTGGACGGTCTCGACCTCGAAGTGCGCACCGGCGAATGCTTCGGCCTGCTGGGCCCCAACGGCGCCGGCAAGACCACCACCATCGAGATCTGTGAGGGACTCAAGCTCCCGGACGCGGGGGAGGTCACGGTGCTCGGCCTCGGCTGGGAGCGCGACGCCGGCCCGCTCCGCCTCCGCATCGGGGTCTCGCTGCAGGAGACCCAGTTCTCCGAGAAGCTCACGGTGGAAGAAACGGTCGCGCTCTTCCGGAGTTTCTACCCGGCGGGCCCATCGGTCGACACCGTGCTCGGCCAGGTGCAGCTCAATGAGAAACGGAGATCACGCGTCGGCCAGCTCTCCGGAGGGCAGAAGCAGCGTCTGGCGCTCGCCTGCGCGCTGGTCGGGGAGCCGGAGCTGCTGTTCCTCGATGAGCCCACCACCGGGCTCGATCCCCAGTCGCGACGCCAGCTCTGGGACCTGGTCGAGAGCTTCAAGGCCGCCGGCCGGACCGTGATCCTCACGACCCACTACATGGACGAGGCCGAGCGGCTGTGTGACCGGGTCGCGGTGGTCGACCATGGCAGGATCATCGCGCTCGGCACCCCGCGGGAGCTCATCGCCGGACTGGGCGCCGACCAGGTGGTGGAACTCACCCTGGAGGGCGATCCGGCCAGCCCGGCCGAGCGGTGCGCCGCGATTCCCGGCGTCCTGGCGGTGAAGCTGAACGGCGCGACGCTCTCCCTCCGGGTGGGCCTGCTGCATGAGACGCTGCCCAGAATTCTGGACGCGCTCCGGGTCGCTGGCGCGGTGGTGGGGGAGCTGCGTACCCACGCGCCGACCCTCGAGGATGTATTCGTGGCGCTGACCGGGAGGCATCTGCGCGATGAGTGATCGCCGCGGCTTCCGCTCCGGCCTCCGGTCGCTGGTCCTGGTCCGGCTGCGGGAATTCTTCCGCGAGCCGGAAGCGATATTCTGGGTGTATGGATTCCCGATCGTCCTCGCGACCGGTCTCGGCATCGCCTTCCGTACCCAGCCGCCCGAGCCAAGCCGGGTCGGCTGGGCCGAGTGGGGCGAACCCCGCGCACCACTGCTCGCCGCGCTGACCGGCGACAGTGGGCTGGTGGTCGAGCGATTCCCCGATTCGACCTCCGCGGCGCTCGCCTTGCGCAACGGCCGGGTCGCGCTGCTGGTCGTTTCGACCTCCGCGGGCGTGACCTATCGCTACGACGACAATCGCCCCGAGGCGGCCCAGGCCAGGCTCCGGACCGACGACGTGGTGCAGCGCGCCGCCGGTCGGACCGACCCGGTGACCACCGCCAGCGACACCATCCACGAGAAGGGGTCACGGTACATCGATTTCCTGTTGCCGGGACTGCTGGGGCTCAATCTGATGGGGAGCGGGGTCTGGGGCACCTGCTTCGGCATCGTCGATGCGCGGAAGAAGAAGCTGCTGAAGCGCCTGGTGGCGACGCCGATGTCGCGGGCGGACTACCTCGCCTCCTTCCCGCTCGCCCAGTTGCTGCTCCTGGTCCTGGAGGTCGGCACCATCCTGTTCTTCGGCGTCATCGCCTTCGACGTCCCGGTCCGCGGTTCGCTGGCGACCGTTGCCGTGGTCTGTGCGACCGGCTCACTCACCTTCGGCGCCTTGGGGCTGCTGGCCGGCGCGCGGCTCACGACCATCGAGGGCGCATCTGGCGTCTCAAACCTCATCATCATGCCGATGTGGGTGCTGTCCGGGGTGTTCTTCTCGTCGGCGCGCTTCCCGGCCATGGTTCAGCCGATCATCCATGCCCTGCCCCTGACCGCGGTGGTGGACGCGCTCCGGGCCATCATGCTCGAAGGGGCTTCGCTCGCCGACGTGTCGGGAAAGCTGGTGGTGCTGCTGCTCTGGATGGCGGTCGCCTTCGTGGCCGCGCTGAAGAGCTTCAGGTGGCAGTGAAGCGGCGGGGCGAGAAGGGGGTGAGATCGAAGCGCGATTGGCCCGAAGTCACCAGATCGGCCAGCACCTCGCCGATGGCGCTTGCGAACTTGAAGCCATGGCCCGAGCAGGGGCTCGCGATCAGCACCCGGGGGTCGTGAGGGTGCTCGCCCAGCACGAAGTGATGGTCCGGCGTGTTGGTGTACAGACAGGTCGCGGCATCGGTGGGCGGGCCATCGGCATCGGGGATGCAGCGGCGCAGGATCTCGCGCATCGCCGCGATCTCCGCATCCCGCACCGCCCGGTCCACGGCTACCGCCGACGTCGAGACTCCCTCATGATGCGGGGCGACCTTGAACCCCGATCCTGCATCCGGGATGCCGTAGAAGAAGCGTCCGGCGTCCCACTCCCAGATGAACACCGGCAGCCGATCCGCACCGAAGCGCTCCGGTTCCACTCCCGGCTGGAACCAGAACATCACCTGCCGCTCCACCGTGAGCGGCAGCGAGAGGCCCCCGACCAGTTCGCCCAGCCACGGCCCCGCCGCGAGAATGAGCCGCCCGCATTCGATTGGCCCCCGGGTGGTGTGCAGGCGCAGTCCCGTTCCGGCGGATTCCCAGTGTGCCACCGGGGTGTCGAACCAGAGGGTGGCGCCGGCGCCCGTCGCGAGCGCGAGGAAGCTCTCGAGACACGCCTCGGGGTCGAGGAATCCCGCGCGCGGCTCGAGGATGCCCGCCGTATGATCCTCGGCACGGAAGACCGGGAACCGTCGGCGGATTTCCGGCGCCGCGAGCAGCTCGAAGGGGAGTCTGTGCAGTTCCGCGCTCCGCCGGGCGCCGTCGACCAGTTCGCCGCCCGGGGCCCCGAGCATGAGTCCGCCGGTCTCCCGCAGCAGCAGCCGCCCGCTGTCGTGCTCGAGCGCGCGCCACAGCTCGTAGGCGCGCCGCACCAGCGGTACGTAGACCGGGGACTCGTAATAGGCCTCGCGGATGATCCGGGAGCGGCCGTGGGTGGAGCCGAGGGCATGCGGGGGGTGAAAGCGGTCGAGGCCGAGCACCGAGCAGCCGCGCCGGGCGAGCGCAAGGGCGGCGGCGCTGCCGGCCGCACCCAGCCCGACGATCGCGACGTCGGCGCGCGGGGTCACGTCACATGCCGAGGTGGCGGTGACGGTCGAGGAGGTAGCGCTGTTCGTCCAGGATCACGCGGAGCGGCACGCCTTCTTCGAGCATGGCGGCCACCTCGCCCTGCACCACGCGCAGCACGATGCCGCGGATGGTGATCGTTTCGCCCCTCCGGAACCGCACCGCGCCCTGCACCTCGAAGCCCGGCGCCGGCTCGTCCGCCTTTGCGAGGCGGAAGCGGATGCCCCGTTCGGAGATGTCGACCACATCGAAGGTGTGTCCCTGCACCAGCAGCCTGGGTCGCAGAGTGGCCGGGTAGGCCACCCGGTAATGCTCACGCTCATGAGCCCAGGCCATGGTGTCGGCTACCAGAGCAGGCCCGAACGCCGGGGGCTCGCGGGCCCCATCGGCATGGCCGAGGAGACCCGCTCCTCGCCGCGGTCGAGCCGCACCGCCGCCTCGTCCCCCGCCACCCGGAGCACTCGGCCCTCAACTTCGACGACGCGATCGGCGGGGAAGCGGATCGTCGCCCGGAGCAGGTCGCCGATGGTGACGGTCGGGCCCTCGTGGTTCGGGGCGCGGAATCGGATCCCATCGGCCGACAGGTCCACGACCTCGAAGCTGCCCGCCGACGTCTCCAGTCTGGGGGCGGCCCGCCCGGCGAAGGAGACACGCGGCTCGTGACGGCGAGTAGAGTCGGTCATACGGGTCGGGTACTCCGGGTCGAAAGCTGCTGGGCGTTGCCGGACGCGATCGCCAGCCGGTCGGCCGGCGACAGGCGAAGCAGGTCCAGGCGAGTGGCCGGTGTTTCGGGAAGCCGGAGCGGCTGGCCACTGCCGAAAAGGAATCGTGCCACGGCCATCGTGGCAAGCAGCAGGCTCAGATGGTCCTCCGGCGGCCCCCACACCCAGGCGATATCCCACCAGACCCGGGCGGCTTCCGCCGGCGTCGAGCCGAAGTGGACCTCCTCGATGAATCCTCGCTCGGCATGGGTCACCACGATCCGGGCGCGCGGCGCTTGGCGCAGCCAAGCCCGCACCGCCCAGGGTGGAAGCTCCGGGGCGACATCGAGCGGGTGGCGGCCCCGGCCGTCCTCCAGCCGCACCGAGGAGAGCAGTGGCAGGCCGGCGTCGGCCGTGGCCGAGACCAGCCGCAGCATCTCGGCCCCCGCCGGCGCGAGCCCGAAACACCCGGGGTCCGCCCGCACCGCAACGGCGTTCCGCTCCACCGCCTCCTGCAGATCCTGCTCCCATCGCGGCAGTCCGGGATGAATCGCCGGGACGGCGCGGAAGCGGGGCTCCCTTGCGGCCACCTCGAAGAGCCAGCGGTTCCCCTCCGCCGGATCCTTCCAGAAGAGACTCGGCAGGTGGGACACCCACGCGCTGGTGATCCCGACTCGATCCATGGCGGCGAGGACCGCCTCCGGCGAGGTCCCCGGCAGTCGCCGCCAGGGATAGGCACCGAGGAAGACGTTGACGTCGATCATGCGAACGCTCCCGCCGGGAAGATGCGGCGCGCATTGCCGGAGGCCACGAGCGCGAAATCCGTGGCCGACAGCAGCCGCTCCAGGTAGCGGAGCTTGGCCCACCCGGTACAGAGCGTCACGTCCGCGCCCCACAGGAGACGTTCGCTGCCGACGGCCCGGAGGGCGGCCTCGAGCATGCCACCGTCGACGCCGCTGCCGGAGAGATCGAGCAGCACGTTCGGGTGGGCCCGAGCCGCCCGCAGTGTGTGCAGCCAGTCTCCTCCGCCGCCGATATGGGCGAGGATGAAGCTGACTGAAGGGTGACGGGCCGCGAGCCGGCAGAGCTCGACCCCGTCGGAGGCTTCCTGGCCCGGCCACTCGCGGCGGCGATGCTGCCAGACATGATGCAGCACCGGCAGCCGATGGCGTCGCGCCGCCTCACACACGGGATCGAGCAGCGGGTCGTCGGCCCGGCGGCTGGCCGCCAGCTTGACACCGATCATGCCTGACTCGGTGCCCCGGTCGATCTCGGCGAGCGCGTGCGCCGTGTAATTCGGGTTCACTGCGACGTACCCCCGGATCCGGCCGGGATGCTCGAGCGTCAGCAGCCGCAACTGCTCGTTGGCGTAACTGAGGTCGGACTCGGAGGGGAAGTAGGTCGGGGAGGTGAGGCCCCAGCTGCCGAGGATGGAGGCGACGTGCCAGGTGATACCGATCGTGTCTCCGGCGGCGAGACGGCTCGCGTTCCGCTCCCGCCAGTCGCTGCGCGGCGTGCGGTCGTGGAAGAAGTGGGCGTGCACGTCGACGAGCATGGCGGAATCTGGCCCGGCCATGCGGCCCGGTCCAGTCCGCGCCGAAAGCGGGTCGGCTACGTCCCGCCCGACCCGGTGCGCACCACCCGCGCGCCGTCCGTGATCTGATCGTTCGGATAGCGGATGATCTCGTCGCCGGGGCTGAGCCCTTCGAGCACTTCCACCTCCAGCGTACCTCGATGGCCGAGCTTCACCGGCTGGGTGCGCGCACGCCCGTCCCGCACCCCGAAGACCGCCCAGTCGTCGCCCCGGCGTACCAGTGCGCTCAACGGGATCTTCCTGGTCCGCGACGTCCCCCACAGGACCACCCGCACCTCCACGCGGTAGCGGTCACCGAGCGCGCCCGGCGGATCGAGGAGGTCCGCAATGACGGGGACCCGCTGCTCCTCCACGCCGAGCGCCGAGACCTTGGTGAACGCCGAGGGCTCGACCGTGCGCACCCGGCCGAGCAGCGGAGCCGCACCGGGGGTGGGCTCGACCAGGACCGTGTCGCCGGCGCGCACTCTCACCGCGTCCGTAGTCAGCAGGTCGGCCTGGACCTCCAGCCGGCCCGGGTCACCGAGTTCGACGACCGGGGTCCCCGCGAGAACCACCCGCTCGCTCTCCTCGAGGAGCCGCAGGATCCGGCCGGCCGTGGGTGCGCGGATCGGGGTGCCGCTTCCTGCCGCGCCTTCCCCTGCGCCCGCGGCAAGCAGCGCGGCGCGGGCCCGCTCAACATCATGCGCCGCGGTCTCGGCGCGCGCGGTCGCCGCTTCCCACTCACGGCGTCGGGTGCGGGCGGCGAGTTCCGCGCTCTCCCGCGCGGCCGGCGAGAGATGCCCCGCGACGGACAGACTCTCGGCGCGGGCCTCGTCCCGGTCCGCCTGTTCGAGGGCGGCGCGGGCCGATTCCACGGCCGCGTCGGAGGAACGACTCGCGTCCTCCGCCGCGTCGAGGGTCGCCGTCGCCTCGCGGCGCGCGCGGGTGTCGAGCGGGGCCGGAGTGAGCCATGCGATGACGTCCCCGCGGCCGACGCTGTCGCCCGCCCGCAGCCGGACCCGGCTCAGACGTCCACTGACCGGCGCGGCGACGACGAAGCGGTTTCGCACCCGGGCCTTCCCCTCTTCGTCAATGGTCTCCCGCAGCGGGCCATCCGTCACCCGCACCGTGTCCACCGGAAGCGAAGACGGCCGCAGCCACCAGACGAGCACCAGCGCGAGCGCCGCCACAGCGAGGGCGATGCGCCAGCGAGTGGAAAGGCGTTTCATGCATTACTCCCGGGTCTTGAGCACGGCGCACGAGGTCGAGCCGGCGGAGTGCCGGCGCGCGATCACCATCGCCGTCCCAATCGCCGCGGCGAGCGACCAGCACCGCCGCGACGAGCCCGTGGTGCGGCCGCTGATCACGAGCGGAAGGCGGAAGATATCGGATGGTGGAGCGCGATCACCATCCAGCCAGCGAGCAGAGGCCGAGGCGAGACCCGCCGGGAGCGCCAGCACCGCGAGAGCGCCAGCTCGCCGAGCAGCATGGCCGGGCCACCTCGCCCTGGGTGAAACCGAGGACGCGGAGGCTCGCCAGTTCGCGACCCCGTTCCGCGAGGGCGCGACCCGGGCGGCGTTGTAGACCACGCCGACCGCGATCACCACCGCGAAGACGACGATGCTCACGATCGAGATCCGGAAGCTCTCCGCAATGGTTCGCTCGAACCCATCGAGGAGGGCATCGAGCCAGGTCACACCACTGACTCTGGGTAGGCTCTTGAGCCGTGCGTTGAGGGCGGGGCGGAGCCGCGGATCGGCGGAGAGGAGGGCACCGGTGGCCCGCGGGGGCTCGTGGAGCTGGCGGTGCAAGGCGTCCAGCTCCATGTAGCCGAGGAGCCCAAGCAGTTCGTCCACCACGCCTGCCACCGGCAGGTCGGTGACCCGTCGGCGGCCATCGAGGACCTCCACGCGCACGGTGTCCCCCGCGCCAACCCCCAGCTTCCTGGCGAGGGCGGTGGTGAGAAGCAACCCGCCGGCGGGCGGCGTCACCGCCGCCCGTCTGGCATCCATGATGCGCCGGAGTGTGGATCCCGATTCAAGCCCTTCGATCGCGGTTCGCTCCGACGCGGCGCCGTAGCGCAGGCGGACGGGCACGTCGTGCACCAGCTCCACCCGCAGGACACCAGGCAGTCGCGCCAGTTCGTACCGCACCGCCATGCCAAGCGGGCGGTCGAATCCCACGGACACATCCTGCCGCCAGACTTCGAAGAACTCGAGACGCTTGATGAAGTCGACCGCGTCGAACATGAAACGGCCCACCACCGTGAGCGCGACAGCAAGCGCAAGTCCGGTCACCGAGAGCAGCGCGCGCGAGGGCCGACGGCGGATGTTGCGCAGCACGGTGCGGGCGGCGAGTGGAATCGCGGGCGACGCGATGAGCCGATCGGGTCCGCCCCCGTGAAAGGAGGCCGGCGCCTCCGGCCGCATGGCTTCCGCGGGCGGGAGCCGGAGCGCGCGGCGGACAGCGCCGAGCGTTCCCACCAGCGCCGCACCACCACTCACCACCACCGCGAGGCCGATGACACTGAGGTCCTGATGGTATCCCACATCGGGAAACTGATAGAACCGCGCGTAGATGCGCGCGAAACCCGACGCCATCCAGATACCCAGGCCGCCACCGACCAGCGTGCCGGCGCCGACCGGAACCAGAGCCAGCCCGAGATAGTGCAGCGCGATCGCGCCGTTCCCGTACCCGAAGGCCTTGAGGACGGCGATCTGCTCCCGCTCGGTGGCGACCAGACGGGACAGCACCAGGTTCAACAGAAAAGCGGTGACGCCGAGAAAGATCGCGGGGAGCAGCAGGCTGGTGATCCGGGTCTCCTCGATCTCGGAGCTCACGAACTGGTCCGAGACCTGGTCCTTTCGCTCGAAGGCGCCGAGCCCTCCGTAGCGCGCCAGTACGGCGTCGATCGCGGCGATGACGTCGGGGACCGCGGCGCCGGGCGCGAGCGTGAACGTGACGTCATTGAATGCCCCCGTCATGTCCAGCGCGGCCGCGAGGCCGGTGGCCTGCATCCAGATTACTCCATAGCGACGGTTGTCGGGAAAGACCGATGCGCCGCCAGGAGGGATTTCGTAGATGAACTCGGGAGAGATCGCGGTACCGGCGATCCGGATGGTCTCCCAGCGGCCCTGCAGAATGACGCCCAGGGAGTCTCCGCTCCGGAGCTGGTTGGCCTGCGCAAAGGCGTCGCTGACCAGCACTTCGTTGCCCCGCCCCGCCGCCGGGTAGCGCCCGCTCCGGATGACGAGGTCGTTGAGCATTGGCCGGGGGCGATCCGGAATGGAGACCAGCCAGCCGGTGGCCGGCTCCTGGAGCCCGGGCACCTCGAGCACCGCGCGAGCCGTCACCCGGGTTTCCACCGTCTGTACGCCGGGAATCGCGCGGAGCCGTTCCGCCACCGAGGCGGGGGCCCGGTTCACCTGCGCGAACAGCTCGGCGAAGTGCTGCTCGGCGTAGTACGCCGCCTGACGGCTCCTGAGATACCCGTGCATGCTGCGGAGCGCCACGAACACCGACACCCCGCACGCCATCACGACCGCGATCGCCGCGAACTGGCTGCGGTAATGCCAGCTGTCCCGCAGCAGTTTCCGCCTGAGCGCACGCATGGCGGCTACCAGCTCAGTTCACTGGGCGCGGCGCGCCGCGCATTGCGAACCGTCTCGACGACCTGCCCGCTGCGGAGCCGGATCACCCGGTCCGCCATCGCGCCGATCGCCGCGTTGTGAGTGATGACGGCGATCGTGGTGCCAAGCTCCTCGTTGCAGCGCCGGAGCACATCGAGCACCAGCACCCCCGTCTCGTAGTCGAGCGCGCCAGTCGGCTCGTCACAGAGCAGCACGTCGGGACGCTTGGCAATCGCTCGTGCGATCGCGACGCGCTGCTGCTCCCCGCCGGAGAGCTGGGCCGGGAAGTGATCCAGGCGATCCCCCAGGCCCACCATCCTGAGCGCCTCCGCCGGATCGAGGGGATGCGCCGCGATCTCGGTGACCAGGGCGACGTTTTCGCGCGCGGTGAGACTGGGGATCAGGTTGTAGAACTGGAAGACGAAGCCGACATGATCCCTGCGAAACAGGGTCAGCGCCTTGTCGTCGTCCACCGTGAGATCGTGATCGAGGAAGCTGACCCGGCCGGCCGTGGGGACGTCGAGGCCGCCGAGAATGTTGAGCAGGGTGGACTTGCCGCTGCCGGAGGGGCCCAGCAGCACCACGAATTCCCCCTGATACAGCTCGAGATCCACGCCCCGCAGGGCGCAGACTTCCACCTCACCCATCCGGTAGGTCTTGGACAGACCCTGGGCGCGGAATACCGCAACGGCGCCGGCCAGCGTCGGGCACATGGTCTCAAGCTAGGCGAGGGGATGCTCCAGGGGCCTGAAGTGCCCGTGAAGGGCGCTTCACGTGGCAGTCCGGCGCGCCTCGTCGCAGGCCTCATCGAGCAGCGTCAGTCCCCGGTCGATCGCCCCGACATCGTGCGCCAGCGAGACGAAGTTGTAGGCCGTCCGCTTGAAGAGCAGCCCGCGCATCGCCGCCGCCCGCGCCACCCTGATGCCGGCCGCATCGTCGCGGAAGTGCAGAAACGTCATCTCGGGAATGCCGGCTACCCCAGCGATCAGGTCGGGATGCCGCTCGGCCACGATCGCGAGCCCGTCCATCCAGCGCCGGCCCACCGCCGCGAGGTGTGCCGGGACTCCACCATCGACAACCACCTGCAACGTGGCCTCGGCGGCCGCGAGCGAAACCATCTCCGTGGCGAGCGTCGAGGAGATCCAGGTTCGCCTGGCCTGCTCCATCACCTCCCGCCGGCCACCGACAGCCGCGAGTGGGAACCCATTGGCGAGAGCCTTGCCGAGCACCACCAGGTCGGGAGCGATGTGGTACCGCTCGGCCGCGCCACCGGGAGCCAGCCGGAATCCGGTCTTGATTTCGTCGAGAATCAGCAGTGCCCCGGCCCGCCGAGTCTCCTCGCGGAGCATGGTGAGCCAGCCGGCCGATGGCGCGTGCTCCACCACCGGCTCGATGATCACCGCCGCCAGCCGGTTTCCCAGCAGCCGCACCAGGTCCCGGCCGCGCTCCACATCGTTGAAGGGAATCTCCTCGCTCAACGCGAACATCGCGGTGGGTACGCCCGGAGTCTCGGGCGGCTGGCACCAGTCGAGCCATCCGTGGTAGCCGCAGCGGAGCACAACTTCCCTGCCGGTGTGGGCGCGAGCCAGCCGGAGCGATGCGGCTACCGCCTCCGCACCGGTCTTGAGGAAACGGGTACGCTCCATCGAGGGCACTATCCCGGCCAGACGCTCCGCGACCCGCTCCTCGACTTCCGGCGGCAGTGGCCCGACGACACCCGCCTCGATCGCCGCATGCGCGGCGGCGTTCACCGCCGGATGGCCGTAGCCGAGCACCACCGCCCCGAGGGCCATGATGAAATCGAGGTATTCCCTGCCATCGGTGTCCCACACTTCGGCGCCCTGGGCGCGGGCCAGGCGCACCGGCAGCCCGCGCGGTGCGCCGGGCCCGAAGAGGGCCTCGGGCCGCTTGCTGCCGGTCGAAGTGAATCCGGAATCCTCAAGCCAGCGTCACCCTTCCAAACCAGCGGGATCCTGCCGGTCGCCGCGCAGATAGGCCCAGCCGCCTCCGCCGGTCCAGCAGAGCTGGCCCAGCCTGCGCGTCCGATCGGCGCGCATCTGGTTGATCACCAGGTCGAATCGAGGCGGATCCTCCGACGCAGCAGGAGGCCATCCCGGCACGGTCACGGCCAGCGTGATGCCATACCCCGTTGCCGTCTGCTTCCACGCCCCGCGCGCCTGCCCCGGCTGGCAGCGGTGTCCGCCACGGCGCGAATCTGCACGGCACCGCTGTCCGATCGGGGACCAGCAGCCAGCCGCTCGACGGCTCGCCGGCGCGCTCCAGGTAGACCTGCACTCCGTCGGCGTGATCAGGTCGTCCCTCGTTGTCGAGCTCCAGGGGCTTCGCGCCGGGAGAAGCGAAGCACAACTCCGGCTTGGTCACCTCGATCGCGACATACAGCGCCCGTTCATCCCACGCCAGCCACGCCTCGGCGGAGAACCCTCAGGACCGGGATCAGGTTCCTCGGTTCGGCGATACTGGTCATCATGGTCGAGGGTCAGCGGATCCCGGGTGACGAATCCCGCGACGCTCCCGTCGAGGGCGGGCGGATCGGCCACATGGTACGCCACCACCGTTCGGCGGAACGTACTTGTGCAGCTCCGCGCCGACCACGGGGATGTCGATCCCGCCGGGAAGGAGTTCGCGGCGCAGGCCCTTCATCACGGTCCGGCTGTCGCCGTCCTGCACCTCCCAGCCTTCGCTGGTCTGGCGGTGGGTCACCTCGCCTGACGCGGTGGTCACCACGATTTCCGCCGGGGCGAAGCGGGCGCCGAGCAGCGCCGGCGGCTCGAAGGCGAGCACCGTCGCGAAGCGTACGTAGCGTCCACGGTGGCGACGGACCAGGAAGGCCCGCTCGCCCTCCTGCCCGGGGCGTCCGGGCCCGACCGCGCGCAGCAGCTCGCCGGCGTCGTCGAACAGCCCCTCGAGCACCCCCCCGCCCGCGGTCGTGCTCCGCCACCGGAGCGGGCCGGCCGAGTCAGGCAGGAACCGTTCTACCCGAGTCGCGAAGGGATCGGCCAGCTCCGCCTGCTCCCATCGGCCGGGAGCCAGCGAGTTCGATGGTCCCCTCGGGGTGCCAGGGCAGCTCGACCAGGTGCTCCTGGTCGTCGGCGAACTCGACCACGTCGATCAGGTGCCCCGGCCCGGCGACCACCGTTCGGGTCAGCTTCTCGAACCTGCCCCGCGCCCAGCGCCATGGCCCCGGCGCGTCGAACATGTCGCAGCGCGCATCGCCCATCGTCTGGGAAACGCCGTCCAGCCGCGGTGCATTGTGCGCCGGCGTGGAGCGATACCAGAACAGGTCCGAGGTCACGTAGGAACCGGTGCCGGGATCGGGCAGCCAGTGGACTCCGTCCGCGTGCAGTGTCAGGTGGAGACGGTCGGCGTGACCGTGGCCACCGCCCGAAGTTCCGCACTCGAGGCTGGCGTAGTGATCCCCATCGCGCAGGACCGCCAGGCCCTGTGACTCGATCAGGGTGCTCGCGGGATGCCATCCCGGCTCCGGAATCTGCGGGTTCGCCTCCATCTCGAGCAGGGTCCACCAGGAGAGATCGCTCCGCGTCCGCTGGGCCGGCGCGGGAAGTCCGGCCTCGTGGAGATACGAGTCGAACACCTCGGCGGCGGGGGCCGGAACTGAGTAGAGAGTACTCAGCCAGGAATCGAGCGGCTCCGCGAGTGCTTCGTCCCCCGCGGCCCGCAAGCGCGCGCGCCCTACTCCCATAGTTCCAGGTACATCGGCTGGGCCAGGGAGATTCCGTAGCGGGCGTCGCGCCGCGCGGGAAAGGTAAAATCGGGGAGCAGTGAGGCCGGTAACCTGTAGCGCCGCCGCGAGCCGCGCACGGCTTTCATCTTCTTCCAGCAGGTCCACCCCGGCGAGTCGAGCCCAGCCCAGCCAGTCAGCAGTCCTCTCAGGGCGAAGAGGTGATAGTTCTCCCCTTCGTACCACAGGCCATCCTCGCCGAAATCCTTCCACCAGGTGGCCGATCAGGCCGTTGCGGCCCTCCATCCCGTGGCGCGCGAGATCCTCGTCCTCGAACCACACCGCAGAGGCGACCAGTGCGGCATTGTTCCAGGTCTGGCGGTTGGACAGGCCCTCGTCGAATTCTCCGATCAGGTTGACGGCCTCCTCTGCGATCGCTCCGACCGCCTCGGCAGTCGAATCGTCCAGCGCGCCGCCCTCTCGAAGCACGTGCCCCGCCGCGATCACGTTGCAGCAGCCAGATCGACTCGAGGTAGGTCGAGAAGAAGAGCCGGGTCGGCCCGAGCACGTTGTCGGGGTTGGGATAGGAGAGGTAGCGCTCGCCGTACTCGGTCACCTTGGCGCAGGCCCACTGCAGCACCGCCTCGTCGCCGGTGAGGGCCCCGACCGCCGCCAGCTCGGCGATCCGCTCCGCCAGCCAGAGGTGCTGGTTCCAGGCCCATCGCCGGTCGTGCCGCTCTCCCGTCAGGCGCTTGCCGCATCGGGGACAGCGGTGGCTGGTGGCGCTCCAGGGATCGAAGACCAGCTGGCTCCGGTCGTCGGGACAGAAACCGCCGTCCGACGACAGCATTCCCTTGAGGGCGGGGATGGCGGGATCGCGCTCGAGTACCTGGTGTCCACGGAGCAGCAGCCGCTCGGCCAGCGCCTGCAGGTCGGGCGAGCGTTCCAGCGATTCACGGCGAGCCTCGAGCTCGTCCATCGTCAGCATAGTTCCACTCCGGCCGCCGACCAGCCGGCGCGGAGCACCAGCGCTCCGGCCCGTTCGGCAGCCCGCATACCTGCGTCGGTTTCGTCGCCCATCAGGAAGAACATGGAGCCACCGGCACCGGCGCCGGCGGCCTTGCCTCCAATCGCCCCGGCATCCTCCATCGCCGCTTCGAGGGCGGCCATCTCCCCGGTGCGCATCCCCGCATCCAGTCGCTGCTGGCAACGCCAGTTGGCCGACAGCAGCTCGGCTACACGGGGAAGATCGGCGGCCCTCAGCGCCTCCGCCATCCGCTCGGCGATCTCCGCCAGCTCCCGGAGCGCCCCGGTCACGGCGCGGTCGCCCCGCTCATAGGCGGACATGACCCGGGTGATCGTCTCGCCGGACACGCGGGACCGCCCCGTGTAGCACACCACCATGCGCCGCTGCAGCTCGATCCAAAACGCCGGGTCGGGCGCCAGCGGCTCGGCCTCGACCGCGTCGCCCCGGAAGGTGAGCCGGTGGAAGCCGCCGAGTGCCGCCGCGTACTGGTCCTGCCGGCCGCCGGCGAGCCCGGCCTCGACGACCTCGAGATCGCAGGCGTACGCCGCCAGTTCTTCGCGGCTCAGCGCCTCACCGCGCGCGGCGGCGAGGACGGCCACCATGGCGACGTCGAGCGATCCCGAGCTGCCGAGCCCTGAACCGGCCGGCACCTCGGAGCGGGTGCGGAGCGTCCCCGGCCCGACCGGGAGCATGCGCAGCGCCGCACGGTGGAGAATGAGGCTCCGGTCGCCGGTGAGATCGGCGGCGCTCGATACACGCGCCGCCTGCTTCAGGTCCTCGGCGTGGAGCAGTATCCCCTGTCCCCCCGGTTCGAACGTGGCATGCACCCGCAGATCGATGGCGGCGTTGACCACGACCCCGCCTTCGCGGCTGGCGAAGGGGGGCACGTCGGTCCATCCCCCGGCGAAGTCGAGGCGTACCGGCGCGCTCGCGCTCCACCCGGTCATGGCGTCACGTTCCATTGGCTCACGGTCGCGAGTTCTCCCCGCAGTCCGAACTGCGCGCCGGTCAGGCGCCGGTTCACGCCCTGCAGGCCTCGGGCATGATAGAGAAAGGTGGCGGGAAGGGAGTCGCGGAAGAAGGCGGGCCATTCGCTCCGCGTGGGCGGCAGCGTCAACCCCGAGAGCGCCACCAGCGGCCGCAGGTAGCCGAGCCCGAGGTCGCCGGGAGTGCCGAGCAGCGCGGCCTCGAACTCGTGGGCGGGCCCGTAGACCCGATCGAGAAAGGCGGAGAGCTCCAGCTGGCGGATCGTGACGATGACTCCGCGGCGCGCGAGCTGGGCCTGTACCATCTGCTCGAGGGCCGCCTCTCCCGACCCGACCGTCAGCAGCTCGAAGCGAAGCGGCGCGGCGTCCGTGGGCGGGGCGACCGCGGGATGGAGGCCGGTGTCCGCGTCGGTCGCCGCCTCCGGCGGCCACCCGGGCACCCCCGGCGGCACCGGGCCCTCCGCCGGTGTGCCGAACCCGTAGGCGAACCCCGCCACCAGCGCCGCCCGGTCCAGGCCCCCGGCGACTCGGGCCCGGGCCACCGGTGACCGGAACGGTGCACGGCGGGTGTTGAACACGATCCCCGCTGTGAAGAGGAGCGGATAGTCGACCACGCGGAGCCGGGAATCCTGCCTGACAAAGCCTGCGTGTGCCGGCTGGATGCCGGCGACGTCGAGCTCCCCGGAAGTGAGCGCCGCCAGCTTGGTCATCGGCTCGTCGACCACTGCAATCACCAGGCGGGATAGCCGGGGCGGCCCGCCAAGGCCTGCGGGGAACCCGCCGTTGCGCTCGAACACCCAGCGGCGATTCGGCTCGTGGGCGACGAAGCGAAAGGGGCCATTCCCGACTGGATGCTCCTGCCACGTCGCCTGCCGGAGCCTCGAGTCCGGCACGGTGTCGAGCAGGTGCGCGGGGAGGATCGCCAGGTCGGTGAGCACATCGGGCATGCCATCCGGCGGCGCCGAGAACTGCAGCTGCAACGTCGAGTCGTCCAGAGCGCGAGCCTCCGTCATCGTCGCGAGTTCGGATTGCCGCGGATAGCCGATGGCGGGGTCGCGCGCCCGCTCCAGGGTCCACGCGGCATCGCGCGCGGTGGTCGGCACGCCGTCGTGCCAGCGCAGGTCGCCGGCGAGGATCAGGATCGCGCGCCGTCCGTCGGGCGACCAGCGCCACCGGCGCGCCAGATAGGGCTCGATCCGCATCGCGCTGTCGTAGCGAACCAGGGTCGTCAGCAGCACGTATCGCTGCACCTGGCGGGCGAGGGGGTGGACGGTGAACAGCGGGTTGATGCTCTGCAGGTCCGCCCCCGACGCGTACAGGACCGTCCCGCCGCGACGGGCCGCCGTGGGGCCGCAGGCACCCAGTGCGGCGAGCAGGACGAGGCCCAGCGGACGGCACGGCATGGCGACAAAGGTGCGGCCGGCCGGCCATAAAGCAAACACCCGCAGGGAGCCCCTGCGGGTGTGTCACCGGTGGCACCCAACCGGTCAGGTGGCGGTCGGTCCGGTGATCAGGGTGATGGTGGGCTCGACGCCGCACCCGTTGAAGAGGATATCGACCGTGGCAGTCCCCCGGGTATCGCTGTGGACCGCGTGCAGCTCGCCGCTTACGATCTTGTTGTCATCGGTGCAGGCGGGATCGTGATGGAGCGGCGACACGGTGGCGATGGTGAACGACTTGCTCTCGCTGCCCTGCGTCCGGGTCGTGCTGCCGGAGATGGTGAACAGGCCGGCGGGCAGGGAATGGTCGGGGACGAAGACCTCGCCCGGATCGACGACGAAGTTGACCTGCCACGCCTTGGCCAGGGTGGCGAGTCCGCGCTCGGTCGACTCGTGCTCGGTGGTGGTGCTGTCGGTCGCCCCGAATCCGGAGGAGTCCGACACCAGCTGCCAGACGCCGTCGACGCTCCGACGGAAGAACCTGTTGTCGGCCAGTGTGATCTTGTTCTGGAACGCCGCAAAGACGACGCGGAGCCCTGGACTCACCTGTGAAGGATCGGTGATCGTCACCGCTCCAGACAGGTCGATGCTGTTGCCATGGGGATCGGTGAAGGTGCAGGTCGCCGGATCGAAGGTCAGCGTCAGGTTGTCCGGGACATGATCGCCGTCGGCGTCGGTCGGCGGGAATTCCGATAAGGTGGGGCAATTCGAAGGCGGCATGAAGTGCAACGCTACGCGCGATGCGCGCACCGCCTCCGGGAGCGCCACGAAGCTCGGCGCCAGGAATCCGTGGAGCGATGCCCCGGTGGTCAGCCCGGCCACTTCGCCCTGCAGTTCGACGCCGACCGCCTGTGCCTCGGCCTGGGTCAGCGGGGCCGCACCACTCGGGCCACCCGTATCGCTGCTGCACGCGCCCAGCGTCAACCCGAGCGCCGCCGCGAGAGTTCCGGTACCTGCCGACAGGAACAGCCGTCTGGACATATCAGCCTCATGCAAAATGAAGCACGAAGTTGGCGCGAACCGGGCCATGTCGCCGTGATCCCTCTCACCTCGTGTCCCGAACAGTACCCG
The DNA here is from genome assembly GCA_963825065.1 of uncultured Gemmatimonadales bacterium. GTDB lineage: Bacteria > Gemmatimonadota > Gemmatimonadetes > Gemmatimonadales > GWC2-71-9 > JADJOM01. The sequence goes on from CAWGRU010000004.1 coordinate 820,495, forward strand.
CTGGCGCCTACTCTGAGCGTGGCGCACATTCCAGCCATGCTCCCCCGCCTCCTGTGGCGTTGCCTTTCCGGCCTGGCCGTGATCCTCGGGGTTGTAACACTCACCTTCCTGCTGTTGCATCTCGCACCGGGCGACCCGGCCCTCCACCTGGCCGGGCCCGCCGCGACTCCCGACCAGCTCGCCGCGGTGCGCCATGAGCTCGGGCTGGACCGTCCGCTGCCGCTCCAGTTCGCCGGCTGGCTGAGCCGGGCCCTCCGCGGCGATTGGGGCATCAGCCTCGCCACCGGCCGACCCGCGGGACGGATGCTGGCGGAGGCATGGCCGGCCACGGCGCTGCTGGTGACGTTGTCGCTCGGCGCCAGTTACCTGCTCGGCATCCTCGTCGGACTGGCCCAGGCCCGCGCACGGCGCGCCGTGGACACGCTCCTCTCCGTCCTCTCGGTCACTCTCTTCGCCATGCCGGGCTACTGGCTCGGCATCATGCTGGTCTGGCTCTGCGCCTACCAGCTTCGATGGCTCCCCGCCTTTGGCGCCGCCGGACTCGACGCCGAGTTCCTCTCTCCGACCGTGCGCCTGGGGGACCGGCTGCGGCACCTGGCGCTTCCGCTCCTCACCCTCACCCTCATCGGGTTCGGCGGCGCCTCGCGCTTCGTGCGGGGCGCGCTCTTCGACGTGCGAAGCGAGCCGTTCGTCCTCGCCGCCTCCGCCCGCGGCCTCGGCAATCACCGCGTCCTGCTCCGCTATCAGCTCAGGAATGCGCTCGGCCCGGTGGTCACCCTGCTGGGGCTGTCCCTGCCGGCCCTCTTCTCGGGGGCCGTGTTCGTGGAGGGTATCTTCGCGTGGCCGGGCGTGGGCCAGGTGCTGATCAAGGCCGTCGGAGCACGTGACTATCCGGTCGTGATGGCGGCAGCCACGGTGAGCGCCGTTCTCGTCGTCCTGGGCAACCTGCTGGCGGACCTGCTCAGGGTACTGGTCGATCCGCGGCTTCGGCATGCGTGAGCGGCGGGCGGTGGTCGGGCTCACCGTCCTGGGGCTGATCCTTCTCCTGGCCCTCGCCGCGCCGCTGGTGGCCGATCTCGATCCGCTGGCCCAGCCGGAGGTGGTCCTGACCCGGTTCACTCCGCCGCTGCACAGCGATGGCCTCGGGACCTTCCACCTGCTGGGCACCGATCGCTTCGGCCGGGATGTGTGGAGCCGGCTGGTCTACGGCGCGCGCGTCTCCCTCACAACCGGCGTCCTGGCCACGCTCATCGCCGTCGTCCTTGGCGTAGTCGTCGGTCTCGTCGCGGGGGTGTGGCGGGGAACTCCGGGCGCCCTGCTCCTCGCCTTCACCGACTTCGCGCTCGCGGTACCGCGGGTGGTCCTGCTGCTCCTGCTGGCCGCGCTCTGGCAACCGAGCGGCGTGCTCGTCATCGTCGTGCTCGGCCTGACGGGATGGATGAGCATCGCCCGGCTGGTCTACGGCGAGGCCACCGCGCTCATGGCGCGCCCCTTCGTGCTGTCGGCGGCGGCCCTCGGCGCAGACCGGCGCCGCATCGCGCGCCGCCACGTCCTGCCGAATGCATGGACCCCGGTCGTCGTCGCCGCCGCACTGGGCGTCGGCAACGCGATCACCCTCGAGGCCGGCCTGTCCTTTCTCGGACTCGGCGTGCAGCCGCCGACCCCCTCGTGGGGAGGGATGATCGCCTCGGGACGGGATACCCTAATCAACGCACCGTGGGTCGCCGTCGCACCGGGGGCCGCGCTGGTTCTGGTCGTGGTCGCCTGTACCCTGGTCGGGGATGCCGTACGGGAAGGACTCGACGCGGAGCCCGGTCGGGGTCCGCGGTAAGCTGTCAGGTCCGTCACGCTGCACGGTCGGAAGATCCGCCCACCCCCGCCACGCGTAGTCCGGCGACGCAGACAAGGAGCCGCCATGCAGGCTCTCTCGATGGACTTTCAGTTCACGCTGCCTGCGATTCTGCGGCGGACCCACGCCCAATTCGGCGACAAGGCGGTCGTCAGTCGTCGGGAGGGCGGCCAGCTCCACCGGAGCACCTGTCAGGCGGTGCCGGAGCGCTCGGGCCGGCCGGGGGCGGCGCTCACCGGGCTCGGGGTTCGTCCCGCAGATCGGCGCGGTGTTGCACATCCTCAATCTCCAGTACCTCGCGACCGACGCCATCGACCGGGTCGTGATCGTCGACGAGGACCTGCTGCCGCGTCTGCAGGGCTTCCGGGCGCGCTCGCCGTTCGAGCAGGTGATCGTGACCCGGGGAGAGGCGACCGGATCAGTTCCGTTGTGGACAAGCTGCGAGCCCAGCTCGCGGGACCGGGCACCAGCTGGTGGATTCCGGAGGCGATCGTCTTCCGCGATGCGCCGCTCAGGACCGGGACCGGCAAGTTCCTGAAGTCCGCGCTCCGCGAACAGTTCCGCGGCGACTACACTTCGGCATGAACCCGCTGCTCGATCGCGCCGCCCGTCCAGTCATCGGCCACCGGGGCGCCGCCTGGTACGCCCCCGAGAACACCCTCGAGAGCTTCCGGCTCGCCCTGTCCACGGGCGCGGAGGCGCTGGAGTTCGACATCCGCCGCTCGGCCGATGGCGAGGCGATGGTCTTTCACGACCCCACCCTCGATCGCACCACCGACCAGACCGGTCTCCTGGCAGCGCGGACCGCCGCCCAGCTCGGTCTGGTGGACGCGGGCTACCGGTTCACCGAGCCGGGGACTTCCGAGTCGCCTTTCCGGGGCACCGGGGTACGCATCCCGACCCTGCGCGAAGTACTCGTCGAGTTCCCGGCGGTGCCGCTGCTCATCGAGATAAAGGAAGTGGAGGTTGCCGCAGTCGTGGCGCGAATCCTGATCGAGGACCGTGCGGCCGACCGCGCGGTCGTGGCCGGCTCGGACCCAAGGGCGCTCCTCCCCTTCCGCGAGGCGCCGTTCACACTCGGAGCCTCCCGCCGCGACATCGCGAGGCTCTATTTCGGATTCGGGCCCCCGGACCCCGCCTGCCGCTGCTACGCCGTCCCCGAGGCATACTACCTGCTCCAGATCCCCACTCGTCGCTTTGTCCGGCGGGCCCATGCCCGGGAGAGCACGGTGCATGTGTGGACCGTTGACGATGCCCGCACGGCGCTGGCGCTCTGGCGCAACGGCGCCAACGGGATGGTCACCAACAAGCCCGACGCGATCCGAGCCGCACGGGACTCCAGCCTGGCCCCCATGACCTGAATCCGGCCGTCCGCCCCCCAGCCTGCGCTCCCGGCCCGGTGTCGGGTTTGCCCCGCCCAATGCGATGTCTAGGTACAGGGGAGAAGGTCCGGCGGTCCCTCAGCGGACCCGAATCGGACTCCCCGAGCCTCCTCCACTCCGTCCCCGAGGTGATGTCATGCTCCGCCGCCCGCTCGTTCCATGGTTCATGGGTACGGCTCTGCTGCTGGCTGGCTGCGGCTCGGAACGCAGCACTGCCCCGGCCCCCTTACTCAGCGCGGCGGAGACCGCGCGGCTCGCCGATGTGGTCCGGCAACTCGCCGCCGGACGAGGCATCGGTCCGCTGGCCCGCCCGGCCCCGGTGCGGCCGGCGATGGTCAGGCTCGGCCAGGCACTCCTTTTCGACAAGGAACTGAGTGGCAACCGGGACATCGCGTGCATGACCTGCCATCTCCCGGTCTTTGCGACGGGGGACGACCGCAGCCTCTCGATCGGACAGGGGGGCACCGGCCTGGGTCCGCAGCGGGTGCACCCGCAGGGGGCGTTCATCCCGCGCAATGCACCCTCGGCCTTCAACCTCACGGCGCTCACCTCGCTGTTCTGGGACGGCCGCGTCAGTGTCGATGCGCAGGGCAGCTTCCACACCCCCGCCGGCAACCAGCTCACCGCGCAGATGAAGCGGGTGTTCGAGTTCGGGCCCGCCTCGGCGATCGGCCTCTTCCCGGTGCAGTCGCGCGAGGAGATGCGCGCATTCTCCGGCAACGAACTCGCCAGCATTCCGGACGCCGATCAGCGGGGAATCTGGCGCGCGCTGATGCGCCGACTGGGGCGCATCCCGGAGTACCGCGCGATGTTCGAGGCCGCCTATCCGGGCACCCCCTTCGCCGCGATGACCTTCGCGCATGCCTCCAATGCGATGGGCGGGTTCTTGGTCGATCGGCTCGCCATGGCCAACACACCCTGGGATCACTTCCTCGCCGGCGACGATCAGGCCCTGACGGATCAGGAGCTCGGTGGAGCCCAGGCGTTCCTCTCGCTCAAGTGCTCCATCTGCCACAACGGCCCCGCCTTCAGCGACAACAAATTCCACAATGTCGCGGTGGCGCAGTTCGGGCCGGGCAAGGGCAACGGCCCCTCCGGGCGGGATGACTTCGGCCGCATGAACGTGACCGGACTGCCGAGCGACCGCTATCTCTTCCGGACCACACCGCTCCGCAACGTGGCCCTGACAGCACCCTACGGTCACGATGGCGCCTTCAGCGGGCTCCGTGACTTCATCGATCACTACAGCCAGTCGGACGTGAAGCTGCTCACCTTCGATCCGCTGAACATCGAGGCGCTGCTGCGGGGCACCATCCTCAGCAACGCCCCGGAGATCCTGGCGACGCGGGATACCCTGTTGCAGGGCGTGGTCCTCACCCCGATCCTGGTCGATGACCTCACCGTGTTCATGGGGACGCTCACCGATCCCGGCGCCCGCGATCTGAGCCGGATCATCCCCGCGCGGGTGCCGAGCGGTCTGCCGATCGACGGACAGTAACCGAATTCCCGGCGGCGCGGCCGGCAGTGGTGGCAGCTCCTCGCCACCGCTGCCGGCCGCGCTCAGGTCCGCCCAGGTCCGCCGCAGCGATTGGCCGGCCGGCGCCCCGTCGTTAGATATCGCGTGATCCTTCGCGACTACCCGACCCGGCCCCGCCTACCGCACGCCCCCATGCCGAATCCCGACACCATGCCGCCTAACGACTCCGGCTCGGCACTGCTGGCCAGGGCCACCGCGCGACTCATGCAGGGCTTCGCCACGCTGCCACCGATCGATGCGACACCGCCAGCCTCCGAAGGCGTCGAACGGGTCCTCATGGAAGTCGCCGACCGGCTGCACGACAACCTCCCCTACTTCCACCCGCTCTACGCCGGCCAGATGCTCAAGCCGCCGCACCCCGTGGCACGGCTCGCATACGCCCTGGCCATGGAGGTGAACCCCAACAATCACGCGCTCGACGGAGGACGTGCCAGTTCCGCCATGGAGAAGGAGGCCGTGGCCGCGATCGCCACCATGTTCGGCTGGGAGCGCCACCTCGGCCACCTCACCGGCGGCGGCACGATGGCCAATCTCGAGGCGCTCTGGGTGGCGGGGCGACTCAAGCCCGGCGCCACGATCGTCGCGTCCGAACAGGCGCACTACACCCATGCGCGGATCAGCGGCGTTCTCGGGCTCCGGTTCCGGAGCTGTCCAGTGGATCGAGCCGGACGCATGGATCTCGGGGCGCTGCGAGGGATCCTCGCGGAGGAGCAGGTGGGCACGGTGGTCGCGACGCTGGGCACCACGGCCGTTGGCGCCGTCGACCCGCTCGGCGACCTGCTCCCACTCCGTGATCAGCATGGCTTCCGGCTGCATGCGGATGCCGCCTACGGGGGCTACTTCACTCTGGTGGAGAACCTGACCTCGACCGCCCGTACCGCCTTCGATGCGCTGGGTGAAGTGGACTCGCTGGTGATCGACCCCCACAAGCACGGCCTGCAGCCCTATGGGTGCGGCTGCGTGCTCTTCCGCGATCCGGAGGTGGGTCGACTCTATCGGCACGACTCGCCCTACACCTACTTCACCTCCACCGATCACCACCTGGGCGAAATCAGCCTGGAGTGTTCCCGCCCCGGCGCTGCCGCCGTCGCCCTCTGGGCGACAGAGCGGTTGCTGCCGCTGGTGAAGGGCGGCGCCTTTGCAGGAATGCTGCGGGATGGACGCGAGGCTGCGCTGGATCTCTACCGCCGACTGCAAGCCGATCCGCGGATGCTGACCGGGATCGGACCGGAACTCGACATCGTGATCTGGGCGCCCAGGTCGACCTCGGCGAGCAGTGCCTCGAGTCTCGCGCGCCGGGTCTTCGAGCGAGCCGCCCGGCACGACCTTCACCTGGCGCTGGCGGAGCTGCCGGTCCCCTTCGTCGATCCGGACGGGACTGCGCTGCGGCGGGACCGGGAGTCGGTGACCTGCCTGCGCTCGGTCCTCATGAAGCCGGAGCACCGCCACTGGGTACCCCGGATCTACGAACGATTGTCGGCCGCGACCGATGCGGCCCTGGCGGAGAGTCCGGCCTAGTGTCCGGTGCCGCTGTCACCCACCGTGGCGATGCATTCGATTTCGACCCTGGCTCCCAGAGCAAGCCCGCTGCCGGCGACGGTTGAGCGGGCGGGCGGGTCGACGGTGAACACGCTCGCGTAGACTTCGTTCATCGCACCGTACTCCGCGATGTCTGCCAGGAAGACGGTGCACTTCACCACCCGATCGAGCGAACTCCCCGCCGCCTCGAGGACCGTGCGGATGTTGCTCAGCGTCTGCCGGGTCTCCGGGCCGATGCCCCCGGGCACGACCTCCCGGGTCCCGATGCGGTTTCCGATCTGCCCCGAGAGATAGATCATGTTGCCCACCCGTACCGCCGGCGAAAACGGCAGACCCGCCACCGCCCCCGGCACCTTCAGCACCTCCCTGGCCTGTGCGGCCGCTGCCGCGGCCACGCCGACCAGCAGGAGACCGACTCCCACGATGCACCGCATGCGCATTCTCCCTTGTCAGGCGTTCCATTCCACCAGGACCGACACGATTCCCCGCGGGGGCGCGGTGAACTCGATCACCCGCCCCTCCCCGCTCGGCACCAGCTCGCCAACCACAGTCTCGTCCGCGCGCACCCGCCACGCGCGATTCGCCACCCCGGGGAGATTCCATCGCCCCGCCGCCGGACGGTCGGAAAGACTGTAGCAGCGCAGTACCACGCCCCGTCCACCTGCGGCCGCGGTACAGGCCGAAAACACCAGCCCGTCTCCCTCGAGATGAATGCCTCTCCCTGCCGCGCCCGGCGCACGCGCCGGGGTGAAATCGCGCATCCAGTGGGCGTACGGCGGGAGCATGCCATCTTCCCACAGGCGCTCGAGTCGGTCGGGTGCGGCGAGGTCCTCGGCACCGACCGGCGCCAGGCCGAGCGTGATGGTCTCGGTACCGAGGCACTGCGCCGCGGGAATGGCGGTGGGCCAGCCCGCATGGCCCGGCCGGGTGCGCAGGTCATCGCGGGAGAGTTCACCCACGCAACGGAGCAGGGTGACGAGCAGGTCACCGCGGGCGGTCCATTCGTATTCGAAGAAACCCGGCATGAAGACCGCGAGGCCGCGCCGTTCCCTCGCCACCGCGACCCAGCGATGCGCCGGCGCAGTCACGACGGGGCGTTCGGCGGGAAACCGACCGCGAGGCACCACAACAGGGCCGCGCTGCACCACGCCGAACTGGGCGCCCGCGAGCAGCGGCATCTGCCGAAGCCCGGTAGGGAATCGCAGCCGCAACCGGTGATCGCGCGCCTGGTTGTCCAGCACGATGGTACATCGGAGCACCGGCGAGTCGCCGAGCGCCTCGAGAGTCAGCCGGGCGCTCACCCTTCCCTCGCCAGTGCCCGCGCCGCGTCCGCAGCGCGTCGAGACCGGCCACGTGAGCCCTGAGACGAAGGGGCCGGCGGCGGTGATCACTGGCCGTACGGCCCCGCCGGGGCGTCGCGGAGTATCGCCCTTGACCGGCGCAAAGCTGTAGCTGTCCCCGGCGTCGCGCTCGCTCTCCAGGCCCAGCAGCCCGGCGAAGCGGAGACCATCCCCGGCCGCACGCAGCTCCACGGTCCCACCGGACTCCACCGCAGCCTCGACCCGTCCGTTCCACAACACCCGCCCGCGGGCCGCGGTGAACGGCTCCTGTGGCGCCAGATCGCCCGCGACCGCCTCGAGCATCCCGGCGCCGAGGCCGGGAAGCGCCTCGGGCAACGGAAAGGCCACCCGCACCACGTCGACCTCGTCCTGATCGGGATAGTGCCGTGCCGCATCGATCCGTTCAGGGCCAATGTTGCTGGAAAGCACCTGCGGAGCGAGCTCGGTGACGGTCCCGCGCTGTCCGATGATTCGCAGCACGAAGGGCTGCACCCCCACGCCCCGGCGCGGCAGCCTGCGGCCTGGCGGCCCCACCAGGATGTCGCGCCGAAAGAAGCTGAGGTCCGCGACGGCCACTCCGCCGCGCGGCCGGGCCACCGGATTCCACAGCAGCAGCCGTGGTGCTGCCGCCTCGTGGTCGCGCGCAAGGTCGGGATCGTGACCCGCGAGCGCATGGATCGAGCGCCGGGTCACTTCATCGAGCGCCGCCTCCGCGTCGTCGAACCGCACCGTCATGGCGCGGGCGACGGCGTCGCTGGCACAGCCGCCGATCGCATCGTGAAAGTGGCATTGGAGAACCTCCCGCCACGCCTGCCCCACCACGGCGATCAGGCTCCCGCGGGCATCGTCCCCGCTCAGGGCCACCAGCGGCTCCGCCTGCCGGAGGAGCCTGAGTTCGATCCGGCTGTTCCTTCGCTTGAGCGGGGCCCGGGTGCCATGCACCCCCTGAAGCGTCCAGGTGTACCCGTACGACCAGCGCAGTTCACCGGAGATCACCGCGAGGTCGGTCGCCTCCCCCCGCGCGGCCTGCAGGAATTCGTCGAGCCGCGAACAGCGGAACTCGGCCTCCGGCGCGGCCGCGGCGAGCCGGGAGGCGAGGCCGCCCAGATCCGGCGCGGCGGCATGGTGATCTGCACCGACGAAGACGGCAACGTGCCGCGTGGCGGCGCGAGGCATCAGCTGCGCGGCCACCCGCGCCCATGCCTCCGCGAGCTCGGCCTCGCCGCACAGAAGGTTCGATCCGATCTCATAGCCATCGGGCGGCAGATGGTAGAGCAGGATGCGCCGGCCGTCGGGCGCGTCCCACCATGCCAGGTCCCGGTCACCGGTCCGCTCGGGACTCAGGCCCCGCCACAGCACACCGGCATCGATGCCGAATTCGGCGCCCAGCGCGGGCCAGACCGGTGGATGCCCGAAGGCATCGGGGGAGTGCAGCACGTCGAGGCGCGCGCCCAGCAGCGCCGCGCCCTGCTGGCCGGCAGTCAGGTTGCGGAGCAGCGATTCGCCGGCCGGAATCTGCTCGTCGGCGAGCACGTACCAGGGGCCGACCTGGAGCCGGCCCGCGCGCACGAGGGTGGCTACCGACGCGCGCCGTTCGGGACGGACCGCGAGATAGTCTTCCAGCAGGACGGTCTGACCGTCGAGGAGGAAGCTGGTGAGTCGGCGGTCGGCGTCGAGTTGAGCGAACAGATCATCGAGTGCCAAGACCAGCCGCGCGCGCAACGCACCGAGCGGCAGATACCACTCCCGGTCCCAGTGGGTGTGGGGGATCAGGTGGACGATCGGGCGTTGCATGGGAGAGAATCCTATCCCGCTTTATCGTGACCGGTAGTCACCTGGCCCCGATTCCCCTTCCCACCATGAGCGCCGAATGGCATTTTACGCTGTCCCCTGAACCGAGCGCCGCCCGAGTGACCACGATCGCCTGGAAGCCCCGCGAACTCCCGACGCACGGGCAGATGACCCTGCCCCGCCGCTACTTCACCTCCGCGGAGCTGCTGCAGGAGGAAATGGACCGGCTGTTCACCCGCCAGTGGCTCTGCGTGGACCGCGAGGAACGCCTCGCAAAGCCCGGCGATTACTTCGTGCTCGAAGTCGCGGGCGAGAGCATCATCATCCTGCGCGACCAGCAGGGCGCCGTCCGCGCGTTCTACAACGTCTGCCGTCACCGTGGCAGCCGGATCTGTGAGGAGCACAGCGGACAGTTCTCGGAGACCATCCAGTGCCCGTACCATGCGTGGACCTATGGCCTCGACGGCCGCCTCATCGGCGCGCCCGCGACCAACGACCTCGAGGGGTTCCGCAAGCAGGACTGGCCGCTGCACCCGGTGGGCCTCGCGCTGTGGGAGGGGTTCATCTTCATCAACCTCGCGAAGCAGCCGGTATCCTTCGAAGAGAGCCATGCTCCCCTCATCGGCCGCTTCAGCCGGTTCAACCTGCCTAACCTGAAGCGCGGCCGGATGATCGAATACAACGTCCAGGCCAACTGGAAGCTGGTCGTCCAGAACTATTCGGAGTGCTATCACTGCCCGCTGGTGCACCCGACCCTCACCAGGCGGACGCCGCCGCTGCTGGGAGAGAACGACCTCAGCGAGGGCCCGTTCCTCGGTGGATACATGATTCTCGCCGATGACGCGCAGAGCATGACGATGAGCGGCCGGGTGTGCGGCCTGCCGGTGGGCCCCGGCCTCCCCGAGGAGGATCACAATCGGGTCTACTACTACTCCATCATGCCGAACATGCTGCTGAGCCTGCACCCGGACTACGTGATGTTTCACGTCCTGTGGCCGGTCTCGGTGGATCGTACCAGGATCTTCTGTCACTGGCTCTTCAATCCCGCCTCGCTCGCCGATCCGACCTTCGACATCGAGGACGGGGTGAAGTTCTGGGACATGACCAATCGCGAGGACTGGCACGTCTGCGAACTGAGTCAGGCCGGCATCAACTCCCGGGCCTACACCCCGGGTCCCTACTCCCGCCGGGAGACGGTGTCCGCCGCCTTCGACCGCGACTATCTGCAGGCGATGGGCCATCCGATGAATACCATCTTTCCGAATCGGTCGGGATAGTCCGGGCAAGGGACGGGCGGCCTCGACGCAGCGGAGGGACGGGTCGCCGACCCGTCCCTCCGTTGCATTCGGGCGCCCGTGGTGGTGCGACTGGCGACGGGCTCAGAGGGAGGCGGCGAATACTCCATCTCGCCGGGAGCCCCTGTTACAGGACCCCGCGCCGCTTCAACCGGTTGTACTGCTCCACCACCGCCGCGCTCGCCCCGCCCGGGGCGACGTCCAGCACGAGCACTCCGCGGCTCCGCATCTCCACCAGGGCCGATTCCCGCGACTGAAGCAGCTCTTCCGCGGCCGCCCGTTCGAACGCGGACCCCGCCGTTGCGGGGCGCACCGTCGCGAGGCGCTCGAGCGCCGGATCGCGCAGCGTCACCGCCAGCGGCAGATGCCGCGGTCTGAGGGTGCCGATCTGCGCCACCAACGCCTCGCTGGCCGTGCGGTCGATCACGTCGGTGAACAGGACCGTGAGCGCCCGTTTCCGGTTCCGGGTCGCGAGATACGCAAAGGCGGCGGGGTAGTTCGGCTCGACCAGCTTCCCCTCTACCGTGGCCAGCGCGTCGAGCACCGCCCGCAGCGCCCGCCGTCCGCGTGCGGGAGGCAGGAACTGCTGCACCTCGTCCGCGAAGACCATCAGGCCGATGTTGTCGTCGTGCTCCACCGCACTGTGGGCCAGATGCAGCGCCGCCTCCACCACCGACTCCAGCCGGGACCGGCCACCGATGTCGGCGGTGAGCATGCGGCCGGCGTCGATCACCAGGAGCACCTGCTGGCGGCGTTCGTCCTCATACTGGCGCGCCATGGCCTTGCCGCGCCGTGCGGTAGCCTTCCAGTCGATCGTTCGGGTGTCTTCTCCGGGGACCCACTCCTTGAGGCTCTCGAACATCCGGCCCTCGCCGATCCGGCGGACGCTGCGGAAGCCCGCCTCGCGCCGACGTTGGGCCTGGGTCGGAAGTGAGCGCAACGAGGCGCCAACCAGATTGGGGTAGACAACCGGCTCCCAGGGAAGTTCCACGCGCGTCTGACGCCATGCCAAACCCCACGGGCCGAGCATCCGCAGGTGCACGCGACCACCCGTCCCCCGGCCACGATGCTCGGGCCGCAGCAGGACCTCTTCATGAATCGTCTTGCGCGGCAGCAGGTGCAGGCGGCGTTCCGGACCGTTCGCCGGCACGAGCTGGGTCGGAAAGACTTCCCTGACCCGGAGGACCAGGGGGCGGGCCAGCGGGTTGGTCCAGTGATAGGTAACGGGCAACGACCGCCCTACCGAAAAGGCCGGAGGCGCCTCCCGAGCAAGCCGGAGCCGGGCGACGTCGAAGCCCGCGATGCGCCAGCCATCCACCGCCAATGCCAGGATCCAGAGCAGGTCGAGCAGCAGGAGCGCCGCGCCCGCATCGGGCCACAGGATCGCGAGCGGCGCCAGCGCGCCGAGCCCTGCGGCGACGAGATACCAGCGTCGGTCGGGGATGATCATCAACGCGGCCAGCGATTGTCCGCCGGGTCGCGGTCCGGGAACCGGCCGCCGGGATCGAGGGTGATCCGCTCGATCCGCCGCCGGCCGAAACGGAGTTCGGCCACGAAGGTCCGGCTGCCGCCGAACCAGACGTCCACGGGCCAGGTCACCGTCGCCACGCTTCCGTCGATCACCGCGTTAGGCATCGGTGCGGGGGGCGGCCCCTCGGGCGCGAACTCCACCCGCAGGACCACCGGCGCGGGCATTTCGCCGTCCTGACGCACCGTGACCTGGGTCCGCCCGCCGCGCGTCTGCACCGACTGGATCGAGCCGTCGACCGTCTCGGTCGTGAACAGCCAGTAGTACCAGAACCAGCCGAGATCGCGGCCAAGCTCCCGGTTCATCCCGAACATGAAGTCCCAGGGCGAAGGGTGGCGGCCGCGCCAGGTGCGCGCGTAGCCGCGCATCGCCCTCGTGACCGCCGAATCGCCGACCACGCCACCGAGGGCCGAGAACATCATCGGCGCCTTGCTGTAGGTCACGAAGCCGTACCAGTCGCCGGCGTGATTGGCGTCCCACATCATCGTCGCCTGGTCGTCCACCAGCGCATCCCGCCCGTAGCCCTGGCCGAGGGAATCGAGCACGGCCGGCTTGCCCTCGTAGGCGGCGCCCGAGAGGATGTTCATGTACTGGTTGAATCCCTCATCCATCCAGCCGTACTGGGTCTCGTTGTTGGCGACCATCATCGGCCACCACTGATGACCGATCTCGTGGTCGGTCACGCCGAACCAGGGTCCGCTCATCGTGAGCATGGGATACTCCATGCCCCCCTCGGGCCCGTCCACCTGGGTGAACTGCGGGAACCGGTACGGCATCCACTGCCGGGAGTAGAACTCGAGGGCGTGGCGCGCGAAGGGCCCCACGTTCCGGTAGCGGCCATGCTCAGGCAGGTAGAGAATGTTGACCGGGATCGGCCCCCGCTCCGCGATGGTGGCGCGGGTCGCATCCCACACGAAATCCTTCGAGGTCACCCAGGCGAAGTCCCCGAGGCTGTCGGCGGTGAAGTGCCAGACGAGGCGCGCCGACGGCCCGGTGGTGGCGCTCCCGGCGCCGCGCTCTTCCTTGGCGACCACGGTGACGGTGCTGTCGCTCTCCGTGGCGCGGGAGAGGCGCTCGCGCACCAGCGGCGTGAGGATCTCCCCCGCGTTCGCGAGCACCCCGGTCGCCCCGATGAGCCAGCCGGCCGGCACGTCCAGGCGCACGTCGAACGATCCGAAGTTGTTGTAGAACTCGCCCTCGCCCAGATACGGCGCCTCATCCCAGCCGCGCAGGTCGTCGTACACCGCGACCTGCGGATACCACTGCGCCACCTGGAAGAGCCGGGTCCCCCACCGTCCCATGCGTTCACCCCCGCCCCGCAGATCGGGCGACGCCGGCACCCGGAACGACCAGTCGGCCTCCAGCACGCCGCTGTCGCCCGACGCGATGGGCCGCGTGAGCGGGACGCTGATCACGGTCGTGGTGCTCCACTCCGCGGCGGCGGAGTCGACGTTCACGGTGTCGCCATTGGCCACCAGGCGGCCGACCCTGACGCCGCCGGTGATCTCCGGCAGCGTCGTGATCTTGGGCGCGTTCGGCGCGAAGAGGTTCTGGTACAGCCGGACGACGATCCGGCGGAGCGCGGAGTCGCTCGGATTGTGGATCCGGACGATTTCGTGGCCCGTCACCGTGGACGTGGCCGGGTCGAGTGAGGCCTCGATGCGGTAGTCAGTCGTGAGCTGCCAATAGCGCGCCCCGGGACGGCCGGTGGAGTCGCGGGTCCCGGCGAGCAGGCCCCGCCGAAAGGCGCGGGTGATCGGAATGGTGCGCCGCACGGCGCGCTCGGGGAGCTGGGCGGCGAGTGGCGCGCCGGCAAGCAGCAGCGCGCCGAGCAGCAGCAGGCGACGGGTCATCGGGGAGCCTCGATCCGTTCGATGATTGTCCGGAGGGCCTGGTCGGGCGTGACCCCCTCGAGCTCGAGCTCCGGCGCCACCGCCACCCGGTGGCGGAGGACCGGCGCAGCGAAGCCCTTGACGTCGTCCGGGACGACGTAGTCGCGTCCGTCGAGCAGCGCGGCCGCCTGCGCCAGCTTGAGCAGCGCCACGCTGGCGCGCGGGCTGGCGCCTAACGTGAGCGCCGGGGCATCGCGGGTCGCCCGCACCAGGGCAGTGATGTACCCGACGAGAGTCGGTTCGACCCGGACTCGCCGGGTCGCTGCCCGGAGCGCCGCGAGTCCTTCGGCATCCATCACCGTCTCGACCCCGAAGCTGGCCGGCTCGGAGGCCTCGAACCCGCCCAGCACCCGGTGAAGCACCCCCTGTTCCGCCTCGGCGCTGGGATAGCCGAGCAGACTCTTGATCAGGAAGCGATCGAGTTCCGCCTCGGGGAGCGGGTAGGTGCCCTCGAACTCGATCGGGTTCTGGGTCGCGAAGACGGTGAAGCTCGCGCTGAGAGGATGACTGGTCCCGTCGACCGTCACGTGCCGCTCCTGCATCGCCTCGAGCAGCGCCGCCTGGGTCTTGGCCGGCGCGCGGTTGATCTCGTCACCGAGCACCAGGTCCCCGAAGAGCGGGCCGGGACGGAAGCTGAAGCCGCCCTGCCCGGTCAGCAGGTTCACGCCGGTGATATCGCTCGGCATCAGGTCCGGAGTGAACTGTATCCGCCGGAACTCGAGGCCCATCGCCTGGCTCAGGGTCCGCACCAGCAGGGTCTTGGCGGTGCCGGGCGCGCCTTCGAAGAGCACGTGGCCGCGCGCCATCAGCGCCAGCACCGCCTCCCGAAGCACCGCCTCCTGCCCCAGTATGACCCGGCCGAGCTGCTCCAGCAGCCGGCGCGCGGCCTGCGAGTGAGTACCGACTTCGGCCGACGTCAGGGGCGCAATTCCTCCCACACATCCTCCACGGCGTTGGCGGCCCGGAGCACGCCCTGGGGCGATTGTCCGGGCCGGGTGAGTACCTGCAGCGTAGCGACGGCGTCGCGCGCGCGTGGCGTGCGCACCTGCCCGGCCAGATGATCCAGCCACTCGCGCCAGTGGCCACGGGTCCGCTGGCCGGCGGGAAGCAGTCTGCGGCGGAGCCCCTCGATGATGGACCCGATCGCGACATCGTGCCCGCGGGCGGCGGCGAGCGCGGTGGCGAGGGCCCGCACATGCTCCAGCGAGGAGCGCCGCTTCCGAACCAGTACGTGGCGGGGCGCGCCGAAGCGAACCGCTCCCGCGAGCAGGGCCAGCAGCGCGACGATCGCGATCTGCCACATCGCCCAGCCCCATGGCGACCGGAAACTCCACCCGAACGCCGCATCGGAGAGCGAGCCCCCCTCGCCGAAGCCGTGATGCGCCTCCTCGAAGACCACCCGGTCATTGCGACCAACGAAGAGTCCGAGCACGAACGTCCCGGCGTCCGTCTCCCGGAGCGCCCGGTTGCGGAGCAGGCCGGCATCGGCCAGCAGGACGACCTCGTGGTCCACGTCCTCCCGCTGCAGCCGGAGCGCCACCGCGCGCCCCGTGGTGCTCATCAGCAGGGTGTCGACCCGCTTCAGCGGGGGGACCACGCACTCGGTGACCTCATAGTCCGCGATCCGGCTGGAGTCGACCACCCGGGTCTCGGTGGTGGCCGCCAGCACCGCGGCGACCCTGGGCCACTGAACCCCCGGCGCGAGCGGCGTCCCGCCCCGCACGGTCACGCTGTCGAAGGGACGCCGGTCCACCGCGTAGCCGAAGCAGCGCATCAGCCCGGCGGTCCCCGGTCCCGCGAGCACCAGGTCACCCCCGCCGGCGCTGTCGCTCCAGCCGCGGACCGCTTCCACCTCGGAACCGCTGAGTGGGAAGGTGGGATCGAGGAGCACCAGCGCCGTGCGCGAGTGCGCGCCGGTGTCGCTCGGCAGCGCCTGCAGTCCGCGGCGGAACCGGGTGGTGCGGATCCCCAGCCGGCTCAGCGCATCGGCCAGCCCGCGCGCGCCCCATGGCCCCGCCAGCAGCGTCGACGGACGAGGATCACTCTCGCCGCCCCGTCGCTGCCCCCGACCCAGGGTGGCGGCGAGGGCGACCACTAGCGCGAGCGCTCCGAGCCCGATCAGCGCCTCAGTGCGCGGCCGCATAGCGCTCCGCCGAGGTCAGGGTGCGCCAGGCCGCGAACTCGGCCGGCCCGCAGGGCTGACGTGCAAAGGCGTAGCCATACAGCGAACGGACCACCTCCCGGAAGGCCTCACGCGCATCGCCGCCGAGGCCGCTCTCGTAGCTGTATTCGTTCGGGGTCTTGCTCGGATGGAAGCGCAGGACCCGGCGGGCATCGAGCTCGAGAACCAGCGCGAGAAAATCGGCCTGCATCGCGTCGGGGTACCGGCCCTGCCCCGCGAGGCGGAGCGCCTCGCGGCGGTACCAGGCGGGCCCGTGGATCTCCTTGGCCGTCAACGTCCCATCGGCCGCGGGCGGTGCGGCGGCCGCCCGGAAGGTCTGGATCATCACCCAGCTCGCGTGGACCAGAATCAGCGCCAGGACCGCGATGAGTGCCCAGAACAGCAGCCAGAACAGATCGGGGTGACGGTCCTGTACCCGGCTCAGCCAGTCAGCCAGCCGGTGCCACCAGCGGAGCAGGAAGGCGAAGGGATTGAGGCGCTCCTCCCAGCGGTACTCGGGACCGGCAAAGACCGAATCGAGCACCGCGCGCAGGGAATCGGGCCCCTCTGTCGTCGGGGCGAAGACGAGCGCTGGAATCACGCGTGGGCGAGACCCGCCGCGAGTACCTCGAGGTCGAAGGCCTCCTTGCGCACCCGCAGATCGTAGTAGGCGACTGTGAGGAGGCAGTACAGCAGCGGATAGATGAGCGTTTGCAGCACCGAGGCGATGATGATGACGCCCAGGAATCCGGCGAGGTCGGTCAGGTCCGGCTTGGCCCCAGAGGCGACCGTCGCCGCGGTATAGACGCCCGCGAACATGTACGGCAGCGCCAGCAGGATCACGATGACCGCCAGAGCGACGAAGAGCTTCCACCGGAATCCGCTGGTGAGCGCCCACGAGCGGCCCATCGCGTCGCTGGCGCCGAGCTTGTTCTCCAGGATCAGCGCCGGCGTGCCCAGGGCGAGTCCGGTTCCGATGATGAGCCCCGGAATGAGCAGCAGCAGCAGCCCCAGGCCGCACACGAAGGAGGTCATGATCGCGAGAGCGATCAGTCGGCCCACGAACGGGGTCGCGCGCCGGAAGGCCTCCCCCGCCGTAATCCGCCGTCCCATGTAGTTCTCGGAGATGATGATGGTAGATCCTCCGGCGGCGATCGCTGCGAGCACCATGCCGAGGATCGCGTTCAGCAGGTAGAGCGGCACGTTGGCGGACATCCCGCCGGCGCTTTCGAGGTAGACCGAGATCACCAGGGGTACCGCTCGGGTCACCAGCGTCACGATCAGGAGCGGCACGAACAGGGTGCGGTACAGGCCGAAGGAAACGTCCAGCGTTTCGCCCAAAGTGAGCGGACGCAGCACGGGTCCGGACATGTCGGGAGACTCCGGGGAGAGATGCTGCAAGATGGGCCTCCCGCCCGACCTTGGGAAGTGAACCCAACGCGGCCATCATTCAGGCATGACGGCGCCCGTTGATTTCCGCCAGCACCTCGAGGTCGAAACCCCCGAGCACATCGTGCTCGACTACGAGATCGCCGGGCTCGGCTCACGGGCCCTCGCGACCATCATCGACACGCTGCTGCTCGGTTTGTGGCTCATCGCCGTGCTGGTCGTCTTCACCTCCCAGCTCGACGGGGGGCCCTGGCTCGGCGCCCTGCTCACCCTCATCGGCTTCGCCTCGATCTGGGGCTATTTCACCTTCTTCGAGGGGCTGCGCCGAGGCCAGACCCCGGGCAAGCGCCGCCTCGGCATCCGCGTCGTGAGTGACACCGGCCACGCCGTGACCTTCGGTGCTGCGGCCGCCAGAAACCTCCTCCGCGTCGCCGATTTCCTTCCCCTGGGCTACCTGCTCGGCGCCCTGTTCGTCGCCGTGCATCCGCGGGGCAAGCGACTCGGCGATCTGGTCGCGGGCACCGTGGTGGTCCGGGACCGGCCCACCGAAGTGCTCACGGAGGAGCCCGTTTCCCGGTTGCCTGACGAGCAGGATGCGGCCGGCGTGCCCGAGCTCTCGGATGAGGAGTTCCGCTTTCTCCGCGAATTCGCCGAGCGGGCCTCCGCACTGCCCGAGGAGGTGCGGGCCAGGTTGGCGATCCGCCTGACGGAACGATTCGTCACTCGCTATCCCATCCGGCCCGCCGACTCGACAGTCTTCCTCTCGAAGCTCTACCGCGATGAACTCGCCCGCCGGCGCAGCCGTTTCGGCGCCCGCAGTGGCGGCACCGAGGGCCGGCGCGAAGCCGGCGGAGGGGTAGCGGAGCGGCTGGTCACTCGGAAGTCGAAGCGCTGGGACGAGTTCGGCGCGCTCGCCGAGCGGGCCGCGACTCAGGGACTCGATAGCTTCGCCGCCGCCGAGCTGCCCGACTTCGCCGCCCGTTACCGGGAAGTCGCGGCGGACCTGGCCCGCGCCCGGACCTACCGGGCCCAGCCGGCAGTCCTGGTGCGCCTGGAGCGACTGGTCGCCGCAGGCCACAACGCGCTCTACCGTGACGAGCGCCGCACCGGTCTCCGCATCTGGCAGTTCGTCACCCAGGAATGCCCCGCCGGCATCATCGAAGCCCGGCGGACGGTACTCCTGGGCTTCCTCGCCTTCCTCGTTCCGGCGCTCGCCGGTTTCCTCGTCATCCACGAACGCCCGGCCCTCGCCGAGGATGTGCTGCCGCAGGTGATGCTGGAGAGGGCCGAGGCCGGCGCGGAGAGGCAGCGGACTGGACATGGCTACGTCGAGGAGGAGGCCGAGCAGCTCCCGCTGATGGCCTCGGCCATCATGACCAACAACATCCGGGTGGCGTTCATCTGTTTCGCCGGCGGCATCTTCGCCGGGGTCGGGTCGCTGTTCCTGCTCGCCAAGAACGGGCTCGACATCGGCGCGATCTCCGCGCACTTCGCCAATCGGGGGCTGCTCGGCTACCTCTGGACGTTCATCATCGGCCACGGCGTGCTGGAGCTGTTCGCGATCTGGGTGGCCGGCGCCGCGGGATTCCTGCTGGGGAAGGCACTCATCGCCCCCGGCGATCTCACTCGCGGCGAGGCGCTGGTCCTGGCCGGACGTCTCGCCATCCGGATGATCGGCGCGGTCATCGTGCTGCTGGTGGTGGCGGGGCTGATCGAGGGATTCGTGTCGGCGAGTTCGGAGCCGCTGGCGTACCGGTTGGCGGTCAGTGCCGCGAGTCTCGTCTTCCTGCTGCTCTACCTGGCGAACGGGTGGGGATACCTGCGCAGGCAGGCCGCGCCCGCCGGCGCCGCCATGCTCCGCTGAGCGCGGAGCCCCGAATCAGCTCTCCCGGAGCACGCCCCGCATCCGGACGGCCAGGGCCTCGATCTCCCGGAGACTCTGCAGGGTCTCCGCATCGAGCTTGGATTCGTTGAGCAGGAGCAGCTGGGTCTCCGCGAGCAGTGCAGAGAGCGGATTGGACAGGTCGTGGCGCAGCTTGTGGAATCGGTCGGTTTCTGACGTCACAGCGGCGTACCTGACGGTAGGGGGAGTCCCGAGCCCTGGCCGGACGGAATGAATATAAGGTTCGAAGCCAAACTGAGGAGGGCTCGGTGGCCACATTCGAACGGAGTCGGGGCTCGTACCAGGTCAGCACCGACCCGGCACGACTGGATACCGCGGCCATCCACGACTACCTCCGCAGGTCGTACTGGGCCGAGGAGATTCCCCTGGATGTGGTGATCCGTTCGCTGGCGGGATCGCTCTGTTTCGGGCTGTACCAGGGCACGCGGCAGATCGGCCTGGCCCGGGTCATCACCGACCGTGCGACCTACGCCTACCTGTGCGATGTGTACGTCCTCGAGGAGTACCGCGCCCTGGGACTGGGGCGATGGCTCCTGGAGTCGGTCATGGCCCATCCCGATCTCGGCGGCCTGCGCCGGCTCTCGCTGGTGACCCGCGACGCGCATGGCCTGTACGCGGCGCTCGGATTCACCCCGCTCGCCCAGCCGGATCGCCACATGGAAATCGCCCGACCCGGAATGTATCGGTCGCCCGGTGGGGGCCAGCTGGCCGGCGGGAGCCGTGACTGATTGCGGCCGACGCGAGAAGTCGCCGCGCCCGCTACGGCCCGAACGGCACCGGCACGAAGGTGATCACGAAGACGAGGATACAGAGCCAGCCCAGGAGGGCCCGGCCCGGCGGCACGTGACGCTCGGGGCACATGACCGAGGGATGCGTCCAGCGCCAGCCGCCGACCACCAGGGTGAGCACGACCCAGACCAGCCAAGGGGTCCAGTGCTGGGAGAGGTAGATGAGGCCGAGCAGCGCCGCGAGACCCAGCGGCATCTGGCGCCGGCCAAGCATGCCGTACGCCACATGGCCGCCGTCGAGCTGACTCAGGGGCAGGAGATTGAGCCCAGTGATCAACGCCCCCGCCCAGCCTGCAAAGGCCGGGAGGCTGAGCCGCACCGACGCGGCACCGGGAAGAAAGTGATCGCGAAAGGCCCGGGTGAGGATCGAGTCGCCCAGCGGCGCGATCCGGGTCCCGATGTCGACGAACGACGGGGCGTTGCCATACCCTGGCGGCGAGATGCTGGAGGTGGCGTATCCCCAGGCGAGTACCCCCAGGACCACGACGAACCCGGCGAGCGGTCCGGCGGCTCCGACGTCGAGCAGTTGGCGCCGGTCCACCACCACGGAGCGCAGCTTGAGGAACGCACCGAGGCTGCCGATCGGGGAGACGAGCGGCGGAATCGGCAGGAAGTACGGTGGCGAGGCGTCGATGGCATAGCGCCGCGCCGCGAAGTAGTGCCCCAGTTCGTGTACCAGCAGGATCCCGAGCAGCGGCACGGCGAACGACCAGCCACTCAGGATGATCGCTGTGGGCTGGGTGAGAAAATCGGGGAAGAACCGCAGGCAGGCCAGCAGAAAGCCGACGACCCCGTTCCCATCGAGCGGGGTATAGCGGCTGGCCAGGGTGGCGCCCGCGGCGAGAGCGCAGACGGCGGTGACCAGGAAGAGCGCCGCGTGCAGCAGCCACTGCTCTCGCCGTGGCGCGGCGAGGGGACGGACCAGCACCAGCTCCCGGTGGTCGGGACCGGCCCAGTAGTGGGCGTAGGGCCAGGCAGCCAGGGCAGTCCGCAGGGCCGGGGATGGGCCGCGATGTTCCGTGGCCACCAGCCCCTCTACCACCTCGCGAGACCCGGCTCGGATGACCCGCCAGGCCTCGAAACAACCGGTCAGTTCGTCCACGTGTGCCCTTGACGGTGGGGGGCCTCAATACCTATACTGAGGCACTCCATGTACGTCTAAGATCTCCCCGGCAACCCCATCACCATAACAAGCCACCGCGCGCCGGACTTCCCGGCAGCTTTTCCAATTCCGACCCCGAACACATTTGCCCGCCCCCAAGGCTCGCCCGCCGATTGACCGGCGGCCAACTCCCGAGCGGAGTACGACTGAGCGGAGTACCACACCTGTGGATATTGCCGAGCTCAAACAGAAGTCCGTTGCTGAGCTGCATGCACTCGCAGAGCAGCTCAACATCACCAACTACTCGGGCCTCCGCAAGCAGGACCTGATCTTCCGTATCGAGCAGACGCTGCTCGATCAGGATACGGTCATCCGCGGCGAGGGCGTGCTCGAGATCCTGCCCGAGGGCTACGGCTTTCTCCGCAGCCAGGACTGGAACTACCTCTACGGCCCCGACGACATCTACGTCTCGCCCAGCCAGATCAAGCGGTTCGATCTGCGCACCGGCGACACCGTCATGGGGCAGGTCCGCCCGCCCAAGGAGGGCGAGCGGTACCTGGCGCTGCTCAAGGTCGAGAGCGTCAACTACGAGGAGCCCGAGAAGACCAAGCACCGGATCGCCTTCGACAACCTCAAGCCCCGCTACCCCGACGAGCGGATCCGGCTGGAGCGCGCCTCGGGGGATCTCTCGATGCGGGTGGTGGACCTGCTGTCCCCCATCGGCAAGGGACAGCGCGGACTGATCGTCGCCCCGCCCAAGGCGGGCAAGACGATCCTGATGCAGAAGCTCGCCAACGCCATCAGCGAGAATCACCCCGAGTGCGTGCTGATCGTGCTGCTCATCGACGAGCGCCCCGAGGAAGTCACCGACATGCAGGAGAACGTCAAGGCGGAGGTCATCTCCTCCACCTTCGACGAGCCCGCAGATCGCCACGTCCAGGTGGCGGACATGGTCATCGAGAAGGCGAAGCGCCTGGTCGAGCACGGCCGCGACGTGGTGATCCTGCTCGATTCCATCACCCGCCTCGCCCGTGCCCATAACGTCGTGGTGCCGCACTCCGGGAAGATCCTCTCCGGCGGTGTCGACGCCAACGCGCTGCAGAAGCCCAAGCGCTTCTTCGGCGCGGCGCGCAACATCGAAGGGGGCGGATCCCTCACCATCATCGCCACCGCCCTGATCGACACCGGCAGCCGCATGGACGAGGTGATCTTCGAGGAATTCAAGGGCACCGGCAACATGGAGCTCGTACTCGACCGGCGCCTCGCCGATCGCCGGATCTACCCTGCGATCGACATCCAGCGGACCAGCACCCGCAAGGAAGAGCTCCTCATGGACAAGGACGAGCTCAACCGGGTCTACCTGCTGCGCAACTTCCTCGCCGACATGCCCCCGGTGGAGGCGCTCGAATTCCTGCTCGAGCGGATGAAGCGGACCAAGAGCAACAAGGAATTCTTCGCCACGATGGCCCAGTAGGGGCAACCGTCACCGGTCGCCCCTGCCGGGCCATCGCGCGACGACCATGACCATCCCGCGTGAAGGCCGGATCATGGCAATCGACTGGGGCGAGGTCCGCATGGGCCTCGCCCTTTCCGATGACGGCCAGGTTCTCGCCTCGCCCCTGGCCACCCTGGTTCGCCGGCCAGGGAAGCGCTTCCCCATGCCGGCCTTCCTCGAGCTGTGCCAGGCCCACCACCCCGTGGGACTCGTCGTCGGCTGGCCGCTGACGCTGCAGGGCGAGGAGGGAGCCAGCGCCCTCGCCGCCCGCGAACTCGCCGCGCTCGTCGGCACCCGCACGGGCCTCCCGACCGAACTCGTCGACGAGCGGATGACCACCGCCCGCGCCCATCGCGAGATCCACGAACAGGGCGGCTCCGCCCGCGGCCGGCGGGAGGATGTGGACGCCCTTGCCGCCAGCGTACTGCTGCAGGGCTTCCTCGACATGCGGCGGGGAGGGGCGACGTGAGTCAGCAGGGAAACGGGGAGCAGGGGAAAGGGAACCGGTTGACGCGCCCGGTCCCCCCGTCCCCCGTTCGGCTTCCCCTGCTCGGCCTCGCGGTGGTCCTCGCCTGCTCGGCCCCACTGCCCTCCGGCCCGCCGGTCCGGGTCACCATCCCTCCCGGCTCCTCCTTCCGGGCGGTCACCGACACCCTGGCTGCACGTGGGCTGGTCGGCTCCACCGGATGGTTTCGCCTGCTGGCGCGGGTGCGCGGCGTGGACCGATCGGTGAAGGCGGGCATCTACGATCTGCCCGCCGACGCGAGCGCCTGGACGGTCCTGACCGCGCTGGAGGCCGGGCAGGTCGCGATGGCCCGGTTCACCGCCCCCGAGGGTCTCACCCTCCTCGATCTCGCCGACCTGGTCCGCGACCGGCTCGGCATCCCCGCCGACCAGTTCCTCGCCGCGGCCAGAGATGCCGGGCTCCGCGCAGAGCTCCACCTCGATGCGCCCAGTCTCGAAGGCTATCTCCTGCCGGAGACCTACAATCTCCCCCTCCCCGTCACCGCCGACGCGCTGGTACGCGCGATGGTCGCGGAATTCCAGCGCCGCTGGCTCCCTGCGTGGGACGACCGTCTGGACTCGCTGCGCATGACCCGGACCCAGCTGCTGGCGCTGGCGTCCATCGTGGAGGGTGAGGCCCGGCATGACGACGAGCGGGCCGTCATCGCCGGCGTCTACAGCAATCGGCTCCGGCGCGGCATGCCGCTGCAAGCCGATCCGACGGTGCAGTACGCGATCGAGCTCGCGACCGGCGAACGCAAGACCCGGTTGTTGTTCAAGGACCTGGAGATCCGGTCCCCGTACAACACCTACCAGCACCCCGGGCTGCCCCCGGGGCCGGTCAATTCCCCGGGCATCAAGAGCATCGAGGCGGCGCTCTATCCCGACACCGTGCCCTGGCTCTATTTCGTCGCCGGCGCGGACGGAAGGCACGTCTTCACCCGGAATCTCATCGAGCATAACCGCGCCATCGACTCGCTCCGCCGAGAACGCCGCTCCGCCCGCTGACGGCGCGCCCCCCATCGGCTCACGACTGCAGCGCCTCCGCGTAGGCCCGCGCCGCCCCTTCCACGTCCGGATGCCCCAGAATCCCCGAGACCACCGCGACGCCGGCGCCTCCGGCGCGACGGACGGCAGCGACATCCTCCGGACGAATGCCGCCGATGGCCACGCAGGGTCGCTCACCCGCGAGTGCGACGATGCGCCCGAAGCCCTCCGCACCGATCGCCTTGCCGGCGTCTGCCTTGGTCCCGGTCACACACCATGGGCCCACCCCCCAGTAGTCGGCCCGGCTGGCGGGCGGCACCGCCAGCGCCCCCTGCACCTCCTCCGGCGTCCCGACCGAAATGCCGAGGATCGCCTCGGCCGGCAGAATCCGCCGCGCCAGCGCGGCTGGCAGATCGTCCGGGCCGAGGTGCACGCCGACCCCCGCTGCCGCCGCGACGTCGGGGCGGTCGTTCACCAGCACCGGCACCTCCAGGGCGGCGCGCAGTGCGCGCGCCAGCCCGAGCAGCTCCCGCGCGCCGGCCTGCTTGAGCCGCAACTGCACGCAGGTGACCCCACCCCGCACCGCCCGCCGCGCGATCTCGACGAGATCCCGCCCCGCCAGGAAGTGGTCGTCGGTGACGAGCATGAGACGCAGGTGGTGCGCTAGATTATCGGGCATGAGCGACCCACATCCGATCCGTTTGCAGGGCATCCGCGGCGCGACGACGGTGGACGCGAACGAGGCGCAGCAGATCCTGGAGGCGACCGACGAGCTGCTGCGCAATCTCATCGCGGCCAACGACCTCACCCCCGACGACGTGGTGAGCGGGCTGTTCACGATGACCAGCGATCTCAACGCCACCTTTCCCGCGCGCGCCGCCGAGGTCTACGGCTGGAATATCGTCGCGTTGCTGCACTCGACGGAGGTACCGGTGCCCGGTTCGCTGCCGCGCTGCATCCGCCTGCTGGTCCACGCCTACACCCCGCGGACCCGCGAGGAGATCCGGCACGTCTACCTGCGAGGCGCTACGGTGCTGCGCCCCGACAGGGCCACGGGCTAGCCCCGCCCCTTGCCCCTCCCCACCGCCCGCGTCTCCGACAAGGGCGCCGCGCGCTGGACCCGCGGCCATCCCTGGATCTACCGGAGCGACCTCCTCGCCGAACCGGACGCCGCTGGATGCTGCCGGGTGCTCGATCGCCGCGGCAGGTATCTGGGCACCGCGCTCTACTCCCCCCGTTCCGAGATCCGGCTCCGGCTGCTCACCACCGAGGATCGGGAGATCGACCCGACCTGGTGGCGTGAACGGCTGCGCGCCTGCGTCGCCCGGCGTGAGGGAATCGATGCGACGGCCCTGCGGCTGGTCCACGGGGAGGGCGACGGACTCCCCTCGCTGGTGGTCGACCGCTACGACCGCTGGCTGGTCGTGCAGCTCCTCTCTGCGGGCCTCGAGACGATGCGACCCGCCATCCTCGATGCCTTGCTGGAGATCATCCGGCCCGAGGGGATCCTGCTCCGCAACGACGTCGGAGTGCGCAAGCACGAGGGGTTGAAGGAAGAGGTCGTCCTCGCCCACGGCAGCGTCCCCGAGCGGATCGAGGTCCGGGAGGGCGCGGTGCGCTACTACGCGGCGCCCTGGACCGGCCAGAAGACGGGTGCCTTTCTCGACCAGCGGCCCAACCGCCAGCTCGCCGCATCCCTGACCCCGTCCGGGGGCACCGCCCTCGACTGCTTCACCTACCATGGCAGCTTCGCGCTCCACCTGGCCAGCCGGGCGGCACGGGTCACCGCGCTGGATGTCAGCACCGAGGCGCTGACCCGCGGACGGGAGAACGCGGCGCTCAACGGGCTGACCAACCTCGAGTGGCTGCAGGGCGACTGCTTCGAGATGCTGCGTCGCTTCGAGCGGGACCGGCGCCGGTTCGACATGGTGGTCGTCGACCCGCCCGCCTTTGCCAAGACCAGGAGCAGCGTAGCCCAGGCCCTGCGGGGGTACAAGGAGGTCAACCTGCGGGCGATGCGGCTTCTCACACCCGGTGGCGTCCTGATGACCGCATCCTGCTCCTTCCACCTGCGCCGGGACGGCTTCATGCAGATGCTAGAGGGCGCCGCCGCCGACAGCGGTCGCCGCCTGGTTCTGACCCACCTGCTCGGCCAGGGTCCCGACCACCCCGAGGTGCTGACCATCCCGGAAACCGGCTACCTCAAGGGGGCGGTCCTCCAAGCTGAGTAGCGGCAAAGCGTTGACACCTTCCACCCATCGGTACGACCTTGTAGGAGTACCTTCCCCCACGTGAATTCCGCGAGGCGGCTCTGGGCGCGACCCACTCATGCTGACTGCCCTCCAGCTCCAGCAGCAGCGCCGGCGACGCACCTTGCCGTCGCTCAAGCAGCAGTACCACGAGTACATCCTGCAGCGTATTGAGAGCTACAAGAACAGCCTCTCGCGCCGGGAACTGCTTGAGCTGGGCAATGAGGCGGTCGCCGAAATGGAGACCGCCCAGGGCGATCAGTTCCTGCTCACCGAAGTACTGCTGACCGACTGGGTGGACCGGCTCATCCACAAGCGGCTCAGCCTGCAGCCCTACAGCCGGTGGGCCAAGCATTTCAGGCAGCTGCGGACCGCCCAGCGCGAGCCGATGCACTGGGGCGTCGATCGCCGCAGCCCCGTGGTACGCCTCCTGGATCGCCTGGAGCCGGGTGACACCGCCCTGGTGATCGGCAACGAGGCTGCCCCGGTGGCCTTCCTGCTCGCGGCCCACGATGTCGAAGTCGTCTTCACCGGCAGCGACATGACCTTCGTCGATCAGGTCGAGTCGCGAGTATCGGAAGAGGCGCTCGGGCACTATTGCGCCACCTACGTGGCGCCGGTGGGCCAGTTCGGGTGCGGCATCCCCGACCGGGTGCATCTCATAGCCATCGACACCGGGACTCTGGAGAGTCATCGCGCAGGGGAACGGCGGACGATCATCGAGCGACTCATGTTACGCACTCACCCCGGCGGGGTCCACGTGATCCTGCCGAGCGACCACGCGCTGGCCCCCGAGGCCTACCTCTCGCACTACGCCGAATGGACCCGCGAGGATCCCGCGCCCGAAAAGAAGAAGCCAGCCCGGTCCTACGGCATCATGCTGGGCAAGCCCCCGGAGGTCTCGGAAGGAGTAGCCCGGACGGCGCAGTCGCGAGACGTGCCGGCCTAGCCCCCCCGTGCTGCTGCGCAACCTTGGCTACCTCGATGCGCTGGCCCGTGAACAGCACTTTGCCCGCGCCGCGGCGGCCTGCCAGGTCACCCAACCCACCCTGTCGGCCGGCATCAAGCAGCTCGAGGTGGAACTCGGCCTGCTCGTGGTGCAGCGCGGCCAGCGGTTCGAGGGACTGACTCCGGAAGGCGTCCGCATTCTCGACTGGGCCCGGCGCATCCTGTCCGACTGCGCGAGCCTGCAACAGGTCGCCAGCGAGATGCGCTCCGGACTCGTGGGACGGCTCCGCATCGGCGCCATTCCCGTCACCCTGCCCGCGATCGCGCTGCTCACTTCGCCCTTCATCGAGCGGCATCCGCAGGTGAGCGTGAGCGTCCTCTCGATGACCTCCATCGACATCCAGCGCGGCCTCGACGATTTCAGCCTGGACGCCGGGCTGACCTATCTCGACAACGAGCCCCTCTCTCACGTCCGCACTATTCCCCTCTATCGGGAGCGATTCTTCCTCTTCACTCCCGCAGACGGAGCGCTGGCCGGCCGAAAGATGGTCTCCTGGAAGGACGCTGCGTCACTACCACTCTGCCTGCTGACGCCGGACATGCAGAATCGCCGGCTGATCAACTCGTTCTTCGCTGCGGCGGGCGCCGAAGTCCAGCCGCCGATCGAAACCAACTCGACCCTGACCCTCTGGTCCCATCTGCGCAGCGGCCGCTGGTCGACCGTGCTGCCCCAGCCCTTCCTCTTTCTCCTCGGCCGTCCCGAGGGGATTCGCGCCGTGCCCCTGGAGCCCCCGCAGCTCTCGCCGACCATCGGCCTGGTGATTCCGGACCGAGAACCCCTCACCCCTTCCTCGCGGGAGCTGGCCCGGCTGGCGGAGGCACTCGACGTCGCCGCCGCGCTGGAGCGCGACGCGCCGTCCTAGCTCGGCGTTGTGATCCGCCCCGGGTGGGTGTACACCGTGTGGCGGTCACCCCGGACGAATCCCACCAGGGTGAGCCCCGCCTGCTCCGCGACCCGGACAGCGAGCCCGGTCGGGCCGGAGATCGACGCCATCAACGGCGCGCCGAGCACCGTCGTCTTCTGGACCATCTCGAAGCTCGCCCGGCTGGTCACCACGACGAAGCCCTCGGTCGCGTCGGTGCCGGCCTTCCGCATCGCGCCCACCAGCTTGTCCAGCGCATTGTGCCGGCCCACATCCTCCCGCGCCAGGGTCACCGAGCCCTCGAGATTCGCCCAGCCGGCGGCGTGCACCGCCCCTGCCTGCGCGTTGAGCCGCTGGTGGGACACCAGTTCCCGCATCGCGCGATGCACCGTCTCGGGGCGGATCGGCCGCCCGGCGGGCACCGGGTGCAGTTGTTTCAGCACCGCCCCGATGCTGTCCGTGCCGCAGATGCCGCACCCGGTGCGCCCCGATAGCCGGCGCGTGCGCGAGCCGATCACCGCCTCGCACGACGCCGCGACCTGGGCCTGGACCTCGATGCCCTGGCCATACCGGATCACCTCGACCGCCAGCAGATCCGCCGGACTCCCGATCAACTCCTCGGTCAGGCTGAAACCCAGGACGAAATCCTCGAGGTCGGCGGGCGTCGCCATCATCACGACATGTGGCAGGCCGTTATAGACCAGGACGACCGGGACCTCCTCGGCGATCTGTTCGGCACTGCTCCGCTCGACGCCGGCCTCCCAGCGGATCGCCTGGTGCGCCAGCAGGGCCTCCGCGTAGCCGAGGCGCTGCAGGCCCAGCGGGTCCCGCATCTGCTCCAGATCTGTCTTCACCTGTTCCTCCACGAGACGAGCGCGCTCCCGGGACGCCGCCGTCCCGGCTGCAGCAATATAGACCGCATCGGGTCACCCACTTCCGCGGCGATGATCGCCTGCGGCTATCACGCCATCGGCGCCACCGATTTGCCACCCCTCATCCACCCTCGAACATTTCGGCTGCCTGCCGATAGCCGTACCGGCGTCCTCGCCCGCCGATTTCCGGCTTTGCGGCCGGAGGCGGCGGGCGAGTAGCTTCCGGGCGGACGAATGCAGGGTGCGCTCCTCCCCATCACGAGCCTATGCCGACGATCAGTCTGAATGGCCGTTCGCTCCCGTTCACGCCGGGCCAGACGATTCTGGATGTCGCCCGAGCGAACGCCATCGATATTCCGACCCTCTGCTGGTACCCCAAGCTCCCGACGGTCGCCAATTGCCGCATCTGCCTCGTCGCGGTCGAGGGGAACGGCAAGCTGCAACCGGCCTGCTACCTCCAGGCGGCCGATGGCATGGTGATCCAGACCGAGTCGGACGATGCCGTGGAAAACCGGCGCGGGGTGCTCGGCCTGCTCCTCGAGCGCTACGCCGGCGAACATCTCGCCGACGGCGGCCGCGAACATCCCCGGAATGAGTTCGAGGAATACGTGGTGCGGTACGACGTGCCGGTGACCGGCGCCCGCGAACTGGGATTGCGCGGCGGCGACGAGCGCCCCGGCGACGTGATGATCCAGCACGACATGAGCCTCTGCATCCTCTGCACCCGCTGCGTACGGGCCTGCGAGGACATCCAGGAGGTCGGGGTGCTCGACGTCGGCGCGCGCGGCTCCCACAGTCACATCATCGTCGGCGGCGACGGCAGCCCCGAACACGCCGGCTGCACCTGGTGCGGCGAATGCGTCCGGGTCTGTCCTACCGGCGCGATCTTCGAGTTCATTCCGAGGCAGCGCTTCGGCTCGGAGGCGGTCCAGCATCCCGACCGGGTGGCCCGCTCGGTCTGCCCCTACTGCGGGGTCGGCTGCCAGATCGACCTCCATGTCAAGGACAACGCGGTCATGCGGGTCACCTCGCCGTGGATCGAGGAGTACTCCCCCAACCAGGGTTCGACCTGCGTGAAGGGCCGCTTCGGCTACGACTATCCCCAGCATCGGGACCGGCTCATGGCGCCGCTGATCCGCAAGGGCTGGATGCGCGAGGGCGATAGCTGGGTGTGGACCGGCGAACAGCCGCGCCATCGCGAGGGACCCTGGCATCTGATCGAGGAGATGGGCCGGAAGGGTAAGTCCCGGCCCCCCGAGCGGAGCGTGGGGAAGTCGCGCACCACTGGACTGCCCGTCCTCGATGACAACGACGTCCGCGACCGGGTGGCCACCCCAGCCTCGTGGTACTCCGCCTTCCGGGAGGCCACCTGGGAGGAAGCCCTGAGCCTCACCACCCAGGAGCTGCTCCGCATCCGCGACAGCCACGGGCCAGGCTGCCTCGCATCGCTCTCCTCGGCCAAGTGCAGCAACGAGGACAACTACGCCTTCATGCGGATGATCCGGGCGGCACTGCACACCAACAACGTCGACCACTGCACCCGGCTCTGTCATTCGACATCCGTCGCCGCGATGAGCCGCGCCCTGCACACCTCCGCCGCCTCCGGCTCGATGCGGGAGATCGAGGAGGCCTGCGATGTCATCTTCATCTCCGGCGCCAACACCACCGAAACGCATCCGGTCTTCGGAGCGATGATCAAGCGGGCGGTCAAGCGCGGAGCCAGGCTGATCATCGCCGACGTGCGCACCACGGAGCTCGCGGGCATGGCCGACGTCCACCTGCAGATGCTCCCGGGCACCGACGTGGCGCTGTACAACGGTATGCTGCACCACGTCATCAAGGCGGGGCTCGTCGATCAGAAGTTCGTGGCGGAACGCACCCGGGAGTTCGAGACGGTGCGCGCGTCGGTCGAGCCGTACACCCCGGAAGTGGCGAGCAGGATCACCGGCATCCCCGCGGGCACGATCCGCCGTGCCGCGGAGCTGTACGCCCGCGGGCCGAATACGGCGACGATGTGGGCGATGGGCCTCACCCAGCACTCCACCGGCACCGACATCGTGGCCAGCCTGCTCAACCTGATGCTGGCCTGCGGCATGATCGGGCGCTGGGGCGCCCCGATGATTCCCATCCGGGGCCAGAACAATGTGCAGGGCTCCTCCGACATGGGGGCGATTCCCTTCGCGTATACCGACTATCGCCCGGTCACCGATCCCGCCAACCGCGCCGACTATGCGAGGGCATGGGGCGTCCCCGAGGAGTCCCTCTCGCTGGAAAAGGGCCTGATGGTGACCGAGATGGTGGCGGAAGACAGTCCCATCCGCGGCCTGTATGTCATGGGGGAGAATCCCGTGATCTCGGATCCGAACATTTCCCACGCCGAGCACTGGGTGCGCGGATTGGAGTTCCTCGCGGTCCAGGACCTGTTCCTGACCGAGACCGCCCGTTGGGCCGATGTCGTTCTCCCGGGCTCGTCGTTCGCCGAGAAGCAGGGCACCTACGTCAACACCGACCGCCACATTCAGCTCTCCGATCCCGCTCTCGAGCCGCCGGGCGACGCCCGGCGCGACCTCGACATTCTGATCGACCTCTCGATTCGGCTGGGCCTCCCCACCGGGTGGCGCGGCCCCGCCGACGTCATGCGGGAGATCGCCTCGGTCACCCCCAATTGGCGGGGCGTGAGCTACGACATGCTGGTGAAGCGCCGCTCCATCCAGTATCCCGTCTTCACCCCCGATTCCGAGGGCACCACCTTCCTGTTCGCGGATCAATTCCCCACCCCCGACGGCCGCGCCCTGTTCGTGCCGGTGGAGTTCCTGCCGCCAGACGAGCTGCCCAGCGAGCAGTACCCGCTCTACATGAACACCGGCCGGCAGATGTATCACTGGCACACCGGCACCATGACCCGCCGCTCCGAAGGACTCGACTCGCGCGAGCCCGTGCCGGTGGTCGAGATCAGCGCCCACGATGCGGCCGCCCTGGGCGTCGCTGAGGGAGACACGGTGCGCGTCGTGTCCCGCCGCGGGGCCATCCTCATCGGGGTCCGGATCTCTGAGCGCCAGGCCCCGGGGCAGGTCTTCATCCCGATGCACTTCCGCGAAGCGGCGGCCAACCTTCTCACCAATCCCGCTCTCGATCCTTACGCCAAGATCGCCTCGTTCAAGGTGGGAGCGGTCCGCATCGAGCGGGTGAGGCAGGAAGCGCTCGTCTAGCGGCCCCTGGACCTCAGGCGCACCCGGCGCGTCGCTCTCGTCGCCGAGACCGCTCCGGCATCGTGCCGGGCCTCGCACGCCGGCGCCACCGGGTCGATCCGCTGATCCACCACCCCGCCGCATGATCATGCAGCCGCACGCAGGGATAGAGGAGCGGGGCCGGACGGGTTAGGTTAGTCCGGCCCGAGTCGCCCGTTTCCCTTTCCAGGAATCCTTCCGCACCGCCACATGCGAGCTCTCGTCAAAGTCGCCCCCGGCCCCGGCATGGAAGTGCGGGAGGTTCCCCTCCCGCCCTGCGGCGCCAGCGACGTGCTGATCCAGGTTCACCACGCAGGGGTCTGCGGCACCGACCTGCATATCTGGGAGTGGGATGCGTGGGCGAGCGGCCGGCTCAAGCCACCCGTGGTCATCGGCCACGAATTCGCGGGCGCGATCGTGGAGATGGGCCCGGAGGCAAAGGCCGAAGGGCTGCTGGCCGTCGGCGACCTGGTCACCGCCGAGGGCCACATCGTCTGCGGGCACTGCCTGCCGTGCCGTACCGGGGACGCACACGTCTGCCGCCGCACCCGGATCATCGGGGTCGACCGCGACGGCGCCTTTGCGGAATTCATCGCCATGCCGGCCTCGAACGTGATGAAGCTCGATGGCATTCCCACCGAGATCGGCGCGATCATGGACCCGTCGGGGAACGCGGTGCACACCGTCCTCGAGGGCGGCAACGTCCCGGGTAGCGCGGTGCTGGTGCTCGGGTGCGGACCGATCGGCTGCTTCGCGGTGGGAGTGGCGCGGGCGGCGGGCGCATCCCTCGTGATCGCGAGCGACCTCAATCCCAAGCGTATCGAGATTGCTCGAAGGATGGGGGCACACGTGACCCTCAACCCTGCAACCGATGACGTCGTCGCCCGCAGCCGGGAACTGACGGGCGGCGATGGCGTCGACCTCGTATGCGAGATGAGCGGTCATCCCGCCGGGCACCAGACCGCCTTCAGCGCCGCCCGGCTCGGCGGTCGGGTGAACTTCCTGGGCACCCCCGCCAAGACCACCGAGGTGAACTTCGCCCGGGACGTGATCTTCAAGGGGCTGACGCTCTACGGCGTGACGGGGCGCCGCATGTACGACACCTGGCAGCAGATGTTCCGCCTGGTCCGCGCGGGGCAGTTCGACCCGCGCCCGGTCATCACCCACCGCTACAAACTGGACCAGATCGCCGAGGCCATCCAGGTCATCAAGGACGGCCAGGCCGGCAAGGTCATCCTGGAGATCGGCGCATGATGAACGCACTGGATCAACGGCTCACCGCAGACCTCGCCGGGTTCCGGAGGGACGGCGTCTACAAGCGACTGCTCTACCTCGACAGCCCGCAGGCGCCCCGGGTGAGGATGGAGGGCCATGGCGAGGTCATCGTGCTCTCGTCCAACAACTACCTCGGCCTCTGCAACGTCCCCGAGGTGGTCCGGGCTGGCAAGGACGCCCTCGACCGCTTCGGCGCCGGCACGGCCTCCGTCCGCTTCATCTGTGGCACGTTCACCGTGCACCGCACCCTGGAGCAGGCCTGCGCCCGCCTGGTCGGCACCCCGGCAAGCTTGAGCTTCGTCAGCTGCTGGAACGCCAACGAGGCGGTCCCTGGGACCCTGCTTGGCGAGGACGACCTCGTCATCAGCGACCAGCTGAATCACGCCTCGATCATCGACGGCATCCGGCTGGCGAAGGCCATCACGAAGTGCCAGACCGGGGTCTACCGGCACGCCGACCTTGGCGATCTCGAGGACAAACTCAAAGCGGCGAAAGACCGCCGAGTCCGCATGGTCGTCACCGACGGCGTGTTTTCGATGGAAGGCGCCATCGCAAAGCTCCCGGACATCGCGGCCATCTGCCGCAAGCACGACGCGGTGCTGGTCGTCGACGACTCGCATTCCACCGGGGTGCTGGGCCACACTGGCCGGGGGACCGCCGAACACTTCGGCATGCTCGGGGAGGTCGACATCATCACCTCCACCCTGGGGAAGGCACTCGGCGGCGCGGCCGGCGGATTCGTCGCCTCCAGCGAGTCGGTCTGTGACTACCTCACCCAGCGCGCCCGACCCCAGCTCTTCTCAAACGCGCTGCCACCCACCGTCGCCGCCAGTGCACTCGCCAGCATCGAGTACCTGGAGCATCACCCCGAGTTGGTCGAGCGGTTGCGCCAGAACGCCGCCTACTTCCGCGACCAGCTCCTCGCGAGCGGCTTCGCCCCGCTCCCCGGCGAGACGCCCATCGTGCCGGTCATCCTCGGCGAGACCGCCAAGGCGATCGAGATGAGCACCCAGCTCCTCGCCGAAGGGGTATTCGTCACCGGATTCGGATTCCCGGTGGTGCCGCAGGGGCAGGCCCGCATCCGCTGCCAGATCTCCGCGGCCCACACGCGTGACGACCTCGACCAGGCCCTCGCCGCCATCCGGAAAGTGGGCCAGCGCCTGCACATCGTGTGAGACGCCCCACATTTTCGGTTGATTTTCGGTAACCTCCCTTCTTGTGGGATCGGCCTACTTCAAGTAGTTTGGTAGCTCAACGCTCCAACCAAAAGCTGGAAAAGCCCATAGCGGCTCAACGCACTCTCTCTGGAGGCATCGCGATGCGCATGCTCGGCCGCACCGCCACGGTGCTCGGTCTGGCTTGCTTGGCCCAGGCTCCATCCCTCTCCGCCCAGATCACCGGGTTCGAGACATTCAAGTGGTACGTTGGAGCCCAGGCTGGAGCCACCATCTTCGAGACCCCCACCCAGACGAAGGGTGCGATCTTCACGGGCGGCGTCCATCTCCTGGTCACCGCCAAGCGAACCGGACTGCTCGTATCGGTCGACGAAGGATTCGCCAAGAATCAGAGCAGCGCATATGAGGACGCTGCGGTGACGGGCGGATCGCGAGCGGTGAACTTCAACAACATCCGGAAGTACTCGTTCACCATGCTCGCCTTCCCGCTCAAGTCCGCGGCGCAGCCGTATATCGGACTTGGCTTCGGGTACCTCCACACCGTCAAGGAATACCCTGTGGGTCCCTTCGCAACCAGCGCCGAAAGCGCGAACGCGACCGCGACCGCCCACCGACTTGGAGGCTATGGCTTCGGGTCCGCCGTGGCAGGGCTGCAGTTCCGGGTTGACCGGTTCGTTCTCTTCGGTCAGTACCAGATCACGACATCCCCCGCGGCCGGCAAGCTGATCATCGGGCCGACCCACACCTTCACCGGCGGCATCCGATTCAGTCTCGGAAACGCGCGCGAAGGGGCCGAGGGCCACGGCGGCACCTGAGGCGGGCACGATCGGCCAAACACAGGGGGCGGGTCTCGACGAGACCCGCCCCTTTCATTTGTCCCTGCCCCGCCTCGACAGCCAGGGCGATCCCCGAATCACGAATCGCAGCGGCCAGTCCGCCGCACGGCTGATGCCAATGCGTGGGGTCGCCAGAATGTCCACCCGATCCAGGCCGTCGCCTCGCACGACCTGCAGCGCAGATTGGCGCATGGGATGCCCGTCGAGTTCCCTGCTGATGCCGAGTGCCTGCGCCAGGCGCCCGGGCCCGGCGCAGAGCAGTCGTTCCTCCGCCACACCGCGTCTGCGTCGCATCGCCGGCACACCCTCCAGCGGCTCGACGGCCCGCAACAGGACTGCTGCCCCCTTGCCTGCAGGCCCGGCCACGAGATTGGCGCACCAGTGGATGCCATACGACCGGTAGACATACCAGCTCCCCGCCGCCCCGTAGAGGGCCTGGTTCTGGGCATGCCGCCGGAACTGCCAGGCGTGCGATGCGGGATCCTCGGCGCCGAGGTAGGCCTCGACCTCGACGATCCGGCCCGCCGTGCGGCAGCCGCGGACCGTGGACACCAGGAGCGCCCCGAGCAAACCGCGGGCAACGCACTCGACATCCTGCCGGAAAAAGGCAACGGGCAGCGAGGCTGCCCGTCGTCGTTCGCTCATTACTCCGCCTTCTTCTTCGCCCTCGGCCGAGGGCCCGCACTCTTCTTCTTCTGCGGCACCTCGGCCTCAGGCTCTGCGGCCGGCTTCGCCGTCTTCTTCCGGGGCGCCCTCCCCTTCTTTGCCTCCCCCGCCGGCGGTTCGTCGAGACTCACCACCCCCACCATCGCGATCGCCGGCGGGGCCGACGCTGCGCGTGACCCGCGACGGAACCGGATTCCGCCCCGTGAGGCGGCGGCGTCACTCGAACCGCCGGCTGGTGCCGCGACCGGGGCTTCACGCTCGCCCGCCGGGGTCATCGCAAGGCTGAGCTGCGGAGGTGCAGGCTCCACCCCACGCGCAACAACTTCGAACTCGTCGTCGCCGATCTTGCGGACATCCGCCACCTCGGCATCGTGGGCCTGGCGGAGGAGACGCGGGAATCGCTCGGCATCGAGCATCGGGTCCTGGCGGCCGAAGAGCGCCGCCATGCGATTGCGCAGCGCCTCGTGCCCGGCCGGGCTCGGCAACTCGGCAAGCGCGCTACGCATGAGATCGAAAGCACGCGCGAGCGTCAGTCCCTCGGTACGCCGGCCATGCGCAGCCGGCCGCCCATGAGCGGCGGGGGCCGCAGGCGCGGCGACTGCGGCGGCCTCAGCCGTCGCCGCAGCTGGGGCTTCACCTTCCCGCCCTTCCCGGCCTCCCCGTCCGCGCCCACGTCCGCGTCCGCGCCGGCTGCGACCGCCGTCGCGCGACTCGCGGGCGACGGGCTCCTCGACCCGGGCCGGCGCCGAGAGCGGAGAGGATGCGGGGCTGCCGGCGGGACCCACCTCGTACTGGCCGTTGTCCAGCTTCGTCAGGCGGATGAGTCCCTTGTGGCTAGCTTCCAGGACGAACTTGCTGAACCGGCTGAAGCCCGCATTCTTCTCGTCGAAATTCGGATCAATCTGCTGCATGACCTGCTTGAGCCGATCCGACCGCATGACGTCGCCCTCGCGAGTCATCAGAGCCACCGCCTCGACCACCAGCTGCCAGGGATCCTTCTGGGTGGAAGCGGGTTCGCTCTCCTTGGTCAGACCGGCCAGATCCGAGTAGGAGAAGTACTCGTCGCAGTTCTGGATGAGCAGGTCGCTCGCCGATTCGCGGATCCCCACCCCGATTACGTACTTGCCGTATTCCTTGAGCTTGATCACCAGCATCGAGAAGTCGCTGTCGCCCGAGAGCAGGATGAAGGTTCCGATCTCAGGCCGCGTGAACACCAGTTCCATCGCATCGATCGCGAGGCGAATGTCGGTGGCGTTCTTCTTGTTGGTGCCGAACGCGGGAGCGAAGATCAGGTCGATCGACGACTCGGACAACGGCACGATGTACTGGTGATAGCGACGCCAGTCGGCATAGGCGCGGGACACCGCAACCTTGCCCTTGATGATGTCGCTGTTGAGGAGGTGCTTCAGTTCTTTGGTGAGGTCGGAGCGGATGCCCAGCGTGACGTTGTCGAAGTCGATCAGCAGGGCGGCGTTCGGGGCGTGCGCCGGGGGTTCCCCCGAGCGCAGATGACGAAGGTGGGGCGAGGTCACAAGCAGTTGTCTTCTCCGCGCAGGGTCCGAGGAGCGCCTCGCCGACCTGCCCGGACCCGGTGCCGGGAAGTCGCGCGTGACGGAGTCCTGTCGGGCCGTGCACTACGCAGCAATGAGGCGGTGGCCGTTCAGCCCACCGCGGAAGAGCGCGTGGTCCCAGACCGGGCTTCCCTTCCTCATCCCGCGGGCCGCCGACATCGTCGGCAGAACCGCGGGGGCTGGAATCCCCCCGACCACCGGGTCGGGGCGGGGGGAGGCTGGCGGGAAGCGCGGCGCCTGGCCACGCGGGAGCGAAATCTAGATGGGGAACGGACTTGCGGGTAGGGCTCAGATCCGATCGAGCAGGGCGACGATCCGCTCGCCGGCCCGGCCATCCCAACCCTCGGGGTGCCCCGGCCGGAACCCACCATTGCCGAGGCGCTTGAGAACCGCCGTGATCGCGACGTTGATGCCTTCGCGCGTCGAAGGAATCAGGCGGTTGGTCCCCTCGGTGATGGTGACCGGCCGCTCGGTGTTGGGGCGGGCGGTCAGGCAGGGAACGCCGAGCACGGTGGTCTCTTCCTGCAGCCCGCCTGAGTCGGTGAGCACCAGGGTCGCACGATCCACCAGGGAGACGGTCTCGAGGTAGCTCAGCGGTTCGAGCAGGGTGACCCGTTCCGCAAGTTTGGCCAGCCCGAATTCGCCGATTCGCTGCCGGGTGCGGGGGTGAATCGGGAAGATGACCGGCATGCGCGCGGCCAGATCGTCCAGCGCGCCGAGAATCTCGCACAGGGTGCCCGCGTCATCGACGTTCGACGGCCGGTGGAAGGTGCAGAATGCGTAGGGTGCTCCCGCCACCCCATGAGCCTCCGGGGACCGCAGCGCCCGCGCCCGCTCGCGCAGATGCAGCAGGGTATCGACCATCACGTTGCCCACCAGGTGAATCCGCTCCGCGGGAATGCCCTCCGCGAGCAGGTTGGCATCGGCGTCGCGACTGGGGGTCAGCAGCAGATCGGCGAGAACGTCGGTGACCAGCCGGTTGATCTCCTCCGGCATGGCTCGATCCCGGCTTCGAAGCCCGGCTTCGACGTGGGCCACACGCGTCGCCTTCTTCGCTGCCACCAGCGTGCAGGCCATCGTGGAGTTCACATCGCCATACACCACGACCCAATCGGGCGCGAGCCGGTCCACCACCGGCTCGAACTCCGTCATGATGCGCGCCGTCTGCACCGCGTGAGTTCCCGACCCCACGCCGAGGTTCACATCCGGAGCCGGCAGCCCCAGGTCCGAGAAGAACCGGTCGCTCATGGCTGCGTCGTAGTGCTGGCCGGTGTGGAGCAGGTACTGGCGCATCCCCGGGATGGCCGCGCCCGCGCGCAGCACCGGCGCGACCTTCATGAAGTTCGGCCGGGCACCGACGACGTGGAGCAGCGTGGTCATAGGCGTTCGGACGCCAGCGGCAGATCGATCTCGAAGAAGAACCGGGTGCCGGCGTCACTGCCGGTCTCCACCTTCAGATTGGCGTGCATCGCCTCGACCAGCTTGCGGCAGATGGAAAGCCCGAGACCGGCGCCCGAGAAGGCATACTCTCCCTGCTTCTGGCGGCGGCGGAACGGTTCGAAGAGGGTGAGCATCGCGTGCGAAGGAATGCCGCGGCCGGTGTCACGCACCGAGAACTCCACCCGGGTGCCCTCCCGCGGTTCGCCCCGCACCTCGACGTGCCCTTCGGAAGTGAACTTCAGCGCGTTGGTCGTGAGGTTGAGGAGCACCCGCGAGAGCGCGACCGGATGACCGATGCGGAAGTCGTCGCCCGGCATGTGCAGTCGCACCTGCAGGCCCTTCTCTTCCGCGATGGGCTGTACGATGTCCCGCACCGACTCGAAGATGTCGGCAACCGAGAAAGGCAGTGGGTCGAGATCGACCAGCCGGTCGCCACCCCGGGCCAGTTCGATCACGTCGCTCGCGAGGGAGGAGAGCCCGAACGCCGCTGAATAGATGAGGCCGAGCTGGCGCTCCTGTACCGTATTGATCGCACCGCTGCGGCCCCGCTGCAGGGTTTCGGCGAGGAACAGGATCGAAGTGAGCGGCGAGCGCAGGTCGTGCGCGACCTCGACGACCAGCTCCATCCCGTCGGGTCCGGAAAGCCGGTCGGCGAAATGCTGGGCCCAGTCCGGTTCGAGGGTCCGGTACACGGTTTCGATGGCCGAGAACATGGTGAGCAGACCCCGCCCATCCGGCGGCGGCTCGAGCCCCTCCGCCGCTGCGACGAACGCCCGCCGGACGAGTTCGACGAGCCGCCGGGTCAAGACGGACCGCGGAAGCCCCTGGCCGGGATCCGCCAGGCCCCGGGCCGCTCGCTCGATGGCGGTTCGGAGCAGCCCCAGCTGTCCGCGGACTTCGTCCTGCGAGGGGCTATCCTCGGCAACCTGCTGCCAACCGGATTCGGCTTCCGCCGTGGCCCGGTCGAGCGCGGTCCAGAGCATTGCCGGGACCTCCGGGCGCGGCACCGCCGGCTCGGGCACCACACCGACCAGCTCCGTCACTCCGTCTGCCCCGCGAGCTCGTCACGCTGGAAGTTGTGCTTGTCCATGAGGCGGTACAGGGTAGTTCGATCGATGTTCGCCAGCCGGGCCGCCTTCGACATGTTGCCACCCGCCCGCCCGATCAGGCGGGTCAGATACTCCTTCTCGAATTGCGCGACGATCCGGTCCTTCGAGATGTGATACGCCTCGTCGAGCATGGGAGCGGCGATCGCCGCGTCGCTGGCGAACTCCGCGGCATCCTCGTAGATCGGGATGTCATTCGGCTGAATGACCATGTCCGGCTCGGCCAGTACGGCGACGTGCTCGATCACGTTCTGCAGTTCCCGGACGTTCCCGCGCCAGGGCCGGGAGCGCAGGAATGCGATACTGGCATCCGACAGCTTCGGCACCCGGTCGCCCATCTGGCGGTGGCGCGACCAGTAGTAGGTGAGGAAATGGTTCGCCAGCAATGGAATGTCCTCGGGCCGCTTGCGCAGCGGCGGGAGTTTGATGGGCACCACCCGCAGCCGGTAGAACAGGTCACCGCGCAGGATGCCCTGGTTGACCGCCTCCTGCGGATCGCGGTTCGTCGCCGCAATGTAGCGGACGTCCACGACGGCATCCTGGGTCTCGCTGCCCACCCGGCGTACGACACCGTCCTGGATGACCCGCAGCAGCTTCGCCTGCAGCGGCATGGTCATCTCGGTCAGTTCGTCGAGGAAGAGCGTCCCACCGTTCGCCGTTTCGAGCAGGCCGGGCTTGTCACGGTCCGCACCGGTGAAGGCCCCCTTGCGATGGCCGAACATCTCGGACTCGAGCAACGGTTCCGGCAGGGCGGCGCAATTGATAGGCACCAGCGCCCGACTGGCCCGCCGGCTGTGCTGATGGATGAACTGTGCGATGACTTCCTTGCCCGTGCCACTCTCACCGGAGATGAAGACCGAGGCGTCCGTGGCCGCGACCTTCCGCGCCAGATCCACGGCTTTCCGGAAGAGCGGCGAGATCCCGATCAGGGAGATCTTGTCGCTGTGCCCACCCTGATTGGCGAGCTGCTGCTTCAGATCCCGCGTCTCGCGGGCTACCATGACGGCGTGCGACGCCCGCCCGATCAGCACCTGCAGGTGCGTTGCCGAAAACGGCTTGGGCAGATAGTCCCAGGCACCCGCACGCAGCGCTTCGATGCTGCTCGTGACGCTCGGGTTGCCTGTCATCACGACGACGATCGTATCGCGGTTGAATTCCAGCGCCGACCGCAGAATGTCCATCCCCGAGGTCTGCGACATGTAGAGATCGACCAGAATGATATCGAACTTGCGCCGCCTGACCGTCTCGAGGGCCTCTTCCCCGCGGCCGATCAGCGTCACATTGTACCCGTCCATCTGCAGCACGCTGGCGCAGCTTTCCCGGAGCGTGCGCTCGTCATCGACGATCAGAATCCGGATGCTCGCCTTGACCTCGCCCGGAATCGACAACGGATCACGCCCCCCGGAATCCGGGGGCGTGCCGTCAGGCCGGCGTGGCGTGTGCGTCAGGGAGGATCCCATCATGCGCTCCTTCGCCGCAGGCGGCGCTCCGTCCGGCGGTTTGCGAGACCGTAGAATTATGAGGCGTTCGGCCCGAGGCATTGCTGCCTCTGGGCGAGAGACCCTCACCTATTGCATCTTTGGTACCACAGTCGGAGGCAAAGTTGAAGCAGCCCGGTGTTGCGGAAACGTATGGCACCTGCGCCACACACGCAACAGTGTTGCGATAACACAACACATCGCGCCGGCCTGCGCCCTGGCCACCACGCCGGCTTGAGGCGAGACTGACCATCCGGACGATTGACCCCAGCGATGCGGTACCGACCTTGCAGAGTGACGTTTTTGATTTAGGCTTCCGCAGTCAGGCCAGCGAATACCATCAGTCACCAAGCCAGGAACCCATGGCAGGTAAACTCGTCTCGTCCCAGAGCTTGGGAATTCCGCACGACCAACCGGTCGAGATGACCCCGTTTCAGGGCCTTGGTGGTGCCGTTGCTCCTCCAGAACCACGGGAGGAAGCCGTCAATTGGGGCCGCTATCTCTCGGCGCTCCGTCGCTATCGCTGGCTGATGCTGCTGATCGTCCTGCTCGGCACGACCGGCGGTATCGTCGCGACCCGCTTTGTGCCGCCATCGTTCAGTGCGACGACCACCATCTGGGTGGAAAGCGACGCAGGAAAGAACGGCCCGATCCGCCCCGGCGAGCTGCTCGACGACGCGAGCTGGGTGCAGCTGCTGCAGACGCCGATCGTGTACGCCCCGGTGGTCCACCGACTCAAGCTGTACCTGGAGACCGCCCAACCACGCGACACGCTGGCCTTCACTTCCTTCGATGTGAAAGACCACTTCAGCACCGGGACGTTTGCGCTGCAGCTCGATGTCGCCGGCAAGACATGGCAGCTCTTCCGCGGCAGCAAGCCGGAGGGCCAAGGGCAGGTCGGCGATTCAATCGGCCCCCGGCTCGGGTGGCAGTGGGTACCGACGGCCAAGCAGCTTGGCCGCGATCGAAAGATCGAATTCACCCTGCGCGACCCACAGGTCGTCATCGCGAGCATCGCCTCCGACCTGCACGCGAACATGCCCGAGAAGGGATCCTTCCTCCGTGTCTCGCTCGAGAGCAAGGACCGCACCCATGTCGCCGCGGTCCTCAACGCCATCTCACAGGAATTCGTCGACCAGGCGGCCGATCTCAAGAAGCGGAAGCTGACCGAGCTGCGGATCGCCTTGGACTCGCAGGTCGCCATCGCTTACGCCAACCTTCGGGACGCCGAAACACGGCTCAAGTCTTTCCAGATCGCCACCATCACCCAGCCGCGCTCGGGCGTCCTCGCGGTTACCCCGGGCCTTTCCAGCACGACGAGCCAGGCCACCTCCGTCTATTTCTCCCAGAAGGTCACCCTGGAGGGCATCAGACGGGACCGGGAGCAGCTCGAAGCGGTGCTGCAACGGGCTCGGGGCGGCGCGATCACGGTCGATGCCTTCCAGACCGTTCCCTCGGTGGCGCAAGCGCCGCAGCTCAAACAGGCATTGGCCGACTTGACTGTCCGCGAGGCGGACCTGACGGCGCTACTGCAGCGCTATACCCCGGAGCATCCGCTGGTGAAAGCGGCCCAGGCTGCAGTCGATCTGCTTCGGACCACCCAGATTCCGCAGTACGCTCAGGCCCTGATCGACCAGCTCAAGTTCCAGGAGCAGGACCTCAACACCCGGCTCGGGTCGGCCGCGGTGGAGATGCGGGAGATCCCGCAGGTCACCATCACTGAAACCCGGCTCACCCGCGACCTCGAAGCGGCGGATGGCCTGTTCAAGATGCTGAACGGCCGCCTGGAGGAGGCGAAGCTCTCCGAACTCTCCGCCATCCCGGACATCCGCGTCCTCGACTACGCGGTCGCGCCGCGCAAGCCGTCCAAGAATACTGCGCCCAAGATCATTCTGATGGGGTTCGGGGCGAGCCTTGCGTTCGCGGTGGGCCTCGCGCTGCTGCTGGACCAGCTCGACAAGCGGTTCCGCTACCCTGAGCAGGTGTCAAGCGAGCTCGGCCTGCCGATTCTCGGCGCGATCCCGGCGATCAAAAAGGACCGCCGCGGAGGGCTGCCGCCTGACCAGGCGGCCCAGGTGGTCGAGGCCTTCCGCACGGTGCGCCTCAACCTGGCCCATTCCTACGGGGCGGCGGGCCCCGTCATGCTCACGATTTCGAGCCCGGGAGCGGGCGACGGCAAGTCCCTGGTCTCCTCCAACCTCGCAGTGTCGTTTGCTGAGGCGGGATACCGCACTCTGCTGATTGACGGTGACATCCGCCGGGGCGAGATCCACCGCATGTTCGGGGTCGACCGCAGACCCGGCCTGCTCGACTACCTGACGGGAGAATGTGGTCTCGAAGAGATCATCCGCCCCACCACGCAGCGGGGACTCTGGGTGATCCCTTGCGGCACCCGTCGCCACCAGGGCCCCGAACTGCTGGGCTC
Organism: uncultured Gemmatimonadales bacterium; assembly: GCA_963825065.1. GTDB lineage: Bacteria > Gemmatimonadota > Gemmatimonadetes > Gemmatimonadales > GWC2-71-9 > JADJOM01. The sequence goes on from CAWGRU010000004.1 coordinate 865,168, forward strand.
CTCGGCCATGGCCGAATTGATGGCGGAGATGAAGGTCCGCTTCAACGTGATCATCGTGGACAGCCCGCCGCTCGGGGCAGGCATCGACCCGTTCGTGCTGGGCACGACCACCGGCAACATGATGATGGTGTTTCGTTCCGGAGAGACCGACCGCCAGATGGCCGAAGCGAAGCTCAGGCTGCTGGACCGGCTGCCGGTACGAGTGCTTGGAGCCGTGCTGAACGAGATCCAGGCGGAGGGCGTGTATCGGTACTACTCCTACCTGTATGGCTACACCTCGGACGAGGAGAAGCCCCAAGTCGCGGCGCAGTCGAGCGCGAGGTCCGACGGAGCCGGCTGAGTCCTAGCCTCAGGTCGGCGGGACAGTGGCGACGGGCTCGAAGGCGCGGATCCGCTCCCCGGTGCCCTGCTCCCGCAGCTGGCGAAGCGCGGAGGTGGCCCGCAGCAGCATTTCGACGGCGTCGATCTCGGAGACCGCAAAATCCGCAACGGCGCAGTAGCCTGCCCGAAGAGGGTGTTGGCCTGCGCCGTTGCTGCTGTGGCCCGCCAGCAGACGCTCCAGCCGTTCGAACATCCGGACCGCCCCGACCGATTCGGTATCCGGGGCGATCACGGCGAATTCGCCGTCGCCCAGACGACCGATCGCGTCCGAAGCCCGGCCCTGCTCGCGCAGCAGCTGGCCCACCGCCGGGACGTACGCGGGCGGCAGGTCGGTGCCATTCGCGGCGGGTTGCGGCGAGAACACCAGACAGGTGAGTGCCTGGTGGCGTCGAAATACCTCGGAGCCGATCTCGCGCGCCCGGCGGGAAAGGCCGCGCATGTTGTAGAGGCCAGTGGGCTGGTCGAGCAGGCTCTCCTCGCGCAGACGGTCCGCCTCGAGCTTGGAGGCGAGAAAGGTGCTGAGTTTGAGGAGAAGGCTTTCACCATCGAGAGGCTGGCCGAGGAACTCCCACGCGCCGGCTTTGTAGGCCTCGAGCCGCTGCGCCCGGCCCGAGGGGCCCGCAGTGGTGATCAGAATCGGGGTCGTGGCACTGAATCGGGGGTCCTGCCGCAACTGGCGACAGACCTCGATGCCATGGAGATCCGGCATTTGGGCATCGAGGATGACCAGATCGGGCCGGGCGCTTCGGGCGCGTTCCAAGGCCTGGAGCCCGGTGTACGCTCGCAAGACTGCGTACCCGTTCGGGGCCAGAATGCTCTCCAGCGACCGCGCCGACCATTCCTGGTCGTTCGCGATGAGGACAAGTGGCGGGTGACGCGACGGCTCTCGCTCGGTCATGCTTCCTCAGGGCTCGTGCGCCAACCCCCGCCGGAAGGTGCGCTGTTCTACGGACGGGGCGTCACGGGACAGGCGGAGCGCAGTCATACTGCCTGCGCGGCCGCTGCGGGCACGACTCGGGGGAGTGGAACGGACTGACTACGATACGACGACCCCCGCGACGAGGCAATACGACGATGCCTCTCGCGTATTCTCGGAGCAAGGCGTGAACCGCGTGGAAATCTGACCCTTTTGACTGACTTCCCCATAGAATGCATAACGCAAACTCACTTCGCCGGGTGGAGTCGTGGCGGACTCGCGGCAGTGAGTGTAGGCTTGAGGCCACAGCGCCGGCAGGCTCGGCAGACGCTGACCCGGGCATGGCCGCGAAACCCATGCAGGAGAAGTACATGGGGCTGGGGATCTGCCGCAAGGAAACTAGCACGTACTGTGCACTGAGATCTCGAGATAATTATGCATACGCTGACTCACGCTATCGAAAAGAGGGTTTTCGCCGCTGGGGCATATGCCTTGCTAGTCGCGGCGACGATCTTACTACCTGCGTCGGCCGCGGGACAGGAACCAGGCTCGGTCGACGCGCGTCGGCCTGGTGTGACCCGGGCGCAGTTGCAGCAGGCGCTGACGGACGCTGAGGCGCTCTCCAATTCGGATGCCTATAGCGCCTCCTTCCGGGATGACAAGCGCCAGGAGGCGGCACTGATCCGGGAGCGGCTCCTCGAGGGTGACTTCTATGTCGGGGACCAGATCAACATCACGCTGGTCGCGCAGGCAGGAGACAGCGGCGTCGGCGGCCTCCGATCGGTCGGCCCCGGCCGCGTCCTCAGCTTGCCCGGACTGCCGGACATCCCCATGCGGGGGGTGCTGCGGTCGGAGGTCGAGCCTTACCTCACGGAGCAGGTCAGCCGCTACATCCGCAACCCGGAACTCAAGGCTCGGCCGCAAATCCGACTCACGATCCTCGGCTCGGTCGGCAAGCCGGGATTCATCCAGCTCGATTCCGACATCCTGCTGAGCGATGCGCTCACCCAGGCGGGCGGTATCGGCAACGGGACCGAGATGAACAAGTCGAAGATCACTCGGGGCAAGGAGGAGCTCGTCGACGGGCAGACGTTCGAGAAGGCGATCGCGGACGGGGTGACGCTCGACGAACTGAACCTGCGGGCCGGAGATGTCATCGACGTCGGGGCAAAGACCAAGAGGGACTGGTTTACAACGTTCCGTACGATAACGATCATTCCTGCGACAATCGTGAGCTTGTACGGTCTGGGCAAGCTTCTGAAGATCTGGTAACGTATCGGGGCACGACAGGAAGTGACACGAACAATGGCGCATGTGAGCGGCACGCGTACCGCACGTTCCACCCCACGGGAGCACTGGCTCCGGCTGGTTGAGGACGTCGCGGATCCCATGGTCCCCCGGGCCCGCTCGGAGGCGCTGTCGCGCGCGCTCAATTTTTCCCTTGCCCTGATCGCTCTGCTCCTGCTGTCGCCGATCCTGCTGCTCATCGCGGTCGCGGTGAAGCTGACCAGCCGCGGCCCGGTGCTCTACTCGCAGACCCGCATCGGGATCGACCGCCGCTGGGGCCGGGGCCGGATTGCCGAAGCGGACGCTCGCCGTGGCCACGACCTCGGGGGCCGGGTCTTCACGATCTACAAATTCCGTACGATGTGCGTGAACGCGGAGCATCTCTCCGGTGCCGTGTGGGCCGCGAAGGAGGATCCCCGGGTCACGCCGGTGGGCAAGTTCCTGCGTCAGTACCGGCTGGACGAGCTGCCGCAACTGTTCAATGTCCTGCGAGGCGACATGAACGTCGTCGGCCCGCGGCCTGAGCGGCCGAGCATTTTCGCCCAGCTGCGGACGACCATCCCGCAGTACGACGCGCGGCAGCGGGTCAAGCCCGGCATCACCGGCCTCGCCCAGGTGAATCAGCAGTACGACCAGAGCCTCGACGACGTGCGCAACAAGCTCAGGTACGACCTCGCGTACCTTCACCGGCAGAGCTTCTGGGAGGACATCCGCATCATGCTGAAGACCGTTCCGGTGATTCTCTTCAAACGGGGTGGGTGGTAAGCCTCGGTGGCCGCCACGGTCTCCCCCGCACCAAGCCCCGCCGTCCTCCCGCGGGATTTTCCGCGCCTCGCGCCACTCCTCTTCGGCGCCGTCACCTTCGCACTGCTGTTCAGCAAGCCGGCCCTGCTGCTTGCTTCCGACTGGTGGAATGATCCGGATGCCGGCCACGGCCTCCTGCTGGCACCGCTGGCCCTCTGGCTGGGCTGGAAACGTGGCTTGGTGGCCGCCCAACCGCTGCGGTTTCTCGGCATCGTGGTGCTCGCCGGCGGCGTCGCGCTCCGCTACCTGTCTGGTCTCGCCGCCGAACTGTTCACCATGCGTCTGTCGATGGTTGCTGCCGCCATCGGCATCATTCTCTTTTTCCGCGGCGTCCGGCAGGTCCTTCGCTGGTGGCTGCCGATCACCCTGCTCGTGCTGTCCATCCCGATCCCCGCGGTGCTGACCAATAGCCTCGCGCTGCCCCTGCAACTGGTGGCCTCTCGCTGGGGCGCGGCCCTGCTGCAGCTGCGGCACGTCGACGTGACCTTGTCGGGCAACATCATCCGGCTCCCCGGGCGCGACCTCTTCGTGACTGAAGCATGCAGCGGACTGCGCTCACTCACCGCCCTCCTCGCCCTCGGGGTTCTGGTGGGCGGGCTCTGGCTCCGGCACCCGGTCAGCCGGCTTCTGCTGGTGCTGCTCGCAATCCCGGTCGCCATGGTGGTGAATGCCGTCCGGGTGTTTCTCACCGGCTTTCTGGTCCGCTGGGTGGATCCCAAGCTTGGCGAAGGCTTCATGCACCTGAGCGAGGGATGGCTGCTGTTCGTGGTGGCGTTCCTCATTCTAGGCGGCTTTACCTGGCTGGTCTCGCTGGTGGAACGCCGCCTGATGGCCCCTTCGACCGATGCGTGAGTGGACCTCGTGGCTGCCCGGGGGCGTGCTAGCTCTGGGGTGCGTCGCCACCCTGGCCGTCAACCGCCAGCATCCCGCCCCCCTAGCCCTGCCGCTGGACTCGATTCCGCTGGTGCTGGCAGGACGAACCGGCAGCCGAGGCACGATTCCCAAGGACCAGGAGAAGGCGGCTGCAGTCTCGAGCTACCTGTTCCGCTGGTATCCCGGCGAGGAAGCACCGTTCGACATCTACGTCGGCTACTACGAGGAGCAGACCCAAGGGCGGACCATCCACTCCCCGAAGAACTGCCTGCCGGGCTCGGGCTGGGAAGCGCTCAACCAGTCCGTCACGACCGTGGAAACCGCCGCCGGCCCGGAGACAGTCAATCGCTATCTGCTGCAGAACAAGCAGAGCCGCGCCATGGTGTACTACTGGTACCAGGGACGCGGCCGGGTGGCCGCCAACGAGTATCGGGTGAAGTGGGAATTGCTGCGGGATTCGGCCCTGCGGGGTCGAAGCGAAGAGGCGCTGGTCCGGATCGTAGTCTATCTGAACGATCGCACCTCCGAGGAGCAGGCTAACTTCCTCGCCGCACGGGTGGCGCACGACCTGGTCCCGTCGGTGTTTCGCGTGCTGCCGTCCTGGTAAGGCTCAGAGCGAGCGCCGGGTAGGCTCCCAGATCGGATTCAGTTCGCCCCGAAGCGCCTTGGTCCACGCCATGAATCCCGCCAGATGTGAGGCGAGCAGGAAGCCGCTCAGCGCCATCAACCGCGGCATCCGCTTGCCTTCGGGCGCCCGCATTGCAATGCCGCCCAGCAGTATCCCCGCCAGCACCAGGACCAGGACTACTGCCGCCGCCACTGAATCCAGACTGAGCAGCGCCAGGGCGAGGAGGGCGAGCGGCGCCACCAGGAATACCAGCCAGCGGGCGAGCTTGTGGGATGCGAGCATCCAGGCGAAGCGGCCGTAGCCGAAGGGGTTGAGGAGCTTCCGCTTGAACCACAGCGTCTCGAGGCCGCGGGCCATCGTGCGCACCTTGCGCCGGTATTCCCGCCGGAGTGAGGTCGTTCGTGGCACCAGGCAGATGGCGGCATCGACCGAGACGGCACGCAAGCCGTGCTCGCGGGCGATGAGCGCCGAGGCGAAGTCCCGCGACAGCGCGGCCGGCACGAGCGTTTCGTGAAGTTCCCGCCGGATGGCGTAGAAGCAGCCACTCGCCCCGACGATCGACCCGACCCGGGTTTCGAGCGAACGCACCCACATTTCGTAGCCGACGTAGCCGGACTCGCCCTTGTTGGCTTCCAGGCTGATGTCGCCCACGCTCACGTCCCGGCCCGAGGCGACCCCGACAGTGGGGTCCTGAAATACCCGGATCAGTGGTTGCAGGGAGCCGGGCAGGATGCGGATCGTGGCGTCGGTGTTGACTACGATCGTCCCGCGCAATCGTCGCAACGCAGCATTCTCCGCCGCGGTCTTGCCGCTGCGCTCGGCCAGCCGGAGCAACTCCACACCCCGGGCCGCATGTTCCCGCACGATGTCGTCGGTGCCGTCCGTCGAGGCGTCTGAGACGATGAGGATCTGCCGCCGGTCGGCGGGATACTCCAGCGCGAGCAGGGAATCGATGGTCCTCCGGATCGAGTTCTCCTCGTTGTATGCGGGGACCACGATGGTCACCATCGGCCATTCCGGCGGATCCGCGAAGACCGGCGGCGCGGGGCGGAAGCTCCCCCACGCCCGGAGCAGCCAGGGATAGACGAAGTAGGCATACCCGAAGAGCAGCCCGGGCAGCAGGAACAGCAGGAGTTCGATTCGAGTCAGCATCAGGCGGCTTCCCCCCGCCGGTGGGCGAGGACGGTGCGATAGAGCGCGAGGTGACGTTCCAGCCACGGACCAGGCGCATAGCGTTGCGCCAGCCGAAGGCGTGCCTGCGCGCTGCGCCGCGCGGCGTCGGTGGGGGCGCCGAGGACGCCGGCGATGGCCTCCGCCAGCGCCGCGGGCTGCTCGGAAGGCACCAGCATCGCCTCCGCCTCGCTCACGACATCGGGGACCCCGCCCACCCGGGTTGCCACGACCGGCACCCCGGCGGCCATCGCCTCGAAGAGCGCGATCGGGGTCCCCTCGGTACGGGAACTCAGGACGAAGCAGTCGAATGCCGGGTAGAGACGGGCCGCCTCGGGCACGAGGCCATGCCAGCGGACTCGATCGGAGAGGCCGAGCCGGCTTGCCTGGTCGACCAGCGTGGTGCGGGCGGCGCCGTCCCCGATAAAGGAGACGGTGAGATCCAGGCGACCCATCCGGGCAATGGCCTCGAGCAGCACATCAGCCCCCTTCTCCGGAGAGAGGCGCCCAACCCATCCGACGACGATCGCATCGGCCGCGAGGCCCAGTGCCGCCCTGGCGGCGGCGCGATCGAGTGGCGGGGCCGTCGATGCCCAGGCGTTCGGCAACACCGTGATCGGCGAGGCCGCGAGGCCGCTTGCGACCAGCCGGTCCCGGACTGGCCCGGCGACGGCGATGACCGCGTCGAAGTGGCGGAACGCCCGAAGCTGGAGTCGTTCGTACAGCCGGTTCTTCCAGTCGCCGCCGGTGAAGCCGTGGACGGTCGTCACCTGGGCGCGCCCGAGCGACTGCGCAGCGGAGCCGGCCAGCAGATCGGCCCGGTACCCGTGGGTGTGGACCACCTCCGCGCCCCACCTCATGATGGTGTCGCGATGGAGCCGGCGCTCCCGAAGATAGGCGCGATGCGCGGGGGCGTGGCAGAAGACCTCGAGGCCCGCGTCCTGGATCGCGACCAGCGACGGCGGCAGGGCGTGGCCAGGCTCCACCACGGCGCTCACCGCGACAGGTACGCCCGCATCCCGGAGGCCGCGGGCCAGCATGTGCACGACACTTTCCAGGCCACCCGCGGGCCCAGGCACGAGCACCTGCAGGATCCGCGGGGAGGCGTTGCCCTTCGATATTGCCATGACTCGTGAATTCTCCATGCTCCACCCGCTCTTAGCACAAGCGACTGGGCAATGGCTCGAGGGTGGAATCCCCCGCCGCGGAGCAACTCCAGGGCCGATCCCGCTGCCGCCCAAGTCGCGATGGGCGGACGAACTGGAGATAGCGCAAGGGTGTAGCGGCTGTTGCGCCACGCCTACAACTCTAACCGCACCGCGAAGTCCCCCCAGGCGGGCGAGTCCCCGCTCAGCCGATTGAACCTTCGGTCCGAGTAGGACTTATCTACACTGGGCTCGCCGGGAGTGGTATGCTTCGTGCGCATCGGGGAGTGCCGTCTCGAAGGCGGATCGGATCTCGGGATCGAGCCGCGGGAAGCCGGCAACCCAGACAACCAGCCGACGGACACGGCCTTGGAACTGCAGCTGTGGCAGCATACGACCGGCGCCCGCCTATGCGACCGAAGGAGCGCCGCCCGCATCCCACGCAGCCTTTGCCTGAGGGCGTGCCTACATTTTCTTCGCGACCGGGCCGAGGCCACTGGCTGTATTGCCGGCGCCGACGACGAGTCAGCCCGCCGTGATTCCCTCAGGAGCAAGACATTCCCGCCATGAACATGATAAGCGATTCCCCTCGATCGCCCGAACCACCGCGCCGCCTCGACGGCCGCACCCTGGTGGCGATCGGCGTCAGCGTCGGCATCGTCGCGGGGCTGGTGGAGCTACTGCTGCTGACCGTGGAGCGCTTCGCCCTGATGCGCACGATCCTGCGGAGCCGGGAAGTCGTCTGGATGTCCCCCCTGGGGTACGCGATCACTTTCGGTGTTCTGGGGCTGCTGCTCGCGCTGGTGAGCCATCGGCGAGGCGGTCTGCGGCCAACCATCGGACTGGGCCTTCCGGTCTTCTTCGCCGCGTACAGCGTCCTGCTGCTGTACGACCGACGAATGCACCCCGTCGCCCAGCTGCTGATCGCCATTGGTTGCGCTGTGCAGGCGGTGCGGTGGACGCGAGGGCGGGAGGCCGGACTGCCGGCCGCCGCGCGCCGGTGGACCGCCCGTCTGATGCTCCTGCTGGCCCTGATCGCGGCGGGAAGCCTTGGCGGCCGGTGGATTCGCGAGCGGCGGGCGCTGGCCACACTCCCGGCCGTGGCCCCGCGGGCCCCGAACGTGCTGTTCATCATCCTCGACACGGTTCGCGCGCTCGAGCTGAGCGTCTATGGGTTCGACCGTCCCACCACCCCCGCCCTGAGCCGCCTCGCCACCACCGGGACGACCTTTGACTATGCGGTCTCCTCAGCGCCGTGGACGGTGCTCTCCCATGCCGACCTGTTTACCGGGGAGTTGCGCGCCGTGCACCGGGCCGACTGGTACAGCCGGCTCGACCCGGCGGTGCCCACGCTGGCCGCAGTCTTTCGCCGGCAAGGGTACCGCACCGGCGGATTCAGTGCCAACGAGGTGCATGCGGGATGGGAATTCGGGTTCGCCCGCGATTTCATCCACTTCGAAGATCACGACATCTCGCTGGCCGAACTGGTCGATGCCACCACGCTTTGGAAATTTCTCTCTGGGAGGGTGCGCGTCCGTCGCCTGGTCGACGACTGGCAGATGCTGGGCCGGACCTCCGCTGATGACGTCAACGCGGAGGTACTCCACTGGCTGGACCAGTCGGGGGACCGACCCTACTTCGTCTTCCTGAACTACTTCGATGCTCACGACCCCTACCTCCCACCGGAGCCCTTCGCGGCGCAATTCGGGGCCAGCCGGACGCCGGCCTCCCTGCGCGCGCGGCTAAGGGGGTTCGTCTATCCCACGATCAAGCCCCAGAAGGCTCGGAACGCGTACGACGCATCCATCGCCTATGTCGATGACCGGATCGGGAAGCTGCTCGACGACCTGAAGCGCAGGGGGCTGCTCGACAATACCCTGGTCGTCGTCACCGCCGACCACGGGGAGCTGATCGGCGAGCGCAAGCTCTGGGGCCACGCCAACAGCCTGTATTTCCCGACGCTGCATGTGCCGCTGCTGCTCGCGATGCCGGGCACGGTTCCCGCCGACCGGCGAGTCACCGACGCCGTGACCTTGCGGGATGTAGCGACCACCATCCTCGACCTTGCCGGAGTGCACAGTGGACCCGCGTTCCCGGGGACGAGCCTCGCCCGTTACTGGCGCGAGACGCCGGCGGCCCCGCCGACGCCAATCATCTCCGAGGTGACCGGCCTCCCGAATCTGGGAAAGCGGATGCCGATCGGCCGCGGGGACATGGTCTCGCTGGTACGTGATTCGCTGCACTACATTCGCAACGGTGACGGGATCGAGGAGCTCTACAACTTCCGGCGGGACGAGACCGAGGACGTACCATTGGGCGCAGAGTTCGCAGCCGAGTTGGCGGCGATGCGCCGGTTCGTAGATTCCGTGTACGTGCCGGGTCACGGGCCGCCCGTTCGTTGATCGCCGCCTCCCCTTGCCACCGTTCCTGCGTTCCGTGACGCTGTCCAGCGCGCCCCGAGGTCATGGCGGCCTCGCTCCGACGACGCCGGTTCCGCCACCACGGCCGCCGGCGGCGTCGACTCGGATGCGGCTTGCCTTCGGGCGAGGCCCCGCATCGCTATCCTCCCACCGGCGAACAGTGCGCTAGCATGCGATCCGGACGATCCATCGCCTCCCCGATGCTGTCGCTGGCCGCGGTCGCCGCAGCCGCAGCCATCACCACGGCGATCGTGGGGTTCACGGGAGGCCAGCTTCCGGTGTCACCACCGCTGCTGCTGCTTATTACCGGCATCGTTGCGTGCGCCGCGGCAGGTGCGGTGTGGTGGGCTCGCCAGCTCCTCGCGCCAGGGGCATGGTGGCTCGGCCTCGCCATCGCTGGCGCGATGGCGTTCGCGCTGATGGGGCTGTACCAGGTCTCCTTCTACCTGCGATTCCCCGTGGATTTCCTGGGGTTCTGGGAAGGCGACTATATCGGGGATATCATCAAGCTGCGTGCCGGCATCCCGCTATACACCGACCCGCTGGACAACAACAGCTCCGTGTACACTCCTGGGGCGCAGCTGCTGACGTACGGGATCGCCAGGATCTTCGGCGCCGAAACCTCGATCCCCCTGCTCCGCACCATCCAGTTCTCCTACGTCGCGGTGGCCGCGGCGGTCGCGACGAGCGCCTGCGACCTGCTCGCCCGCCGGTTCCTGTCCAGCGAGGAATACGGCGAGCGACTGCTGTGGCTCGCACTCTGGTTCCCGCTGCTGTTGATGGTGGGGATGGAGCGACAGTTCAACCTGAATGTCCATACACTGCATCCCGACAGCCTCACCCTGCTAATCTCGGTGGCGGCGTTCTGGCTGCTGGCGCGGTACGAGTTAACTCGCACGTGGTGGCTCATCGGCGCCCTCGCGCTGGTCCCCGCCGTGGGCTTCTGGTCGAAACAGAGTCTGCTGGTCTGGGGTGTCCTGATCGGGCTCTACCTGCTCTCGACGGGAACGGGAGCAATCCGCCGAGTGCTCGTCTATGGCGTGCTCTCCGCCATCGCCCTCGGCTTCAGCCTCGCGCTGTTGTTTCACATCGGGGGACCGCATACTCGCTATTTCGTGCTGGGTGTGCTGGGCGCGAAATCGGTGGGACTCGCGCGCAGCTTCCAGAGCCTGCTGGCCGCAGGCGCCTACGTCGCCATGAGCCTCGCCGCGATGTGGCTGCTCGTCGTGCGGGAGCGGACCCGCTCCGCCTGGGCGCTCTGGGCGACTGCCGCCATGCTGCTCGGACTCGAGGTCTATACCAGCGGCATCGGCTGGCAGAAGAACCATCTGGGACCCGGCGTGATGATCGCGGCGGCATGGTTCCTCGCCGCGCTGCCGCGGATCTGGCACCGGATCGGGATGGCCGCGGCGCCGGCACCGGCCTGGCTGGCCCGCGCGGTGCATGTCGGCGGCCTACTGTTCATGGTGGCAGGGATCGGTCTCGTCCGCGAACCGAAGAACGACGTGCCCCCCGATACGGCCCGCTACATCGCCGACATCGAGCGCGAATTTGCCGGACAGGACCCCAGGACCATTCTGCTCGACCGGGGATCGTGGGTCTACCTCTCCGACACGGTGCTGATGAAGGATCGGGTCAGCAGCGTGCAACTGCACGTCGGGAAGAACCAGGCGAGGATCAATACCGAGATGCTGGCAGGAACGATGCACCGCATCGCCGCACAGACGTACCGCAAGATCCTCGTGCGCGACCTCGACAACGGCAGCGGTTACGACTTCCAGAACCGCGGCTCCGGGGTGACGGACACGCTGCGGGCGCATTATGTAGAGGTCCGCCGGATCGCGGCGGTGCCGGGCGACCAGGAGTGGTGGCCCCGCAATCTGCTCTCCGCCATCTCGGTCATGGTTCCCCGAACTGATTCTGCCGGCGCGGCACTGACCGCGCCGCCCGCCACCCGATGACCGCACCGCGCGCCACGCTGCTCGAGAATCTCCGCCTGGCACTGTGGATCGGCACGGCCTTCGGGCTGCTCGAGGGGGCGGTGCTAGTCTGGACCCGCGCCTGGCCGGCGATCCAGGCGGCCCATAAGCTGTCGCCCGACGTGCTGTGGATCGCACCGCTGGTGCAGATCGTCCTGCTCGGCCTGGCTGCCATCGGGCTGGCGCTTGCCGCGCGGGTGGTTCCCGCGCTCGGCCCGCGAGTGGCGACGGTCGCCGGGAGCTTCGTAGCGCTCGGCACGGCTGCGGTGATCGGGGGACCCGGCGTCCTGCACCCCGCGAGTGTCGCCGTGATCGCGGGCGGGATCGGGATCAGCGTGGCACGGATCGTCCGGGACCGCGAGGCGGCGCTGCTCGATGCGCTGCGCCGATGGCTGCCCGCGACCGCCATCCTCGTCCTGATCGCTTTCGCAGGCACCACGCTGGCCGGCCGCCTGACGGAATGGGCACGCGCCCGTAGCATCGCCTCCAGTCCCCGGCCCCGGCCGCCGAATGTGCTGCTCCTGATCCTCGACACAGTACGGCGGGATCGCTTCTTCCAGGGGACCCACGTGCTGGCGCCAACACTCGAACGGCTCGCGAGCCGCGGCGTCGTCTTCCGAAATGCCTGGGCCGCCGCGTCCTGGTCGCTGCCCTCCCATGCGACGCTGCTCACCGGCCGCCTGCCGCATCAGCACGGCGCCGACTGGCCGAGACTGCAGCTGTGGGACAGCGTACCGACCCTGGCGCAATCCTTCGCCGCTCGGGGCTACGTCACCGGCGCCTTTTCCAGCAACAACTCCTGGGTGACACCGGAGTACCTGGGACGCGGCTTTGTCCGGTTCGAGGTCTACACACTGGACGACCTCTGGCGGCGGACCGCCGGCGGACGCCTCATCTGCAGCGTCCTGCACACACTGGGTGAGCGGAAAGACCGCCCCACGGCGCCGGCGAGCCTGACGTCGGCGCGGCTCGAGCGATTCCTCGACGACTACCCGGGCCGCCCCTTTTTCGCCTACCTCACCTACATGGACGTGAACCGGGCTTATTACGACGACCAGCTCAACCATCCGCGTTGGCGGGACCGGCCACCGATCAGCGAGGGCATTGCCGCATACGACGCCGAGCTCACCCGGGTGGATGCCGAGCTGGACCGGCTCTTCGCCGACCTCGGGCGGCGCGGACTCCTCGAGCACACCATAGTCGTCGTGGCCTCGGATCATGGCGAGTCGTTCGGCACCCTGGATTACTACGACCACGAGCCCAAAGGCCACGGGTCGAGCCTCTACCCCGAACAGATCCGGGTGCCCTTGTTCGTAGTCGCCCCGGGCCGCGTGCCCCAGGGGCTGGTCCTCGATGTCCCGGTCACCCTGGCGGATGTGGCGGGACTGCTGGTCGGGCTCGCCGGCAGCGACGACACCCGGTTTGGCCATCCCGACCTCCTTGCGAGGATTGGCGAGACGGCGCACGCGCTCCCGGACACCGGCGTCAGTGTCTTCGCCTCACTGGAATACGACCGGCACTCCGCCCGTTCCGTGGTCCTCGATCAGTGGCAGTACATCCTGAACCTGCGTCCCGACACCATCCCAGAGCAGGTCTTCGACCTCGCCACCGACTCGCTCGCCCGGCACAACCTCGCAGGGACGAGCCCGCTGCTGCCCCGCTTCCGTGCGCTGCTCCAACAGTACCAGCCTGCGATGCCTGCCGCGGTGCGGCCATGAGGATGGACTCACCCCGCTCCGGGCTACCCCTCGCCGCGGCCCTCGCCACCGCCGCGTGGTTCGGAATGCTCGCCGGCTACGGCGAGCTCGTCTACCAGGCGGTCCGGAAGTACCACCTGCGGCTCTTCCTGTTCCAGTCCCCCGACATAGTCTGGCTGACACCACTCGCCGAAGCGGGCCTGTTCGCCGGAGTCACGCTGATCGGATTCGCGGTAATCCGCGCGCTCGGACGTCGGCCCACCGTGGGCCACGTGACCGCGTGGTGCACCGCCCTCGCTGGCATGGCGCTCCTATTCCTGTTCCCGCCACTGCACAAGGGTGCGGCCGTCCTCATCGCCATTGGCCTCGGGGTCCGGCTGGGGAGAAGCGGCGCCGCCGTCGCCCCGTGGGGACGGCGGCTGGTGCGGCGGACGCTTCCGGTGCTGGCGGGCGTCACGGTGATGACCGCCGTCACGATGCTCGCCATGCAGCGGATGCACGAGCGCAAGGCACTCGCCGGGCTCCCCGCGGCGCGCGCCGGCGCCCCAAACGTGCTGCTGATCATCCTCGACACGGTACGCGCACTGGACCTGAGCCTGTATGGCTACGCCCGCCCCACCACCCCGCGGCTGCAGCAGCGGGCGACAACGGCGGTGCGGTTTGATCGGGCGTTTTCGACCGCGCCGTGGAGCCTGCCTTCGCACGCGAGCATCTTCACCGGCCTCGATGCGCACGAGCTGGCGACCGACTGGTACGTCCCGCTCGACGACACGACGCCGACCCTGGCCGAGGCCCTCCGTGACCGCGGCTGGCGTACGGGCGGCTTCGTGGCAAACCTGCCCTACACCTCTCGGGAAGTCGGCCTCGGCCGGGGGTTCATCCGCTACGAGGACTACCCGCTGTCATTCGCGGAACTCGCGGCGAGCTCCTCGGTGATCCGGGCCATCGCGGCCAGCCGCGGGCTGCGCGAGCGGCTCAACTGGCATCAGCTGCTGGTCAGCAAACCCGCGCCCGAGATCAACGCCGCCTTGCTGCGCTGGGTCGACCGGGATCGTGAGCGTCCCTTCTTCGCGTTCCTGAACTACTACGACGCGCACAAGCCGGTTGTCCCACCGGAACCGTACGCGAGCCGATTCCTGCCCCCGGGATCGCGCTCCAGCCCGATCCAAAGCGCCGCAAGACCGACGCGGTCCCCTGGGATCCCGACCTCATCGCCGGAGCTCTCGCGAGCTACGACGGCGCGATCGCGTACCTGGACGCTGAGCTCGACGACCTCTTCCGGGCGCTGGACCAGCGGGGGCTGCTGGAGCGAACGATCATCGTCCTCACCTCCGATCACGGCGAGGAGTTCGCGGAACATGGGCTGATCGATCATGGCAATAGCCTGTACCGTCCGTCGCTCCAGGTCCCGCTCGTGCTCTGGTGGCCAGGCCGGGTGCCGGCGGGCGCGGTGGTGCCGCAGCCGGTATCCAACCGTGACGTCCCGGCCACGATCCTGGCTCTGCTAGGGCTGGGCAGCGAGGTGCACTTCCCCGGCCGGTCGCTGACGCGGTTCTGGACAGCGGGCGCCGACACCACACCCGATTTGATCTTCGCCGAGGTCCGCCACGCTCCGCGTCTGCCTGCCTGGTACCCGTCCACCCGTGGCGACATGATAGGGGTCCTGGCGGATGGCCTGCACTACATCCGCAACGGAGATGGCATCCCGGAGCTGTACGACATCAACACGGACCCGGAGGAGCGGACGAATCTTGCGACGGATACCCTCCGCCTGCCTGTCACCCGGCGACTCCGGTCAATCGTGGATTCCGCACGGCCGATGCGACGATGAATTTCTGGCTGCTGGTACCCGCCACCGTCGCCGCCGGGCTTGCCGCCTGGGGGCTGGCCCGAGCGGGGGCAGCGCGGTCGGGTGGATTGGTCGCGCTCCTCGTCCTGGGACAGGCGGCCGTGCTCCAGCTCGAGGACCAGGGCCCGCATGTCGCCTACCAGCACCTGCGTCCGCTGACGCGAATGTGGGCGGAACGACCGGCGGCGCTGCTGATCCTGGTGGCGCAGTCGCTCATCGTCGTGGTGGCACTCTGGCGGCAGCGGGCCACGCTCGCGGCGGCGCTGAAACAGCTGCCGCGCCGCGCCAGACTCGTGGCCTGCGGCGCGGCCTTCTTCCTCGGAAGCGCCACCCTGTCGCGAAGTCCTGTCGACTACGCTGCGGAGCTGGTGACGGCGACCATCGTTCAGTCGGTGGCACTGGGCACCGTCATTCTCGCCCTGCTCGCATTACCCGAGACCGTGGCCGCCCGGCTGGCCGCAGCGGCGGATCGCCTGCTGGGCAATCCCACTGCACGTGACCCGGTCGCCACTCCGGGTCTCGACGGATTTGCCATCTGGCTGGCGATATGGGTCACGGTGATCGCCATCCTGCTCAATGTCTTCGCGTATCAGCGCCATCCTCACGTGCCGGACGAGGTGGCCTATCTGTTCCATGCCAGATACTTCGCGAAGGGGCTCCTGACACTGCCGCCACCGCCCGTCGCGTCGGCGTTCGACATCGACCTCGTGAGTCTCGACGCGACGCGGTGGTTCTCCCCCGTACCGCCCGGCTGGCCCGCCATGCTGGCCGTCGGCGAATTCCTCGGCGTGCCCTCGCTGGTCAACCCGGTGCTGGCGGGGCTCAACGTCCTGCTCGCCTATCTGGTGCTGCAGGAGCTCTACGACCGGCGCACCGCACGCACGGCGCTGCTCCTGCTCGCCCTGTCGCCGTGGCATCTGTTCATGGCGATGAACTACATGAATCACACGTTCACCTTCACCGCGGCGCTGATCGCGGCACTAGGCGTGGCTCGGAGCCGTCGTGGCGCGGGCGTCGTGTGGCCCCTGGTCGCCGGAGCAGGCGCCGGAGTGGTGAGCCTGATCCGCCCGCTGGAGGGGATGATCGTCGCCGGATTGCTCGGCCTCTGGGCGCTCGCGCCCCGCCAGCGTCGCTGGGACCTGGTGCCGGGCATCGCTTTCGGGATCGGGACGCTCGCTGTCGGCGGGCTGGTCTTCCCCTACAACGCGGCGCTCACCGGAAATCCGCGCGTCTTCCCGATCATGCAGTACACTGACCTGCACTACGGGCCGGGGACCAACGCCCTCGGCTTTGGCCCCAATCGCGGGCTTGGGTGGGGCGGACTCGATCCGCTGCCGGGGCACGGCCCCCTGGACGTGGTCGTCAATGCGAACCTGAATGGCACCGGCGTGAATGTGGAGCTCCTCGGCTGGGCCACCGGCTCGCTGCTGCCACTGCTCCTGCTGGTGTTCCTGCTCCCGGTGCGCCGGGGCGACCGCTTCATGCTGGCGATGATCGCGGGCGTGATCTGGACTCATACGTTCTACTGGTTCAGTGGTGGGCCCGACTTCGGTGCCCGCTATTGGTACCTGATCCTGCTCCCCTGTCTCGGGCTCGCGGCCAGCGCAATCACCGGCATTGACCGGGCCTGGGCCGGCCGGGGTCGCGCAACGCTTGCTGCGTTCGCCCTGTCCTTCGCCGCGCTGGTCACGTTTCTGCCCTGGCGCGCGAGTGACAAGTACTACCACTACCGAGGCATGCGTCCCGACGTGCGCACCCTTGCAGCCACCGGACAGTTCGGAGATGGCCTGGTGCTGATCCGCGGGAACCGGCACCCGGACTACCACTCAGCTGCGATCTACAATCCGCTCGACCTCCATGCGTCGCAGCCGATCTATGCGTGGGACCGCGACTCAACCACCCGAGCCGAGGTCATTCGAGCCTTCCCCTATCGCCGTGTGTGGTACCTCGACGGACCGACCATAACGGGGGATGGATACCGGGTGGTCGCGGGCCCGCTGCCCAACCCTGCCAGGCCGTGAGCACGCGATCGGAGCCGTCTGCCTACGCCGGGACCGTCGTCGCGGTGCTCGGCGCTTCGGGCTTCATCGGACGCTGGGTCGCCCGGGCGCTCACCGCGGCGGGAGCCGACGTTCACCTCATCGTACGCGACGCGGGGCCGGTGCCGCGGCTCTGCAGCGAGTACGCGATCGGTGGCGCGGTGCATGAGGCCGATCTGGCCGACCCCAGGATGACCCGCTCCCTGCTCCACCGGCTCTCTCCGAGCGTGGTGTTCAACCTCGCCGGCTATGGGGTGGACCCCAACGAGAAGCGGGAGGTGAGCGAGCGTGTCGCCGGCGAGCTCAATGAGAAGTTGCCGGCCCTCGTTGCGGAGACCCTGGGGGCGATCCCGGCGGGGAGCTGGACCGGGCGCCGCATCGTGCACACCGGCAGCGTGTTCGAGTATGGCAACGTCGGCGGTCACCTGAAAGAAACCGGGCCGACGGCGCCCTACGAACTCTACGGCCGGTCCAAGCTCGCCGGGACTCAACGGCTGGCCAAGGCCTGCCAAGCCGGGGGGATTTCGGGCCTCACGGCCCGGATCTGCCAGATTTACGGGCCCGGTGAACATCCCGGGCGCCTGCTGCCACTGCTGTTCGCGTCACGCCACCGCCGCGATCCGCTGAGCCTTTCGGTTGGTACCCAACTCAAGGATTTTACATATGTTGAGGACGTCGCCGACGGTCTGCTCCGACTGGGGCTGACTCGCGGCCAGCCAGGCGAGGTGGTGAATCTGGCTACCGGCCGACTGACTACGGTCCGACACTTTGTCCTGTTGGCGGCACATGTCTTGCAGATCGGCGAGGACAGGCTGAAATTCGAGAAGCCATTACCGGACAACGAGTTGCAGCACCGCGAAGTCGCCATCGTGCGGCTCCAGAGCCTTACTGGCTGGTCGCCGTCGGTAGAGGTGGCGGACGGCATAAGGCGCACACTGCACTTCCTTGATCGCGCAGACAACGGATAGGACACCCATGGGGCAGCCGCAAACGCCCGCCGTCCCGCCGCCGCCAGGGCTGGCGCTGGCGGTGCCGTGCTACAACGAGGAAGACTCCCTCCGGAACACCGCCACGCGGCTGGTGCAGGCGTTCCGCGAGCGGAGCCTCACCCTCGAGCTGGTGCTGGTGGACAACGGGTCGCGCGACCGGACCGGACAGATCATCGACGAGCTCATCGCCGAAGGGCTGCCGGTGGTGAAGGAGACCGTGGCGGTCAATCAGGGCTACGGCTACGGCGTGTTGCGGGGCCTGGCGCGCTGCCGGGCGCCGTTCGTGGGCTTCATCTGCGCGGACGGCCAGGTGGAGGCAGTCGACGTGGCGAAACTGTTCGAGATCGCAGCCAATGCCAAGTCGCCCAAGCTGGTCAAGGTCCGGCGGCGCTTCCGGATGGACGGCTTCTCCCGGAAGATCGTCTCCATCCTGTACAACGGCTTCGGCAATCTGCTCTTCGGTGGCCTGGGCTCGATCGACATCAACGGCAATCCCAAAATCTTCCCGCGGGCCTACTACGAACGGATGAACCTCATTTCGTACGACTGGTTCCTCGACGCCGAAGTCATGATCAAGGCCAAGCGGCTCGGGCTGCCGGTGTTCGAGATGAACGTGCTCGGCCAGATGCGCGAGGGTGGCTCTTCGAACGTGCGCGCCTCCACTTGCTGGGAATTCCTGAAGAACCTGTTCCAGGCGCGGTTCGGTCGGCTGGAGCCGCCCGCATCCCTGGGGCCCGACCTCCAGGCGCCCGGCAGCAGCCCGGCCACCCGCAGCTGACCTCCATGAGTCACCATCTGCGGACCACCTGCCGTGGCTGCGGCGGCACGGCCTTGCGGTCGTTCCTCGCCCTCGGACCCCAGCCCCTGGCCAACGCCTTCCTGAGTTCGCCAGAGGAGTTCGCGACCGAGGCCCGTTATCCGCTCGACGTCTACTTCTGCGAGAGCTGCGCCCTGGTGCAGTTGCTCGACGTGATCGATCCGGAGGTGTTGTTCCGAAACTACATCTACGTCACCGGGACCTCCACCACGATCGCGGCGCACAACGTCCGCTACGCCCAGACCGTCATCGACCTGCTCGGCCTCGGCCCGCAGGACCTGGTGGTCGAAGCGGCGAGCAACGACGGCAGCCTGCTCAAGTGCTTCAAGGCGGGCGGTGTGCGGACCCTCGGCGTCGAGCCGGCCCGCAACATCGCCGCGATGGCGCGCGCGGCGGGCATCGAGACCGTGGAGGAATTCTTCGGCGACGCCACCGCGCGGAGGCTGCGCGCGGAGCACGGCCCGGCCCGCGCGGTCATTGGCAACAACGTGCTCGCCCACGTCGACGACACCCAGGACTTCCTGCGCGGCGGCGCCGCCCTGCTCGCGGGCGATGGCCTGATGATCACCGAGGTCCCGGGGGTGCCCGAATTCATGGACCGGCTGGAGTACGACACGGTCTATCACGAGCACCTCTGTTATTTCTCGCTGACGGCGCTCATGCACCTCTGTGAGGTCGTCGGGCTCCGGATCATCCGGGTCGATCATGTCCCGGTGCACGGCGGCAGCCTCCGGATGTATGCCGGCCTGGCGACCCACTACCCCGACCACGCCCCCGCGGTGCTGGCGGAGGCCGAGCGGGAGCGGGAGCAGGGGCTCACCACGCTGCCGCGCTTCGCCCAGTTCGCCCGGGACGTCGAGGAGAATCGGCGCCAGGTGGTCACCCTGCTCGAGGAGCTCAAGCGGGAGGGCAAGACGGTCGCCGGCTACGGCGCACCCGCGAAGGGAAACACCCTGCTCAACTACTGCGGCATCGACACCCGGCTGCTTCCTTACACCGTGGACAAGTCGCCGCTCAAGGTGGGGAAGTTCACGCCGGGCATGCACCTGCCGGTCCTCCCCGCCGAGACGCTGCTCGAGCGGCAGCCCGACTACGTGCTCATTCTGGCCTGGAATTTTGCCGGAGAGATCATGGCGCAGCAGGAGCAGTACCGGATGCGCGGTGGCCGATTCATCGTGCCGGTCCCGACCCCGACGATCTACTGAGCGATGGAAACCATCATTCTCGCCGGCGGGCGCGGTACCCGCATCGCGGAGGAATCGGCCGCCCGGCCCAAGCCGATGGTGGAGATCGGCGGACGGCCGCTCCTCTGGCACATCCTGAACATCTACGCCAGCCATGGCCACACCGACTTCCTGGTGGCCTGCGGATACAAGAGCGAGATCATCAAGGAGTACTTCCACAATTTCATTGTCCACAACAGCGACTATGTCATCGACTTCCGGACCGGGAAGCTCGAGTACGTGAATCCGCACGGGCTGGACTGGCGGGTGGCGGTGGTGGACACCGGACTCGACACCATGACCGGCGGCCGCATCCGCCGGCTCAAGTCGCTGGTGCGCGGTGAGACCTTCATGGCTACCTATGGCGACGGCGTCAGCAGCGTCGACATCAAGGCGCTGGTCGCGTTTCACCGGGCCCATGGCAAGCTGGCGACGGTCACCGCCGTCCGCCCGCCATCGCGATTCGGCGGGCTGGTGCTGGAGGCCGGCACGGTGCGCGAGTTCTCGGAAAAGCCGCAGACCGGCGAGGGCTGGATCAACGGCGGGTTCTTCGTGTTCGAGCGGGGCGTCTTCGACTATCTCGCCGACGACACCACGATCCTGGAGCGCGAGCCGCTCGAGCGCCTTGCCGCCGATGGCCAGTTGATGGCCTTCGAACACACCGGTTTCTGGCAACCGATGGACACCCTGCGCGAGAAGCAGCTGCTCGAGAGTCTGTGGAGCAGCGGCAGCGCCCCCTGGAAGACCTGGCCATGACCTTCTGGAAGAATCGCAACGTCTTCGTGACCGGGGCGTCCGGGCTGCTGGGTTCCTGGACGACCCAGGAGCTGGTGGCACGCGGGGCAAACGTCACCTGCCTGCTGCGGGACTGGGTCGCCGGCAACCGACTTTCCTCCGAGGGCCTCCTCGAACGGGTGAACGTGGTCCGGGGCGAACTCGAGGACGCGCCACTCCTGCTTCGCGCGCTCAACGAGCATGAGATCGAGACGGTGCTCCACCTCGGTGCCCAGACGATCGTCGGGACCGCTTCCCGTTCGGCCGTCTCCACCTTCGAGGCCAACATCCGGGGCACCTGGAACGTGCTCGAGGCCTGCCGAGCCCTGCCCAAGATGGTGCGCCGGGTGGTGGTGGCGTCCAGTGACAAGGCCTATGGCGAGCATCCGGTGCTGCCTTACACCGAGGACGCGCCACTGCAGGGACGCTTTCCCTACGACGTCTCCAAGTCCTGCGCGGACCTGATCACCTTCTCCTACTACCACACCTACCGGGTGCCGGTCGCCGTGACCCGCTGCGGCAACCTCTTCGGTGGCGGTGATCTGAATTTCAACCGGCTCATCCCGGGCACCATTCGCTCCGCGCTTCAGAACGAGCGGCCGCTGATTCGCAGCGATGGCAGCTTCGTGCGGGACTACTTCTACGTGCGCGACGCCGTCGCCGCCTACCTGCAGCTCGCCGAACGGATGGACGACCCCGCCTTCCACGGTCAGGCGTTCAACTTCGGCACCGAAACTCCCATGTCGGTCCTGGAGGTCGTCCGGGTCATCCTCAAGCGGCTGGGGAAGACCGGGCTCGAGCCCGTCGTCCTCAACGAGGCGAGCCACGAGATCACCCGCCAGTACCTCGACTGCGCCAAGGCGCGGCGGATGATGGACTGGGGTCCCGCATTCACATTCGAACAGGGCCTCGACGAAGCCGCCAGCTGGTACGCGGCCTGGCTCGCCCGCCGACAGTCCTAGCCGGCGGGCCGGGAGCCGGCCCCCTACCCCTTCCAGCCCTCCCACCACTGGCGTCCGTGCAATCGGCACGGTAGGGTGTGGAGTGCAAACCACTCATCGTTGCTTCTTCGCAACGGCTGTGGGCTTCCCTGCCACAACCGACGAGGTCTCCAGGCGCTGATGGCCTGATCGGGGGCCGCCAAGGGCCAGTTGGCGCCCTTTTGGGGGATCGGGGAGCGGCCTTCCTGCTGGGGGCAGGGGGCGGCCGTGGACAGACCAGCAGCCGTCGCATGGAACGAGGATTGCCAACACAGCGGAACTCCAGAGCCGTCATGGTCATAGACCCTCGGTGAGACCGGTAACCCTGAGCCTACCAGCCCTCGTTCTTGCCCTGCTCGGCCTCGTGATCCCTCCCCAGGCGCTGGCGACAGCGCTGACCGGAGCGCCGGCGCCACAGGTGGTCACCGGGCTCTGGCTCCTGAAGGGGGCGCTGCTCCTGCTCGCCGGTTTCCTGGCGGCCGCGGGCCGGGTGCGGATCCTGGAATCGGGCGCCCTGCTCCGACCCCGGGCCGCGTCCGACGCGCCCCAGGGAGCGACGTGGATATTGCCGGTACTGCTCGTGGTTGGAGCGGCGCTCCGCCTGCATCGGCTGGGTGAGGGGCTCTGGTTCGATGAGATTCAGACCCTGGTCGAGTACGTCCGGTTGCCGCTGGGTCGCATCATCACGACCTTCGACAGCCAGAACCAGCATCTGCTCTACTCGGTCAGCGCCCGGCTCAGCGTACTGGTGCTGGGCGAGAGCGCCACGGCGCTCCGGCTCCCGGCCGTCGTCTTCGGCGTGGCGAGCCTGGTGGCGCTGTACCGACTGGGGCGGGAAATCACGACCGGCCGGGCCGCGCTGCTTGCGACGGCGCTGCTGACGGTGTCGTACCACCACGTCTGGTTCTCACAGAACGCCCGCGGCTATACCGGGCTGCTGTTGTGGACCCTGCTGGGTACGCTCGCATTCCTGCGGCTCCTGCGGGATCCCGAGGCGGGCTGGGGCTGTATTCTGCTCTATGGCGGGTCCATGGCGCTCGGCGCCTACACGCACATCACGTCGGCGTTCACTTCGGCCGCCCACGTGGCAGTCCTGGCGGGCGCCTGGTGGGGCGGCCGCGCGCGTGCCCCTCGAGGATGGATCAGGCCGGCGCTGGGACTCGCGGCCTCGGCGCTGATCGGACTGGTGCTGTACGCACCGGTGCTGCCGCAGTTCGTGTCGACGCTGCTGGCACCAGGCCCCCACGCGGCGTCGACGGCCTGGCAGAATCCGCTCTGGCTGGCCGCAGAAACGCTGCGCGGTCTCGCCGCCGGATTGCCGGGGGGATGGGCGGGGCTGGTGGCCGGCGCCGTGGTCGGGATCGCGGGGATCGTGAGTCTCTGGCGGGAGGAGAAGAGCCTCGTTGCCCTCGTCCTGTTGCCGGGGCTCTTCACGGCGGCCGCGATGGCGGCGATCAGCCATAATCTGTGGCCGCGCTTCTTCTTCTTCAGCGCGGGCTTCGCCGTGCTGATCGCCGTGCAGGGAGGATTCGCGCTGTCCCGTCTGGTGCTTGGCGCACGCGGCGACCTGGTGGCGACGGCGGCGATCATCCTGGTGTCGGTGGGAAGCGCCCTGACTGTGCCCCGTGCCTGGGGGCCGAAGCAGGATTACGAGCGGGCGGCCGCGTTCGTGACGTCGCGCCGGGCGCCGTCGGATGCGGTGGTAACGGTGGATCTGACCGTGTTTCCGTACCAACGCTATGCGCAGTGCCCCTGCACCGCCGTGACCGGACTCGCCCAGCTGGAGGCGGTGGAGCGGGCCCACTCGCGCACCTGGGTGCTGGCCACTTTCCCGATCCGGCTGGCCTCGGTGGAGCCCGAGATCTGGCAGCGGCTGCAGACGGCGTACGATACCGCGGCCGTCTACCCCGGCACCGTTGGTGGGGGCGCCATCGTGGTGATGGCGAGCCGTGCCACCCCTGATTCCGCCTCTGTGGAGAGGAAGTCCGAGTGATCGAGGACGTGTTCGAGGACGCCGAAGGCGCCCTGACCCATGCCGTCTCCGTCGTGATCCCCGCCTACAACGAGGCGGCCCATGTCGCCCAGCAGATCCACGACGTGGAAGCGGTCCTGCGCGAGAGCGGCTGGACCTACGAGATCATCGTGGTCGACGACGGTTCCAGGGACCGCACCGCCGACGAGGCGGTGGCCACCGGTGCCCGGGTGCTGCGGCGCCGGCCCAATCGCGGCTACGGCGCCGCGCTCAAGCTCGGCATCCACCGGTCGCGGTACGACTGGATCCTGATCACCGATGCGGACGGCACCTATCCCGTCAGCGCAATTCCGCAGCTGCTCGCGGCCGCCGACCGCAACGCGATGGTGGTCGGTGCCCGCACCGGGGGTACGGTGCAGGTGCCGATGATCCGCAAGCCGGCCAAGGCCTTTCTGCGGTGGCTGGCGAGCTACCTCAGCGAGCGGGAGATCCCGGACATCAATTCCGGGCTCCGGCTGATGCGGAAGGACCTGGTGCGGCGGTACGAGCACCTGCTGCCGAACGGGTTCTCCTTCACCACGACGATCACCCTGGCGGCCAACTGCAACGGGCATCCCGTCGAGTACATCCCGATCGACTACCATGCCCGTCTGGGTGAGTCGAAGATCCGGCCCCGCCATGCCTACGACTTCGCCCTGCTCACGCTCCGCACGATCGTCTACTTCAATCCGCTCCGGGTCTTCATCCCCGTCGGCGCCCTGCTCACGATCGCGGGTCTCGCGAAGCTCTCGATCGACATGGTGACGGTGCACAAGTTCTCCGGCAGCGTCGTCATCTCCTTCCTTGCCGCGCTGATCATCTGGGCCGTCGGACTGCTGGCGGACCAGAACGCGCGGATTGCGATGCGGCGATGAAAGTCTGGGCCAAGGTCGCCGTCAGCGCCGCCCTGTTCGGGCTGCTCTGCCTGGCTCCTGCCCTGGAGCCAGGTGCGCGATGCGCTCGGGCGACTGCCGCCCGGAGTCTGGGCAGGGGTGCTCACCGGATTCGTCCTGGGCCACGCCCTCGGCGTGGTGAAGTGGCGCATGTTCGTGAACGCGGGGCACGCGGCCCTCGGCGCGACGGACGCCGCGCTCTGCTACAGCGCCGGCCTCTTCGCCAACCTCTGCCTGCCAAGCATCGTGGGCGGCGACGTGCTGCGGATGGCGCTGGCCGGTCGCTTCACCAAGCGTCCCGAGGCGGCCTTCCTCGGCGGCGTGCTCGACCGGCTCACCGACATGATCGCCATGGCGATCCTCATCGTCATCGGCGGCCTCACGGCGCGGAACGCCCTTCCCGGCTGGAGCGGCGAGGTCCTGACCGTGGCCATTGTCGTGGGCATCGGCGCCCTCGGCTTCTCGCTCCCCTTCCTGCTCCGGCGTCCGCTCAAGTGGTGGCCGCGGAAGATCCGCCGTCCGGTGAGCCGGACCCTGGTCGGGCTGCGCCGCCTGGTCCGCGAGCCGATGACCGGCGCGCTCGGCCTCGGCCTCTCGCTCACGATCCAGGGCAGCTTCGTGCTGCTCAACGCCTGGCTGGGGCGCGCCATCGGCATCGAGGTGCCGATCGCGGTCTGGTTCCTGGTCTGGCCGCTCGCCAAGGTCGCCGGCCTGATGCCGATCAGCCTGGGCGGTCTGGCCGTCCGGGAGACGGCGCTCGCCGGACTGCTCGCGCCGTTCGGGACACCCATCGCCGTCGGCGTGGTGTGTTCTCTCCTCTGGCAGACGGTGCTCATCGCCGGCGGACTGGTGGGCGGTCTCCTCTGGCTGATCCTCGGCCGGCTCCGGGCCGCTCCCCCCATCAACGCCGCACTGCATGACGCGGCGAGGCACCATGTCTGAGCCGCACGTCGTCATTCTCGGCGCCGGGCCGGCGGGCGTGGGTGCCGCCTACCAATTGCGCCGGCAGCAGCGGGCGCGGGTCACCATCCTCGAGGCGCAGCAGGTCGTCGGCGGCAACGCGGGCAGCTTCACGCTGGAGGGGCTCAGGGTGGACTACGGCAGTCACCGCCTGCACCCGGCCTGTGAGCCCGAGATCATGCGCGACATCCGCGACTTCCTGGGCGAGGACCTGCTCGACCGTCCCCGTCACGGCCGCATCGGTCTCCGCGGACGGTGGATTCACTTTCCGCTCAAGCCGCTCGACCTGCTGCTGCGGCTCGATCCCGGCTTCGCGACCAGCACCCTTGCCGACATGGCCGCGAAGCCATTCCGGACCAGCGCCGCCGGGGACACCTTCGCCAGCGTGCTCTGGGCCAACCTCGGGCCGACCATCTGCCGCGACTTCTATTTCCCCTACGCGAAGAAGATCTGGGGTCGGGCCCCGGAGGAGCTGTCGGGGATCCAGGCGCGCCGGCGGGTCTCCGCCGGCTCGTTCGGCAAGCTGATCCGCAAGGTGTTCAGCGCGGTGCCGGGGCTGAAGCCGCCTGGGGCGGGACGATTCTACTATCCGCGGAAGGGCTTCGGACAGATCAGCGAAGCCTACGCCGGCGCCGCGGTGGCAGCGGGGGCCGAGCTGCGCCTGGGGGCGCGGGTGACCCGCCTGGCGCCGCGGCAGGGTATGCCGGGCTGGGTGGTCGGGACCGAGGGCGCGAACGGCGAAGCCTCCCTCGAGGCGGATCACCTCTGGTCCACGATCCCGATCACCGCGCTCGCCCGGGCCATGCCCGACACGCCGGCGGCGGTGCTCGAGGCTGCCGGGAAGATCAGCTACCGGGCGATGCTGCTGGTGTACCTGGTGCTCGACGTCGAGCAGTTCACCGAGTACGACGCGCACTACTTCCCGGACCCGAAGATCACCATCACCCGGCTCTCCGAGCCGAAGAACTATTCGGTGGCTTCCGAGCCGCGGGGTCGGACGGTGCTCTGCGCCGAACTGCCCTGCGACGCGGACGACGCGACCTGGAGGCTCGACGACGCGGCGCTAGGCCGGCTGGTGGCCGAGGACCTCGCCCGGGCGGGTGTCCCGCTGGCGAAAGCTCCCGTCGCGGTCGCGGTCCGACGGCTGCGACAGGCGTATCCGATTTACCTCAACGGATACGAGCAGCCACTCGGCGTTCTGGATGAGTGGTCTCTTCGGCTGCCCCGGGTGCTCAGCTACGGGCGACAGGGGCTGTTCGCGCACGACAACACCCACCACGCGCTGTTCATGGCCTACGCGGCGGCCGAGTGTCTCGGGGCGGATGGTTTCGACGAGCGGCGGTGGGCGTCGTATCGCGAGGTGTTCAAGACTCACGTCGTCGAGGACTGACATGCCCCGAACCGCCATCCGTCTCCGACTGTTCCTGACCTGCTGGATCGTGTTTGTGCTGCACTATGCCACCGACTTCGTGCGCGAGCACTACCTCGTGGTGAGCATCGTCGAGGATCACTCCTACGCCCTCGACAAGTACTACGGGCTGCACGTCGACATCTTCAAGAATCCGCCCGAGGCCAGGGTCCAGGGCGCGCACCACGGCGCCAACCCCGGCATATCGATGGTGGCGGCCATCCCCTACGCGCTGTTCCGGCCGGCGGTGGATTTCGTGGTGAACCGGGAACTGGCGGCGCGGGCCGCCCGGGGAGACACCACTGCAGTCTACCGGGACGACCGACCGCGCCGGGTGGAGTTCTACCAGAAGATCCGGCGCATGGGCCTCGATGTCCGCTTTGCACTGGTCGGCGCGATCACCATGGCCTTCTGCATGGCCCCGCTCAGTGCCGCGAGCGTGGTCGTCATGTTCAACCTGCTCGAGGCGATGGGCCTGGTCCGGCGCATGGCCCTGGGGCTCTCGCTCCTCTACGGCTTCGGCACCCCGGTATTCTTCCGGACCGGCTACCTCAACCAGAATCTCGGTCTGGGCATCTTCGCGTTTGTGGCCTTCGCCCTGATCTGGGACCCCGGACGCCGCATCGGCTGGACGGTGGCCCGGCGCTACTTCGTCGCCGGGCTGCTCGGCGGCCTCGCCTTTCTGTGCGACTACAGCGGCGCCATTCTGATGGGCCTGCTCGGCTTCTACTCCTGGTGGCGGGCGAGCGACGAGGCCGGCGTGGCGGGTGGCTTCCGCCAGTCGCTCTGGTACTTGCTCGGCTGTATCCCCGGGATCCTGCTGCTGTGGCAGTATCAGTACGAGAGCTTCGGCAACCCGTTCCTGCCGCCCCAGCAGTGGATGGCACCGGTGGAGTGGATCGACGTGGGCTACAAGGGGGTCGGCGGGCTCAGTCCCGAACTGGTCCGCCTGCTGCTGGTGGACCCGCGATACGGTCTTCTCATTACGACTCCGATCGCCATTCTCGCGGCGGCGGCGCCGTGGCTGGCCCGGCGAGGACGCAGCCTGCTCCCCCTGCGCGAGTCGTGGGTCTGCGTCGGCCTCAGCCTCGCGATGGTCCTGTTCTTCGGCACGGTGCAATACACTCAGCTCCAGTGGGTCACCGGGATCCGCTATCTCGCGGCGATCCTTCCGTTCGTCTTCCTGGCTGCTGTGCCCGCACTGCTCGCCCTGCCGCGGGCGGTCACCCTGGGGTTCGCGCTCCTGTCCGTGGTGGTGAGCTGGAGCCTCGCCATGGTGCGCAGCCAGGGTACCGTGGTCGAGAACCTGAAGCATGTGTTCGTCGAAGGCTTCCAGCTTCCCTGGCTCACGGTGCTGTCCAAGCTCGCAACCCAGTACGTCCCCTGGCTCACGCATGGGGTCTCCGCCCTGCCCCTGATGGCGCTGTGCGGCGTTCTCGTCTTCTGCATCTGGCGGATCGAGGATCCCTGGCGGCGGTTCGAGAACTGAGGTCGTTGGCACCAAGCTTGCGCCTACTCCCAGGAGCACAGTAGGCGCAAGTTATTACAGGCCAATAGCTTGAGATCTGGCACCCGATGGCCCGGCCGAGCGGAACGTGGCGCGGGGACCGAAGGGTGTTGACCGGATGCCGCAGCTAGGCCGGGCCAATGGCCGGCGGCCGCGTAACCGTGGATTCGGGGGAGCAACCGATGGCTGAAATTTCGCGCGCGCGGGAGGCCAGGAAGCCGGGACCGGTGACGGTGGATCTGGTCATCCCCGTCCTGAATGAGGCGCACGTCCTCGAGAAGAGCGTCGCAACGGTTCGTGCGTTTCTGGCGGAGCAGCCGGGATGGAGCAGCCGGGTGGTGGTCGTGGACAACGGCTCCACCGACGGCACCGATGTGGTGGCCCGACGGCTGGCGGCGGCCTATCCTGACGTGCGCTTCCTGCAGCTGCCCCTCAAGGGGCGTGGCCGGGCGCTGCGACAGGCCTGGACCCAGAGCGACGCCGAGATCGTTGCCTATACCGATGTGGACCTCTCCACCGAGCTGGCCGCGCTCCCCAAGCTGGCCCGCGCCATCCTCGAGGAAGGGTACGACCTGGGAACCGGTTCGCGCCTGCTGCCGAACTCGAGGACGGTGCGCTCGTTCAAGCGCGAGTTCATCTCCCGCTGCTACAACCTCATGGTCAAGAGCGTGCTGTGGACCTCCTTCAGCGACGCCCAGTGCGGCTTCAAGGTGCTGTCGCGGCGGACCGTCCAGGAGATTATCCCCCAGGTGAAGGACCAGGCCTGGTTCTTCGATACCGAGCTGCTGGTCCTGGCCGAGAAGCAGGGGCACCGGATCAAGGACGTGGCGGTCGAGTGGATCGAGGACGACGACAGCCGCGTGAAGATCCTCAAGACCGCCTGGGAGGACATCAAGGGCGTGGCGCGGTTGCGATGGAAGTTGTGGCGAGACGCGTTGAATCCCGCGCAGCGTGCGGCTGTCCCGGTGTCGAAGCGGGCGGTGCCGTGAGGCCCCTCCGCCGGGACCGCTGAGGAGGGATGGGCCCGCTGTTTGTCACCGGCGCGACCGGCTTCATCGGCCGCCGGCTCCTGCAACGACTCACTTCCGATTCCCTCTCTGAGGTCCGCTGCCTGACTCGGCGGCCAGGACCGCCTGCCGGCCCCCCGCGCCGGGAAGCGGTGGTGGGCGACCTGGCGACGCCGGGCCCGTGGGTCGAACGCCTGGCCGGTTGTGAAACCGTCCTCCACCTGGCCGCCGTGACGGGCAAGGCCACGCCCGCGACCTTTCAGCGGGTGAACACCGGCGGCACGCGGGTGCTGCTCGCAGCTGCCCAGCAGGCCGGCGTCCGGCGCTTCATCTTCGTCAGCAGCATCGCCGCGGGCTTCGCGGATCAGCGCCACTACCCTTATGCCGCCAGCAAGGCGGAAGCGGAACACGCCGTCCTCGCCTCTGAGCTGGACAGTCTGATCATCCGGCCGACCATGGTCCTCGGTCCCGGCAGCCCCGTCCTGACCGGCCTCACCCGCCTGGCCACGGCGCCGCTGGGCGTGGTGTTCGGATCGGGGCGGCTGCCGGTGCAGCCGATTCACGTCGATGACCTCGCCGAGCTTCTGGTGGAATCGCTTTCGCTCAGGCCGCTGGCCCGCCAGACTCTCGAGGCCGGCGGGCGCGAGGTGCTCGACATGAACGCCCTCATCGGCCGGATCCGGCAGGCACGCCGCGGGCGCGGCGGCCCGCTCGTGCACCTGCCGCTCGGCCCGATCCGGGAACTGCTCGCCTTGCTCGAGCCGGTCCTGTTCAGTGTCCTGCCGTTCACGGCGGGCCAGCTCGCCTCGTTCGCCAACCCGGGCACCGCCCGCACCAGCCCCCTCAGCAGCCTGCTGCATCGACCCTCCCGCGATCTGGCGGCGATGCTCGCTCCGGCGGCACCCGATGCCTGAGCTCGCCGGGGGCGCTGATCCGCTGCTGAGCCTGGAGTGCCGGATCTTCACCCGCTATCTCGCATCGCAGGAGCCGAGCGACTACATCCGCGAACACTATGCGCGGTGCCACGCCCTGATTCCCTGCCGGGACGCCTCCTCGGTCGACGCCGTCGACCGGATGCTCCTGCACGCGGCGAGGCGCGGCCCGATCGCGACGCGAATCGCCGACGCCTACGCCCGGTTCGCGCGTCCCAACGGCGCGCTGCGGCAGAAGCTGGTACTGATGCTCGCCGTGCTGGAGAACAGTCCCGAGACGCATACGAGATTCGACACGGCATCGACCGGCGGCATCTTTCAGGCGGGGCTGGTCGTGGTCGCGGCCGGTGTCGCCGGCGCGGCGTCGCTGGCCGCCGGCGTGCTCCTGCTGGGACCACTGCACCTGTTCGCGCGATCGGATGGCGAGGAGGGCTCCGCCCCGTGACGCGCATCCTGGTGGTCGGGTCCGGCCCGTCCGGGGTGCACTTCGCGCAGCAGGCGCTCACCCTGGGCCACGAAGTCACCCTGCTCGACGTCGGCTACGAGAAGCCGGCGGCCGTTGCGCCGGGCGCCACCTTCGACGGCCTCAAGACCGGTCTGGCCGATCCGGTGGGGTACTTCCTCGGCGACGAGGGCGAGGGCGTCGTGTACCCCTCGGCGCGACCCTCGTACTATGGTCACCCGCCCAGCACGCGGTACATCTTCCAGATGCCGAAGGGCTTCCGGTCCCGCTCCACGAATATGGACCCGCTCTTCTCCTTCGCCCGCGGCGGGCTGGCGGAGGCGTGGACCGGCGGCTCGTATGCCTTCAATGAGACCGATCTGGCCGACTTCCCCTTCCAGTACGCCGACCTCCGCCCCTACTACCAGGACGTCGCGCGACGGATCGGGATCGGCGCGGCGCGCGACGACCTGGCCCCCTTCATCCCCTTCGACGCGGATTATCTCGATCCGCTGCCACTCGACCCGCATTCGGAACTGCTGGTCGCGCGCTACGATGCCCGCCGCGACCGGATGCACCGCGAATTCGGATTCCATCTCGGGCGGTCCAGGGTGGCGACGCTCAGCCGGGATCATGCCGGGCGTCTGGGATGTACCCAGCTCGGCCGCTGTCTCTGGGGCTGCCCCAACAACTCCATCTACACCCCATCGGCGACCCTCAAGGAGTGCCTGCCGGACCCACGGTTCACCTACGTTTCCGGCGTCCTGGTCAGCCACTTCGAGTATGACGCCCGTGGCAGGCTGACTTGCATGGTCGGAGAGCGGATCGGCGATGGTGCCCGGGCAGAGTTCACGGCGGAGCGCTACGTCCTCGCGGCAGGAGCGCTGCCGACATCGAAGATCGTTCTCGACTCGGTGTATCGGACGACCGGACGTATCGAGAGCCTGACCGGCCTCATGGACAACCGCCAGGTCCATGTGCCGTTTCTCAATCCGGGCATGGCGGGCAAACCGGTCAACACCGCGAGCTACCAGTACCATCACCTGGCCTTCGCCCTGGAACGGCCGGATCCAAAGGAATACGTGCACGCCCAGATTACGACCCTGAAGTCTGCCGCCGTCCACCCCATCATCCAGAGCCTGCCGATCGATCTCCGGAGCGCGACCGCCATCTTCCGTGCCCTCCGCACCGGGCTCGGCATCGCCAACATCAACCTGCATGACAGCCGGCGGACCGAGAGCCGCGCCACCCTCCAGCCTGTCGAGGCCGGCGGGCGCACCGAGCTGGTGCTGGAGTATGTCGATGACCCGGGGGAGGCGGCGCGGACGCAGGCAGCGGTGCGCCAGGTCAAGCGGGCGCTGGGGGCCCTGGGCTGCATCGTGCCACCGGGGATGACCCGTGTGCTGCCCAAGGGGGCGAGCGTCCACTATTCGGGTACCCTGCCGATGACCGCGGAACCGGGGCCGTTCACATGCGACGCCAGTGGCAGAAGCCGGGACTTCTCCAATCTCTTCATCGCCGATGGGGCGGGCTTCCCGTTCCTCCCGGCCAAGAACCTCACCTTCACCCTCATGGCCAACGCCCGCCGAATCGCCGACCTCGTCGATTGATCCCCCGCAATGGTGACGTAAATCACCCTGACCCGATCAACCGGCGGATGGCGGGATCCGTCCCCCCGACTACCTTTCGTCCTATGAATCGCTCACTGATCGCCTTGGGGGCCCTGACGCTGCTGGCTGGGTGTAGCTCAGGCAGCAATACCGAAACTCCGCCGGTGCTAACTGGGCCGGCTACCATCACGATCTTGCCTGCGGCGCCCACGGTGGCCGTCGGACAGACCCTTCAGATGACGGGGGTGGTCAAGGATTCAAACGGGGCGCTGCTGGCACAGGCCGCGGTGGCATGGTCCGTCGCGGACCAGACCAAGGCCACGATTTCGGGATCGGGCCTGATCTCCGGCGCTGCGGCCGGCAACACCACGGTCACCGCGACGAGCGGGCCCGCTTCGAATACCGTCTCGCTGACGGTCACCCAGGCGATTCCGCCCGGCTCCCTGCATGTCGCCTTCGCGACCTATCTCGGCGGCACGGGTGTCGACATGGCGCGCGACGTTGCCGTCGACGCCCAGGGCAACACCTATGTGTCGGGCAGCACGCAGTCGCCGGACTTTCCCACGACGCCTGGGGCCTACGACCGGACCTACAACAGCAGCGGGCAGTTCCTCTCCGATGCGTTCGTCGCGAAATTCGGCCCCTCCGGCAACCTCATCTGGAGCACCCTGGTCGGCGGCCCGAACTATGAGCGGGCCTATGCGCTCGAGCTCGACCCTCAGGGCTACGTCTACATCGCGGGCCGCGCGGGCGCTGGCTTCCCCGTCACCGCCGGCGCCTTCCAGACCACCTTCGCGGGCGGCGTGGACGATCCGGGATACGGGGCGCAGGACGGCTTCATCTGCAAGCTCAAGCCGGATGGCAGCGCCGTGGTGTGGTGCAGCTACTTCGGTGTCGACGACGGCCGCATCATCCGCGACATCGCCGTCGACCAGAATGGCGACGTGTACGTGGGCTCCACCACCAACAACGGCGGCTTCCCCTCGGCCTGGTTCACCAACGCCTTCCAGAAGACCAAACACGCCGGCACCCTCACCGATCTCATCGTCGCAAAGGTGAAGTCCGATGGCAGCAAGGTGCTGTGGGCGACCTACATCGGCGGCACGGGCGACGAGGGCACCTCGCCCTCGATCCGCGTCGATGCCCAAGGCTACGCCACGATCGTCAGCGGCGTCACCTCGACCGACCTGCCCACCGTCAATGCGGCGCAGTCGACCAACGGTGGCGGGCGGGATTTCTATATCGCCCGGCTCGCGCCCGATGGCTCCTCGCTCGTGTACGGCACGTACCTCGGCGGCAATGGGGACGAAGCGACCGAAACCCATGGCGTCGCACTGGACGCCCAAGGGAACGCGACGGTGTCGGGGGTGACTTTCTCCTCCAACTTCCCCACCACCACCGGCGTGGTGCAGCCGAACATCGGCGGGGGCGGCCAGGACATGTTCGTCGCCCGGTATTCCAAGACCGGCACCAAGCTGGCGGCGACCTACCTGGGTGGAAGCGGCCTCGACGGCCCACAGGGCGTCGCCGTCGATGGGCAGGGGAATGTCTTCGTGAGCGGGCTCGCCACCGGAACCTTTCCCACGACGGTGCCGCGGCTGGGACCGGGCGGCGGGGCGGACCTGACCGCCACCGAATTCTCGCCCGGTCTCGATTCGATCAAATACTCGATTCGAATCGGCGGGAGCATGGATGAAGCCTCGCGGGGCTCGGCAGTGGACGCGAATGGCGGGTTCCACTTCGCGGGCGAGACGCTCTCCACGGACATGTACCACCTGAATGCCGTGCAGGGCAGCAATGGCGGCGGGCTCGATGCCGTGGTGGTCAGCCTCGTGCCCTGACGCGCCTCTGGCGCCCGCCCCCAACGACCTGAGGGGCGGCCCAGAAAACCCGAACCACCACGGCACACCCGCGGATTCGCAATGCGACCCCGGGCTCCGGCGCCAAGGCGCCCGGGCCAGGGGTCGTTTCAACGGGGGCCGGATTCGCCCGGCAGTGCCCGTGTCGGACCGGACAGCCCTTGGGTGATCCTGGTCCGCTGCCTTGCCCCTATCTGTGGCGCCGTCGCGCTCCAGCGAGCATCCCTGCCCCAAAGACGGCCGCTATCGCCAGCCCGAGCATCGCCAAGCGCTTCGGACTGCCGATCAGCTCCCATACCCTGGCCCGCAACGGGGCGACAGCGCGGGTGTCCGACCCTTCGTTGATCGCGCGCCACCGCACCGGCGTGAACTGCTCGGTGGAGAGCGCACCCACCGTACGCACTTCCAGTCGCACATCTCCGCCGTTGACCGTGCCCACCAGGAAGTTGTCGAGCTGACTGCTGAGCAGCCGGCTGGACAGCCGGTTGTGCTGCATGATGACGGGCACGCTGTCCTCGATCGAACTCTGCACGTACCGCACCCCGTCGCGCTCGAGCGTGGAGAACTTCATCGGGCCGTAGTCACCGCTGAAGACGGCGGCGACCCTGCCGCGTGCCAGCAGCGGATGCACCGTCCGCCACCACGACGCGGTGTCCGGCTCCCACCACAGGAGATGGTGCATCACAACGAAGGTGCGCCCGGCGGGCGCGGGGGCCTCGAGCGCGCGCTGCAGGAACTCGACCTGCTGCTGATCGAGATCCTTGCCGCGGATATAGAGCGCCTTGCCGGTATCGCCCGGCGCGGGCACCCAGCCGCTCGCGAGGAGCAGGAACCGATTGCCGCGGATGGTGATGCTCTGGGGCAGCGCGCCGTAGCGGCGGGCCCAGATGTCCCGCGTCACGCCGTCGTTGATGTCGTGGTTCCCCGGCACCCGATAGACCGGAGCGCCCACCGTGGCGAGCGCCGAGTCGACCGCCTGCCACTCGGCCTCGACGGCGGCGGAGTCGGTCTTCTTGGAGTTGTAGTCGCCCCAGATGATGTCACCTGTCAGGAACACCACATCGGGCCTGATGCGCCGCACCTCGGTCAGGAGCTCGCCGAGCTTGGAGGAGAGTCCGATCTCGCCGCCCCGGATGTGTCCCAGCACGACGAAGGTCAGAGGGCCGGGCGGGACATCCCCCGCGCCCGCCGGACCGGGGGAGAGGCTGAGCAGAAGGGCAAGCGCAGCGGTGAGGCGCATCGGGAGCGTCCCTCTCATGGCGCGGGAGCGTCGGCAGCCGTCGCCGCCCGCCCGGGATAAAGCGAGTAGCCACGGAACTCCAGCCGGCCGTGACGGAGGACCGACAGCCCGGTGCTCCGCTTGACGTGACTGACGCCCGGACGGGGAATGACCTCGACGCTCAGCGAGGTGTACTGGCCCGGCGGCAGCCGCAGGACCACGTAGTGGAAGGTGTGCAGGTTGTCCGAGAGCTGCAGCCCGCGGGCTACCGCCGCCGCACGCAGCGCCGCCCGATCCGGCGCCGCGTCGTCATCGGGACGGAAGCTCCGGGCAAACGTCCCGCTCGCCGAGCGGGCGATGACAAGGGCCGAGTCGACATCGCGCCCCTGCACCTCCAACACCAGGGTCGCGGAGTCCGGTCCGGCGATGTTCCACGCAACCGACCGCGATGCCACTCCGGGCGTCTGCTCCACCTCCATCACCATCACGTCCCGGCGCTTCTCGAGCCGGGTGGTGCCGCCCGACGGCTCCCAGCCATCGGAGATGGGGCCGAAGTCATCATCGAAGCGGTGCTCGTCGATCGCCGGCGCGGGCGCCACGAACGACCAGCTCGCCACCCGGCCGGGCGCGGCGCGCTGGTCGAGCCGGATCCCGTAGCGGGCGTAGAACCAGGTCAAGTCGCCGACGCTCTCCGTCGCGGTGGCGGAATCGAGTCCGATCACGCCGGTGCCGGTCAGCCGCGAAAATGGGTCGCTCAGATGGCGCAATTTGTTGTCGCGGAACACCGTGTTGATGATCGTGGGCCAGCCACCGCCTCCGTACTGCCAGTTCTTGCGGCGCTCCCGGAAGCCGACCTTGTTCCCGATGAATTCGTTGTTGAGCACGATCGGCTCCGAGCGGTCCTTCACCTCCATGCCGCGGTTGCAGTTCTCGATGAGGTTGTTGAAGATGAACGGCTTC
Source organism: uncultured Gemmatimonadales bacterium (assembly GCA_963825065.1). Taxonomy (GTDB): domain Bacteria; phylum Gemmatimonadota; class Gemmatimonadetes; order Gemmatimonadales; family GWC2-71-9; genus JADJOM01. The sequence continues at coordinate 901,947 of CAWGRU010000004.1, forward strand.
GACGCCTCGCCGATGGAGATCCCCTTGTCGTCCGAGCCGCGCATCACGTTGCCGATGATCCGGGGTGTGGAGGTCATCAGGTCGAGCGCGTCGTTGCCGGAGGTATCGAAGACGTTGTTCAGGACATCGCCACTCGAGATGTCGAGGTCGAGCGCATCGGAGTTGGACCGCTGGAAGTGCGAGTTGCGGATCGCGAAGTCCGACTTCAGGATGTGGACGTTGTCGTCACTCCGCAGGTTGTCACGGAAGAGGTCGTGGTCGAACACCACGCCGTGG
>CAWGRU010000005.1:0-149361 GCA_963825065.1 uncultured Gemmatimonadales bacterium
ACTGCGGGCATGTACTTCAGCGCGAACACCGCCGACGAGATCGAGCTGCGTGAGTTGGTCGACGCTGTGTACCGGCGCATCGACTGGCGCTGGGCGCAAGGCGGTGCCGTCACGATCCGACAGGGTTGGAAGCCCGAGTGCGGATTTTTACACTATGGATGGGAAGGCTACAGTGAGGCGATCTTGCTGTACACGCTCGCTCTGGGCTCGCCGACTCACCCGCCCGGGGACGACTGCTACCACGCGTGGACCGGGACATACCAGTGGGAGAACCTGTACGGTTACGATGTCCTGTACGCGGGGCCACTCTTCGTACATCAGTTCTCGCACGCGTGGATCGATCTTCGTGGCCTCCGGGATCGCTTCATGCGCGAGAAGCGCTCCGACTACTTCGAGAACAGCCAGCGCTCGACGTACGTCCAGCGCGAGTACGCGCAGCGCAACCCACTCGAGTTCGCCGGGTACGACGAGGACTGCTGGGGCCTCACGGCCGGTGATGGTCCGAGCGACGAGTCGTCCGACGTGGCCAAAGAGCCGCGCCGTCTGTTCGGCTACGCCGCCCGGGGGGTGCCGTACGGACCGGACGACGGAACCCTGTCCTGCTCCTCGGTGCTGGCGTCGCTGCCGTTTGCCCCCGAGATCGTCCTGCCCGCGGTACGCAACATGATCGGGCGCTATCCCGAGATGCTGGCCGGTCAGCAGTTCGCCAGCGGCTTCAATCCGACTCTCGCCGGCCCGGACGGGCGCGCGTGGGTTTCGCCTGGCCAGTACGGACTCGACCAAGGCATCGTGATGATGATGATCGAAAACCACCGCACGCAGCTGATCTGGCGTCTGATGCGGGATTGCCCCCATGTCGCCACCGGCCTGCGGCGGGCCGGGTTTCGCGGCGGCTGGCTGTAATACCCTTTCAAGGACGGATCCCGACGATGCGGCAAGACCTGCCACCATCCACCCGGCACCACCCGCAGCCCGCGGACCGATACGACCTGGTGGTCGTCGGCGCCGGGCCGGCGGGGCTCGGTGCGGCGACCGCCGGCGACCGACCTGGGCAATAGGGTCGCGCTCATCGAGCGCAATGTTCCCGGCGGCACTTGCCTGAACACCGGATGCGTGCCGTCGAAGGCCATCATTCGCACATCTCGGCTGTACGCCGAGATGCGTGACGCCGAGCGCTATGGCGCGCAGATCCCGGAAGAGATCCGCGTCGACTTTCCTGCCGTGATGCAGCGGATGCGGCGGATCCGCGCTCGGACCGTCCGACCCGTTTCGGTCCACCGGCTGACCGCGGCCGGCGTCGATGTGTTCCTGGGCGGTGCGCGCTTCACTGGAACCGATACGCTGGCCGTGGACGGCACGAAGCTGCGCTTCGAGAAGGCGATGATCGCCACCGGTTCGCATCCCGAGATCCCCGCCATCCCGGGCCTTGTCGACGCGGACTACCTGACCAACGAGAACGTGTTCGACCTGACCGAGTTGCCGCGACGTCTGCTGGTGGTCGGCGGCGGTCCGCTCGGCTGCGAGCTGGCGCAGGCATTCTGTCGGCTGGGCGCCAAGACGATCATCGTCCAGGACCCTCCGCTGTTCCTGCCCAAGGAAGAGCGCGATGCCGCGCAGATCCTGTCCGCTGCCTTTGCGCGCGACGGCATCGAGGTGCGGCTGAATACCAGGCCAATCAACGTCCAAACCGAAGATGGCGGGAAGCGGGTCGACCTGATCAGTGACGACTACCAGAGCACGGTCATCGTCGACCGGATCCTCGCCGGCGTTGGCCGGCTGCCGAACGTCGATGGCATGGACCTGGAAGCCGCGGGGGTGGTCTACGATCCCGTGAACGGCATCCGGGTCGACGACTTCCTACGGACGAGCAATGCGCGCATCTACGCCGCCGGCGACGCCTGCCTGGAGCACAAGTTCACCCACACCGCCGCCGCCGCCGCGCGCATCGTGGTCGAGAACGCCCTGTGCCGTGGCCGCCAGCGGCTGAGCGCCCTGGTGATTCCATGGTGCACCTACACCGATCCGGAGATCGCCCATGTCGGCCTCTACGTCCGGCAGGCTCACGAGCAGGGCCTCCCCGTGGAAACCTTCACCATCCCGATGCACGACGTTACGCGCGCGATCACCGACGATGAGGAGGTCGGCTTCGTGAAGATCCACGTCAAGGAGAGGACCGATCGCATCCTCGGCGCGACGATCGTCGCCCGGCACGCCGGCGAGATGATCAACGAGATCACCCTGGCCATGGTCGCGGGGGTCGGTCTGCGTACTCTTTCGCGCGTCATCCACACCTATCCGACCCAGGCGGAAGCGATCAGGAAGGCCGCGGACGCCTGCAGCCGCAAACGTTCGAGGCCGGCAATCCGATCGCCGCTGCGAAGCTGGCTGGCGTGACGAGAGGAACCTTGGACGCGCTCGCGGCCGCGGCGGTGGAGGAAATCTGCGCCGGCATGACGGTCGGCCTGGGAACGGGACGAGCGGCGACGCGGGCGATCGAGGCACTGGCGCGCCGAGTCTCCGCCGAGGGAATGAGCCTCCTGTGTGTCGCGACCAGCCGGGCATCGGATGAGTTGGGGCGGCGGCTCGGACTGCGCGTGCAGGCGATGGAGGAGGTCGAGCGCATCGACTATCTCTTCGACGGCGCCGACGAGGTGGACGCTACGATGCGGATGCTCAAGGGGCGGGGCGGGGCGATGACGCGCGAGAAGATCGCGGCGCGAGCTGCGGCGAGACGGGTGTATCTCGTGCAGTCGACAAAGTTGGTCGGGCGTCTGGGCGAGGCCGCGCCTTTGTCCATCGAGGTGCTGCGCTACGGGCTCGCCGCGACGCGCCGTGCGCTTCGCGGGCTGGGGTTTGACGGGCCGCTACGCGGGGCCGACTACGAGACGGACGACGGAAACCCGGTCGTCGATGTGCCGCTGCCCGCGGGCGTAGACCTGGCGCATCTCGCCACGGCGCTCGACGAGACGCCTGGCGTCGTCGGCCACGGGCTGTTCTTGACCGAGGCCGACGTCCTCTTGATCGAGGACCCTCAAGGGCGCGTGTCGCGGCGCTCTCGGTGCTCGCCCTGAGGGAGCGAACACGAGCGCGCGCCGACAGACCTCTTCGACGTCTGACGAGTCCGGCATCGGTGCATCTACCGTGAAAAGCGATTTGTCCGCCGCGATTATGTTCGGGTATCCGTTGCCGTGCAGGATTTCTTCCGCTTCCTTTTCAGAACGGCCGTGTAGAAGTACAGAATCCCCTTCAAATTCAGATCGAAAGGTGATGGCCCAACGCCTTCATGATGGCAATGGGGATTGGGACGATAATCTTGGTGTGAAAATCTGCCGGATGTCTCCATCGGACTTTGGAGGGGAAGCCGCATAGAATGGAAATCCCGTGCGACAATTCCACATCGGAATCCTCCGCCGGCTCGTGTCTGGCCGACGAGATGCCGCACCAGGGACCTCAGCGTTTCCCGGACAGGATGCGGTCGAAGGAGACCGGGCCTGCGCCTCGCACCATCACGGCGATCGTCAGCGCCAGCGCGAGGATGTGGAACTCGAAACCCTGATTTCCCGCAGGCATTTTCCCGTCCCAATTCATGAAAAACCCCACCTTGGAGTGGACCGTCACCAGCGCCACTGCCATGCACGCAGAAGATCCCGAAGGCGGCCACGCGGGCGAGGAGGCCGACGAATAAACCGAGGCTGCCGAGGAACTCCGCCGCGATCACCAGCAGTGCGAACACCGTTGGAATGCCCATATTCCCGGTAAAGAAACCCAAGGTGCCGCTGAACCCGAACCCCCCGAACCACCCCAGTGCCTTCTGCGCCACCGGTGGGGAAAGAAGACGACCGCCAGTGCCAGCCGCAAGATTAGGTTCGTTGCGCGATCGTGGGAGGTTTGCAGCAACCGTTTCCACATGTAATGTACTTTTCCTCCTTGTCGCTGGCCAGAATTCCAGATTCTCCTGGATCTACTGATTGGAGGGCGTTTCCAGGGATCCGGTTTCACCCTTTCGGGGTGCAAGGGGAACTCACGAACCCAAGGGGTTACGGCGCACGCCGTAGCCCCTTTTTTCATTCAAGGTCCCACATTGTAATGCCGGTCGAGCTTTTTCCCGTCCTCCATTCTCTTGTCGCCATACGATCGGGATTGCGCGTCCTCCGGCAGATTGCCTGTCTCCACCGGCTCCCTGCTATAGCGTTCGGAGGAACCTTCAACATTTTTCGAATTCCCGGGGACATCGATCTTCGCCCCTTGTTCCGCTACGGGTCCCCGATTCCATGCAGGCCCGTGGGAAACATGTCCTACCATGCCCGCCCGAGGCCACGCATGAGCCGATCCCGCTGCCATGATGGAAAAAATCCCGAAGACGACCAGCGCGATACCGAATCTCCGGATCATGTCTCCAATCACCGCCAGGAACAGTGCCCATCTCTTCATTTTCGCCTCCTTGATCTGCGGCCTCGTCGCAGGTCCTTCTCCGGGTTGATTTAGATCACTCTCCGGTTTTCTTCCCGGCCAACGTACGACGTTTGCCCGGGAACCCGGTATGAAATGCATCACAACGGGAGTGTGAAATATCCTCATCACCTCACGACTGGCGAAGAAGATCCTCGACCTCGGAGACACCTTCGGCCTTCCACCGGCCGGGGCGCCCGGTTCGAGACGTGGATAGTCGGCGGGTGCGGGTGGACTTTGTGGCGTTCCGGACCTACGCGAAGGCGGTCTACGAGGCGATCGACGAGTACCGCGAAGATTTATATTTATACCTGATATTTTATGGATGGTTATAAAATAATAAAACGTAAGTTTGGCTAATAAAAATTTTCTTGCTACGATTTCTTGGTATTGATACCATCCATATGCAGTTGGTATCCAATGGATCTTTAAAAAATGCTCCTTGGGGTGAGGCGACCCGTCAATCCATACACCCACCTTGAAGGCGGGCCAACATGGCGAGATGGGATCTCCCCCGTCAATACCTCTCCGGTAATGGACATCGCGGCTTGGCTGCGGGACCTTGGACTGGAGCGGTACGCCCCGGCATTCGATGCAAACGACATCGATGCCACGGTCCTGCCGACGCTGACCGGCGACGATCTCCAGCAGCTCGGCGTCACCTCGGTCGGCCATCGGCGCAAGCTGCTCGACGCAATTGCCGATCTACGCGTCCCGCCTTCGCCTGTCGGCGCAAGTCTCGCGGCAACATCCAATACCAACCAACCGGGCGAGCGGGTCGAACAGCTCCCCGCGCAGGCGGAACGCCGCCATCTGACGGTGCTGTTCTGCGATATCGTGGGATCTACCCAGATGTCGACGCAGCTCGATCCAGAGGACTTAAGCGAATTACTTGCGACCTACCGGAGTGGTTGTGCGGAAATTGTCGCGCGATGTAATGGCTATGTTGCAAAGTTCATGGGCGATGGGGTGCTCGCCTATTTCGGCTGGCCGAGGGCGCACGAAGATGACGCCGAGGCAGCTGTGCGCGCCGGGCTCGAGCTGATCGAAGCAATCGGCCGTTTCAATCCAAGCAGAAGCTCACGGCTCGCCGTGCGCGTGGGTATCGCGACCGGGGAAGTCGTGGTTGGGGCCCCGATCGGCGAACGTGACGCGCAGGAGCACAGCGTCGTCGGTGAGACGCCGAACCTGGCGGCGCGAATGCAGGCCTTCGCGCAGCCTGACACGGTCGTGATCGATACGCGAACGCGACGGCTGCTCGGCAATCTGTTCGATTTGCGTAACCTCGGCCCCGTGGCGATCAAGGGATTCGCCGAACCCGTCCTGGCGTACGAGGTGCTGCGCGCCAGCGCCGCCGAGAGCCGGTTCGAAGCGCTGCATGCCCAGCAGACGCCGCTGGTCGGGCGGGAGGAGGAAATCGGGGTTCTACTTCGGCGCTGGCAACAGGCCAAGGGGAGCGAGGGCCAGTTGGTACTGTTGTCGGGTGAGGCGGGAATCGGGAAGTCGCGAATCAGCGCAACGCTGCTCGAGCGGCTGGCCAACGAGCCGCACGTTCGCTTGCGCTATTTCTGCTCGCCGCACCACACGACCAGCCCTCTGCACCCGTTTATCAGTCAGCTCGAACGCGCCGCCGGCTTCGAGCCGGACGACTCACCAAACACGAAGTTCGACAAGCTGGAGGCGATACTCGCCCCCTCCACCGCAAAGCGGGCCGAAGACGCCCCGCTGCTGGCCGAACTGCTGTCCATTCCGCCGGGGGACGCTACCAAGCGCTCACGCTCACCCCCGAGGATAAGAAGGAGCGGACGCTGGCGGCCTTACTCGGGCAGTTGCAGGCGCTGGCGGCGACGAACCCGGTGTTGATGATCGTCGAGGACGTGCACTGGATCGATCCGACCTCACGCGAGTTGCTGGAAAGAACGGTCGACTGCGTGGAGCAGTTGCCGGTGCTGCTGGTGCTGACGTTCCGGCCGGAATTCCAGCCGCCGTGGCTCGGACTGGCACACGTCTCGATGAAAACGCTAAAAAAGCTGAGCCGCCGCGAGAGCGTGACGCTGATCGAGCGGCTGACCGGCGGCAAGTCTCTGCCTCGGGAAGTTGCGGAGCAGATCATCGCGCACACCGATGGCGTGCCTCTGTTCATGGAGGAGCTGACCAAGGCCGTGCTCGAGGGCAACCTGCTCGCGGAGCAGGCGGATCGGTACGTGCTCACCCGGCCGCTGCCGCCGTTGGCCATCCCGACCAGCCTGCAAGCCTCGCTGATGGCGCGCCTCGATCGCCAGGCCTCGTTGAAGGATGTGGCGCAGATCGGGGCGGCGATCGGGAGGGAGTTTTCCTATGCGCTGCTGGCCGCGGTCGCCGGACGCAGCGAGGAAGACTTGCAAAGCGGGCTCGACCAACTGGTCGCGGCGGGGTTGCTTTTCCGTCGCGGCACCCCTCCTCGGTCGGCCTTGATATTCAAGCATGCGCTGGTGCAGGACGCCGCTTATGCCACGTTGCTGCGCAGCCGACGACAGGAGCTGCACACGCGTATCGCGCGCGTCCTGGAGGAATCATTTCCGGACATCGTCGAAACGCAGCCGGAACTGCTGGCTCACCATTACACGCAAGCCGGTCTCGCCGATCGCGCCGTCGATTACTGCCTTCGCGCTGGCGAGCGCGCGCTTACGCGCTCCGCCAACCTGGAAGCGATCCAGCATTTCAGTCAGGGCATCGAGTTGATCAAAGCGTTGCCGGTCTCGCCCGACCGGCACCGACAGGAGTTCCGCCTTTATCTGGGCCTCGGGCCGGCGATCCGTGCGACCAAGGGGTACGCCGTGCCCGAAACCATGGACGCCTTCACCCGGGCCCGCGAGCTGATCGACGCGGACACCAGTCTGCAGGAACAGATGCTCGTCTTGTATGGCCTCTGGGGCGTGCACCTTTTGCGGGCAGAACATGAAGCTGACCACAAAGTCGCGGAACAGGCACTCCTGCTGGTGGCGAGCAATGCCGATGCCGCGCCGCAGGCACTCGCCAATCGCATGATGGGCGAGACGCTCTTTGTGTTGGGCGAATTCGTAGAGGCACGGCAATACCTGCAACGCGCCATCGCCTTCTGTGATTCCGATCGGGCGACAGTGACCGACCTGCGGTTCTCATTCGATCACAAAGTTGGGGCCCTCGCGTTCCTGGCGTGGGTACATTGTGCCCTGGGTCATCTGGAGCAGGCGGGTGCCGCAGCGACCGAGGCTCTCACCCTGTCCGTCCGCCTCGAGCACGCCTTTACGTCCAGTATGGCCCTGGTCGGCATGACGTCTCTGGCCGAATTCCGTCGCGATACCAAAGATCTGCGCGAGCACGCCGACGCGCAGGCGGCCTTATGCGCCGAATACGGCATCACAATGTTTGGAAACTGGGCCAGCTTCAGCCAAGGCCTGGCGCGGTCCTGGAGCGGGGATCCCCATGCGGGAATCGTTGCCATGCGCGCTGCCTTGGTTGCATTGGAAAGCGCTCATGTGAGTATGTTCCACACGATGCATCTGGGATTTCTTGCCGAGGCCCACGCCGGCATCGGCGAGCGCGAGCTCGCCCTCGCGCTGTTGGACGAGGCCCTCGCGCTGGCAACAGCAACGAAGGAGGGGCATTTCGAGGCCGAGCTGCACCGGATGCGCGGTGAGGTTCTCCTCGCCCAAGACAAGGCTGCGGCCGAGGCCAGCTTCGAGCGGGCGTTGTCGATCGCACGCCATCAGAGCGCGAAACTTTGGGAGTTGCGCGCCGCCGTGAGCCTCGCGCGGCTGTGGCGCGATCAGGGCCGGAACGACAAAGCCACCGATCTCCTTGCGCCCGTTTACGGTTGGTTCACCGAGGGTTTCGCCACGCCCGATCTGCAAGCGGCCAAGGAACTGCTCGACATTCTTCGTAGCGCTTAGCTGCACGCATTGACCGAGTGTCTCCTCCGGGTGGTGACGCGTGAGCGGCGCGTTTGCCGGGTCATCAGGAGGTTGTAGGTTCGAATCCTACATGGCCCACCAGCGAACCCAAGGGGTTACGGCGCACGCCGTGGCCCCTTTTTCATTCCGTGTGCGAACAGGGTGCAGGTTGGGGTCAAGGTCCCACATCGATGTAATGCCGGTCGAGCTTTTTCCCGTCCTCCATTCTCTTGTCGCCATACGATCGGGATTGCGCGCCCTCCGGCAGATTGCCTGTCTCCACCGGCTTCCCGCGATAGCGTTCGTAGGAACCTTCAACATTTTTCGAATTCCCGGGGACATCGATCTTCGCCCCTTGTTCCGCTACGGGTCCCCGATTCCATGCAGGCCCGTGGGAAAAATGTCCAACGTTGCCCGCTCGGGGCCACGCACGAGCCGATCCCGCTGCCATGATGGAAAACATCGCCAGGAACAGTGCCCATCTTTTCATTTTCGCCTCCTTGATCTGCGGCCTCGTCGCAGGTCCTTCTCCGGGTTGATCGGGATCACCTCCGGTTTTCTTCCAGGCAACGTACGACGTTTGCCCGGGAACCCGGTATGAAATGCATCACAACGGGAGTGTGAAATATCCTCCGGCGAAATTGACCGGTCCGGGAGGCGATGGTACGCTTCTTACACGGTGTTCACTCTTTCGTCCCGGGACTCGAGGGTCATGTCTCAGGCAAAATTGCGGCACAAGTTCCCGCTGTTCGTCGGCTTCGGGCCTTCCGAATTTGAATCCCTCGAAAAATGCCTCGTCCGGCGGCGGTATCCGGCGGCCGAGGCGCTCTTCCGACATGGGCGGCGAGGGCGGCTCCTCCACCTGATCGAGCGCGGCCGGGTGAAGTCACGCTCCCGTTCTTTTCCGGGGAGGACGTTGGCGATACTCGGCGTGGGATCGTGCCCTGCCGGGCAAGGCCTACGATGCCTACATCGCCCGGGCGCATGAGTTGATCGCGGCGGCCGACGACTAGGCTCCGCGCGGCATGCACCCCAATCAGGCCCTTCTTGCACGGTTCTACGCTGCCTTCGCCCGGCACGATCATGCCGCGATGGCCGAGTGTTACGGTCCGCAGGCGCACTTCTCCGACCCCGTCTTCACCGACCTCCATGGCGCGCAGGTCGCTGCCATGTGGCGGATGCTGTGCATGCGGGCCACCGACCTGAGGGTCGAAGCCACCAGGTTCGAGGCGAACGAGCAGCAGGGCCAGGCGCACTGGGAGGCGTGGTACACCTACAGCGCCACCGGCCGTCCGGTTCACAATGTCATCGACGCGTCCTTCACCTTCGCAAATGGGCTGATCGCGACCCATCGCGATCGCTTCGACCTTTACGCCTGGGCACGGCAGGCCCTCGGCCTGAAGGGCTTGCTGCTGGGGTGGGCCCCGCCGGTGCATCGGACCATCCGTGCCCAGGCAGGCCGGGCGCTGGCTCGTGCCATGGCGACCTGAGCTCGTGGCCTTCCAGGATCATTTCTCGACCCGCGCCCCGCTCTACGCCAGGGCCCGCCCCACCTATCCGCCGGCGCTGTTCACCGACCTTGCCGCCCTGGCGCCGGGGCGGCACCTCGCGTGGGATTGCGGCACCGGAAACGGGCAGGCGGCGATCGGGCTGGCCGCCGAATTCGAGGCGGTCCTGGCGACGGACCCCAGCGCGGCGCAGCTCGCCGAGGCCGAGCCCCATACGCGGGTGGCCTATCGGCTGGCGGCCGAGGATGGCAGCGGACTCGCCCCCGGGAGTGTCGACCTGGTGACGGCCGCCCAGGCCGCCCACTGGTTCGACGCGGAGCGGTTCTACAGCGAAGCCCGACGGGTGCTGCGGGCCGGTGGGGTCTGCGCGGTATGGTGCTACGGGCTCTGCTCGATCGATCCGGACATCGATGGCCGGCTCGCTCGATTCTACTCCACGACCGTCGGCGCCTATTGGCCGCCCGATCGCCGAGATGTCGATGACGGGTATCGGAGCCTCCCGTTCTCCTTTCCCGAACTCGCCTTCCCGGTGCACGCCATGCGGCAGTCGTGGACGCTCGAGGAATTCGGTGCGTACCTGCGAAGCTGGTCCGCTGTCGCACGGTACCAGCAGGCCCGGGGGACCGACCCCGTGCTGTGGTTCCTCGACGAGCTTCAGAGCGCGTGGGGCGCAAGCACCCGCACCGTCACCTTTCCGCTGAGCGGGCGGATCGGAAGGCGGGCGTGACCATCCTTTTGATCGTCGTCGGAACAGTCGTCTGCCTTCCGCTCGCCTGGTGGGTCGCCCGACTCGGCGATGCGAGGTCGGCCTCGACCCTCTCGAAGCCGGTCTCCCGTGACGAGGCGGGCGTGCGGCTGCTGGCGGAGGCTGGTGACACGATCGGGGCCATCAAGCTCTACCGCGAGCTGAGCGGCCTCGGGCTCAAGGAGTCGAGAGACGCCGTAGAGGCGCTGATCGCGGGTCGCGGACTACCGGCGAGGCCGGCGCCTGCGCCGAGCCGGCCGCTGGCGGATCCGGCTGGCGATGCCGAAATTCGTCGGCTGGTGAGCGGTGGTCAGCTCATCGACGCGATCAAACGGTATCGGAAACTGACGGGGGCGGGGCTGAAGGACGCGAAGGATGCGATCGAAAGGATGGCCCGATGAAGCCACGATTCAAAGGGAAGCCGGATGACGATCCGATTCTGCCGACGCTCCGCGAGTGGCTCGGATTCTTCAGTCCCCCCGCGGGTGCCGCGCTCGGCTACTGGCTCGGCATGCGGTGGGAGGGGCTGATGGGGGCGGTGATGTGTGCGATGGTCGGCGTCCTCCTTGGGTCGTTTGTGACCCGGGCCTGGTCCCAGGACTTCTATCTCTAGCCGGTTGCCGCCAGACTGGAACCGGTCGACGGCTACACAAGCTTCTACTGGGAACACTTTCTCGCCACCGACGGCCTCCCGTTTGGCGGCTCACGGTTCAACCGAGGAGCGGTTCATGACCGGACGGATCCTGCAGCTCAGCATCAAGCCCGAGACGCCAGGGGAATTCGGCCTCCCCAAGCGGGCAGTCTCCGAATTGCGCGTCACGGCCCGCGGTGCCGAGGGGGACTACAACCACTATCGGACCAGGACGCTCGGCGGCGATCCCGACCAGGCGATCCTCGTAGTCACCAAGGAGGTCCTCGACCGGCTGCGGACGGAGGGCTGGCCGGTCGCGCCCGGAGATCTCGGCGAGAACATCACCCTCGCCGGTGTCGCCGAATCGAGCCTGGTGCCCGGCACCCGGCTGGCCCTGGGCGATGTGCATCTCGAGATCACCAAGCGGTGCGAGCCCTGCACCGAACTCCACTCGCTCCCCTACGTTGGCAAGGCGCGCGGCGCCGAGTTCGTGAAGTCGATGGTCGATCGTCGCGGGTGGTATGCGCGCGTCCTCGCGGAGGGTGCCCTGCGGCTGGACACGCCGGTGCGTGTCGAAATCGCTCCACCCGCACCGGCTCCCAGCTGAGATCTCCGCTTCCGAGACCGCCGTGGCCCAGACCGCAACGATCTACAACTTCGACATCGAGCTCTCGCATGTCGATCGCCGGGTCTACGAGAGCCTGGCACTCCGGGTCGCGCGCCACCCCTCCGAGACCGAGGAGTATCTCCTCACCCGGGTCCTCGCCTACTGCCTCGAATATGTGGAGGGAATCGGATTCTCGAAGGGACTGGCGGAGCCGAACGAGCCCGCGCTCTCCGTACGGGACCTCACCGGCGCGCTCCAGGTATGGATCGAGGTGGGCGCCCCGGATGCGGCGCGGCTGCACAAGGCCAGCAAGGCGGCACCGAGGGTGGTGATCTACACCCACCGCGACCCTGACTTCGTGGCCAGACAACTGGCGGGCGAGCGGATCCATCGGGTGGAGGAACTGGAGCTCTACGGGCTGGGCGGGGAGTTGCTCAAGGGGCTGGTGGCGCGACTGGACCGGCGCACCCGCTTCGACCTCTCTGTCTCGGACGGCCAGCTCTACCTGACGATCGACGGCACCACGCTCTTGGGGGAGCTGGAGCGGACGCTCATCGCGAAGTCGTGAGTCGGTTCGCGCGGGTCAGCGCCGGGGAGGGGGTGCCCGTGGTGTTCGTACACGGCGCTCTCGGTGACCATCGCTCCTGGACCCCGCAGGTCCGGGCAATCAGCCCCCATTACCGCTTCACCGCGTACAGTCGCCGCCATCACTACCCGGCATCCTGGGACCCAGGCGGACCTCCCTACTCCTACCTGCAGCACGCGGACGACCTCGCCGAGGTGATCCGCGGGACCGGCCCCGAACCGGTGCATCTGGTGGGCCACTCCTACGGCTCCGCCGTGGCGCTGCTGCTGGCGGTACGCGAACCGGGGCTGCTCCGGTCGCTCGCGGTCTCGGAGCCGGCCGCCACGGCGATGCTGCCGCCAGGCCTGGCGCCCGCGCCCACCGATCCCCTCGCGCCCTATCAGCAGGTCCTCGGCGCCATCGAGGCAGGCGACCACATCCAGGCCGTGCGCGCGTTCATGAGTCTCGTCAATGGCGACCCGGACGCCTTCGACCGGTTCCCGCCGAGCACCAAGGCGGTGCTCCTCGCCAACGCCGGCACCCTTGGGCCGATGCTGACCGGCAGCGGGCCGCTGCCAATCTCCCGCGAAGCGCTGCGAGGCCTCCGCATCCCGACGCTCCTGATCGAAAGCGCCCGTTCCACGCCGTCGTTCCGCGCGGTCCTGGACTACCTTGCCGCATCGCTGCCCGACCGGGAACAGGTCACGATTCCCGACAGCAGCCACGGCCTGACCTATCAGAATCCGACGGTTTACAACGCGGCGCTCGTGGATTTTCTGGACCGGCACTGAGGGGTGGAAATGGAACAGCCGGCTCGACGGGTGTCGAACCGGCTGCGCCCTCAGACTGTCACCGCGATCGCGTGGTTAGCGAGCAGCGCCGACCTTCGAGACCTTCTCGGCGGCCGGGCCCTTGGGGCCCTGCACCACGTCGAATTCAACGCGCTCACCTTCGGCGAGGGACTTGAAGCCCTCACCCAGGATGGCGGAGTGATGGACGAAGCAGTCCTTCTCACCGTTCTCGGGGGTGATGAAGCCGAAGCCCTTCGCATCGTTGAACCACTTCACGGTTCCGGTCGTACGAGCCATTGCAGTACTCCTAGAGAGGTGTAATCGGGGAGTCCGGCAACGCCGTACAGACCGACTACGCATGTTTTTCGTGAACTTTGCCCTCACGATAGGCTTCGTTCCAACAGCGCGAGGCACTTCCCCGCCACTGTCTGCGATCTAAATAAAAGAGGAGCCGAAGCGAAGCTCGGCCCCTCACGTTTACTCGGAACTTGTCCGCGCAACTGGCGCATCGATCGCGGGAATAAAGTAAGGCATTGCCCCGATTTGCGCAATGCTCAAGATCGGAATCGGTTACTCCCCATCCCCGGCCCCCCTCCCCGAACCGCCCCCAGCCCCATACCTTGGCAGGACCTCTTCTCCCCGGGGGCCTTCGGCCGTGCTTACCCCTCCGATCATCATCGACGCCCGTGGCGACCTGCTGGTGTTCGCCAGCCCCGGTGCCGCGGAGCGTGAGCTGACCCCGGATGACGTGCGGGGCGGCGCCTACGCCGCCGCCTACGACAGCACCGGCCGCCAGCTGCGCCTGGAGGTCAGAGTCTTCGAACGCCGGATCCTGGGCGTCTTCCGCGACGTGCAGGAGCGGGTGCAGATCGTCCCCGTGGACCACATCCCGACCCAGGAAGATGCCCTCAGGGCACTGCTCGCCCGGTTCCTCGCCCCAGGCGCGACGCTGACCGCCTCCGCCCCCGCACGAAAGCCGGCCTAGGGCCGCTCCAACCGGCGGCGGCCCCGCCACTCCACTACTTTGCACCCAGCCCCGCGCCCCGGAACGCACTCCGGGGCGCCATCTGTTCACCCAACAAGGATCCCGCGTGCCCTTCAGCAGTCTCAAGCTCCATCCGAATCTCCTCACCGGTCTCAAGGAACTCGGCTTCGCCCGGCCGACGCCCATTCAGGCAGATGCCATTCCCCCCGCCCTCGAGGGCCGGGACGTCCTCGCCTGCGCCATGACTGGCAGCGGCAAGACGGCCGCGTTCCTGCTACCGATCATCCACAAGCTGATCAGCCGGCCCCGCGGAACCACTCGGGCGCTGATCCTGACGCCGACCCGCGAGCTGGCGGCCCAGATCCACGAGGTGCTGCGAGACCTGGCGGTCCACACCCCGATCACCGGCGCGGTGGTGGTCGGCGGCCTCGGCATGGGACCCCAGGAGCATGCCTTCCGGGTCGGGGTGGACGTCATCATCGCCACGCCGGGCCGACTGCTCGATCACTTCCGGGCGCCGTACGCCAAGTTGCCGGGTATCGAATACCTCGTGCTGGACGAGGCCGACCGGATGCTCGACATGGGCTTCCTGCCCGAGATCAAGAAGGTGCTCCGGCACCTCCCGGCCAGGCGCCAGACGCTCTTCTTCAGCGCGACCATGCCTCCGCCCATCGCCGCCCTCACCCGCGAGATGCTCCGGGATCCGGTCACGATCAATCTTGCCCGCCAGGCGGCGCCGGCCGTCGGTATCACCCAGGCGGTGTATCCGGTAACCCAGGAGCTCAAGTCCGCGCTCTTCCTGGCGCTGCTCGAGCGGGGCGAAATGCGGGAGGCGCTGGTCTTCACCCGCACCAAGCACCGGGCCGACCGGCTGATGAAGTACCTGGTCCGCAATGGCGTGAAGGCGGAGCGCATTCACGGGAATCGCTCCATGCCGCAGCGCACCGAGGCGCTGGCCGGCTTCAAGAGCGGCAAGTACCGGGTGCTGGTCGCGACCGACATCGCGGCCCGTGGCATCGACGTCGAGGCGCTGGGTCACGTGGTGAACTTCGACGTTCCTGCCGTCCCGGAGGACTACATCCACCGCGTGGGCCGCACCGCGCGGGCCGAGGCGACGGGTGACGCGTTCACGTTCGTGTCGCCACAGGAGGAGGGCGACCTGCGGGGCATCGAGCGCGCGATCGGCAAGCGCCTGCCCCGGATCACGGTGCCGGACTTCGACTACAGCGCCAAGCCGGAGGCCCAGCTCGAGCTCCCTCATGCCGAGCGCATCGCCGCGATCCGGGCGCGAAAGGCGGAGGAGCGGGCGCGCGCGAAGGCCAAGCAGGAACGTCGGGACGGCGGGGCCGCGCCATCGCCGCATCGGCGCAGCGGTGCCCCCCCGTCGGGAGGCCGCCCGGGAGGCGAAGGAGGCGGCTCGCGGGGCCGCGGCCATGGTCGGCCGCCACGTAGTTCAGGCGGATCGAGCGGCAGCGGCCGCCGCCCCGACTGAGATCCGTCCATGGCGGCCGCTTCGACCCCGAGGAGGCCGCCATCAGGTTATTATTCCCTCTCGATGCTTCTTATCAGACTTGCGCGTCACCCCGGTCACCTGCCGCCGGGCCTCACCAGAGCGAGCATTCATGACCCGGCTCCGCGTAGACCAGCACCGTGTCTTTCACCGAGGCCGGGAATTCCACTTCGTCACGTACGATGGTGACACCGACCCCGAGAACGCCGGGGGGGCACCGATGTGGTACCTGATGAGCGGACTCAGGCGCTGCGAAGCGGTGCGGCAGGTGGCCGACCAGGACGAAGCCATGCTGGATGCCCGGCTGCGGCGCTGGCTCGACACCAACGCCTTCGCCTGAGATAGGCGCCGCCCGATGCCCGCCACCCGGACCGGCAGGCTTCCACCCCACGCGACAGGGTTCTAGTTTTTCCCGGGGATTGGCCGGGTGTCCGGCCCGGCCCGTGAGCCTCCACCTCCCTGTCGGAGCCATCATGTCCAAGCGCGAAGAGCAGAAGCTGGCCAAGCTGCTCAAGAAGCACGCAGGCAAGGTCGCGCCCCCGCGGAAGGACCGGGACGCCCAGTACGACAGCACCCTGCGGCAGCGGGCGCCGGAGCAGGACAATGAGACCACCCGGCTCTTCAAGGACATGAAGAAGCGGGAATTCTGAGTCCGTTCGCTTTGTGAGTCCGTCTTTCCGGCGGCTGTCCGCCCTCGTGCTGCTGCTGGCGGCTGCGGTCTGTGCCCATCAGGCCTCGACGCGTGGATGGGGCGAGGCCCAGGGCCCGGATCACCTCCACTACCGCCTCGCCCCCAACGGTCTCTCGCAGTTCCCCGACTCCGGCAACGCGGCCGCCGTCTCGTGTCGCTGGTTTCCCCTTCGCGGCACCGACCAGCTCTGTCAGGCAGCTCCCGGACAGGAATCCCGCTTCACTCGGCTGACCTACGCCTACCCCGCGCTCCAGGCGGGCGCCTGGCTCAGCTTTCTCGCCACCGTGATCATCCTGCTGGCCGGCCCTCCCGCCGCCAGCTTCACCCGCACCGTGGTGGCGCTGGCCGCCATCGTCAGCGTGCTGGGCGCCGGCTTCGTCCTGAGCGGCGCCCCTGCGGCGGTCGGGGCCCTCGCCGGATTGCCCTTCGCATTCGGCGGTCCTGGCCTGGTACTGGGAATTCTGGCGCCGGTGCTGGCCGCATTTGGGGGCTGGCTCACGCCGACTCCGCCACCGCGTGCGGGCTGACGCCGGCTCATCCGTTCGCGCTGCTCGAGACCGAGCTCGGCGATCCCCTGACCGCTCCAGCGGTGCGTTCGGGGGCACGCTGCGGAGCTCCGCATTGGATCGGCGATGTCCATCCTCACGTCTGCTCGAGCGACGACCCGGCTCCCCGTCGCTCTCGAGGCTCGCTCGATCGCCGGCGGGTCGTCGACAGGGTGAGAGCCGATTAGGTTGGGTGAGTTCAGCGCAGTCCACCCGAGCCCCCTGCCTCATGCCACCTTATCGTGACGTTCGGGTCCTCACCCTCGACGCCGCCAAGCAGCTCGCCGCTGCCGCCGAGGCCGAGGCGCTGCGGCATGGCTGGACGGTGGCGATCGCGCTGGTGGACCCTACCGGCGGGCTGCTGCTCTTCCACTGCCTGGACGGCGCCCAGGCGGCCAGTCAGGACATCGCCATCGCGAAGGCCAGGACCGCAGCCCGGCTGAAGCGGCCGACCAAGGCGATGGAGGAAGGCATCGCGGCTGGTCGGACGGCGCTGCTCAGCGTCCCCGGGGCTCTCTCGCTGGAGGGTGGCGTCCCGATCGTCCATGAGGGCCAGATCATCGGCGCCATCGGCGTGAGCGGGATGAACTCGACTCAGGATGGCCAGGTCGCCGCCGCCGCGCTGGCAGTCCTCAGCTGATCGTCTGGGCGCGGTTCTGGCGACGAGCGGCGGTGGCGGGCAGCGATTGCAGTCCCACCGGCTGAACGAGGAATCCCATGGACATCCGGCAGGCCGGATCTGCAGATCTCGACCTCGTCGCGCCGCTCTTCGACGCGTACCGCCAGTTCTACAAGCTCCCATCCGACCTGCCCCTCGCGCGGCGGTTCCTGGAGGAGCGGCTGCGGCTCGGTGATTCGACGATCTTCGTGGCCGAGGAGGGAGGGGCCGGGCTCGGCTTCGTACAGCTCTATCCCGTCTTCTCTTCCACCGCCGCCGTCCCTGGCCGGCTGTGGCTGCTCAATGACCTGTATGTCGCACCGGCGGCGCGGGGGCGGGGGGCGGGACGCGCGCTGATGGAGCGGGCGCGGGCCCTCGGCCTCGCCAGCGATGCGCGCGGACTCTTCCTGCAGACGGCGAGAGACAACACGCTCGCGCAACAGCTCTACGAGTCCCTCGGGTATCGGCGGGATGATCACTTCCTCGTCTACGAGCTCGACCTGCAGCGGCGGACTCCGACCGGCCCCTGAAGGTGGAGGCGCGCCGCGAGGGTGACTGGCTCGTCACCCTGTGCCGCCGTATGTTGCTCACATGACTCCCGCCTTCGAGACCGGGACGCCGGTCACCGGCACCGACCTCGGTAATGCGTTGGGCGCCCTGGTCGCGTCGGGCACCGCGTACCTCGCGACCCTCCCCGATCCCCAGTTCTTCGCACCACAGGGTGCCGCCTGGCCGCCCGCCGACCACATCAGGCACCTGCAGGGCTCTTCGACGCCGCTGGCGCTGGCCCTGAAGCTGCCACGCTGGATGCTGCGGCTGCGCTTCGGGACGCACCACGGGCCTTCGCGTTCGTTCGTCGACATCCGGGAGGCCTACCGCGGGCACCTGGCGCGGGGCGCTCAGGCTGGGCGGTACACCCCCTCGACCGAGGCGGCGCCCGGCGATCCCGCTGCGCGCCGTAACGAGATCATGACCGGCTGGGCCGCAGCCACCGTGGAGCTGCAGAACGCATTGCGGCGCTGGCCCGAGCCGGCCCTCGATCATGAGCAGCTTCCCCACCCCATCCTGGGGATGCTCACGGTGCGGGAGATGCTGTCGTTCACGGTCTATCACACCGCGCACCACCTGCGGCGAATCGCCGAGCGAGCCAGTCAGCATGACCCGCACGACCTCCGATAGCTACCCCCGTATCTACGCGGTGGTGCGGCGGATTCCGCGCGGTCGAGTGGCGACGTACGGCCAGGTGGCGGAGTTGGCCGGCCTCCGTCGGGCGGCGCGCCAGGTCGGCTACGCGTTGCATGTCCTCTCCGGCAGTACCGCCCTACCCTGGCACAGGGTGATCAATGCGGCGGGCCGGATCAGCCTCCCGGCGGGCGCGGGTGGGCTGGAACAGCGCTTCCGGCTGCTCGCCGATGGCGTGGCCGTCGACAGTCAGGGGCGGGTCTCGCTGGCGCGGCATCAGTGGCGGCCTCGACCGCGGAGGCGCCGGTGACCGTCTACGAGCGCAAAGTGTGCATGCTCGGTGCCGCCGGTGTGGGCAAGACCAGCCTGGTACGCCGGTTCGTCGAGGGCGTATTCTCGGAGCGCTATCTCAGCACGATCGGCGTCAAGGTCGATCGCCGCACGGTCGCGCTCGGGGACGACCTTCTCAACCTTGTGCTCTGGGACATCGAAGGCGAGACGCAGTATCGGACCCTTCGGTTCCGTTACCTTCGCGGCGCGGCGGGATACCTGCTCGTCGCCGACGGGACCCAGTCCGGTACACTCGAAACCGCGCGGGATCTGCAGGCGAAGGTGGCGGACATGACCCCCGATCTCCCCTTCCTCCTGGTGCTCAACAAGCACGACCTCCTCGCACGATGGACCATCGGAGCCGAGGAACTCGGTCCCCTCGAGGCGGCCGGATGGACAATCTGCCGGACCAGCGCCCGGACGGGCGAAGGCGTCGAAGAGGCGTTCGAGCGGCTCGCCACCGCACTGCATCCAGCGCAGCCCTGACGCATGCCGCTCTCATTGCTGGTCGTGCTCGGCCTGGCGGGGATCTACCTCCTCCTGCGTGGCAGTCGCCCGGTTCGCATCCCCGCGGATCCCGATGCGGATACCCTCGAGGAGCTGGCGCGGGTCGGGTCCGACCTGACCCGTCCGCACGACATCGAGTTCTTCCTGTATCTCGAGACCGAAGCCGAGGCGGAAGCGATCGCGGCACAGGTGCGGCGGGAGGGCTTCCGGGCGGAGGTCCGGCCGACCGAGACCGACACCTGCTGGCTCTGCCTCGCGACCCGAACCATGCGGCCGGAGTTGGAGGCGCTGCACCGGTGGCGCGCCCGGTTCACCACGCTTGCGGAGACCTCCGGCGGCGCGTACGACGGGTGGGGCGCCACGGTCGTGGAACCCGAGGCTCGCGGATGAGCGCGCCGCCGGGACTCATCATTCGCCGCGGTGTGCCGGCGGACGCCGCGCGGCTCTCGGAATTGGCTGGCCGGACCTTCCGGGAGACCTACGGCGAGCAGAACACCCCGGAAGACCTGCGCCTCCACCTCGCGACCCACTTCAACCCGGAGGCACTGGCCGCGGAGCTGGCGGACGCCGGCATCGAGGTGCTGATTGCGGAAGTAGCCGGAGTCGCGGCGGGATACGCCGAACTCGCGGAGCGCGCTCCGCCGGCGCCGCTCCCGGCGGAAGGGGGACTCTTCCTCTGGAGGTTCTATCTCGATCGCGCCTGGATTGGGAAGGGACTCGCCCAGCCCCTCCTCGACGCGGTGATCGACGCGGGACGGCGGCGCGGCGCCGAGTATCTCTGGCTCACCGTCTGGGAGGACAACCCTCGGGCCGTCGCCTTCTACCTCAAGAGCGGCTTCGTGGCGGCGGGCAAGACCACATTCGTCTTCGGCAACGACCCCCAAACGGACTGGTTGATGATCAGGCCGATCGGCGCGGACCGCGGCGCCCCGCTGGCGGGATCGGGTACCGGGCGGTAGAATCGCTCATTCCCCCTCAGGGAGGCGTAAGGTGCCACTCGTACGCGAAATCCTCGCCCGAAAGGGCCCCGACGTTGTCAGTCTCGACTCCTCCTGTTCCGTGCTGGAGGCGGCGCAGACCATGAATGCCCGAGGCATAGGCGCGGTCATGGTGATGGAGAACCAGCAGCTCGCCGGCATCTTCACCGAGCGCGATATCATGCGACGGGTGGTCGCCGAGCAGCGCGATCCCGCCCGCACCGCGATCGGCGAAGTGATGACCCGCGATCTCGTCACCACGCGCCCGGACATCGCCGTGGAGCAGTGCGCCTCCCAGATGACCTCGCGCCGCATCCGGCACCTCCCCGTGCTCGACGATAGCGGACTGGTGGGGATCGTGACCATCGGAGACCTCTTGGCATGGCAGGTGGCAGAACAGGCCGTCACGATTGCGCAGCTCAACAGCTTCGTCTACGAAAACCGCTGAGCGCGCGCCGGCCCTCGCCGGCTCGCGTCCGGGAACCGTGTGGCGGGCGCTGCCGTTGCTGGCGGTGCTCGCCTCACCCGTTGCCGCCCAGCAGTCCCCGGCCTCCTGGCTCTCCGGCTGCTGGCGGCAGGCGGAGGCCGGCCAGATCACCGACGAGGTATGGCTGGCGCCGGCGGGCGGCACCCTCCTCGGCATGAGCCGAACCCTGGAGAACGACAGCCTGCTCTCCTGGGAATTGATGGTCATCCGACAGGGACCGAACGGCCTCAGCTATGAAGCCTCGCCTTCGGGGCAATCCTCGGCGGTGTTTCTCGCCAGCGGCGTCTCCGACAGCGCGATCGCGTTCGAGAACCTCACCCACGACTACCCGCAACTGATCCGCTACACGCGGCGCGGCTCGGATTCGCTGATCGCCGTCATCAGCGGCACCATTCGTGACCGGCAGCGCGCGATCGCCTTCCACTACGCCCGGGTGGCCTGCCCCGGCTCCTGAGGGCCACGCCACGCCGGCCGGCGCAGCGAATCTCCATTCCCGCCTCACGATGACTACCGAGGACCCGAACGGCGAGCTCGACCTCGAACGACTGCTCGCTGGCATGGAGCCGGCACTCGACCCGGTTCTCTACGCCTTCTGCCGCAGGCCGGACGCCCATCTCCCGGAGGGCGCCATCGCCCTGGGGATGTTTCGCGAACGCGAGGCGGTCACCCTGATCCTTGAGGCTCCGCTTGCCGAGCGGCTCGGGTTCGCGACGGACTTCATCGCACGCCGGGTCGTCCTGACGGTGCATTCCGACCTGGCCGCGGTGGGTCTGCTCGCGCGGGTTAGCGCGGCCCTGGCCGCCGCGGGCATCGCCGCCAATGTGGTCTCGGCGGTCTTTCACGATCATCTCTTCGTCGCGGAGGGAGACGGAGAGCGGGCCCTCGCCGTGCTGCAACGACTGCAGTCCACAGCCCGGCAGGGTGACCACCCGGCTCTCTACAGCGTGACCGTCCGGGTGGATGCTCAGATCGCCGGCGAGTGGCTCGAGTGGATGCGCGCCGTGCACGTTCCCGACGTCCTCCGTACCGGCGCCTTTCTCGATTGCGCGATCGGCCGTGAGGTCGACCCGCCGGGACCGGGGGGGAGAGTGACGTTCGTGCTGGACTACCGGGCGGCCTCCATCGAAGCCCTGCGGAACTATCAGGCCGGCCCGGCGCCCGCGCTGCAACGCGCCCATGCCGAGCGGTACGCGGGTCGATTCGAAGCCAGCCGGTCGATCCGCACCCTGGTGCCGGTCGCCGCACCGGGACCCCGCCTCGACTGAGCCTCCCCGACGCTGGCGACTGTGCATGTGGCGGAACCGTTCCCGAGTCGCGGAGTCGGGCACCGGCTGATCGGGGGGGGTCATCGGGGAGGCCAGAGCGCTGGGGGTCCCGACGCTGTACCTCTTCACGACCGAGGCCAGGGACTATTACCTCCGCCGGGGCTGACGAGTTCTGTAATCCACGCCCAGCCAGGGTCATGAGGAGGTCATCATGCACCTTCAAGTCGGCCCGTAACGGTATAGCTTTCGCCACGTGGCGGCAGCCGCCGCCCAGAACCGGGAGGCCGTATGACGGAGTGGCGTGCGAAGTGGCAGAAAGTGGTTTCGGATCTCGAGCAGGAACGGGACGAGCTCAAGATGCGACTGCATCTGGCCAAAGCCGAAGGGCGGGATGAGCTGGCCAAGCTCGACACCCGAATCGCCGAATTGCGGGTGAAGGCCGATGCCGCAGGCTCGGAGGCCAAGGGTGCCATGGGCGACATCGGCGAGGCCGCCAAGAAGCTCTCCGAGGAGATCCGGCAGGGACTCGAGCGGGTGCGAAAGACGCTCTGACGAAACCGCCGCCGCCACCATCAACCCCACCTGAGGCCATGTCCGACTCGGCACTCTCCAGCCAGATCGCCCAGCTGCGCAGCCAGCTCACTTCGGTGGACACTCAGCTCTCCAAGAGCGCCGGTGCCCCCGAGGGGCTGGAGGATCTCAAGGAAGCGGTCGACAATCTCCGCACCAGCGTGTGGGCGGTGCTCTCCGCCTCGCGCACGAGCAACTATCCGGGCTTCATCACCCGGTTCCGGTTGCGGCGCTGCATCGATATCCTGCGCGCGGTGCTCACCGATCTCGACTCCGAGTCGGGCAAGGTGCTCCACTCCGAGCACTCCGAGTTGCAGATCCTCCTGCAGCAGATCAACGAGCGGATTGGACGGATTCGGAGTCAGGGTGGCGGGTGAGGCGGCGGCGGGGAGTGGGCTGTGGCCCGCGGTGCTCAGCATCGCGGTCGGTCTGGGACTCGCCGCCGCCTGCGGATTCCGGGTGTTCGTCCCCCTCCTCATCGCCAGTCTCTTCGCCCGATTCGGGCATCTCCCCCTGGCCGGTGGATTCGAGTGGCTGGCGAGCGTCCCGGCGCTGATCGCGCTGGGCACGGCGACGGTACTCGAGGTTGGCGCCTACTACGTCCCCTGGCTCGACCACGCCCTCGACGCCGTGGCGACGCCTACCGCCGCCCTGGCAGGCATGCTCGCTGCCGCCGCCGTCCTCACCGACCTCCCGCCCCTACTCAAGTGGAGCATCAGCATCCTCGGTGGCGGCGCCGCGGCGGGCCTGATCCAGGGCGCCTCGGTCCTCTTCCGGCTCAAGTCCGCTGCGCTCACCGGCGGCGTCGGGAACCCGGTGGTTTCGACGGTGGAACTGCTGGGGGCCGGCACGACCGCCCTGCTCGCGGTGCTCCTGCCGCTCGTCTGCCTCGTGCTCGTGGCCACCCTGCTGGTCGTCGCGTTCCGGGCAACCGGCCGGATCATCTTCGGACGTCGCCCCGCACCGACGCGCTGACGGCGCCCGGCGGCGACGAACGGACTGCTTCATGCGTCTCATTCTGCAGGGAGACAGTCTCGAGGTCGCTCGCCAGTTGCCGGCCGCCTGCGCCGCCCTCATCTATCTCGACCCGCCGTTCAATACCGGCCGCCGCCGGGTGCGCACCCAGGTCCGCACCCCGCTCGACGCCGCCGGCGACCGGAGAGGTTTTCAGGGCAAACGCTACCGCACCGAGGTCCTCGGCCGGCGCAGCTTCGCCGACAGCTTCGAGGACTACATCGGGTTTCTCGAACCCCGGCTGCACGAGGCGTTCAGGCTGCTCGCGCCGGCCGGCTCGCTCTTCCTGCACCTGAACCCGCGTGAGGCGCACTACGCGAAGGTGCTGCTCGATGGAATCTTGGGCCGTGGCTCCTTCATCAACGAGATCGTGTGGGCCTGGGACTACGGCGCGCGCACCCGCACCCGCTGGCCAGCCAAGCACGACAGCATCCTCTGGTACGCGCGCAACCCACGACGGTACACGTTCAACTATGCCGCAATCGACCGGATTCCCTACCTCGCGCCGGGCCTTGCCGGCCGCGAGAAGGCCCGGAAAGGGAAGACCCCGACCGACGTCTGGTGGCATACGATCGTGAGCCCGACCGGACGCGAGAAGGTCGGCTACCCGACCCAGAAACCGCTGGGCATCCTCCGGCGTATCGTGGCCGTCCACTCCGCCCCGGGCGATCTCATCGTCGACCTCTTCGCCGGCAGTGGCACCACCGGCGTGGCGGCGGCGGAACTCGGCCGGGATTTCCTGCTCGTCGACCGCAGCCGCGTCGCGATCGGCGTCATGCGTCGCCGCCTGCGCCGCCAGGGCGCGACGCTCGCGACCGTCCAGACCGCGCTTCTCCAGCTCGGGAGCCGCCAATGACCCGCATCGTCCTTTCGCTCTCCGTACTCCTCCCCCTGGCGTGCGCCGCTCCTCGGCCCCCGGACCCGGCGCCCGCAGACCCGGCCTACGAGGGGGTCCAGCGCCGCGGGGCCCAGGTCATGGGGGTCGACCAGTACACCTCGATCCATGTCTTCGAGGATCTCCCCGATGGCGGCCGGATCATCTTCACCAGGCAGGACACCACCGACCTTGCGGGCACCGCCACGATTCGAGCCCACCTGCGGGCGATCGCGGACAGCTTCGGTCGAGGGAATTTCTCGGATCCCTCCGAGGTGCACGCCCGGGTCGTGCCCGGCACTGCCACGATGGCCGAGCGACGAGATCACATTCGCTATGCGGTGCAGGACCGGGCGGGTGGGGGCGAGCTGCGGATCAGCACGACTGACGGCACGGCCGTCTCGGCCATCCATGAATTCCTCGCCTTCCAGCGGATGGACCATCACGCCGCTGGGCACGAAGGGATGGACCACTCGGCGATGCATCCGCAGGAACAGAAGCCATGACGCTCGCCATCTCTTCCCCCGCCTTCGCCGCCGGTGGAGCGATTCCCGCCGTCCACACCTGCGAAGGGGCCGATCGCTCGCCCGCCCTCACCTGGATCGGCGTCCCCCCGGCCGCGAAGAGCCTGGTGCTGATCGTCGATGATCCCGACGCACCCGATCCCGCCGCGCCCCGCATGACCTATGTGCACTGGCTGCTCTACAACCTCCCCGTGGACGCCAGGGGCCTGGCCGAGGGCATCGGAGCCTCGGCATTGCCGAAGGGAACGCTGGAGGGGAGGACCGACTTCAAGCGGACGGGCTGGGGCGGTCCCTGCCCGCCGATCGGCAGGCATCGCTACTTCTTCCGGATCTTTGCGCTGGACACGATGCTCCCGGAACTCACGCACCCGGCCAGGCCGGCGCTGGAGCGGGCCATGGCCGGCCACGTCATCGCGCAGGCCGAGCTGATGGGGACCTACCAGAAGCGGGGCGGCTAGCCGACGTTGTCGGTATCCATCTGGCCACTCAGCTTGCGGCTGATGTGCGACCAGGAGAGGCCGATCGCGAGGACCAGGCTCACCGCCATGAGGATCAGGTGGGCGATGGCCTTGCTGCTCTGCGGGGAGATGACACCGTAGTAGATCATCGCCCAGATGGTGCAGGCGAAGAGCCCGAGCACGAGGAGCGCGCCTCCGGCTCCCAACGAACGGCGAGTCGCCTGCAGGAACACGACCCACGCCGCGATGAGGGCAAGCCCCGCGAACGCCTTGAGGGGCGTGAAGCTGTGAACGTACGCGAGCAGCCCCGACTCGCCGGGCTTCGGCTGGAAGGTCCAGTGGAAGAAGTCCACGCCCTCGGGATTGTAGGTCGCGTACACCAGCGCCAGCGCGGCGATCAGCCGCCCCAGGAGCCCGGCCCAGGAGAATCCTTCCTTCGCCATCAGCACTCCGCGGTTGGAGGTGGACTGCCGCCGCCAAGGTAGCGACGCCCGAGAACCGGCGCCAGCACACCCCGATGACCCCTTGCCAAGCAGGACCGGGCACCGCCAATTAGTGGCCCCGACCCGCGACCGCCGACGGGGCGCGGTCCGGAACCCCCATCACCCCGACACACCGAACTCTCTCGAGGGATCAGCTCATGACGAAGTATCTCACCGAGTTCATCGGTACGTTCTTCCTCGTGCTGACGGTGAACCTGACCGTCATGGGCCAGGTCGCGATGGCGCCCCTCGCGATCGGCGCCTCGCTCATGATCATGGTCTACATGGGTGGGCACGTCTCCGGCGGCCACTACAATCCGGCCGTTTCGCTCGCCCTCACCCTGCGCGGAAAGCTCGCCAGCGGCGAGTTCGTGCCGTACGTCGTCGCCCAGCTGCTCGGCGCCGTAGTGGCGAGTCTGGCCGCCTGGGTGATCATGGGCCAGACCTTCGCCCCGGCTCCGGCCCCGACCGTCACGATTGCCGCCGCCCTCCTCGTGGAAGGGCTGTTCACCTTCGCGTTGTGCATCGTGGTCCTCAATTCGGCTTGCCACCCCGCGACCAAGGGCAATTCGTTCTACGGCCTGGCGATCGGCTTCACGATCGTGGTGGCGGCCTTCGCCGGCGGGGGCATCTCCGGCGGCGCGTTCAATCCGGCGGTGGGCACAGGCCCCATACTGGTCCACGCGCTGCTGGGGGGCGGATCCTTCAGCAACCTCTGGCTGTACCTCGTCGGGCCATTCGCCGGCGGCTTCCTGGCCGCCCTCGTCTTCAAGATGCAGGAACAGGTGAGCTGAGCCGCACCGCGCGCCGCGCAGCAACGGGCTACCCTTGATCTCGAGGGTGGCCCGTGACTTTTTCCCGGCAACTCGAGCCGCGGCCATCCATCTGGGAGGACGTATCAATACCGTCATCGTTCAGACCACCGGCCTGCTGATTCTCTCCAACATCTTCATGACGTTCGCGTGGTACGCCCACCTCCGTAATCTCGCGGGTCGTCCGTGGTACGTCGCCGCGATCATCAGTTGGGGCATCGCGCTGTTCGAATACCTGCTTCAGGTCCCCGCCAACCGAATCGGTTACACCTCGCTGAGTCTCGGCCAACTCAAGATCCTGCAGGAAGCGATCACCCTCTCGGTCTTCGTACCCTTCGCAATCTTCTATATGAAGCAGCCGTTCAAGATCGACTATCTGTATGCCGGCGTCTGCATACTCGGCGCGGTGTACTTCATCTTCCGGAATCCGCAGGGCTGATCGTCGCGAGGGCGCCGCTCGCCGCGAGCCCCACCGGCAGCAGCACCAGCGTCACGAGGGTGGAAAGGGTGAGCCCGCCGATTACCGCAATGGCCAGTGGCCGCTGCAGCTCCGCCCCCGATCCCAGTCCGAGGGCAAGCGGGAACAGGCCGGCAAGGGTGCATACGGTAGTCATCAGGATCGGCCTGAGGCGCAGGCGTCCCGCCTCCGCGAGTGCCTCCTCCGGTGCCATACCCGAGCTGCGGTAGCTCTGGGCTGCATCGAGCAGGATGATGCCGTTCTTCACCACTAGCCCCACCAGCAGGATCAGCCCCATGAAGCTCGAGACGTTGAAGGGCACCCCGGTGAGAGCGAGGGCGCCCAGGGCCCCAGTGAGGCCGAGCGACGCCGCG
Source organism: uncultured Gemmatimonadales bacterium (assembly GCA_963825065.1). Lineage (GTDB taxonomy): Bacteria > Gemmatimonadota > Gemmatimonadetes > Gemmatimonadales > GWC2-71-9 > JADJOM01. The sequence continues at coordinate 27,910 of CAWGRU010000005.1, forward strand.
GCGAGGATCAAGAGCGGCCCGCGGAAGCTGCCGAACTGGGCCACCATCACCAGCAGCACCGCGCCCGCCGCGAGCGCGAGGACCAGCAGGAGCTGGCGGAACGACTCCCGCTGCCCCACGTACTGCCCCCCATACTCGAGAGTGACACCGGGTGGGAGCGCGCGCTTCGCGAGACGCTGCCGGATCGCGCTCATCACCTCACCCAGGCTCGAGGCCTCTGGATCCACGGAGCCGGTCACCCGCACGACCGGACGCAGGTTCTCGCGCAGCAGCTCGGCGACGTCGCTGGTGTCCCGCACCGTGCCGAGGCGCCCGAGCGGCGCCCACCCGCCGGGGCCGACGAGGGGTACCCGGCCCACGACCTCGGGATCGAAGCGCACACTGTCTGGAAGCCGGACCCGGATCGGCACCAGCCGGTCCGGCTCGCGCGCGGCGCCCGCATCGGCCCCGAACAACGCCGCCCGCGACTGCTGGCTGGCCTGATCGGCGGTGAGCCCCAGCCGCGCGAGTCGCACCGGCTCCAGGATCACCTGGAGCTCGGGAAGCACGCCGGCGTCGCCGTCGAAGAGGTCCTCGAGGCCGGGCACACTCTCCACCGAAGCGGCGACCTGCTTCGCCCCCTGCAGGGCTATGGCAACATCCGGATGGAAGAGCTTCAGCTCGACCGCCTCCGGCGCCCCGGTCAGATCGCCTAGCAGATCCTCGAGAATCTGGTGGTACTCGATCCGCACCGACGGCAGCTCCCGGTCAAGCCTGTCCCGCAGCCGGTTCATCACCGCGAACACCGAGACCCCCCGTACACTCCGCGGCTTGAGCAGGACTGTCATGTCGCCCCGGTTGGGCGCGGTTGCGAAGAGGCCCAGCTCCGCCCCCGTCCGCCGGGTGAATCCCTCCACTGCCGGATCCTCCATGAGCACCCGCTCGATCGTCGCGAGCTGATGGTCGGTCTCGGCCAGCGAGGTACCCGTCCTGGTCCAGTAGTCGAGGATGAACCCGCCCTCGTCCATCTGCGGCAGGAACCCGGTCCCGATCGAGCGCCACGCCAACAGGGCGAGCACCATCATCGCAAGGGCCAGCCCCGCCGCGAGCATCCGGCGTCCCAACAGCCGGCGCACCAGTCCCGTATACCAGTGCTCCACGCGCGCGAGCGAGATCCCCCGCTCCCGCCGGTCGGCCCGGGGCCGCTGCCCGGCCGCGAGAATCGGGATTACGGTCACCGCGTACAGCAGCGAGAGCAGGACCGCGGAGGCCAGCGCCAGGGAAAATGACTTGAAGAACTGCCCCACCACTCCCTCGAGCAGCGCGAGCGGCAGGAAGACCACGACGGTCGTGAGGGTGGATCCCGCCACCGGTGCGATGATCTCGTCGGTGGCCGCGAGCACCGACTCGGTGCTGTGGGGCCGGCCCGTCGTCTTCCGGGCGATGTTCTCGACCACCACGACCGCATCGTCGATCACCAGGCCGATCGCCACGGCGAGGCCGCCCAGGGACATCAGGTTGAGCGAGTCGCCGAGCGCGGCGAGCCCGGCGAAGCTCCCCACGATCGCGAGCGGCAGGGTGACCGCCGCGGTGAGGGTGAGATCGAGCCGGCCCAGAAACAGAAACAGCACCGCCACCGCGAGCAGGCAGCCAATCAGCATCGCGTCGCGCACGCTGGCGATGGACGCGCGGACCAGGGCGCCCTGGTCGTAGACCGATTCCAGCCGAACCCCGGCAGGGAGCAGCGGCCGGAGCGAGTCCACCGTCGCCTCCACCGCACGGGTGACGGCCAGGATGTTTCCCTGGGGCTGACGGGAGATGTTCACCAGCGCGGCCGGGGCGCCGTTTCCCGTGGTGAGCTGGAATCGGTCCTCGACCCCGTAGTCGACGCGGCCCAGGTCGCCCACCCGGAGCACCCCGTTCCCCTCCCGGCGCACCACCGTCGCGGCCACTGCGTCCGGGGTCGCGGTGAGCCCCGAGACGATGACGCTGTACTGCCTGTAGGCCCGGTCCACCCGCCCCGCCGCGGTCACCACATTGGCACCGGCGATCGCGTCCGCCACCTCGGTGATGCTCACCTGTCGCGCGGCAAGTCGGGCCGGATCCACGACCACCGAAACCTCGCGCACCAGGCCCCCCTGGACTTCGACCGCCCCGACATCCGGCAGCCGCGCGAGCCGGGGCCGAATGGTGTACTGCGCCAGGTCGCGCAGCAGCACCGGATCGCCCCCAATCAGCTCGTACTGCAGCATCGGAAACACCGAAGGGGTGAGCCGCTCCGCCAGGATCTGGATGCCCGCCGGCAGGCTCGGCTGCAGCGCGGCCAGCCGTCCCTGCACCTGCTGCAGCGCGAACGGCATGTCCGCGCCCGGCCGGAAATTGAGACTCAACTCGGCGCCGCCCCGGATGGTGCGGCTGCGGATCTGCCGGAGGTCGATCGTCCCGCTCACCGCCTCCTCGATCGGGCGGGTGACGGCGACCACCATGTCTCGGGGTTCGAAGGTGCCGCCCTCCACCACCACTGCGATCCGGGGGAAGGTGGCTTCGGGGTAGATGCCTGCCGGCAGCGTCGCCACCGCGTAGGCTCCCGCGGCGCTGATCAGGACTGTACCAAGCAGGATGGGCGCCCGATGCCGGGCCGCAACCCGGGCGATGCTCATCTCGGCGTCGCGGCGTCAGGCTGCACGCGGATCCCATCCACCAGGCCGTAGGCACCCGTGGTGGCAACCCGGTCGCCGGGCGCGAGATCGCCCGTCACCGACGCCCGTCCGGCGCCCCGTGTCCCCACGGTCACCATGTGCGCGTGGGCCACCGAGTCGGGGCCGATCACGAAGACCGCCATCTGGCCGCCCACCAGCACCAGCGCCGAGTCAGGCACGATGAGCCCGTCCCGCTCGACGGGCAGCGAGACCCGCGCAGTGGCCCCGCTCCCCGGCCGGAGCCCCGTGCCCGCCGAGGCGATCCGGATGACCACCGCACCAGCGCCGGTGAGCGAATCGACGCCGGGCGCGATCGCGTGCACCTGTGCCGGTCGGGCCTCCCCTCCCCCTTCGGCGCTCACCGTGGCGCGCTGTCCCACCGCGAGCCGCGCCAGGTCGGCTGGCGCGGCGCTGGCCAGCAGATCGAGTCCGCTGCCGTTCACTACTTCCGCCAGGGGTTGACCCGCGCTCACCCGCTCCCCCGGCTGCACCAGCACCCGCTGCACCCCGCCGGCAACCGGGCTCGTCACCCGGGTGCGTGCGAGCAGCTGGCGGGCGGCATCCGCGGCGGCACGGGCACTGGTGGCGGCGGCTTCGCGCTCCTCCAGCTGGCGTCGCGAGGTGATCCCCTGCGCGAACAGATCCCGTTGCCGGGCCAAGTCCGACTCCGCCGCTTCAGCCGCGGCGCCGAGCGAGCGGGCCCCGGTCACCAGTTCCGGCGCCTCGAGTTCCATCAGCAGCGCTCCGACGGCGATCCGCTCCCCTACCTGCACTCGGACATCCTTCACCACCGCATCGGCGGGCGAGGCTAGCAGCGCGCTCTGTCCCGGGAGTGGCGCCAGCCGTCCGACCAGCTCCAGCGTGCGGCTGATCGTGTCGCGGACCACCGGCGCCGTGGAGACCGGCACCTCGGCAACGACGATGGTGTCACCCGCCTCGCCCTTGGCACAACCCGCCACCCATAGGAACAATACCAGGCTCGCGCAGGGCCTCATTCGGCTACCCCTACGGTTCGATTCCATTCCGCCCGCGCCTCCTGGAAAGTCAGCAGATCGTCCACCGCTTCCGCGGCAACATCCCGTTCCGCGCGGAGCGCTTCGAGCAGCGGGATCACTCCGGTTTCACCGGCCTGATAGGCCGTGGTGGCCCGCTCGCGCAGCCGTTGGGCCACCGGGAGGAGGGAATCCCGCGCAATCAACGCCCGGCCCACCGACTCGCGGAGTCGAGCCTCGGCCTCCGCAAACCGCTGGGCCGCCTCCAGCCGCGCTTCCGCCGTCGCCGCGGCCGCCTGCGCCGCCTCCGCCCGCGCCAGCGCGAGCGCGCCATCGCCGTGCTGCCAGAGCGGAAGCGGCAGCGAGATGCCGAGGACCGCGAGCGCTCCCGACTTCCCACCCGGATCATCCCAATCGGCGCCGGCAGTGAGGCTCGGGAGCGGCACCCGGGCCAGCCCGGCCCGCCGGGCGCGCTCCGCCGCCGACGTTGACTCGGCCACCGCGGAGATGATGGAGGGCGTGGCGTCGAGCGTGGGACGGGCGGGCGATGCGTCACCGGCTGGCACCAGGGCGTCATCGAGCCGCCCCCGAACCGCCATTGGCGGATTCTCGCCCCAGGCGATGGCACGGGCGAGCCGCGTCCAGGCGACGGTTGCGGCCTCATGAGCCCGCGAGCGGCGCTGCCGCGCGCGGGTGGCCTCCAGGACCAGCTGATCGCGCTCGACCTCGGCGATGTCTCCGCGCTCCACCCTTCGCCGCGCCAGCTCGGCCAGCGAGTCCGCGAGCACGGCCTGCAAGCCGGCGACCCGCTCCAGTTCCCTGGCGGCGACCACGCCATAGAAGGCCCGCCGCACCTCCGCCGCGAGATCGGCGGCGAGTTGCGCCGAGTCGGCGGCGGCGCGCCGCACCCCGGAGCCGGCCGCGCGGCGGTCCGCCCCACGGGTGAGCAGCCAGTCGAACGATTGGTCGAGCGAGGCGTGCTGGCGCGGCGGATCCTCGGTGTGACCGTAGGAGGCAACCGGGTTGGGAATGGTGCCGGCGACTCGGAATCCGGCCCGCGCGGCTTCAACCAGCGCGGCGGACGCCCGGACCTGAGCCCGCTGGTTGCGGGCGTGCGACAACGCGTCCCGGAGCGAGAGCGAATCGCCCGGGGCCTGCATGAGGACGAGCGCGGCGAGGATCGGAAGGATCATGGGTGTGGGGTCAGACGATAGCCGCGGGCAGGTCTGGCCGCCACTGGGTCACGGCTTGGCCTTACGACTGTCGGCCTTTCGTTCTCTCGCCTCGTCGTTCGACCCCTCATGCTCGACGCCGACGATCTTCCCCGTCGTGGCATCGACATTCACCTCGTCGATGCCGGACTTCCCGGGCACCTTGACGTCGTACGAGTAGATGAGACGGCCGTGCTCCATCTCGATCCCGGCTCGCTGAATCGTGCCCGACGGGATCTGTGCCTGCGCGATTCTCGTGGCCGAATCGGGTGTGAACTTCGCCCTGGCGAGCAGACCGGGTTTCTCTTCCATGAGCTTGACGGCCGGCTGCTGGGCCTGCACGACGGCGGCGAGGCCGAGAAGGCCGACGGAAGCCAAGCGCAGTGATCGACGGGGAATCATGTGTCACCCTCCAACCGAGGAAACGGCGACTGGCTGGACGGAAGCAAGGTATCTCGCCAGGCTGACGAGGAGATGACAGCTCAATCGGGGGCGCCGGCGGTCGCCGGCAGCACCACCGCAAAGCGACGCCGGCGTCCCTCCCACCCCGTCTCGAGTGCACCTCCGTGCGCTCCGGCGATCCAGCGCACGATGGCGAGCCCCAGCCCCGATCCGTCGCTGGTCGGGGTTCCCTCGGGCCCGTCGCTCAACACTTCCAGCAGGGCATCGGCTCCCCGCCGCCGAACCACCATCCGGATTGGCGTCGCAGGCAGGCCGTGTCGGCAGGCGTTCTCCAGCAGCTCCAGCGCCGCCTCACGCAACAGCCCTTCATCGCCGCGCACCTCGAGGCCGTCCACCTGGCCGAGTTCCAGCCGATGGCCCAGCGCCTGGGCCCGCCCGCGCATGAGGTCGACGGCCTCGAGCGCCACAGCATCGAGCTCCACGATCTCGGTGCGGGTCACCTGTTCCCCCGCTTCCGCCCGTGCGAGGAGAAACAGCTCATCGACCCGGCGGCTCATCTGCGCCGACGCGCGGCTGATGCGGTTGAGCGCGGCACGATAGTCCTCGGCACCCCTCGGTCGTTCGATCGCGAGGTCGCTCTCGCCCCGGATCAGGGTGAGCGGGGTCCGCAGCTGGTGCGCGGCCTGGGCGAGGAAGCGTCGGGTCTGTTCGCGCGAGGCCACCAGCCGGTCGAGCAGGCCATTCACCTGCTCGGCGAGGCGGTCGAGCTCGTCTGGCGGCTCGATCACGGGAAGCCGGCGATCCAGGTCCTGCGGCGATATCCCCTCGAGGTCGCGCGCGAGCGAGCGAAACGGCGCGAGCGCCCGGCGGGCAAGCAGGTAGCCGGCGGGCAGTGAGACCAGCAGGACCAGCGGCACGCTCAGTCCAAGCCACCAGGCCAGCGTCTCGAGATCCTCGGTCAGCGGTGCGGTCGACAGGAGCGCGACCGCCGTGAACCCGCCGTCCGCGGTGCCCGGAGCGACGGCCACCCGCACCGAGCCTCCATCGTGGCGCGGCAGGTCGACCGGCGTTCCGGCAGTGGGGAGCCGCTCATGTGCGGGGAGCGCACTGAGCCACCGGGGATCCCCGCGCTGGCCGAGGAGTCCGCCGCCGGGAGCGTACACGATGAGCGCGGCGCCATCGTTCGGCCATTCGTCGAGTGCGTCGTGCACGGCCTGTTCCAGCGATGGCGCCGGCACCTCCGCGGCCTCGCGGGTCACGGCGAGCGCGAGTCCCTCCGCCGCGGTCCGCACCTGCGCGTCGAGATGCTGGTCGGCTCGACGCCGCAGCAGCGCGAAGAGACTGAGGTCGAGCGCGGCCAGCCCCAGCAGCATGCCGAGGGCGAACCACCCGGCCAGCCGGAGTCGCAGCCTGCTATAGGACATCGGTTGGCGGGAGATCGGTGAGAACGTATCCGGCACCCCGGATGGTGTGCAGCAGCGTGGGGAGGCCCGGCCGGTCGATCTTGCGCCGCAGTCGGGCGATGAGCACCTCGATCACGTTGGCGACGGGATCGAAGTTGTCGTCCCACACATTCTCCAGAATGCGAGCCCGGCTCTGCACCCGGCGCTGATGCCGAAGCAGGAACTCGAGCAGGGCGTACTCGCGTTGCGAAAGCCGCAGCGCCTCGCCCGCGCGCCGCGCGATCCGCGAGGCGGTGTCGAGCTCGAGATCGGCAAGCCGGAGCACTACATCGAGGGTCGGCTTGGGACGACGGGTGAGCGCCCGGCAGCGGGCGAGCAGCTCCTCCACGGCGAAGGGCTTGGACAGGTAGTCGTCCGCGCCGGCGTCGAGTCCAGTCACCCGGTCGGCGAGGGCATCACGGGCGGTGAGCATCAGGATGGGCGTGCTCCCGCCGGCGGACCGCCACGCCCGGCAGACCGCAAACCCGTCCATTCCGGGGAGCCCGACGTCGAGAACGGCGAGGTCGTATGCTGCGGCACCGAGCTGGGCGAGCGCCTCCGGCCCGCTCGCGACGAGGTCGGCGGCCCAGGCCGCCTCGCTGATCACCCGAACCAGGAGCTCGCCGAGCGCCGGGTCGTCCTCGACAATGAGCAGTCGCATGTGGGGGCAATCTAGGCGGGTTGGATGACGGGGGAATGACGGTTATCCTACTGCCAGCCGCCACGCTGGCTCGACCCCGCATTCCGAGGAGCAGATGACCCAACCCCTGGTCGGCATCGTGATGGGCAGCGATTCGGACTGGGCCGTGATGCAGCACGCGGCGAAGCAGCTCACCGCGTTCGGGGTGCCCCACGAGTCCCGGGTCGTCTCCGCCCACCGCACCCCAGACCTCCTGTACAGCTACGCGGCGGAAGCCGCCGCCCGAGGCCTGCGCTGCATCATCGCGGGGGCCGGCGGCGCCGCCCACCTTCCCGGCATGCTGGCCGCCAAGACCCCGGTCCCGATCCTCGGCGTCCCGGTGCCGTCGAAGCACCTGAACGGGCTCGACTCCCTCCTCTCGATCGTGCAGATGCCCGGCGGCATCCCGGTCGCGACGTTTGCGATCGGCGAGGCCGGGGCTAAGAACGCGGGTCTGTTCGCCGTCGCGATTCTGGCGCGCAGCGATGCCGCCCTCGCCGCCAGACTCGACGAATTCCGCCGTACCCAGACCGACCACGTGCTCGGCCTCACCCTCCCGGAGCCGACGTGATCCAGCCCGGAGCCACCCTCGGCCTGCTCGGCGGGGGACAACTCGGGCGGATGTTCACCCAGGCCGCGCAACGGATGGGATTCGAGGTCGTGGTCCTCGATCCCGACCCGCTCAGCCCGGCGGGTCGGATCGCGACCCGGCATCTCCAGGCCTCCTACGCCGATCAGGACGCCCTGAGCGACCTGGGCCGAAGCACCCGGGCGGTCACCACGGAGTTCGAGAACGTGCCAGCCACCTCCCTCGCCTTCCTGCGGCAGTTCGTCCCGGTGCGGCCGGGTGCCGAAGCGGTCATGCGCACCCAGGACCGCGTGGTCGAGAAGCGCTTCGCGACGGAGCAGGGACTCCGCACCGCCCCCTTCCATCCGGTGCTGACCGAATCGGACTGCGACGCCGCCTTCGCAGCGATCGGTGCCCCGGCGCTGCTCAAGACATCCCGACTGGGGTACGATGGCAAGGGGCAGCAGACCGTCAACTCCGCCGGCGAGGCCCGCGAGGCCTTCCGGCGCTTCAATGCCCAGCCGTGCGTGCTCGAGGGACGACTGCAGCTCGAACTCGAAATCTCGGTCGTCCTTGCCCGGGGGGCGGATGGCGGGATCGTCACCTTTCCGGTTGCCGAGAACAGGCACGTGGCAGGCATCCTCGACAGCACCGTGGTGCCGGCCCGCATTCCGGAGTCGCTCGCGGAGCAGGCCCGCCGGGCCGCCGCCACGCTGGCGGAGGCGATGGACTACGTCGGTACCATGGCGGTGGAGTTCTTCGTGGTGGATGGCGGGACGCTCCTGGTCAATGAACTGGCGCCTCGGCCCCACAATAGCGGCCACTTCACGCTCGACGCCTGCGCCACCGACCAGTTCGAACAGCAGGTCCGCGCCGTCGCCGGGCTCCCGCTCGGTGACACGACGCTCCTCTCGCCGGTGACGATGGTGAATCTGCTGGGAGAGCTGTGGCGGCAGGGCGAGCCGCGCTGGGACCGCGCCCTCGCCGATCCCCGTGTGCACCTGCACCTCTACGGGAAGACCGAGCCCCGCCCCGGGCGCAAGATGGGGCACCTCAATGTGCTGGCGCCGACGGTCGAGGCATCGTTCGAGGCCGCACTGCGGGCGCGCACATCACTCACCACCACGTCATGAGGCCGTCATGTTGCTGACACTGCTCGTTACCGCGACGCTGCTTGCCCCGGATACCCCCCGTCCCGTCCAGGCGTCGCTCGCCTGTATCACCATGAACACCAAGAATCTTCCGCTGGCCACCCGGAAGAGCCCGCTGGACTCGCTCTCGTTCAAGGTCGGCAGCGCCGAGGTGAAGCTCTGCTATGGTCGCCCGTCCGCACGGGGGCGGACCATGATCGGTGGCGACAATGTTCCGTTCGGAAAGCTCTGGCGCACTGGCGCCAACGAGCCGACAATGATTCACACCACCGGCCCAATCGTGATCGCGGGTGTCGCCGTGCCGGCCGGGAGCTATTCCATCTACACCATACCCGATCCGAAGACCTGGCACGTCATCGTGAACCGGTCCATTACCCAGTGGGGCGAGGAGCATGGCTACACCGACGCCGTGAAGGCGCAGGAAGTCGCACACGGGATGGCGGCGAGTTCGGTGCTCCCGACCGCGGTCGAGACCATGACCTTCCGCACCGAGACCGGATCGGGCGGCACGGTCAATCTGCTGCTCGAGTGGGAGAAGACCCGAGTGACGATTCCGATAGAGGCGGGCAAGTAGGGCACCACCGCCCGAAGATCGGGCACAAATGCCCGGAGACCGAGCGGCCCCTCGAGAGAAATTCGGGGGTCGCTTTCTTCGACGTCGACTCGAAAGGATATCCGGGATCCGTCATGCACACATCTTAGGCCTATCTTCACCCCCTGTTCAGGCACTCTTCGCTACGCTAGGCACAATCGGCGGTTCGGTACTCCGATCCAGCGCGACGATTCTTTCAGGTAGCTCGAGAGGTTCCCATGAAAAGCAGGCGTGCAGGAACTGTACTGCTCTGCGGGGCAGTCTTTGTCGTTGCCGGATGCGCGGACCCGGCCGGACTCGGAGAATCCCGGAGTCCCTCCCAAACCGCCGCGGCCCTCAGCACTCGACCGATGGATCTCGGCACGCTAGGCGGGCCCAGCAGCTCCGCGGCGGACATCAACGATGCCGGTGTGGTGGTGGGCTCAAGCGAGGTGACTGGGGGGACCCACGCCTTCCGCTGGACGCGCACCCGGGGTCTTGTCGACCTCGGGGAGTTGGGGGGCGGATTCAGCGAGGCTCTCCAGATCAACCAGAGGGGCTATGTGCTCGGCTACAGCCGCGATCGGAACGGTAACCTGCACATCGTCATCTGGATCCCCGGATAACAAGCTGATGGATCTCGGGCGGCCGCCCGGCACCGAGACTTTCTACGTAGCGGGATTCAACGATAAGAACACGATTGTGGGGGGCCTGTACGGGGATCCGGAGGGATCCTTCCCCCATCTCTTCAGCTGGAACAAGGAAACCGGCTTCGTCAGCATCTCGGACGGAACTTCGGAATTGTGGGTCTCGGCCATCGACAACGACGGCAGTATCGCGGGAACGGCGGGGCGCGCTGGGTGGCGTGTATGGCTGGTTCTTCAGGCCCAGAGCGACGGAATTTGTCGTAGTCGGCACCCCGACTGGTAATAACGGTTGGGCGACTGGGATGAACGACCGCCACCAGGTAATCGGCTTTGACGAGTCTGGGGCGAACGGTATCGGCCTGTACCCGGATTATTGGACTGCGCCCTTCCTGTGGAGTCCCGGGAAGGGGTTTACCTACCTGGGTACGCTGGGTGGTTGGGACGGTCAGCCCGTCGCCATCAACAATGGCGGACAGATCGTTGGCTGGAGCAGTACGATCCCCTTCGACGACGAGGCACCGGTGACGGGTTCTACTGGTCTGAGCAAGTTGGGCATGGTACGCGCTGCCAGGCTTCGATGGCGGACTGACGAGGCCTGGCGGCATCAATCTGTATGGTCAGATCGCGGGGAGCGGCTCTGAAGCCTTCGGGGAACTGGCACGCCGTGGTCTGGAATCGCCCCACCGACGCGACGGCAGCCCCGATCGCTACGCGGACGCAGGCCCTGCGCACGCCGGTGGCCGCTTCGGGGAATGTCTCGGCAGCCGGCAGGTTCTTCGAGCCCCGCGCGGCGTAGGAGATCCTGCCTCGCCAATGGAATCTCGGGAATCCACACCACCCGCTAGGTCCTCGAAGGGTCTGGGCAGCGATCAGACTCCAACCGAACTCGAACGGCCACCGTCACAGGTGGCCGTTCTCGTTCAGCGATCCCCAGCGCCGGCTCTCCTTGCGGCCAGGAGCACACCATCGGAACTTGAGGGTTCGCGCCCAGTCCAATATCCGGAGGACGGCATGTCACATCGTCATCTACATCTTCTGCTTCCGGTCGTCACGCTGCTCGCCTGCCAGGGAGGTGAACTCCCAGCGCCAGGGCCGGGCACACCGGGTACCCGCGCCGGGAACGCCGTGCCACTCACTCGATTTCGCGATGATTCCTTCGCGTACAGCCTCAGCAGCGGCGTCACTTCAGCCCAGCAGCTGGTCATCCGCGACCCCGTCGCCTGGAGCAGCCTCTGGCAGCAGATCCACGCGACGGAGACGCCCGTGCCACCCCTGCCGGACGTGGACTTCGCCCGGGAAATGATCGTCGCCGCCTCCCTCGGCACCCGGTCCAGCGGTGGCTACGACGTCCTCCTGGCCGGGGCGGTGGAGGATTCGACCGGACTCGAGATCAGCGTGACCGAAACCAGCCCTGGGTCCACCTGCGTGACCACGCAGGCCCTCACCCAGCCGATTGACCTCGCACGGACAGCACGCCGAGACGGGCCGGTACGATTCACCACCTCCCGGCGGGTCGCGGCCTGCGGAATCTGAACGGGAAACCCTTGCGCTGACGCAAGGTGACCTCCACATGGAGCCTCGTTCCCCGATCCGAACATGCAGATGCGTCGCCGACCGCCACCGGGACCCTCCGATGGCGGCGGGAATGCGGCACGCTCCTTCCCGACGCGCCGGCGGCATTGTCAACCCACGGCCGTCGGGCTCCACCGGCAGGTATACCCGTCCTCTGGAGGTCCCCTTGAGAATGCACCTTCGACTTACGCTGTCCCTCGGCGCCGCCGGCCTCATCATCACAGGCTGCGCCTCCGAGACCACTTCCCCGGGCGCCCAGGCGACGGCCGTGCGCTCCGCCTCCCTGTCCGCGGCCGGCACGTATGTGATCGCCGGCAAGGGCAATACCCTGCCGGGCAACCTGGCCGCACTGGTGAGCCAGGCCGGCGGCACCCTCACCGCCTCGGTTTCCCAGATCGGCGTAGCAACCGCCACCTCGAGCGACCCCAATTTCGGCACGAAGGCCGCCGGCATCGCCGGGATCGAGTCCGTCGCGCAGGATCAGATGGTGCAATGGATCAACCCCAACGAGCGGGTGCTCGATGCCGCCGATCTCGAGGAGACCGTCGGTCAGGCCAGTCATGGAAACAATGAAACCTTCTACAATGCCCAATGGGCGCCGAGGGCAGTCCATGCCCCGGAGGCCTGGGACGCCGGCTACCTCGGCACCGGTGCCCGGGTGGCGGTGCTGGATGGCGGATTGAACAACAACCACATTGATCTGAGCGGCAGTGTCGATGTGGCCCACTCCGCGTCCTTCGTCTCCGGGTTCGCCTTCAATCAGGATGTCGCTGGTTTCTCGCACGCGACCCACGTCGCGGGCATCATTGCGGCACGCGACAACAGCGTCGGCACGATTGGAGTCGCCCCCGGCGCGACGATCATCGGCGTGAAGGTGCTGCACAACGGCAGTGGTTCCTTCGCCGCGGTGATCCAGGGCATCGTCTACGCCGCCACTCCCGTCAGCCAGGGCGGAGGCGGTGCCGATATCATCAACATGAGCCTCGGCGCAGGCTTCGACCGGCAGGGGAAGGATGCGGCCAAGCTGGCCGTGGCCCTGAGCCGCGCGACGACCTACGCCTACCAGCATGGCGTGACCGTGATCGCCTCCGCGGGCAATGACGCGACCGACATCGACCACACCAACAACCTGATCTTCGTGCCGGCGCAGTCCGCTCACGTCGTGGCGGTTGCCGCGACCGGACCGATGGGGTTTGCCCTGGGAGCGACCGACTTCGCCCGGCCCGCCTCGTACACCAACTTCGGGCAGTCGGCCATCACCTTCGGCGCCCCGGGTGGTGACTTCGCGCTTCCCGGCAACGACCTGTGCAGCATCCCCCGGATCCCCGCCGGCAGCATCGTCACCGCGTGCTGGGTGTTCGACATGGTGATTAGTCCGGGCAGCATCACCACGAATAACGGCTACTCTTTTGCCGCCGGGACCAGCATGGCCTCCCCGATGGTTGCGGGCGTGGCGGCGCTTGTGATCGGGAAGTACGGCCCCCTGCCCCCCGCCCAGGTGGAAGCGATCCTGCGGAAGTCGGCCGACGATCTGGGCAAGCCGGGCAACGACGACTTCTACGGTCGTGGGTTTGTCAACGCCCTGCGCGCCGTCCAGTAGCCGACCGCGCGCCAGGCGTATGCGAAGGGGCCCCGGTGATCCGGGGCCCCTTTTCACGCCCAGCATGGCCGAGTCCCGCAACGACAAAGCGGCGCCCGGATGGGCGCCGCTCTATCGTTGCTGACTGCTCGGAAGTGGAGGCGGAGGGAATCGAACCCTCGTCCGAGTGAGTTTCCAGAACCACCCCTACGTGCGTAGGCGCATCTCTTTGCGTCGACCCGGACCGGCGCTGCGCCAGCCTTCCCGGGCTCTATCCCCTGAGTTCTCGCGGGCGCCGTCGGGGCGGCGGCGTCCACCAGCCCGGCTTTGCGACCCGATGACAGCGCCCCGGACGGGCTCTGCGCATCGGTGGAGCGTTAAGCGAGCCTGAGGCTCAGCTTACGCAGCCATTGCCAGTTCAGAGTTGGCAGTTGAATCGTTCCAGACAGTTTTACCAGGAACCTGGACCTGGGCACGCAGCGATTCCTTCACCAAACCCGTCGAAGCCTGTCGCCCCCGGGTGCAACCAATATAACCGGTCGGCGGGCATGACGCGGTCCCGGCCCGTCAGCGGCTATCCGACCAGCGGCCGGGCGGTCTCGACCCGGTTCCGTCCCGACCGCTTCGCCTCCATGAGCGCGGCGTCGGCCTGGGCTGGCAGATTTTCCAGGCTGCGAGTGGTATCCGGCATTGCCGCCACTCCGAAACTGGCGCTCAGCGGCCAGGAGCGGCCCTGCCAGTCCCACGCGGCCGTGCCGAGCTTGATCCGGATCCGGTCCGCGGCCTTGGCGCCGTAGTGCAGGTTGGCGCCCGGGAGCCAGATGGCGAATTCCTCACCCCCGATCCGCGCGGCGGTGTCCCCGCCACGGATCTGTTCATGGACCAGTCTTGCGAAGTGGACGAGGGCCGCGTCGCCGGCATGGTGGCCAAGCGTGTCGTTGAGCAGTTTGAACTTGTCGAAGTCGGCGTAGATGAGCGTCCCCTGAGTCGCGCCGATCTTGTGCATCGCCTCGTCCAGCCCGCGACGGTTCTTGAGCCCGGTGAGAGGGTCGGTGATCGAGGCGTTGCTCTTCTCCTCGGTCAGCCGCGCGCGAGCCATCCGGGGCCCCGCGTTCCGCAGCGCTTCCTGGACCTCTGCGATGACCGGCCCGATCGGCGCGCCGTTGTCATCGGTCCAGAAGGCCACCGCCCCCACCGTCTCTTCGCCCGCCTTGATCGGATAGATGATCGCAGGTGTGAAGTGAGTCCGGCGATCGTGCACGATGCCGCCGAGCGGGTCGGCGATGCTGGTCAGGGAAGCGACCTCCGCCGTCGCGACCTGGTGCATCGGGCTTCCCGGCTGGGCGAAGAGGTCGAGCAGTCGCCGGTCCGCCCTGCCCGAGGTCCCGATCACCCGTACCTGGCCCTGCATTTCAACCGCAACGATGACCTCGGCGTCGAGAATCCGCTCCATCTGGTAGGCGAGCCGGAGGCCGATGCTGCCCAGCGATTCGGACGCGCTGCCTTCTTCCTCGGCGAGCGCCCGGTCGAGCATCGGCTTGCGACCCAGCCCGTCCAGCAGCGCCACCAGGTCGTTGCCGCCATCCCGCAGGGTCTCCCCCGCGGCATCGGCGGGAAGCAGCAGGCCCGCAATCAGCCCGCCGGCGGAGGCGTAGAGCAGCGCCCCCACCTCCAGCCGCTCGGCGCCGGAAGCCGACTGCTGCCGCAGTGCTCCCAGTCGCTCCTCGACCGCTGCCAGCGCCGCGGGAGCCAGCGGCCCCTCCGGGCAGACCCGATGCCATCGAGGGACGTCGTGTCCCTCCGAGGCAGGGACGGACACCCATACCCCGAGAGCGCCGCGCGCCTCGGCCAGCCAGCGCAGCGCCGGGTCCGGCAACAGCACCGGATCCACTCCCGGCTCCCCGGGACGGGCGGCCGGGGCCCGCCGCCAGAGCAGCCCTCCAGCCGCACCCACTGCGATCCCTCCGACCAGCCAGCCGATCGTGCTCATCACATCCACCCCCTGCGGCGGAACCAGCTCCAGATCGCGGCGCTGACCGCGACCATGACGATCCACACCACCGGATAACCCAACGGATGGCTGATCTCCGGCATACGCTCGAAGTTCATGCCATAGATGCCCACGATGAACGTGAGCGGAAGAAAGAAGGCCGAGAAGATGGTCAGTACCTGCACCACTTCGTTGGTGCGGTGAGACGCGAGTGCCAGCTGCATGTTGAGCAGGTTGGTGATGTCTTCGAGCAATTCATCGGCGTAGAAGTGCATGCTCTCGGCGTTCTCGCGGAGGTCCTGCATCAGCGGACCGGTGCGGTCCCCCGCCCCCGGCAGCCGGGTAGCGATGCTGATCGTTCGCCAAAGCAGCCGCTTGGCCAGGGTCACCCGCCGCTTGATGAGGTACATGTCGCGGAGCAGCACGCCGACGTCGTGATCGCCGAGCAGTTGCGACTCGAACGCATCAACCCGGGTCTCCGCGTCCACCAGCGGCGGCTCGTAGCTCAACACCACCGCGTTCGCGATGTCGGCCAGCAGCTCGGCGAGACAGGTGCGCGGGTCCTCCTGGCGAACGGCACGGGACTGCCACCGCTCGATCACCGCTGTGAGGTATGGCTGCTCCTTGCGGTGAATCGTGATCAGGAATTCGCCGCCCCAGAATACCGCGACCTTCCGGGTGAAGGCCTGGATCGTGTCCGCGGTCGGCTCCGCTCGTTCATCGGCAGCCCGGAAGATCGCGAAGCTGGTCGTTTCGAACCGCTCGAATTTTGGGAGATGCTCGGGGTCGAGACAATCCTGCACCGCAGTCGAGGCCAGGCCGTAATCCCGAGCGATTGCATCGAGATCGGCACGGGTCGGTTCGACGAGGTCCAGCCATCGAAAGCTCGGCGCGGGGGACTCGTAGATGCACCGGAGCATCACGTTTCCTGGTCGTTGTCGGCGGGTTGCGCGGCCGGTGACGTCGCGCGGGCCGGGTGGCGCCCACCGAGGATCCGCACTGCCGCCATTGCGGCCCCAAACCCGTTGTCGATGTTCACCACGCTGATGCCGGCGGCGCAGGAGTTGAGCATGGCAAGCAGCGCCGCCAGCCCACCGAACGATGCGCCGTAGCCGACGCTGGTCGGCACCGCGATGATCGGCGCACGCACCAGCCCACCCACCACGCTCGGGAGCGCCCCTTCCATTCCGGCCACCACGATCAGGACGTCCGCGGCGCGCAACACATCACCGGCGGTGAGCAGGCGGTGCAAACCCGCGACCCCGACGTCGGTGAGCCGATCCACCCGGCACCCCATGACGCTCGCGGTGACGGCAGCCTCTTCGGCGACCGGGAGGTCGCTCGTCCCGGCGCACACCACCAGGACGGTGCGGTCGCCGAGGGGTGACGGAGGCGGGCCAGGCGGCCGCAGGACCACCGTCCGACCCAGCCCATTCCACTCGAGCCGCTCGAACTTCGCCTGCAGCGCCGCCGCCTGATCCGGTGTCGCACGAGTGCCGAGAAACCCGCCCCCCGCCGCGGCGAGTCGTTGGCAGATCTCCACCACCTGGCCGGTGGTCTTGCCGGCGCAGAACACGACTTCCGGATGGCCCTGCCGCAGGGCGCGATGGTGATCGAGCTGCGCGAACGCCAGCTGCTCAGTGGGGAAATGCCTCAGGCGCTCCAGCGCCTGCGCGGGTTCGAGCGAGCCCGCGGCGACCTCCGCGAGCAATCGCTCGAGTTGATCGGGCGTCACGCCACCTCGACTACGAACCGCGTAGAGGAGAGGTAGCCGGCGAAGATCGCCTCGGCCGCCGCCATCGACTCCACCTGAAAGAGCCGCGCCCGCAGCTCGCTGGCTCCGTGGAGCCCCTTGGTGTACCAGCCGAGATGCTTCCGGAATTCGATGACGGTCTTGCGGCTGTCACCCTGCAGCCGGATGGCCAGCCGGGCGTGCTCCCGCGCCACCTGGAATCGTTCCGCCGCCGTCGGGGCGGGCGGACGGGTCTCTCCCGCGAGCAGGGCCCTGGCATCGCGAAAGAGCCAGGGATTGCCGAAGGAACCGCGCCCCACCATCACGCTGGCACACCCGGTATGCCGGGCCATGCGCACCACGTCCTCGGCGGTCTGCACATCGCCGTTGCCGATCACCGGGATCTCCAGCGCATCCACCACCCGGGCAATCTCGTCCCAGTTCGCCTTGCCGGAGAACATCTGGGTCCGGGTCCGTGCGTGCAGCGTGAACGCCTTCGCCCCCGCGTCCTGCATCCGGAGCGCGATCCCCACCGGGTCGCGCAGTTCGTCGTTCCAGCCACTGCGAGTCTTCACCGTCACCGGCAGATGGGTGGCGGCGACACAAGCGCGGATGATTCCCTGCACCAGCGCCATGTCCCGCAGGCACCCAGAGCCCCCATTGCGCTGCACCACCTTCTTCACCGGGCAGCCGAAGTTGATGTCGATGAACTCCGGCTTATAGTGCTCGGTGATCAAGGCCGTCGCCTCGGCCATGGCGTTCGCATCGGCACCATAGATTTGGATGCCGATGGGCCGTTCCCCGGGCTCGAACTCTGCCCCTTCAAGGGTGGTGCGGATGCGTCGGCGGATGGCTTCCGAGCTCAGAAACTCGGAGACGAGGATATCCGCACCCATGCCCCGGCAGAGCTGCCGGAAGGGCGCTTCAGAGACGCCTGCCATGGGCGCGAGGATCAGCGGGTAGTGTGGCCCGGAATAGTACGGTAACCGCATGGAATCAAAATACTTGCGGGTCGCGACGGCCACAAGTAATCTTCTCACCCCATGGCACTTCGCGACTTCTTCGACACCCAGTCCTTCGCGCTTCCCCTCCAGGCGACAGCGGCCGAGCAGGTGTTGGCTGAGCTGGTCGGCCTCCTGCGCCTCGACGAACGATCGAGCGCGGCGCTGCTGAAGGTGCTGTCGCGGAGAGAGGAACTCGGCTCCACCGGCGTCGGACGCGGCATCGCCATTCCTCATGGCCGATCGCTCATGGTCAACCGGGTGCGCCTGGCCTACGCCCATTCACAGGCGGGGATACCGTGGCGCGCCCTCGATGACCGCCCGGTGCATCACTTCTTTCTGATCGTCGCCCCGCCGATCGAGGTGAGCAATCAGTACCTGCCGGTGCTCGGGAAGATTGCCACTTTCGCCAAGGAAGCCGACGTGCCGGAACGCCTCTCGCGGGTCACGTCGCCGGAGGAGTTCTTTCGGCTGCTCGACGAAAAGGGCGTCTGACCCCGGCAGAATTACGCCGTCGCCGATCCGAGACCTCGCGATCGCGCAACAGGGGCCGACGGCACCCATGGTCACTCTCACTGCCTCACCCGCTGAGTGGCCATCACGCGAAACGGCGGCCCCTGACCGCGAAAGCCTCCCGGCCTCATCCCCCGCTGGGCACGGCCCTTCCGCTCACAGGACCTGAGCCCTGCCGTCACCCCACCGCGTTGACGCTCCGCGGCCGCAGACCAGATTCCCGATGTCCAAACCGCGGGAGACCATCCGTCATTGTGCAGGCGGATCGCGCCGACCGCCCTTGACCCGCGATGGAGTCTTCGCATGCAATTCATCCTGATGGACTATGTGAGAGAGGCCGGCTGGCCCACGCTCACCCAGGAGGAGCAGGTCCAGTGGCTGGGAGCGTACCGCGCCTACGTGGAGGCGATGATGACGGCCGGCATCCTGAAAAGCGCCAAGGGACTGCAGCCTACTGTAACGGCGACGACGGTGCGGGTCGTGGACGGCAAGCCCCAGGTGCTGGATGGCCCCTACGCGGATTCCAAGGAGCAGCTGGGTGGGTTTCGCATCATCGATGTGCCCGATCTCGACGCCGCGATCGCCTGGGCCGCCCGCTGCCCCACCGCACTGCACGGGGTCGTCGAGGTACGTCCGATCATGGACCACTCCGACGATCCGAAGGTTCAGCGCCTGATCGACGCCAGCAGGAGCTGCCCATGACACCGAACCGGGAGCCGCGCAGGACCCCAACCAGCACGGGAGAAGTGACGTGAGGAGACTGACCGTTTTCAACCAGGTGTCGCTCGACGGCTACTTCACCGACGCCCGCGGTGACATGAGCTGGGCCCACAAGCAGGACGCGGAGTGGAATGCCTTTGTCGCCGGAAACGCCCAGGGCGACAGCCAGCTGCTGTTCGGCAGGACCACCTATGAGATGATGGCAGCCTTCTGGCCCACGCCGCTGGCGAACGAGATCAGCCCGATCGTGGCCGAACGGATGAACAGTCTGCCGAAGATCGTCTGCTCGAGAACGCTGAATCAGGCGTCGTGGAACAACACCCGGCTGCTGAGAGGGGATGCGGCGACGCTGGTGCGCGCATTGAAACGCGAGGACGGACCGGACGTGGCGATCCTCGGAAGTGGGAAGCTGGTCTCGTCACTGACTTCCGCGGGGCTGATCGATGAATTCCATGTCGTCGTGAATCCCATCGTGCTCGGCAGCGGCCGGACGATGTTTGAAGGCATGGAGAAGCGGCTGACCCTGCGGCGAACGAACACCCGCGCGTTCGGCAACGGGAACGTTCTGCTGTGCTACGAGCCGATGGCCTGAACTCCCGAGATCGGGTGAGTCTCCCTGCAGCTGATCCCACAGCGTGGAACCGAGTCGAGGCGGCAGCGCGTCGCAGCTACGGCAAGCTCGTGGCCCTGCTCGCGGCGCGCAGCCGTGAGGTTGCGGCGGCCGAAGACGCCCTGTCGGAGGCCTTTGCGACTGCCCTGGAGACCTGGCCCGTGAATGGCTGTCCGTCGAACCCGGAGGCCTGGCTCCTGACCGTGGCCCGCCGGAAGCTGATCGACGAGGCCCGGCGAAGCCAACGGGGTGAACTCGCCGCAGCCCAGATCCAGCTCCTCACCACGGGTCTTCCCGCCCCCCCGGCGACCGATGCAGACATCCCGGATCATCGGCTGGCGCTGATGTTCGCCTGCGCACACCCCGCCATCGAGACCGGTATCCGCGCCCCGTTGATGCTCCAGGTGGTGTTGGGACTGGACGCGAAGGCGATCGCCTCGGTGTTCCTCACCTCTCCGGCCGCGATGGGGAAGCGGCTCGTCCGTGCCAAGGAGAAGATCCGGCAGGCTGGCATTCCCTTGAGCATCCCGGAGCGTGAGGAGCTTCCCGGCCGCCTCGGCTCCGTGCTGGCCGCCATCTATGCCGCCTTTTCGGAAGGCTGGACCGAGCCGAGCGGGATCGAGGTCGCACGCCACGATCTGACCGGGGAGGCCCTGTTCCTCGCCAGGCTGGTGACCGAACTGCTCCCGGATGAGCCCGAGGCGCTCGGGCTGCTGGCGCTCCTGCTGCATGCGGAGGCCCGACGCCGCGCCCGGCGTGACGCATGCGGCGACTACGTGCCCTTCGTCGAACAGGACCCGGCGCTGTGGGAGTGGGCGTCGATCGCCGAGGCGGAGGCGCTGCTCAGGCGCGCCAGCGCGCTGGGCGCCATCGGCCGCTTTCAGCTGGAAGGCGCGTTGCAGTCGGCGCACGTCTACCGCCGGCGCACGGGACAGGCCAACTGGGCGGAGGTGGTGCCGTTGTACGACGGCCTGCTCGCCCTCGTCGGGTCACCGGTCGTGGCGGTGAATCGTGCACTGGCCCTCGCCGAGCTGTACGGCGCCGACAGGGGGCTCGAGGAGCTGCAGGCGGTGGCCGCCGATGCGCGGCTCGAGGACTACCAGCCCTACTGGGCCGCACGCGCCGATCTGCTCGTCCGGACCGGCGCGTGTGACGATGCCCGTCATGCCTACGAGGTGGCGATCGGGCTGGAGCGCGATCCGGCGGTCCGGCGCTTCCTTGAGCGGCGGCGGTCGGCCCTGCCGGCGTGACCTCGCCGTTCCCACTCCACCGAGCGATCCGTCGGCCACTCCAACTCCAGCCAGCTCGCGATGCCAAATGCACCCCCAGCGGTCGGGGGCCCTTCGGTCACTCCCACTCGATGGTCGCCGGCGGCTTCGAGCTGACATCGTAGACCACCCGGTTCACCCCTTCGACCTCGTTGGCGATCCGGTTGGAGATCCTGGCGAGGACCTCGGGCGGGAACGGAAACCAGTCGGCGGTCATGCCGTCGCGGCTGGTCACCGCCCGAAGACCGATGACCTGGTCGTAGCTCCGTTCATCCCCCTGGACTCCCACCGACCGGATCGGCAGCAGCACCGCGAAGGCCTGCCAGATGTCATCGTACAGGCCTGCAGCCCGGATTTCCTCGATGTAGATGTGATCCGCCTTGCGCAGCATGTCGAGCTGCGAGCGGTTCACGTCGCCCAGGATGCGGATGGCCAGGCCGGGCCCCGGGAAGGGATGGCGACCGACCATCTCCTCCGGCAGACCGAGCTCGCGGCCAACCTGGCGCACCTCGTCCTTGAACAGCTCGCGCAGCGGCTCGATCAGCCTGAAGGGCAGCTTCTCGGGAAGCCCGCCGACGTTGTGGTGGGTCTTGATCGTCACCGAGGGACCGCCCAGCGGGGACATCGACTCGATCACATCGGGATAGAGGGTGCCTTGCACGAGGTAGCCGATGTCGTTCCCGACCTTCCTGGCCTCCTGCTCGAAGACGTCGATGAACGCATGTCCGATCCGCTTCCGCTTGGTCTCGGGATCGATGACGTCCTTGAGGTCCGCCAGGAATCGGTCGGTCGCATCGACCACCCGGAGGTCGATCCCGTAATGCCGGCGGAAGGTATGCTCCACCTGCTCGCGCTCGTGCAGCCGGAGCAGGCCATGGTCCACGAAGATGCAGGTGAGCCGGTCGCCGACGGCGCGATGGACCAGGACGGCGGCCACCGAGCTGTCCACGCCCCCTGACAGGCCGCAGATCACGCGCGTGGTCGGCCCGACCAGCTCGCGGATCCGGGTGATCTCGCCTTCGATGAAGTGCCCGGGCGTCCAGTCGGGAGTGCACCCGCACACTTCGAAGAGAAAGTTGTGCAGCATCTCCGCGCCCCGTGGCGTATGCGCAACCTCGGGATGGAACTGCACGCCATACAGCGGCAGCGTCTTGTGCTCCATCGCCGCGACCGGGGCATTGACGCTCGACGCCGTCACGGTATACCCCTCGGGGGCGACGTCGACGTGGTCGCCGTGGCTCATCCAGACCGGGGTCTCCTCCCCCTTGCCGAAACCGTGGAACAGCCGGCCGCCGTTCACCTCCACCATGGCGCGGCCGTACTCGCGCCGGTCCGCCCGCTCCACCTTGCCGCCTGACATCTGGGCCATGAGCTGCATCCCGTAGCACAGCCCGAGCACCGGCGTGCCCATCTGGAGGAGGCCGGGCTCCGCGGTCGGGACATTCTCACCGTATACCGAATTCGGCCCGCCGGAGAGGATGACGCCCTTCGGCTGCCAGTTGCGGATCCACTCCACGGTGCGGGTCGGGGGGTGGATCTCGCAGTACACGTGCGCTTCGCGCACCCGCCGCGCGATGAGCTGGGTGTACTGCGACCCGAAATCGATGATGAGGATGCCGCCGCGATGCTGGGTCATGTCTGGCCTTGTTGCAGTGAACTTCCGACTGCTCGCTCTCTACTTCGACCCCACCCATGCCGGATCCGGCGTCTCGCCCGCGTACAGGTCTTCGACGCGCTCACGCGGGCGGACGACGGCCCAGCGGTCGCCGTCCACCAGCGCTTCCGCCGGCCGGGGACGCCCGTTGTAGGTGGAGGCCATGACGAAGCCGTAGGCGCCGGCGCCAAGCACCGCGAGGTGTTCCCCGGCGGCCAGTCCCGGCAGGATCCGGTCCCGCGCCAGGAAGTCGCCGGTCTCGCAGACCGGGCCCACGATGTCGACCACCGACTCGACGCGGTGGTGGGACTCCAGTTCCACGATCTCGTGATAGGCCATGTAGTGACTGGGCCGCACCAGATCGTTCATCCCCGCATCGACCAGGACCAGCTCCTTGCCTCCGGAGTGCTTGCGGGAGAGGACGGTGGTGAGCAGCAGGCCGGCGCTCCCCACCAGGTAGCGCCCCGGTTCGAGGACCAGAGTGAGTCCCGTTTCCCGCGCGAGGGGAAGCACCGCCTCGGCGAAGCGGGCCGGCGCCAGCGGCGTCTCGTCACGATAGCGGATCCCCAGTCCGCCGCCGATATCCAGGTTTTCCAGGGTGTCGATCCCCGCCTCGCGGATCCGGCGCACCAGCCCGATCAGCTTGGTCACTCCTTCGCGGTAGGGGGCAGTGTCGAGGATCTGACTCCCGATGTGCATCGCGATGCTATCGAGCCGGAGCCGGGGATGGCGATCGACGGCGACCGCCAGCTCGAGCACCTGGTCGAACGGCACGCCGAACTTGATGCCGCCCTGCCCCGTCGCGATGTAGGGATGGGTCTCAGCCGTCACATCGGGATTCACCCGGATGCCGATCGAGACCGACCGGTCCAGCCGCTCGGCGATTTCGGCCAGCTTGCCGAGCTCGTCGGCGGATTCGAGGTGAATGTGGCCGACGCCCGCCCGCAGGGCGGCTTCCAGTTCGGCCGGTGACTTGCCCACCCCACTGAACACGATCCGTTCGGCGGGGTATCCGGCGGCGATGGTCCGGCGCATTTCGCCGCCGGAGACGATGTCGGCGCCGGCACCGAGATCGCGGAAGACCCGCAGCACCGCCAGGTTGCTGTTGGCCTTCACGGCGAAGCAGATCCGGTGCGGCACGGCGGCGAGCGCCTCGTCGAGGGCCCGGTACTGCCGCCGGATGGTCTCGGCGTTGTAGATGTAGGTGGGTGTCCCCGCGACGGCGGCCACCTCCGAGAGGCGGACGCGGCCGAGGTACAAGGCGCCGTTGCGCCGCTCGAGACCGGCGTCCTTGAAGAGGATCGCCTGATCGGCCACCCGGCCGCCGGTCAGTACGCCCTGGCCCACACCGCCTCCGTAATCGAGGGCCGACCGCACCACATGCAGGTCGCTGGAGCTTCGGGTGAGCGGAACTCCTCGTCAGGCAGGCAGCGGATCGTGGCCTTGGTCTGCTCCTTGATGTCGGCCTCGCACTTCGCGTCGCCACACCAGCCCCCGTAGGCGAAACCGCCGTCGCGTTCGAGGAAGTCGAGGAACGACGCCTTGGTGATGCCCCGGATGCTGTTGCGCTCCCGGCGGGCCTTGGCGGCCTCGAGCAGCTCTGCCTGCATGGCGTCCATCTCGATGCGGAGCGAGTGTGCCAGCCCCTGGGTCGGGAAGGGCGTCTTCTTGCCGCCCGTCCGCCGCGCGAGCATGACCGTCCCGCCGGCGACGTCGCGGGGACCGATTTCGAGCCGGAACGGTACGCCCCGCCCTTCCCACTCGTAGTACTTGGCGCCGGGCTTGACCCCGTCACGCGCGTCGAGGTGGGTGCGGATCCCGCCGCTCTTGAGCTCGCGGAGCACGTGGTTGGCAGCCTCCAGCACCGTCGCCCGTTCGGCGTCGGTCTTGTAGATCGGGACGATGACGCACTGGTACTGCGCCAGACGGGGAGGCACGATGATCCCGCTGTCGTCGCCGTGCATCATCACCAGCGCCCCGACCAGCCGGGTGGAGACGCCCCACGAGGTGTTCCACACGTACTCCAGCGTCCCCTCGGCGCTCTGGAAGTTGACCTGGAACGCCTTGGCGAAGTTCTGGCCGAGGTTGTGGCTGGTGCCCGCCTGCAGCGCCTTGTTGTCCTGCATCAGCGCCTCGATGCAGTAGGTGCGGAGCGCGCCGGCGAACCGCTCGCTGTCGGTCTTCCGCCCGGTCAGCACCGGCATCGCCATCCACTCCTCGGCGAAGGTCCGGTAGGTCTGCAGGATCTTGAGGGTGAACGCCTCCGCGTCGGCCTCGTCGACGTGGGCGGTGTGGCCCTCCTGCCAGAGGAACTCGGCGGTGCGCAGGAACAGCCGGGTACGCATCTCCCAGCGCAGCACATTGCACCACTGGTTCATGAGCATCGGGAGGTCCCGGTAGCTCTGGATCCACTTGGCGTACATCGAGTAGATGATCGTCTCCGAGGTCGGCCGGATGACCAGCGGCTCCTCCAGCACCTTGCCCCCGCCGATGGTCACCACCGCGAGCTCCGGGGCGAACCCCTCGACGTGCTCCGCCTCCTTGGAGAGGAAGCTCTGCGGAATCAGCAGCGGGAAGTACGCGTTCTGAACGCCGTGCTCCTTGAACATCCCGTCCAGGCCGTGCTGCATCTGCTCCCAGATGGCGTAGCCATTGGGACGGATCACCATGCACCCGCGCACCGGGCTGTAGTCGGCGAGCTCCGCGCGCATGATGACTTCGTTGTACCAGGCGCTGAAATCCTGCGCGCGGGTCGTGAGAGCCTTCTCGTCAGCCATCGGATGCCAGTCGGTCGAAGGTCATGATGCAAGCGCCGCCGTGAGTTCGGCCGCGAGGGACGCGGCGGCAACGGCGCGCTGGGTCTTGGCGCGGAGATCCTTCAATTGTACTTCGCCGCGAGCGCGGTCGTCCGGGCCGATCACCACCGCGAACGCAGCCTGCCGGGCGTCGGCCAGCTTGAGCTGCTTGCCCACACCCTCGGCGCGCAGCGCGAATTCAGTACGCACCCCCGCCTCCCGGAGATCATGCGCGACGTGCAGCACGTAAGGCTGGTCAGCCTCGGTGACGCCGGCGACGAAGACGTCGATCGCAGGCGGCGGCACGGGGCGCGAGCCCCCGATCCTTGAGCAGTTCGCCGAGGACCACGTCGCCTATCGCGAAGCCGACGGCCGGGAGATCGACGCCGCCGAGCAGGTTGAGCAGCTCGTCATAGCGCCCGCCGCCACGCGATGGCGCGCAGGGTGCGCCCGGCATCGAACAGCTCGAAGACCGTGCCGGTGTAGTACGCCAGCCCGCGCACGATCCCCAGGTCGATCTCGACGAACTCCGCCAGCCCCATGCGTCAAGCGCCGCGAGGACGGACCGAAGCGACTCAGGCCCGCTGACGCACCGGGGACGCCTGCACAAGCCGCCTCGACGGCGTGCATGCCCCGGACCCCGCCGATCGCGAGCGGTCGGTCCACTGCTGCTTCGTGAGGTCTGCCGCCTTCTCTTCCAGCATCCACTTCGAAGTCTTCTCGCCGCCGGATTTCTCCAGGCGATCGATGGCGGCCAGCTTGCAGCGCACGCCACGCCCCCGGCAACGCCCGTGGCTTGCGCAGGAGCGCGATCAGGATGCGCCGATCGCTCAGCCGCACCTTGACGTCGGTCGGCCCCAGTCCGAAGTCCCGCATCAGGTCGATCGGCCAGCGCGATGATCTCGGCGTCGCCCAGCGGACCCGGCTCGCCGATCAGGTCGCAGTTGAGCTGGAAGTGCTCCCGCAGCCGGCCCCGCTGCTGCCGTTCGTAGCGGAAGAGCTGGGGGATCGAGAACCAGCGGATCGGCTTCTTCGTAGCCCGTTGGCCCGGGCCGCCACCATTCGGCGAGCGGTCGGAGTCATCTCCGGCCGGAGCGATACCTCCCGCTCGCCCTTGTCGGTGAAGTTGTAGAGCTGGCCTACGATCTCGTCGCCGCTCTTGGCCGTGTACAGCTCCAGCGGTTCGAGCGGCGGGCCATCGTACTCTTCAAACCCATAGCGCGACGCAGACCCGGCGCCAGCTGTCGAAGATGTGGGCCCGGAAGGCGAGGTCGGCGGGATAGAAGTCCCGAAAGCCCGGCAGGGGCTGGGTTTGCATAGGGCCGGAAAATAGCGGTCGGAGGGCACGGATCAAAGCTCGGAGCGAGCGAGTTCGGAGTACCGGGTTCCGAGGAAGTGGCTGGGCACCTACCTCGGAGCTCACAACTCGACACTCGGTACTCGGAACTCCTACGGCTCCATGCCGAGCGCCGCCATCGCATCCCCGACGGTGTGGAAGGAGCCGGTGACCAGGACGGTGCCGGCGCCCTGCTCCGCTTCTCGGAGCGCCGTGGCGAAGTGGGGTGTGAGTGTCCAGTGTGCCCGTGCCTTGGGCCGGGTAGGGTCCTTCAGCCATTCGTCCAGCCAGGCCATGTCCCACCGGCGCCCCAGGGCCGTCGGTGCGACCGTCAGCACCCCCCGATCCACCGCAGCATCGAGCCGCACCAGCATCTCCGGCCAGGCCTTGTCGCCGAGGATCGACACCAGCGCGTGCACCGGCCGTGGCACGTCGGCCGCCACCAGCGCCTCTCCCAGTGCCCGCATGCCGTCCGGGTTGTGGGCGACGTCGAAGAGCCACTTGCCCCGGCGGTCGAATCGCCCGGGAATCCGCGCGTTCGCAAACCCTCGCCGGATCGAGGACGGGTCGGGCCGGTAGCGCGCCGGCAGCGCCATCAGGATGCCATGCGCCACCGCGGCGTTGCGGCGCTGGAAGGGCCCCTGCAGGCCCAGCGGGCCCTCCCACTGGTACTCGGGCGGGAGCACGCCGATTCTGGCACCGGCCGCGCGGGCCACGGCCCTGAGTTCGGCCACCAGTCCCGGGTCGGCCTCACCGATGACGAACGGGACGCCGGGCTTGGCGATTCCCGCCTTCTCCCGGGCGATCGACTCGAGCGTGTCGCCGAGGTACTTCATGTGGTCCCGGGCGATCTTGGTCACGGCGCTCACCAGCGGGCTGACGACGTTGGTGCTGTCGAGTCGCCCGCCCAGGCCGACCTCCACCACGGCGATGTCGACCCCGCGCGCCGCGAAGTCCGCCAGGGCGATCACGGTGGTCGCTTCGAAAAACGTCGCATTCCGCGCCCGGATGAGTGGCTCCAGCCGTTCGGTCCAGGCGGCCACCGCAGGCTCGGAGATCGCCACCCCATCGACCAGCATGCGCTCGCGGAAGGAGACCAGGTGGGGCGAGGTGTAGAGCCCGACCCGCAGGCCCATCTCCCTGAGGGCCTGCGCGACGAGCGTACAGACACTGCCCTTGCCGTTGGTGCCGCCGACGTGGATGGTGGGGAAGACGGTGTGCGGGTCGCCGACCTCCGCGAGGAGGGCACGGGTAGTCTCCAGCCCGAACTTGATCGTCGTCGTCCGGGGGTAGAGGAATTCGAGTGCCGCGTCGTAGCTGAGCGCCAAGGGCAGGATCGGTGCGTGAGTATGAGGGGTGATGTAGCTTTGTCGCTCAGTCCGTCACGGCGTCGAGCAACCTACCGCTTCCATCCATGGGCCGCCACACCACACTCCCTGATCCGTTCGTCGCCGAGCTGCTCGGTATCCCCGGCTTCCGGGAACTCACCGAGGGCTTCTCGCGCTGCCCGGAATGCGAGCGCTGCGAACGCAGCCTGGTCTACCTGACCGCGCATGAGCAGGCGGCCGCGCGGGCGCTCGACATGCCCCTGTACGGCAAGGGGTCCGCGACCCGGCTCAACCGAAAGGGATGCAGGTGCCCCTTCTACCTCGGTCCCGAGGGGGGCTGCCTGGCCTACGCGGACCGGCCGCTGATCTGCCACCTCTTCCCGATCGACATCATCGAACACGAGGAGGACGAGACCTACTGGTGGGTGCTGTTCGGTGCCTGCGAGGAGGTTGCGAAGGGAAAGCTGCAGGGCCGGGTCGAGGAGGCCCGGGCGCTCGCCCGGGAGATCGACCGGCGGATGCCGGACGCACTGCGTCGTTCGTTCATGTCCGACGCCGACGCGGCGGTCTTCGAGCCCGTCTTCTACGACCATCCGATCCACTACCTGCTGCCGCTGACCCCGCCGGCTACCTGAAGTCGATCGTCGCGATCGCGCTGGTGGCGCTGTCGAGGCTCTCGACCCCGACCACCAGGCGCCGTCCGACGAGGTCCGGAAGTAGCTGGGCGGCCAGGGGAAGCGTGTCGCGCCAAACAGACTCCCGCCGTCAGGACGACGGCCGTCCGGTCGGGCGAAATCTCGGGGTGCCCCGATCCCCGGCCCGCGTTCCCCGCGTCCCCCCCGCAGCACCTCGGTCTGGCTAGCAAGGTCGAGCTCCGGCAATGCTTCGGCCGAAGGGCCCGCGCCCCGAAGGACGAGAAAGACCTTGCCGTTGGCGGTAGCCCGGAGGTACGCCGGCACCTGGTGCAGCGTCGAGTCGAGCAGTGCGAGGGGTCGCACGGCGACCGGCGGTGCAGGGGCCGTGAGATCGGCCACACCCCGCGCGCCCAACGACGGAAGCGAGAGGAGCAACAAGTAACCCGAGGGGGCAAGGTCGAGGTCCATCGCCCCGTATCCCCGAGCGCCATCGTACCGATGGTCGCGGCGGTCCCGAGGGCGAGGATATCCACCTGCTGCTGCGCGGTGTGAAGCAGGTAGACCCGGCCCGCGGCGGCGTCGATGACGATCTCACGGGTCTCGGTGGCGGGAAGCCGGGATTGCTCCACGGATGCGATGATGATCGAGAGCGCACGCTCGTCTCGGGCCCATGTCAAGCCAAAACCCCGCCAGACTTCGGCGGGGCCTGTCGCAACCGGAGGGCGATTTGGACTACTCGCCTGCCTCTTCCGTGAGCCGCTGGCCCCGCATGTGGCGGAGCAGACGGGAGGTTGTCTCCCGTAGCGACGCCCGCGGCACCACATCGTCAATCTGCCCCTTCTCGAGCAGGAACTCCGCCGTCTGGAACCCCTCCGGCAGGTCCTGCCCGATCGTCTGCTTGATCACCCGCTGACCCGCGAACCCGATCACAGCTCCCGGCTCGGCCAGGATCACGTCACCCTGCATGGCGAAGGAGGCGGAGACGCCGCCGGTGGTGGGGTTGGTGAGGATGGAAATGTAGGGGACGGAGAGCTGGTACAGCTGGGCAATCGCCGCGGAGGTCTTGGCCATCTGCATGAGAGAGAAGACCCCCTCCTGCATCCGGGCGCCGCCCGAGGTGCAGACGAGCACCATCGCGACCCGCTTTTCTGCCGATCGGCGTGCCAGTCGGGCGATCTTCTCTCCTACCACCGATCCCATCGACCCGCCCATGAACGCGAAGTTCATGACCCCGAGGTGCAGCGGTGCGCCCTCCAGCCGGCCGGTGCCGGTGAAGATCGCGTCGGAGGTACCCACCTTCTTCTGGGCGCCCGTCAGCCGCTGGGGGTAGTGTTCGAAGCCCAGCGGGTCCGCCGAGCGCAGATTGGTGTACAACTCCCGCCAGCTTCCATCGTCCGTCAACAGTTCGATGTACTCCTCGGCGGTGAACCGCCGGTGGTGCCCGCACTCGGGGCACACATTCAGCACCCGCTCAAACTTCTCCCGGATATCGACGTGACCGCATGTGTCGCACTTCTCCCACGCATCCGGGGGAATCTCGAGGCGCTCCCGCACGGATGGGCGGGGCTTCCTCTCTTTTTTGAACCATGCCATGACGGCCATATGGGTTCAGGAAGCGATGTGAGGCTGACTATCGGTACACATCAGGAGGGAACAATTTGGGCACAGGGGGCCCCTCGCGCCAGACCCTTTGTCACAAGTTGTTGCTATATATCGAGATAGCCGCCGAGTCTGGCGTCCCAAGCCGACCGCAGACAGAGCCCAACTCCGACCGCCGTGGCCAGCAGGAAGGAGCCCCCGTACGAAAAGAAGGGCAGCGGGATGCCGGTGATGGGCATGACATTGACCGTCATCCCGACATTCTCGAAGACGTGGGTGAAGAGCAGGCCGAGGATCCCGAACACCGTCAGACTCGAGAAGGGATCGGTCGCCCGGCGGGCGATCCGGACCAGCACCAGGAAAAGGGCAAGGAAAAGGATCAGGGCGGCCAGGACCCCGATGAATCCAAGTTCCTCCCCCACCACCGCGAAGATGAAGTCGGTGTGCTGCTCCGGGAGGAAGGCGAGGCGCTTCTGGGGCCCCTCCAGGTAGCCGTTGCCGAACCACCCGCCCGAGCCGATCGCGACCTTGGACTGGATGGCGTGGTAGCCCGCCTTCTGCGGGTCCACCTCGGGGTTCAGGAAGGTGAGTAGGCGGTTCTGCTGGTATGGGGCCAGCTTCCGCCATACCGGGAGCGCCAGGAAGCCCATGGCCGAATTGGCGATGAAGACCGCGACACCCTCCCAGAAGTAGGGCCGCCAGACGCCGATCAGGATGCTGAGCAGGGCCATCCACCCCACCCAGGTCCACAGATTGAACGCCAGCAGCAGACTCGCCACCGGGGAGGCGAGCATGAACAGCAGGGTGGGTGGCGTCCCGGCCCAGAACAGCATCGCGAAGAGGATCCCGGCGAACACCAGCGCGCTTCCCAGGTCCGGCTGTGCGAGAACCAGCAGCGCCGGCACTCCGGCGATCAGCACCGCCGGGAGCAGATCCATCAGCGTCTCGGGCGCCTCACGGCGGCCTGAGAGGTGCCGGGCGAGCATCAGCACCACCGCCAGCTTGGCGAACTCGGCCGGCTGCCCCACCGCGTGGCCACCAATGTAGATCCAGCTCTTGCTGCTCGCGGCGGTGCCCGCGCCCTTGCCGAAGACCAGCGTGATGCCGAGGAGGAGAAGCCCGAGGGTGTAGACGGGCAGCGCCGCCCATTCCAGCAGCCGCGGCGAAAGCCGGAAGGCGGCGTAGGCAACCAGGGCACCGGCGCCGATCCACATGAGCTGCCTCCGCCAGGCCCCCGCGGCGGAGAAGCTGGGCACATCGGTCTGCCCGGCGGAGTACAGTACGATCAGGCCGAACAGCAGTAGCAGCCCGATGACCAGCAGGAACGGACGGTCCATGCCGAGGTGGCGTGTCCGGGCCATCAGC
This sequence comes from uncultured Gemmatimonadales bacterium, assembly GCA_963825065.1. Taxonomy (GTDB): domain Bacteria; phylum Gemmatimonadota; class Gemmatimonadetes; order Gemmatimonadales; family GWC2-71-9; genus JADJOM01. Next base: position 59,948 of record CAWGRU010000005.1, read on the forward strand.
GGGTCTCCGTCCTGACCGGGGCTTCGGGAAGCGCCGTGGTGTCGGCTCGGGGCTGCGGCGGGGCGTCGCCGGGCAGATCGAGGCGCCGGGGAATCTTCACGCCGCTGCTATCGGGCCCGAGGACGTAACGCCGGATTGCCTGCACCACGTAGGGCGCCACGGCGCTGCCATGACCGCCGAACTCGAAGATCGCCCCGATGATGATCTCGGGCTTCTCCGCGGGGGCGAACCCGATGAACCAGCCGTGGTCCTTGCCTGCGTTCTGGGCGGTGCCCGTCTTGCCGGCGACGGTGAATTCCTTGATCCTGCTCCGCGCCGCCGTGCCCCCCTCGACGACGGCGATGAGCGCCTTGCGCAGGCCGTCGAGCTGCTCATGGGTGAGCTTCAGGTCGAATTGCGCAGCGGTGTCGGGGCGGACCAGGTAGGGCGCCGGGGTCTTGCCATCCCCCGCCAGTGCGGCATAGAAGCGCACCATGTTCATCAGCGTCTGGGTGTTCTCTCCCTGCCCGATCGCCAGGTTGAGCATCGCCGCGCTGCTCCACCCCCGGGGCCCGTAGCGCTTGTCGAACCACTCGGTCGAATTGGGCCAGATCGGACCGGCCTCGTTGACCAGATCGACGTGAGTCCGGTCGCCGAAGCCCATCGACACGCCATCCTCGAGCAGGTTGGCGAGCTGCACCCTGAGCCCGAGCTGGTAAAAATAGACGTCACAGCTCTGGGCGATCGCGTGGGTGAGGTCGAGCGAGCCGTGACCCCGCTTGTCCCAGCACTTGAACGAGCGGTTCCCGTACTGCAGCGCCCCGGTGCAGGGCTGCGGCATGTGGCTGTCGAAGCCGACCAGGCCGCGCCGCAGCGCCATCACCGCCGTGGCCAGTTTGAACGGGGAGCCCGGCGGGTACTTCACCTGCAGGGCCCGGTTGAGCAGGGGGAGCGTCGGATCGCCGTTCAGCCGGCGCCATTCGGCGGTCGAGATGCCACCGATGAAATCGTTGGGGTCGTAGGCCGGAGTCGAGTACAGCGCCCGGATTTCGCCCTTGGGCGTCATGGCGACGAGTGCTCCCAGCTGCCCCTTCGGCCAGATGCTGTCGACGTACAGCTGCAGGTCCAGGTCGATCGTGGTGCGCAGATTCTTTCCCGGCACGGAGGGAAGCGGTGGTGCGGCCCCCTGCTCGCGCACCAGCCGGCCCCGGGCATCGACTTCGATGTAGCGGACGCCCGGTGCCCCACGGAGGGTGTCGTCGTACTCCTGCTCCAGGCCGGAGCGCCCGACGACGGAGCCGAGCCGGGCCCCCGAGTAGCGCTCCGCATCGAGGTCGCCCTGGTTCACCTCGCCGACGTAACCGACGAGGTGGGCCACCGCGGTGCCCCGGGGGTAGATGCGACGCGGCTCGGACTGGATGACCAGCCCCGGCAGCATGGCCCGGTGCTCCTCCAGCCGCGCCACCTGCCGCTCGGTCGCACTGCCGAGCACCATGGCCGGCTGATACCGCGCCTGCAGGTAGCGGTTGACCACCTCCTCGGCATCGGCGGAGTCGACCGGAACCACGGTCCGGAAACGCCGCAGCACCTGGCGCAGCGAATCGACCGACGACGCGAGGAGGGCGACGGAGAATCCGGGCACCGTCTCCGCGATCACCTTGCCGCCGCGGTCATAGACGGTGCCCCGTGCCGGCTGCAGCGGCACGGGGCGGAGCCGGTTGTTCTCCGCCCGCAGCCGATACCGGTCGAACTGCAGGATCTGGGTGCGGAAGAAGGCGCCGGCAAGAACCAGAAACGCGACGGCAAGCACCCACTGCGCGCCTGTCGAGCGCTCGCGGAGACGGGTGGGGTGGAACTCCTTCACGTGTCCAGCCGGATGTCGAGCCAACGCTGGAAGATGACCAGCACCAGCGCCGCCATCAGCGCGGTCGTGATCGCCTGCAGCGGCGCCCAGACGAACAACTGGATCGTGAGTCCGCCCGCCCCCGGCCCACTGGCGATCAGCTGGATGGCGTTCCGTACCCACACCCCGAGCGCGATCACCAGCCCGTTGACGAACAGGTTGTCGGGAAAGAACACCGCGCGGCCCCAGGCGGCGAGGTAGCCCACCAGCGTGTGGGCGAGTGCGCCCGCGCCGATCCGCGCCGGGGTCACCGCGTCTCCCGCGAGCCCGACCATGAATCCCGCCAGTGCGGCGGTCCCGGGCCGACTGCGGATGGCGTAGAGCATCAGCGCGAGCAGCAGGAAATCGGGCGCGACCATGGGATAGCCCAGGCGGGGTCGTACCGCGAACTGCAGCACGACCAGCAGCCCCAGGACGGCCCAGAGGCGGCTCCGATCCGCCCGGATCGCGATCATGGCGCCGCCTCCCCCTGGAACGCCTTGGCGACCGAGCTGTCCGGACTGCCCTTGAGAATCAGCACCTGGCTGGCGTTCTCCGGGTTCGCCGCCGGGCGCACCACGTAGATGCGCTCCCAGCCCGTCTCCTCGCTCGCCTGCCCGATCACGGTGCCCACCGGAATGCCCTGCGGGTACACCCCGCCCAGACCGGAGGTGACCACCAGGGTGCCCTCCGGCACCGAGTCGCGGATCGCCACCCCGCGGAGCTGCAGCAACTGCTCGCTGCCGGTCACCTGCACCCCCGGCCAGATCACGCCGAAGACGTTGCCCGGCAGGGTGAACGCGCTGGCCCGGAATTCGGGGTGGGCCCAGGTCATCGCGATGCTCCGCTCCGCCTCCACCACTCGCACCACTCCGATGAGCCCCTCCGCCGATACCACCGGGTCGAAGATCTTCACCCCGGCCCGGCTTCCGGCGGAGAGCAGGACCATCCGCCCGTCCGTCGGGGCCGACTGGTGCATCACCTCGGCCGGGACGTAGGAAACGGCCAGCCGGGTACCCAGCCCGAGCAGGCCGCGCAGCCGCTGGTTCTCATCGCGAAGAGACGGGAGGAATTCGGCTGCGTGGGCCGCCGAGTCACGCTCGGCACGGAGCCGGTCGAAGGCGGCGCGGCTGGTGCGGGACTCTTCGGCCCGCTGCTGCATCCAGAGGAAGGGACGCAGAACCGAGCCGCGAATGGCCCCGGTCACCTCCGTACCCCAGTCGGGCCGGGCCAGCATCGCCAGGGAAGCGGCGACGCACAGAAGAAAGAGAGCGGTATCCCGCCGGGAGAGTGAGCGGTCCGACCCGGTGGCCATTACCGGTAGAGGACGCTTTGGTACTTCTCGTAGTCGTCGAGGATCCGGCCCGCGCCGCGCACCACGCAGGTCAGCGGGTCCTCGTCGACATGAATCGGCAGACCTGTTTCCTGGGCGAGCAGGATGTCCAGCCCGCGGATCAGGGCGCCGCCCCCCGTCATGATGATGCCCCGATCGACGATGTCGCTGGCGAGTTCCGGCGGAGTGATCTCCAGCGCGCGGCGGACGGCATCCACGATCTGCTGGATCGGCTCCTGCACCGCCTCGCGAATCTCGCTCGAGTGCACCCGCACCGTCTTCGGGATGCCGGAGACGAGATCGCGGCCCTTTACTTCCATCTCCCGTTCGTCGCCGGTCGGCGCCGCGGACCCGATCTTGATCTTGATCGCCTCGGCAGTCGGCTCGCCCACGAGCAGGTTGTAGTTCTTGCGCATGAACTGCACGATCGCCTGGTCCAGCTCGTCCCCGCCCACCCGGATCGAGGTGTCCGAGACGATGCCCGACAACGCGATGACCGCGATTTCGGTGGTGCCGCCGCCGATGTCGATGACCATGTTGCCGGTGGGTGTCTCGACCGGGAGTCCCACGCCGATCGCCGCGGCCATCGGCTCCGCCACCATGTCGACCTGCTTGGCGCCCGCCGTCTCCGCCGAGTCGCGGACTGCCCGGCGCTCGACCTCGGTGATGCCTGACGGAACGCAGACGATCACCTTCGGACGCACCCGGAAGACGTGCTTGTCGATGATGGTCTTCAGGAAGTAGCGCAGCATCTTCTCGGTCACGTCGAAGTCGGCGATCACCCCGTCCTTCAGCGGACGCACCGCGAGAATGCCGTCGGGCGTGCGGCCGAGCATGCGCTTCGCCTCGAGCCCGATGCCCTTGATCTTGCCGGTGGCCTTCTCGATCGCAACCACCGACGGCTCGTTCAGCACGATTCCTTCACCCTTCACGTAGATGAGGGTGTTGGCCGTGCCAAGGTCCACCGCGATTTCATTCGCGGGGAGAAACGACCCGATTTTTAAGGACGGAAACTTCATTCCGGGAGCCAGACGATCGAATTGGGCCAAAAGCTAACGGAGGGCGTAAGATGGTACAAGACTCTGATTTAGGGGATCGACCCCGGGGTGACCCCCATCACTCGATTCCCCGGCCACCGGCGGCTCGTCACTCCAGCCGGCCGGTCCCCGTGCTGCCGAAGCCGCCGTCGCCCCGGCCGGTTGCCGGCAGGTCCCGGACCTCCCGGAACCCTGCCTGCTCGATCCTGGCGAAGACCAGTTGCGCGATCCGCATCCCCCGGGTCACCTCGAACGGCTCGGGGCCCAGGTTCACCAGCGCCACCATCAGCTCGCCGCGGTAGTCGCTGTCGATCGTGGCGGGGCTGTTGGGGAGGGTGATCCCGTGTTTGAGCGCCAGACCGGACCGGGGGCGGATCTGGCACTCATGCCCTGCCGGGACCGCGATCGAGAAGCCGGTCCGGAAGAGCCGGCGCTCCAGGGGGCCCAGCACCCCCGCGTCCGCGCTGGCCAGATCGTGGCCGGCGGCGCCGGCGGTGGCGAGGGTCGGCACCGGCAGCCCCTCGCCGTGCGGGAGCCGGACGAACTGCACCTCGATCAAAGCACCGACCCGACGTCGACCAGGGGCAGGTTGAACGCCTCCGCCACCCCGGGATAGACCACCTTGCCCTCGACCACGTTCAGGCCGAGCAGCAGGGCCCGGTCGTCCTTGCAGGCCTTCTTCCAGCCATCCCGGGCCAGACGGAGGCCGTAGGGGAGCGTGGCATTGGTGAGCGCCAGCGTCGAGGTTCGCGGCACGCCACCCGGCATGTTGGCCACGGCGTAGTGCAGGATTCCGTCGACGAAGTAGGTCGGATTCTCGTGGGTCGTCGGCTTGATGGTCTCCACGCAGCCGCCCTGGTCGACCGCCACGTCGACGATGACCGAGCCCGGCTTCATCACCTTGAGATCGGCGCGCTTGATCAGGTGCGGGGCCTTGGCGCCGGGGAGCAGCACCGCCCCGACCACCAGGTCCGCCTTGCGGATGGCATCGAGGATGTTGTGCCGGTTGGAATAGAGCGTCGTGACGTTCGCCGGCAGCACGTCGTCCAGGTAGCGCAGTCGCTCGAGGGAGATGTCGAGGATCGTCACCCGGGCTCCCATCCCCGCCGCCATCTTGGCCGCGTTGATGCCGACCACGCCGCCGCCCACGATCACCACTTCGGCCGGGGCCACGCCCGGCACCCCGCCGAGCAGGACACCGCTGCCCCCGAAGACCTTCTCCAGGTACTTGGCCCCCTCCTGCACCGCCATCCGGCCCGCCACCTCCGACATCGGGGTGAGCAGCGGCAGCTCGCCATGGGGCAGCTGCACGGTTTCGTAGGCGACCGCGATCGCCCTGGACTTGATCACCGCGCGGGTCAGTTCCTCCGCAGCGGCGAAGTGGAAATAGGTGTAGATCACCTGACCCGCGCGCATCCGGGGCCACTCCACCGCGATCGGTTCCTTCACCTTCATGATCATCTCGGCCTTGGCCCAGACCTCCTCGGCGGTGCCGAGGATGGTCGCGCCCGCGGCGACGAAGGCCTCATCCGCGAAGCCGCTCCCGATCCCGGCGCCCTGCTCGACGTAGACCGTGTTGCCCCGGGTGACGAAGGCCTCGACTCCGGCCGGCACGAGCGCGACACGGTTCTCGTTGGTTTTGATTTCCTTCGGGACGCCGATGATCATGGACGGATTCCTCTGGTCTCGCTGAGGTGGTCGTTTCGTGCGCTGGGCGATTCGAGGCGTCGAGCTGCGCTGCGCGGCCGGCGCCTCATGCGTCAGGTCCGAGCCGGACAACCGTCTGCCGCTCGGGATCGAAGAACTCCTGGGTGATGGCACGGATGTCGCCGGCAGTCACGGCGTCGATCTCCGCGAGGATGGCATCGAGCGGCCGGTACTCCTCGCCGTGGAGCGCCAGCGTTGCCAGCCGGTTCATGCGGCTGACCGGGCTCTCCAGCGACAACATGACCTGCCCCTTGAGCTGCTGCCGCCCCGAGACCACGTCCTCCTCGGAGAGACCCTCGCGGGAGAGCCGCGCGTACTCGGCGCGGATCGCGTCCGCCGCCTGATCGGCTGTGGCGGGCTGCGTCCCGACGTAGACTCCCGCCACACCCGCCGCCTGGAAGAACTGCTGGTAGGCGTAGATGGCGTAGGCGAGTCCCAACTCCTCCCGGATCCGCTGGAAGAGCCGGCTCGACATCCCGCCGCCGAAGGCGTTGGTCACGATCGAGAGCGCGAACCGGCGCCGGTCCCGGTAGGGAAAGGTGTCGGAGCCGAAGACCAGGTGGGTCTGGGCCGAATCGCGGAGGATGCGATGCAGTTCGCCACGGTGGGCCGCCCGCGGACCGACCGCCGGCAGCGGCTGCTCCCGCTCCGTCGCCTCGAACCAGCCCTCGCGCTCGAGCAGGGCGACGATACGCTCGTGGTCCACCCGCCCCGCGGCAGCGATCACGCAGTTGCCGGGGTAGTAGCCCCCGCGGTGAACCGTCTGCAGGTCCGCCGCGGAGAGGGCGCCGACGGTTTCCCGGGTCCCCAGGATCGAGTACCCGTACGGGTGATCGGGCCAGAGCCGGTCGCTGAACAGCTCGAAGACGATGTCGTCGGGGGTATCGTCGACCGTGGCGATCTCCTCCAGCACCACGTTGCGCTCCATGGCGAGATCATCCTCGCGCAGCAGCGGACGGCGGACCAGGTCTGTCAGGACATCCAGCGCCCGGGGGAGATCCTCGTCGAGGACGTGGGCCTGGTAGTTGGTGTGATCGCGGCTGGTGTAGGCATCGAGACTGCCGCCGCGCACCTCCAGCTCGAGCGCGAGCTGTCGCGAGGTACGCCGCTCAGTGCCCTTGAACACCATGTGTTCGAGGAGGTGCGACACGCCCATCTTGCTGCGGGGCTCATGGGCGCTCGCGGTCCGGACCCAGACCCCGGTGGCGACGGATCGCACCCCCGGGAGGAGTTCGGTCAGAATCGTGAGCCCGTTCGGGGCGACGGTCCGGAAGAGGCCCTGATCGAGGCGGATCGTCTCCACGGGTGGCCTGACCTTACTCCTTCGGGATCAGCGCCTTCCGGGACAGCTTCATCCGGCCCTTCTCGTCCACCTCGAGCAGCTTGACCTTCACGACGTCACCTTTCTTGACGACATCTTCGGTCTTCTCGGTGCGGCCGTGCTGCAGTTCGCTGATGTGGAGGAGACCCTCCACGCCCGGCATGATCTCGACAAAGGCGCCGAAGGCCGTGGTGCTCTTCACCGGGCCCTCGTAGATCTTGCCCACCTCCGGCTCGGCGACCATCGAACTGATCATCTGGCGGGCCTTCTCGCCCGCCTCGCCGCCGACGGCCGCGATGGTGATCAGGCCGGTGTCGTCGATGCTGATCTTGGCGCCCGTGGCATCCTGGATGCCCCGGATCGTCTTGCCCTTCGGACCGATGACGTCACCGATCTTGGAGGGGTTGATCATGATGGTGATGATGCGCGGGGCGTACTTCGACATCTCGGCCCGGGGCGCATCGAGCGCCTTGCCCATTTCCTTCAGGATGTGCAGGCGTCCCTTGCGGGCGTTCTCCAGCGCCTGCTCCATGATCTTCAGGTCCATTCCCTCGATCTTGATATCCATCTGGATCGAGGTGATGCCGCCGGTGGTGCCCGCCACCTTGAAGTCCATGTCGCCGAGATGATCCTCGGAGCCCAGGATGTCGGTCAGGATGGCGACCTTCTTGCCTTCCTTGATGAGCCCCATCGCGACGCCCGCACAGGCGGCCTTCATCGGCACGCCGGCATCCATCAGGGCGAGCGATCCGCCGCACACCGACGCCATCGAGGAGGAACCGTTCGACTCGAGGATCTCCGAGACGATGCGGATCGTGTACGGAAACTTCTCGTAGTCGGGGAGCAGCGGCTGCAGGGCGCGCTCGGCCAGCGCCCCGTGGCCGATCTCGCGCCGGCTGGTGCCGCGCATCGGTTTCACTTCCCCGGTGGAATACGGCGGGAAGTTGTAGTGCAGCATGAACGACTTGGTCGACTCCGCGGCGGTATCGATGCTGTCGATCCGCTGCTCGTCGTCCTGGGTTCCCAGCGTCACCGCGACCAGCGCCTGGGTCTCGCCGCGCTGGAACAGCGCCGAGCCGTGGGCCCGGGGCAGGAGCCCGGCGTCGATGCTGATCGGCCGGATCGTGTCGCAGTCGCGACCGTCGACCCGCTCCCCCTTCTCCAGCACCTGCGCCCGCATGATCCGGTACTCGATGTCCTCGAGCAGACCCGATACCTGCTTGCCCGACTCGGGGAACTCCTCCGCCAGCGCCTCCTTGACCTTCTTCTTCAGCGCCTCGGCGCCCGCGGCCCGCGCGTGCTTGTCCCGGGCGTTGATCGCCTTCGCCATGTCGTCTTCGGCCAGCGCCCTGACCTTCTTGACCAGCTTGGCGTCCGGCTCTTCCTTCACCCATTCGAGCTTGGGCTTCTGGACCTTGGCGATGACCTTCTCCTCGATGCCCAGCAGCTCCTTGAGCCCCTTCTGGGCCACCTTGAGCGCCTCGAGCATCTCCGCCTCGGACACTTCGAGCGCGCCGCCCTCGACCATCATGATCGAGTCGCCGGTGCCGCTCACGGTCACGTCGAGGGAGGAGAATTCGAGCTGCTGAAAGGTCGGATTGAGGATCCAGTTGCCGTCGACCCGGCCCACCCGCACCGCGGCGATCGGTCCGTTCCACGGCACCGTCGAGGCCGAGAGGGCAACCGAGGCGGCGACGACGGCCAGCACGTCGGCATCGTTCTCCTGGTCGGCCGAAACTACGGTGACGAAGACCTGCACCTCGTTCTTGAAGCCCTCGGGGAAGAGCGGGCGGATCGACCGGTCGATCACTCGGCCGCGAGGATCTCCTTGTCGCTCGGCCGGCCCTCGCGCTTGAGGAAGCCCCCGGGAATCTTGCCGGCCGCGTAGGTCTTTTCGCGATACTCGACGGTCAGCGGGAAGAACGGCAGCGTCGAGCCGATGCGGGAGACGGTGATGGCGGCGAGGACTGCGGTGTCACCGAACTGGAGGAAGGCCGATCCGGCGGCTTGCTTGGCCAGGCGCCCGGTTTCGAGAATGAGCGGGCGGCCGGCGAATGTGGTTTCAATGCGTGGACGGTCACGACCTGGTTTCTTTCCCTGGGGCGCCCAAAGGTTGAAGGGCGTCCCGACCGTGGTGGCGAGACGCCCTGGCTCGTGCTGGCGCGTTAGTGTCGAAGCCCCAATGCGATCGATGAACGCCCGGTAGGTCGCGAGGTCGTTTTGCTTCAGATAGTTGAGCAACCGACGACGAGTACCCACCATCTTGAGGAGACCACGACGACCGTGGTGATCCTTGGCATGGATGCGGAAGTGGTCGGTGAGCGAGTTGATCCGCTCGGTGAGGAGCGAGATCTGCACCTTGGCAGAACCGGTGTCGCTCTCGTGCAACCGCTGCTTGGCGATGATCGCCTGCTTGTCAAAACCCATGCTGCGTGTATCCTCTTGGCACGTGCGGTGTGAGGGCCTGCCCCGCGTCTCGTAATCGTCGATAGCTCAACAAACTAACCCCACGTTCCCCACTCGGGCAACCCCGTCATGAACACCGATGTCCCCGCACCCGGCACCCGACTCGGCCCCTACACCCTCGGCCCGATGCTCGGGCAGGGCGGATTTGCCTGGGTCCTCTCGGCCCTGCGGGATGACGGCAAGTCGTTTGCCCTCAAGGTCTTGAAACCCAGGTACGCCAGCGACCCCGCCTTCGAGAGCCGGTTCCGTCAGGAGGCCGCCTTCGCCGCCGGGCTGGTTCACCCCAACATCGTCCAGATCGAAGAGGTCGGCCCCCAGCAGGGTCTCGCGTATTTCGCGATGGAGCTGCATCCGGACAACCTGAGTGCCCGGCTCACCCGCGAGCCCCGCCTCGCCGAGCCTGAGGCGGTTCGGATCGGCGTCGGCGTGACCGAGGCGCTGGCCTTCGCCCATGGCCAGAACCTGATTCATCGCGACATCAAGCCCGACAACATCCTCCTCGCCAGCGATCACCGACCGGTCATCACCGACTTCGGCATCGCCCGCGCGGTCAGCGGTTACGTCGCGGCCACCGGGTTCATGATGACCATCGGAACACCCGCCTACATCTCGCCGGAGCAGGCCCAGGGCCGGCCGCTCGACGGACGATCGGACCTGTATTCGCTTGGCATCACGCTCTATCGGATGGTGACCGGCGAGGTGCCGTTCCGGTCGAAGGACTGGTTCGAACTGGCCCGCATGCACGTGGAGGATCGCCCCGAGCCGCTGCGTAACCGCCAGCCGGATCTCTCCAAGCGGCTCGAGCGGATCGTGCTTCGCCTGCTGGCCAAGCACCCCGACGACCGTTACCCGTCGGCCGTGGCGCTGCTGGAGGATCTCAACGACGTGGCCGGGGTCGGTCGCCCGACCGGAGACATCCCCGTGCCCGAGGGATATCTCCGGGATTCCAAGACCGTGCGGAGCGAAGCGGAGGGAAAGAAGAAGAAGGGCTGGTGGAAGGTCTGGTGACCGCCTTCCGTCCCTATCTGGTGAGCGCGCTCGAAAGTGGAGTCATCAGTTCGGTCGTGCGGCCATCGAGCCGGTAGACCGGCCCCCCGGCGACGGGCCGGATCCAGAAGGCACCCGACGCCGTTGAGTCGAACACCAGCGCGAGCAGCGGCTGGCCCGCCGCATCCGAGAGGGTCAGACTCCGTTCGGGGGCCATGAAGTCGAGCGAATCGAGTTCTGCCCGGTCGGGAAATCCGGTGGCGCGGATGTCGCCGAACTGGGCCAGCAATCGCGCGACCTTCGCGGAATCGGCGGGCACCGCCCCCACCGTCCAGGCCTTCCCCGCCCTGTTCAGGCTCCAGCGGGACTTGCCACGGACCACATCGATCCTCGCGATACTGTCGGCCGGAATGCTGGCGACCTGCCGGTCCCGCCACTGGTCCTGTCCCGGCACGAGCAGTTCCGCAAACCGACCGCGGAGGAGGTAGACGGCCAGCTCGCCGCTCCGCCGCACGTAGAAGCCGTTGAAATCCGGACCGCGGTTCCCGACGACCAGATCCAGCAGTGGCTTGCCGCCGCCCTCGATGGCCACCCGCCGACCGGTGACCGAGTCCACCCCGAGCCGGGCGTGAGACGAAGCGCTCTGCGCGATCAGCTCGCTCTCGGCCGAGGAATCCCCCGCTGCGGCGAGGAACTCCTTGACCGCCTGGAGCGAAGCGGGAAAGCCGTTGGCCTGCCAGCGATCCCCCTGCCTGGCCAGCCGCACCGTGTCGCCGGCGCCGACCAGCGTGATCTTGTCAACGTCGCCCGGGGTGAGCGACGGCAGGCTCAGCCGACCCGCGTCATCCCTGGCGCGCGTCCCGATCACGCGCAGCGCCAGCCAGAGCCCCACCGACAGCACCAGGACGAGCGCAATGCGTTGCACGACTTTCGGACTCATGCGGCCTCCGAGCGACTGCCCGCAAGCGGCGCCCACGGCGCGAGGGCACGGCGCCGGCGACCCACGAGTCGCACGGCTCCGAAGGCGGCGATGAGCAGCGGCAGCACGATGATGTTGGCGTACTTGACGCCCTGCTGCAGCATCGGCGTGGAGAACAGGAGCCGTGGCGGGCGGCGGTCACGGCTGCGGATGGAGATGAGCGCCTCGTCCTGGGCCAGCCAGTCGATGGCGTTGAGGGCCAGCACCGCGTTCTCCTGCGCGCTGCCCGCGTACCGGTCGGTCGCAAACTCCATGTTCCCGACCAGCACCAGCCGTCCCTTCGGAGCGGCGGAATCTCCGGCGGCCGGCTCGACACTCACCCCAACGACCCTGGGCTTGAGATCCACCGGGGGGAAGTCGCGGGTCGGCGAGAGGTCGATATCGCCCTCGGCGATCCCGCCGACCCGGCTCGACATCAGGATGGGATGCACCATGGTGTGCGCCCCGCTCAGGGTCTCGATGCTGCTGACCCAGGGCAGGAAGATCTCGCCCACTCCGTCGGTGATGATGGTCTCGCCCCCCGCCTGCGCCCGCACCCAGAAGGGATAGGGCTGGAAGACCTGCCCGCCACCGGGCCCCGGTACCGGCACAAGCTGATTCGAGGAGAGGTCGTAGACCAGATCGGGCCGGACCTTCACACCGAAGCGCTTGATCAGTGAATTCCACACCGGTTCGCGGGCGCTCGACCGCGGCGTCCTGCCCTCGATCGGCGCGCCGGTCGTCATGATCAGGGCGCTGCCGCCCCGGGCGAAGAACTGCTCCAGTCGCTGACGCACCGGAGCACTCAGGCTGTCCGGCTGGCCGCCGATCACCAGGGTCCGGATCGAGTCCGCAGGAGCGGTGGTGTCGCCGAGGGAGAGAGGCACCACCGTGTAGCTCTTGGCGAGCTGTTCCTGCAGGATGCCGAAGGTCCGCCCGTCCTGCCCCCAGTCGTCCATGGCGGCGATGAGCCCGACCACCGGCTTCCTGCCGCGCGTCAGTCCGCGGATCGCCGCGGCGAGCCGGTATTCGAGATCGTCGGTCCGGCGCACGAAGGGTATCGCTTCGTTGCCGTCGGCGTACTGGAGATCGATGCCGAGGTACCCCTCCTTCACCTGCAGCTCCGACTTGCCGACGACGTTGAACTGGACCGGCTGGATGCCGAGCGTCTGCGCGTCGCGCTTCGCCTCGGGATCCTCGGCCGGGTCCTTCTCGACCACCTTGATCTTTCCCTTGCCGGCGGAGCGGAGGTCGCTGAGCAGGTCGTCGAGATCCCGCTTCATGAGCGCCACCTCCGAGGGCAGCTCCGAAGAGGCGAACAGCTTGATCGTGACGATGTCGTCCAGCGCCCCGACCAGCTGCTTCGTGGCGGGCGCAAGAGTGTAGGCCCGGCCGGGAGTGAGGTCGATCCGTCCGCTGATGTAGCTGCCCAGCAGGTTGACCACGACCAGCAGGGCGACGAGAAGCAGCACGCCGAGCCGCAGTCGCCGGATGGCACCCTGGCCGGAGGCCAGCTTGCGCGCGAGGAGCGAGCCATACGCAAGCGTCAGGAAGATCGCCGCGAGGGAGAAGAAATACACCGCGTCCCGGAGGTCGATGACCCCGCGACCGATGCTGTCGAAGTGCGCCAGCACACCGAGCCGCGCGGCGATGAGCCCGAGTTGCGGGGGAAGCCCCACGACCAGCGGGTTCAGGCCAACGAGGACGAGCAGGAACATCACCGCGACCGCCACGATGAAGGCGGTGATCTGGCTCCGGGTGATGCAGGAGGCCCAGACCCCCACCCCCGCGAGGCCGGCGGAGAAGAGGATGGCGCCTACGTACTGGGCCACCACCGGTCCCCAGGGCAGTTCCGCGCCCAGCGAGAGACCGAGCGGGATCGGCAGGGTCAGAAGCAGCGCGGTCCACAGGAAGAAGACCGCGCCGAGGTACTTGCCCACCAGCAGCTCGAACTCCGTGATCGGCTGCGACAGCAGCACTTCGAGCTGCCCGGTTCGGGTGTCCTCCGCTAGCGTCCGCATCGCCACCGCGGGCACGAAGAACAGCATCAGCCACGGCAGCATGTCCATCATCGGCCGCAGGGTGGCCGAATTGCTCAGGTAGACCTGGCGGAAGAACAGGAAGTCGTTGACGACGAGGAACACGATCAGCAGGACGTAGCCCGCCGGATTGTCGAACAGCGCCTTGAGCTCCCGCCGCGCCAGCGTCAGGATCGGCTTCATGCGGCCGCGTCCTTTCCGGTGAGCTGGCGGAACAGGTCTTCGAGGCTGCCCGCTTCCTGGTGCAGCTCATACAGGGTCCATCCGGACTGTGCCGCCAAACGGAAGATCTCGGGGCGGAGGTCGGTGGCCGCGTGGGCGGTCAGCCGGACCTTCACCCGTCCCGCCACCTCGTCGCCCGGCTCGGCGTTCACTACACCGGGCAGGCCGCGCAGGCTTTCGACGACCCCCTGTCCCTCCGCCTCGATCGCGAGGTGCACGCTGCCGCCGGCCCGGGCGATCAGATCCTCGACCGGCCCATCGGCGGCCAGCTTGCCCCGGTTGATGATCAGCAGTCGGGAGGCGACGTGCTGCACCTCGGAGAGGATGTGGGTGGAGAGGAGGACCGTCCGGTCCTTGCCAAGGTCATTGATCAGCTTGCGGATCTCGACCCGCTGATTGGGGTCGAGCCCTTCGGTCGGCTCATCGAGCACCAGCAGGTCGGGCTTGTGCAGGATGGCCGCGGCGAGGCCGACCCGCTGACGGTAGCCCTTCGACAGCTCACCGATCGGGCGGTTGAACACCGGTTCCACCCCCGTGGCGGCTACCGCCTCGTCGGTCGCGCGGGCGAGGGCCAGCCCCGCGATGTCCCGCAACTTCCCCACGAAGGCGAGGTACTCGACGACCAGCATGTCGGTGTAGAGCGGGTTGTTCTCGGGGAGATAACCGACGCGGCGCTTGGCCTCGCGGCCGGCCTCGGCCAGCGGGACACCGTCGAACAGGATCCGGCCCGCATCGGGCTCATGGTACTGGGTGATCATCCGCATCGTCGTGGACTTGCCGGCGCCGTTCGGCCCCAGGAAGCCGACCACCTGCCCGCGGTCTACGGAGAAGGTCACGCCATCAACGGCGGTCACGTCGCCATAGCGCTTCGTGACTGCTTCGAGTGCAAGGAGTGTCATGGCTTTCGTCGTGCGTTTCGACGGAGAGTGAACGGGGGACAAAATGTCGTCAGGGACAGGATGACCCGCCAGTCCTGTCTCCGGCCGGCCAGGACCGGCGGCTTCCGCCCCGGCCTCGGCGTCCCGCCGGCCGCCTGTGCAGCCGGCGTGCCAGCCGCCGCGGGGCTAGAGATGCAGCAGCCGGCGAAAGTCGTTCGAGAACGCAAGGACCATCAGCATGACGATCAAGACCAGGCCGACCAGCGTCAGGCGCTCCCGCAACTTGATCGAGAGTGGCCGGCGCAGCACCCCTTCGGCGAGCAGGAACAGGAACTGGCCGCCGTCGAGAACCGGGACCGGCAACAGGTTCAGGACCGCGAGGTTCACCGAGACCAGCGCCATGAGCGCGAGCAGCGCGTCGAAGCCCAGCCTGGCGCTCTGGGCGGCCATCTGGCCGATGAGGATCGGACCGCCGACCTCCCGACTGGAGATCCGGGCCGAGAGCAGGCCCTGCACCGTCCGGCCAATCTGGGTAGACGCGGCGACCGTCGCCCGCCAGCCGGCCCCGAACGCCTGCGGAATGGTATAGGGGCGGCTGATGACATCGATGAACGGCCCTGCCCCGATCTTGCCGACCGACCTGCTCTGGCCGCCTGGCTGCGGTTCCTCCTCCGCCTCCGGGGTGACCCGCACCTCACGCGCCCCACCCTTGCCCGTCAGGCGCAGCGTCAACTCCTGGCCCGGACTGCTGCGGATCCGTTCGACGAGGTCGTACCACTGCGGCATGGAGTCGCCGTTGACGGCAAGGACGGTGTCTCCGACCACAATGCCCGCGCGTTCGGCGGGGCGCCCGGGCAGGATCTGACCGATGACCGCGGAGCGGTAGGGCAGCAGCGCCAGCGAAGCGCCGTAGCGCTCAGCGAGCGCTGCGGGGTGGATGGGCAGCCGCAGCACCCGCCCGTCCGCGAGTGTCAGGGTCACAGTGTCCCCCGACGCGGACGCGAGCCCGGAGGTGATGTCCTCCCAAGAGCGCGCCGTGTCACCATCGACCATCACGATCCGGTCGCCGGGCTTCAGCTCGGCCAGCGCCTCCGCCCCGGCCGGGAGGCTGTCCCGCGCGACCCGGCCGATCGTGGTCGTCGGTTCAAGCTGCTCGCCGGTCTTCGCGTGGATGTAGGTGAACGCCAGCCAGGCGAACAGCGCGTTCATCGTGACACCCGCCATGATGACGATCATGCGCTTCCAGATCGGCTTCGACTCGAAGAACTCGTCCTCGCGCACCGGGGGCTCGCCCGGCAGCCGCCCGTCCGCCGGCAGTTCGCCCTCGAGCGCACTCGAGGTCGCTCCCTCCTCCCGGGTGGCCATCTTCACATAGCCGCCGAGCGGCAGCCAGCAGATCGCGTACTCGGTGTCGCCCCTGCGGAACGACAGCCAGCGGATCGGGTTGCCCATCCCGAGCGCGAACCGATGCACCCGGATGCCGGCCCATTTCGCCGCGAGGAAGTGCCCCAGCTCGTGCACGAAGATGAGCACACCGAGGGTGAGCACGAGGGGCCAGATATTGTTGAGAATCGTCACGCCAATACCTCGCGCGCGCGCCCGCGGGCCCAGCGATCCGCCGCACGCACCGTCTCGAGATCGCGCACCGGCTCATTCCGGTGCGACTCCAGGACCTGCTCGATGGCTTCCGCGATGCGGCCGAACGGGATCTCGCCGGTCAGGAACGCCGCCACGGCGACCTCGTTCGCGGCATTGAACGCCGCGGGCGCGGTCCCCCCCGCGCGACCGGCCTGTACGCCCGCCCGAAAGGCCCGGAACACCTCGGTGCGCACCGGCTCGAAGGTGAGACTCCCCGCCGCGACGGGATCGAATCGCCGGACCCCGCCGTCGGCCAGCCGTTCGGGGTGGGTGAGCGCGTAGAGGATCGGCAGTTCCATCGTGGGGAAGCCGAGCTGCGCGATCACGCTGCCATCGCAGAACTCGACGAACGCATGGACGATGCTCTGTGGGTGGACCACGACTTCCAGCGCGTCGTACGGCAGGCCAAAGAGATGGTGCGCCTCGATCACCTCCAGCGCCTTGTTGGCGAGGGTCGCGCTGTCGACGGTGACCTTGTTGCCCATCTGCCAGGTCGGATGGTTGAGCGCCTCCGCGACGGTGGCGCCGGCGATCCGTTCGGGGGGCCACGCCCGGAACGGCCCACCGGAGGCCGTGAGGATGAGGCGCCGGAGACTCGTTTCCCGTCCGGCGACGCACTGCAGCACCGCGCTGTGCTCCGAGTCGACCGGTACCAGCTCACCCCCGCCTTCGCGCGACGCCTCGCGCACCAGATCGCCGGCCATCACCAGCGTCTCCTTGTTGGCGAGCGCGACCCGCTTGCCGGCCCGCAACGCCGCCAGCGTCGCATCGAGTCCCGCTGCCCCGACCACCGCGTTGATGACGATGTCGACGTCGGGATGGGTCGCGGCCTCCACGAGCAGTTGGGGCCCCCGCTCGCCTACCAGTCCGCTGAGCGCCGGCCGGTACTCCGCGACCTGTCGCGCCATCGCGTCCGCGTTGCGGAGCGCGGTGAGCGCGACCACCCGAAAGTCGTCGCGCTGACGGGCCAGCACCGCGAGCGCGCTCTTCCCGATCGAGCCGGTGGACCCGAGAATCGCCACCCCGCGCATCAGAGCACCCCGAAAAGCCGATAGAGCGCGGCGGACACCGGCAGCACGAAATAGAGAGAGTCGAACCGGTCGAGGACACCGCCGTGGCCGGGGATCAGCGCGGAGGAGTCCTTTACGCCGACCTCCCGCTTGAACAGGGATTCGGCGAGGTCGCCCACCTGACCGACCACGCTCAGCACCGCGGCGAAGAGCAGGCCTTCCCCGATCGGCAGCGCGACGCCGACCCGCTCGAGCACCAGCAGGTTGAGCAGCGGCACCGTCGCGAGGGCGCCCGCCACGCCGCAGATGGAGCCCGCCCAGGTCTTTCCGGGACTGATCGCCGGCCACAGCTTGCGCCCGCCGATCGCCTTGCCGCCGAACATCGCGGCGGTGTCGCAGACCCAGGTGATGACCAGCGGGAAGAAGACCAGCCAGGCACCCGCCCAGGACATCGTCCCGTATGCACCGTGGCGGATGGGGATCAGGAAGCTGGCGAGCGCGCCGGGATAGAGCGCGCCGAAGAGGGTGGCGGCGGTCGCGGCGAAGGGCCGCTCCCCCGGTGCCCGGCGGAACAGCGCGACCGTCAACACGGCCACGACCCACAATCCACCGAGGAACCAGCCCCAGGTGGCGAGATCGGCGATCCCGGACAGGTGCAGGTAGGTGAGCGCCGGCAGCAGCGCGGCGGAGAAGAGGCCGGTCCGGCCCAGCGGCTGCACGCCCTGGCGCCGGGCGAAGTCGAACAGCTCCCGCGCCCCGAGGGCCGCGGCGAGGGACACCACCCCGACGAGCGGCCAGCCGCCGACGTAGACCACGCCGAGGGCGATGGGAATCGCGATCGCGGCGAACGCGACCCGCTGTGTCAGGTTGGAGGCCATCGCGGGCCCTAGACCGAGACCTTCCCGAACCGCCGGTCGCGCCGCTGGTACTCGAGGATGGCTTCGTAGAGCTGGTGCCGGCCAAAGTCCGGCCACAGGACCGGCGTGACGAACAGCTCGGCGTAGGCAAGCTGCCAGAGCAGGAAATTGGAGAGGCGCAGCTCGCCGGATGTGCGGATCAGCAGGTCGGGATCGGGAAAGGCGGCGGTGTACAGCCGGGCGGCGATGGCCTCCTCGCCGATGTCGGCCGGATCGAGGCGACCGGCTACAGCTTCCTCCGCCAGCAGCCGCGCGGCCCTGGTGAGTTCGGCGCGGGCCCCATAGGAAATGCAGATGTTGAGCGCCAGCTTGTCGCCGCCGGCGGTGTGGGCCATCAGTCGGTCGACCGCGCCGCGCTGCGACGGCGGCAGCCGGTCGAGATCACCGAGAAACCGCACCGTCACGCCCTGCGACTTGAGCTCCGCCATCTCCCGCGCGATGTACTCCTCCAGCAGGCCCATCAGCGCGCCGATCTCGTCGGCCGGCCGCTGCCAGTTCTCCTGGCTGAAGGCGAAGAGCGTCAGGACCTCGACCCCGGCGGCGAGCGCCCCTTCGACGACTTCGCGGACGGCCTTCATCCCGGCCTTGTGGCCGAACGGCCGCGGCAGCGCGCGTCCGCGCGCCCAGCGGCCGTTGCCATCCATGATGATCGCGATGTGGGCCGGCGGTGCCCCGCTGAGCTTCACCTGCCGGAGCAGCTCGTCGCTCATCCGTTCAGACTTCCATGATCTCCGCCTCTTTGGCGGCGATCAGCTGATCGATCTGCTTGATGTGCTCGTCGGTGATCTTCTGCAGTTCCTTCTCGCCCCGGGACCGGTCGTCCTCGGCGATCTTGTCCAGCTTCTTGATCTTGGCATGCGCATCGCCGCGGGCGTGACGGACCGCGACCCGGCCCTCCTCCCCCAGCTTGTGCATGACCTTGACCAGGTCGCGCCGCCGCTCCTCGGTGAGCGTCGGGATCGGCACCCGGATCAGGCCGCCCTGGCTGGCGGGGTTGAGCCCCAGGTCGGAGTCGCGGATCGCCTTCTCGATGGCCTGGGCGAGCCCCTTGTCGAACGGCTGCACCGTCAGCATGCGCGGCTCCGGCGCGTTGACCATCGCCACCTGATTGAGCGGCATGGTGTTGCCGTAGGCCTCGACCCGCACGATGTCGAGCAGCGAGGTGGTGGCCTTGCCGGTGCGGATCCCCGAGAACTCCTTGCGGGTGCTCTCGACCGCCTTCTGCATCAGTTCGCGGGCGTGCTTGATCAGTTCCGGAATCGTGTTCATTGGACGATGGTCCCGACCGGAGCGCCCTGGAGGACCCGGTCCAGGTTCCCCGGAATGTTCATGTTGAAGACGACGATGGGCAGCTTGTTGGTCTGGCACAGCCCGAACGCGCTGCGGTCCATGACCTCGTACCCGTTGACCAGTGCATCCTGAAAGGTCAATTCGGGGATGAGCCGGGCGTCGGGATTCTTGCGCGGGTCCGCCGTGAAGATCCCCTCCACATTGGTGCCCTTGAGGATCACCTCCGACTCCACCTCGAGCGCGCGAAGCACCGCGGCGGTGTCGGTCGAGAAGTACGGATTCCCGGTGCCTCCGGCAAAGATAACGAGCCGCCCCTTCTCCATGTGCCGCAGGGCACGACGCCGGATGTAGGGTTCCGCCAGCGACTCCATGCGGATGGCCGTCATGACCCGGGTCTGCACGCCCTTCCGCTCCAGGATGTCCTGCACCGCCAGGGCGTTGATGACCGTGGCGAGCATGCCCATGTAGTCGGCGGAGACCCGGTCCAGACCCTGCTGGCTGGCCGTGGTTCCGCGCAGGATGTTGCCACCGCCGACGACCAGCGAAAGCTGGAGCCCGCGCGCGTGCACCGTGAGCAGCTCCTCCGCGAAGGCCTCCACCACCTTGTAGTCCAGGCCGTAGCCCCGCTCTCCGGCGAGCGCCTCACCGGAGAGCTTGAGCAGCGCGCGGGTGTACGCGCGGCGCATCAGGCTTCTCCCACCCTGAAGCGGGCCAGCCGGGTGACGGTCAGCGTGCCGCCCGCCTGCTTGGCCACCTCCTTCACGAGGTCGCCGACCACCTTGCTGTCGTCCTTCACGAAGAGCTGGCCCAGCAGGGTGCGCTCCGCGATGAACTTGCGGAGCTTGCCCTCCACGATCTTGGTCCGGATGTTCTCCGGCTTTCCTTCCTGGGCCACCTGCTCCTCGGCGATACGCCGCTCGCTGGCGAGCAGGGAGGCTGGAATATCCGCCTCGCTCACGCCCAGCGGGTCGGTCGAGGTGACGTGCAGGGCCAGGTCGCGGCCCAGCTGGGTGACCGCCTCGCCGCGCACGCCATCCAGCTCGACCAGCGCCCCGCTCTGGGCGTTGTGGTGGAGGTAGTGCCCCACCGTGCCTTCGGGCGCATGCAGCCGGGCCACCCGCTTCAGGGCCATGGCCTCGCCGGTCTTGCCCGAGATCTCCTTCACGGCTTCCCCGACGGTCGACGAGCGAAACGGCTGGCCTTCGATGGCCGTCCCCGGATGCGTACCCATCGGCGCGTGGTGCAAGGCATGTTTCGCCAGATCGCGCGCGAGGGTGACGAAGTCCTCGTTCTTGGCGACGAAATCGGTTTCGCAGTTGAGCTCGATCATCGCCGCTTCGCGGCCGCTCGAGGCAGCCTCGATCACCACCAGACCCTGTGATGCGCTCCGATCCCCCCGCCTGTCGGCCTTCGCCATGCCCTTCTTGCGGAGAATCTCCACGGCCCGGTCCATGTCGCCCTCGGCCTCCTGCAACGCGGCCTTGCAGTCCATCATGCCGGCGCCGGTGCGGGCCCGGAGCTCTGCGACCATCTTCGCCGTAATCGGCAGACTCATATCCATTCGTCCTTTGCTGTCGGGTCCGCGAGGTGCCCCGTCGGAACACCCGCGCTGACCGCTATTCCTGGAGTCTGGGAGGAGGCTCGTCCCCGCCCCCATAGTAAGCCGCCGTCCAGCCCAGCGGGCCAGGACGGCGGGGGTGCTCGCAACGGCCGATCGGCCCCGGACTAGGCTTCCGGCTCTCCCGCCGGCTCGGCGTCGCCGGCCGGCTCATCGCCGGTCTTGATGCGCGCCGCGATCGCTTCCGGCTTCGGCCGGCGCTTGCGGCGCGGCCGGCGCTTCTTGCGGTCGGCATCGGGATCGCCTTCGGACCCGCCGTCCGTGCTGTACGTCTCGCCGTCCGCTTCCTCGGTGGCCTCACCGCGGATCGGGCTCTGTGCCCGGGCCTCGCGAATCACCTCCGCCAGGGCGCCGGTGATGAGCGAAACCGATCGGATCGCATCGTCGTTGCCCGGGATCGGCACGCTGATCACGTCCGGATCCGCGTTGGTGTCCACGATTGCCACGACCGGGATGCCGAGCTTGTTGGCTTCCTGGACTGCGATCTTCTCCTTCTTGGCGTCGACCACGAACAGCGCGCCGGGAAGGCGGCCCATCATCTTGATCCCCTCGAGGTTGCGCAGCAGCTTCTCGCGCTCCCGCTCGAAGAGCAGCTTTTCCTTCTTGGTGTAGTTCTCGAAGTCACCTTCCGCGGAGCCCTGCTCGAGCTCGCGAAGGCGCTTGATCTGCTTCTTGATGGTCTGGAAGTTTGTCAGCATGCCGCCGAGCCAGCGCTCGGTGACCCAGTAGGAACCGCTGTTCGCCGCCTCGGCCTGGACCGTGCCCTTGAGCTGCTTCTTGGTGCACACGAAGAGCACACCCTCGCCCTTGAGCACCACGTTCTTGAGCAGCTCCTGCGCCTGCTGGATCTGCTTGAGGGTCTTCTGCAGGTCGATGATGTAGATCCCGGAGCGCTCGGCGAAGATGAACCGGCGCATCTTGGGATTCCAACGGCGGGTCTGGTGGCCGAAGTGTACGCCGGCCTCGAGAAGGTCCTGAATCTGCGGCTGAGCCATCTGGGAGATGCCGTCCTTGATCGTCGTAGGGTTTGGTCGTCCGCCGCGTTCATCTCGTCGCCGAACCCCGCTGGGGGGCACCCCGGTAACGATCCCGCGACGTGCGTGGTCCCGGGGCCCGATGCGGCCTCCGGGTGCTGCAAGGAATCGGCTGACCCACCGCCGACCCGGTTCGGAGCGAGGCGAGGCTCGCCCCGCCGGATCCTAACGCTTGGAGAACTGGAACCGCTTCCGGGCGCCCGCACGGCCCGGCTTCTTCCGCTCGACGGCCCGCGGATCGCGGGTCAGCAGACCGCCGGCCCGGAGCTTGGTCCGGTGCTGCGCGTCGGCCTCCACCAGGGCCCGGGCGATCGCCAGACGCAAGGCACCCGCCTGGCCCGACTGGCCGCCACCCTCGACATGGGCGCGGACGTCGAATGCGCCAAGGGTGTCGGTCGAGGAGAACGACTGCTGGATGTGCTGGACCAGCGACGGCCGGGGGAAGTAGTCACCCAGCGTCCGGCCGTTGATGTCCCACTTGCCGGTGCCCGGGGTGATGTACACCCGCGCGACGCTGGTCTTGCGGCGGCCGACGGCCTGCCAGCGGAATTCAGGCTTCCCGCTCATGTCACTTGGCCTTCGGAGTCACGGAGTAAGGCACGGGCTGCTGGGCCACATGGGGATGCTCGCCCCCGGCGTAGACCTTGAGCTTCGTGCGGAGCTTCTGCTTGGTGAGCGAGTTCTTCGGCAGCATCCCGAAGACCGCGTGTTCGATCACGCGCTCGGGGAACTTCCCCTGCAGCAGGTTCTTGACCGGCGTGTAGCGCTCGTGGCCCATGAAGCCGGTGTGCCGGAAGTGCCGCTTCTGCTCCAGCTTGCGACCCGTCAGCTTGACCTTTTCCGCGTTGACCACGACGACGAAGTCTCCGCCGTCCATGTGGGGCGTGAAGGTGGGCTTGTGCTTGCCCCGGATGAGTTGGGCGACATGGCTCGCGAGGCGGCCGAGGGGCACGCCCTCGGCGTCCACCACGTGCCACTCGTGGGAAATGTCGCTCGGCTTAGCGGAAAACGTGTTCATCGGACCGGATGCCCCGAAGTAAAGACCTTGAAAGCGCACAGACTTCAAAGCTAGCCCCGGAGAACGGGTTAGGTCAAGGGCGCGCCCGTCGGCGTGGCGGTCAGGCGAATTCGATCAGCACCTGGCCCTTCTCGACCGCCTGACCCGGAGCCACCCGGATCGTCGCCACGGTTCCGGCCGCCGCCGCCCTCAACTCGTTCTCCATCTTCATGGCCTCCAGCACGATCAGTCCGTGGCCCCCCTCCACGGCGCGACCCGCCTCCACCAGCACCCGAACCACCATGCCGGGCATTGGAGCCCGCAGATGGGTGGCTCCTGCAGCCTTCCCCGACCCCGCCGTCAGGCTTCGGATGTGGCGGGTCCGCTCGTCGACCACCTCGGCGTTGTAGCCCGCGCCCCCGACACCCAGATGCCATTCGCCCCGGTCCCTCCGGTCGACGAGCAGGGCCAGGGAATCGATCCCCAGGAGCAGATGCCGGATCGGGGTTCCGGGAACCACGGTGAGATGCGCGCGAAGTTCGCGTCCCTCGACCACCACCCGGTCGCCGTCCACCTCTACGGGAATCTCACGCCCCGCGATCGTCACGAAGTACTTCACGGAGCCTCCAGCACAGCCACGGTTTCCACATGGGCCGTCTGCGGGAAGAGGTCATAGGCCTGAACCCCCTTCACCCGGTAGGACGCCTCGCCAGGCGAGTGAACCGGCCGGGCCGGCATCGTCCCGCACAGCCGGGACAGATCGCGCGCCAGCGTTGCGGGATCGCACGACACGTAGACGATCCGTCGGGGCCGTCGGAGCAGGAGCGCCTCGATCACCGCACTGTCCATCCCTGCCCGGGGCGGGTTGGCGATGACGGCCGCGGGATCCCGAAGGTGGCCAAGCATTTCCTCCACTCGTCCGACGTGGCGGACGACCCCCGCCGGCTCCGGGCGCTGGGATTCCTCCCGCTCCCGCATTGCTTCGCGCCAGCGGCGCTCTCCGAATTGCACCGCCCGACGGTCAAGTTCGACGCTCTCCACGGTCGCCCCGAGCGCGAACAGGTGATCGGTCGTCTCCCCGATGCCCGCGTACAGATCCCACAGGTGCAGGTTCGCCACGGCTCCGAGTCCCAGAATCGCGTCATGCCGAATGCGGTCGCCGAGCCCTGGATGCACCTGCTCGAAGACCGTCGCGGGAAACGCCTCGCGGTCGCCGGCCATCACCCGGGCCGCGCCTTCATCTGGTTGCCACCAGACGGTGGCGGTGACGCCACGTGACTGGATGCTCTCCGCCAGACGCCGACCACTCCCCCAAGCCTGGAGCCCGGTGGCGCGGACGAGGAGGTGGAGTCCCCCTTCGCGATCGAGCCGCAACACCACCTGCTGGGTATCCGGAGGCAGTAGATGGAGCCCGGGCCGGAGCGCGTGCCACAGCCCGATCAGCGGCTCCGCGGCGATCTCGCAGCGCTCCAGCGCGAACACCCGGTCCGGGTCGTCGAGCGGATGCAGTCCGGCGTGGCGGCGCCCCGGCGCCAGGGCGAGTGTGATCCGGCTGCGGTAGCTCCAGGGAGCGTCGCCACCGGTCACCGGGGGCACGCTCACCTCCAGCTTGCCGATGCGCTCCAGCGCATCCTGGACGATTCCCCGCTTGATCGCGAGCTGCACGTCATAGGCGAGGTGCTGCAGCTGGCAGCCGCCGCACTGATCGGCAACGTAATGCTGGCACCGGGGTGACACCCGTCCGGGCCCGGGCTCCACCACCCGGGCGATACGCCCCCGGGCGAATCGTGCGTGGGTGCGCACATCGGTGAGGTCAACGAGGTCGCCAGGGGCGGTCCTCGGGACGAAGACCGCGCGTCCATCCTCCAGCTTCCCGACGCCGTCGCCCCCGCTGGCGAGCCGGAGGATCCGTATCAGCGTAGCCCCTCCGACCGCGCTATCCGGGTCCACGGAGAGGGACCGGAGGCGTCCCCGGCCACGGCCGGACGGCGGCTCTGGCGTGCCTCATCCTCCGCAAGCGCGGCGGCGATCGCGAGCGCCGTCACCCTTGCCTCGTCCGGGACGGGCTCCAACAGGTCGGGGCGTCGCTCGAGAAACTGGCTGTCGATCTCGGACGCCAGGAACGCCTCGTCGGCGAGCAGGCGCAGATGGAAGGCCTGGTTGGTGGCAACGCCAGACACCACCAGCTCGCCGAGTGCCCGCCGCATCCGGCTGATCGCATCCTGGCGGGTGGGCCCCCAGGTAATGACCTTGCCCAGGAGCGAGTCGTAGAAGAGGGTGACGTCATTGCCCGCTTCGAAGCCGCCATCCCACCGCACGCCGGGCCCCGAAGGAGTCCGGAGGTAGTCGATTCGTCCCGTCGACGGCAGAAATCCGTTGGCCGGATCCTCGCTGGTGATCCGGCACTCCAGCGCCCAGCCTCTCGGGGCTGTCGTACCGTGGGGCAGGCGCATGGGCAGCCCCTGCGCGATCCGGAGCTGCTCCCTCACCAGGTCCACGCCGTAGACCAGCTCGGTGACCGGGTGCTCCACCTGGATGCGGGTGTTCATCTCCAGGAAATAGAATGAGCCATCCGCGGCGAGCAGGAACTCGCAGGTGCCTGCGCTCCGGTAGCCGACGGCCACTGCTGCGGCGACGGCCGCTGCGCCCATCTCCTCACGGAGGGCGCGGCTGACCGCGACCGATGGCGCCTCCTCCACGAGTTTCTGATGCCGCCGCTGAATGGAGCATTCGCGCTCCCCGAGATGCACCGTCCGTTCGTGGTCCGCGAGAATCTGGATCTCCACATGCCTCGGCCGCTCCACGTACTTCTCGAGGTAGACGCTCGGGTCGCCGAAGGCCTTCTGCGCCTCGGAGGCGGCCGTGATCAGGGCGGCCGCCAGATCCTCCGCAGCGCGCACCACCCGCATCCCCTTCCCGCCGCCCCCGGCCGAGGCCTTGACCAGCACCGGGTATCCGATCTCGGCGGCGGCCTCACGCGCGAGGCGCGGGTCGGTAACCGGCAGGGTCAGCCCGGGAACGATCGGGACCCGGGCCGCGGCCATGCGGCGGCGGGCCTCCGTCTTGTCACCCATCGCCGCGATGGCGCTTGCGGGTGGACCGATGAAGACCAGACCTGCGTCGCTGACCGCCTGGGCGAATGCGGCGCGCTCCGCAAGGAATCCGTATCCAGGGTGCACGGCGCCCGCGCCGGTGTCGCGGGCCGCCTGCAGCAGTGTTTCGACTCGCAGATAGCTCTCCGCCGGCGATGGCGGCCCGATCGGAACGGCAAGGTCGGCGGCGCGGACGTGGGGCGAGAGGCGGTCGGCCTCGGAGTAGACGGCGACCGCTTCGAGCCCCTCCTCATGGCAGGCACGGATGACGCGCAGGGCGATCTCGCCCCGATTGGCGATCAGGACCCGGCGAAACGCGGACATCGGAGGTGAGGACGTCGGTAGGTCAGCGACCGCAGGCGTCGCGCCCGCGCGCACCGAGCGGCAGGAGCAGCGAGGAGCAGAGGACCGGGTTCACCCGTGCGGCGCGGGTGTAGATCCCGACGACTTCGCGGCTGAGCCCCGTGGAGCGGGAGCGCTCCACCGCGGCCAGCTCGATGATCCCGAGGGGATCGGGCATCTCGGGCGCATCGGGCCCGACGATGCGCACCAGCCGGAAGCTGATCATCGGGAGGCGCGGCGCGACGGATTCGACCGTCGACGGGGAGAGGCAGACTGGCCGCAGCGCCGCGACGTCGGTGAGGGCCTGCGCCACTGGCAGCACCGGTCGGATCTCCAGCGTCTCCGCCATGCGGGCCCGATACAGCGAGTCGTCATCGTAGCGATCGGGCAGCAGTAGCACGAGATCGCCCCGACTCCGCTCACCAAGCACCGCACTCCACACGCCGACCGCCTCGAGGTCGCTGCCGGTCACCAGCACCCCGCCGATGGGGCACGAGTTCGCCAGGTTGCGACCGGCCTCGAGCAGGTAGGCGGGCGGCTCGGCGTTGGCCGGCAGCTCGAAGGTGGCCCGGAGGTGCAGCCAGCCGGCCTCCTCGACCCCCATCGCGGCCCGGTCCATTTCGACCATGGCTCGCAGGTAGAGGGCGGAATCGGTCGGGAGTCGGAGCGAGGCATCCAGCGCGGTGGCGGCGAAATCGAGGAAGAAAGAGCCTGGTGGATCGCCGATGTGCTGGCGATGGTGCCAGTCACGGCTGTCGAGTATGTAGAATCGGCCGAGCTCGAGCCAGGCCCTGCCGTCGTCCGGCGCCGTCGCCAGATACTGGCCCAGCATCTCCGTCGCCAGCGTACGCTGGCCGGCAACGGCCATCTGCGCGGCGCGCGGTGCGACCGACGGATCGACGGCAGCCTGTCCGGCGAGCAGACCGGGCATTGCCGCGAAACCGGCCAAGGCGGAGAGGGTGCGATTCCAAGTGATGACCATCGGCGTCTAACCTAGGGAGCCGTGCGAGGATGCGCTAGGGGAAGCCGGTCCGCCGCAGGGCGGCGGATCGCCCTCGGCAAGTCCCGTCGGATGGTGATCACAGCGGGATGTTGCCGTGCTTCTTCGGCGGATTGCGGTCGCGCTTGGTGGCGAGCGAGCGCAGGGCGTCGATCAGCCGGGGACGGGTGTCGCGCGGATCGATGACGTCGTCCACGTAGCCCCGCGATGCCGCCATGTAGGGATTGGCGAAGGTCGCAGTGTAGTCGGCGATCCGCCGGGCGGTCTCGGCCTCGCGGTCCGGCGCCTGGTCCAGCTCCTTCTTGAACAGGATTTCGACGGCGCCCTTGGGCCCCATCACCGCGATCTCCGCCGTGGGCCACGCCAGGTTCAGGTCTCCGCGGATGTGCTTCGAACTCATGACGTCGTAGGCTCCGCCGTACGCCTTCCGGGTGATCACCGTCAGCTTGGGGACCGTCGCCTCACAATAGGCGTATAGCAGCTTCGCCCCGTGCTTGATGATTCCGCCATGCTCCTGGGCGACCCCGGGCAGGAATCCGGGGACGTCGACGAAGGTCACGACGGGCAGATTGAAGCAGTCGCAGAAGCGGATGAAGCGTGCGGCCTTGAGGGAGGCACTGATGTCCAGCACGCCGGCCAGTACCGCGGGCTGGTTCGCGATGATCCCGACCGAGCGTCCACCCAGCCGGGCAAAGCCGGTGAGGATGTTGCCGGCGTAATCGGGTTGAGCCTCGAAGAAGGAGTCGCGGTCGACCACGAGCCGCACGACCTCCTGCATGTCGTACGGCCGGGTCGGGCTGTCGGGGATCAGATCGAGCAGCCGCTCCTCACGGCGGTCCGCCGGATCGTCGCTCTCGGCGACCGGCCGCCCCGGTGGCTCGTCCAGATTGTTCTGAGGCAGGTAGGTCAGGAGATCACGGACTGCCGCGAGGCATTCCGGCTCCGAGCCGTGCACAAAGTGGGCGACTCCGCTGGTAGCGCCATGAGTGTCGGCACCACCGAGTTGATCGAAGCTCACCTCTTCGTGGGTCACCGTCTTCACCACGTTCGGCCCGGTCACAAACATGTAGCTCACGCCCCGGACCATGAAGACGAAGTCGGTGATCGCCGGGCTGTACACCGCCCCGCCCGCACACGGGCCGAGGATGACCGAGATCTGCGGGACCACGCCGGAGGCCAGGGTGTTGCGCAGGAAGATGTCCGCGTACCCGCCCAGCGAGGCGACACCCTCCTGAATGCGCGCGCCTCCCGAGTCGTTCAGACCGATCACGGGCGCCCCGTTGCGGAGCGCCAAGTCCATCACCTTGCAGATCTTCTGGGCGAAGGTCTCGGAAAGCGACCCGCCGAACACCGTGAAGTCCTGGGAAAAGACGTAGACCAGGCGGCCGTGAATCCGGCCCGACCCGGTGACCACGCCATCCCCGAGAATCTGCTGCTCGGCGAGACCGAACTCGGTGCAGCGGTGGGTCACGAAGCGATCGAGTTCGACGAAACTGCCGGGATCGAGCAGCAGGTCGAGACGCTCGCGGGCCGAGAGCTTGCCTTTCTTGTGCTGCTGGGCCACCCGTTCCGGTCCGCCCCCCTGCTCGGCGAGGGCCTGTTTATGGTGCAGCTGGTCGAGGAGGTCGCGGGGATTCGGCATGGGGTGGAAGGTAAGGCGCCGAGAACGACGCGGAAGGGCGCCGGCGCCGGCCCCGAACGGCCCGCGGGCCGGAATTCCTGGAGGAATCCCGGCCCGCGGCCTGCTCACCCCGTCTAATCAGGTTTTGGGCCGCGCAATCGGCTCGTACGGGGTCTTGTCCCAGATGGTCTCGGGCTGATGCAGGAAGCGAATCACCGGCTTGGCGTGCTGCACCAGCCAGAAGGCGAACTCCGCCGTCTTGCCCTCCTCCTCATAGACCACCGTGAAGAGGGTCGAGTCGGGGCTGCCGGAAGACCGCACCGCGTCGATCTTGTGCCAGGTGTAGTCAGGAGAATCGGAGCTGGTGCGGAAGGCGATGCTGTACTGACCGACTTCGAACATCCGGCCGGCATACTTGCCCTGGTTCGCCTGCCAGACGCCGTAGGCCTGGGAGAAGTCGCGGGTGTCCACCGAGTCCGAGGCAGAAAGCACCAGCGGCTTCACCACGAAGACGCCGATCAGCAGGACAAACGAGGCCGCCACGAGACCCTTCGGAAGGCGGATGCTGTTCAGGGCCGCGAGATTGAGTCCAGCAGACTTCGCCTTGGCCTCCGCCGCTTCCTGGGCCTTCTTGCGGCGTACCCGAGACGGCAGGCGCATCACGGTGTTCAGCGACGAGAAGAAGTCCGCCAGAGTCCAGCTGCTCAGCAGCTCGCCGTCCGCGACCGAGCGGTGCCGCGGCCCGGTCTCGGGAAGCGGTGCGGATTCGGGAGCGGCGGCGTTGGCCGGGGAAACAGGGTCCTGACTCATGGTGGTCTCCGGGTCGTTCAGTACTTGGAGCCGAGCCCGATGAAGCCGCCATCGTTGGCACGGACGACATCGTCAAAACTGCTGGCGGCGTTGAGCGAGGTGGAGGTCGCGGCGTCGGGGCCGAGGCTGTACAGGTCGTAGGTGGTGTTCACCTGGACCCCGAAGCGGTCGAGCCTGGGAGCACCACTGGGGAACTTCACGTATACGTAGGGATTGCCCCAGGGATCGACGATGTTCTGCCCGGTCGTCGACAGATTGTCCGGCAGCGAGTCCCGGGTGTCGAGCGTGGTCTGAATGGCCTGGACGTCACCGATCGCCCGGGCGACCCGCGCGGTATCGGCGAACTGGTGGTATTTGGGGATCGCGATGCTGGCGAGGGAGCTGGCGATCGCCAGGGTGGCCAGCAGCTCGATCATCGTCATGCCGGCCTGGCCTGACTTCCGCGCTCGTGCGATTCGTTCGGCATCGTTCCGGGGCGTTGCCATCTGTGCTCCAGCTCGGGTTCACCCCGGTGTAAAGGAAGACCCGTGCCACAATACTATTCTATTGCTGTTCAATGACTTAGAGCGACCAGATTCTCGACATTTGCGACTGGCCCAATGCAGGACGCGGGAGTGGGTCCGCAAAAGGAAGCGGGGACCGTGATCTGAATCACGGTCCCCGCGCCCCTCTGGTGCCCCGCGTCGCGGCTACTCCTCGGCCGGCGTCTCGTCGATGATGACCTTCTTCGGGGGGATGATCGGGAGGTCGGGGTAGCCGACCACGGCGAGCACGATCCGGTGATGGATCGGGTCGACCTCGAGCACCTTCATGTCCACGGCCTGGCCTTCCTTCACCGCCTGGCCGGGCTCCTCGATGTTCGCGATCCCGAGCTGGGACATCGGCACGAAGCCTTCGATGTCGTTGCCGAGGTCCACCACCACGCCCTTGTCCATCAGGCGGGCGACCCGGCCCTGGATCTCGGTCCCGATCGGGAAGGTCTCTCCGATCTTGAGCCACGGATCCTCTTCCGCCTGCTTGAGACCGAGGGAGATGCGCTTGTTGTCGGCGTCGATATTCAGAATGACGACGTTGACGCCGTCGCCCTTCTTGACGACTTCGGACGGGTGCTGCACCCGCTTGGTCCAGGACATGTCCGAAATGTGAATCAGGCCGTCGATGCCGGGCTCGATCTCGACGAAGGCGCCGAAGCTGGTAAGGTTGCGCACCTTGCCGCTGAGCCGGGTGCCGACCGGGTACTTGAGCGGCAGCACCGTCCACGGATCCTGCTCGGTCTGCTTCATGCCGAGGGAGATCTTCTCTTCGCTCTCGTCGACCTTCAGGACCACCGCCTCGATGGTCTCGCCGATGGAGACTATCTTCGAGGGATGACGCACGTTCCGGGTCCACGACATCTCGGAGATGTGGACCAGCCCCTCGATGCCGGGCTCCAGCTCCACGAAGGCGCCGTAGTTGGTGATCGACACCACCTTGCCCTGCACCCGGGTGCCGACGGGGTACCGCTCCGCCACCTTCTGCCACGGGTAGGGCTGCAGCTGCTTCATGCCGAGGCTGATGCGCTCACGCTGCCAGTCGATGTCGAGGATCTTGACCTCGACCTCGCGGCCGATGCCCACCATCTCGGTGGGGTGCGAGACCCGGCCGTATGACATGTCGGTGATGTGCAGCAGGCCGTCCACCCCGCCCAGGTCAATGAACGCCCCGAAGTCGGTGATGTTCTTGACGATGCCCTTCCGCACCTGGCCGACGGCGAGCTCCTTCATCAGGTGCTCGCGCTTGTGCGCGCGCTCGTTCTCCAGGATCACGCGGCGGCTGACCACGATATTGCGCCGGCGCTTGTTGAGCTTGATGATCTTGAACTCGTAGGACTGACCGAGCAGTTCGTCGATGTTCGGAACCCGGCGGAGCGCGATCTGGCTGCCGGGGAGGAAGGCATCCACGCCCATCAGGTTCACCACCACGCCACCCTTGATCTTCTTCACCAGCGTTCCCATCACCGGCTGGTCCGACTCGTGGGCGAGTTTGATCTTCTCCCACACCCGCATGAAGTCGGCCTTCTTCTTGGAGAGCACGACCGCGCCCTCCTGATCCTCGAGATGCTCGAGAAAGACTTCAACCTCGTCACCCGGCTGCGGCGGCTCCTTGAACTCGTCCAGCGGGACCGAGCCCTCGGACTTGAAGCCCACGTCGAGAATGACGGCGCTGTCGGTGACGCGGAGAACTTTCGACTTGACGATCTCGCCCTCGACGATCTGGGACATCGTCCCTTCGTACATCGAGAGCATCTGTTCGTATTCGTCCTCGGAGTAATCCTCGTCGTAGAGGTCGGGACGAACACGCAGGCCGGTGGCTGACTGGATGCGGTCAACGGTGGAGGTGGAACGCTCGGTGGTCACAACGTACCTCAGAGTGGCCGCGCCGGAGTGGCCGCGGGCAGACGGTTAGGCCCCTCTCCAGCGGGATTGCCGGATTGGGGAGCCTGCAAACCTAGCTATGAGGCAGGGTCAGGACAAGAGAACGGCGGGCTAGTCTTCCGACGGGGATGCCAGCGACAACCGGGCGCGGGCCAGGGTGACGATCTGCTCGACCTGCTGGGTGAAGGGGAGGTCGGTGCCGTCGAGCGGCACGGCGTCCGAGGCCATCCGCAAGGGGGCGACCGCACGGGACGAATCGGCCTGGTCCCGGGCCGCCAGGGCGGCGGTTTCCCGCTCCAGCATCGCCGGGTCGCTTGCCTGACCTCGCTGGGCGAGGCGCCGCTCCGCGCGGGTCCGGGGGGAGGCCGTCAGAAAGACCTTCAGGGGCGCCTCCGGAAACACCACGGTCCCGATGTCTCGGCCGTCGACGACGACCGACTGCCCCGCCCGCGGCAGACTGCGGAGCCGCTCATTCACCCACTCCCGAACCTCGGGCAGCGCGGACACGGCCGAGACGAGCGCGGTCACCTCCGCGGTCCGGATCGCGTCGTCCGCCGGTTCCCCATTCAGGTATACCGCGTATCCTCTGCCGTCGAAGTGGAGCGCCAGGCCACGCCGTCCGGCGGCGAGGAGCAGTGCGTTGGCGTCGAGGGGGCCGCCGGGAACGGCGCCGGTGTGGCGGAGAGCAACCAGGGTGACCCCGCGGTAGAGCGCCCCGGAGTCGAGATGGGCGAAACCGAGGGCTCGAGCCACGGCTTCAGCGGTGGAGGACTTGCCGCTGGCAGAGGGCCCGTCGATCGCGATGACGTGGGCCGGCATCAGCCCCGGATCTTCCGGAGCAGCTGCGGAAACCGCGGGAAGCTCACCGCGGCGCAGGCCATGTTGTCGACCCTGATCGCGGCGCCTGGCACGGTTCCGAGCACGGCGAAGGCCATCGCCAGCCGATGGTCGCCCTCGGTGATCACCCTGCCCCGCGGCGGCGCGCTACGTCCGGTCACGTGCAGATCGTCGCCGACCACCTCGGCAATGCCGCCGCATGCCCGGATGTTGCTGGCGATGAGTCCCAACCGATCGCTCTCCTTCACCCGCAACTCACCCACCTCACGGAAAATCGTCGTTCCCTCGGCACGTGAGGCGATCGCCGCCAGCATGGGGATTTCATCGATGAGTCCGGGGATCTCCCCGGCGAGGACCTCGGTGGCCCGGAGCGGTGCCGGCCTGGCCACGAGATCCGCCACCGGTTCGTCGAAGCGGATCTCGAGGTTGTCGATCTCGACGCGGGCGCCCATCCGCTCCAGCACCGCGAGGAATCCCACTCGCGTCGGGTTCACACAGACACCGGTCACCAGCAGTTCACCGCCTTCGGCCAGGACGGCGGCGCCCACCGGAAAAGCGGCGGAGGAGGGATCCCCGGGAATCTGCATGTCGAACGGTGTCACTGTCCCCGTCGGGCGAAAGTGAATCCAGCCGCCCTCTTCCTCCACCTGAAAGCCGAAGGCGCGGAGCAACCGCTCGCTGTGGTCGCGGGAGCGGCCGTGTGGCTCCCTGATCGAGACCGGAACACCACCGGCCATTCCCGCCAGGAGCAGGCATCCCTTGATCTGCGCGCTGGAGACCGGCATCTCGTGATGGAGCGCGTGGAGCTTGCCGCCCCGGATGGTGAGGGGAAGGGTGCCCCGGTCGTTGTACTCGGTGATCTTCGCGCCCATTTCGGCGAGGGGGACCGTAACCCGGCGCATCGGCCGGCGGCGCAGGGAGCGATCGCCGGTGAGCGTCGCGCGGAAGGAATGGGCGGCGAGCAGGCCGAGCAGCAGCCGGGTGGTGGTGCCGGAGTTGCCGCAATTGAGCGTGGCCTCGGGCCGGCGGAGCCGGCCCCGGCCGGTGATGGTCACAGGGCGCTGTTCGGTGAGCGGGGAGACCAGCACTCCCATCTGCCGCAGGACCCTGGCGGAAGATCGGGCGTCAAACGACGTCAGGATGCCGCCCACATGACTCGTGCCTCGGGCCATCGCGGCGAAGAGAAGCGCCCGGTGGGAGAGGCTCTTGTCACCGGGCACGCGGATGCTGCCACCAACACGCATCGGGACCTCAACGGGAAAAGTCACTCAGCCGGATTGAAGCCCGGCCGTACCGGGCCGGTACTCATCCCGATCATTGGAGCCGGCCATTGGGGGCACCAGGGCGCTGAAGACTACCGGTCGAGAGGATCTTCCTCAACCAGTCGTAGCGCCGACGGTGTCGGTCCGATGAGCATGCAGCCTGGTTCCAGCCCGCCACCGCTCGACCACGCGCTGCAGGTCGAAGGCTTCCACCGAACCCCCGTCGGGTTGCCGGATCGCCTTGTGGTTCCGCTCTTGACCCATGACCCGGCCGTCTGCGACCAGGTGAGCCACCTCCTCGGTGGCGCGGCGAATCCCGGCATCCTCAGCATGTGCGATGGAGGTTCGGGCCCGATCATCCTCTAGCTCGAGACCTGGCTGGGCTCAGCCCTCCGCAGACTGCGTCATCCCGCGGCGGGAAGGGCCGATCGGACCACCGTCCTCTTCCAGCCGTCTCCGGAAGAGGGCGGCTTCCTCGAGGTAGGCGTAGAGACCGGCGCGATCGTCCTGCTCGATCAGTCGCTGCAGCGCAGCCAGCTCCTGCTCGGCGCGTTCGATCGCCACCCGCACCGGCTCCCGGTTCATGAGGAAGATGTCGACCCACATTTCGGCGGGACTCGCGGCGAGGCGGGTCGTGTCCCGGGCGCCGCTTCCCCACGAGGCACCGCGCAGCGCCGGTTCGCGTACCAGCGCGTGAGCCAGTGCGCTCGCGATCGCCTGCGGCAGATGGCTGGTCCAGGCGAGCTGGAGATCGTGGGCCCGGGCGTCCACGAGCACCGGATGACTCCCCAGCACGCTTTCCCAGAAGTTCATCACCTCCCGCGCCGCCCGATCTCCGGCCGGACTCGTCGGACAGACGTAGACGATCGCGCCAGTGAAGCGGTCCGGCCGGGAGCCGGCCCAGCCGGCCACCTGGGTCCCGGCGAACGGATGGCTGCCGGCGAAGCGCTGAGCGAGCCCGAGTTCGACTGCGCGGGCGATGATCGGCACCTTGATGCTCGCGACGTCGGTGACGAGGGAATCGGGCCGCAGGTGGGGTACAATCACGGAGAGGAGATCGAGGATCGCCTGGGGCGGCGCCGCGAGGACCACCAGTTCGGCGTCGCGTACCGCACGGGCGGGACTGTCGGCGATGTCGTGCACGGCGGTGTTGCGCAGCGCATTGACGCTGTCGGACCGGTCGGGCGTGTATCCGATGACGGACGGGATGCCCGCAAGCCGGGCCTGCCAGGCGACGGAGCCTCCGATGGCTCCGAGTCCGATTACCGCCAGCGATTGGGGGCGCATACAGGATTGGACGTCGGCTGCCGATAGTGGAAGGGCGAACCATCTCAGGCGTGCTCTGGCCCAAACGTAGTCCGGGAGCCAGACCTCCTCAACCGAACCGGAGGGATCCGGCCCGGACGCCAGATGCTGTCCACGGATCACTGTGATCGAACCGGTCGCTCGGAGACAGGCCGTGACTGACGGATGGCTGACCCAGACGCTGGTGGATGCCGGAGTGCTGAATCGGACCCCGGCGGGCGCCGTTGCGTCCTCGGTCGGCAACGCCGGCTCGGCCTGGCAAGCGTCCGTGGAGCCGGGCCTCGCGACCGACGACACGATCAGCCGGGCCGTGGCAACCTGCTATCGCAGCAAGGCCGACGACCTCAGTCCGACCGATACTCGAGGGGCCGGATGGCCTCGATGCGCTCGATCTCGTGAGGCAGCACCAGTTCGCCCTGATCGGACTTGCCGAGGCTGGACGGCCTGGGAGTGCTGGAGGAGCTTGGCGCGGGCGCCGCGACGGCGCAGATTCCCGGCATGGTCCTCACCGCACGTTCCAAGAGACGGAATCCCGGGCGCTGGGCCTCGAAGCGCAGGACTATCTCACCAAGCCGGTGCGACCCACCGCACTCTCGGCGCGGGTCAGGGCGGTGCTCCGCCGGGTGAAAGTGTAGCCGCCGTGGCCACGATTCTCGTCGTCGAGGACAGCCCTGACAACATGAAGCTGTTCCGCACGCTCCTGACGCTGCGGAAACACGCCGTCGTGGGCCTGACGAGCGGGGAGGGGTTGCTCCCCATCATCGAGGAGTCGCAGCCGGCGCTGGTGCTGATGGACATTCAGCTGCCCGGCAAGGACGGGTTCGCGCTGCTGGGAGAGATCCGGGACTCGCCACACCGGGCGCTCCGGGTGGTCGCCCTAACGGCCCACGCGATGGCCGGGGACCGCGAGAGGGCTCTCGCGGCGGGTTTTGACGGCTATATTACCAAACCGATCGATATTCGGAGTTTCCCGGACCAGGTGGCCCGGGCACTCGAAGGAGAACGAGTCACCAACTGATGGCCGACGCCCAACCGCCCGCTCCCGCTACGCCGCCCGGACCCCACGACCGGAGCGCCCTGCTCCACGCCTATCAGGCCGTGGTCCGCAACGAGCAGGAGAAGCGCTCCTCCCAGGCTCACCCCATCGTCGTATCGCGGCCGAGCCGCGCGCCGTTCTGGCTCAGCATGGGCGCGATCATCGCCCTGCTGACGGCGGTGCTCGTGCTGCAACCGGCCTGGGTCTTTCCGCGACCCGCCGAGGAGGGGCCGGAGTTGCGCCAGGCGAGTCTCCGGGTCCGGATGTATGTGGAGATCGACCGGATCGAGCAGTTCCACAGCGCCAATGGGAGATTCCCGGCAACGCTGACCGAGGCAGAAGCTGACTCGACAGGGCTCACCTACACCGCGGGCGCGGACGGCTTCTCGCTGTCGGGCCAGAATCATGGCGTGACGTTGACCTACACGTCGAGCCAGCCCTCGAAGGAATTCCTGGGCAACAGCTACGAGATCCTGGCACAGCGGAGGCGGCGATGACCGCGCGGCGGGGATTCACGCTGGTGGAGATGATGGTCGTGATTGTCGTGGTCGGGCTGCTGGCGTCGATCGTGACGCTCAAGTACATCGACCTGACGCGCACCGCCTATGCGGCCAAGGTGGTGGGGGAATTCACAACGGTCCGCCTCGCCGCCTACAACTACGAGGCCGACCACAACAACCAGTGGCCCGCCACGACGGCTCCGGGCGTGGTGCCACCGGAAATGCTCCCCTACCTGCCAAACGGCTTCAGCTTCGTGACGCCGAGCTATACCCTCGATTGGGACAACCGCAGCCCGAGCACCGATCCCTACATGCTGGCGGTCTCGCTCACCTCGAGCGACGCGGCCCTGATGAACGCGCTGGCCCAGAACCTGGGCAACAACGCCCCGTACTTCTTCGCCGGCAACCGGCTGACCTACATCATCGTCGACAAGTACGGCAACTACTGACCGGCCCCGCCCGGCAGCGCTAGCTACTTGTCGACCCGCTGCTGCGCGGTCGTCTCCCGCTCCCATTGGCGGGCGATCTTCAGTACCTCCGGGTCCACCTTCGGGAACTTCGGCGCCATCCGCTTCAACGTGTCGACGACCACCCGCGCGACCAGCAGATTCCTGGTGGAATTGCGGTTCCCCGGGACCACGTACCACGGGGCCCAGCTGGTACTGCACTTCTCCAGCGCATCCTCATAAGCCCTGGTATAGTCGTCCCACCGTTTGCGTTCCTCGAGGTCGCCGACCTCGAACTTCCAGTTCTTGAGGGGGTCGTTGAGGCGCTCCAGCAGGCGCTCCTTCTGCTCCTCCTTGGAGATGTGCAGGAAGAACTTCAGGACGGTCACCCCATTCTCGTTCAGCATCCGCTCGAAATCATTGATCTGGTCGTACCGCCGCGACCACTCCGACTTCGGCACCAGCTCGTGCACCCTGACCACCAGCACGTCCTCGTAGTGGGAGCGGTTGAAGATGCCGATCGTGCCCTTGGGGGGAACCACCTGGTGGACCCGCCAGAGATAATCGCGGGCGAGTTCGTAGTCGGTCGGCCGCTTGAAGTTGCTGACCACACAGCCCTGGGAGTTCAGGGGCCCGAATACCCGTCGGGTCACACCGTCCTTGCCCGATGCGTCGCGCCCCTGAAGCACGACAAGCAGCGCCTGCCTCGCCTCGGCATACAGCGCGGTCTGCAGTTCGGGAAGCCGGGCGAGCAGCGGTTCGAGCTGCGCGTCGGCATCCTTGCCGCGAGGCTCGCCGTCGTCGACAGCGGTCTCGTCGGTGAGGCGGATCTTGTCGCCTGGCTTCACGGGCTTGAGCGGCATGGTATCCTCGGTCGAATCCTGGAGGGCGTCGGGTCGTAGGA
Organism: uncultured Gemmatimonadales bacterium; assembly: GCA_963825065.1. Lineage (GTDB taxonomy): Bacteria > Gemmatimonadota > Gemmatimonadetes > Gemmatimonadales > GWC2-71-9 > JADJOM01. The sequence continues at coordinate 98,830 of CAWGRU010000005.1, forward strand.
ATATGACGTTCGCCGGTTCCGGCGGCGAGGCCGCCCTCATCCCCCATCGGAGAGTCGCTCATGAAGGCACGCCGTCTCCTGGCCATAGCCCTGGTCGCAGTCGCCGCTGCGTGCGGCCCCCGACCCACCGACCCGATCGCGGGCCGCGCGTCGCTCATGGCCGCCGATCGCGCGTTCGATTCGGCCACCGCCGCGACCCGGCTAGAGGGCTGGGTGAGCTTCTTCGGCGACTCGGGCCGGCAAGTCGACGGTCATGGCAACTTCGTCGTGGGGCACGACGCAATCCGTCAGCACATGGCGAGGTTCCTGGGCGACACGACGCTGCAGCTTCGGTGGGAGCCGGATCATGCCGGTCTGTCCGACGACGGGACGCTGGGCTACACGATGGGCAGGTCCGAGACCCGGAAGCGCCTGGGCGACAGCACGGTGGTCGTGGACCGCTCTCGCTATCTCACCGTGTGGCGGCGGCAGGCCGACGGCGGCTGGAAGGTGAACGCGGACATCGGCACGAGCATCGAGCCCTGAGGTCGAGCCACGCACCCGCCGGCTCCATTCCCCGAGCCCCTGGTGAACCTCGGCCGGCCGCTCTCGCCGGCACGGCCCGACTCCAGCCGTCGCAGATCGCTTCGGCGCTCGCGGAGGGGTCGGGCGGGACGGCGGGTACCCGCTCGCACCGTGAAGTGACCAGGACCACACGATCCCCCGTGACTTCCGCGAATCCGGACCCGAGGCCGAGGTGTACGGTGTCCGATCCCTTGGGGTAGCGCACGGGGCGACGGGGAGCCTGACCAGCAGCGGGGCATGAAGCGGGAAGCTCGCAATCGGACTGCCGACTTCGAAGCGAAGTCCCCGCCCGGGTTTACGGTGCCCGAGCTGGCGTCCAAGGTGGGCTGCTTCCTGCGACGATGCTCGGGGTGGGTCTCGAACCCACACGGGGATTGCTCCCCAAGGGATTTTAAGTCCCTTGCGTCTGCCAGTTTCGCCACCCGAGCGGCACCATGGAAGCTCAACCCGCCGAGGTGAGAGAGCAAGCGTGAGGTCTCTCGACTGATTGCGTGTCGGTGCTCGCGCAACTAGCACGCGCTGCGTCGCACTCGCGGTGCACCCTGCGTCGCAATGATTACCCCCCTGCGTCACCGCGCGCCTCAATCCTTGTCCCTAGGTTGAATCGCGGTGCGGGGGTCGGTCGCCTCCGCACTCTTCCCGGGAGTGGGTTCCTTCCTTGCCCCCACGGTTCGCTCTCCCAAACTGACAATCGATGAAGCGACTCTGACCGCGGAGCAACCGCGGGCTGATTCGTTTCATTCAAACGTTTACGTAGTGGAGCCAATCTTGCTTACGCACTTCACGGCCGTGCGCGGCCTCGCGCGTTCCCTATCTTCAGCGCCCCCGGCTGCGGATGGTACTTCCCGACTCACCCGGAGGAGGGGCTGGTGGCCCGCGCTCGCCCTCGCAAGCGTCCTCGCGCTCGCCGCCTGCGGTCCGGAACCGTTGTCGCCGGCCGCCGCAGACTCCTTGACTACCACGGCAGACGTCCCCGTGTCGTCGGCACCAGCAGCGCTGGTACTCGCCAACGTCAACGAGCCGGCGGGTTTCACGCCGTTCGCGAGCAACCGGTTCGACACCAAGCCGACCTGGCCCCGGTCCAACAATGCCACGTTGGGGGGCTGGTACAGCTACACGGCGACGAATCCGAACCTGACGCTGACGACCGACGCGACGGCGCCGGTGAGCGCCAGCTCCGTGGTTCGCACCCGTTTCCCCGTCGGCATGAAGGCCGGCGGTGGCGCGGTCGACATGGGGGGATGGGCAAACACAGCATCGACGCCCTTCCGCAAGGTCTACTTCTCCATGTGGATCAAGATCGAGGGGAAGGACTATGAGAACCAGAAGAGCGGAACGAAGGCGGGCTTCTTCGGAGTCGGAACCACCAAGGTCGGCTCGAACCAACTTTTCTTCTTCCTTGACAATGGCCTGGGGGTGCAGCGCCTCCAGAGCGATTTCCAGGTGCAGTTCAGGCAACAGGGCATCCCGCAGCCGAATGGGTGGGTGGTTCGCGACCTCCTCCAGAACGTGAGCCGAGTCCACCTGATGACGGTCGGCGGGTGGCATCACTGGGAGGCAGTCATGGCCGTGAATACGCTGGGCGCCGCGAACGGGGTATTCAAGATGTGGATTGACGGCACCCAGACCCACAACTACAGCGACGTAGTCTACATCACGCCGGCAGCTCCATTGGGGCTGTTCTTGTGGAAGTGGAATCCGACCTGGGGCGGGTCGGGGGGCGTGCGAACCCGCGCCGACTATATCGACATCGATCAGGTGTACATGTCCGGCGTACCCTGAGCCCACCGGCCAAGAGGGTGGGAACGGACTCGGCATCAGCCGAGTCCGTTTTCATTTCGTCATTTGTCGCTCCGCACGCCGCATCCCGCCCGGGTGGCCCAGACCGGCGGCACCCGGCCGTATCGCTGCCGGTAGGCCTCCTGCGTCTCTGCAACCAGCCGGGCTTCGCGCTCCTCCGGCAACAGCGCGATGACCGCGCCGCCCCAGCCGGCGCCCGTGAGCCGGGCACCGTGGGCCCCCAGTCCCACCAGGGTCTCGACCAGCAGATCCGCCTCGGCGCAACTGGACTGAAAGTCCACTCGTAACGACGCATGACCTTCGATCATCAATCGGCCCAGCGCCGGCAGGTCGCGGGTGGCCAGAGCCGCCGCCGCGGCCCGGGTACGCGCCGTTTCCGAGACGACGTGCCTGACCCGCGCGCACCAGGGCATCGGGATCCCGCGCAGCAGCGCCGGGAGCGCCTCGAGGGACACCTCGGCGAGACTGCCGAGCCCGGGGGCCCGCTCCCGGAGCAGACCCAACCCCTCCTCGCATTCCTGCCGCCGTTCATTGAGATGGCCGCCGGTGAGCCGGTGGGAGACACCGGTGTCGAAGATCCAGACCCGCCCGGGCAACGGCAGGTGCCGCACGCTGCCCGAACCGGTTTCGAAGAGCATCGCATGCCCCGCCCGCGCCAGCGCGGCGACCGTCTGGTCCATCCGGCCGCAGCGAACGCCGACCTCGTCATGTTCCGCCTGGTAAGCCGCCTCGGCCAGCCGCTCCCGCGTGAGCCGCCGACCCGCGAGTCCGGTCAGCGCGCGCGCGAGCGCCACGGTCAGCGCCGCGGACGAGGAGAGCCCGGCGCCAACCGGGACGGTGCTCGCGATCGCGAGCCGCGCGACCGGCACCGTGATTCCGGCACGCCGCAGGACGCGAATCACCCCGACGAGGTACCCGGTCCATTCCCCCGTCTCGATCCGCTCCGGATCGATCGGCTGCACCTGGCCGTCCACCGCCGAGACCGCCTCCCACCGCTCGGCCCGCGCGGCGGCCACGACCGTTCGCCGCTCCAGCGCGAAGGGCAGGACCGGACCGGCGTTGTAGTCGGTGTGCTCCCCCAGGAGATTGACCCGGCCCGGGGCGGAGACCAGGACCGATGGGCCGCTTCCAAACCGCTCCTCAAAGAGCGATGTTGCCTGTCGGACTGGCGAGACCTGGCTCACGGACGGCGATCCTTCCCGGAGGTTCCTTGCATCGGTACGTGCGGCTTGGCGCGGCTCTGTCTTTCATGGCGACCGCGCCGCTGTCGGCCCAGCTCGCGCCAATCGGTGTCCCCAAGGGCACGCTCCGCGTCGACTTCGGCGGGAGCTTCGAGAGCGCGGACCAGCGGATCTTCGGCGTCAGCACGGAAGACTACCTCGCCGACTTCGGCAGCCACGCCTTCGGCGCCGATCGCCTCCCCCAGCTCCGCGCCGCCGACTCCCTCCTGAGCGTCCTCACCGGCCAGCCGGGATCCCGGCTCAATCTCGGTACCCAGCGCGCCAACGGCCAGCTCACGATCGGAACCGGGACCATCAACGCCTCACTGGGGGTGACCCGCAGGCTGACGCTGTTCGCGAACGTCCCCCTCGTCACGACCCGGGTGCAGGCCCGGCTACGGCTCGATACCACCGTCGCCACCGCCGGTCTCAATACCGCCGCGCCAGGACTCGGCAACGGGGTCGACCAGAATATCGCTCAGGACTTCTTCAACCGATTCACCCAGACCCTTGATTCACTGCAGAAGCTCATCGGGTCGCTTGGGGCGCTGGATCCGCTGGCCCAGTCGATCTACAACCGGGGAACCGCGCTCCGTGACCAGCTCGAAGCGCTGACCAACGACCCGGTGACCGCTTCCCCATTCCTGCCGACCAGCAGCAGCGCGGCGGGGCAGCAGATCCTCGCGAAGATCCACGGTCTGCAGGATACGCTCGCGAACACCCTCGGCGTGAGCGGCTTCGGCTTCACGATCGACCCGTTCCTGCCGCAGTCCCGGGTGAGCGACGCCCAGTTTGCGGGCATGATCACCAATCCCACCGGGCCCTTCGCGGCGTTGCCCCTCGCCGAGGCCAAGATCTCGCGCGCGGGTGACATGGATGTCGGTGCCGCGTACACGCTGATCGACCGGTTCGATCGGCCGGGCACCACCGGCGGTCTCCGCTTCGTGGTGTCCGGCCTCCTGCGCCTGCCGACCGGCCAGCGCGACAACCCCAACAACTACTGGGATGTGGGCACCGGCAACGGACGCTACGAGGTCGGTGTTTCGGGTACCGCCGATCTCGGCGCGGGCCGCTGGGGCACTCGGCTCACTGGCGGATACCTGGTGCGCCTGGCCGCGCTCCGGGTGCGCCGAGTCACCTCCCCGGACGAGCCCTACCCGACCGCCGACCGGCTCACCAACGTCCGCTTCAATGCTGGCGACATCCTCAGCCTCGGCGCCAAGCCATTCTACCGGCTGGCGCGGAACATCGCGCTCCATGGCCAGGTGGACTTTCAGCGTATTGGCTCCGACCGGACCGCGTATGATCGCCGCACGGACATCATTGCCGGCCTGAACCCGAACGCTCTCTCCGAAGGCCAGCGCAGCGCGCTCGCCGTCGGGGGTGGCGTGAGCTACGTGGGCCGTGGTGCGCATGAATGTGAACCCGGCCGCCGCTGCGGCTGGCCGATCGAGGCATCCTGGAACTACACCTCGGTCGTGCACGGGACTGGCGGCCGCGTCGCCAAGTTCCGGACCACCCGGCTCGAGATCCGCTGGTACCAGCGGATCTGGAGGTAGCCCCGCGATGACCAGCCCCGTGACTTCACGCGCCTCCGGTCGCTTCCGCCCCGCCGAACTCCGGTCGCTGGCGATCACCGGGCTGTTCGTCCTCGGGGTGTTTTACACGTTGCACTTCGCCCGCGACCTGGTCCTGCCCATCGTGCTGGCGATGTTCCTCTCCCTCCTCCTGCAGCCGGTGGTCCGCCTGCTGCACCGGATCCGGGTGCCGGGACCGGTCGCGCCGGCGCTCGTTCTCCTGCTGCTGGTCGCCGGCGTCGGCACCGCCGGCTACCAGCTTTCCGGCCCGGCTGCGGACTGGGTGGCGCGGGCGCCCCAGGATCTGAAGAAGCTCGATACCCGGATCCGCCGGCTGCTCCGCTCCGTGGAAAGCGTGACTCGCACCGCCGAGAAGGTGAACGAAATCACCGATGTGACCAGCTCCGACACCCCGCAGGTGGAGATCAAGCAGCCGAGCTTCACCGGTACCGTGTTCGGCGGGGCGTGGCACATCCTGGCGAGCGGACTGATCGTCCTCGTGCTGGCCTACTTCTTTCTCTCCTCCGGCGGGACGGTGCTACGGAAGCTGCCGCGGGTGCTGCCCCGGGAACATGCGGAGCGGGTGCTGGTGATCGTGCAGGAGGCGGAGTCCCAGATCTCGCGCTACCTGGTGGCGGTCACCGTGATCAATGTCGTCATGGGACTGATGACCGCGGGGATCATGGCGGCGCTGGGCATGCCGACGCCGTTGCTGCTCGGTGCGGTGGCGGCGGTGCTGAACTTCGTTCCCTATTTCGGTCCGATCGTCAACGCGGCGCTGCTCACGATGGTCTCGCTGATTACCATCGACGACGTGGGCCGGGCGCTCCTTCCGCCGCTCTGCTACCTGGCTCTCCACGCGATCGAGGCGAACTTCCTCACGCCCCACCTGCTCGGCCGAAGGCTGCCGCTCAACCCGCTCGCGATCTTCCTCGGGTTCATCTTCTGGCTGTGGATCTGGGGAGTACCGGGGGCGGTGATCTCGGTGCCTATCCTGGCGACGATCAAGATTGTCTGCGACCGGACCGAGCGGTTCGCGGTGGTGGGAGAGCTGCTGGGCCGCTAGCGCTACGGCCGCGAGCCGGAGGCGGCGGGACCGAGCATGGCGGCCGCGTGCCGGCGGGCGGTGTCGGCATCCGCATCGCCAAGCATTCGGGCCAGTTCGGTGACCCGGTCCTCGCCGTGCACCTGCTGGACATCACTGGTGGCCAGGCCCTTCCGGGCGGCTTTCGAGACGATCAGGTGCCGCTCGGCGCGCGCCGCGATCTGCGGCAGGTGAGTAATGACCAGGACCTGCCGCCGTGCCGCCACCTCGGCCAGCGCATCGCCCACCTGCGCCCCGACCTCCCCACCGATACCCTGGTCCACCTCGTCGAAGATCAGCGTCGGCACCGCGTCATGCTTGGCGAGCACCACCTTGAGCGCGAGCATGATCCGCGAGAGCTCCCCTCCCGAGGCCGCCTTCGCGATCGGCCGGGCATCGAGACCGGCGTTGAGCCGCACGGTGAACGTCACCGACTCCTGCCCCACCGAGTCGATCCGCCCGAGGGGGGCGAGCTCGACCTCCATCTTGCCGCCGGCGAGCCCGAGTTGAGGGAGCAGCCGGGAAACGGTGCGCCCCAGCCGGCTGGCCGCGTCCCGGCGCTTGGCGCTCAGTGCGTCCGCCGCCGCCTGACAGGCTCCCTCGGCCGCGACCCGCCGGGCGCCGAGCTGGCGCAGGTCGAGATCCACGGTGTCGAGCAGGTCGAGCTCCTGCCCTGCGGTGCTCCGTGCGGCCAGCACCGCATCCAGCGTCGCGCCATGCTTCTGCTTGAGCCGGTAGAGCAGATCCCGCCGCCGTTCGATCTCGGCCAGCCGGGCCGGATCCTCCTGCAGGGAGTCGGCGTAGTCCGAAGCCAGCCTGGCAAGTTCGACGAGATTGGCGTAGGCGCCGTCGAAGAGCTCCCGCCAGCCGGTCAGCTCGGTATCGATGCGCTCCAGGCTGCCCAGCAGCCGATCCGCCTGCCCGAGCAGCGGCAGGGCGCCACTCTCGTCGCCATCCAGCAGCCCGCTCAAGCGGCCGGCCTGCTCGGCGAGGGTCGCGGCATGGCCAAGCCGGCGGGCCTCACCGTCGAGCGTCTCGTCTTCGCCGGGAGACAGCCTCGCCTGGTCGATCTCCTCGACGACATGGCGGAGGTAGTCGGCGCGGCGGCGGACTTCGTCCCGCTTCAGGGTCAGCGACATTTCCTCCTCGCGGACCGCGGCGAGCGTGGCATGGGCCTCGACCAGCGCCGAACGTTCGGGGGCAGCGCCTGCAAAGGCGTCGAGGATGTCGCGTTGCGCCTCGGACTGGAGGAGCGACTGGGTCTCGTACTGGCCGTGCAGATCGACGAGCAGGCTGCCGATACGCGCCAGCACACCGATCGTGGTGGGGCTGCCATTCACCCAGGCGCGGGAGCGGCCGTCGGCGCCCACCTCCCGGCGGATGACGAGCCGGCCGTCCTCGGCATCGAGTCCCTGGGCCTCGAGGCGGCGGCGGAGCGGCACGTCCTCCAGCTCGAATGCTCCCTCGACGATGGCCCGCTGGGCGCCGGGACGGACCATGCCGCTCTCCGCCCGGGCGCCGAGCAGCAGGGCGACGGCGTCCACGAGCATCGACTTGCCGGCCCCGGTCTCGCCGGTGAGGACGTTGAGGCCGGGGCCGAGGTGCAGCGTGACTTCCGCGATGGTCACCAGGTCGCGGACCCTGAGCTCGCCGATCATCGGATCACCTCCCGCTCGGACAGGTCGCCCCAATTGAGCTTCTGTCGCATGCGGGTGAAGTACCCTTCCGATCCGAGCCGGATCAGAATGACCGACGACTGGGCCCGCCGGATGTAGACCCGGTCCCCGATCGTCAGCGTGGTGCCCAGCTGCCCGTCGTACGAGACCAGCAGGTCGTCGGCGCCGGGCGAGACGGGCTCGACGCAGACGGTCGCGTCGGCGGGCACCACTACTGGACGGACCGCGAGGGTGTGGGCGCAGACCGGCGTCACGATCATCGCCTCGACTCCGGGGGCGACGATCGGGCCGCCGGCGGAGAGCGAATAGGCGGTCGATCCGGTGGGACTCGCCACCACGATCCCGTCCGAGCTGTAGGGGCCGAGATCCTCGCCGTCCACACTCACCCGGACCCGGACCACGCGGGCCACCCCGGACTTGTGGACGCAGACGTCGTTGAGCGCCAGCTGCTCGCTGCGCACTCCGCCCTCGTCGCTGATGATCGTGGCGTGGAGCGAGAGTCGCCGTTCGAGGACGTAGCGGCCCGAGATGACGGCATCGAGCGCCTCGGCCAGCTTCTCGCGGGTGGCGGTCGTGAGGAAGCCGACCCGGCCGAGGTTCACCCCGAGGATCGGGACCTCGCGGCCATGGAGGAGTCGCGCCCCGCGCAGCAGGGTGCCGTCCCCGCCAAAGGTGATGAGCGCGTCCGGCACGTCCTGATCGAGCAGCGGGAGGACGGCATCCCAGAGGCGGGACCAGGCTCGGCTCGGTGAGCAGCCGGATGCCTCGCGACGGCGACAGGTCCGCCAGCTCGCGCAGCAGCGAGCGGAGGTCGGCGTAGCGCGGATTTCCGACGACACCGACCTTCATCGCGCCTCGACGCCCTCCTCGCTGTGCAGCGCGCGCAGCCGGCGGGCGATGCCGCCGGCAGTCAGACCGAAGGACTCGAGCTGCTCCGCCCGGGGCGCCTGCTCGACCAGCCGGTCGGGCACGCCGAGCGCGACGACCCGCACCTCGGGATGGGTCGTCTGCAGCGTCTCGGAGAGGTAGGCGCCGAAACCATTTACGATCGTCCCCTCCTCGACCGTGACCAGGGTACGGTGCTGCGCTGCCAGCACCTGCAGCATCCCGGAGTCCATCGGCTTGAGGAACCGGCAGTTCACCACCGCGGCGTCGATGCCCTCCGCCGCGAGCTGCTCGGCCGCCTGGAGGCTCGGCTGCACCATGGTCCCGACCGCGAGGATTGCCACGTCCTTCCCCTCGCGGAGCTGCTCCCAGGTGCCGTACGGCACCGGGTCGATCGCGGCGACTGGCCGCGGTTCGGCGGGCACCTTGTCGCGCGGGTAGCGGGTGCAGAAGGGTCCGCCCTGGTGAACCAGCGCGGTCCTGAGCAGGCCGATCAGCTCATCGCCATCCTTCGGCGCGGTCACTGTCATCTCGGGCACGGCAAGCATGTAGGCGATGTCGTACAGGCCCATATGGGTCTGGCCGTCCTCGCCCACCAGCCCCGCGCGGTCCATGCAGAAGATGACCGGCAGGTGCTGCACGGCGATGTCGTGGATGACGTTGTCGTACGCGCGCTGCAGGAAGGTGCTGTAGATGGCGCAGACCGGCCGGATCCCCTGGGTCGCGAGCCCACCAGCGAAGGTCACGGCATGCCCCTCCGCGATGCCCACGTCGAAGAACCGCTCCGGCCACTTCTTCTGGAAGATGCTGGACCCGGTACCGCTGGGCATCGCCGCGGTGATCGCCACCAGGTTGGGATGCTCCGCAGCCAGCGCGGTGAGACCGTCGCCGAACACCTGGGTCCAGGTCGGCGGACCGCTGCTCTTCTTCCGCGGCTCGCCGGTCTCCGGATCATACGCGGCCAGGCCGTGCCACTTCTCCTTGTTGTTCTCCGCCAGCGCGAACCCCTTCCCCTTCTCGGTGATGACGTGAATCACCCGCGGGCCGGTCATCGGCCTCACGAAGTGGAAGGTGTCGACCAGCTTCCTGAGATCGTGCCCGTCGATCGGCCCGAAGTAGCGGAAGCCGAGTTCCTCGAAGAACATTCCCTCGGAGAACAGGTTCTTGGCGCTCTCCTCGAGGTTCTTGGCGAATTCGACGACCTCGGGCCCGAAGACCTTGCCGAGCTTCAGGGTCCAGTGCTTGATGTGCTCGCGCAGCCGGTTGGTTGCCGGGCTGGCGACGATCGTGCCCAGGGTCTTGCTGATGGCACCGACGTTGGGCGAGATCGACATGCCGTTATCGTTGACGACCAGGATGATGTCGCGGGCCGAATGGCCGGCGTTGTTCATCCCTTCGTAGGACAGCCCGCAGGTGAGCGCACCGTCGCCCACCACGGCGATGACCTTATTGATGCCGCCCTTGAGATCACGGGCCGTGGCCATGCCGAGGGCGGCCGACATCGCCGTGCCCGCGTGGCCCGCGCCGAAGGCGTCGTACTCACTCTCGGAGGGCTTGAGAAAACCGGAAATCCCGCCGGTCTGCCGCAGCGTCGGGAAGCGCGCATTCCGCCCGGTCAGCAGCTTCCAGGCATAGGCCTGGTGGCCGACGTCCCAGACCACCCGGTCGGCGGGGAGATCGAACTCGTACAGCAGCGCGATCGACAGTTCGACCACGCCGAGGCTGGCCCCGATATGTCCGCCAGTCTGGGAACAGCAGTCGATGAGCCGCTCCCGAATCTCCTGGGCGAGTTGGGGAAGCTGCTCGCGCGGAATGCGCTTGAGATCCGCGGGGGACTGGATGGAATCGAGCAGACTCATGGTCGCGAAACCCTGGAGTGTGGCGGCCGCCGGCGTGGCACCAACCGCTTCATGATTCTCGAGTTACAATATAGTGCGCCAGGGCGCCGAGGGCGGCGCTAGGCACCCCGGCCTGTTCAAGGTGCCGGATGGCGTGGCTGGCGAGTGCGGCGGCCTCGGAGCGGGCCCGTTCCACCCCGAGCACGCTGACATAGGTCGACTTGGCCAGCGCCGCATCACGTCCTGCCGTTTTGCCAAGCTGGGCGCTGGTCGCGGTGACATCCAGTACGTCGTCAGCGATCTGGAACGCCAGGCCGATCTCGTGCCCGTAGTGCGCCAGCGCGTCCAGCGCCGGGGGCGCGGCCTCGGCCGCCATGCCACCCAGCATGCAGGCCGCCCGGATGAGCGCCCCGGTCTTGCCGCGGTGCACCGCGATCAGCCCGTCGTGATCGAGCGTCTTGTGCTCGGCTTCGAGGTCGAGCCACTGCCCCCCGACCATCCCCTCGATTCCGCCCGATTCGAACAGCTCGCGCGCCATCGTCCCGAGCGTCGCGCTCGGCAGCACCAGGTCACGCGCGGCCTGGGTGAGCACCAGCGCGGCCACCGGGACGAGCAGGTAGCCGACCCGGGTGGCGGTGGGTACGTCGTATGCGCGGTGGGTGGTGGGCCGGCCCCGCCGGAGATCGTCGTCGTCCATGCAGGGGAGATCGTCATGCACCAGCGAATAGGTGTGCACCGTCTCCACCGCCGCCGCGACCGCCGCGATCGCCGGAGACACGCCTCCCACCGAGCGATAGGCCGCGAGCACCAGCGCGGCCCGCACCCGCTTGCCGGGGGTGTTCAGGGAATAGCCGAGGGCCTCGCCGGTCCGCCCGGGGACGATCGTCTGGACCTTCTCGCTCCATGCGCCGAGCAGCCCGTCAACCCGTTCCCGCGCCTCCGACAGGAGATGGGCGACATCAGGCCCCATCGAGGTCCTCCGTCCGGAGCGTGCCTTCGGCATCCTCCAGCACTTTCTTCACCCGCGCCTCCGCCTCACCGAGCCGGGCCCGGGCGCCGCGCAGCCGGGCGACGCCCTCCTCGAACAGCGCGAGCGACTGATCCAGGTCGCCATCCTCCCGCTCCAGCTGCCTGACGATCTCCTCGAGACGCCGGAGGTCTTCGGCGAGCGTCACCGGTGGCGGGGCCGGCTCCTTCGTCTCCTTCTTCGGCGGACTCATCGTACGTCATCCACCCGCGCGGGGACGTCGCCGTCCGAGACGCGGAGCGTAAAGGGAAGACCGGGAGTGAAGGCCGCACGGCGCCGGAGCACCCGTCCCGCGGCATCCTGCGCAACGCTGTAACCGCGCTCCAGCACCTTGAGCGGCGAGAGCGCATCGAGCTGGGCGGAGAGCCGCTCGAGATCGCGCCTTGGCTGCTCCAGCCGGCGCTCCAGCGCGACCTCCAGCCGGTCCGCGCTCCGGGCCAGCCGCTCGCGCGCGAGCCGGGTACCGCGACCGAGCGCGTTGCCGAGCCGCATGCCCAGCCCGGCGACCTGCCGGGCCAGATCGGCGCGATCGGGGACCACGATCTCGATCGCAGCCGACGGTGTGGCCGCCCGGACGTCGGCCACCAGGTCGGTGAACGACACATCGGTCTCGTGGCCGACGGCGGAGATCGTGGGAACGGCGACGGCCGCGAGCGCCCGGCAGACCGCCTCGTGATTGAAGACGGCGAGATCTTCCTTCGAACCGCCGCCCCGGGCCAGGATGCAGCAGTCGAGTCGTTCGAGCCGGTTCACCAGGCCGAGTGCCCGCACCACCTCCGCCGGCGCCTCCGCCCCCTGCACCTTGGTGCCGATGACCAGCAGCTCGACCGCGGACCACCGCTTGCGGGTGACGGTGATGATGTCGCGCAGCGCCGCACCGTCGAGACTGGTCACCACCGCGATCCGCTCCGGCAGGGCCGGCAGGGGACGCTTGCGGGCTGGATCGAAGAGTCCGTCCTTCTCCAGCGCCTTGCGGATCCGCTCCAGCTCCAGCTGCGCCTGCCCCACCTGGTCGGTCACCAGAAACTCGGTGACCGTCAGGCGGAACTCCCCCCGCTCCTCCCACACCGTCGGCGTGCCGAAGATGAAGACCTGAGTGCCTTCCGGCGGTTGGCGCCTTGACTCGCGCGGCGTAGGTCCGCCACATCACGCAGCGCACCTGGGCCTCGGCATCCCGCAGAGTGAAGTACCAGTGGCCGCTCTGGTACGCCTTGAGCCCGGTGACTTCGCCGCGGATCCACAGCGGTCCGATCCCCCCCTCGAGCACCCGCCGCGCCGCCCGGGCGAGCAGCGTCGGCGTCCAGGGCGCGTCCGCCGTGAACAGCGAGGGCTCGTCGCTCACATCCGCTGCTTCATCGCCTGCAGGGTGTTGGCCATCAGCATCGCGATCGTCATCGGGCCGACTCCGCCCGGCACCGGAGTGATGGCCGAAGCGACCGCGGCGCACTCCGCGTAGGCGACATCACCGGTCAGGCGGTAGCCCTTGGGGAGGCTCGCGTCGTCCACCCGGTTGATGCCGACGTCGATCACGACGGCGCCCGGCTTGACCATGTCGCCTTTCACGAACTCGGCCTTGCCGATCGCCGCGATCAGGATGTCGGCACTGCGGCAGACGCCGGGAAGATCACGGGTCTTGGAGTGGCAGACGGTGACCGTCGCGTCGCCGCCGGGGCCCTGCTGGATGAGCAGGTTGGCCATCGGCTTGCCGACGATCGTGCTTCGGCCGACCACCACCGCGTGCGCCCCCCTGGTCTCGATCCCGTTGCGAATCAGCATCTGGATGACGCCCCAGGGGGTGCAGGGCCGGAGCGCGGTCGGATCGCCGATGACGAGCTTCCCGACATTCACCGGGTGGAAACCGTCGACATCCTTCATCGGATCGAGCCGCAGCAGCACCTTCTCGGTGTTGATGTGCTTGGGCAGCGGGAGCTGCACCAGGATACCGTGGATCGTCGGATCGGCATTGAGCTGGTCGACGATCGTCAGCAGCTCGGCCTCCAGCAGCGTCGCCTCGCGGGTGATCTTCACCGACTTCATCCCCGCCTCCAGGCAGGCCTTCTCCTTGCTGCCCACGTAGGCCTTGGAGGCGGGGTCTTCACCGACCAGTACCACGGCGAGTCCGGGAACGACCCCCTGGGCCTTGAGCCGGGTGATTTCCTCGGCGACCTCCTTGCGGATCGTCTTGCCGAGCGCGACTCCGTCGATGATGCGTGCGGTCATCTGGCAATGTCCACGGCTCGGGTTTCACGGATGACGACGACCCGGATCTGTCCCGGGTACTGCAGCTCGTTCTCGATCCGGCGGGCAATCTGTTCCGACAGCGCCACCGCCGCGCCGTCGTCGATCTTGTCCGGGGTCACGATCACCCGGACCTCGCGCCCAGCCTGGATCACGTTCGACTTCTCGACGCCCGGGAAGCCGTTGGCGATCTCCTCCAGCTTGGTCAGCCGCTTCACGTAGCTCTCGAACGCCTCCCGCCTCGCGCCCGGGCGCGAACCGCTGATCGCATCCGCCGCCTGGACCAGCACCGACTCGGCGGTCTCATGGGGGACGTCGTCGTGGTGGGCCTGGATGCAGTTGATGACCAGGGCGCTCTCGCCGTACTTCCGCGCCATCTCGACCCCCAGCTCGACGTGGGTGCCCTCATGGTCGTGGGTGAGCACCTTGCCGACGTCGTGCAGCAATGCCCCGCGCTTGGCCAGCTGCACATCCAGCTTGAGCTCGGCCGCCATCATGCCGGCCAGCCAGGCGACTTCCTTGGAGTGGTCGTAGATGTTCTGTCCATATGAGGTCCGGTAGCGCATGCGGCCGATCAGCCGGATCAGCTCCGGGTGGAGCCCGTGCACCCCGGTCTCGAAGGCCGCCTTGTCGCCGAGTTCCTGCATCTCGACGTTGAGCTCCTTCTGGGACTTGGCCACCAGCTCCTCGATGCGGCCGGGATGAATCCGCCCGTCGACGATCAGCGCCTCCAGGGCCCGGCGGCCGACCTCCCGCCGCACCGGATCGAAGCAGCTGATGATGACGGTATCGGGCGTGTCGTCGATGATGACGTCGACCCCGGTCGCCTGCTCAAAGGCGCGGATGTTCCGCCCCTCGCGACCGATGATGCGCCCCTTCATCTCGTCGCTGGGCAGCGCCACCGCCGACACGGTGGTCTCCGCGGTGTGCTCTGCGGCGATGCGCTGAACGGCCAGCGCGACGATCTTTCGTGCCTCCTTGTCAGCGCCCCGCTTGGCCTGCTCGCGGATCTCCCGCGCCAGGGCCTGCGCGCTGCTCCGCGCCTCGTCCTCCGCCCGCTGCAGCACCTCCCGGCGCGCCTCTTCGGCAGAGAGGCCGGCCACCCGCTCCAGCTTCTGGTGCACCTCCGCCGCGGCGCGCTCGGCCTCCGCTTCCTTCGCCCGCAGGGCCTCATCGCGCCGGGCGATGCTCGCCTCCCGCGCGCCGAAGCCCGACTCCTGCTTGCGGACCTCCTCCAGCTTGCGTTCGAGCGCCGTGTCCCGCTCCTCCGCCCGGCGCTCGAACCGCTCCCATTCGTCCCGCCGGCGCTGCGCCTCCTTGTCCAGATCCTCGCGCAGCCGGAGCGTCTCCATCTTGGCCTCGAGCACGATCTGGTTGCGCGCCTCCTGTGCCTTGACAGAGGCTTCGGTCACCAGCGTCTCCGCCTCCTTGCGGGCGGAGAGGAGGGTGCGGGCGGCACTCTGCCGCTGGGTGCGGCTGTAGATGAGGAAGATGACCGAGGCGGCGACCAGCCCGGCGGCGAGCCCCTCGACGAGGGGCAGCAGAAGTGTCGACATGCGATCTATCTCTCCAAGCGCGGCGCAGAGGCGCCCGCGCTGTGGTAGGTGTCGAGCCGAAGCTGGCGGGCGGCCCTACCCCGGTATGCCCTGGGACCCCGTGGCCCGGCGGCCCCGCTTCGATGGCGGCAGCAGACGCGCCAGGTCATCGGCCATTGCGTTCAGTCGCGCCGCGTGTTCGCGGTCGCCGCGCCTGGCCTGAAAGAGTTCATCGGTGATCGCGAGGGCCGCCAGGATCGCTGCCTTGTGGGTCTCGACCTGGGGCAGCATGTCCCGGATCCGGCGGAGCGCGGCGTCCACGTACGCCGCGACCTCGCGAGTGTATTCGGGCGGCAGCTCGGAGCGGACGGTGTAATCCTCGCCCCCGATCGTGACCCGCACCGCGTGCTTGGGCTGATTCATGCTGCCCCCTCGTCGGCATCCTGCTCCAGGAAGCTCAGCCGGTTGGCGAGCATCCGGAGCTTGTCGCGCGCGGCGTCGATCCGCTCGCGCAGCGCCTGGTTTTCGATCTCGAGTCCGAGTACCCGCTGACGGGAATGCACCAGCTCCGGCCCCGCCACGACTCCGCCCTTCGCCTTGGCCTCGCCAAGCTCGGACTCCGCCTTCAGCGACCGGCGGCGCCAGGCGGCCAGCTCCTCGCCGACGTGCTGGAGGAGATCCCCCAGATCGTGGACGGCGCGAGCGTCAGGACGTTCGTAGCCTTGCGTCAAGTTCCTTCTCCAGGGCTTTCAGGATCCGGCCGAGCGCGGCGTCCACCTCTTCATCCCTGATCGTACGGTCCGCTGCCCGGAACACCAGCCGGAACTGCACCGCCCGGCGCTCCTCGCCGAGCTGGTCGGAGCGGAACTCGCTCACCACGTCGACCGCCTCCAGCAGCTTGCCGCTGGTTCGCATCACCCGCATCGCCTCGTCGGCGGTGGTTCCGGGCTTGAGCAGCAGGTTGATGTCACGCCACGAAGATGGCGTCGTCGGAAGAGGCGTGTACCGGACCGCCGGCCGCGGCTTGCCGCTGATGTCGATCTCGAGCCCGAACGCCGGCGCCGCCCATGCCGGCGGGTCCAGGCCGAGTCGCCGGGCGCGCCCCACGATGCTGCCGTCGGCCCCCCGTGCAATCCAGCCGCCTGCATCAACTTGCACCGTGGCCGACGGATTTGCCAGAGCGACCGTCGCTTCGAAGAGCGCCTTGAGATCCCAGGCATCAAGGTCGGGAACAGTGCCGCCCTCGGTCCAGTGGCGGGCCGTCCTGCCTCCGGAGAGAATCGCTGCCACCCGGACGGTTTCCGCAGGTCGCTGACCTGGCCCGGTCTGAACGAAGCCGGTGCCGATTTCGAACAGCCGGATGTCCCGCACCTGGCGGGACCAGTTGACCCCCACGGCCCGCTCCAGCCCGGGCAGCAGAGTCTGCCGGAGGTAGGCCTCCTCGGCCGAAAGGGGGTTCAGCAGCTTGACGCTCTGGGTACCCTCCGCGGGACCGAGAGGCAGGCTCTGTGCCTCGAGCAGGCCTCGCCTCACCAGGCCTCCTCGCACCTGGGCGAGCACCCGGTCCATCGGCGACTCGCCGAGTCGACCGACCCGGTACGGACGCAGGTCGGTCGGGAAGTTGTCGTAGCCGTGCAGCCGCGCGACCTCTTCGATGAGGTCGATCTCGCTGGTGAGGTCGGGCCGCCAGCCTGGCACATCCACGGCGAGGCGGGCATCCTCGGGCTTGTTCAGCACCGTGCACCCGATCGCCACCAGGTACTTCTCGATCGTTCGCACATCGAGTTCGGCACCCAGCACCTGCGCGACCCGCGCGGTGCGCAGGAACACCCGGGGCGGCGTGGCGGGCATCGGCCAGACATCCACCGCATCCTCGACCCGGCCGCCGGCCGTCGCGAGAATGAGTTCGGCGCAACGCCGCTGGGCCTCGGGGAGACCCCAGAGGTCCACGCCGCGCTCGAACCGGTACGAGGCGTCCGTCGACAGGCCGAGGGCGCGGCGGGTTCGGCGCACCCGGGCCGGCTCGAACCAGGCGCACTCGAGCAGCAGGTCTCTGGTAGTATCGCTCACCTCGGTGTTCGCCGCGCCCATCACCCCCGCGACCCCGACCACCCGTCCGGCGTCCGCGATGACGGTCATGTCATCGGTGAGGGTGCGGCTCACGCCATCGAGCGTCGTGACCCTCTCTCCCTCCCTGGCGCGCCGCGCCACCAGTGTCTGGCCCTCGATCCGGGCGAGGTCGTAGGCGTGCATCGGGTGATTCAACTCGAGCAGCACGTAGTTGGTGGCGTCCACCACGTTGTTGATGCTGCGCACCCCCGCGGCCTGCAACCGTTCGCTGAGCCACGCGGGCGACGGCCCGATCTTCACCCCGCGAATGACGCTCGCGGTGAAGCGGCGGCACCCGATCGCATCGTCGGTCCCGACGGTGATCCCGGCGACACTCTCATGGGCGAGCTCCACTCGGCGCAGCGGGCCCAGACCGGTCTCGGGTGCCCCCGGAATCTCCGGCAGCCGGAAGGGCGCGCCGTAGCTGTGGCCGAGTTCACGGGCGACGCCCTTGTGCCCGAGCAGATCGGGACGATTGGGAGTGACATCGAGGACCAGCCGGTCGTCATCGACCGGCAGGACCTGAAGCAGCGGGGTGCCGGGTGCGGCGTCGGTCGCCAGCTCCAGAATGCCGTCGTGCTCCTGGCCCAGTCCCAGTTCACGCGCGGAGCAGAGCATCCCCTCGGAGGTCTCGCCCCGGATCTTCCGGCGCTCGAGCTTGAGCCCGCCGGGCAGCGTGACCCCGACGCGCGCAAAGGGATACCGCTTCCCCTCGGTGACGTTCGGTGCGCCGCATACGACGTGACGCCGCTCGGCGCCGCCATCGTTGACCAGGCAGAGCCGCAGCCGGTCGGCGTTGGGGTGCGGCTGCGCCGATTCGACCAGACCCACGACGACCTCCTCGAGGCCGGGATGCAGCGGTTCGATCGCGTCGACCGGGACACCCAGCATCGCCAGGCGGGCGGCGAGCTCACGCGAATCGAGCCGCCGCCGCAGGAAGGCCTCCAGCCATCGACGCGAGACATTCATACGCTGAATTGCTCCAGGAACCGCATGTCGCCCTCGTACAGCAGCCGAATGTCGCTGATTCCGTACCGGTTCATGGCGATCCGTCCCGGGCCCATCCCGAACGCGAAGCCGGTGTACCGCTCCGCGTCCATGCCGCAATTGGTGAACACCCGCGGATGCACCATGCCGGCGCCCAGGATCTCCATCCACCCGGTGCCCTTGCAGGCGGGGCACCCCTTCCCTCCGCAGACCCCGCAGGTCACATCCATCTCGGCCGAGGGCTCGGTGAACGGGAAGAACGAGGGGCGGAACCGCACCGCCGTCTTCGCACCGAAGAACTCGCGGGCGAAGTGGGCCAGCGTCGCCTTGAGATCGACGAACGAGATCCCTTCGTCCACCGCGAGCCCCTCGACCTGGGCGAACACCGGTGCATGCGAGGCGTCGAAGGTGTCCTTCCGGTAGACCGCACCGGGAATCATCACCCGGATCGGCGGTGCAGTCTCCTGCATTACCCGCACCTGCACCGGCGACGTGTGGGTCCGCATCAGGTAGCGGCCCTGGTCCGGCTGCCGCCGCTCGACCCGCGCCCGACGTTCATGCTCCTCGACGATGCCCGACGTCCGGTTCCTGCGGCGGTCCTCGGCGGTCCGCCGGTCGGCGAGATCGAGGTAGAGTGTGTCGTGCATGTCCATGGCCGGGTGATCCGGCGGGAAATTCAGCGCGCCGAAGTTGAGCCACTCGGTCTCGACCTCGGGGCCGGTGGCGCGGGCGAAGCCGAGGCCGTGGAAGATCTCGATGATCTCCTCGACCACCCGGGTCACCGGGTGGACGCCGCCCGGCCGGCGCGGCCGGCCCGGCATGCTCAGGTCGGTGCCGCGCGCGGCCCTGGCCGACGACTCCGCCGCGAGCGCCGCTTTGCGGGCCTCGAAGGCCGCCTCGAGCGCGGCCTTCAGCTGATTGGCGTTCTGCCCGAGCGCCCGCTTCTCGACCTCGTTCAACCTGGGTAGCACCGCGCGCAGAAACTCCGTCAATCTCCCCTGCTTCCTGCCGAGCAGAGAGATGTATTCGGCCTGCAGCTGATTCGCATCCAGCGTGGGAATCACACCCAATCGAGATTCGAATTCGCGCAAATCAGCGAAATACTCGTCGCGTTGAGACATAGCCGACAGGGAGAATGGAGAGGGGACTACAAGCAAAATGGGGTCACCCACCTCGGGCGGGCGACCCCACACAGCACGTCACATCGGGTGCGCCCTACGCGTGCGCCTTCGCGACCTCGGCAATCTTTGCGAACGCATCCATGTCCTTCACGGCCAGGTCCGCGAGGACCTTCCGGTTCACCTCGACGCCCGCCTTCTTGAGCGCGGCCATGAAGCCGCTGTAGTTGAAGCCATGCATCCGGCACGCCGCGTTGATGCGGGTGATCCAGAGGCTGCGGAACTCACCCTTCTTCTTGCGGCGGTCCCGGTAGGCGTACTGCATGGCCCGCTCGACCGTTTCCTTGGCCGGACGGTAGAGCTTGCTGCGGGCCCCACGCGCGCCCTTGGCGGCGCGCATGATCTTCTTCTTCCGGGCGTGGTGAGCGACGTTGCTCTTTACGCGAGGCATGGTCTCCCCCTTACGCCTGAAGCAGGCGGTTCACCCGCGGGAAATCGGCAGACGCCACCAGGGCGCTCTTCTTGAGCCGGTTCTTCCGCTTGCGGGTCTTCTTCGTCAGGATGTGCGAGTGATTGGCGTGCCAGCGCTTCAGCTTCCCGGTCCCGGTCCGCTTGAGGCGCTTCATCGCCGCCCGCTTGGTCTTCATCTTCGGCATTGCTGTCTCCGTCGGTGGACCGGCGCGGCGGCCGGTCCTACACTCGTGGGGACGGGCCTCTGTGCCCGTCCCCGGCCTCTACTTCGGCCCCATCACCATCACCATGTTGCGGCCCTCGAGCTTGGCGTCCTGCTCGATCTTGCCGATATCGGCCAGGCCATTCGCGAACCGGTCCAGCACCGCGCGCCCCAGCTCGATGTGCGCCAGCTGCCGGCCGCGGAACATCATCGTCACCTTTACCTTGTTGCCCTCATCCAGGAACTCGCGGGCGTGCCGGCTCTTGAACTCGAAATCGTGTTCTTCGATGCTGGGCCGGACCTTGATCTCCTTCAGATGGATCACGTGCTGCTTCTTCTTGGCTGCCCGGGCCGCCTTGGCTTCCTCGAACTTGTACTTGCCGTAGTCCATGATCTTGACCACGGGTGGCCGGGCCATCGGAGCCACTTCCACCAGGTCCAGGCCGCGCTCCTGCGAAGCGGCAAGTGCCTCGTCGATCGTCAGTACGCCCAGCTGCTCGCCGTCAGGGCCGATGACCCGGACCGGACTGATCCGAATCTGGCGGTTGACGCGCGTCCGGCGTTCGCGCTCGTTTGTGGACAGTGCTTCACTCCCGCGTGATGGGAAAACAAAACGGACACCCGTGGCATTCCCCGGGTGTCCGGCACTCACACTCCCGCCGCCTCTCGGGCGTCGGTCGGGTGACCTGCAGTGCTGGACCCTTTCGCACCGGACGACCTGCCGGGCTGGGGGTGAGGAGCCACCGGCTCCCGCTTCAGTAAACCGGCGACAAACCTAGCCCCGACAACCCCTTCGGGTCAACGGCCGGGTTGCCCCGCCCCTCGCCGGGAGAGAAATTGTCCCATGCTCCCCGAGCCCCTCCCCGGCCGACGCTTCACCGAGGCTGAGACCGACGCGATCCTCCGCCGGACCGCCGAGCTGGCCTCCGGCACCGACGAGGGGTCCGCCTCACGGGGCCTGACAGTCGATGAGATGTCGGCGCTCGCCGCCGAGGCGGGACTCGACCCCGCGCTGGTGCACCGGGCGGCCCGGGAGGTGACCCTGCGGGACGCCCAGCAGGTCACCCCCTGGCGCGGCGGTCCCCGGCGCCTGCTGGCGGAGCGGGTCATCAGCAGGGAAATCTCGGAAGAGGATTGGGAGGCGATGGTCGGCGAAATCCAGGGCACCCTGGGCAGTCTGGGCTTCGTTTCGAGGCTGGGCCGCACCCGGACCTGGATGGTAGCTGGGGCACGCGGCCCCGCCACGCAGCGGCAGATCAGCGTAGTCACGACGGTGCAGCAGGGGCGCACCGTGATCCGGATCGAGGAGCAACTCGACCGGCTGGCGGGATCGCTCTTCGGAGGCCTGATCGGCGGGCTGGGAGGGGGCCTGACCGGCCTGTGGATCGGCATCGGGATGGGAGTCTTTCACTCGCCGGCCGCCGCGGGCGCGCTGGTATGCACCGGCCTCGCCGGCTCCTGGTGGCTGGCCCGCACCCTCTTCGCGCGGAGTGCCGCTCGGCGGAGCGCCGCGCTCGAGGAGCTGCTGGCGCGGCTCGCCGCCGTGGGCGAGGCACCGTCGGATCCACCGTCTCAGTGAGCGGCGGGGCGCACCTCCGCGAGCCCGGTCCCCTTTCCCTCCGCCACAACCCGCCCCATCGCGACGTCGGCGTCGTGCTCGAAGATGAACCACCAGCCGCCGGCCACCGCCTCCGCGAGCAGCGACCGCTTGGACTCGAGGGTGCGCAGCGGCTCGAGGTCGTAGCCCATGATCCACGCCAGCGGCAGATGGTGGTGGGTCGGGATCACGTCGCCGAGGAAGACCGCCGTTTCCCCGTTGCTGGTCACGACGACACTCTGATGCCAGGGGATGTGGCCTGGCGTGAGCCGGGAGGAGATTCCGGGGAGGATTGCCATGTCGCCGTCGATCAGTTTCCAGCGGCCCGCCTGATCCACCGGCTCGTAATTGCGGGGAAAGTAGCTCGCTCGGGTTCGCTCATTGGTGTGCCGGGCGAATTCGAGCTCGTTGCGCTGGACGATGTAGATCGCGTTGGGGAAGGCCAGTCGGAGTGGTCCGGACGACGCGGCAACCTCTCCCCCAACCGACAGGGTGTTTCCCCCGCATGATCGAAGTGCAGGTGGGTATTGATCACCCAGCGCACCTCTTCGGGGCGGTGCCCCGCCTCGCGCAGGGCATCCTCGAGCCAGGTGGGGCCAGGGTCCCCGGTGTTGTGGACGGCGTAGATGTCGTGAAACTTCGCGTCTTCCTTGTCCCCGAGCCCCGTATCGATCAGCACCAGCCCCTCGGGGTGTTCGATCAGCAGACAGCGCATCGCGAGCGAGATGCGGTTGCGCTCGTCCGGCCCGATGCGGAGCGACCACAACGGCTTCGGGACCACGCCGAACATCGCCCCGCCGTCGAGGCGCAGCAGCCCGGCCTCGAGCAGGTGGCAGCGGAAGTCGCCGATGGTGAAGGACTGGGCGCGGGACATGTTCACTCGGTGGGGGACTTCCTGCGCTGCATGCCGTCGAGGTCCGACAGCGTCCGCGCCCCCCGCTCCCGCGCCAGCACCAGCAGCCGCTCCAGCACCTCCGCGGTAGCCAGCGCGTCGCCGGCGGCACGGTGACGGGCCCGGTTCTCCAGACCGAAGTGATAGCTCAGGCTGTCGAGGCTGCGGGATTCGAGCTGCGGCAGCAGCCGGCGCGCGAGCCGCACGGTGCAGAGCTGGGGCCCTGCCAGCCCCAGGGCGCGGGCCCGCCGCACCTCAGCCGTGAGGAAGCCCCAGTCGAACCGGGCGTTGTGGGCCACGAACACCCGGCCCGCGAGCGCCGCCAGCAGGCCGTCGGCGACCTGATCGAAGACCGGCGCGCCGCGCACCAGTCGATCGGTGATCCCGGTGAGCCCCGCGATCCGGGGCGGGATCGGGATCTCCGGATTGACCAGCGACTCGAACACCAGCTCCCGCCGGCTGCCGTGCACCACCACGACCGCGACGTCGGTGACCCGGTCGGGCCCCGAGGCACGCATGCCGGTGGTCTCGACGTCGACCACGGCGAAGGGCGTCTCCTCGAGGAGCGGAGATCCCTGGACCTCCGCGACCAGCGCCCACCGGCCATCCTCCAGCTGGTGCACCCGCGGATCGGCTGCGAAGAGCGCGATGGCCAGCCGCTCCGCGACCGCGAGCGGCGCCCGCTCCAGGCCGAGGATCTCCTTCGCCAGCCGGTCGGCGCCGACCGGGCCCCCGCTCATCAGCAGCAGCGCCCGCTCCACCAGCGTCCGCTCCGGAAAGCTCGCGAGCCCGATCATACCGGCGCCCGCCTGAGGGGGAGCGTCATGCACCGGGGGCCACCCCCGCCCCGCACCAGTTCGTCGCCGTCGATGGTGATGACGGTGCGGTGCTTGGTATCGAGCCAGTCGTCGAAGGCCACGAAGTCCACGCTGGAGACGACCCGGAATCCCGCGTGTTTGAGCGCGTCGATCGTGCCCTCATTGCGCCGGTAGCTCACGATCATCCCGGGCTTGAGGGCGAGGAAGTTGCAGCCCGAGGTCCACTGCTCGCGGTCCTGGGTGGAGCGGTGGGTGCCACCGGCGAAGATC
This sequence comes from uncultured Gemmatimonadales bacterium, assembly GCA_963825065.1. Lineage (GTDB taxonomy): Bacteria > Gemmatimonadota > Gemmatimonadetes > Gemmatimonadales > GWC2-71-9 > JADJOM01. Next base: position 122,738 of record CAWGRU010000005.1, read on the forward strand.
GGCTCGAGCGGCGAGCCGACCTCGCGGAGCGCCGCGAAGAAATCCGGCATCTCGCGTACCCCGTCGCGTCCCTTCTTGCGATGCAGCACCGCGCGCCGCTCCGGCCCCACGAAGTACGGGGGGTACACGACGCACAACTCGCGGTCCACCTGGGTGAACAGCATATCGAGGTGAATCGCGGTCGGCTCCTTGGGCATCACCAGGACCAGGACGTCGGTGACCCCGGTCTTCTGGAAGGCGACCTCGCAGAGATGGTCGATGGCGGCCGGCGAGGTACGCTGGCTGAAGCCGACGACCAGCAGGTCGGGCCGGAGGACATGGATGTCGCCGCCCTCGAGGGTGTAATCGTTCCGCCGCTCCTCGGAGCCGTCGTAGAGCAGGCCTTCGTTGGCGCAGGCGGGGTGGAAGGCGAACAGGGTCCTGATCAGCAGCTCCTCGGTCCAGCGCACGCCGTGACGCATCGACCCCACGACCGCGTGCCCGCCGATGACCATGCCGATGTCACGCGGGAAGAAGAGGTTCGGGAGGGGCGGCAGGGTGTAGCCCACCGAGTTGAGGGCCCGAGCGAGCGCCCCGCCCTCCTCCTCCACGCCTTCGACGATCAACCGCGCCAGCGCGGCGGGCTCCAGCTCGTTGAGGGTCCGACCCAGCACCGCGGAGGGCACCACATCGAGGGTGCTGCGCACGAAGTATTCACGCGCCGCCGGGCGCTCCAGCGCCTCCGCGAGCAGGTCCGACACCTGCAGCACCTCCGCGAAGCGCTGGAGTACGGCCACGAAGCGGCGATGCTCCCGCTGGGCGCTCTCGACCTGGATGATGTCGTCGTAGAGGTAGTCCCCCTTGTTGCCGGGAGTGACCGCGCGCAGTTCCGCCCCGGGGGTGTGGACCAGCGCCGCCCGCAGCGTGCCGATTTCGGAGGTGACCTGAATGGGCGGCATGGAGGGAAGCTTAGGCGAGGGCGGGCCGGGCGGGAAAGGGGAACGGAGAACGGGGCGGCAAGCCGGGGCTACCGGTTGGTCAGGGCGTAGCTCAGCGTCTCCAGCTCCAGCGCCAGGTTCACGGTCTTGACGACCACATCGTCGGGGACGTTCAACTGCACCGGCGCGAAGTTGAGGATCGCCTTCACTCCCAGCGCCACGCATCGGTCGGTGACCGACTGGGCCACGTCCGCGGGCGTCACGATTACCGCGATGTCCACCGGCTGGCGACGCAGCTGCTCGTCCATCTCGCGCGCGTCGCGGATCGTAAGGCCGTTCCAGCTCTTGCCGATCTTCGCGGGGTCGGCATCGAAGATCGCGACGATCTCGAAGCCCCGCTGCAGGAAGCCCCGGTACTGCACCAGGGCGCTGCCGATCTTCCCGGCCCCGATCATCGCCACTCGGTAGGTGCGGCCCAGACCCAGGATGCCCCGAAGCTTCTGCACCAGCTCCGGGACCGAATAGCCGAGCCCCCGCTTCCCGAACGACCCGAAGAACGACAGGTCCTTCCGCACCTGGGCGGAAGTCGTTCCGCCCCGGGCGGCCAGGGCCTCGGAGCTGACCGTCTCGGTCCCCTGCTCCTCGAATTCCTCGAGGAAGCGGAGGTAGAGCGACAGGCGGCGGACGGTGGACTCGGCGATTTTGCGCATCACGGTTTTGTGAAAGATTTCACAAGTATAGTCAAATGGCCGCTGATGGGGGAGAGGCCGAGTCCGTGCCGGGAGCATGGTGCGTCCCCCGCCGCCGCTCATTCCCCAGGGCCTGAGCCGATTCGACTGGCGCTGAATAGCCGGAAGAATTCGGCAGGCGACAACTCCTGCGGCCGCGTGGTCGCTTCGACCCCAGCCGCGCGGAGCCACCCCGCCGCCACCTCCGCCGAGCCACCAGTCAGTTCCCGTAACCCCCGAAGCAACTGCTTCCGGCGGAACCCGAACAGGCCGACCACGAACCGCCGGAACGGCAACACCTCGGCATCCGCCACCAGCGGCTCCGCGAGCGGCCTGAGCCGGAGCACCGCCGAGTCCACCTTGGGCGGCGGACGGAACGCACCCGCCGGCACCGAGAACACCCGCTCGACCTTCGCGACGGCCTGCACCCCCACAGAGAGCGCGCCGTAGTCCGCCCCTCCCGGGAGTGCGGCCACCCGCTCCGCAACCTCCTTCTGCACCAGGAAGACGATGCACTCGGGCCGCGGCGGCAGCAGCGCCTGTTCCAGCAGTGGTGAAGTGATGTTGTAGGGAATGTTGCCGATGACGCGAAGCGGGCCCGGACCGGTCAGCCCGCGCCAGTCCAATTCGAGGGCATCGCCCTCGGCGAGGATCAGTGTCGGAAACTTTGCGCGTAGCGCGGGGATGAGATCGCGGTCCTTCTCGATTGCAAAGAGGCGCGCGGTCCTCCCTGCCAGCTCCGCCGTCAACCCGCCCGGACCGGGGCCGATCTCCAGAACTGTGTCTCCTGCTGCGATCTCGAGCGCATCGGCGATCCGCCGGAGGATTCCCGGATCCCGGAGGAAATGCTGGCCCAGCCGTTTCTTGGGGATCAAATCCGCATCACGAGGAGGGTGCGGTCGTCCGCGGGGCGGGTGGTGGCCTTGTCGGCCTCGAGAAACACGGCGCGCACGATCGCTTCCGGGGTCTCGTGGCGCCGGGCGGCGATCTCGGCGAGCAGCCGCTCCTCGGTGAGTCCTGCTCCGGCCCCGGGATCGACCAGGCCGTCGGTCCACAGGCAGAGCAGGTCCTCCTTCGGCACCCAGTTCACCTGCAGCCGCTGGATGCTCGCGGCGGTCGAGAGGCCGAGCGGTGGCGCCGTGGTCGACAGTCGCTCGGGCTCGCCCTCGCGCGGGATGCGGAAGGCATGCGGATGCCCGGCGTTGGCGAAGGTCAACCGCCGATTCTTCGGATCGAGCACCCCGTAGAAGACCGACAGGAACATCTCGGTCGAGGCGAGCTCGGCGCCCAGGCTCTCCAGCATGGAGGCCAGCACCTCGTCAGGCGTGGCGCCTGCGCCTGCGTGAATGCCGGCGGCGGACATCACCAGCGCCATGACCAGCGCCGCCGAGAAGCCGTGCGAGGAGACGTCACCGAGCATGACGCCGACCCGGCCGTTGCCGAGGCGGGTGAAGCTGTAGAAGTCGCCGCCGACGCTGTCCACGGGTCGGCAGATGGCGGAGACTTCGGCGTCGCCCTGCAGCACCCCGGGCGCCGGCAGCAGCTTGAGCTGGAGGTCGTGCGCCAGCTCCAGTTCGCGCTGCAGCCGCTGCCGCCGCAGGTCGCGCTGGACCAGGCGAGCATTCTCGATCGCGGCGCCGATCTGATTGGCGACGGCGGACACCAGCTTCGCCTCGCCTGGGGTGAAGGAGTCTCCCACCAGCCGGTCGGTCAGGTTGATGACGCCGACGCAGCGCGACCCGGTGCCGTAGCAGATCGGAATGCTGAGGAACGCCTGACCCTTGTAGTTGCGCGGGTCCTGGGAGCCAGGATTCTGGGCCAGGGGATCGGTAGGATCGAAGATAATGATCCGCTGCTCGCGGAAGACCCGCGCCGCGACCGAGTGCTGATCGTCGGTCCGCACCGGCTCGAGCCCCGCGGCGGAGAAGCCCCGTGCGGCGACGGTGCGGAGCAGCCCCGACTCCTCGTCGTAGACCATGATGGACGCCCGGCGCGCACCGACCACTTCCGCCACCTCCATCACGATCGTCGGCGCCGCCTCCTCGAGGCGGGTGGTGTGGCCGAGGATCTCGCTGATGGCGTAGAGCAGGTCGATTTCCTTGTAGACCCCGGTCAGCTCCTCGACGACGCCCGCGATGTCCCGCTCCGAGGAGAGGAAGGAGCCGACCACGCTGGCGAGCTGGGGAGCGAGTTCCGCAGCCCGGGCCGTCGGCAGGTCCGCGAGCTCGATCCAGAACCCTTCGGTTCCGGGGATGGGGGCGAGCCAGGCGCTGCCGGTGGGGGTGGGGATGAGGCCCGCGGCCAGGGGAATGGGGGGCGTGAAGCCAGGATCGGGGGCCGAGCCGAATTTCTTCAGCCCTCGACCATCGTACCGCCAGAGCCGCACGCGCGCGCCCGCGAGGGCGCCCAGCGTGTCCGCCACGGACTCGAGGCCCGTCAGTGGCGGCGCAGCGTCATGCAGATGGAGTTTCCTTGGTCGTTGAAACGGACGTCATCCACCAAGTGGCGGATCAGGAAGAGACCCCGGCCGCAGTCGCGGTCGAGGTCGTCCGGCAGGAGCGGGGCGACGACCTGATCGGGATCGAACCCGGTGCCTTCGTCGGTGATCTCGACCCGGAGATGGTCCCCGCAGAGTTCCGCCTGGACCTGGACCGACTTGGAGCGGTCCTCCTGGTTTCCCGCGACGATCGCATTGGCGAGCGCCTCCGCCACGGCCACGCGGAGGTTGAAGCGGAGCCGGCGGCAGAGCCAGCTGTCGGTACAGCAGTGCCGCATGAGAAGGTCCACCACCTCCTCGATGCAGGCCACGTCGCTCGGCACCCGGAGCGAGAGCTGCACCGTGGCGCCAGTCGGGCCGGGCACCCGGCGGCGGCGGACGCAGAGTCTGAGCGAGGCGGGGAGCGGCGCGGTCATCCGGCGAATCCCGCCACCGCACGCTCGGCGGTATCGCTGATGGTGAACAGGGTGTCGAGCTTGGTCAGTTCGAACAGGGAGCGGAGGTCCTCGTTGAGGCCGGCAAGCCGCAGCTCCCCGCCCTGCTCCCGCACCTTCTTGGAGATCGAGACCAGCGCGCCGAGTCCGGAGGAATCGATGTACCCGGTGCGGGAGAAGTCGATGACGAAGCGCCGCTCGCCGTGATCGAGCGCTTCGGTGACCGCCGTCTTGAGCTCCTGACGGTTGCCGACGATCAGCTGGCCTTCTACCCGGATGAGGTAGACTCCGGAGGCGTCTTTGGTCGCGGTGAATGCCATTGGGATCCTTGTAGCCGTCCGCCGTCGGCCGTCAGAGTACGTGCCAGCATGCTTCGAGTGCCCACCCCGGGCCGACCGCCCTTCCCCTTCCCGGCCTAGGGTCGGGTGCCGGGAATGGTCGGCTGACGGCTCTCCCCCGCCTGCAGGATGGCCATCGCAGCGACCTCCACAATATCCTCGGAGGTCGCCCCGCGCGAGAGGTCGCTCATCGGACGGGCCAGTCCCTGCAGCAGGGGGCCCAGGGCGACCGCCCCGCCCAGCCGCTGCACCAATTTGTAGCCGATATTGCCGCTGTCGAGGTCGGGAAACACCAGAATGTTGGCCAGGCCCGCCACCGGGGAGCCGGGGGCCTTTCGCTCGCAGACCGACGGGACCACTGCGGCATCGGCCTGGAGTTCGCCGTCGGCGGGGATTTCGGGGGCGAGTTCGCGGAACCGGTCCAGGGCGGCACGCACCCGGAGGACGCTCGGGCTCTCGGCACTTCCCCGGGTGCTGAACGACAGGAACGCCACCCGCGGCGCATCTCCCGCCAGCCGGGTCCGGTCCTGCGCGGCGGCGAGGGCGATGTCGGCGAGCTGCTCGGCGGTGGGCTCGGGCACGACGGCGCAGTCGGAGAAGGTGTAGACCCGGTCATCGGGGAGAACCATGTAGAACGCCGAGCTCACCGTGCGGACCCGGGGCGCCGGGCCGATGGCCCAGAGCGCAGCACGCAGCACATCCGCCGTGGTGGCGACGGCCCCCGCGACGCAGGCGTCCGCCTCCCCCAGGGCCACCAGCGACGCCGCAAACCGGAGCGGGTCGGTGGCCAGATCGATGGCGTGCACCGCGTCGTCCACCTTGTCGGGGCGGCGGACGCGCAGGTGCTGGGCGACCCGGGCGAGGCGGGCATCGGTGGCGGGCTCGATCGCCCCTGGGCCGACCAGGATCGGCTCGGCGATGCCTTCCTGGCGGAGCCGATCGGCGGCGGCCCGGACCCGGGGGTCGGCCGCCTCCGGGAGCACGACGCGCGCCTTCCGGGCCGCCGCCCGGCGGAGCAGCTCAGGGCGGAAGCTCACTTCGCGAACCGGCGGCGCAGCGCCTCCGACACCACCGGGTGAACCAGCGACGACACATCGCCGCCGTAGCGGGCGACCTCCCGCACCAGGCTCGAACTGAGATAGGTCGCGTCCTCCGGCGGCACCAGGAAGACGGTTTCGAGGCCAGGGAGGAGATGCCGGTTCATCATCGCCATCTGGAACTCGTACTCGAAGTCGCTCACCGCCCTGAGGCCCCGGACGATCAGCGTCCCGCCCACCTGCCGGGCGAAGTCGACCAGCAGTCCCTCGAACGAGTCGAAGGTCACCCGCGGATCGCGGCCGACGGAGGCGCGCAGCATCTCGAGCCGCTCCTCCAGCGTGAACAGCGGCGCCTTGGTCGAGTTGCGGGCCACGGCCACGATGACCTGGTCCGCCAGGACGAGGCTCCGTTGAACCAGGTCGGTGTGTCCGCGGGTGGGCGGATCGAAGGAGCCGGGATAGACCGCGATTCGGTTCATGGCGCGTAGCAGAAGGTGATGGCGGTATCGCCGTAGCGGCGGGTGTCGTCGCCGGCGAGGGCGGTCTTCGCCGGATGTTCCACCGCCAGAATGCGCGCAAAGGGCCGCTCGCGGAAGAGGGCGACCAGGCGGGCGGCGTCGTCCCGGGCGTAGGGTGGGTCGGCCAGCGCCAGGTCGTAGGCCCCCGGCGGCTGTCGCTCAGCGAAGCGGAGCGCCTCCCCGCGATGGACCGTGGTGCGTGACCCGGCCCCCAGCGCCGCGATGTTCGACCTGAGCGCCGCCAGCGAAGGCGGGTTGAGCTCCACGAACTCCACGCTCACCGCACCACGGGAGAGCGCCTCGAGGCCGAGCGCCCCGCTGCCGGCGTAGAGATCGAGCACCCGGGCGCCGGGAAGCGCCTGCTGCAGAATACTCATCCAGGCCTCACGCACCCGATCGGCGGTGGGGCGAACCCTCGGATCGTCGGGAACGGCGAGCCGACGGCCCCGGAATTCACCCCCGACGATCCTCACCCCCCTGCCCCCTGGCCCCCTTCCCCGCGCTGCGAGGCCGGGGGGAAGAGGTGGGGGGAAAGCGTGACGATCCGCGCCTGCAGCGTGGAAGCGCCCTGCCACTCGTTCTGCTCCAGCTTGAAGGCGACGTCTACCTGTTCCGTGTTCGGCGCGCGGTCGGCCCAGCCGAAGCCGATCGCCGCCAGCCGCCCGTCCGCCGCAGCCAGGGTGGCCTTCAGGTGATTGCTCCCGACCCGCCGGGCGCCCTCCAGCCGGATCCCCCGGGCGCCGAAGACCGGGCTGGGATTGCCCATGCCGCAGGGCTCGAGGTGGCGGCAGAGCTTCTCCAGGTCGGCATTCACGTCCCCGAGACCCAGGACCAGGTCGACCCGCTGTTCGGGGCCGAGATCGTCGACGGACAGGGTCTCGCGGGCCACCATCGCGAAGCGGTCGCGGAATTCCTCGAGCCGGTCGCGACGCAGGGTGAGGCCGGCGGCCATCTGGTGGCCGCCGAAGCGCTCCAGCACGTCGCCGCAGCGATGGAGCGCGGCATGCAGGTCGAAGCGCGAGATGCTGCGCCCGCTCCCCTTGCCGAGGTCGCCGTCGAGGGCGATCAGGAACGCCGGCCGGCCGTAGCGTTCGACCACCCGCGAGGCCACGATACCGACGACGCCGGCGTGCCAGCTGTCGGAGGCGAGCACCAGCGCGGCGTCGCGATCGGGGTCGCGCTCCCGTTCCACCTGGGTGATCGCCTCTTCGAGGATCCGCTGGTCGAGCGCCTGGCGCTCGGTATTCATGGTCTCGAGCTGGCGGGCGAGCCGCGAGGCCTCCCGTTCGTCGTCGGTCAGCAGCAGGCGCAGTCCGTCGTTCGCGTCTCCCACCCGGCCAGCGGCGTTGAGCCTCGGCGCGAGGATGAACCCCACCTGACCCGCCCGGATTTCCTTGCCCTCGAGTCCGCTCTCCCGGATCAGCGCGCGGATGCCGGGCCAGCGGCTGTCCGCCAGCAACCGCAGGCCGTGCCTGACGAGTGCGCGGTTCTCCCCGGTGAGCGGGACGATGTCGGCCACCGTCGCCAGCGCCACCAGGTCGAGAAAGTGGTACGGCAGGTTCTCGGGGAGTCCCAGGACGGGCACCAGCGCCTGGACCAGCTTGAAGGCGATGCCGGTCCCGCAGAGGTGCCGGAGCCCGGAGCTGTCATCCGCGCGCTGGGGGTCGACCACCGCCATGGCGCGGGGCAGCAGCGGCCCGGGCAGATGGTGATCGGTGATCACCACGTCGAGCCCTTCGGCGCTCGCCGCTTCCACCGCGTCGACCGCGGTGATGCCGCAGTCGCAGGTCAGGATCAGGCCGGCCCCGACGTGCTTCGCATAGGCAATGCCCGCGGGGCCGAGATCGTAGCCGTCGCGCAGCCGGTGGGGCACGAAGGCCGAGACCCTAGCGCCGGCGGCGCCGAGGGCGCGGGTCAGCAGTGCGGTGGCGCACTGGCCATCGACGTCGTAGTCGCCGTGGACCAGGATGCCGCGCCCCGCCTTCACGGCGCGCACGATCGCGTCCACCGCCTCGGGCATGCCGGCCAGGCGGAACGGATCGGTGAGCTCCTCCAGCGAGGGGCGAAGGAAGCGGCGCGCGAGCTCCGGGGTGGTGAGTCCCCGCTGGACCAGCAGTGCGGCGAGCGCCGGCGAGACACCGAGCCCCTGGGCCAGGCCGCCGACCAGCTCCGCCGACGGCGTCCGCTCCACTCGCCAGCGGAGCGAGGGGATCGGGAAGGGTCTATTCAACCGTCTCTTCCACGGCGTAGAGGATCACGCCGCAGCTTTCGCAGGCATCGATCAGGGTCCCCGCTCGGATCTGGCTGCGGCGATTGAGCGGGATGGCGGTGTAGCAGGCGCCGCAGGCGGGGCCGTTGAGGGCCACCACGGCGTGAACCGACTTCACCGTGCGCAGACGTTCATAGCGGCCACGCAGCGCGCGGTTGACTTCGGAAGCGGCCGCGTCGCGCGCGGCCAGCGCGGCGTTGCGGACCTGTTCGGCGTCCACCCGCTTCAGATCGAGCGCCCCCCGCGCGGTGCCCTGCGCGTCGCGCATCTGCTGCAGCCTGGCGTCGGCCTCGCGCGCCGTGGTTTCGAGGGTGGTGAGCAGCTCGCTCAGCTTGAGCCACTCCGCCTCCTCCTTGCCCATGACCTGGCGGGCGAGGTCGAGCTCGACCGTGACCGCCTGGAGCTCCTTCGGGGTCTTCACCGCATCCATGCGGGTCTTCCCCCGCTCCTCGAGCTTCTTGTAGTTCTCGATCTTCCCTTCGACGTCCTTGCGGCGCTTCGTGGCATCCGCCACCGCGCGATGGGCCTGCTCCCGGGCCTTCTCGGCGTCGATCAGCTGATGATCGAGTGCCTGGACCTCCGCGAGCACCGCATCGAGGCTCTGGTCCGCCTCCAGCAGCGCCACGTCCTTGGCCTGAAGTTCCAGGAGCTTCACGAGATCAGGATGCATGCGGTGTCCTCTGGGTGTGTGGAATCGTGCGGGTCATGGCTCAGGTGTCCGGGGCCGGTCGACGGCCGGCGCGGCGCGCCGGCTGGAAGCCGAACAGCCGGAATTCCTCGGGAAACTGCTGCTGCAGCGTGCGCGCGACCGCATCCTTCTGGGCCAGCAACGCCGCCTTTTCCGCGCCGGCGGCGCGCTTGATCCGGTCGTTGAGCTGGCGCCAGGCCCGCAGCTGGGGTCGCGCCTCGAGTTTGCGGCTGGCGGCCTCGAAGAGATTGGCCTGGCCGGTGGGATCGAGCGGGACGTCGGTGGCGGCGATACGCTGCCAGAGCGCGGCCAGCGGCTCGGCGAGCGTCGCCGGCGGCTGCGCGAACCCGGTGGCCGGCACGCCGAGCAGCACCTCGAACAGCTCCCGGTGGGCCGGCACCTCGAACCAGTCCGGGCGCAGCAGGTCGGCCGCCCGGGCGCGCCACTCCTCATTGGCGATGAGCAGGCGCAGCAGCTGCTGCTCGGTGCGACCCCCACCCCCTCGCGGCACCGACGCGGCGGAGGTCCCCGGATCGCCCCGCCAGCCCGGGGACTCCTCCTGTCGTAGCTGGGGCACGGGGGCCATCGCTTCCGAACGGCGGGCTGCCTGCTGCACCTCGTGCTCCAGCACCGCCTTCCCGACGCCCGAGCGTTCCGCCACCAGCGAGAGGTACAGCTCCCGCTGGATCGGATCCTTGGTGGCGCGGATGGTGGGCAGCAGCCGGTCGAGTGCCTCGCGCCGGTGCTCGATGCCGGTGAACCAGCCCCGGCGATCGAGGATCTGGATCTTCCGCTCCATGACGTCCACCGCATCCTTGAGGATCGGTTCGAGCGCCGGCAGGCCCCCCTTCTGCAGCAGGGTGTCCGGGTCCTCACCGGTGGGCATGGTGGCGACCTTCACCCGCATCTCGTGGCGCAGCATTTCGTCGGCCGCGCGAAAGGTCGCCTTGAGTCCGGCGGTGTCGCTGTCGAGCAGCAGGATGGCAACGGGGGCGTAGCGCTTGAGCAGCGCCGCCTGGTCGCCGGTGAGGGCCGTCCCCAGCGGGGCCACCACGTGTTCGCAGCCGGCGAGCACCAGCCGCAGCACGTCGAAGTATCCCTCGACGACGATGACCTCACCCTCCTTGCGGATCGCGTTCTTGGCCGCATGGAGGTTGTAGAGCGTCTGGCCCTTCCTGAAGATCGGCGTCTCGGGGGAGTTCAGATACTTCGGCTCCCCCGGGCCGAGCAGCCGGCCGCCGAACCCCACCACCCGGCCGCGCAGATCGTGAATCGGGAAGAGCAGCCGGCCGCGGAACCGGGGAATCACGGTGCCATCCTCACGCCGGGCGAGCAGTCCGGCTTCGAGCATGACGTGCTCCTCGAGGCCGAGCTGCCGCATCGCCTGGCCGAAGCCCTGGCCCCGCGGCGCGAAGCCGAGCTCGAACGGCTCGACGGTCTCCAGATCGAAGCCGCGACCGACCAGGTATTTCCGCGCGTCCTCCGCCTCCGGGGTTTCCCGCAGCTGCCGTGCGAACCAGTCCTGGGCGACGGAGACCGCCTGGAAGAGCGGCTCCCGCGGATCGGGGCCCTGCCGCTGGGTGGCTTCGGGGATGACGATCCCGACCTTGCGCGCCACTTCGCGGACCGCCGAGGGGTAGTCCATGCCGAGTCGCTTCATGTACCAGGAGAAGACGTCGCCCGACTCCTTGCAGACGAAGCAGTAGTAGCGTCCCTTCTTGGGGATGACGGCGAAGTTGCGATGCTGGCCGCCGTGGAAGGGGCAGGCTCCGCGATAGTCGGAGCCGGTGCGCTTGAGCTCGACGGTTTCGCCGATGACGGAGAGCAGATCGGCGGCGTCGCGCACCTGCTCGATGACCTCATCGGGGATCATGCTCATCCCGCGAACTCCGCGACCGTGGCGCCGCTGCCGCCCTGGTTCGATGGCGCGAATCCGTAGCTCTTCACCCGGCGGTCGCGCTTGAGCAGCTGGTGCACCCGCTCGCGTACCACGCCGGTACCCTTGCCATGGATGATGCGGAGATAGGGCTGCTCCGACAGCACCGCGGCGTCGAGGGCGGCGAGCGTCACCTGTTCCGCCTCGTCGCCGGTGAGCCCGCGCAGGTCGATCTCGTAGCTCTCCACCTCGGCCGGATCCCGCCCGGCAACCGGCTGCCGCTTCGGCGCCGGGCCCGCGAGCGGGGTCAGAGCGGCGGCTTCGACGACCAGCTTGAGCGAGCCGACCCGCACCACGACCCGGCCATCGGTGCGAACCTCCAGCACCTCGCCGACGGTGCCACTGTCCAGCCGCACCCGCTGGCCGGAGGTCAGTTCGGGCGCCGAGCCATCGGGGCGCCGGGTCGCCGCGGCGTCGAGCTGATTCAGCGCACCCGCCTCCGCCGCCGCGGCCTCCTCGACCGCGCGCCGAGCCTCTCGCGCACCGTCGCCGGATGCCGCGGCCTTCGCGATCGCCGCCTCGACCTTCTCGCGTGCATCGAGGAGATACTGCCGCGCCTGCTCGCGGGCGGAGCGCTCGGCCTCCTTCTCCCGCTTGCGCAGCGCCGCTTCACGGATGGTCTGCGCCTCGGCCTGGGAGTCGAGCGCCGCTGCCTTCGCCTCCGCCTCGAGCAGGTGCTCGGTCAGCTCCCGTTCGCGGAGCATCTGGTCCCGCTCCCGCTGCTCGACTGCGGCAAGCAGCGCATCGAGGCTCCGCTCCGCCTCGGGGACCTGGGCCTCCGCCTCGGCGAGCACGTCCTCGCGGAGGCCGAGCCGGCGCGCGATCGCGATGCCGTAGGAGCGACCGGGGACGCCCTTGACCAGCCGGTAGGTGGGGCGGAGCGTCGCCGCATCGAACTGCAGCGAGGCGTTCACGATGCCAGGGGTGACTGTCGCGAGCCGCTTGAGCGCACCGAGGTGGGTGGTCGCCAGGGTCACGGCGCCGCGCCGGGTCAGCGCCTGCAGCGAGGCACCGGCGAGGGCGGCCCCCTCGGCGGGATCGGTGCCGCTGCCGACTTCATCGAGCAGCACCAGGGTGGTGTCCTCCGCCGCCTCGAGGATCACCCGGAGCCGGGCGAGGTGAGCGCTGAAGGTGCTGAGGTTGGCGGCGATCGACTGCCGGTCGCCGATGTCCGCAAATAACTGGGAGAAGACCGGCAGCCCGCTGCCCGGGCCGACCGGCGGGATGATGCCACTCTGGGCCAGCGCCACGTGCAGCCCGACCGCCTTGAGCAGTACCGACTTGCCCCCGGTATTCGGCCCCGAGAGCAGGATGCATCGTTCGGCCCCCTGCAGGGTGAGATCGAACGGCACCACCTCCTGCGCCTGCGCGAGCAGCAGCGGGTGCCGGCCGTGCACGATCACCAGGTCGGCCGGGGCGCCAGAGACCGCCGGGGCGTGCCCGTCCATTTCGACCGCCCATTTGGCGCGGGCGGCGAGATCGTCCACGGTGACGCACAACGCATGCAGTGCGCGCAACTCCACACCGAAGGGTCGCAGCAGGTCGGAGAGATCGCGCAGCACCTTCAGCTCCTCGCGCACCGCCCGGGCCTCGGCCTCACGCAGCGCGTTGCCCAGCGCGATCACGGCGGAGGGCTCGACGTAGAGCGTGGCCCCGCTGGCCGATTCGCCGTGGACGATGCCGTCCGGGCGCGTGCGGAGATCGCGCGGGACCGGAATCACGTACCGGCCCTCGCGGAGGGTCACGCCGCCTTCCCCGCCGACGCCGCGGAGCAGCGACTCGAGCCGCTGCACCAGGCGGTCGCGGGCGGTGCGGATGTCGCTGCGAGCGGTGGCGAGCCCGGGACTCGCGGCGTCGCGCACACCGCCGTCGTCGTCGAGGGCTTGCTCCAGCCGGCGCTCCAGCGCCTTCTCCGGCGGCGGCAGCTCGAGACTGGCAAGCAGGGGAGCGTCGGCGGCGACCCGTCGGATCTCGGCGCTCACCAGTCGGGCCGCCGTGAGGGTGCGGCGGACCCCGAGCAGCTCGGCGCCATCGAGCACGCTGCCCGCGATCCTGAGGCGCGCGAGCGACCGGTCGACATCGGGGACCGCCTCGGCGATCACCCCCCGGCGCTGACGCACCAGTGCCGCCAGCTCCCCGACCCGCGCCAGCTCCTGGCGGATCGCCTCGGGATCGAGGGAGGGACGGCGGGCCAGCACGCTCGCCCGGCCCAGAGGCCCCGCGGCGCGCTCCGCCACGTGAGCCAGCACGGCCCCGAATTCGAGCGCCTCGAGCGCGTCGTCCCACTCGGATTGCGGCCCTCCCGGCTGATCGGCGGGCGAGCCGCTCCCCTCAAAGGCGGACGGGGTGCCAGCGTCCGTGGACACTAGCACCCCGTCGGGGAAATTGGCGTGAATCGGGTCGGTCATCGCCCCCGCCGGACGCCGCCGGGCATGGCACCGCTCATCAGATGGACCGCATTCAGGGTGAGTTAGACGCGAGCAACGCGGGGGTAGCTGCTGCGACGCGTCTTCCGCTGGGCCGCGCTCTGCTTCCGCTTCTTCTTCTCGCTGGGCTTCTCGTAGTGACGGTGCTTGCGAAGATCCGACAGGATCCCCGCCTTTTCGCACTTCTTCTTGAATCGCTTCAGGGCCCGCTCGAAGCTCTCGTCATCGTGAATGATGACTTCCGACATCCCTGACCTCACCCCTCTCGGCCGCGAAGGCGTATGGTGTTGGCGGCGAGGAACTTATGGCGGAATGCGGCCGAATTCAACCCCGCTCACGCGGGCCGGAACCGTCGGGTTGGTGCGCCGCCAACCCCGCTATTCGAGGGTGAACCATTGCACTTCGACCCGGCGGTTCATGTCCGGGTCGGGACCCGCAGGCTCATCCCAGCCACGGCCCACGATTTCGATGCGCTTGGCGTCCACCGCGTGCCTCTGCACCAGCAGCCGCTGGATCTCGGCGGCGCGATCGCGGGAGAGTTCCACGGCCTTGAGCGCCATCTGCCTGACGAAGGCCTCTCCCCCCTTCTTGCGAAAGTCCTCCACCAGGGAGTTGTCGACGTGGCCGCGAAGCAGGATCGTCGAGCCCGGACTCACGGTGAGCAGCTGCTTGATCGCCTCGAGGTTCTTGAGATTCTCGGTGGAGCCGAGATCCAGGGTCGCGGAATTCGGCTCGAACAGGAAGCGGATGTCCTTGGACAGCAGCGGGTCGTTCTCGACGCTGCCCGCGCCGCCGCTGCGGATCGGCGCGATGGCGATGGTCTGGCCCTTGAAGAGGCCGCGACTTGTCGAGCGCGGTGAGCGCCGAGAGGTCGGTGAAGCGGGTCGGATCGGCGGGATCCTTGATCAGGTCGCTGCCGTAGGCGTAGATCGCGGACTGGTAGATGCCGCCGAAGCTGCCAGCCGCGTCGATGGACCCGTTGAAGAAGGCGAGGTTCTCCGGCAGGTTCGCGAGGTGCACCTTCTGGAGTTCGGACCGGGTCTGGTCCGCTGTCCACTTGAACGCCTGCGCCACCACCTCCAGCTGACTCTCGGGAGTATCCCGCACCAGCCGATTGCCCTCGAGCAGGCCCCGCACCAGCCCCTCGACGATCTTCGGATGCGCCTCGGCGAAGCCCTGGTTCACCACCAGGATGTCCGCGATGATGAGCAGGTTCTTGTTGCTGGTCAGCAGGTGCGACTTGCCGCCGCTCTGGCTGAGGACCTCCGAGGTCTTGGGCTCCCAGGTCATCGCCCCGGCCAGCCGGCCCTTGCCGCCCTTGAGCTCGCCGAGGAAGAGGTCGCCGGAGGAGAAACCGTCCTCCGTGTAGACGAGGTTGAGCCGATCGGGAGTCGGGGTCGCGTCGAGGCTGCCCAGTGTCGCGATGCCGAGCCCCGCCTCCTGCGCCAGGTAGCGGATGAAGAAGTCGATCTCGGTGAACTGCGCCGTGGCGATCACCTTGCCCTTGAGGTCGTTCACCCGGCGAATGTCGCTTCGCGACGATCAGTCCGTCGGCGCCGCGCGAGAAACCGATCTGGGCCGGCACCTTCACCTTGAACTGGCGGCCATACACGGCGAGGACATCGATGGTGGTGACGGAGGCGGCGAGCTTGCCGCTCGTTGAGCGCCGACCAGCTCTCCTCCTCGCTGATCGTCAGCCGCACCCGGAAGCCGCAGTACTTGGTGAACAGCGAACCGGGGGTTGGCTCGAGGCCGCCATTGGCCGCGATGAGCCCGGCGTAGCCGGCGTACTCGCTGATCTCGATCGCGACGACGCTGTCGGCGCCCAGCTGATAGGCCCCTGCCGGGGCGAGGGTGGGCACCTCCGCCTGCACCGCACTCACGTCGGCGGCCGGCTCCTCCTTGCCCGGCAGGCTCGGCATCGTGACCCGCTTCCCCTGAACCAGCTGTACGCCGGCGTATACCAGCCCACCGATGAGCAGGAACGAGAGCAGCTTGCCGAGGAAGGTGAAGCGGGAGGCTGGTCGCTCATGCGGGTCCGATCTCCTTCTGGCCCTGCTGGCCCTGCGGTGTCGGCCCCGCCTGGATGCCCTGGCACGCCAGGAATTCGGCCAGCGCGGACTGCTCCAGCGCCTTGCGACTCAGATTCCTTCTCTTTCACCTTGTCCATGTCGACCAGTCCTTGGCGACGCGGGCCTTGCCGGCGGCCGTCTCGTAGCGCTTCTGCAGCACTTCGTCGACGGTCTTCATCGTGTCGCCCAGGTCGCCGACCTTGAAGGTCGCGTTGCTGAGCGCGCCGGCGGCCTCGGCCTGCGCCTCCTTGATCTTCACCTGGTCGAGCTGCTTGCTCGAGCCGGCCCAGCTTGTCCTCGAATTCGCTTCTGCGACGACCTTCGCCTGCCGGAGATTCTGGCTGTACGCCTCCTCGGTCTCCTGCAGCTCGGAGGTGTCGATGGCGAGATCGACCTTGAGCTCCTGCAGCTCGCGGGCGAGCGCTGCCGGCCAGCTCCATGTTGCCGGCGCGGTGGTTCGCGAGGATCCGTCGTTCGAGGTCCTGGGCCTTCTTGGTCTTGGCCTTGACCTGGCCTCTTCAGCCGCTCCGCGACGCCCGCCATCCGGGCAAGGGCGGTGTTGTACTGCGCCATCTTCTCGCGGAATTCCTGCCGGGCGGCGTCCATCAGCGCCTCGGGATTCGACTCCTCGAGTCCGCTGACGAACAGACCGAAGAAACCGCGGAAGAGTCGGCCAACGCGGGCGAAGAGGCCCATGGTTCCTCCAGAGTGTGAGGGCGCCATACTGTCACGCAAAGGCTAAGATCGGTCAAACCGGGGAAAGGGGAAGAGGGAAACGAACCGACCCCCATTGAGCGTTGTCCGCCTATTCCCTATCCCCTTTCCCCGTTCTTACATGAATCGCCTCAACTCGTCGATCTGCCGTTCGATCTCCTCCGGCGCCAGGCTGCGGTAGCGCACCGGGAGGAAGCGCACGTCGGTACATTCCTTTACCGCCACGAGGTCCATGTACTCCAGCTTGCGGGTGTGGGCGCTCGGCCGCACATCGCTGAAGACCTCCGCCAGGATCTCCTTGAGCGGACGGCGCGGCTCGGCGCTCAGCTCCCAGGTCCGCAGTCCGCGCACGAAGACGCCTTCGATTTCGTTGCCGCCCAGGCGGATGTGGTCCGGCATCGCCGGAAGGTCACCCTCCCGCCAGCGGGCAACTGGAGCTTCTTCGCGACGGCGAGCAGGAGCGCGCGCGCGCTCCTCGGGGGTCTCCGGCGGAAAGAGCGGGATGTGCACGTCGAGCCGTCCCTGGCGCTTGAGGTCCACTTCGAGCAGGTCCGGCCGGGAGGTCGCGAAGACCCAGATGATCCGGCCGCGGTTGCGGGTGTCGGACATCTCCTTGGCGAGCATGGAGTAGACCCGGCCCGAGAGACCGCTGTCGCCCTCGCCGCCCTCGCGCTTGCCGGCCGCCTGGTCGGCCTCATCGACGAACACCACCACCTGCCCGAGCGCGCGCAGGATCGCGAAGATCTTCTCCAGGTTGGACTCGGTGGCGCCGACCCACCGGTCGCGGAAGTTCTTGAACACCACGCAGGGAATGCCCAGCTCGCCGGCCCAGCAGTTGACGAGGAAGGTCTTGCCGGTGCCGATCCGCCCGGCGATGAGGTATCCCATCGGCAGGGCGCGCAGCGCGCCGCGACGGAGCAGCTCGGCGTCCTCGCGCAGCCAGGCGCTTGACGGCGTCGAGGCCGGCGACGTTGTCGAGGGTGTAGCGGCGACTCGATGAACTCGAGCAGGCCCTGGCACTCGCGCTCGATCGAGGTCCTTCTTCATCCGGGTCAGCCACGGCGACCGTGATCCGCTCGCCTTCTTGAGGGCCAGTGCGAGCACCCGTGCGCGCCCCGACGCGGCGAGAGCCCGGTCAGCCGCCGCGCCAGCGCATCCAGGGGCACCTCGCACTTCGCCGGCAGGTCCGGGGAACTGCGTCGCGACCAGCGCGTCGAGGTACTCCAGCATCTCCGTTTCGTCCGGGAGCGGGACGTGCAGGGCTGACGGCGTGCGGATTCTGCGACCACGAGCTCGTTGAGGTCGTGCGAGCCCCTCGGTGAGCAGGACGGTGACGATGTTGGCACTGGAGGATCGCGGGGTCGTTGGCCCAGCCGAGCACCTTGACGACGTTGGCGCTGAAGGCGCCGCCCAGCTGGACGGCGTCGCCGCGCGGCACGACGAATTCGGCGAAGTCGATGACGATCGCGAGCTTCGCTCGGCCTTCGCCGCCGGCGTCGTCGAGCGCCTGCAGGTTGAGCGTGCGGAGCAGATAGCGGTCGATGAGCTCCAGCGCCGAGCCGGGCTCGCGCAGGTAGCTCTGCGTTGCGGCGTCGTCGCCCAGGGCGTCCGCGCAGCCACTCGCCCCAGTCCTCGGCCCCCTTCACCGCCCGGACGCCGCGACTGCGGTCGTAGTGCAGCACGACGTCGTAGCTCGCGAACATCACCTCGTCGAGGAAGGTGCGAACCGACAGCATCCTGCCATCCTGCGGCACGACGTCGAAGATGTTGCCGTGGAGGATGAACTGCGCGGCCGAGCCCCCGAGCGGAACAGATCCCGCATCTCGGCGGCCCACGACGGCAGCGCGGTGGTCATCGGGACTCCCGGAGTGTGGCGCGGGCTGCGGCGGCCGGCGGTTCGTCGAGCAGATCGTCGAAGGAACCGAGCAGCTTCTGCTGGTCGGTGAGCCACTGGGCGGCACCGCCGAGACTGTGCGTGATCTCGTCGAGGCGGGCCGACATGCCGTCCGCGTCGGCGGAGAGCGCCGCCTGCTCCCGCAGCAGCTCGATCTGTTCCTGGATGCGGGCGATCTCCGCCTCGAGGAAGTCGAGCTTCTCACGCCCTTCCTTCCGCTGCGCCACCCGCTGTTCCAGGATCTCGGCCTGGCTGGAGAGGCTCTTGCGGAGGTCTTCATGCAGCGACGTGTCGCCGAGCCGGGTCTTGAGTTCCGTCAGGCGGGCCTCGAGCTCCTGGGTCTCACCCAGCGTCGGCTCCTTGAGCACGCGGCTCATCGCCCGCCGCGCGAGCAGCAGCCGGACGTAGACCCAGGTCAGCTTGCCGAGGTTTTCCCCCTGCACCGCGCCGCTGGACCCACTCGGGTCCTGCTGCTGGAATTGATCGAGGATGGTGCGGCAGCGGGCGACGAAGGCAACGTAGCGCGCCTGGTCGGTATCGGAGAGCCGCCGCACCATGTCGTTGAGTTTGTCCTTCCACGCCTGCTCGGTGCCCGCCGACTGACCGCTGCTGATGGCGCGCTGGAAGCGGCCGTTGGTCGCGAGGCCGAAGAGGTAGGCGAGCTCGACTCCGGCGCCGATCAGCCAGAAGCCGGGGTTGATCGCGAAGCCGAGCAGCCCGAAGGCGGCGATCCCGATCCAGTTCGGGGCGATGAACATCCCGAACGGTCGGGCGTTGAACGCCGCCTTGAGGTAGCTGCCGATGGACGTGGCCATGGGGGAGGGGTTACCCCGGCGGCCACCCGAACGGTCGCCCACCGAGCAGGTGCAGGTGCAGGTGGAATACCGATTGCCCGCCGTCGGGGCCGGTGTTGGTGACCAGGCGATAGCCGCGCGCGTCGAGTCCGAGCTCCGTGGCCAGCTCGGTCGCGAAGGCCACCAGCCGGCCCAGCAGCGCCTCCCCCGCGGGTCCGCGCGCGTCGCGGGCCGAGCCGTAGTGCTTCGTGGGGATGATCAGGACGTGGACCGGAGCCTGGGGGCTCAGGTCGTGGAAGGCAATCACGTCCGCGCTGCGCTTGGCGATCTTCGCCGGAATCTCGCCGCTCGCGATCCTGCAGAAGATGCATTCAGCCATGCCGGTCTCCCAGACGTGCGCGCCACACCATGGTGAGGGCGGCGACCGCCGCCGTTTCGAAGCGGAGCAGGTACGGTCCCAGCCGCACGGGGGTGAAGTCCGCCTGGAGAAAGCCGGCCGCCTCGGCCGGCGTGAAGCCGCCTTCGGGGCCGATCGCCACCGTCAGCGCCTCGTCCGCACTCACGGACCCGGGCACCGTCCCCTCCGCATCCGCCAGCCATCCGCGCCCGGTCCGCGGGCGCTCGAGGAACTCGGCCGGCGTCAGTGTCGCGGCGATCGTGGGCGCCCAGGCGGTGCCGCACTGCTTGATGGCCTCCCGCGCCCGGCGGCGGACCCGTTCAAGATGCGTGTCGCGGAGCCTGGTCGCCACACTGGCGGCCCGCGCCGTTTCGAGCGGCACGATCTCGGTGGCGCCGAGCTGCGCGGCCTGCTCCACCAGCAGGCCGAAGCGTTCGCGGTCCCCCGCCCCGACCGCGAGGGTCACCGGGGCGGGGGCCGGCTCGTCCACGACCGACTCCACCAGGATCGCGACCCGCTTCCCCTCCACGACCAGCGTTCCCTCCGCCCGCCGACCCGCGCCGTCCAGCAGCCGCACCCGGTCGCCCGTCGAGGCCCGCCGGACCGTGAGGTGGTGCTCCTCCTCGGCATCGAGTGCTACCGGCGTCCCCGCGGCCAGGCTGCCGGCTCGCGCGAGGACGGTGATCATGCCCGCACGGCGGCCACGGCCCACCAGCCTTCGTCGAGCTGTTCCTCGATGATGCGGAAGCCATGTTGCTCGAGCGGCGGACGAAACAGGGGCGCTTCCCCCTGCTCCATTCCCGAGAAGATCGCGACCCCATCCGGCGCGAGAGCGCAGTGGATTTCCGGCAGCAGTGCCACGTTGACCAGCCGGAGGATGTTGGAGACGATGATCTGCGCCGGCCCGAGCAGCGGAGCGATGTTCGCCGCGTCGCCCTGCAGAAAGGTGACGGCGGCTGCCACGCCGTTGCGCTCGGCGTTGCGGGTCGCCACGGGCAGCGCCTCGTCATCCACCTCGACTCCCACGGCCCGCGCGGCGCCGAGTCGGGCGGCGGCGATACTCAGGATCCCGCTGCCGCTGCCGAGATCCAGCATGAGCGCCCCGGGACGGAGGTGCTTCTGCAGCAGCAGCAGCGCGGCGCGGGTCGAGCCGTGCTCGCCGCTCCCGAAGGCCATCTCCGGATCGAGGGTGACGATCACCTCGCCGGAGTCGGGCTCATGCTCGATCCAGGATGGCACGATCGACACCCGGCCCACGCGGCGCACCCCGAGGCCCGCGCGCCAGGCGGTGCCCCAGTCGACCTCCGGCAGCAAGGTGTGCGTGGTCTGGATGCCGGGCCCGTGGGCGACGCGGAGATCGCGGGCGAGCGCCTCGGCGGCGTTCAGGTTGAGCGCGAACGAGACGATCGTGCCGTCGGGCCGTTCCTCGACCGCGTGCCCGGTGCGCCCGACCAGCCAGGCGGCGACGGCCTCGTGCCGGTCGGCATCGGAGCGGACTTCGATGGCATACCAGGTCACGCGCCCAGCGCCTCTTTGATCTTCGCCCAGAATCCGGCCGCGCGCTTCGGCGGCTCGCCCTCGACCTTGGCCAGCTCCTTGAACAGCCGGACCTGCTCCTCGCTCAGGTCCTCGGGAGTCCAGACGTGGGCGCGGATGAGCAGGTCCCCGCGTCCCGCCTGACCGAGCCGGGGGAGTCCCTTGCCCTTGAGCTTGAGGATGGTGCCGCCCTGGGTGCCCGCCGGAATGGTGACCCGCTCCTCGCCGTGCGGCGTGGGGACCGTGAATGCCATGCCGAGGGCGGCCTGGGAGAACGAGAGCGGGAGATCCATGACCAGGTTGTCGCCGTCGCGCTCGAAGCGCTCGTCGTCCTTCACCTCGATCATGACCAGCAGGTCGCCCGGGGGCGCGTTGCGTGGGCCGACCGCGCCCTGGCCGCGGAGCGTGAGGTAGTTGTTCTCCGAGACGCCCGCCGGAATGTCCACCGGCACGGTCTTGTCGGCCCGAACCCGGCCTTCGCCGCGGCACTCCTCGCACGGCGTGGCGATCACCACGCCCTCGCCGGCGCAGGTCGGGCAGGGACTCACCGACACGAACTGGCCGAACATGCTGCGTGCCGCCCGGCGCACTTCGCCGGTGCCGCCGCAGGTGCCGCACGGCGTCGGACGGGTGCCTTTCCGGGCGCCCGTCCCCTCGCACGCCGAGCAGTGATCGAGGGTCTTGAGCTTGATCGTGCGCTTGGCGCCGGTGGCCACCTCACTCAGCGAGATCTTCACGTTCACGCGGATGTCCTGCCCGCGGCGCGCTTCGCTCCGCTGCGACTGGCCGAACATCGACTCGAAGCCACCGAAGTCGCGCATGAAGATGTTGAGCGCCTCGGTGAGGTCGACATGGTGGAAGCCGCCGTACCCCTGCGCGCCGGCGTTGCCGCCGAGCCCGGCCTTGCCGTAGCGATCGTAGCGGGCGCGCTTGTCAGGGTCCTTCAGGACCTCGTACGCCTCGGTGATCTCCTTGAACTTCTCCTCGGCATCGTCGGCGCGGTTGCGGTCCGGATGCAGCTCCATCGCCAGCTTCCGGTACGCCTTCTTGATGTCGGCCTCGGAGGAATCCCGGGCGACGCCGAGCAGATCGTAGTATTCGCTCACTCCATCAATCCTTCCACCAGCCTGCTGGTGTGATCCACCAGGCCGACGATCTTGTCGTAGGGCATGCGCGTGGGACCGATCACCCCGATCACGCCGCTGAGCGCGCCGGAGCGATAGGACGAGGTGACCAGGGTGAAGCCGGCCAGCCGCGTGTCGGTGTTCTCGCCGCCGATCGTGATGGTCAGCCCGCTCGAACGCCGGGCCGACAGCGCCTGCTGCAGCAGATCCCGCCGCTCGGTCAGCTCCAGCAGGTCACGGATCCTGCCGCTGCTGGCAAATTCGGGCTGACCGGCGAGCATCTGGGCGCTGCCCAGCACCA
The DNA here is from genome assembly GCA_963825065.1 of uncultured Gemmatimonadales bacterium. Taxonomy (GTDB): domain Bacteria; phylum Gemmatimonadota; class Gemmatimonadetes; order Gemmatimonadales; family GWC2-71-9; genus JADJOM01. Next base: position 145,358 of record CAWGRU010000005.1, read on the forward strand.
CCGCCTCCGGGCCGGAAGGGAGCCCGAAGATTTCCTCCCCTTCCTCGATGAAGATGTTGAGCAGCTCCCGCTCGTGGGCGGAGCCCTCTACGTCCCGCAGCCGCTCCGTCAGCGTGGTCCGGATCTCCATCAGGGTCAGCCCGGCGAGGCGCTCGTTCAGTGTCTGCGCGACCCGGCGCACGACTTCTGGCGCCATCTGCCCGGCGAGCTGCACGAAGATGGTGCGCACCGCGCCGCTCTTGAGGTGGAAGACCAGCAGCAGCCGCTCGCTGGAGACCGTGACCAGGTCCAGCTTGTCGAGGATCACCCGGTCGAAGGCGGGCGCGACCGCCACCCCGAGTTCCTGGGTCAGCACGCCCAGCACCTGCGCGGCCCGGCGGAGGATCTCCTCCATCGCGCTGCGGGACGGCACCAGCTCCGCCTGGAGCAGCCGCTGGTCCGCGGTACTGGGCGGCGAAAGCTGGATCAGGTTGTCGACGTACCAGCGGTAGGCGCGATCGGTGGGAATCCGGCCCGCGGAGGTATGCGGGTGGTACAGGAAGCCCTTCTCCTCCAGCTCACTCATCGTGTTCCGAATCGTGGCAGAGGAGACACCGAGCGGAAACCGCTGGACCACGGTCTGGCTCCCGGCGGGCTCGGCGGTTTCGATATAGACCTGGATCACCGCTTCGAGGACGCGGATCTCCCGGTCGGACAGGCCTTCGAGTGACATGGGACAGAAATCTAGCAGGGAACCGGGGCTGAGGCTAAACCGAAGCTCGGTGGGGCTGTGACCAGTGGCGGCGCCCCAGTCGCCCCGGCCCCACTGATCCTTCCACTCAGATTGCACTCCCGGCCTGAGCGACCAGACTATCCAGCCGGAGCCACCCCTCGGCGGTAAGCCGCAGCCAGTCCCCGGCGGACTCCGCCCAGCCGGCGGCCTGCCAGGACGCCACCATCGCATGCGCCACGGACGCCCTCGGCACGCCTCGATCGGTGCGCAGGCCGAGGTACAGATCCTCCAGGCGTCGGGCGGCCGGCTCCAATCGCTCCTCTCCCTCGACAGCGGTCTCCCCGCGCCCGATCGCCCGGCTCCAGGCGGTCCATTCGCGGACATTCCACCAGCGCAGGTCGCCGATCGCACTGTGCGCCGAAGGGCCGAGCCCGAGATAGGCGGCCCGGAGCCAGTAGGCGCTGTTGTGGATCGCTGCCTGTCCCGGCAGCCCGTAGTTGGAGACTTCGTAGTGGCGGTAACCGGAGCCGGTGAGCGCCGCATGTGCCGTGAGGAATTCCTGGGCGTACCGCTCATCCGGCGGCGGAAGCGACTCGCCGCGATCCACCCATCGGCCGAGCGGAGTACGGGCCTCGACGGTGAGACCGTAGAGGGAGAGATGCGCCGGCGCCAGCGCGAGCGCCGCATCGAGGTCCCTCTCCCAGTCCCTCACCAGACTCGCCGGCAGCGCATAGATGAGATCCAGCGATACGTTGGTGATCCCTGCGTCCCGGAGCTTCGCGACTGCTGCCGGGACCTGATCCGCCGTGTGAGTGCGGTGCATCCAGGCCAGCACCCCAGCGTCGAACGACTGCACGCCGAGCGAAACCCGGTTGATGCCCGCCCTGCGCCAGGCGGCTGCCGCCAGCGGCGTGACGTCCTCCGGGTTCGCCTCCAGGGTGATCTCGGCGCCGGAGGCGATCGCCAGGTCCGTTGCGATGCCGTCGACGATCCGGGCCAGCTCCGACGGATCGAGCCGCGAGGGAGTCCCGCCGCCGAAATACACGGTGGCGAGCTGCCGCGAGTCGGCCCACCGCGGATGCCCCCTCCAGCTCCGCCATTCTGTCAGGATGGCGTCGGCGTACTCGGCGGATGGCGTCTCCCGGCGCACCGCGATCGCGAAGTCGCAGTAGGAACAGCGGCGGGCGCAGAAGGGAACGTGAAGGTAGAGGTGCACCTCGAAAGGTAGAGAGGGGAAAGGGGAAAGGGGAAAGGGATGGGCAGTTGACAGCCCTCAGGCCGCTCGGCATAGTACCCCCATTCCGAAAGCAGCCCGATCCGGCGTCTGGCCATCTCTCCACAGGGGGTTGTGTGCTCACTATTTCGTCCGTGCGCCAGCGGCTCGCGCTGGCAGTCCTCGCTGCGGGGCTTGCCGCCCCGTCCGTTGCCAGTGCTCAGCTCCGTACCGAGATCACCCCGTTCATCGCCAGCTACTACGGTCTGACGCATCTCGCCTCGGGGAGCGCGGGTGTGATTGCCGGCAATCCCTTCACCTTCGACCAGAAGAACGCCTTCGCCTTCGGCGGACGGATCAGCGTGCCGATCGGCGCCCGCATCGCCATCGAGGGTGAGTTCGCGTACGCCACCAGCGGCGCCTCGGTCACCGAGAAGGATGTATTCGGCCCGGGGCTGGATGGCGGCATTTCGCAGGACGGTCATATCCTCTTCGGTAGTGTGCGCGCCGTCATCTCGCCTCGGCGCAGCAATCTCTACCTGATCATCGGCCCGGGCATCGTCAAGCGCGGTGGCGCCGCATGGAAGGGAATCAAGAGCAGCGACATCACTGACTTCGGCGGCGTCGCGGGCTTCGGCATCCGCGCCAACGTCACGCCCCGTTTCCGCATCAACTTCACGGCCGAGACGTACATCTATTCCTTCGATGGCGGCGGGAACAACTCCAAGACCCAGGCCGACCTGCTGGTCGGCGTGGGGGTCCCGATCTCGATCGGCGGACACTAGCTGCACGCGGCCAGGCAGTCGTGAGTACGGGGCGGGGCTCGGCGACGAGTCCCGCCCCGTTCGCATCTGCCTCGGGACAGGATCACGTCGCCACCCAAACCCCGACCGCCGACGGAGGGCTGCCCAGCAAAAAGGGCGACCGCAATGGCCGCCCCCGATGTGGTCCCGGCTGCGCCGAATCAGTCGCTACGCACCGGCGCCGGATTGCCGCGGGGGGTGGTGGTCCCGTCGCCCAGCTGGCCCCGGTCATTGCGGCCCCAGCACACCGCCTCGCCGCGCGCCAGACCGCAGGAGTAGCCTTCGCCGGCGGAGACGGAGGAGAAACTCAGCCCGCCTCCCACCGCGACCGGCTTGGTGTGATCGCTCTTGGTGCCGTCGCCGAGCTGGCCCATGCGGTTCTCGCCCCAGCAGTACACTTCGGTTCCGGCGAGGGCGCAGGTGTGGTTGTTGCCCGCGCTGATCTCGGTGAAGCTCTGCGCCGTGGCGACGGCCTGCGGGCTGGTGCGGTCGCTCCTGGAGCCGTCGCCGAGCTGCCCGGCATCATCGGCGCCCCAGCAGTAGGCGCGCCCCGCGTTGGTGAGCGCACAGGTGTGCTTCCCGCCCGTCGTGATCTTGGTGAACTTCTGATCACCTGACACATCGACCGGTTCGGACTGCTGGTCCTGGCCGCCGAAGCCGAGCTGGCCGGCGAAGCCGTCGCCCCAGCAGTAGGCCTTCCCCGCGGCGGTGAGGCCGCAGCTGTGCGCGCCCCCCGCGCTGATCGCCACGTAGGATTGCCCACCCTTGACCCCCGTAGGCTTCCGGCGGTCGCTTGCCGCGCCGTCACCGAGCTGGCCTTCCTTCCCCTTGCCCCAGCAGAAGGCCTTCACTCCCGCGAGCCCGCAGGTATGTCCACCGCCGGCGGAGATGGCGGAGAAGCTCAGATCGCCCGCCACCGCAACGGCGATATTGGACGAGTTGGTGGACCCGTCGCCGAGCTGACCCTGCCGGTTGTCGCCCCAGCAGACGGCCCTTCCCCCGGTGAGGAGGCCGCAGGCATGAGTCCGGCCCATCGTGAGTTGCGAGATGCCGCTGGTGCCTTCGATCGCGGTGAGCCCGGAGTAGGCACCTCCCCAGCAGACGGCGCCGCTCTGGGCGATGCCGCAGGAGAAGGCCCCGCCCGCCTCCGCCGCGCGCCGCGGCAGCAGCGCGCTGCTGCCCGATGCAGCAGGAGGAGTCACCGCCACCGGAGGTTGAGTGACCGGCGGCGGCGCGGGTGCCGCCGCCACGCTCACCCGCTCACTCGCGCTCTTGC
>CAWGRU010000006.1:0-15313 GCA_963825065.1 uncultured Gemmatimonadales bacterium
CGAACGCGATGACGTTCGAAGTCGTCGAGACCAACCCGGTGATGAAGACCGCGACCAAGACCTCGTCCTTCAAGCCGGCCAAGCTCGACAACGGCGCCATGGTCAACGTGCCCGAGTTCATCCAGACCGGGGAGAAGATCCGTGTGAACCCGACCACCGGCGAGTACATCGACCGGGCCAAGTGACCGCCGCTGGGGGACTGGCTTGCTGAGCCTGGCGGGGGCCGCGAGCGATCGCGGCCCCCGTCCGCCTTCCGCTTCCGCCTCTTCCCGCCCTCCCCGCCCCGCCTTACCTTAGAGGAAGCCTCCCCTCCAAGAGACGCGTGGCCGACACTTCGACCGCCTCCGCCGATCAGGAACGCGCGGTCCTGCCGCGTGACGTGGCCGTATTCCTGCCCCTGCTCGGCATCGCGCTGCACAAATGCACCACCTACCCCGAGAGGCATCCGCTCCTGGGTTCGGCCATCGACGCGCTGGCCGGTCACCTGCGGACCGTGCTGGTCAACCGGCCATTCCTGCTGGTCGGCGTTGCCCGCAATCAGCTCCTGGTCGAAGGACTCGCAACCGATCCGGACAACCCGGTGCTGCGGGAGCTCGCTGCGAAGCTGCACCGCCACCAGATAGGCGCGATCAAGTTCACCCCCGGCGCCTCGCGCGAGGAGCTGATGGAGATGCTCCGCGCCCTGAGTGCCGACTCGCGGAGCAAGCCGGTGGGCGCAGACCTGACCCAGTTCGACGAGCGCTGGGAGAACATCCGGCTGCTGGCCCCAGCCTACGATCGGCTGGAGCTGTCCGAGGAACAGCGGCTCGGGGAGCAGGCCCGGGCCGAAGGCACGGTGAACCGGCTGTGGATGGGGCTCGCCGCGGCCGCGCTCGCCCGGGAAGGGGCGCCGGAACTGCACTCCGATCCCCGGGCCATCGCCCGGGCCCTCAACGAGCGGCTCCGCGATCCCGATCAGGCCAAGCAGGTGGTCAACTACCTGCTGGGGCTCTCGCGCGAACTCCGGCTCTCCGCCGGCAGTGAGGCGGCCGCGATCAAGGAGAAGCTGGCGACCCTCCTCAACCACATCACGCCCGACACACTCCGCGAACTCGCGACCCTGGGTGCCGACCTCGCCCAGCGGCGGCGCCTGGTAGTCGACGCCGCGATGGTGCTGCCGGCGGGCGCGACTCTCACGCTGCTCCGCGCCGTGTCCGATGCCGGTGGCCAGGTGCTGCCGCAGGCGATGCTCCGCCTGCTGACCAAGTTCGCCTTCCAGGCGGAGAAGGGGAGCCTGAGCGTCCGGGAGGAGGCCGACCTCGGGCTGCGCGAAGCCGTCCGCCAGCTGGTGGACAAATGGACGCTCGACGACCCCAATCCGCTGCCCTACTCCCGGGTGCTCGAACGGCTCTCGCGGCACCCGTCCCACGGCACCACGCAGATGCCGGAGCAGAAGCTGGAGGCGATCCGCATCGTGCAGATGTCGCTCGAGACGGATACCGTCGGAGACACCGTCTGGGCCGCGCTCGAGGAGGTCGTCCGGGAGGGCCAGGCGGGCGCCGTGGTGCGGATGGTCGAGGATGCGGGCGTGGCCGAGGACATCCAGGAGAAGTTCTGGGAGCGGCTCGCCACGCCGGCCAACATGCGCATCCTGCTGAACAACGAGCCGCGCGATACCGACGTGGTCGAACTGCTGCTCAAACGCATGGGCATGGCGGCCGCGGAGCCGATGCTGGAGACCCTCGAGGTAGCCGACAGCCGCACCATGCGCCGCCGGCTGCTCACCCGGCTGGGCCAGCTCGGCCCGGCCATCGGCCCCATGCTGGTGGAACGGCTGCCGACCTCGCCCTGGTTCGTGCAGCGCAACTTGCTCGCGCTGCTCGGGTCCCTGCCCGAGATCCCCGGGGATTTCGACGCCTCCCCCTACGTGGACAACGACGACGCCCGGGTGCGCCGCGAGGCACTCAAGCTGATGCTCCGGATTCCCGGCCAGCGGGCCGACGCCGTCCTCGCCTCGCTGGGCGACGACGACGACGTCAACATCCGCATGGGTCTCACGGCGGCCCTCGAGGGCTGCCCGCCGGCCGCGGTACCGCGGCTCATGGTGCTGCTCAACGACCGGCGCAATTCCGCCGAGATCCGCTCGATGGCCGTCCGGGTGCTCGGAACCATCCGCACCCCGGCGACGCGCGACTGGCTGGTCGCCCACGCGCTGACCAAACAGGGCTGGTTCCGCCGGCGCCGGCTGGTGCCCAAGACGCCGGAGCTCCTCGCGGTGCTCGGCTCGCTCGCGCGGAGCTTTCGCCAGGATCCCAACGCGCAGCTGGTGCTGCAGCTCGCCTCGGAGAGCAACGACCAGGACATCCGCCGGGCGGCCACCGGCGCGGCCTCGGAGGAGGCATGAGCGACCCGATCCGCTTCCTCACGTCCCTCGGTCAGGCACTCTCCGCGACCGGCCTGTACCGGGTGGGACACCCCGCCCGTGAACGGGCGGTCGATGCGGCGTGGAAGGAACTCGACGGGCTGCAGAAGCTGGATCCCGCGCCCATCTTCTCCTTCCTCGAGGACGAGGTGCTCTACCGGCAGCAGGCGCTTCGCGACTTCAAGGCCTGGGACTGGGCCCGGCGGCTGGCCCGCGCCGGCGTCCAGCGGGTGGAATTCGACCGCGAGGTGACGCGCGAGGAGCTGGCGGAGTTCCTGAACGATGTCCACAAGAAGGTTTCCACCGGCGAGGAGGACAGCAGCGAGGCCCGGCAGCTGCGCCGGCCGAGCATCCGCTTCGGCGCCGTGAGCCTTCGCGGCGCCAGCGCCGACGTGGTGGTGGAGACGGCCGAGAGCAGCAGCGTCCCCTACACCCTCGACGACGAGATCGAGACCGTGGGATGGATCCACGCCGAGGTGCAGGAGACCGAGACCCTGCCGCTCGCGGAAGCCAATGCGGTGGTCCGCTCGCTCTCGCTGGCGATGCACAGCCAGAGCCGGATGCTGCTCCCGCTGCTGCAGCTCAAGAACTACGACCAGTACACGACCACGCATGCCACCAACGTCTCGGTGCTGTCGATGGCGCTGGCGGAGTACATCGGGCTGGTGCCGAAGGACGTCCGGGAGTTCGGCGTGGCCGGCCTGCTGCACGATCTCGGCAAGGTGCGAGTGCCGCGGGATATCCTGGTCAAGCGGGGTGCGCTCACCGAACAGGAGCTCGCCGTTCTCCGCAAGCATCCGGTCGACGGGGCCCGGTTGATCATGGCCCGGGAGCAGAAACTGGACCTCGCCGCCACCGTGGCCTACGAGCATCACATCCTGATCAACGGCCACGGCTACCCACGGATGCGCTACGCCCGGGACACCCACTTCGCCAGCAAGCTGGTGCACGTCTGCGACGTCTTCGATGCCCTGTGCACCGCGCGGCCCTATCGCGATCCCTGGCAGACCGAGGTGGCGCTCGCCTACATGGAGGAGCGGGCCGGCGTGGACTTCGACACCGACCTGGCGACTGCCTTCACCGGCATGATGCGGCTGTGGACCTACCAGCGGGTGGTGATGCCGACCGCGACAGCCCCTCCAGTGTAGTCCCAGATCGGTGATGCCCTCCGCGCCCCCGGTCGCCCCCACCGGGACGCGCTCGGGATTCGCGCTGCAGGTCGCCGGTCTCGCGGCGATCTATTTCGGCGATTCGGCCTTCCTGCAGAAGCCCTTCTCGACGATTCAGCCGATGCGGGGGTTGCCAGGGGTTGTCGATTCGAAGGAGTCGGCGGCGGGAGCCTGGACCAGAGCAGATGAGTCGGCGCGCTACTCGGTATCCCGCACCAGGGCGGGCGCCTGTCCCGGGATCCATTCAATGCGGAAGCGGTCGCCGTCCCGAATGAGGACCTGGCCCCGACCCGAGACGCTCCCGGTCGGGATGGCCTGCAGCAGGCCGTCGAAGCTGTAGACGTCGATGGCCAGCCGGTAGGAGTGGATGCCGGCTCCGAAGCGATCCACGTCCATCCGGTCGGGAAAGCGCAGGTTGGAGACGGCGCCGATCCGGAGCCCGTCCACCCACAGCACCGCGTCGTTGCCGTACTGGCTTCGGTCCAGGGACGAGGCCCGTACCGCGAAGCGCACCTTGTCAGGTTCGCCGCTCACCGGCCCGACTTCCACGCCAGTCTCGCCGCGCCCGTACATCACCGGCTCACGCGGGCTGGGGAGGCAGAGGAGGATCCTGGCCGCCCGCTGGGCCCCGGTTGGGTGGACGTTGTCGAAGCGGAATGGTCCCAGCCGGGCGAAGAAGCGCAATGCGGCCTCGGTGGCGGCGCGTGCGTCCGCTCCTTCCTGGGAGGCGGCGTAGCAGTCGGCCTGGAGCTCCTGGGCACGGAGAATGGAATCGCGGGTCGCCTCGGGGGTGTCAGCCAGGCCGGCGCGGGTATGCCGGTGGTAGATGTGGCCGTATTCGTGGGCGAGAAAGAAACGGGTCAGCAGCGGCCCGTAGCGACGGGCCATGCCAGGGTTGAGGTAGATGACTGGCTGGGGCCGATCCACCGCCGCGACCGCGATGTCCCCAATGCTGTCGCTCTCGATCTCCGCGACACCGGGGAGCAGGTGAAGGCCCTGGGCCTCCGCCGGGGCCGCCCCGATCAGGGCGGCGAGCAGCGGGAACCATGGGAGCCGCGACAGGGAGCGCATGGTTCCCAATGTGGGAACGATGCCTAGGGCATGCAAGCCAGGATGCGCGCCGCGCGAATCCCTCCTGCGGGATGTTCGTCGTCGTAGTGCATGCCGCCCAGCCGGGCGAAGAAATGCGCCGCCGCGAGCGATGCCTCACGCTGATCCTTCCCCAGCCGGCGGGCGGCCAGGCAATCGGCGTCGAGTTCCTTCGCCTGCAGCATGCTGTCGCGCTTGCTCGCTTCGGCGCGGAGCGCACTCGCCCGGGTGTGGCGCAGCTCGATGTGCGCCCGTTCGTGGGCCAGGAAGAACGTTTCGAGGCCGGGGCCCAGACGCCGCATCAGGTTCGGGTTGTAGTAGATCACCGGATGGGCCGAATCGTACACCGCCACCGCGACGTCCCGGAGAGATACGTCGGCGATCTCCCGGATTGCCGGCTGTGCCGGTGCCGCGGCCTCCGGGCGTCGCGTCCCGCCCACGCTCAGGAGTGCGGCGGCACTCGTGATGGCGATATGCAGCAGTTTCGGCATCCCTTCCCCCCTTCGTCCCCGTTCTCGACCGGCATCGGCTACCAACGCAACGCCCCCGCGTTCATTCGCTGAGCGCGGGGGCGTGGGGTGGCGTTGGTGTGCCGTCAGCCTTGCCGCGATCGCTCCAGGGTGTATTCCACCCCCCGGCGGTTGAGCCGGTTGCTGAGCATCTGATTGTGTTCGCGCACTCGGAGCTGCATTCGCTTCCGCTTCCGGTGTGTCCTCATGAGCTACGCCTGCACGCCCTCTGGCTTCTCATATCGGCTCCGGCCTGCGGAGCTTGAGGGGTTCAGCATCGACTCCGTGTGATGAACGCTTTCCGATCACCGGTGGTTCCGGCCTCTCGGCCAGTCAATAAAGCATCTCTCGTGCCATTGACGGCCCGGGCCCCGGGATTACGATTCCCGAGACCGCCAGGGGTATCCCGGCTGCACGGTGCGCGTGATGTGGCGCACCAAGGCTGTCGGCGATTGAGAAAGTCCCTTGGAACCTGATCCGGTTCATACCGGCGAAGGGAGCGCGGTGTCGCTGCTTCCTTATGCCTGAACGAGAGGAGCAGTGCCCATGTCCGTCACCTCCGGCCTTCTCACCGAGACCTCGTACCGGGAGGCCTTTCCCAGCTCCACCAAGGTCTACGTCGACGGCCCGCGCGGCATCCGGGTGCCGATGCGGGAGATCGCGCTTTCAGGTGGCGAGCCTCCGCACCGGGTCTATGATCCCAGCGGGCCCCAGGGCATCGATGTTCGGCAGGGACTGCCGATGGTCCGGCTGCCGTGGATCCTGGAGCGGGATGTGGAGCGAAGCGCGGCAGCCCCCACGAATCAGTCCGCCGATGCGCTGGTGCCCGAGAGCCTGGTGCGGCCCGCCTATCGGGGCCGGGGCGCCGTCACCCAGCTCCACTTCGCCCGCCGCGGCGAAATCACCCCCGAGATGGACTACGTCGCCATCCGTGAGGGGATGAGCCCGGAGTTCGTCCGCAGCGAGGTGGCCCGGGGCCGCGCCATCATCCCCGCGAACATCAATCACCCGGAACTCGAGCCGATGGTCATCGGCCGGGGCTTCCACGTGAAGATCAATGCCAACATCGGCAACTCGGCCGTGACCAGCTCCATCGAGGAGGAGGTGGAGAAGCTCCGCTGGGCCACGCTCTGGGGCGCCGATACGGTCATGGACCTCTCCACCGGGAGGAACATCCATGAGACCCGGCAATGGATCATCCGCAACAGTGCCGTCCCGATCGGGACAGTCCCGATCTATCAGGCGCTGGAAAAGGTCGGTGGGGTGGCGGAGGATCTGACCTGGGAGATCTATCGCGACACGCTCATCGAACAGGCGGAACAGGGAGTGGACTACTTCACCGTCCACGCCGGGGTGCTGCTGGAGTACATCCCGCTCACGGCCCGGCGGATGACGGGCATCGTGTCCCGCGGCGGATCGATCGTCGCCAAGTGGTGCCTCGCCCATCACCGGCAGAGTTTCCTTTACACTCACTATCGCGAGATCTGCGAGATCATGCGGGCGTACGACGTCTCCTTCTCGCTCGGTGACGGACTCCGTCCCGGCTCCATCGCCGACGCCAACGATGAGGCCCAGTTCGCCGAGCTGAAGACCCAGGGGGAGCTGACGAAGATCGCGTGGGAGTACGACGTGCAGGTGATGAACGAGGGGCCCGGGCACGTCCCGATGCACCTTATCAAAGAGAACATGGAGAAGCAGCTCGAGTGGTGCGCCGAAGCGCCCTTCTACACCCTCGGACCACTCACCACCGACATCGCGCCGGGATATGATCACATCACCAGCGCCATCGGGGCGGCGATGATCGGCTGGTTCGGCACCGCGATGCTCTGCTACGTGACACCCAAGGAGCACCTGGGACTGCCCGACCGCGACGATGTGAAGGCGGGAGTGATCGCGTACAAGATCGCGGCTCACGCCGCCGACCTCGCCAAGGGTCACCCGCGAGCCCGCCAATGGGATGACGCGCTCTCCAAAGCCCGGTTCGAGTTCCGCTGGCAGGACCAGTTCAACCTGGCACTCGACCCGGTCACCGCCCGCGCCTATCACGACGAAACCTTGCCAGCCGATGGCGCGAAGGTCGCCCATTTCTGCTCGATGTGCGGGCCGAAGTTCTGCTCGATGAAGATCACCCAGGACATCCGCGAGGCCGCGGCGGGGATGGCGGAGAAATCCGCCGAGTTTCGTGCCCGGGGCGGCGAACTGTACGTGAAGACCTGATGCCGTCACCTACCTCAAGGGAGAAGTGCCCGATGGTCCGTCGTATCGCGATCCCCGTGACAGTCCTGTTCCTCTCCGCCTGCGCCCCCAAGCCGGCGGAGCACCCCGCGCAGGATTCCGCCGCCGCCGTGAAACCGGCCGCGCCGCCCGTGCCGGCCAAGGTGGCGGAGGCCGACGGCCTCGCCACGCCGGAGTCGGTGCTATGGGATGCCGACCAGGGGGTCTGGTTCGTCAGCAACATCAACGGCAATCCGAGCGCCCGGGACGACAACGGATTCATCAGCCGGCTCACCAGGGATGGGGCCATCGACAGCCTGCATTTCATCATGAGCGGGACCGGCGGGGTGAAGCTGAACGGTCCGAAGGGCCTCGCGCTGGCAGGAGACACGCTCTGGGTAGCGGATATCGATGCGGTGCGCGGATTCGACAAACGCAGCGGGAAGCCGGTCGCGAGCGTGGAACTGGGGAAGCAGGCGAAGTTCCTCAACGACGTCGCGGTCGGGCCCGACGGGACCCTCTACATCACTGACACCGGGATTCTGTTCGACGTCAAGGGAAACGCGACGCATCCGGGTCCCGACCGGATCTTCGCCGTCAGCGGGCGCAAGGCCACGGTCGCCGCCGAGGGCGACTGGCTGGAGCGGCCCAATGGCATCACCTGGGACGCGGCCGGCGGCCGCTTCATTCTCGTGCCGTTCGGCGGCACCCACCTGCTGGGGTGGAAGCCTGACGTCGCCAGGGTGGACACGCTCGGCACCGGGCCCGGCTCGCAGGACGGGGTGGAGTTGTGGCAGGGGGCTCCGCTCATCACCAGTTGGGCCGATTCGAGCATCTTCCTGCTTGAGAACGGCGCGACCCGAACGCTCATCACCGGCCAGAATGCCCCGGCGGATATCGGCCTCGACCCTGCCAGGGGGTGGCTGGCAATTCCGCGCTTCATGGACAATCGGGTGGAGTTCTGGGCGTTGCGTTAGGCGCCGTGGCGGCGGGCCGCACGGTGCGGTCGGCCGGGTAGTTTCCTCACGGCGGAAGGGCATCCCGCCCCTCCGCCGTTCGGTTTCCGGTCGTCCTTCGGCTCACCCGACAGGCGGGTGCGGGTCATCGGATCCATGCAGGCAAGCGGCATCCCGCGGTTCTCGACGATTCAGCGTCAGGCGCTGCTGAGCGGACTCCTCCTGCTCGCGACGGCCGGCGGCCTGCTGCTGGTCGGCGCGCTGGGGTTCGACGCGCTCTCGTCGGCACGCGCCTATGTCGGAGGCGAGGGGCTCTGGTCCAAGGCGCAGAAGGACGCCGTGCATCACCTCACCCGCTACGTCTACACCCGCGACTCCGTCGAATACCGGCAATTCGAGCAGTACCTCCAGGTTCCACTCGGAGACCAGATCGCGCGGCGGGAGCTGCAGCAGGAGCGTCCGGACTGGGACCGGGTGCGTGCCGGATTCCTGCAGGGCAGAAATCATCCGGACGACATCGCGGGCATGGGGCGGTTTTTTCGCCGCTTCCATCGGGTCCCGTTCGTGGCCGCCGCCATCGGGTACTGGACCCAGGGTGATTCGCTGATCACGGAGCTGCTTGCGCTCGGCGCGACCGTGCACGATGAGATCGACAGTCCGCACCCCGACGAACGGCGTATCAGCGCCAGTCTACAGCAGGTCGATCGCCTGACGCACCAGCTGGCGCTGGTGGAGGACTCGTTTTCCGGCGCCATGGGTGCCGGCGCACGCCGGGCGAAAACGGTCCTGGAGGCCCTCCTCGCGGCGGCGGCGGCCTCGCTGCTCGTGCTCGCCGGTCTGGGCCTGCAGCGTGCCAGCCGCCTCGCGGAAGCCGCGGAAGCGTCGCGACACGCCAGCGAGGAACAGTTTCGGGCGATGGTGCATCACGCCCAGATCGGCATCGTCCGGACCACCCGCACCGGGGCCGTCCTCAGCGCCAATCCGGCGCTGGTGCGCATGCTGGGATACGCCGATGAGGCTGACCTGATGCAGCTCGATGTGAGCCGGGACCTGCATCAAGTACCCGAGGAGCGGGAGCGGCTGCTGCGCGAATTGGAGGATCGCGGGCAGACCAGTTTCGAAAGCACGCTGCGGCGCAAGGACGGCCGCGTCATCCAGGTGCACAGCCATGTCCGCCTGGTGAGCGCCAAGGGAGGCGCCGAAGATTCGATCGAGGCGTTCGTCGAGGACGTCACCCAGCAGCGCAGTCTCGAGGAGCAGCTCCGTCAGGCGCAGAAAATGGAGGCGGTGGGCCAACTGACCGGCGGCATCGCCCACGACTTCAACAATCTCCTGACGGTCATCCTGTCGACCGCCACCCTGATCGAGCAACAGCTCCCGGCCGACCTGGTCGAAGCCCGCGATGACCTCGAGGACCTCACCTCCGCGGTCCGCCGGGGCGGGGACATGGTCCGCAAGCTGATGGCCTTCAGCCGCGACCGGCGGCTGCAGTTTCACGCTCAGCCCCTCTCCCCCCTGGTGGAGGCTGCTGCCGAGCTCCTGCCCCGGGTGCTGCCCGCCAATATCGAGGTAGCAGTGCATGCCGATCCAACCGCTGCCACGGTGCGCACCGATGCCGGTTCGATCGAGCAGATCCTGCTCAACCTCGCCACCAATGCCCGGGACGCCATGCCCGAGGGGGGGCGCCTCGAGATCACGGTCCGTTCGCTCTCGGAGAGCGCGGGCGGACCGCCCACCGAGGTCTTCCTGCAGGTCAGCGACACCGGCATGGGCATGGATGCGGCGACCAAGGAGCGTCTCTTCGAACCGTTCTTCACTACCAAGCCACCGGGACTGGGGAGCGGCCTCGGACTGACGATGGTCCACGGTCTGATGCAGCAGCATGGCGGCCGCATCGCGGTGGAAAGCTCGCCCGGCCGGGGGACGCAGATTCGGCTCTACTTCCCCGTGGCCGACGCCACGCTGCCCACCTCCGCCGACCGGCCGGAGCGGCCGGAGCAGGGGAAGGGGACCATCCTCCTGGTCGAAGATGAAGAGTCGCTGCGCCGTGCGACGGCCCGATTGCTGGAGCACAGTGGGTACCGGGTGATCGCGGCCGGCGACGGTCAGGAGGCGCTCGACATCTGGGAGCGCCGGCGGGCGGAAATCGACCTGATCCTCACCGATATCGTGATGCCGAGGTTGAGCGGTACCCAGCTCTACGCGGAACTGCGCAAACGAGGGCTCGGGATCCCCGTCGTGTTGACGAGCGGGTACACTACGCAGGATGGCGGGGGGCCGGCGTCCCTGCCCGAGGGCGTGCCCTTCCTGGCGAAACCGTGGGAGCTCGCGACGCTCCTGCTGACCCTGCACCACGCCCGGAACGAAGGCGCGATGCCGCCGGCTGGTGCCGAAGAAAGCTGACCTCTCCCGATAACCCATGCGCCACACCTTGCTGCCGTACATCCTCGCCACTGCCGTCGCCGCGCCGCTCATGGCCCAGGGGTCGGAGCGCGGCAGCGTTCGCGATGGCGCCGCCTATGTCCCCGCCCTGACCACGCCCCTGCGGGCGAGCAGCAGCGAGCTGCGCGAGACTATCGAGCGCTTCACGGCCGATGAGGGCGCGCTGGCGCACCGCTATCCCGCCGAGTGGTCTCGGGCGCATCGCGATGCCACACGGGGATTCTACCGGGAGTGGCAGACCCGGCTGGCGGCGGTCGACTTCGGTCGACTCTCCCAGGACGGGAAGGTGGACTACCTGCTGCTCCGACAGGCGCTGACGCACCGACTCGGGCTGCTCGACCTCGAGGCGGAGCGCCTGGCCGAGATCACCCCGCTGCTGCCGTTCGGCGAGGCGATCCGCGCACTGGATGAATCCCGTGAACGGATCGACTCCGTTCCCGCGGAGGCCTCGGCCCGCGCCCTGACCTGGATCGCCCAGCAGGCCGACTCGGCCCGCCGGAGGATCGAGGCCATGGACAGCGCGGGTCGTCCCGGCCGGATCGTGGCGTTTCGGGCCGCGCAGGCGATCGAGACGCATCGCAAGCTGCTGGAGAAGTGGAAGCAGCACTACACCGGGTTCGATCCCCTGTTCACCTGGTGGACCGCGGCGCCCTACGCCCGGGCCGACTCGGCGCTCTCCGCGTACCGGAAGTCGCTGCGGGAAAAGGTCGTCGGTATCGTCCCGGGGCAGGACGACCCGATCATCGGGGATCCGCTGGGCCGCGAGGCGCTGCTCCGGGACATTGCATACGAGATGATTCCCTACACGCCGGAGGAGCTGATCGCCATCGGCGAGCAGCAGCTGGCCTGGTGCCAGGCCGAAATGAAGAAGGCGGCACGGGAGATGGGGCTGGGGGACGACTGGCACACCGCACTGGAGCGGGTGAAGCAGCAGCACGTCGAGCCCGGAGCCCAGCCCCTGCTGGTTAAACGGCTGGCGGACGAGGCGGCCGAGTGGGTGACTCGGCGCAATCTCGTCACCATTCCCCCGCTCGCCCGGGATGACTGGCGGCTCATCATGCTGACCGCGGAGGAGCAGAAGGTCAATCCGTTCTTCCTCGGCGGGTCCGACATCTGGGTCGCGTTTCCGACCGACGCCATGGCGGACGATGACAAGCAGATGACCCTGCGCGGCAACAACGAGCACTTCGCCCGCGCCACGGTGCATCACGAGCTGATCCCGGGTCACCACCTGCAGGGCTTCTACAACGAGCGCTACAACCCGCACCGGCAGAACTTCGGGACGCCCTTCTCGGTGGAGGGCTGGGCGGTGTACTGGGAGATGCTGCTGTACGACGGGGGGTTCCCGCGGTCGCCCGAGGACCGGGTGGGGATGCTGTTCTGGCGGATGCACCGGGCCGCGCGGATCATCTTCTCGCTGAAGTTTCACCTCGGGCAGATGACGCCGGAGCAGGCGATCGACTTTCTGGTCGACAGCGTCGGCCACGAGCGCGCCAACGCCACGGCCGAGGTGCGCCGCAGCTTCAATGGGAGCTATCCGCCGCTCTACCAGGCGGGTTACATGCTGGGCGCGCTGCAGCTCCGCGCCCTGCACCGGGAACTGGTCGGCAAGGGCCGGATGACCGACCGTGATTTCCACGATGCCGTGCTCAAGGCCAACCAGATGCCGGTCGAGCTGCTCCGGGCGTTGCTGGAGAACCAGCCGCTGACGAGGGACTACACGGCCAGGTGGAGGTTTGCAGAGGGACGCTGAACGGCCGCCGCGGGACGGCGGCGCAGGGTCACGCGCCGAGCTTGGTGAACCGGCGCACGAAGCGCCGGTCGAGCCAGTCCTTGAGGCGCATGGCCCATCCCGAGGTGAGCGCCACGCCGCTGTACGACAGGATCGCCCGGCCATCGCCGCAGTTGAGCAGGGCGAGGGATTGCGCCTGCGGGATATAGCGCCGGGACGGTGCCGCCCCGGGCGCGCCGAGCGCCGCCGCGAGATTGTTGGCCAGGACAGGTCCCTGATGCACGGCGTAGACGCCAGCCCTGGGCACCCGGCGCACGGTGTGGAGGGAGATCGCATCGCCGGCGCCATACAGCCCCGTGGCGCCAGGGACCGCGAGGTACTCGTCGACCGTGAGGTAACCGCGCGCATCGACCGGCAGGCCGCTTTCCCGGAAGAGTGACGGCGCCTCGGTACCGGTACACCAGATGACCAGATCCGCCGGGATGGCGCGTCCGCCGGTGATCCGGATGTGTGCCGGCCCGACTTCCTCGATCCCGGTGGAGAGCCGCACCGTCACCTCGCCGTCACGCAGGGCCCGCTCGGCCGCATCCGCCGCAGCGAGGCCGCGGTCCCTGAGCAGGATGTCGGTGGAGTCCACGAGGGAGATGATCGCGCGGCTGGCGCCGAGCCGGTCGAGCCGGGTGCGCGTCGCGAGGGCGATCTCGATCCCCGAGGCGCCGGCACCCACCACGACGACCTGCAGGGGTTCGGGGCCTGCCGCCTGCGCCGCGGCCTCCAGCGCCGGCACCAGGCCGACGGCACGGTCGATCGGCTTCACGAACCGGGCGTGGGCACGCACGCCGGGGATGTCGGCACCGGCGAGGTCGCCGCCGATCGCGATGGAGGCGACGTCGTATTCGAGTGTGGCGCCGTCGGCGAGGTGGACCCGCCGGGCTGCGGAGTCGATGCGAGTGACCGTTCCCTCCACGAATTCCGCGCCCGCGGCGCGCGCCAGCGCGCGCAGGTCGATCGTCATCTCCTCCAGCGCGTAGCGCCCTTCGACGAGGCCCGGCACCATGCCGGAGTAGAGCTGCCCCGCATGCGACGCGACCAGCACCACCGCACCGCCGCGAAGGCGTCCCTGAGCCAGCGCCTCGAGCACGAACAGCTGCCCATGCCCGCCACCGACGAGGAGCAGGCGCGGCATGCCGGATGTCATCGCGCGCCCGGGAACGCCCAGGTGAGCCATTCGGGCAGCAGCCGCTTCCAGGTGGGGAGGTCGTGCCGGCCCTCGACGATCAGGTGCACCATGTCCGGTCCGCGACGGTAGCCTTTTCGCTCCAGCTCGATGACCAGTTCTTCGGTGTCCTGGATCGCGTCGATGATGCCGTCCCGATCGCGGTCGTCGCTCTCGTCCTCCCGGCCGGTCTCGAACCACATGCGCAGCGCGGGATGGCCCGGGGTGCTGCGCACCCGGCGATGCATGATGCGCGACGCCTGCCGGGCGGCGACGTCGCCATCGTCCGTCCGCCACCAGAACGAGCCGGAGAATACTCCGACGGCGCCGAACCGGTCGGGGTGACGCCACGCGAGATCGAATGCGGAGAGTCCGCCGAGGGACCAGCCCATGATCGCCGTGTGCGCAGGGCCGCGCTCGACCCGGTAGCGGGCCTCGATGAGTGTCATCAGTTCCGTGATGAGAAACTGGCCGTAGCGGTCGGCCCGCGCGCCGAGTCCCTGGGCATTGGCGATGTAGGCGGTGCCGTAGTCCTGGATGCGTTCGGTGGCGTGAATGGCGACGACGATCACCGGCGCCATCGCGCCCGCCGCCTGCAGGGAGTCGAGGGTGCCCGCCAGGTCCACCGCGTCCATGTCCTGCCCGTCGTTGGCGTAGAGCACGGGGTAGGCCGTCAGGCTGTCGTGGCTGTAGCCGCGGGGCAGGAAGACATCGATGGTGCGGTTCTCCCCGAGCAGCCGGGACTCGAACGGCGGGAGCCGTTCCACGACGACCTGGTCGGGCCGTGCCAGTGCGAGGGTCGGCCCGCCCATCAGCGCAACCAGTCCGCGCCGCGCCAGTTCTCGCCATCGTGCCATCGGCTCGCTCCGCCTCGAGTCGGGGTGGGGTGGACGGGAGAGGTTAGCGCCGGGGCCCGGAGCTTGACGCAGGGGAGATTCCGGGGAATCGTGCGACCATGAATTCGTCTCCACCCCTCGAACAGCTGCGTCCGTTCGAGCGCTGCGCGGTCCGGCTGGCGCGGTCCATGAACCACGGACGGTGGCAGCGGATCTGGTTCTGGTGCGGCCGGGAGATCGGGGCGCGCTGGATCGCGCTGCTCACGGAACCGCTGATCGAGGTGGAGGGACTCGACCACGTCGCGGCCACCAGCCGCGACCGCCCCCTGCTGCTGGTCGCGAATCACCGCTCATTCTTCGATCTCTACGTCGTCATGAGCGTCCTGTTCCGGCGGCTGCCGGGCTGGCGGGCGATTCTCTTCCCCGTCCGCGGGCGCTACTTCTATCAACGGCCGGGCGGCGTCCTGCTCAACGCCCTCGTCGCGTGGTGGTCGATGTACCCGCCGTTCTTCCGGACCCGGGACAAGGCCGCGTTCGACCAGTGGGCGCTCGAGGAGCTCGTCGCCCTCTGCCGTGACGGCCCGGGACGGCTCATCGGCTACCACCCGGAGGGCACCCGGAATCGCAATCCCGACCCCTATTCGCTGCTCCCTCCCCGGTCCGGGATCGGCCGACTGATCGTCGAGGCGCGGCCGCAGGTCGTGCCGGTATTCATCGCGGGACTCAGCAACAGCGTCGCGAACATTCTG